>NZ_JAUQYN010000002.1:0-126269 GCF_030586525.1 Isoptericola sp. 178 | reverse complement strand
GGTGGGGGCGTCAACTTCCCCGCGCCCCCCGGGGGGGTGGGGCAATGTTCCGGCCCCACAGCGGGGGGACGCGCGGAGCGGGCGGGGCCGCCGGCCGGACGGCCTACTTGACGGTCGCGGGCAGCAGCTCGAGCTCCTCGCCGTGCTCCTCGATGAACGACATCGCCTCGCCGTCTCCGATCGCCGTCATCAGCTTCGTCATCGGGTCCTCGTCGAGGACGACGATCGACTGACCGTCCGCGGAGCGACCGACCCCCTCGTACGGCACGGTCATGAACACGACGTCGTTGGTGGAGATCTCCGAGGCCTGGTCGAAGAGCTCCTGCATGCGGTCGATCGTCAGCTCGTCGTCCGCAGCCACCGACTCGCTGACGGTCTCGAAGAACCGGGTCATCTTCACGGGGTCGCGGCGGTTGTTGTTGACCTTGCCGAGGATGGCCCGCATCCAGTTCTGCTGACGCTGCACCCGCCCGAAGTCGCCGTTCGACAGCCCGTACCGCTGGCGGGTGTAGGCCAGGGCCTCCTCGCCGCTCATCATGTGCACGCCGGCGGAGAAGAAGACCTCGTCGCCGTCGCCGATGTCCTCGGGGACGCGGATCCGGACGCCGTCCAGCGCGTCGGTCATGCTCACGAACGAGTCGAAGTCCGTCACCACGAAGTGGTTGATCCGCACGTCGGTGAGGTTCTCGACGGTCTGGATCATCAGCGACGGCCCGCCGTAGGAGAACGCCGCGTTGATCTTCGCCTGCCCGTGGCCGGGGATGTCGACCCAGGAGTCACGCGGGATGGAGACGACGACGGCGTTCTCCCGGGAGGCGGGAAGGTGGACGAGCATGATGGCGTCGGTGCGCTGGGCGCCCGCCTCCCACTGCGAGGGGTCGCCGGCCGAGATGCGCGAGTCCGATCCCAGGACCAGGAAGTTCACGTCGGTGAGCTCCTCGGCGCTCTCCGGCTGGGCCGGCTCCGGCCGCTCGCTCACGGCGGCGAACGGGTCGCCCAGCTTCTCGACGTTCTCGTCGAGGCGCTGCTGGAACCACCACATGCCGCCGAAGGCCGCACCGGCCAGCACGGCGACCAGGACGCCGACCACGACCAGGGACCGACTCGTGGTGCTCATCCCCGGTCGTCGCTTGGCGTGCCGCTGCGGCGGGGGGTCGTCGGGGACTCCAGGGACCAACGGCTCGCGCGGGGGATGCGTCACAGCGCAGATGATAGGCCCCGGCATCCGACGGCGACGCCCGGACGTGCAAAGACGGGGTGATGAAAGTGTGTCCGGTTGCCTCTATCATCTACCGGGGGCGACCGCACCTCGTGCGGCACCCGCCCGGCCCGGACCACGAGACGAAAGTGACGGATGAGCTCCACGACGACACGGTCGCGGCGACATCTGCTGCTGGTCACCCATCACTACGCTCCCGAGCACGGCGCACCCCAACGACGGTGGGGCTCGTTGACCCCCCGGCTCATCGAGGCCGGTGTGGACGTGTCCGTCCTGACCCCTCCCCCGCACTACCCCAGCGGTCGCCTGTTCGCGGACCTGCCGGAGTACCGCCCCGGCCGCGTCAGCCGCGGGGTGCACGGGGAGCGGATCGTGCGCACCCGGTTCCGCGAGCACACGAACCGGCTCCGTTCCCGCTCCGTCGACCAGGCGGTGGCGGCGTGGAGCACGGTCGTGCTCGGGCTGCGCCTGTTCCGTCACCCGACCCGGCGCCCCGACGTCGTGGTGGGCACCGTCCCGGGCATCCCGTCGATGTTCGCCGCCTGGATCGTGGCACGCCTGCTGCGCGCCCGGTTCGTGGTGGAGATGCGCGATGCCTGGCCGGACCTCATCGAGCCGGCCGGTCTGTTCCGGGCCCGGCGCTCGCTCAAGGCCCGGGTGCTGGGCGCCGCCCGCGCCGTCGTGCACCGCACGGTCAGCCGCCTGCAGAGCCGGGCCGACGCGGTCGTCACCACGACCGAGACCTTCGCCGACGTGCTGCGGTCACGGGGCGTGCGACGCGTGGCCGTCGTGCGCAACGGCACGTCGTTCGACCCGGTGCGCACCGGGTCCGCGGAGCCCACCGCCTCCCCGGAGAGCCCGGTGAGCACGCACCCGCTGCACCACCGCCCCCTGCGCGCCGCCTACGCCGGCACGATCGGACGGGCCCAGGACCTCGAGACGGTCGTGCGGGCCGCCGCCCGGCTGCGCGACCGCGGCCGAGCCGTCGAGGTCCGGATCGTCGGCACCGGCGCCGAGCTCGGGACCGTCCGCCGCCTGGTCGACCAGCTGGAGGCTCCCGTCGTGCTGGGCGACCCCGTCCCCCACGAGCAGATCCGCGACCTCTACGCCTGGGCGGACACGGTGCTGGTGTCGCTGCGCGACTGGGAGCCGCTCGAGTGGACGGTCCCGTCGAAGCTGTACGAGGTCATGGCCTCGGGGCGTCTCGCCACCGCCTGCGTCGCCGGTGAGGCGGCCGACCTGGTCGCCACCACCGGCGCCGGCGCCGTCGTCATGCCGGGCGACGTCGACGGCCTGGCGGACCTGTGGGGCACCTGGGTGGACGACGGCGCGGCCCCGACCGCCTCGGCGGCCGCGGCACGCTGGGTCCGGGCCAACGCCGACGACGACGTGCTCGGTGCGCACTACGTCCAGCTCGTCGACCACCTGACGGACGCCGCCGCGCACCACGCGGCCGCCGACCGCCGCGGCCCGTGCCAGGCCTGCACCGCGCCCGCGGCCCCGTCGGCAGGGCCCGAGGTGCTGGTCACGCGCTCGGTGTCGCCGCGCGCCACGCTGCCGTCCCCGTCACGGCCGGCCCCCGAGGGGGAGCTGCGGCCGAGGACCGCGCGGTGAGCCGCGCGGCCGAGCTCGCGCGCAACCTGCGGTTCACGGCCTCGTTCGTCCTCGGGGCCCTGGTCACCGACCCCGCCTGGCTGGTGCTCCAGGCGAGCCGCCGCCTGCCCGCCCGGCTCAGCGCCGTCGTCGTCCCCCGCGTCGAGCGTGTCGTCGGGGACGGCACCTCCGGGCCGGCCGGCCGGCTGCGCGCCGCCTGGGCGGCCGGCGACGTCACCGCGATCCGCGACGCAGAACCGCAGGGTCGCACGGCGCGACGGGTGCGCCGGTCCCTGCTCGGGCAGGCCGCCACGCTCGCCCCGGACCCGGCCGCCGAGGCACCCGCCGGCGTCACGACGCCCCGCGCGCCGCAGCACCCGGTGGCCGTGCACCACCACCTGACCAACTCGCTGCCGCACACCCAGAGCGGCTACACGCTGCGCACGCACGCGATCCTCACGGCCCAGCGCGCCGCCGGCCACCGGGTCACGGCGACCACCCGGGCGGGATACCCGCTGACGATCGGGGCGCTGGGCGCCCGCGGGACCGACGTCGTCGACGGCGTGCCGTACTCCCGGCTGGTCCCGCGCTCGCTGCCGTCGGACCCGGCCCGCCGTGCCGAGGACGCGACCGCGCTGCTGGTCGAGGCCGTGCGAGGGTCCGGGGCCGACGTCGTGCACGCGACGACGCCGTGGACCACGGGAGCCGCGGCCCGCGAGGCCGCCCGCCGGGTCGGCCTGCCGTGGGTCTACGAGGTGCGCGGCCTGCCCGAGGAGACGTGGGCGGCGTCGCACCCGACCGCGGAGGCCCGCGAGGCGGCGACCGCGTCCGAGCGGTTCGCCCTGATCCGCGCCAAGGAGACCGAGCTGGCCCGGACCGCCGACCACGTGGTCACGCTCAGCGGCACGATGCGCGACGAGCTGGCGGCCCGGGGGGTCCCGGCCGACCGGATCACCGTCGTGCCGAACGCCGTCGACGAAGCGCTGCTCGACGCCGACCCGCTCGACCCGCGCGCGGCCCGCGAGCGCCTCGGGCTGACCGGCCCCCGGTACCTGCTCGGCACGGTGAGCTCGGTGGTGGGCTACGAGGGCATCGACACGATCCTGCGCACGGTCGCCGGGCTGCGGGACGCCGGGGTCGACGCCGGCGCGCTCGTGGTCGGCGACGGCGTGGCACGCCCGGGTCTGCTGCGGCTCGCGGCCGAGCTGGGGATCGCCGAGCACACCACGATGCCGGGCCGCGTGCCGCGGGACGTCGCGCACACCTACCTGGCGGCGCTCGACGTGGTCCTGGTGCCGCGGCGACCGGACCGGGTCACCCGCCTGGTGACGCCGCTGAAGCCGGTGGAGGCGATGGCCCTGGGCCGTCCGGTGGTCGCCAGCGACCTGCCGGCGCTGCGGGAGGTCTGCTCCCCCGTCGACGGCGGCGACCCGGCGGCACTGCTCGTGACGCCCGACGACGAGGCGGCCTGGGCGGGCGCCGTCGAGCACCTGCTCACCGACGACGACGCCCGGGCCGCGCAGGTGACGGCGGGTCGGTCGGTGGCGGCCGGGCGGACCTGGCGCGAGCTGGTGGCGCGCTACGACCTGGCGTACGCCGCGGCGGCGGGCGCCGCCACCTCGAACCGGAAGGACCTCGGATGACTCCCCGATCGCGCCTGGCGCGTCTGACCGCCCTGGCGACCGCGGGGGTGCTCCTGCTCGCCGGGTGCACCGACGCCTCGACGACCGCGGAGCCGGCCCCCACCGAGACCGTGCGCCCCGAGCCGAGCACGGCCCCCAAGCAGTCGGTGCCCGCCCCGGAGCGGAAGGACCCGCTCGGCGAGGGGGCGCACGACATCATGCTCATCGGCACCGACTCGCGCGACGCGTCCTCGCTGTCCGGCAACGCGGACACGATGATGCTCGCGCACGTCCCCGCGGACCGGTCGGCGCTGTACCTGGTGTCGTTCACCCGGGACATGTGGGTGGACATCCCCGGGCTCGGCGAGGGCAAGATGAACTCGGCGTTCGCCCGCGGCGGCACGCAGACGCTGATGGACACCGCCTCGGGGCTGCTCGGCGGCGTCGAGATCGACGGCGCGATGCAGACCAACTTCACCGGGTTCATCAACCTGACGCGCGCCCTGGACGGGTTCGAGGTCGACAACAAGCACCGCTCGACGGTGGAGGTGCTCTCGACCGGGCGCGTGGTCGACTTCCCCGAGGGCCGGATCACGCTGGAGAACACCGACGGCCTCATCTACGTGCGCGAACGCAAGCGGCTGCCGCTGGGCGACCTCGACCGCACGGAGCGGCAGCGGGCGGCGGTGATCGGGATGATGGACCGGATCGCCGAGACGTCCGACGACCCGACGGCGGTCGCCGAGCTGGTGGCCCTGATGTTCAACAACGTCAAGGTCACGGGCGACCTCGGCGTGGAGGAGTTCGTGGACCTGGTCCCGCTGGCCGCGTCGTTGACCCGCGACGACGTCGTCGGCCTCATGGTCCCCATCACCGGGTTCGGCACGGTGGACGGGGCGTCGGTGAACCTCGTGGACGAGGCGCAGACGGCGGCCCTCGGCGAGGCGCTGCGCACCGACACGATGGACGAGTACGTCGCGGAGTACGGCACCGACTACGCGCCGTGATCCCTGGTGCCGCGGACGGTCCGCCCGCGGCACCGGGGACCAGGGACTCCCCGGTCCCGTCAGCCGAAGCAGTGCCGGTAGAAGGTCAGCACCCACTCAGCGAACTCGGGGCTCCACACGATGTGCTCCGAGGTGTTGTACGTGCTGAACACTCCGTTGACCGCCGTCGGGTCGTCGGACGCGAACCACGGCCCGCCGCTGCCGCCGGCGGTGAGGTCGTCCGCCTTGGCCACGATGCGCTCCTCGTCCGAGGTGAGCCGGGCACCCGAGCTCTGCCAGGGCCGCTGCCCGTCGAACGGGAACTGCGCGATCGCCTGAGCGGGGTAGCCGACGTCGTCCCACCGACGCACGTCGGGACGCGTGGTGATGCCGACCCATCCCACCACGTCCCCGATCTCTGTCCCGTCGGGTGCTGTCGCGACCCGACCGAAACCCAGGTCGTCGGCGGTGGACCGTCCCTGCGGCCACGCGTCGGGCCACGCGACGGTCGGGACGGGCCAGCGGCCGTACGGCGCCTCGCCGTCGATGTAGGCCGGCACGAAGACCAGGCTGTGCGCCTCGTGGTCCATGACCAGGCAGTGGGCCGCGGTCATGATCCCGCTCCGGTGCACCACGACACCCGAGGCCACGCAGTCCTGGTCGCCCATGACGAAGAACAGCTTGCCCACGGTCCGGGCCGGGTACTCCCCGAATGCGGCGACCGGCGTCGTGGTCGCCTCCGCCGTCACGGTCTCGCTGGGCCCCACGTCCTGAGGACGCACGGCGACGGCCGGGGCACCCTCGTGGGCCGTCGAGCGGTCGACGGGTGTCGCGGCGCGCATCCGCTCGGCGGTCCAGTACTCCTCGACCGACGTCACCTGGGGGGCCTCGTGCATCGTGAACCCCGAGGAGTGCACCGCGTCGGCGGTCCAGGGACCGACCGGGTAGAGCGAGGCATCGACCGTGTGGAACGTCACGGACCAGTAGCAGCTGCGCCAGTAGTCGCTCTTGACCCAGACGGTGCCGCCGTCGCGACCGATGATCCGGTCGCTGCGCTTCTCCCAGTCGCCGCCGAAGTCGTTCCACTGGCACACGACGTCCCAGCCCACGACGACGCGGGAGGTGTTCCGGTAGGTGAACCCGTGATCCTGCCAGCCGAAGGCCTTGGCATCCGCCTTGTAGTCGAACTTCTCGCTCCTGACGTCCACGCCGGGGCGCGTGCCGGCCTGGAAGCCGTACCCCCACCGGACGGTGCCCTTGTCGGCGTCGATGCGGTGCCCCTTCGCCGGTTCGGTGGCGGCGGCCTTGACGACCTGGGAGTAGAAGGCCTGCCGGTTGTCGATCTCGTCGAGGGTGCCCAGCAGGTCCTCGACGTCACCCGTGTACTTGCGGACCGACTCCGGGTCGGTGGCGAGCGAGGCCTGGTGCGCCTCGAGGTCGATGCGCAGCCGCTCGAAGGGTCCGGAGACGAGTCCCTTGCCGAACGCGGGACAGGTTCGCTCGCGCGACCGCGCCACCCAGAAGGCGGAGTAGAGATAGCTGAGGTCCGCGAACACGGACGGGGCGATCGGGACCTCGCCGGAGATCTCCGGGTCGATCATCCGGTAGTGCTCGAGGTAGCTCTCCAGCGGCACCGGCACCAGGTTCTCGATGAACCAGGGGATCACCTCGGAGATGATCGTCCCCGGGGTCCACCCGTCCTTCGGGGGCGGCAGAGTGCCCCGGACCCCGTCGACGACGACGTCGACGTTGACGTTGACGCGAGCCTCGTGCGAGCTGGCGACCTTCTGGAAGGCCACACTGCCCTCGGCGCTGAGGACGTCGGGCACCTCGGCGGAGAGCGCGGCGGCGAACTCCTGCCGCTTCTCCGTGGACGAGAATCGGCACTGGTAGACCGCGTACAGGGAGGACCCCGCCCGGTAGCCGGCCACGAAGTAGTCGCCGTGCCGCTCTCGGAAGTCCGGGCCCGGGGTGACGGCCAGGACGTAGTCGGGGGCGAGCGAGTACTCGCTGTCCTCGACGGAGATCGCGGCGACGATCGTGACCGCGAGCTCGGAGACGACGACCTTCTCCAGGAAGGACGTGCTCGCCGAGGTCTTGACCCCCTCGATGTTGTAGGAGCCCTTGAGGGAGGTCTCGACGAGCTGCTCGAGGTCCTTCTGGGACTCCATGAGGGCGTAGCTGTACTCGGTGCGCTGGTTCTTGCTCGGGGTCAGCGTCGGCTTCTCGATCGCCGAGCTGCGCAGCTGGCCGGTCACGGCGTCGACGCCGGCACCGACCTGGTAGGCGTCCGCCCAGGGCTGGCCCACCACGGTGGTGTTCAGCAGGGTCGACGAGGGGTTCTTCACGTCCTGTCGCACGGCAGTCCTCCGGTGTGCGGGATGGTCGACCGGTGCCGGAGGGGTTGCGCCATCCGACGAAGGTCGCTGTCGCTTTCACTGTCGACCGCCGCACACGAGGTCGTCGTCACCAGAATTGGTGAACTTCACCATCGCGTCGAACAACCACTCCATGCACCCCGCACGGTGCGCGACGGCGACGGCCTCGAGCTGGGACCGGACGCCGAGCTTGGCGAGCACGGCCTTGATGTGGGTCCTGACGGTGTTCACCGAGGCGTGCCGATGGAGACCGATCTGCGCGGCGCTGGCTCCCGCGAGCATCGCCCGCAGGATCGCGTCCTCGGTGCTCGTGAGGAGGTTGAGCCCGTCCCGCTCCGCCAACCGGCGCCGCAGCGTCAGCGCGGCCACGGCGAGGTCGGCGGGCGCCGCCCGGGTGACGGCCGTCTCGACGTGGCACACCAGTGTCAGCATCGGGGCCGACTGGTTGAGCACGACGGCTCCACGCCGCTGCATCGCCAGCAGGCCGGGCAGCGACCGCACCGATCCGATGCAGATCCACGACCGACCGACCGCGAGGGGCCGCCGGCAGGTCCAGTTGCCGTGGTCGTCCTCGACCAGGACCACGACGTCCTGTCCGCCGAGGTCCGGCAGGACACCCTCGGTACGCCGCATCAGGACGGTCCAGCCACGGCTGGCCAGCGCGGCCGCGAGAGCATGGCCGAGGGTCGCGCCCTCGGGGCTCACCAGCGTGATTGCTCGGGGCACACTCGGCATGAGACGTCTGTAATCAGCGTCCCGCCGACCGGCAACCGGAGAGCGGACCTCGCAGCGGGATTCACCCGTCGGCCCGTTGCGCACCCCGGCCCGTCCGCCCGTTGTGGGCATGAAATCTGCAGGTCTGGCCCCCTGCGGAGCTGCAGATTTCATGCCCACAGCGCCACGGGGGTCAGGGACGGCGGCCCCAGGCGACGAGCGCCGGCCCCGTCGCGGGGAACGCCCGCTGCGCGAGGCGGAACGGCCAGGTGGCCGCCGTGATCGCCGCCCCCGTCGCGGCGGTCGACGGCTGGAACAGCCGCCCGGAACGCGCGGTGCGTTCCGCGGTCGTCGTCCCGTCGGCCGTCAGCCGCCGCCGTGCGACCCGGTTGCGCACCGCCTCGAGCGCGTAACCGAGCGGCATCCCGTAGAGCCGGCCGCCGACGTCGGTGAGTCCGGAGCCGCGCAGCAGCTCGCGCATCTGCGGCGGGTCGTAACGGCGGTGGTGCCCGACGGCGGTGTCCATCGGGCCGAACCGGTCCTGCCAGGCGGGGGTCGAGACGAGGACGAGCCCTCCCGGGCGCAGCAGCGGCAGCCACGAGGCCAGCGCCCCGGCGTCGTCCTCGAGGTGTTCGAGCACCTCGAAGGCGCACAGCACGTCGAACCCGCCGGCCAGCCCCGCCGACTCCACCGACCCGTGCACGACGCGTCCCGGCAGTCCGGCGCCGGCCAGCCGGGCGTCCGCGACCTCGGCGCTCGCACGGTCGATCTCGACGCCGGTGTAGTCGTACCCGGCGGCGGCGAGGCGCACCCCCACGGCGCCCTGACCGCACCCGACCTCCAGGACGCGCACACCGGAGGCGGGCAGCCGACGACGGACCACGTCCCAGCGCAGCGCGCCGAACAGGGTCAGGGGCGGCAGGTTCGTGCTCACGGGTCACTCCTGTGCTCGGGGTCCGGCGGGCGGGTGCCGACGGCGACGAGCCCGGTCCCGGCGTGCGGCAGGGCCCGCTGCAGCAGCCGGAACGGCCAGGTGCCGACCGCCGTCGCGATCCCGGTGAGCCGGGCCCGCGGCTGCAGCCGGCGCCCGGAGTCGGCGGTGCGGGCGGCGAGGCCGGGGTCCGACGACGGCGCGCCGGCCGGTACGTCCGCGCCGGCCGGTGCCTGCGCGCCGGCACGGACCGGCTGCCGCCGGGCGAGACGGTCGCGGACGGCCTCGAGCAGGTACCCCAGCGGGGCGTCGTAGCGGCGCACGACGACGTCGGCCAGCCCGGCAGCGCTCAGGAGTTCCCGCAGGTCGTCCGGGTCGTAGCGGCGGTAGTGGCCGGCCATCTCGTCCCACGGGCCGAACCGGTCGGGGTCGGCGGGGGTGGACAGCAGCAGCATCCCGCCGGGGCGCACCCGGGCGGCCCACTCGACCAGCGCCGCGGCGTCGTCCTCGACGTGCTCGATCACCTCGAACGCGCACACGACGTCGAACCGCTCCTCGGGCGGCAGCACCGTCAGGTCCCCGTGCAGCACCCGGGCGTCCGGGTCGACGGCCGCCACGCGCTCGCACGCGATGCGCCACGAGTCGCCGTCGAGCTCCACGGCGGTGTAGTCGTGGCGCACGGCGATCCGCATGCCGACCCCGCCCTGCCCGCAGCCGATCTCCAGCACCGTGGACCGGGTGGCCGGCAGCAGGCGCCGCACGACGTCCCAGCGCAGCCAGGCCCGCGGCGCCAGCGGGGCGAACCGCACCCCGGCGGGCCGGCGCCCGAGCGCCCCGAGGCCCGCGAACAGCAGGTCGGCGAGGGTGACCAGGACCCGGCTGACCAGCACGACGAGCAGCACCGCGGCGTGCGGCAGCGCCCCGGCGAGGACGGCGAGCAGCACGAGCTCGCGGGCCCCGGCACCGGCGGGCACCACGACGACGAGGAACCCGACCATCCAGGCCAGCGCGTACCCGCCGACGGCGAGCGCCGCGGTGCGCACGTCGCTCGCCATGCCGAGACCGGTGGCGAGCAGCCACACCTGGCCGCCGGCGAGCAGCCACCCGGCCACGGCCCAGCCGGCGGCGGCCCCCAGGCCCCGCCAGGACAGCGGGTGCTCCAGCGGGAGGCGGCGGGCCAGGCGCAGCGCCGCGTCGAGCAGCCGGTTCAGCACGGGCGGCAGGAGCAGCACGACGACGGCGGGCAGCAGCCAGAGCACCCAGCTCCAGCCCTGCAGGGTCTCGACGGCGAGGAACGGCAGCGCCACGACGCCGACGACCGCCCCGGAGACCAGTCCGACACCGGTGGCGACGGCGGTGGCTGTCACCGTGCGGCGGCGCGGGACGCCGTGGTCGGCGCCGACCTCGGCCGCGGCGACGACGTTCCACACCCCGCCGGGCACGTACTTGCCGAGCTGGCTGATGCCGAACACGGCGACCGCGGTGCGCAGCCCGAGCGGGGAGCCGAGGTCGGCCAGCACGGCCCGCCAGGACAGCAGCGTGCAGCCGACGAACAGCACCGCGAGCAGCGCGGCCGCGGCGAGCCGGCCGGCGGACAGCGCGGTGGCGGCGTCGGCCAGCTCGTCCCGGACGGAGACCACGGCGTACACCGCGAGCGCCAGCGCCAGGACGAGGAACCCCCAGCGCACCCACGGCGAGCGCAGCACGGCGAGCAGACGGGCGACGGTGCCGGGGCGTCCGGCACCCCCGGCGTCCGTGCGGCCGGCAGGCGTGCCGGTCACGGCCGCACCCCGCGGGCGGCAAGGGCGTCGAGGAGCGGGCCGACGACGGCGGCGGGCCGGACGGTGTCCCGCCCGGCGAGGGCGCGCATCCGGGCGGCGGCCAGCTCGGCCGGGTCGGTCAGCGCGACGAGCCGGTCGGCCAGGGCCGCGGCGTCCCCGGCAGGGACGAGCTCGATGTGGTCGCCGAGCAGGCGGCGCTGGGGCGGGGTGTCGGAGGTCACGACCACGCAGCCGGCGGCGAGGCCCTGGAAGACCTTGTTGGGCACGACGCGGAGCGCCTTGGGGGTGGCCCCGAGGATGCCGAGGCAGACGTCGTGGTCGGCGACGAGCCCGGGCAGGTCGCCGGGTTCGACCCAGTCGTGCCAGGTGACGCCCGGGACGCCGGCGAGCGCGGCACGGGCGGCGGCGTGGTCCTGGCCGGTGCCCGCGAGGGTGGCGCTGATGGGGCGGCCCGTGGCGGCGGCGCGGGGCAAAGCGTCGGCGAGCGCCTCGGCGATGACCACGGCCCCCTGCAGCGGGGTGAACAGGCCGAAGAAGACGACCCGCAGGGGTCCGGCGTCGTCCCGGGTGCCGTCGTCGGACGTGCCCTCGTCCGGAGTACCGCCGTCGCGCACGGGCGCGAACCACGCCTCGGGGGCCCCGACCGGCACGACGACAGCCTGACGCGTCCGGCGGGAGCGGGTTCGGACGGCCGGCGCGAACAGGCTCCCGGGCAGCATCGCGCGGTGCTCGTCGGTGTCGACGACGACGACGTCGGCGCAGGCCAGCGCGAGCCGGTCCAGCCCGTGCAGCAGCCGCACGCGCAGGCCGCGGGCGCCGCGGTCGGTGGCGGTGTCGGCGGCGAACACGAGGTGGTCGAGGATCACCGGGGTGCGCGGGTGCAGCAGGCGGGCGAGGACGACGTCGAAGTGGCCGAGGTAGCCGACCAGCAGCACGTCCGGGGCGCCGTGCGCGCGGCGGTGGGCGACGTCGTCGCGCACGAGGGCGAGCCAGCAGGTCAGCAGGCGCACCACCAGCAGCGGCAGCCGCCAGGGCTGGCGCAGCATCCGGACCCGCTCGGCGGTGGAGAACCCGAGGGGGCGGTTCAGCTCGTCGACGCGATGGCCGTGTGCGCGCAGGCCGGCGACCAGGACGCCGGCGCGGGGGTGCCGGGTGGCGTCGTACGTGCCGAACGCGACGATCACGTGTCGCGCCCGTACTGCAGGTTCTTGACCCGCTCCAGGGTGTCCTCGACGAGGATGCGGTTGGTGCGCTGCAGGTCCGCCAGCACCAGCAGCGCGAGGCACAGCAGGGTGCCCACCAGCATCGCGGCGGCAAAGATGAGGGACTGCACGTGCCCGTCGCCCTCCCCCTGGGCGAAGAACACGAGGAACCGGACGGCCGGTACCGCGGAGGCGAGGAAGAACAGCGCCGCCAGGGTCAGGAACACCAGGTGGGGGCGGAACATGATCGAGCTGCGCACGATCGCCCGGGCGGACCGCCCCATGTGCTGCCAGATGTTGCGGAACAGCCGCGACTCGCGGGTCTTGGCGTTGGTGACCACCGGCACCGAGACGATCCGCAGGTGCTTGTTGCCCGCCTGGATGATCGTCTCCATGGTGTAGCTGAACTGCGTGATGACGTTCAGGCGCAGCAGCGCGGCGCGCGAGTAGGCGCGGAACCCGCTGGCGGCGTCGGGCAGCGAGGTGTTCGCGGCGGCGCTGACCACCCGCGACCCGAGGCGCTGCATGCGCTTCTTGAACGGGCTGAAGTGCTCGATGGTGGCGGTCTGGCGGTCGGCGACCACGATGTCGGCCTCGCCGGCGAGGATCGGCGCGGCGAGGTCCCCGACCCGGTTCGAGGGGTACTGGTTGTCGCCGTCGGTGTTGACCACCACGTCGGCGCCGTGGGCCAGGGCGAAGTCGACGCCGTCGCGGAAGGAGCGGGCCAGCCCCATCGTGGCGGTGTGCCGCAGCACGTGGTCGACGCCGAGGTTGCGCGCGACGTCGGCGGTGCCGTCGGTGGAGCCGTCGTCGATGACGAGCCACTCCACCTCGTCGAACCCGTCGACCTCGCGCGGCAGGGTGGCCAGCACGAGCGGGAGGGTGTCGGCCTCGTTGAGGCAGGGAATCTGCACGACGAGCTTCATCGAGCCCTCTCCGGTCCGACGGCGGTGGGCAGCGCCGGGGCGCTGACGTGCGCGAGTCTAGCCACGCGGGTCCCGCGCGGCGGGGTACCACCGCCACGCGGCGACCAGCCCGGCGACGAACCCGAGGACGACGACCACGAGCGCGACGGCGATCACGGTGCCGCTCAGCGGGCTCCACGCGGCCCAGCGCTCCCACGCCTGTGCCGCGGACTCCCCCGGCCCCCGGTACATCGCCCCGAACGCCCACACCAGTCCCGCGGCACCGGCCACGGCGGCGAGCGTCGTGAACCCAGGGACGACGACGGCGGTCCAGCGTTCGCGGCGCAGGCACAGCTGCCACAGGGCGACGGCCAGCAGCGTCGCCAGCGCGGCCAGCCCGCCGAACACGTAGCGGCCCTGCAGGGCGACGAGCACGCCGGTCTCCGACCAGCCCTGCAGGGCGTTGCCGACGACGCCCACGGCCAGCGCGAGCGGCAGCAGCGCGACGGTCACGGCCCCGCGGCGCGCCCCGGGCAGCGCGACCGCGACCAGTGCCGCCACGACCAGCACCGTCGAGCCGACCGCGACGAAGGTGCCGGGCAGGTGGATCTCCAGCCAGGACAGGTTGCCGAAGAACGCCTGGGCGGTGCGGCCGACCGCCTCCTCCAGCACCTGGTCCGCCGGCACCCGGGTCATGCCGTCGTAGTCGCGCGGCAGCCCGACGGGCTGCACGGCGCCGTCGACGATCCAGTTGCGGGCCCACCACCAACCCCCGACGACGAAGGCGACCGCCAGGGCGACGAGGCCCCGCCCGCTGCGGGCGAGCACCGACGGGCCGGCCCGCGGGCGGGATCGCGGCCCCGGGGCGAGCAGGTAGGCGGCCACGACGGTCGGGATCGCGAACGCGAGCATCACCTTGGTCAGCAGGCCGACCCCGAGCACGAGCCCCAGGCCGACGGCGGTGCGCCAGCGTTGGTCCCCGGTGACGACGCGGGCGGACAGGTAGGTGACGCCGGCGCCGGTGAGCACCACGAGGGCGTCGTTGTTCGCGGCGCCCAGGATGTGCCCGACCTGCGGGATCAGCAGCGGGAACGGGGCGGCGAGCAGCGCGGCGGAGCGGGACCCCGTCAGCCGGCGGGTGGTCGCGGCGGCGAGCGGCACCGTCGCGGTGAGCAGGGCGACGTCGAGCAGGCGCAACGCGAGCAGGGCGACGTCCCACCGGGCGTCGGCCGTGCCGGTGAGGCGCAGGACGCCGGCACCGAGCACGTAATAGGCGGGCGGGTGCTGCGTCATCTGGTCGACGGTGGCGCTGCTGCCGGGCGGGGGCAGCGCGTTGCCGACGTCGATGCGGACGCGCTCGTCGGCCGGGACGGGTGTGAGGTCGACGAACTGGGTCTCGTCGGGGCGGTACCGCCAGCGTCCGGGCAGGTCGGCCGGGTAGGCGGCCTCCTCGACGGCCTGCTCCGTCACTGGCGCGAACCGCGCCTCCCCCGGCGCCGGCCAGCCGCCGCCGTAGGCGATGCGCACGGCGCTGTTGAGGTGGTTCTGCTCGTCGGGCGACCGGAAGCCGGGGGTGAGCACCGCCCAGGCCACCGACCACAGGGCGACGACGAGGGTCAGCAGGGCGAGGGTGCGGCGGTAGGCACGCTCGGCCGACGGCGTGTCTCGCGTCACACGGTCATTGTGGCAGGTGGCCTGCCTCATCACCTACGTGTCACCGGCCCGCTCCCGCAGCTCGGCGTCGACGATCGCCTCGAGCTCGACCTCGCTGGGCAACGCCGCACGGGCATCGGCCGGCAACCCGCGGTAGTCGGCGACGGCGACCGGCACCGCCGTGGAGGCCAGCGAGTACTGGACGGTGGCACCGCTCTTGCCGGTGCACAGGAGGATGCCGACCGTCTGCGCGTGGATCCGAGGATCGCGGAGCTGGTCGTCGACCGCGGCGACATAGGCCCCGAGCTGCCCGAGGTGCCCCGGCTCGAACGACGAGACCTTGAGCTCGACGACGACGTAGCGGAGCTGCCGGGTGTGGAACAGCACGAGGTCCATGACGAACTCGGCGCCGTCGTCCAGCAACAGCCGGTACTGCCTGCCGACGAGGGCCATGTGGCGCCCGAACTCCAGGAGCGTGTCCTGCAGACGGTCCATCAGGGCCTGTTCGATGTCACGTTCCCGCTGCGACGAGGCGAAGGCGAGATGCTCGAACACGTACGGGTCCTTGACGAGCTGCTGGGCGAGCTCGGAGTCCGGCCCGTCGAGGGCGTCCGCGACGTGGGACGGCGCTGCTCCGAGGGCACCGCGCAGGTCCATCGCGATCTGGTGCTCGAGGACGGCGCGGGACCATCCCTCGGCGCCCGCTCTCTCGGCATACCAGTCGCGCTCCTCACGTGTGGCGAGGCGGTCCAGCAGCACGGCGAGGTGCCCCCACGGCAATCGTGCAACGGCCTGTTGCACAAATTCGGTCTCGGTCGGCCAGACCTCTGCGGCCCTGCGCATGTAGAGCAGGTTGCGGCGTGACCAGCCTCTCTGCTCGGGGAACTCGCGCTTGAGGTCGGCGGCCAGGCGATCGACGACCTTGCTCCCCCACCCGGATTCCTGCTGACGTTGCAGGATGTCGCGACCGATCGACCAGTGCAGCCTCAGCACCTCCGTGTTGGCGGCACGCGCCGCTCGGAAACGTGTCCCGCGCACCCGCGCCTTGAGATCGGCGAGCAGCTCCACGTATCCCGGTGGGTCGTTGTCCATCTCGGTTCCGGTCACACGCTCACCCTTTCGGCAGCCACCGACAGGGAACGCACCGCCGCCCGGGCGGCGGCGATCGTCGCGGCGCGCGGCGGGTGCGCGGAGGCCGCCGCGGCCTCGGCGCGCAGGCGTTCCTGGACAGGCGAGGGCCGTCGGCGGGCGCCCGACCACGGGGGCGCGGCGGCGGGGCCGGGTTCCGCCGCCCGGCGGGGTAGGCCGGCCCCCCGGGGTGGGTGGGGGCGCGCCGGCCGGGGGCGCCGCCCGGCCGGGCGGCCCGACGTCGGGCGCGGGCGTCCTTCGCACATCGGGCGGCGGGCAGCAGCGCGACCAGGACCCGCTTGGTCACCCGCAGCAGGGACGGCACGCCGCGCAGCCCCTGCCGTGCGCCGCGGCGCAGCATCACGACGACGCCGCGATGCTGGAGCCACCGGCGGGCACGGATGACGGTCCGCACCGAGACGCCCGCGCGTTCGGCCGCCTGGGCGTCGGTGGTCTCGACGACGGCGGTGCGCGGGTCGGCGAGGCGGGCCAGGGCGAGCAGGTAGCTGCGCACGCTCTGCGGGGCGTCGCGCAGATCGCCCCAGCCGGCGGCGGCCAGGGCGTCGACGAGGCGCCACAGCGGCGCGTGGGCGTTGAGGCGCACCGGGGGTGGCGGGGGCGCGCTGATATCGTCGGCCGTAGCCATCAGAGAGGTCCTATCTCTCGTGGTGGTCAGGCCCGGTCAGAGGTTGCCGCCTCTGGCACGGGCCGTTTTCGGTTGTGGTGGGCGTCACGCTAGCGCACGACGCCGATGGTCCGGCAGGGGTCGGGGCACGCCGACTCGTGACGGCGCCACTTACCTATACTTCGCGCCTCCCGACTGCCTCTCCTATAATTAACACACCTGTTAATTATGATCGAGGTGAGCGGGGCCCGATGAACACACTCTTCGACGACAGCCCGGTCCAGATCGCCGTGCGTTCGATCCTCGACGCCCTCGACGACGGCCGCCCCGTGGACGAGAGCGTCGAGCGACAAGTCGTCGATCTCAAGGAGGAACACGGCCGCCGGGACAAGAGCGGCGCGGTCGGACCCGGACTAGCGAACAACGAACTGGCAGCCAGGGAGCTGGCCGCTGCGGCCGCCTGCATGGCCAACACTCCCGGCGGCGGAGCACTCATCGTCGGCGTCTCCGACGATGGCGACCTGATCGGCACCGAGCTCGATGCCGACTGGCTGCGCCATCGGCTGTGGGAACTGAGCAGCCGGTCTCTCACCGTTGACATCGGGGTCCGCACCTGTCGCGGCACCAGGCTGCTGGTGGTCCTTGCGCCTCAGGCGTTGGAGCCGATCCGCGTCGACGGCCGGATCCGATGGCGCGTGGGTGCCAACTGCGTCGACGTCGATCCCCACACCTGGCATGCGAAACGGATGGCCGCCCTGCACGACGACTGGTCTTCCGACCCGTCGACCGTCACCGCCGATCAGGTCCGACCGGGCGCCGTGCAGCAGGCTCGGGACATGCTGCAGGCTTCGACAGAGCCGCACGCAGCGGAACTCGCACGACAGCCGGACCTCGACCTGCTCCGCCGGCTGAATGTCGTGACCCCGGACGGATACCTGACCAACGCCGGCGTCATCGCGTTCGTCGGCCGCGGAGACCCGTGTCTCGACTACGTCAAGCGTGAGCACCAGGGCGGCGACAGCCTGACCCGAGTGCGACGCCGCGACCGGTCGCTGCTCGAAGAGCTCGGCGAGCTGCTGGCAGCCCTCGAGGCCAACACGCCGGCTGTGCACGTCCGACGAGGGCTCGTGATCGGGCAGCAGCGAGAGATCCCCCTGCGCGCCGCACGCGAGGCGGTCGTCAACGGTGTCGCCCATCGCGAGTGGGCAAGCCCGGAGCCCACCCTGGTCGAGCAGGTCGGCCGGTCTCTGCGCGTGACGAGCCCCGGCGGCTTCGTGGGTGGCGTGACGCCGGACAACATCATCACGCACCCGTCCAGGTCACGGAACCGTGCCCTCAGCGAGCTCCTCGCGGCACTCCGCGTGGCTGAGAGAGAGGGCGTGGGCGTGGACCGGATGATCGGCGAGATGATTCGACGCGGCCACCCCCGGCCGCAGATCGAGGAGATCGGCGGACCGAATGTTCGCGCGTCGCTGATCGCCGAGGAGGTGGACGAACCGTGGGTCGCCTGGCTCGACGAGGTCGAACCGATCGAGCAGTCCGACGACGTCAACACTCTGCTCGTCCTGCGACAGCTGGTCGATCGTCGATGGACCGACCCGCTACAGAGCTCTCGTCTCATCCAGGACACCGTCGAACGGGCTTCAGGAGTCCTCGCCCGACTCTCACGCGCTTCCGTCGGAGGACGACCGTTGGTCCAGAGGCTCAACGGTGTTCCTGACTCCGCAGACCCTGTGTGGACACTGACGTCCGCCGCGCGGGAGCGCCTCTCCGACCTCGACCAGGAACTGGCGTACACCCGGCCGATACCCCGCCGCGAGACCATCGCCCGGGACTACGTGAGGGAGCGCGGACGCATCAGCTCCACCGAGCTCGGAGGGCTCGTCGACGCATCCCCTACCAACGTCGGGGGAACCCTCCGCATCCTCGAGGACGAGGGCCTCGTGGAGCCCGCCTGGCCCTCTCGCCGGGGCAAGGGGTTTCACTACGTGCTGTCGGCACCCTCACGGAACGCCTCCCGCTGACGACCGGGATCGCGGGACGACGGGGGCCCCCTTGGGAACCACCTACTCCTCGAGGATCTGACGTACCAGCTCCGGTGTGTGCCCCTTGGTCTGGATGGCACCCCGGCGCATCCGCGCAAGTGTCATCACCCGTGCGGCACGCAGCAGCTGCACCTGCTCGAAGAACTCCGTCATCGACCGGTGGGACGTGAAGTTCACGTCCTGGTAGTAGCCCAGCCCCTTGCCCTCGCCGGCATAGGAGGAGAGCTTGAACGCGGTGACGAGCCACTTCCAGCGCTCACCCCACCCGTTCAGCTCCGGTTCGGCCACGATGGCGTTGGCGACGAGACGTTCGCCCTGTCGAGACCGAACCTCGAAGACTGACAGGACGTCCAGCCCATAGACATGCACCCGGGCCAGCTCACGGCCGAGGGTGTTGTCCCGCCGGGCCCGCGGCAGCGGCTCGACGCTCCAGAACCGACCTGCCGTAGCTTCGGGAGCGATCACCGCTGACCGGACGAAGGTCGACAAGAACGCCCTGATCTCCGGCCAGTCCTCGCGGTCCAACAGGCGTCGCAGCTTGGTCGAAGGCGCATGCTCCGAACCGACGTCGGCGTTCCCCTGCACGCCCGACGAGACCTCGCCCCCTCGTACCCATGCGTCCTGATCCTCCGGTCTGACGACGTCGTTCAGTGCGCAGCCCTCACCATCGGAGAGCGTCATCAACAGCTTGTTGCGCAGGTTGCCCGCGCCCTCGAAGTACCAGACCGTCTCCAGCTCTCGCTGGCTCAGGTCCTCCCGCTTCTCGACGCGGAAGTCGAGGCCCACGATCTCCAGCGGATGCCAGTCCTTGACGTGCTGCTTGTACCGCTGGACGACATCGATCGCCTGACCGACATAGGCCGTCCCGTCGGCGAAACGCAGACGGTAGATCCCGCACTTGCTCCGCGAGCCCAGAGCATCCACGAGACTGCGGCTCGACGAAGCCTCCCACTTCACACCGAAATACCCCGGCGAACGACGCACCATCGACGTGCTCCCTCACGCTCAGACCTCAGAATGGCAGCAAGCAGGAATGACGCTACCAACGGGCGCGCGTCCATCCGCTTCCAGGAGTGGGCGAATTCCAGAGGACGTCAAGGTATTCGTGAGATCACGCGTGACATCATCGGCACCATGCGCGGCATCATCCTGGCCGGTGGGTCCGGCACGCGGCTGCACCCGATCACGCTCGGGGTCAGCAAGCAGCTCGTGCCCGTCTACGACAAGCCGATGATCTACTACCCGCTGTCGACGCTGCTGCTCGCGGGCATCCGGGACATCCTCGTCATCACCACCCCGCACGACGCCGAGCAGTTCCGGCGGCTGCTCGGGGACGGTTCGCAGTTCGGTATCTCGCTCGAGTACGCCGTGCAGGAGGAGCCGAACGGGCTGGCGCAGGCGTTCGTGCTCGGCGAGAAGTTCCTCGCCGGCGGGCCGGCCGCGCTCGTGCTGGGGGACAACATCTTCTACGGCCAGGGCCTGGGCGATCAGCTCCAACGCTTCACGGACGTCGACGGCGGCTCGATCTTCGCCTACCGCGTGGCCGACCCGACGGCGTACGGCGTCATCGAGTTCGACGACGACGGGATCGCCCGGTCCATCGAGGAGAAGCCGACCCGGCCCCGCTCGAGGTACGCGGTGCCGGGCCTGTACTTCTACGACGCCGAGGTGGTCGACGTCGCCAAGGACCTCACGCCGTCGGCCCGCGGCGAGTACGAGATCACCGACATCAACCGGCACTACCTGGACCAGGGACGCCTGCACGTCGAGGTGCTCCCCCGCGGCACCGCGTGGCTGGACACCGGCACGTTCGACTCGCTCATCGACGCCAGCGACTTCGTCCGGACGGTGGAGCAACGCCAGGGCCTCAAGATCGGCGCCCCGGAGGAGGTGGCGTGGCGACGCGGGTTCCTGTCCGACGACGAGCTCCGCGTGCGGGCCGAGCCTCTCGTGAAGTCCGGCTACGGCACCTACCTGCTCACGCTGCTCGACGGATAGCCGACCTGCTGAGCCTCGCGCACATCGGCGATCCCCGCGAGGACCGACGGCGCGGCGACGTCCCACCGGTCGGCCCAGTCCCCGATCGGTTCCACCCCGACGCGGCGCAGCGCGTCGTGGCCGAGCACGGAGAACTGGGGGCGGCGCGCCGGTCGCGGGAACGCCGCGCTCGGGACCCGGTCGACCGGGACCGACGACCCGGCAGCCGCCAGGACGCGTCGTGCGAACCCGTGCCACGACGTCCGGCCGGACGCGGTGCCGTGATACGTGCCCGCCGGTGCCCGGGCGCCGACCAGCCGCACGATCAGCTCGGCCAGGTCCCGGGACCACGTGGGCTGGCCGACCTGGTCGTGGACGACCGCGAGCCGGTCGCGCTCGGCGGCCAGCCGGGCGATCGTGCGGGGGAAGCACCGTCCGTGGGCACCGTAGAGCCAGGCGGTCCGCACGATGAGGTGGTCGAAGGCCTCGTCGCGCACGGCCCGCTCCCCCGCGGCCTTCGAACGCCCGTAGATCGACTCCGGCGCCGTGGGCGCGTCCTCCGGGTACGGGGCGGCGTGGTGGCCGTCGAACACGTAGTCGGTGGACAGGTGGACCAGCCGCGCACCGGCCAGCCGGGCGGCCCGGGCGACGTGAGCGGCGCCGACGGCGTTGACGGCGATCGCCTCGGACTCGTGCGTCTCGGCCGCGTCGACGTCGGTCCAGGCGGCGGCGTTGACCACGACGTCGGCCCCGGCGAGGGCGCGCCGGGTGGCGTCGGCCTCGGTGATGTCCAGGTCGGCGTGCGTAAGCGCCCGCACCGCGGCACCGGCGTCCGTGAGGACGTCGACGAGGTCGCGGCCGAGCATGCCGCCCGCCCCGACGACGGCCCAGCGCTGCGCCTGCTCGAGAGGAGCCATGCGTAGCATCCTAGGGTCGGGACCATCGACACCGGGAGGCCGTCCGTGCAGTTCAGTGAGCTGGGAGTGCCCGGCGCGTACGAGATCACGCCCCGTCAGCACGGCGACCCGCGCGGCGTCTTCCTGGAGTGGTTCAAGGCGTCGACGTTCGCCGATCACCTGGGCCACGAGCTGGACCTGCAACAGGCCAACTGCTCGGTCTCGGCGGCCGGTGTGCTGCGCGGCATCCACGTCACCGACGTCCCGCCCGGGCAGGCCAAGTACGTCACGTGTCCGCGCGGCGCGGTGCTCGACGTCGTCGTCGACCTCCGGGTCGGATCCCGGACGTTCGGCCGCTGGGACTCCGTGCTGCTCGACGACGTCGACCGGCGCGCGATCTACGTCGGCGAGGGCCTGGGCCACGCCTTCCTGTCCCTGGAGGACGACTCGACGGTGATGTACCTGTGCTCGGCGGGCTACGACCCCGCGGCGGACCACGGGGTGCATCCCCTGGACACGGCGATCGGCATCGCGTGGCCGACGACGGCCCGCGACGGGTCGCCGATCACCCCGCAGCTCTCTGACAAGGACGCGGCGGCTCCGACGCTGGCCGAGGCCCAGGAGCAGGGCCTGCTGCCCGCCGTCGAGGTCGTCGAGGACTACCTGGCGACCCTCCGGCGCCGCTGACCCCTCACTGGCCGGTCCGGGCGTACTTCGCCTCGACCGCGGCCTTGCGGGGACGCCACCACGCCTCGTTCTCGCGGTACCAGTCGACGGTCGCTTCCAGGCCGGAGCGGAAGTCGGTGTACCGGGGCGTCCAGCCGAGCTCGTCGCGCAGCGTGGTCGCGTCGATGGCGTACCGCAGGTCGTGGCCGGGCCGGTCCGCGACGTGGTCGAAGTCGTCGGCGTCACGGCCGAAGATCTCGAGCAGCGTTTGCACGACCTCGAGGTTGTTCCTCTCGCCGTCCGCACCGATGAGATAGGTCTCGCCGATGCGGCCCCGGTCGATGATCGCCCACACGGCGGTGTTGTGGTCCTCGACGTGGATCCAGTCGCGAACGTTCAGCCCGGCGCCGTAGAGCCGGGGCCGCACCCCGTCGAGGAGGTTCGTGATCTGGCGCGGGATGAACTTCTCGATGTGCTGGTACGGCCCGTAGTTGTTCGAGCAGTTCGAGATCGTGGCCTGCACGCCGAAGGACCGCACCCAGGCGCGCACGAGGTGGTCGGAGCCGGCCTTGGTCGCCGAGTACGGGCTCGACGGGTCGTACGGTGTCTCCGGCGTGAACTTCGCGGGGTCGTCCAGCGACAGCTCGCCGTAGACCTCGTCGGTCGAGACGTGGTGGAACCGCACGTCGTGCCTACGCACGGCCTCGAGCAGGGTGAACGTCCCCACGAGGTTGGTCTGCACGAACGGCGTCGGGTCGTCCAGGGAGTTGTCGTTGTGCGACTCCGCCGCGAAGTGGACGACGACGTCCGCGGCCCCCACCAGGCGATCGACCAGGTCGGCGTCGGTGACGGAGCCGTGCACGAACTCGATCTGCGCGGCCACCGGCTCCAGCGAGCTCCGGTCGCCCGCGTAGGTCAGGGCGTCGAGCACCGTCACCTCCGCGTCCGGGCGGTCCCGGAGGGTCTGCAGGGTGAAGTTCGCGCCGATGAAGCCAGCGCCGCCGGTGACGAGTACCCGCACGCGTCCACTCCTCACTGCTGGTGTGGAGCCAGGCTAGCGGTCGACCGAGGGCGAATCGTGACCATCTCGTTGACCACGTGGCGGCATCGGAGGGGATCCGGTCACGCCATACCCTCTAAGATGCACGCGATGAGTGCCCCGGTCCCCACACCGCAGCCGACGTCGTCCGCGACGTCGGCCGATGTCGCGGATCTCTACAAGGAGATCTTCACGGGGCAGCAGAAGGCGCTCGAGGTCGTGTCGACCGACCGTCTCACACAGGTCGGAGCGCGTCCACCGATCTCGAGATACCTGAGCCAGCTCTGGGGCCGTCGACACTTCCTGTGGGCCGAGGCCCGCGCCAAGGTCACCAGCGGAACCCGGGAGACGCTGCTCGGCCAAGCGTGGCTCGTCATCAACCCCATCCTCAACGGCCTCGCCTACTACCTGATCTTCGGGCTCATCCTGGGCACTCGTGACGGCATCCCGAACTTCCTCGGCTACCTCATCGTTGGGGTCTTCCTCTTCCAGTTCACCACGCAGTGCGTGACGAACGGTGCGAAGTCGATCCAGAGCGGACGCAACCTCATCCGCGCCTTTACGTTCCCCCGCGCCTCGCTGCCGATCTCGGTGGTGCTGCGGAGCATCCTCAACCTCGTGCCGACGCTGGCAGCGATGCTTCTCATCATCGCTCTGGCCCCGCCCGGGGAGGCGTGGACCCCGGCCGCTCTGCTCTTTCCTGCCGTGATCGTGCTGCAAGTCATGCTGGCGACGGGGCTCGCACTTTTCTTCGCCCGGATGACCACGGTGGTGCCCGACCTCGGTCAGCTACTCGGCGTTGGCATGCGGATCTGGCTCTATGCCTCCGCCGTCTTCTTCTCCATCGACCGGTTCGAAGAGTATCCGTGGATCGTCGGAATCATGGAGACCAACCCGATGTACTTGGTCCTGGACGCAGCCCGGGACTGCCTGCTCTATGCGACCGTGCCCGACGCTGGCACGTGGATCGGACTCGCGGCCTGGTCGGTCGGCGCGCTCGTCCTCGGGTTCCTCTTCTTCTGGCAAGGAGAGGAGTCCTATGGTCGTGTCTGACGTCGACCCCTTCGCGCACGCGACGGTGGCGGTGCAGGACGTCCATGTCCGCTACCGCGTCCCGTCGACGGATGCCGCCGAGCGGCGCCGGGGGGCCAACTTCGTCAAGCGCGCGGCACGCACGATGCTCGGCAACGACCCCAAGGTGCTCGTCCGCGCACTGTCCGGCATCTCGTTCGTCGCCAAGTCCGGGGAGCAGATCGGGCTGGTCGGCCAGAACGGCTCCGGCAAGAGCACGCTGCTGCGCATCATCGCCGGTCTGGAGAATCCCGCCAAGGGCCGCGTCCTCGCGGAGAGCACGCCGGTTCTCATCGGCGTCAACGCCGCGCTGGTGCCGGACCTCTCGGGTGAGCAGAACATCCGCCTCGGTTGTCTGGCGATGGGGCTCACCCCCGAACAGGCGGAGGAGGCCGTGCCGGACGTCACGCAGCTCGCGGGCCTCGGCAAGTCGATCTATCTGCCGATGAAGACCTACTCCTCCGGGATGGGTGCCCGCCTGCGGTTCGCCATCGCGACCGCTGCCAATCCGCACATCCTGCTGATCGACGAGGCCCTGGCCACGGGTGATGCCGCCTTCCGTGAGCGGAGCGAAGCTCGTATGCAGCGTCTCCGGCAAGGAGCCGGCACCGTATTCCTGGTCAGTCACGCCGCCCAAACGATCGAGGAGACCTGCACCCGGGCCATCTGGCTCAATCATGGACGCCTGGTCCTCGACGGCCCCGCGGAGGACGTCGCGCTCCGCTACCGCAAGTGGGCGTGGGCCGTCGCGAAGCAGAAGCCCGAGGAGGCGAAGCAGATCATCGAGACGGCCTTCTCCGAACGCGAGCAGACCTACGTCCAGGTGGAGGAGAGCGTGCAACCTCGGCTCTATACCCCTCGCCACGTCCGATCACGGCGGACCTCCACGCCGTCAGACGATCGAAAGGGCCAGTGATGCTTCCACGCATCATGACCGTCTACGGCACCCGCCCAGAGGCCATCAAGGTCGCCCCCGTCATTAAGGCGTTGGAGGCCAGCGAGGTTCTCGATTCGGTCACCGTCGTGACCGGCCAGCATCGCGAGATGCTCGACCAGGTCAACGAGGTCTTCGACATCTCACCAGACCACGACCTCGACATCTTCCAGCACGGCGCATCACTCTCGACCATCGTGGCGAGAGTCCTGGAGCGTCTTGACCCGGTCCTCGAGGCCGAGCGACCGGCCGCCGTCATCGTCCAGGGTGACACCTCCACGTCGACAGCGGCGGCGCTAGCCGCATTCCACCGCGGGATCCCGGTCGTCCACGTCGAGGCCGGCCTGCGATCGGGGAACATCCTGTCGCCGTTCCCCGAGGAGGCGAACCGCAAGATCACGTCACAGATCGCAGCCCTTCACCTGGCGCCGACCGCCAGGAGCAAGGACAACCTCCTTCGGGAGGGCGTGTCGGAGCGCGACGTCGTGATCACCGGCAACACCGTCATCGACGCGCTCCTCATGACTGTCGAGAAGAAGACGCCGTTCACCGACCCGGCGCTGGAGGATCTCGCGGACTCCGGACGACGCGTTCTGCTGGTGACGACGCACCGCCGGGAGAACTGGGGCGACGCCATGGAGGGTGTCGGCCGTGCCCTGGCACGCCTGGCGCGGTCTTTCCCGGATGTACAGATCGTCCTGCCAGCCCATCGAAACCCCATCGTGCGCGAGGCGGTCCTTCCTCACGTCGCAGGACTGGGCAACGTCACCGTGACGGAACCGGTTCCCTACGGAGAGTTCACACGCATGGTCTCGATCGCCACCGTCGTCCTCACCGACTCGGGTGGCGTGCAGGAGGAGGCTCCGAGCCTGGGGAAGCCCGTGTTGGTCATGCGCGAGAACACCGAACGACCAGAAGCTCTCGACGCCGGGACCGTCCAGCTCATCGGCACCGACGAGGAGCGGATCTTTCGATCTGTCGAGAAACTCCTCACTGACGCCGAAGCGCACAACGCGATGGCTCGTGCGGTCAACCCCTACGGCGACGGAAATGCGGCTGCAAGATCAGTCTCAGCCATCAAGGGCATGCTCCGCCTGGATTCTCGACCCGCAGACTGGCACACAGAAGGAATCAAATGAGTAAGACCCGCGTCTTCATCTATGGATCATGCGTCTCCCGAGACACCTTCGACTACCTCCCCTCCGAGGATTTCGAGTTGGCGCAGTACGTCGCACGTCAGTCAGCACTCAGCGCCTATACAAATCCCGTCAGCCTGATCAGCCCGCCGGAACTCGCATCCTCGTTCCAACAACGCATGATCAGCGGGGATTTCTCTTCGAACCTACGCTCCGTCATCTCGGGTCTGCAGGACGTCGATCTCGTCCTCATGGACCTGACCGACGAGAGACACGGCGTCTACATCCTCCCGGACGGGACCGTGGTCACACGGTCCATCGAGCTCATCGAGTCCGGACTCGAACACCACCTCCCGCCCGGGAGCGCACATATCCCGTTCGGCACACCCACGCACTTCCAGTACTGGAGCGACGCGATCGACCAGGTCGCACAGATGTTCGCAGCGCACCTCCCCAGAACAGGCATCGCGTTGCTCGACATTCCCTGGGCGACCGTGTCCGACACCGGACAGGTGACGCCGGCAAGTTTTGGAGTCTCCGCGGAAGACGTCAATCCCGTCATGGCCGAGTATGTCGACCATGCGACTCGCGCATTGTCGGCACAACGGGTCTCGGTTGACCGGAATGTTGTCCACTCCGGAAGCGACCATCCGTGGGGAGAAGCTCCGTTCCACTACAGCCGGGGCGTCTACCAAGAAGCCGTGCGACAGCTTCTTGGAGGATCACCGGACGGCGACCGACTGGGAGCCTCCGGACCGCTCCCGGCAACCGAGGTTCGTAGCCGGGACGACGAGGCACCCGCGCCCGAAGTGCCAGCAACGCGTATGAGCATCGGACCTAACATCATCCTGGCCGGGACACAGAAGGCTGGGCTGGAATGGCTGAAGAACAACATTGCCAAGCATCCAGAAACATTCGCCGAAACGAGCAAGGCGTCGAATCTCTTCAGTAAACCTCTCCCTGCTGCAGTGAAGGAACTTCGCGAGGCGGAAGAACTCTACGCTGAAGGAGCCGAAAAACGATACCGCATCGAATGCTCTCCCAGTTACTTCCGCCATGGTGACGGTACAGCTATCTCAGTCCCCGAGAGCGCGACAGCTGAGATGATCCGGGATTTCGCCCCTATTGATTCGCGGATCGTACTCGTCTTGCGCGATCCGATCGAACGAGCGGCGACTGCATTCTGGTCTCAATTCGCTGCCGGAAAGTTTGACCTACCGCAGAGCATCTTCACTCTGGATCCGAAGCTCGGAATCCTGGACTATGGATTCTACGAACGTCACTACCACCACTGGGCATCGGTCCTAGGAGCTGACCGCATCGAGGTCCTGCTTTATGACGACTTGGCTGATAACCCGAAACGGTTTATGGAGGATGTCCTCCAACGCCTAGACCTAGAACCCAGCCCGGGCTATTGGGACAACATCTCGCGCAGCGTTCCGAGCGATAATCGCCAATGGATGCAGCCGTTCAAGGCAAGATGGCCGATTTCGGAGCAGGAACTCTCTGTCCTCTCGCGACTTTATGACAATGATATCGAATTCATCTCAGACCTGACGGGCCGCGATCTATCCAACTGGAAGGCTTCGGAGACCAAGCACTAGCCGATCCGCGAAGTCAACTCCTGCAGGGTCGGTCACGACCCCACCCCTTTTGGATCCTCCCTAGCCGTAACGGGACACAGTCGCGACGAAGCAGGCGGTCAGGACTCGCAGCGCGGCACGTGGGTTGATCACGCCCGCGACGTGGCATGCGGTGTAGCGGCGGGGGAACAGAGGGACGGGACGGGCGCGCCTCGGCGTTCCCATCCCGTCCCCGTCCTTGACCTCACCGCTCTGCACTGTTTTCCATCCGGCCGAGACCTAGTCATCCGCCAGAAATCTGGCTCCGCGACCGAAAAACGAATGCCAGCTTCCGCATCTTCTAGACCTCCGTGAATGAAGTGCGCCGGGCGGTCCAGGCTTCGCTCACCCGGAAGTGCGGAATACAGCGCATTCCGCGCCAACGCCAGCCGTGGACGATCAAGACCCTCGATCTACTCTTAGCAGGAAGAAGCCTTGATCGAAACCGTCATGCTCGAATAAGCCGGTCCCTCGCCCTCTCCCACATCCTACCCAAGACGTAATCCTCCTCGTCCGAGGCGACGAAGTACTTTCCGAAGTAGAAGGCTCCCGGCACTAGGGTCAACTCGCCAAGCAGCGGTCCCTCAATGTGGTCGTACATGTCGACACTAACAAACGGAGCCGGAGTCGCAATCGACGCTCTTGTCGCGAGGTTCAGCAACTCTCGCCAGTTCGTAGGCCGAACTGGATCCCTCTCCAAATCAAGGTACTTCTCGTTCGTGGACACTCGGCTCAGATCCATCGGGTCAAAGTTCGAATCGAACCAGGAGATCCGCGTCTTTGCGTTGTTGCGGTCGAAACCAACGACGAATGCAATCTCGCCCTGGAACGTGTACGCCTTGTAGTCCATCGGAATGCGAAGGCCAGAGGAATCAACGATCTTCTTCTCGACAATCGTCATTCTGTTTTTGCTCTTCGAGCCATCGAATAGCTCTTGCTGCTTCTCGACAATCTCATCCAGAGAGATCTTCTTGTCTCGCATGGACTCGTAATAGCCATCGTCCAGTCGCTCGAGCACCATCACGCCTCGTGACGACGACTCATACGTCGGCTTCAGAACGAATTCTGTGGGAAGGCCAACGAGGTCAATCGCCTCTGGCGTTTCGAAACGCCGGAGCACTTCGACTGTAGGAATCCGCAGAATATCCATGAACTCTGCACAGCGGATCTTGTCATGAACAAACCAGGGGACGCCGGGCTCCCGGCCGTTTCCCCTATCCTGCAATAGTTCTGTGAACCGTGCCATTGTGGCTCCATTCTTCGTCGAGCGGCCATCATCGTTGCCTCCGACGTGATCGCATGGCGACCAGCGTCATAGGACTTCAGTCAGCGCGACCCTCAAGATTTCGTCCGTTCGGTCCTGGGTGTACTTCAGTCGAACGAGCTCCCGCCCGGACTTGGCCAGATCGGAGTAGCGGCCAGGATCCAGCAGGTCGCGCGGGGAGAGCGGCTCCGCCAGACGGCCGACCGGCAGGTAGTCGCCGAAGTTGCAGGAGACAGCAGCGTCGATCTGCTCCACGTCCGGTATCCCGATCGACGCACGGGCCCCGGCGCCGTAGACCGGCGTACCTAGGGCCACGCTTTGAAGTGCACTGCGACCGGCCCCCACGGAGACGAAGGCTTCGCTCAAGATCGCCGGAACTTCGGCCGGATCCATCCACCCGTGCATCTCAACTGTGCACCGTTCGTCGTCGCGAACTCCGCGATGGAGATGGTAGTCGAACTCGTATCGCAGCGGACCGTCCCCGACGACGTCGAGCGTGATGTGTCCGTCATAGACATCGCGAACGGACGCTACAACCTCCAACGCCGCCTCGATCATGCCGAATTTGTCGTGCGAGAGCCTTGAGACCAGCGCGATCGAAAGATGATCTGCATTCGCCTCGGGCTCGCGCGATTCGAGCTCAAGAAGGTGGCTCGGCGCGCCGTTCGGGATGACCTGAAGTTTGCTGGCTGGCACGAAGCAGTAGCGGACAAGCATTGCTGAGATCGACGGGGAGGTGGTGAGGATTCGAGCGGCGCGCTCATGCCAGACAAACGCACTGTCATGTGCATAGCCATGAAACATAGGCACGAAAGGGATGTTGGACTCGGCTGCGACCGCCATGCCGAGGACGCGCGAGCGGAAAGGCTGCGCGAAAACCAGGTCGGCATCCCATTGAACTGCGGAGGACATCGTGCTTCCAGACGAGTCATGCCAGTCCACGTCGAGGGTACTGATCTTCATCGAACGCGCTACGTCCGTGACGCGTCCGGGCGTGCCGGCGAAGAGCACCTCGTGCCCGGCGCGTTTCAACATGTCCGCCGCGGCCAGCGCATACTCATGGAGTCCGCCCCACTCCGCCACCGTGAAGACGGGCATGAAGATCTTGCTCATGGCTTCACCGACCTTTCCAATCGATATCCGGCCGCAGCGAGGACACGGTCTCCGACCCAGAACGTGTGGTCGGAGACATCCGCGTCCAGCACGACAGTCCCGACATCGAGCCGCTCCGAAACAAGGAGGGCGCATGCCAGATCGGCCAACCACGGCGACGGGCATTCCGTCATGTGCGCGAAGAATCGGCTGCTGCTGGGTATCCGAACCGCTTCCCTCGACAGCTGGTGGCCTATGTACTGATCACCGTCCAGGAGCTCCAGGCGATATTCGGCCATCGACCGGTGCGAACAGGGCTCTCCCTGCTCGGCGAGCACCAACACGTTGGGCCCCCGCGCAGGTGGGGACTCGTTGCCGACGACCTTGATCGGCTGCACTTGCCGTCCCTCCCTGACCTCGTGCAGGGCCTGTGCCAGGCTGGGACTCATGCCCTCCGGTGCGCGAAACTGCCTCCCCATGACATGGCCGTAGGCAAGGATGGCGGCCGCGGCCAGGGTGTCACCGTCGCCGCCGCCCATGGGACTGTCGACCCACAACCACAGGTCACCGAGGTGGGGCTCGCCACCACCTCGGCGCTGTACGGATAAGCCATAGCGGCCGTCGGGATCACGACGTTCTGAGATATGCACCATTGATCAGTCCTTCGACCGCGTGACCTCGAAGACACCCCACGCGGGATGCTTCCTACCGATGGACGACATGATCTGACTTGACTTCGATCGTGTCGTCGGCCAGAGAACAAGGCGACGCACGGTTGTGGACGACCGCACGAAGACGGCGTGCCCCCCGCTCTCGGGCCCGATGGCACGCCACTTCTCCTGATCGGCCTCCGGGACGTCGGCGATCACGAGACAGTCAGTCGCATCCGCGGCGTACAGATGGGTGTTGCGCACGATGTACTCGAGGAGGACGTCCTCGGCATCGGCATCGACGTCGTTGAGGTCCGCACCGTCCCGGAACGAGTGAACCACCTCGACCGACGCCCGGTTGCGCCGGATCAGGGCGACGTCCTTCAAAGACAGGTCGTCAAGAACAGCCAGTTCCTTCGAGACGTTCCCCTCCTGATCGAGGTAGCCGCAGACAACCTCGACCTTGCCCTCGAGTCCAGCATCGGTGATCGCCTTGAATGCGTTCCTGCTGACCACGGCCTGCCGAAAAACGAGATGGTCCGGCAGCTCGCCCCCGAACGTGGAGGCAGCATCCTCGCGACCCGGAATGACCGGCCAGGGGACCGAGCCTTGCTTGGCGACCGCCGCGGCCAGGTCTTCCGTCGAATGGCTCGCCCGTGAGAGACCTCGGCGAATCACCGCTGCGGCCTTCTGAGAGGTTGCATCGGTGGCACTGACCTGGCCGTCGTGTACACGACGCAGGGTCGCCACGCCCCCGAAGTGGCGCCACCTCGCGCCCAATCGCAAAGACCGGAGGGCGACGTCGTGGTCGACCGCCGACGAGAGGCGCTCGTCGTACTGCAGCGCTTCCAGAAGCCGGCGCCTCACGAGCCATGTCGGATGCCCCGGGCTCTGTCCGTTGTGCATGACCACCTCGGGAGCGAACCAACGGCGGGTCAGATGGACGATGAACTCTCCGGAGAGATTGTCGAAGTTTGCCCAGGCACCGTAGGAACCAGAGTCCCCGGCTCGCAGCGACTGCATCTGCCGTTCGAGTCTCTCCGGCATCATGATGTCGTCGTCGTCATGGACCGCGATCCAGTTGCCACGAGCGACCGAGGTGGCGAAGTTCCGGGCCGAAGCGATCCCGCTCTTCTCCCGCTGGAACACGCGGAGGCGTGGATCGTCGATCTTCCCAAGAACATCGAGGGTTCCATCGTCCGATCCGTCGTCCACGATGACGAGCTCGAGGTCGGGCATCGTCTGCCCGAGCACGGAGTAGACCGCATCGGCGATGTAGTCCTCCCGGTTCCGCGTGGCGATGACGACGGACACGATCGGGCGCTTGGGCGCGGAGGCCCACACCGGGAGGTTTGCGAAGATCCGATCGGTGGGCGGCTGGCTCTCCGCGATCGGCTCGTGGAGTTCCTCACGGCACACGGCGTTGAAGTCCAACGAGGTGTCCGTCGCCACCCCGTCGTTCGCAATGCGTTGGACGAAGTCCGCGATGATCAGACCGGTCGACTTCAGGTACTCATTGAACCCTCGAACGTTCTCGTGGCTCTCGCGCGTGAAGTAGAGGAGGCACCTGGGATCGAGAGGATCCTCCGAGGTCGTCCGCGGGCCTTCCGCGGTGCGGACAGCGGTGCGGTGCGCACCGACGTGGGCCAGTCGCCCGAAGCCGGCCACGACCGCAGGCACCGAGCCTGACGTCAGAGGGCACGTCACGACGACCACCTGCGCGCCATCCCCGGCGTAGCGGACAGCGGAATTCACCCTCCGCGCGAAGTCCCAGTCGGCTCGTGCGGCCACCGGGATCACTCTCGGACCACTGACGGGGCACGCCGTGTCGCTGTCGTGCAGCACGCAGACAGATGTCTCCGCCTGCCCATCCAGCCTCGCCACCTCTCGGACAAAGGTGGAGATCTCCTGCTCGTGCCAGTAGCTGGCGTCCAGCAGTATCAGGCGCCCGTTCATTGAAGGTCCTTACTCAAGCGAAAACGTAGATCCAGGGCTGCACGAGAATCACGGCAGATGACGTCGACATACTCGATAGGGCATTCGCTGGCGGGCCCGGACCATGAAACAATTCGTATGCAAAAGTCTTTTACACTCCGGAGTAGCGGCTTGCCCCGGCTCAGGGTGACGGTGTCGCCGGACGACGCCACGGCGACATACTTGAAGTGCGAATCGAGCGCTTTGGACACTCCCCATCCCGGGATGACGAGATCCTCTCTGCCCCCGGGCCTTTGGAAGTGAGCTTCGGCCACGAACGCCTTCGGGTCGGACACCTCGCGCGCGTAACGCAGCTGGATCTCCAGCACGGACACCGCTGTGAAGGCACTGCCACCGAAGTTCCAAGCCTGGTGCCCAGGCGCTCGAGGCGTGCGGGGAAGGCGCGGACGCAACTTCGCCAGGTCCCTCATCTTCGCACTCCTCTGCAGCTCAGCAGTTCCGACCTCACCACCCGGGACAACCTAGTCCCGTCCATAGATGTCGCGCGTGTAGACCTTGGACAGCACGTCATCAAGCTCATCGCTGTGTCGGTTGGCGACGATGAGGTCGGCGCGTCGCTTCATCTCTCGAAGGTCCTCCACGACCTCGGATCCAAAGTGGGTAGGACCAGGCATCTCCGGCTCATAAACGAGAATCTCGACACCCTTCGCCTTGAGCCTCTTCATCACGCCCTGGATCGCGGACTCCCGGAAGTTGTCGGAGCCGCTCTTCATGATCAACCGGTAGATGCCTACTGTCCTTGGACGTCGGCGCAGGATCTCTTCGGCGATGAAGTCTTTTCGCGTGGTGTTGGCCGACACGATTGCCGAGATCAGATTCTGCGGGACGTCCTGATAGTTTGCCAACAACTGCTTGGAATCCTTCGGCAGACAGTAGCCTCCGTAGCCGAAGGAAGGGTTGTTGTAGTGACCTCCGATCCGCTGATCCAGGCTGACGCCTTCGATCACCTGGGCGGTATCTAGTCCATGGCTCGCCGCGTAGGTGTCCAACTCGTTGAAGTAGGCGACACGGAGCGCGAGGTACGTGTTGGCGAAGAGCTTGATCGCTTCCGCCTCCGTAGCGTCGGTCAGGAGGACGGGCGCGTCTTTTCGAACCGCTCCCTCTGTCAGCAGGTCTGCGAAGAGCTTCCCGTCGGGGCCACGGTCACCGACCACGATCCTCGAGGGATATAGATTGTCGTGGAGGGCGTGGCCCTCCCGCAGGAATTCAGGCGAGAAGACGATCCGTGCTCCTGGGTGCTCGACCCTCAGCTGCTCGGTGAAACCGACCGGGACGGTCGACTTGATAACGACGAGAGCGCCAGGGTTTGCAGCGAGGACGTCCGTCGTGACGGACCTGACCGAACTCACGTCGAAGTAGTTCTGGTCTGGATCATAGTTCGTGGGCGTGGCGATGATCACCAGCTCCGCATCCCGAAAAGCTTCGCCGGCACTCGTCGTCGAGGAAAGCTGAAGCTTCCGACTGTCGAGCCAGTCCTGGAGTTCGGGGTCGACGATCGGAGACTGGCGGCGATTGATCAGTTGGACCTTGCGCTCGTCGATGTCGACGGCGATGACCTCGTGATGCTGAGCCAGGACGACCGCGTTCGACAATCCGACGTAGCCGGTTCCCGCAATGGCAATTCTCATGAGATGTCCGCTGAGGCCTTCACTACTTGACAGGGTTGACGAAGTCTTCGAACGACGGCCCGTCCTGCGCAGTGACCCTGGGGTCACACGCGACTCCGGAGAATGCATCGTGCGCGACGAGAAGGGCGATGGTCGAACTGTTCTCGATCGCCGCGTCGAGCTTCACCAGTTCAACGTTCTTGCGGTTCGCCAGTTCTGGCGGGAGCCTGTCGATGTTCGGTTCCACGATCCGAACGACCTTGTCCGGGTGCTCGTCCGCTACCCTTGCAGCGATGTATCGCGCCGGCGACTCCCGGAGATCGTCGATGTTGGGCTTGAACGAGAGGCCGAGCAAGCTGACGGAGGTCGAGTCGTGACCGACGATCGCCTCATGGATCTTCGAGATGACCCATTCCGGCTTGCTGTCATTGACGGCTCGCGCAGCCGCGATAAGCCGAGCCTCCTCAGGCGCGGCACCGATGATGAACCACGGGTCCACGGCGATGCAGTGACCGCCGACTCCGGGCCCTGGCTGCAGGATGTTCACCCGCGGGTGGTGGTTGGCCAGCTTGATCAGTTCCCAGACATCGATGTCCAGTCGGTCCGCGATGAGCGAGAGCTCGTTCGCGAACGCGATGTTGACGTCGCGGAACGAGTTCTCGACCAGCTTCGCCATCTCGGCCGTGACCGCGTCCGTCAGCAGGATCTCTCCCTGGCAGAAAGTCGCGTAGAGGTCCTTGGCGTGCTGCGCCGCGTCCGGCGTCAGTCCGCCGACGATCCGGTCATTCGTGACGAGCTCGATCATGACCCGCCCTGGAAGCACCCGCTCCGGGCAGTGCGCCACGTGGATCGTCGGGCGGTCGTCGGAGCCATCGAGAGAAAGGTCGGGCCGAGCAGCCAGGATCCAGTCAGCCATCTGCTGCGTGGCCCCGGGGGGCGAGGTGGACTCGAGGATGAGGAGCTCGCCACCGTCGAGCACGGGCGCCACGGCCTCGGCGGCCGCCTGGATGTACGAGAGGTCGGGCTCGTGGTCATCCTTGAACGGTGTCGGAACGGCGATGATGAAGGCATCGGCCGGCTCGGGCTTGTCCGTGGCCCGCAGGGTGCCGAGTTGCACCGCGCCGCTGACGTAGGTCGCGAGATCCGGCTCGACGAACGGCACGTCGCCTCGGTTGATCGCCTCCACGGTGGCAGGGTTGACGTCCACCCCGACCACCTTGATGTCCTTGGACGCCAAGATCGCGGCAGTGGGGAGCCCGATGTAGCCGAGCCCCACCACACCGACGGTGTTGATCTCCATTCCCAGATTCCTTCTCAGATCATCACGTGCTGATCGGCACGCCCATAGAACGCCACGTCACCGCTCGCGAGCAGCTCGGCATCGGTCACCGTCCACGTGTGCCGGCCCGCCCCGGAACGCATCTGGACGAAGTTGTATCGGTCGGCGGAGTAGACCCGTGCGCCACCATCGATCGCGGCTCGCAGGAACCCGGTGTCCTCGCCGGTCGAGGTCTCCGCGAAGCGAGCGCGCGCCGCGAGGTCACGGCGAGCCACGATCGTCGGCCCCATCACGAAGTCCGTGTACCGGTGCTCCCGCTCGGCGAACCGCAGCAGCGTCGCGTCCTGGGACCCCAGGTACAGGTAGTGCGCCTGCTTGCCGACCACGTCAGCCGCGGCGTAGTCGAGGGCGTAGAGCTGGTCGCTCAGGTACTGCGCGCCGTACAGGTCGTCATCGTCCATCTTGGCGACGACGTCGCCGTCGGCGACGTCGACCAGCCGGTTGAGGCAGGCGCCGAGCGGCACCTCCTGGCCGGCCTGCAGCAGCACCAGGTCCTCGACACCGGCCTCCTTGGCGCGGAGCCGCAGCGCGTCCTCGTCCTCGCTGAAGCCGTGCGTGAGCAGCGCGAGCTGGACCTCGACGCCCTCCTGCGACCCGACCGAGCGCAGCACGTGGTCGAGCTGGTGCGGACGGTTCGTGGAGACCAGCGCGGTCACCCGCGGCCGGGGAACGGCGGCTGAGTCCGCCAGACCGGCGTCGTGCAGCACTCGCTGGGCCCGCGCACCGTAGGTGTGCTCGCGCCAGATGCGTCGCTGCCCCCGGTGCACGGCACGGTCCCGCAGCTCGGGCGAACGGACCAGCGCGCGGACGGTGGCGGCGGCCTCGTCCCGGGTGGAGACGTCGAAGACCTCGTCGCTCGGGAAGAACTCGCCCGTCGCGGCGCTCGGCGTCGTGACGACCGGCGTGCCGCACGCGGTGATCTCGAAGATCCGCCGCGCGCACATGCTCGGCGAGTCCACCACCGAGTTCACGTTGAGGAACACCTTGTAGTCGCGGTACGCGGAGAGCATCTGCGGGTACGGGAGCGATCCCACCACCCGCACGGCGTACGGCTCGGGGAACTCGTACCGCTCGTCCTGTCCCGTGAACCGGGAGAAGATCTCCAGGCCCCGCTCCATCCGCGGAGAGACGTCCAGTGCGCCCCCGAGCAGCAGGTGCATCTGCTCACGCCGCTCCGGGTACTTGTGCGCGAACCACGTCCCCGCGAAGGCGACGTCCCGCTGCGGGCCCGCGCCGTGCCGGCGCACCGGGTTGTGGATCGCCGGCTGAGCGCCGAACGCCAGCACCCCGACGCGGTCGTGGCCCAGCGCCTCGCTGTACGCGGCCAGCCGGTTGACGTCCGTGGTGTACACCCGGTCGAAGAGCCGCGCGGTGTCGAGGAAGTCCTCGAAGTGGACCGGGTCCTCCTTGTTCCAGAAGACCGTCGGGATGCCTCGCTCGCGGCACGCCGCGAGCATCTCCGTCACGGCCGGGCGGGGCGCCGTCGGACCCGTGAGGTGGAACTTCCACGCGCCGCCGTTGCCGGCCCAGGCCGACTCGACGAAGACGAGCTCGAGACCGTCGAGCTGCTCGGTCCACGTGGACGGCTTGAGCAGCACCTGGTCCCACTCGGAGCCGAATGCGAGGCGGGAGAAGTCGTCCAGGACGACGCCGACGCGCAGGGGTCGGGCCGGCGGGCGCTCCGTCGTCGCCCACGGCTCGTAGGCGAGGCCGGTGTCGGTCGCCGTCGCGCCCTGCGCCGTGTGGTCACCGAGGATGCGCCGGCGGCGCAGGAACACCCGGACCTGCTGCGGTCCGCCGTGCCGCAGGTGCCAGGCAGCCTTCCGGGCGGTCGTCCACCACCCCGCCCGTCGTGCCCGCATCGTTCTCCCGCTCTCAGCCCTCGGATCGTCAGCCGGGGCACATGTTATCTGCCGTGGGAACGCTTCTGTACACCTCCGGTCACAAGGAGGTCACAACCGAGTCAGGACAGAGCGTCCTGAAGCGGTTCGAGCAGGAAATACACGACAAAGAGCAGCGAGGAGACCCACATGAGCGGGTGAATCCTGCGCGCCTTGCCCAGCGCGAGCTTGATAACCACGAACGCGATGAACCCCGCCCCGATGCCGTCCGCGATCGAGTAGGTGAACGGCATGATGATCATCGTGAGGAACGCCGGGATGGCGATCTCCATGTTCCGCCAGTTGATGCCCGCGACCTGGGCCATCATGAGGAACCCGACCAGCACCAGGGCCGGCGCGGCCGCCTCGTAGGGCACCAGCGCGACCAGCGGGGACAGGAACGTCGCCAGCAGGAACGCCACACCCGTGACCACCGAGGCGAACCCGGTCTTGGCGCCCTCGCCGACGCCCGTCGTCGACTCCACGTAGGCGGTGTTCGAGGACACCGAGCCGGCACCACCGGCGATCGCACCGAAGGAGTCGACCACCAGGATCGCGCGGGTCCGCGGCGGGTTGCCCTTCTCGTCGAGCAGCTTCGCCTCCGCCCCGACGGCGACCATCGTGCCCATCGTGTCGAAGAAGTCCGCCAGCAGCAGGGAGAAGACCAGCAGCGCGACCGACACCGCCGCGATCTTGTCGAACGACCCCAGCAGCGAGAACTGGCCGAGCAACCCGAAGTCCGGGACCTCGACGACGCCGGAGAAGGCCGGGGCGTTGAGGTTGAAGCCGTTCGGGTTGGAGCCGTCCGGCGCCTTGGCGCCGATGCTCAGCGTGTTCTCCAGCACCACGGCCAGCGCCGTCGCCGTGAGGATCGCGATGAGCAGGGCACCGCGGATCCGGCGCACCCACAGCACGATGGTGAGGATCAGCCCGACGACGAACACCAGCATCGGCCAGGTGGCGAGGTTGCCCAGCGCCACCGGGGTGCCGTCACCCGGCACGACGAACCCGGCGTTGACCAGACCGATGAGCGAGATGAACAGGCCGATGCCGACGCTGATCGCCGTCTTGAGCTCGACGGGCACCGCGTTGAACACGGCCTCCCGGAACCCGGTCAGCACCAGCACGAGGATGATCAGGCCCTCGATGACCACCAGGCCCATGGCGTCCGCCCAGGTCATCTCCGGCAGGCCGGCGATCGAGTAGGCGACGACGGCGTTCAGGCCCAGACCCGCGGCGAGGCCGATCGGGAAGTTGGCGAAGACGCCCATCGCGATCGTCACGATGCCGGCGATCAGCGCCGTCGCCGCGGCGACCATCCCGAGGTTCGGCGCGTCGCCACCCCCGAGGAACTGCCCCGTGCCGTCCGGCACGGTGCCGATGATCAGCGGGTTCAGCACCACGATGTAGCTCATCGCGAAGAACGTGACCAGGCCGCCGCGGACCTCGGCCCCCATGCTCGACCCTCGCTGGGTGATCTGGAAGAAGCGGTCGATCGCGCTGAGACCCTCGGTGGGCGCGCTGGTCTGGTTCGCCATGGGCACACATCGTGCCAGAGCCGTGCCGGTCGACGGGACACGGTCCGGACAGTTCGGGCGTGACGCCGACCTCGTTCCGGGCCCGCGACGTACGATCGATCCGTGCCCTCCGTCATGACGCTGCTGCTCCACCCGGAACGCCGCCGTCCCACGCCCGGGCCGCCGGCGATCGACCTGTCTCGCGTCACGCTCCTCGGGATCGCATGCTGGGTGGTGGCCCTGGTGGTCACCGGCGTGCTCGCCGCGGTCGACCTGGTCCCGGTCGACGTCGTGATCGTCTGCGGGGCCGGCATCGTGCTCGGGCTGCTCGGCCTGCCCTGGGCCCGCCGCCACCGCGGCGACTGACCGTCAGCGCCCCAGCGCCTCCATGAGATCGGCAGCGAGGAAAGCCACGGAGGCCGACACCTCCTCCGGGTTGCCGACACCGGCTTCCGCCCGTCCCGCCATCACCGATGCCTCAGCTTCTGGCCCTGTGGCCAGCAGACTCCCCACGTGCTGCAGGGCCAGTTCTGTCACCTCGGCACTGACGTCGTCCGCCAAGAGTCGCGTGAACGGGTCCGTGAGCTCGTCCGTCTCGAACTGACGGAAGAGTCGGTAGACGTCGTGGGCGTCCTTGTCGTTCGACCGCGGGCCCCCGAGACGCTCCGCGATCTTGTGCATCTTCGCAACCATCAGCGCCGCGGGACCAGCCACCTTCAAGGTGACCTCACGCGGGTCATCGGCCGCAAGCGCACTCACGGACATCAGATGATTGTCGACGAGCGCTGCCTCGAGGCCGACTGCCCGACGGGCTGCCCGGTTCCCGTGGGGCGGAATCCGTGCCCCCCGCCGACCTCCGCTTCCGGCCAGCGCTTCGGGAACCATGAGGTCGACAAGTACCCCGTCCGACGTGACCCACGAGCCAGGCTGATCGGTCGGCACGAACCCCGCTTCCTTCATGGCGTCTTCGATCAGCGGGTCCTCGTGGAGTAGCCGAGGGTCGAGGACGACATCGCTGTCCTTCGTCGCCTCGGCCAGTGCCACGCGGAGAGACCCTGTGTGCAGGTAGACCGCCTGAGCCCCGATGACGATGACAGATCCGCGCTGGGTGCCCAACGCCTCCGCGGCGTCGAGCAACGCCGACCTTGAACGGACCAGGAGATCAGGGGACTCGCCATTCATCTGTGTTCCTCTCCAACCACGTCATGAGTGCCTCTGCCTCTGACGGCGCTCGACCCGGTCCGTTCATGAGGTCAACGGCGACCTGCGTCGGACACGACAAACGCACCCCGTCCAGTGTTCGGGAACCCGCAGTCATGACCACCGGATAGGCGGGTCTGGCGACGAGCACGTTGACACCCGTCTCCGACTCCCGAAGACCTACGCTTCCTGCCAGTCCATCGGGATTCTCTGCATAGATCCACAACGAACGAGCCGGCGCATAGCTTTCCCACGCAGACGCAGCAAAGGAACCCGTCACGGCGTAGCCGCCCGTTGTACCCTGACTCAGCTTGTGCAGCACACTTTCTACTCCGCGCGGAGCAGTCCACCGCGTGATCGCATTGGTCTCGAGAAACTGGTAATCGGAGGCCCAGCGCCGAAGCATGTTCGGCCAGTCTTCGACCGCGATCTCGCCATCCGAAGTGCGCTGGACGAGCCCCTCGGCCTCGAGGAGTTCGACGACTCGATAGACGGACCCTGTTGACGCTCCCGACTCCTTGATGAGCCGACTGATGCGCCACGGCCCGACGCGATCAGCAAGTGTTCGGACGACTCGTGCCGCCGGCTCTCCCTTGAGGGTGTCGCGCCGACGCCCTGGGCCGCGCCACGGGTCGGCGGTCGCCCCCTTGTCAGAGACGAACAAGCCGGGCAGCGTCAGACTGACACGCATGTTGCCCGTCGCGTCGACATATCCGATGCCTTGACGTTCGAGCCCCTCGCCGACCTGCGTCGAGACATAGCGTGCCGCGACCACGACCGCATCGGCGTCGTAGCGGTCCCTGATCCTGGTCGCGCGGTTTGCGACGTCGACCAGGTCGCGCACACCGAGAGCAGGTTTCAGGACGACACCGATCCCGGCCCGGCGCCCATCAGGGGATTCAATCTCCCATGAGGTGTCGGCCGAGAGGCCCTTGAGCGGAGCCTCGGTGAGCGCCCACCTCGACGGCAGTCGAGTGCGAAGGAGTTCTTGTGCACGGCGGGCTACCTCGTCGCCGCCAGGTCGCCGTGCCTCTTGTCCACGCTGCACATTCAGACAATACCTCGGTTCCGTCACCAACGGAACACCTGAATTAACCGAACATCCCCGCCATGCGGCGGATCAGCCCCAGGCGGTCGTGGCCCAGAGCGCCACCGCGCGCTCCGGCTCGCGCAGCACCGCCGAGAGCAGGGCCACCCGGTCCGGGCGGCCCAGCACGTCCGCCAGCCCGGCGGCCAGCCCGGCCGGCGACGTCGCGTGCACACGACTCTGGGCGTCCACCCACCACGGCACCGGGCGACCCGCCACGGACAGCCGCTCGTGCTCGAACCAGACGGCCGGCAGGCGGTGGTCCAGCGTCGCGAGCCGCGGGTCCAGCTCCTGCTCGGTACCGAGCTGGTCCGGGGACGGCAGCCCGTCCTGGCCCGCCAGCGGCAGGTCCAGCAGCTCGGCCAGCCCCTCGGCCTCGCTCTCCGGCGCGGGCACCACGGCGCCGAGCGCCGCCCAGCGGGCGGTCCCGGCCACCACGACGTCCTCGGCGGGCTGCACGACGACGTCGCTCGCGTCGAGCACGGGCAGGCGGTCCGGCAGGGGGTCCAGCGCAGTCGAGCGGTCCGCGGCGTCCAGCCGCTCCGCCAGACTCGTCAGCCCGCGCCACACCACCAGGGCGTCCCGCAGCGGCAGCGGCGAGCCGACGGCGGGCAGCCGGTCCAGCGCGGCCGGCCAGTCCGTGGGGTCGAGGTCGCCGAGGGCGTCCGCCCCGCCCAGGGCGCGACGCACCGCGACGTCCAGGCCTGCCACCGCCCGCGGTTCGGGCGGCAGCAGCGGGACGCCGTCGTGCAGGGCGAAGGGGGCGCCGAACCGCTCGCGCAGCCACCACGCCGAGTACGAGGGCGCCGCGGCCCGTCCGCGCCGGACCGGGGTCAGCAGGGCACGGCGCGTGTCGGGGTCGCCGGCCAGCCGGGCCAGCACCCGCGGCCAGGCGTCATCCGCCACGGCGTCGAGGTCGGCCACCGCCACCAGGTCGCCGACGGCCACGCCGGGACCGAACCGCGCCGTCAGCAGCCGCAGGTAGTCCGACCACCCGCCGAGCCAACCCGCGGCGTCGTCCGGGCCGCCGTCGTCGTCGGCCTCGTCCGGATCCGGGGTGATGACGTCCGGGACGATGTAGACGTCCGGGTCGGTGCGGGCACCCGCCGCGGTCAGCACCGGAGCGCCGTAACGGGCCACGTACTCGGCACCGACCGGTGCGAGACCGTCGAGGACCTCGGCCGCCCACGTCCCGGGCAGCGTGGCCTCGCGCAGCGCGACCAGCTCGCCGTCCGCCGTCGGCACCGGCAGCTCACCCGTCCAGAACGGGGCGTCCGCTCCCCCGGTGAGCCGCACCAGCGCCAGCGCCGACGCGACGACCTCGCGAGCGCCGTCGTCGCCGTCGCCGTCCAGGACCGCCTCGGCGGCGTCCAGCGCGGCACGGCGGACCTCCGGGTCCTGCAGCATCCGGTGGGCGTCCGTCGCCACCGCGCCGGCGCGCACCAGCAGCGGGTGGGCGACGTCGGGGTGGACGACGCGCAGCCCGAGCACCCGGGCCGTGGCTGCCAGGGAGGCCTCGTCGCCGTCGTCCACCGACCCCTCCGGCAGCACGACGGCGCTGCGCACCCCGGCCACGCGGCCGTCCGCCAGCGGGACGCGGGCCCCGGCGAGCGACTCCAGCACCCCGGGTTCGTTCGCGTACGGCGCCAGCGAGTCCAGCAGGTCGTGCCACCGGGCGGCGGGCAGCCCCGCCGGCAGGTCGTCGACGAGGTCCGCCAGTGCGACGACGTTCGCGCCGAGACTGCGCACCGTCGCCTGGTGCCGTGCCGGGACGCGCACCAGCCCGGGCAGCACCGGGGCGAGCGCGGCGACCAGGTCCGCGTCACCGCCGGCGTCGCCGGCGACGACCAGCGCGTCCTGCGGCGCCTCGAGCGCGGCACCGCCATCCTCCGCGCCGGACGCGCCGAGCAGCGGGGTGCCGCGCAGCGCCGCCGTCGCGGACTCGCGCACCGCGGCGTCCAGCTCGGAGCCCGGCAGGCCGGTCGGCACCAGGTCCAGCGGGTCCGGCGCAGCGGCCCGGTCCGTGGCGCGGTCCGCGGCCAGCGAGCCGAGCAGCTCGGCGTAGGCGGCACCCGCCTCGGCGGCCAGCCGGTCGGTGGCCGGGCCGGGCAGCACGCGACGGCGTCCGGCGTCGACCGGGAACGTCGCGAGCAGCACGGCCGGCAGGTCGATGACCACGTCCGTGGGCGTGGGCGCGTGCAGCACGCGCCGCCCCTCCTGCAGGGTCCAGACCAGCGACCAGTCCGTGCGCCGGTGCTCGCGCGGCAGGTCGGCGACGTCCGCGGCGGTGAACCGTCCGCTCCGGCCGAGCTGCGGGGCCGCCGTGCGGGCCGAACGGTCCCAGGTGTGCTCGTCCTCGGTGCCGGACGCCGTCGTGACGACGACAGCGAGGTGGTCGACGGCGGGGAACGCCAGCAGCAGCACGTCGTCGAGCTCGGCGAGCTGGCGGCGCACCGCCTCCACCGCGGCGGCGTCGCGCAGCCGCAGCTCGACCACCGTGTCCGCGGCGGAGCCGGCGTCCAGCGCGGGCGCCGGGAACGGCAGGCGCAGCACCGGCAGGTCGTCGCCGCGCCCCGCGACGTCGGCCGCGAGCCGCTGCCGGTCAGGGCTGACGTCACCCGAGGTCAGCGTGGCCAGCGCGGTGCGGGCCTCGTCCAGGTCGAACCGCACACCGCCGTCGCGCGAGGCGATCGTGACGTCGTCGGACACGCCGCGCACGGCCGCGAAGCCGACGCCGAACCGCCCGACCTCGCCGGGGGCGCCGTCCTTCGCCGAGGCGCGCAGGGAGGCCAGGGAGGCCACCCCGTCGGCATCCAGGGCGTGGCCCGTGTTCGCCACGCGCAGCACGCGCGCGCTCGTGTCGAGGGCGATCTCCACGCGGCCGGGGACCCCGGCGCGGGCCGCGGCGTCGGCGGCGTTCTGCAGGAGCTCGACCACGACGCGGTCCCGGTAGTGACCGCGGGCGTGGTCCTCCTCCGAGTTCGCGTCCTCACGGAAGCGTGTGGCGGACCCGAGCCACGCCTCCGTGACCGCGTGCCGCAGCGCGGCGGTCCCGAAGACGTCTGTCGTCACGCGCGCTCGTCACCTTCCGGCTCGTCGGACCGGTCCGGCTCGTCGGACCGGTCCGGCTCGTCCGGACCCGGCGTCCCCAGGTCCACCTGCTCGACGGTGGACTCGTCGATGATCGGGTCCGGGTCCGGCCACTCGCTGCGGCGCCGGCTCACGTCCGTCTCGGAGTGCGCCCCGCACCCGTGGTCCAGCGAGACGACCTTGCCGTCGTCGGGCGACCACGCGTTGGCGCACACCCCGAAGAGCTGGCCCAGCGGGCCCTGCAGCGGCACCAGGAACCCGCAGGTCGTGCACTCGGCGTCCGAGGCGACCGCCCCGCGGGAGGTCGGGCCCTGCGAGCCGCGGTACCAGCGCTCGGCGGCCTCGTCCCGGCCCTGCGGGGACAGCACCCGCTGGCGGGCCAGCGCGAGCTCCTCGATCGCGACCTCCTCCTGCTCCTCGTCACCGGTCGGCGTCCAGCCCGGCTCCAGGCGCGGGTCGTCCGCGCGGAACGGCAGCTTGTCGCCCGGGCGCACGTCCCCGGGGCGCAGACGCTCCGACCAGGGCACCCAGGCCGGGGCGAGGATCGCGTCGTCGCCCGGCAGCAGCTCGACCTCGCAGACGGTGGCCGTGCGGCCGCGCGGGACGCGGGCCACCGTCACGGTCCAGTGCCAGCCCTGGTAGCCGCGCATCCCGGCCGCGAACCGGTGGGACATCAGCCGCTCGCCCTCGGCGACCGTCCCCAGGTGCTCGCCGACGTCGTCCGGTCCGGACGCGACCTCCAGCGCCGCGGCGCGCGCCAGCTCGACGGCGCCCAGCAGGACGGCGTCGTTGCGGGCGCGCGAGCTCACGCGGCGTGCCTTCGCGGGCGCCTCGGCGGATGCCATGATTCGTCTCGCTCTCAGGAATCGAGGTTGTCGGCGACGGCGCGCAGCATCGTGGCGACGCGCTTGCCCGCCTCGCCCTCCGGGTACTTGCCGCGCCTGAGCTGGTCTCCCGTGCGGTCGAGCACACGCATCAGGTCCTCGACGATGCCGGCCATCTCCGACGGCGGCTTGCGCTTCGCCTTCGCCACGGACGGCTGCGGGTCGACGACCCGCACCGACAGGGCGGACGGCCCACGGCGCCCGTCGGCGACGCCGAACTCGACGCGGGTACCGGGCTTCGGGCTCGGCACGTCGGCCGGCAGCGCGGAGGCGTGCAGGAACACCTCACCGCCGTCGGCGCTGGCGATGAAACCGAAACCGCGATCCGCGTCGTACCACTTGACCTTGCCGGTGGGCACCTGAACCTCTTCGTGCTCGTCGTTGCTCTGACCCGACGGATGCCGGGCAATGTCCCAGAGTACCGGCGTGGGGCCGGGCCCGTCGCATCCGTGGACGACGGTGTCCGCCCCCTCCGGTCCGGGGCACGCCGCGCCCGGCCGTGCCACGCTGAGCGCACCGAGGAGAGCACCGCTCTCGGATTGGAGGGTCGGTCATGGCCCGTCATCTCGTCGTGGGGGCCGGTGCCGTCGGCCACCAGGTCGCCGCCCTGCTCGCCGCCGCCGGCGAGGAGGTCACCGTCGCCACCCGCTCCGGGCGGGACACCGGCCTGACGGGCGTCCAGCACGTCGCCGTCGACGCCGCCGACCCCGACGCGCTGTGCGCCGCCGCCGGGGAGACCGACGTGCTGTACAACTGCGCCAACCCCGCCGACTACACCCGGTGGGACGAGATCTGGCCCCCGCTGGCCGCCTCGCTGCTGACCAGTGCCGAACGGCTCGGCGCCACCTACGCGATCACCGGCAACCTCTATCCCTACGGCCCCGTCGACGGCCCGATGACCGAGGGGCTGCCCGACGCCGCCACGGACCACAAGGGCCGCCTGCGCGCCCGGATGTGGGCGGACGCTCTGGCCGCCCACCGGGCCGGCCGCCTCCGCGCCGTCGAGGTGCGCGGCTCCGACTACGCCGGTCCCGGGGTCGGGGACAACGGGCACCTCTCCCGCGTGCTGCCGGCGGCCCGCCGCGGCCGCGCCGTCGGGATGATCGGCCGCGTCGACCAGCCGCACACCTTCACCGACGTGCGCGACGTCGCGCGCACCCTCGTTACCGCGGCCGCCGACCCCGACGCGCACGGGCGCGTGTGGCACGTGCCGTCGAACCCGCCCGTCACCCAGCGCCAGGCCGTCACCGACGCGCTGGCCGCCGTCGGGCAGGACCCCGTGAAGGTCCGCGCGCTGCGCGGGCCCGTCCTCGCGGTGGCGTCCTGGTTCTCCCCGCTGGTGCGCGAGCTGCGGGAGCTCCGCTACCAGTGGGAGCGGCCGTACGTGCTCGACTCGACGGCCGCCCAGGAGCGGTTCGGGATCGCCCCCACCCCGTGGCCGGAGGTGTGCCGGGCCACGGCCGCCGACTGACGTCGTACTGTGGGCATGAAATCTGCAGCTCTGCCCTTGGTCGACACGTGGATTTCATGCCCACAACCCGCGGGGGCCTGGTCCCGGTGCTCGGCGATCGGCGTAGCATCGAACAGATGGCCGTCACGTTCACCGAGTGGGTGCGCACGCGCACGGACGACGAGCTCGTGACGCTGCTGCGCGCCCGACCCGACCTCGGCACCCCCTCCCCCTCCACGCTGCGCTCCCTGGCCGCCCGCGCCGCCAGCCGCACCAGCACCGAACGCGCCGTGGCGCACCTCGACGCCGGCACGCTGCAGGTGCTCGAGTCGCTGCTCGCGTTGTCGGACGGCGGCCCCCCGGTGGGCGCCGCACGGATCGCCGCCGCACTCGGCGCGCCGGACGCCGTCGGCCCGGTCGCCCGCGTCCTCGACGACGCCCGTGACGCCGCCCTGGTCTGGGACGACGGCGACGGCGTGCATCCCTCGCCCGGCCTCGAGGAGGTGCTCGGCCCGTACCCCGCCGGACTCGGCCCCGCCCGGGACGGCGACGGTCCGACGGTCGACGTCGCGGCCCTCTCCCCCGCCGCCCGGCAGGTCCTGGACGCGCTCACCTGGGGACCGCCCGTCGGTGTCGTCCCGCCGGAGGGGTCGGCGGCGCGCGTCGCGGTCGACGGTCTCGTGACCGACGGGCTGCTGGCGCGCTCCGACACCCGGCACGTCCTGCTCCCCCGCGACGTCGGACTGGCGCTGCGCGGCGGCCGCACGCACCGCACCCCCGACCTCGACCCGCCCCGACCCGCGGGCACGGTCGTCCCCGACGCCACCGTCGACGCCGAGGCCGCCGGCGCCGCGTTGGAGATCGTGCGCCAGGTGGCCCACGTCGTCGTCGCCTGGGACGACACCCCGCCGTCGACGCTCCGCGCCGGCGGGCTCGCCGTCCGCGACCTGCGGCGCACGGCCCGGCTGCTCGAGACCGACGAGGCCACCGCCGCGACCGTCGTCGAGCTCGCCGCGAGCGCCGGCCTCGTCGCGGACGACGGCGACGCCCCCGCGTCGTACGTGCCCACCACCCGGGCGGACGGCTGGGAGGAGGCGGAGGACGCCGACCGGTGGGCGACGCTGGCGACGGCCTGGCGCCGGTCCCGGCGGACGCCGTGGCAGGTGGGAACCCGTGACGAGAAGGGCACCGTGCGGGCGCCGCTGTCCGCGGACCTGCAGCGGCCGTGGGTGCCGCGGCTGCGCGAGCAGGTGCTCGCCGTCCTGGCCGCTCAGCCGGGGGTGGCCCTCGGGGTGGACGACGTCCTGGAGGTGCTGCGCTGGCGGTCACCGCGGGCCGTGCCCCCCGAGGCGGCCGTGGCCGGGCTGCTGCGCGAGGCGGCGCTGCTGGGCGTCACCGGGGCGGGGGTGCTGTCCTCACCCGGCCGCGCAGTGCTCGCCGCGGGCGACGACCCCGGCGAGGAGGACCTCGCCGAGGCCATGCGCACGGTGTTCCCCGAGGAGGTGCACGAGTTCCTCCTGCAGGGTGACCTGACCGGCATCGTGCCGGGTCGCCCGGGGCCCGAGCTGGCCCGGCTGATCGACCAGGCCGCCGAGGTCGAGTCCCGCGGGGCCGCCACCACCGTGCGGTTCACCACCGGGTCCGTGACACGGGCGCTCGACCACGGCCGCAGCGGCGAGGACCTCCTCGCGGAGATCGCGCAGCGCTCGGCGGTACCGGTGCCGCAGCCCCTGGAGTACCTGGTCAAGGACACCGCCCGCCGGCACGAGGCGCTCCGGGTCGGGTCCGCGCAGTCCTACGTCCGCACGGCCGACCCGGCGACGCTCGCGGGCCTGGCCGACGACCCGCGGCTGGCCTCCCTCGGACTGGTGCGACTGGCCCCGACCGTGCTGGCGGCGTCGGTGCCGGCCGCCGAACTGCACGAGGTGCTGCGCGAACGCGGTCTGCTCTCCGCGCTCGAGGGACCGGACGGCCGCCCGCTCGGCCGGGTCCGGCGCGGGGCACGCCTGGACCGGGACGCCTGGTCGCGACGACGCGGCGGCGGGTCGGTGCGCGGCATGACCGACGCCGGGCGGCGCGAGCTCGTCGCACGGATCCGCGGCACGAGCCGGGGCGGCACGTCGGCGTCGGCGGGCTCCCCCGACCCCGGGGCGTCACCGGCCGGCGCCGAGCCCGGGTTCGGGTCCGTGCCCGGGCCCGGGCGCGGGGGCAACGCGGCGTCGCCGTTCGGCGAGGGCGTCGGCGTCGGGCGGGCGGTGCGCGAACCCGGGGACGTGCAGGCCGAGCTGAGCGAGGCGCTGCGCGACGGACGGACGGTCTGGGTGGAGCTGGTCGGCGGGTCCGGGGCGCTGGAGCGGCGCGAGCTGCGGCCGATGCGGCTCGAGGGCGGGCGGCTGCGGGCCCTGGACCCCGTGCGCGAGGCCGAGCTCACCATCGCCGTGCACCGGATCGCCTCGGTGCAGCCGACCGACTGAGCCTCTCGGTCCGCCGACCGGGTCCGCCGTGGGAGTCGCCGATGGTCGGTCGGGACGACCAGCTCGGCACGACCCGGCTCCGGGCGACACTCGATCTGGGGCCTGTGCGCTCCGCAGGATCCACGGCACCGTGGCGCGCGCCGATCACGGATAGCGTGAATCTCACGCCATCCGTGACTGGTGCGTACGCAGCAGTCACGGTTCACGGACCGCCGACAGGTACGGAATCGACATCCGCCCCCTCGCGCCGCTCACCGCCCGCAGGAACACGACGGGCGGCCGGTGCGTTGGCATCCTGGACGCCTGCCCCGCGGAAGGACACGCATGCCCGACGGCCCCCTGATCGTCCAGAGCGACAAGTCGATCCTGCTCGAGGTCGACCACGCGCGCGCCGAGGAGGCGCGCCGCGCCATCGCGCCGTTCGCCGAGCTCGAGCGCGCCCCCGAGCACGTGCACACCTACCGGCTGACCAACCTGGGGCTGTGGAACGCCCGGGCGGCCGGTCACGACGCCGAGCAGGTCGTCGACACGCTCATCGAGTACTCGCGCTACCCCGTCCCGCACTCGCTGCTGGTCGACGTGGCCGAGACGATGGGCCGCTACGGCCGCCTGACCCTGCACTCGCACCCCACGCACGGGCTCGTGCTGGAGTCCACCGACGCCGCCGTGCTCGCCGAGGTGCTCAAGTCCAAGCGGACCACCGGCCTCGTGGGCGAGAAGCTCGACCCGAGCAGCGTCGTCGTGCACCCCTCCGAGCGCGGCAACCTCAAGCAGGCCCTGGTCAAGCTCGGCTGGCCCGCCGAGGACCTCGCCGGGTACGTCGACGGCGAGGCGCACGCGATCGACCTGCGCACCACCACGACGCCCGTCTACCCGGGCGAGGAGGCCGCCGACTGGACGCCGCGGCCCTACCAGCAGCAGGCGGTCGACGGGTTCTTCCACGGCGGGTCCGGCGTCGTCGTGCTGCCCTGCGGCGCCGGCAAGACGATCGTCGGCGCCGGGGCCATGGCCGAGGCGAAGACGACCACGCTGATCCTGGTGACCAACACCGTCTCCGCGCGGCAGTGGCGCGACGAGCTGGTGCGCCGCACCTCCCTCACCGAGGACGAGATCGGCGAGTACTCGGGCTCCCGCAAGGAGATCCGCCCCGTCACGATCGCGACCTACCAGGTGCTGACGACCAAGCGGAAGGGCGTCTACACCCACCTGGAGCTGCTGGACGCCCGCGACTGGGGCCTCATCGTCTACGACGAGGTGCACCTGCTGCCCGCCCCGATCTTCCGCATGACCGCCGACCTGCAGGCCCGCCGCCGGCTCGGCCTGACGGCCACGCTCGTGCGCGAGGACGGCCGCGAGGACGAGGTGTTCTCGCTCATCGGCCCCAAGCGCTACGACGCCCCGTGGAAGGACATCGAGGCCCAGGGGTACATCGCCCCGGCCGACTGCGTCGAGGTGCGGCTCACCCTGCCCGAGCACGAGCGCATGCTCTACGCCACCGCCGAGCCGGAGGACAAGTACCGGCTCGCCGCCTGCGCCCCGGGCAAGAACCGCGTCGTCGAGCAGATCGTGGCCGACCACCCCGACGACCAGGTGCTGGTCATCGGCCAGTACATCGACCAGCTCGAGGAGCTGGCCGCGCACCTCGACGCGCCGCTGATCACCGGGTCGACCACCGTCCGCGAGCGCCAGAAGTTGTTCGCCGCGTTCCGCGCCGGGGAGATCTCCCGGCTCGTGGTGAGCAAGGTCGCGAACTTCTCCATCGACCTGCCCGAGGCGTCGGTGGCGATCCAGGTCTCCGGATCCTTCGGCTCCCGGCAGGAGGAGGCCCAGCGCCTGGGCCGGGTCATGCGCCCCAAGCAGGACGGCCGCACGGCGCACTTCTACGCCGTCGTCGCCCGCGACACCGTCGACCAGGACTTCGCGGCGCACCGCCAGCGGTTCCTCGCCGAGCAGGGGTACGCCTACCGCATCGTCGACGCCGAGGACCTGGACACCGTCCAGTAGCCGGAGCGGGTCTAGCCGGTCGTCACCTCGGCCACGGCCATCAGGAGGATCACGGCGACGGGGACGCCGAAGGCGAGCAGGACGCAGAGCGCACCGGCGGCCGTCAGGCCGCGCATCTCCTCGGCGCGGTCGGCCGGGTCCCCGGCGCCGGCCCGGGACCCGGCCCGCCGCGCCGTCCGACCGTCCGCGAGACGCTCCCGCCGGTGCAGGACGGTCCCGCCGACGGCGAGGAGGGCCGCCTCCAGCAGGGAGAGCACGAGGACGAGTCGTGCCACCGCGACGGTGTCGGGCTCGCGCACGAGGTCCGCGACGGCAGGAGCGAGGACCACGGCGACGGCGACCGCGACCAGGGTCCAGCCGACGCCGACCACGGCGACGATCCGCTCCTGCAGCGTCCGGCGCTCCGGCCCACCGCCGGGCATGCCCAGCCACACCAGGCGCACCGGGCCGTGGTCCGTCAGCGTGACGACCGACTCGCGGGCGACCAGCAGCAGGATCCCCCCGACCCCGAAGAACACCACGAAGGGCGCCGCGGACAGCAGCGTGGGATCCGTCCGAACCGCGGCCGACACCGCCGTGAGCACCATCGGAGCATGGTGGCACGACCCGGCACCACCGCGTTCGAGGACGCCCCGGCCCTCGGCGCGCAAGCGACCGCGGGCCGCCCTACGGTGCCAGCATGGCCGACGACGCCGCCGCGGACCGCGAGACCGCGCCCCCTGCCCCGGACGACGGCACCGGGGAGGGGACCGACCGTCCGCTGCAGCACGACACGAGCCGACCCCCGCGCTGGGTACCGCGCGTGCTCGTCATGGGCGCCGTCGCCGTCTTCGCCGCCATCTGGGTCTGGGGTGCGATCCAGCAGCTCAACACCGTCCTGGTCTACCTGCTCATCGCGGGGTTCCTCGCGCTCGCCCTCGAACCGGTCGTCGTGTGGCTCGTGCGGCACGGCTGGCGACGGGGAGCCGCGGCCGCCGCCGCGTTCTTCGGCTCCGTCATCCTCGGGATCGGCATCCTGGCACTGTTCGGCAACCTCTTCATCCAGCAGCTCGTCCAGCTCGTCAGCACCCTGCCCGACGTGTACGTGGCGGCCCAGCAACGTCTGCAGGCCAACCTCGACGTCGACCTGCCGTCCTCCGACGACCTGCTGCAGCAGCTCGTCCAGGAGTACGGCTCCGACGTCGCCTCCGGCACCCTCGCCGTCGGCACCACCATCGTCGGGTTCGTGTTCGCCGCCCTGACGATCGGCCTCGTCACCTACTACCTCCTGGCGGCGGGCCCGCGGTTCCGGGTGGCGGTGTGCCGCTGGCTCCGCCCGGACCGGCAGACCGAGGTGCTGCGCCTGTGGGAGATCACGCAGGTGAAGGTCTCGGACTTCATCAGCTCCCGGGTGGTGCTCGCAGCGCTGTCCGCCGCGTTCACCGCCGTGTTCCTGGTGATCCTGGGCACGCCGTACGCCCTGCCCCTGGCCCTGTTCACCGGCCTGGTCTCGCAGTTCATCCCCACGATCGGCACCTACATCGGCGGGGCGCTGCCGGTGGCGGTCGCCCTGACGTCGCAGGGGGTGCCGCAGGCGGTCGCCGTGCTGGCGTTCATCATCGCCTACCAGCAGCTCGAGAACCTGTACTTCTCGCCCAAGATCTCCGCCCGCGCGCTGGAGATGAACCCGGCGGTCAGCTTCGTCGTCGTGCTCGCCTTCGGCGCCGTGTTCGGGGCGCTGGGCGCGTTCCTGTCGCTGCCGATCGCCGCCACCATCCAGGCCGTCGCCAACACCTACCTGACCCGGCACGAGCTCGTCGACTCCGACATGCTGCGCGACCCGGGCCGGCAGCCGCCGAAGGGGTCACGCCGGTCCCGCAACCTGCGTGCCGCCCAGGAGGCCGCGCGCACCGTCGACGAGCGCCGGGCCGACGGTCTGGAGTGAAGCGCCGGCCCGGCGCCACGCGACGTGGTCAGCCCATCATCTCCTCGTAGTCCGCGACCTGGTCGGCCGGCGGCGCCTCGATGCTGACGTCCTTGCCCCAGTCGGAGTAGGTGGTCGTCAGCACGACCTCCTGGCCCTCGACCGTCATCGTCATGTCGAAGGACACCGGCAGGCCGTCCCCGTCCAGCCGGAACACCATGTCCACCGGGGTCTCGTCCATCTCGTCGAGCGTCGACGGGTCGACGCCGAGCAGGGCGGGGTCGAAGGCCTCCGCCGCGTCGATCGTCACCGCGTAGACGTCGAGCTCCGTACCCCCGACCTGCTCCGTCCCGACGTACTCGAAGGACTCCACGGCGTCGGCCATCATCTCGGCCTGCGCGGCGGGGTCCGCGTTCTCCAGGAGGTCGAGCGCCTGGGCGACACCGGCCTCCTCCTGCGCCTCGTCGAGGTCGATCGCGACGTACTCGACCTCCCCGGCGCTGAACCCGCTCATGTCCATGTACATGGTCGAGTCGACGATGACGGCCTCGACCGTCATCCCCATCGCGTCGGTGGTCATGCGCATCCGCATCTCGTCGAGCGTGGCACCCAGGACGATGTCCGCGTTCTGGTAGACGCCGTCCATCCCCGCGAGCTCGACCGCCTCACCCGCGATACCGCTCTCCACGTGCACGGTGGAGTGCCCTTCCTGGGCCTGCGCCATCCGCTCCGAGAGCTCGACGACGTCGCCCGCCACGGGGCGCCCGCCGGTGGCCTCCTCGGCGGTGGCCGCGGCCTCGGCGGCCGACACCGCGGGGTCGACGGCCTCGTCGTCCGCTCCCGCACAGGCCGACAGCGTCAGTCCGACGGCGCCCGCCGTCAGCAGGGCGGTGATCCTGGTCCTCAGCACGTGTCCACTCATTCCGTCGTCGGTCGGCGGGTCCCCTGACCCGACCCACGAGCATCGAAGCAGGCCCAGGTCACGTCCGGGTCACGGCGGGAACCGCCACAAACCTCACCCGCTGCGGGATTGCGTCGCACCCCCGGTCGCGCCACGATGCAGACCGTGACCCCGTCCCTCCCGGCCGCGCGGCGACGTCCGGTCTCAGCTGCCGTCGCCGTCATCACCCTCGCCTCCGCGGTAGCCGCCTTCGTCGCCCTGACCGCCGGTCCGACGCACGCGGTGGGACCCGTCGCCGCCGAGGCCCCGCTGTCCGAGCTCGACGGGGACATCACCGACGTCGCGGGTGTCCTGGACGAGGAGGGCACCGCCGAGGTGCAGTCCGCGCTCGACGAGCTCGCCGCCGACACCTCCTACCAGCTGTTCGTCGTCTACGTCGAGCGCTTCGACGGCCTGGACGGCCGGGAGTGGGCCGACGCCACGGCGAACCGGGCCCGGCTCGGCACCGACGACCTCCTCCTCGCCGTCGCGACCGAGGACCGGCTGTACGGCATGAGCTGGGACCAGAACGTCGACCTCACCGACGGCCAGCTCGACGCTGTCCGGGACGCCGCCGTCGACCGGCTGCGGGACGACGACTGGGCCGGCGCGACCGTCGCCGCCGTCGACGCCCTGCTCGCCACCACCGGGGGGTCCGGCGCCACCACGGGCACCGGCGCCGGGCAGGACGACGGCGGGGGGATCCCCGACGTCGTGCTCTGGGCCGCGATCGGCCTGGTGGTCGTCGTGGGTGGGTTCGTCCTCGTGCGCCGGGCACGCCGTCGGGACGCCGAGCTCGCCGAGCGCGGCGCGGCTGCCGCGGCCGCCCGCCGTCGCCGCGCCGCGGAAGGGGCCCGCCGTGTGGTCGGCGCCGCCGGTCGCCGCCAGTCCGCAGGCCCGGACCTGGAACGGTTCGCCGGGCTCGGTCTGGAGGAGATGCGGCGTCGTGCCGGCAGCGCCCTCGTCGCCGTGGACGACGCCGTGAAGACCTCCGAGCAGGAGCTCGCGTTCGCCGAGGCCGAGTTCGGCGTCGAGGAGACCCGCGAGTTCCGGGACGCCCTGGAGACCGCGCGCCAGGAGGTCGCCGAGGCGTTCCACCAACGGCAGGTGCTCGAGGAGACCCCGGGCAACGCCCTGGGCGAGCACGCCGAGCTGGCCGCGATCATCACCCGGTGCGAGACCGCGGCCGCGTCGCTGGACGCGCAGACCGACGCGTTCGACGAGCTGCGTCGCATCCGCGCCCGCGCGCCGGAGATCCTCGACGAGGCCGAGCAGCGCGCCACCGAGATCACCGCCCGCGTCGAGCTCGCCCGGCACACCCTGGCGGGGCTGACCGCGACCTACCCGGACACGGCCCTGGCCTCGATCCGCACCAACCCCGACCAGGCCGAGACCCTGGTCGCCAACGCCCGCGAGATGATCGAGTCCGGCCGTGCCGCCGTGCGCCGGCGTCGCCGGGCCGTCGCGGTCGCCGACGCCCGGGCCGCGCAGAACGCGCTCGGTCAGGCCGTCACCCTGCTCGAGGCCGTGGCGACCGCCGGCGACGACCTGGCGACAGCGGGTTCCAGCCTCGACACGGGCATCGCCTCGATCACCCACGACATCGGTGACGCGGACCGGCTCGCCCCGGACGACGTCCGGGTCCGCGACGCAGCCGCCGAGGCCCGCGCCGCCGTCGACCAGGCCCGTGCCGCCAAGGACGGCGGCGACCCCCTCGCCGCCCTGAGCCGACTCGCCGCCGCCGAGGCCGCCCTCGACGACGCGCTGGCTCCCTCGCGGCACCGTTCCGAGGCCGACGCCCGCGCCCGCGCGCTGCTGCGCGACGTCCTGGGGCGCACCGAGTCCCACCTGCGCTCCACCCGGGACTACGTGACGACGCGACGCGGCGCCGTCGGCCCCGACGCCCGGACCCGGCTGGCGGAGGCCGAACGCCTGGTCGCCCAGGCCCGCGAGCAGCAGGCGAGCGACCCCCAGGCGGCGCTGGCCACGGCGCAGCAGGCCGAGCGCTACGGCCAGCAGGCCGCGCAGATGGCCCAGCAGGACACCGGCGGGTGGGACGCCGGCCAGGGCACGGTCGGCTCGCGCCGTGGCGCCGACATCGGGGGCATGATCCTCGGGGGGATCCTCATCGACTCGATGATGCGCGGCGGCCGACGGCGTGGGCGCATGGGCGGGTTCGGCGGCTTCGGGGGCGGTGGCCGCGGCGGCTTCGGTGGAGGCTTCGGGGGCGGTGGCCGCGGCGGCTTCGGTGGAGGCTTCGGCGGCGGTGGCCGCGGCGGTGCCGGAGGCCGTTTCTGACCCGGCCGGCGGGAACCCCAAGGCCTCCACCGACGTCGGACCTAGTGACGGGCAACCTGGCACCAGAAAGGCACCTCAATGAACCAGAAGCAGAGCATCCTCGGCCGGATCGGCCAGCTCGCGAAGGCGAACATCAACGCGCTGCTGGACCGCGCCGAGGATCCGCAGAAGATGCTCGACCAGCTCATCCGCGACTACACGAACAACATCGCGGAGGCCGAGCAGGCGATCGCGCAGACCATCGGCAACCTGCGCATGGCCGAGCAGGACTACCACGAGGACGTGCAGTCCGTGCAGGAGTGGGGCGCCAAGGCGCTGGCGGCCTCGCGCAAGGCCGACGAGCGGCGGGCCGCGGGTGACGCGGCCAACGCCGACAAGTTCGACCAGCTCGCCAAGGTGGCGCTGCGCAAGCAGCTCGACGCCGAGAGCGAGGTCAAGACCGCCCAGCCGATGATCGAGCAGCAGCGGGTCACGGTGGAGAAGCTGAAGACCGGGCTGGCGCAGATGAAGGACAAGCTCGTCGACCTCAAGTCCAAGCGCGACCAGCTCGTGGCGCGCCAGAAGGCCGCCGAGGCGCAGCAGACCGTCCAGGGCGCGATCAGCTCGATCAACGTCATGGACCCCACCAGCGAGCTCAACCGGTTCGAGGAGGCCGTGCGGCGCGAGGAGGCGCACGCGATGGGCCAGGCGGAGATCGCGGCGTCGTCGCTGGACTCGCAGTTCGCCGAGCTGGAGGGCTCGATGGAGGACCTGGAGCTGGAGGCCCGTCTCGCGGCGCTCAAGTCCGGGTCGCCGCAGCCGGGCCAGATCGAGTCCTGACCGCCGCCGCGGGTCAGCTCCAGGCGAGTCAGAACCACGCCGGCCGAGTCAGGACAGCTCCGGCCGAGTCAGGGCTCGGGTGCGACGGGTCAGGATGCCGACCGGTCGCACCCGAGCCCTGACCCACGGCCCGAGGCCCTGACCCACGGCGCGGCGGTGCGTTCAGGCCGCGGGTGCCTCGACGGGCTCCGGCACCTCCGCGACGACGGCGGCCTCCTCGTGCTGCCGACGGGCGGTGACCGCGGCGCGCACGTGGTCGAGGAACGCGCCGGCGAGCAGCTCGCCGGACCGGCGCAGCTCGTCGTCGTGCTCGACCGCGCACGCGTGCACGGCGGCGGTCTCCACCTCGGTGTACCCGAGCGCCCAGCGGACCGCCGTCGTCGGCCCCGCCTCCGGGTGGAACTGCACCCCGAGCGCGGACCCCCAGCGGAACGCCTGGTAGGGGTACATCTCGGACCACGCCAGCCACTGCGCGCCCTCCGGCGGCTCGATGACGGCGTCGGCGTGCATCTGCACGAACGAGGTCGCGACGCCCCGGCCGTCGAGGTCCTCCGCGGTCTCGGCACCCGCCGCCCGGGCGAGCGGGGCGAGCACCGGGTCCTCGAGCGCCTCGGCCCGCCAGTACACCGGCAGGACACCGGCCTCGCGACCGGGCGGGGCGCCCACGGCCACGGTGCCGCCGCCGGCGACCGCCAGCATCTGGGCGCCGAGGCAGACGGCCAGCGTGGGCAGGTCGGCGGCGACGGCGTCGGCCAGCAGGGACCGGACCGCGGGGAGCCACGGCGCGGCGTCGTCGGCGTAGGCGTTCATCTGACCGCCCAGCACCACGAGGCCGTCGCCGCACTCGTCGAGCGTCGGCACGGGGTCGCCGTCGAAGAGACGGACGACGCGCAGGTCGCCGAGCAGCCCGCGGAACCGGTCGACGGGGACGTCGGAACTGTGCTGCAGCACGGTGACACGAGGCACCGCTGAGAACTCGATCTCGGACACGAGCGCTGAGACTACTCCGCACGGCCCCGTCGGTCACCCCCCCATCGACCGGCCCCCCGCGTACGCTGTGCCCATGGCCTCCCCCTTCTCCGAGCCGACCACCGTTCCCGCGCGCGGGACCGCGCGCACCACCTACCTGCTGGTGGACGGCGAGAACATCGACGCCACCCTCGGCATGAACGTGCTCAACCGGCGCCCCAACCCCGAGGAGCGGCCGCGCTGGGACCGCATCACCGGCTTCGCCCAGCGCGTCTGGAATCAGGACGTCGTCCCGCTGTTCTTCCTCAACGCCACGAACGGCCAGATGCCGATGTCGTTCGTCCAGGCGCTGCTGGCGATGGGCTACCGGCCGATCCCCCTGGCGGCCAGCGGTGACGAGAAGGTCGTCGACGTCGGTATCCAGCGCACCCTGGACGCCATCGCCGACCGCGACGCCGACGTGCTGCTCGCCAGCCACGACGGCGACTTCCTGCCGCAGGTCGAGCGGCTGCTGGGTCAGGACCGCCGCGTCGGCCTGCTGGCGTTCCGCGAGTTCGTCAACATGCAGCTCGCCGGGCTGTCCGAGTCCGGCCTGGAGATCTTCGACCTCGAGGGCGACGCCAACGCGTTCACGAGCCCCCTGCCGCGCGTGCGGATCATCCCGATCGAGGAGTTCGACCCGCTGCGCTTCCTCTGACGGTCCCCGGCCGGGCGGGCGTCAGCCGCGCGGTTGCTCGGCCGGCGGACGCTCGCTGCCGCGTCGCTCTCCCGGCAGGCCGGCGGACCGCCGCGTGACCGTGATCGCCCACAGCGCCGCGGCCGCCAGCAGGACCGTCAGCACCATCACCACCCACAGGAACCCGGTCGCCACGACGACCAGGACCGCCACGGCCAGCACGGCGAGGCGCAGCACGTCCGCGTGCGTGGCGACCCACCGGCCCAGGCGGCCGTCCTGCCCCGTGACCGTGGCGACCCACGGCCACCGACGTCCGGCGTCCACCAACCACCGCGGCCGGCCCAGCAGCGCGCCGACGACCACCGTCACGGCGGCGACGACGGCGACGAGCCAGAAGATCTCGTGGACCTCGCCGGCCACGGACTCGAACAGCACGGTCGCGACGCGCTCGCCGTCGGGCGTCCGCGCCACGTCCACCACGACGCCGCGCAGCCGGGAGATCAGCGCGGTCACGATCACCACGCCGACGAGCACGCCGATGCCGAGCTGGACGGCTCCCCGGCGCCGGTCGGGCGAGATCCACAGAGTGGCCACGACGGCGACGAGCGTCAGCACGACCAGCAGCCACCCGGCCCGGTCCGCCGTCGTCACGGCGCCCTGGAGCCCGTCGAAGGTCGCACGGTCCATGAGCTCCACCTGGCCGATACCCTCCGGCAGCTCCACCCCGAGGGCCTCGGAGAGCTGGGCGCGAGCCTCTGGCGCCCTCTCGGAGACGGCGTCCGGGAGCGTGATGTCGCCGAGCACGTCCTCCAGACCACCGAGCGACTCACGCACGGCGTCGGCGACGAGGGGCAGCGTGTTCAGCATGACCGCGTCGTCGGTCAGGTAGACGTTCGGGTGGTCCGCGACGTCGGCGCGGGCCAGCGCCACGACTCCGGAGTGCGCCCGCTCCACGAGATCCGGCACCCGGTCCGCGACGGCGTCGGACGTCACCACCCGCTCCACGGCCGCGTCGATGCGCTGCTCCAGGGGCTCGACGATCAGCGGCGTGATCGCCGCGAGCGTCGGTCGGTCGACATCCCCGGAGAGCGCGTCGAGCAGCGGCCCCGGCGCGAGGTCGCCCCGCGCCACGAGCGCCGCCACGAGGGCGGTGTCGAGCTGGGCCAGCCGGTCTGCGACCCGGGCGTCCAGGTCGAGGGCGAGCAGCACCTCGTCGGAGACGCGGTCCGCGAGCGCGTCGGCGAACGCCGGGTCGTCCAGGGCGGGCCCCACGGTGTCCATGAACCGGTCGGTGTCCAGCACGGTGCGGTGCGCCCACACCACGAGGGACGAGGCCACCACGAGCAGCATGGTGACCACGACCATCGCCCCGGCGACCCAGCGGCGGACCACGGGAGCCCGCGACGACCGCACCGGCTGCTCGGGCGTCGAGTGCTGCGTCACGGGGACGTCCTCCCTGGTCGGGACTGCTGGGCCGAGCCTACCGAGGTCGTCCCCGGCCCGCCGGACGGACGGGTCGGCCGTCCACGGCGCCTGTCCAGGTAACGTCCAGCAAGTCGGCGCACACTGGAGCCATGGCTACCACCGACGCCGACGCCCCCGAGGCACGGCTCGTCGTCGTCGACGACGAGCCCAACATCCGCGAGCTGCTGTCCACCTCCCTGCGTTTCGCGGGCTTCGAGGTGCATGCGGCCGCCGACGGCGCGAGCGCCCTGCAGCTGGTGTCGGACACGCAGCCGGACCTCGTGGTGCTCGACGTGATGCTGCCCGACATGGACGGCTTCACCGTCACCCGGCGCATGCGCGCGACGGGCCGGCACACCCCCGTGCTGTTCCTGACCGCCCGCGACGACACCCAGGACAAGGTCCAGGGGCTGACGGTCGGCGGCGACGACTACGTGACCAAACCGTTCAGCCTCGAGGAGGTCGTGGCGCGGATCCGGGCGGTGCTGCGGCGTACGGCGGGCGGTGAGCCGGAGGACGACGCCGTGCTCCGGGTCGGCGACCTCGAGCTCGACGAGGACTCCCACGAGGTGCACCGCGCCGGCGTCGAGGTCGACCTCTCCCCCACCGAGTTCAAGCTGCTGCGCTACCTGATGCTCAACGCCGGGCGGGTGCTGTCCAAGGCGCAGATCCTCGACCACGTGTGGCAGTACGACTGGGGTGGCGACGCCAACATCGTCGAGTCCTACATCTCCTACCTGCGACGCAAGATCGACCACCTGACCGTCCCGGGACCGGACGGCACCGACGTCGAGCTGCCCGCGCTGATCCACACCAAGCGAGGTGTGGGCTACCTGCTGCGGACGCCGCCGCGATGACGGACGCGCACCCCGACGGCGCGCGCCGGTGGGGCTGGCTCGCCCGCACGCCCCTGCGTGTCCGCCTGGTGGCGATCACCGTGCTGCTGCTCGGCGCCGGTCTCGTGCTGGCGGGGCTGACGGCGCGGACCGTCGTGTCGAACTACCTGATCGACGAGCTGGACGAGCAGCTCACCCAGTCGGCCCAGGGCGTGGCACGCCTGACGACGCTCAACCCCGGTGAGACGACCCAACGCATCCCGAGCGACTACGCGGTGACGCTGCACAGCTGCAACGGGCTCGACGGCGGCCCGGTGGGCTGGACGCAGACCCTGGACCGGTTCGGCGAGCCGCAGATCCCCGACGAGTCGGTCGAGACCGTCGTCGCGCGGGGCATCGACCCCTTCACCGTGGACTCCACGGGTGGCAGCGACCCGTCGCAGTGGCGGGTGGTCTCCATCCCCTGCAGCCCGTTCCGCGGCGCCGAGGTCGAGGGCGCCGCCTACGTCGCGCTGCCGCTGTCGAACGTCGAGGAGACGAGCGAGTACCTGGGCAAGGCGTTGCTCTGGATCGGTCTGGGCATCGTGGTGCTCGGGGGCGCCCTGGCGTTCTGGCTGGTGCGCCGCTCCTTCCGGCCCCTGCGTCGTATCGAGTCCACGGCCGCGGCGATCGCCGACGGCGACCTGTCCCGCCGCGTGCCCGAGGACCAGCCCGCCAGCACCGAGGTCGGCTCCCTGTCCCACTCGCTGAACGCGATGCTCACCCAGGTCGAGGCCGCGTTCGCCGCCCAGGAGGCCTCCGAGCAGCGGATGCGTCGCTTCGTCTCGGACGCCAGCCATGAGCTGCGCACGCCGCTGGCCACGGTCAAGGGCTACGGGGAGCTGTACCGGATGGGTGCCCTCGACAGCCCGGACAAGGTCGAGGACACCATGGGGCGCATCGAGGACTCCGCGCGGCGCATGGGGTCCCTGGTCAACGACCTGCTGGTGCTCGCCCGCCTGGACGAGCGCCGGCCCCTGCGCCAGGAGTCGGTGGACCTGGTCGCGCTGGCCCGGGACACCGCCCAGGACCTGCACGCCCTGGACCCGGAGCGTATGGTCAGCGTGACCGGGCTGGGTCCTGGCGAGGCGGCACCGTCGTCGCTCCGCGTGACGGGCGACAGGGACCGGTTGCGGCAGGTGCTGACGAACCTCGTGGGCAACGTCGCACGGCACACGCCGGTGGGCTCCCCGGCGGAGCTGGCCCTGGGCACGACACCCGACGGTGACGCCGTCGTCGAGGTGCGCGACCACGGCCCCGGCGTCTCGAAGGACCAGGCGGACAAGATCTTCGAGCGCTTCTACCGCGCGGACTCCTCCCGCAACCGCGAGTCCGGGGGCTCGGGTCTGGGGCTCGCGATCGTGGCCGCGATCCTGAGCGCCCACGGCGGCCGGTCCTCGGTGCACGAGACACCCGGCGGTGGTCTGACGGTGCGAGTTCACCTTCCGCTCCCCGGGGACTACGATGCGTGACGGCCTGGTTCCGGTTCGCCTGCGCAGCAACGTCGCTGGGGCGGCGTAATCTGGAACTACGGCTGGTCACAGCATCCGGCCCCTAGACGAAGGTCTTGATAGCGATGGGCGTGCTCCACGCCGACGCACCACAGTGGTTCCTCTCCGCGTTCGTCCGTACGTGTCACGGCGCCGGCGCCACCGCCACGGAGGAAGAGATCCGCGCGGTCGGGTCCGAGCTCATCGACCGGTGGTCGGAGACGGACCGGCACTTCCACAACCTGCGTCACCTGGCCGCGGTCCTGCACCGCGTCGACGAGCTCGCGCACGAGACGCACGAGCCCGACCTGGTCCGGCTGGCCGCCTGGTACCACGGCGCCGTCTTCGACGCCGACCGCAAGGTCGCGTACGCCACGCGGGGCGGTGAGCAGACCACCCTGAGCGCCGATCTGGCGCGCGAGCAGCTCGTCGAGCTCGGGGTGGCCGCGCGGCGGGCCGACCGTGTCGCCGAGCTCGTCGAGTCCATGGCGCGGCACAAGGCCCTGCCCGGCGACTTCGACTCGGCGGTCCTCAACGACGCCGACCTCGGCATGCTCGCCGCCGAGCCGCAGCGCTACAAGGAGTACGTCGCCGCGATCCGCGCCGAGTACGCGCACATCCCGCTGCCGGACTACCTCGACGCCCGCATCAAGGTGATCTCCAAGCTCCTCGGACGGCCCCAGCTCTACGTCAGCCCGCTCGGGCTCACCTGGGAGGAGCCGGCGCGGCAGAACCTGGACGCCGAGATGCACCGGCTGGTCAAGGAGCGTCGCCGGCTCGAGGCGCAGACCCCGGCCGGCCCCGCCCGTCAGTAGCCGCCCGGCGCACGCACTGCTCCCGCGAGTCAGGACCGTCCTCCGCGAGTCAGGGCGGTCCTGCGCGGGTCAGGGCGGCCCCTGCGCGAGTCAGGACCGTCCTCCGCGAGTCAGGGCGGTCCTGCGCGGGTCAGGGCGGTCCCTGCGCGAGTCAGGACCGTCCTCCGCGAGTCAGGGCGGTCCTGCGCGGGTCAGCCGCTCGTCCACACCCTGTGGACGACGGCGGCCTGCTGCGCCCCCGCACACCTAGCGTCGTGGCGAGCCCGGCCCTCCCGGGACCCACGACGAAGGAGCAGCACGTGCGATACGAGGTCGACAGCGATCGGGTGGCGCAGGCCGGGGCGGCGGTGAACGGGTCCGTCGGGGCGATCCGCGCCGAGGTCGGCGCCCTGATGCGGCACCTGCAGGACCTGCAGGCGAGCTGGCACGGCAGCGCGGCGACGTCGTTCGCCGGGGTGATGACGCAGTGGCAGTCCGCCCAGACGCAGGTCGAGGCCGCACTGGACTCGGTCACCGCCGCGCTGCAGGCGGCGTCCCAGACGTACTCCGACGCGGAGAACCAGGCCACGCGTCTGTTCGCCACCCGCTGACCCACACCACGGCCTTCCCCCATCGTTGTGGGCATGAAATCTGCGGGCCGGACGTGGTCCGAGGGCGCAGATTTCATGCCCGCAACGTCGAGGGGCTCCACGCACGACGGCGGCCGGCCACCTCCGCAGAGGTGACCGGCCGCCGTCGTTCGCAGCGAGGCGCGGTCAGGACCGCGCCGGACGCGCAGGGATCAGAAGCCCATGCCGCCCATGTCGCCCATGCCGCCGTCACCGGCCGGGGCCGAGGCCGGCTCCGGCTTGTCGGCGACGACCGCCTCGGTGGTGAGGAACAGCGCGGCGATGGACGCGGCGTTCTGCAGCGCCGAGCGCGTGACCTTGACGGGGTCGTTGACGCCCGCGTTCAGCAGGTCCTCGTACTCGCCGGTCGCGGCGTTGAGGCCGTGACCCGAGGGGAGGTTGCGGACCTTCTCCGCCACGACGCCGCCCTCGAGGCCGGCATTGATGGCGATCTGCTTCAGCGGGGCCGAGATCGCCGCGTTGACGATCTGCGCACCGGTCGCCTCGTCGCCGTCCAGCTCGAGCTTCTCGAACGCCACGGCACCGGCCTGCAGCAGGGCCACGCCGCCACCGGCGACGATGCCCTCCTCGACGGCAGCCTTCGCGTTGCGGACGGCGTCCTCGATGCGGTGCTTGCGCTCCTTGAGCTCCACCTCGGTGGCCGCACCGGCCTTGATGACGGCCACGCCGCCGGCCAGCTTGGCGAGGCGCTCCTGGAGCTTCTCGCGGTCGTAGTCGGAGTCCGACTTCTCGATCTCGGAGCGGATCTGCTGGACGCGACCCTCGATGAGGTCGGCGTCGCCGGCACCCTCGACGATCGTGGTCTCGTCCTTGTTGACGACGACCTTGCGCGCCTGGCCGAGCTCCTCGAGCGTGGCGTTCTCCAGCTTGAGGCCGACGGTCTCGGTGATGACCTGACCACCGGTGAGGATCGCGATGTCCTGCAGCATGGCCTTGCGGCGGTCGCCGAAGCCCGGGGCCTTGACGGCGACGGACTTGAAGGTGCCGCGGATCTTGTTCAGCACCAGGGTCGCCAGGGCCTCGCCCTCGACGTCCTCGGCGATGATCAGCAGCGACCGGTTGGTCTTCATGACCTGGTCGAGCAGCGGCAGCAGGTCCTTGACGTTCGAGATCTTCGACTCGACGATCAGGACGTACGGGTCCTCGAGGACGGCCTCCTGGCGCTCCGGGTCCGTCTCGAAGTAGCGGGCCAGGAAGCCCTTGTCGAAGCGCATGCCCTCGGTGAGCTCGAGCTCGAGGCCGAAGGTGTTCGACTCCTCTACGGTGACGACGCCTTCCTTGCCGACCTTGTCGAGGGCCTCGGCGATGAGCTCGCCGATCGCCGGGTCGCCCGCGGAGATGCCGGCCGTGGCCGCGATCTGCTCCTTGGTCTCGACCTCGGTGGCGGCGTTGAGCAGCTGCTCGGTCACCGCGGCGGTGGCCTTCTCGATGCCGCGCTTGACGGCGATCGGGTTGGCACCGGCGGCGACGACGCGCAGGCCCTCGCGCACGAGCGCCTGGGCGAGCACGGTGGCGGTGGTGGTGCCGTCACCCGCGACGTCGTCCGTCTTCTTGGCGACCTCCTTGACGAGCTCGGCGCCGATCTTCTCGTAGGCGTCCTCGAGCTCGATCTCCTTGGCGATGGAGACACCGTCGTTCGTGATCGTGGGGGCGCCCCACTTCTTGTCCAGGACGACGTTGCGGCCCTTGGGGCCGAGCGTCACCTTGACGGTGTCGGCGAGCTGGTTGAGCCCGCGCTCCATGCTCCGACGAGCTTCCTCGTCGAACGCAATCATCTTGGCCATGGGGACTGATCCTCCGCTGTGGCGTGTCGTGGTCTGCCGGTGCCCGCGACGGACGACCCGTCCGCGTGCGTTCACATCACGCACGCGACCGAGCCTCACCGATGGACCGAGTGGGTCACTCCGGTCGGCTGTCACTCGACAGTCGAGAGTGCTAAGACATTATTGGCACTCTCACCCCGAGAGTGCAAGATGTTCGCCCCCGGCGCACAACGGCGCTGCTCAGCGGTGCCCGACGTCGGGACGCCCGGCCCGCACGCCCTCCCGGAACGGCGAAGGCCGGCACCCGCGACGCGAGCTGCGTCGCCGGGCACCGGCCTCGAGCCGTCCCGCTGAGCCCTAGGGCATGTTGTGAACGATGACCAGCACGTCACCGCTGGCGACGGCCACCTGCGTGACGTTCTCGGCCGGGATGCCGAAGGAGTTCGCCACGGCGAGCGCCGTGTCCTCGTCCTCGGCCGTCGCGTACCAGACCGTGTCGACAGCGGGCGGGGTCTGGTCCGACGGGAAGTCGTCCGGGGTGACGTCGGTGTAGCCCTCGGCGATCAGGACGTCCGCGTTGGCTCCGGCCAGCCCCCCGGTCGTCGTCGCGTTCAGCACGCGGATGAAGGCGTCGTAGTTGGGCTCCGGGGCCGGCTCCTCCGCCGGCTCCTCGGTCGCCTCACCCTCGCCCGACTCCTCGCCGGAGCCGTCACCGGACTCCTCGCCGGAACCGTCGCCGGACTCCTCGCCGGAACCGTCGCCGGAGCCGTCACCGGACTCCTCGCCGGAACCGTCGCCCTCGGACGTCTCACCCTCCGCGGAGGACTCGGGCGCCGCGGACTCCTGCTGCGCGGCCGGCGGGTTCTCGCTGCCGCCCGGGTCGTCGGACAGGAACCCCACGACGCCGACCGCCAGACCGGCGAAGACGACGGCGACCAGCAGGAACGGCCAGGCCGAGCTCCACCCGCTGCGGGGCTCGCGGTGGACGCCGACGGGCGACCCCTCGGGACCGCGGACGTCGAACTCGTCAGGCGGGTACGGGTAGTGGCTCTTCGTCACGCCGCACAGGGTAGCGGGTCGGGATGGGTGGAAGGACAGAGCTTGTTCAGCACGCGGCCAAACCTGTTCAGCCGCACCGCGTCAGCCCCGCGAGCCGTCGAGACGGCGCGAGCTGCGGGCCCGCTGACGTGTCGCGCGGAGCCGCCGCAGCCGCTTGACCAGCATGGGGTCGTGGGCCAGCGCCTCCGGGGTGTCGATGAGCGCGTTGAGCACCTGGTAGTACCGGGTGGCCGACATGTCGAACAGCTCGCGCACGGCCTGCTCCTTCGAGCCGGCGTACTTCCACCACTGCTTCTCGAAAGCCAGGATCTCCCGGTCGCGGTCGGACAGCGCCTCGGCGGCGTCCGACGCCGGAGCCTGCGTCGTGGTGTCGACCTCCTGGACCAGCATCTCGCTCATGCGGCCCAGTATGGGTCACTCCGGGCGCCACCTCCGGCAGCCCGGCCCCGCGCGTCGCCCCTCGCCGGCGCCCTGCTAGCGTCGCCGTCGTGGAGACGACGCCGGACCCTGCCGCCACCGCCCCGTCCGCACCGACCGGCGCACCGCCGTCGGCCGCCCCGGCCCCGAGCGATCGCCCACCGCTGGACCGGGTCATGGCGCCGGACTGGGCCGCGGCCCTGGCCGACGTCGAACCGCAGATCCACGCGATGGGCGACTTCCTGCGCTCCGAGGTGGCGGCCGGGCGCCAGTACCTCCCGGCCCCCGCCGACGTGTTCGCCGCCTTCCGGCGCCCGCTCGCCGACGTCCGGGTGCTCGTCGTCGGCCAGGACCCCTACCCCACGCCGGGCCACCCCATGGGCCTGTCCTTCTCCGTCCAGCCGCACGTCCGCCCGCTGCCGAAGTCGTTGGTGAACATCTTCACCGAGCTCGCCGACGACGTCGGCGTCCCGGCTCCGGCGAACGGCGATCTCAGCCCGTGGGCGGACCAGGGTGTGATGATGCTCAACCGGGTGCTGACCGTGGAGCCCGGCCGCCCGGCCTCGCACCGCGGCAAGGGGTGGGAGCAGGTGACCGAGGCCGCGATCAAGGCGCTCGTGGCACGCGGCGGACCGCTCGTCGCGATCCTCTGGGGCCGTGACGCCGCCTCGCTGAAGCCCTGGCTGGGCAGCACGCCCACCGTCGAGTCCGCCCACCCGAGCCCGCTGGCCGCCTACCGCGGGTTCTTCGGGTCGGCACCGTTCTCCCGGGTCAACACCCTTCTCGAGCAGCAGGGAGGGACGCCGGTCGACTGGCGGCTGCCCTGAGCAACTGATCCCGCGAGGGGTGCAGAATGGCCCCGTGAGTTCGCACGACAGCATCCCCCCGTGGTCCCGCTACGTCGCGATCGGCGACTCGTTCTCCGAGGGACTCTGGGACCCGTACCCGTACGACGACGGCACGCGAGCCCCGGCCGGCACGGAGACGACGGCGGTGCAGCGCGGCTGGACGGACCGGCTCGCCGACCACCTGGCCGAACGCCGCGGCGACGAGGTCCTCGAGTACGCCAACCTCGCGATCCGCGGCAAGAAGCTGCGCCAGATCGTGGACGAGCAGCTGCCCGTCGCGCTCGAGATGCAGCCGGACCTCGTCTCGCTCGTCGGCGGCGGGAACGACATCCTGCGCCCCCAGGCCGACCTCGACGCCCTGACGGCGACCTTGGAGGACGCGGTGAGGCGGCTGCGCGCCTCCGGCACCGACGTCCTGATGGGCACCGGGTTCCGGGCCGGCGGCACCCTCAGCTTCACCAGCGGGCGGGTCGGTCAGTACAACGCCACGATCTGGTCGATCGCCCGCCGCCACGGCGCGTACGTGCTGGACAACTGGGGCCTGAAGTCCCTGTTCGACCTGCGGATGTGGTCCGACGACCGGATCCACCTCACCGACGAGGGGCACCGTCGCGTCGCGAACGCGGCGCTGGTGGGTCTCGGCCTCGCACCGGACGACGAACGCTTCGACGACCCGATGCCCGCCGTCACGGCGCCGCGGCTGCGCCAGCGGGCCCGCGAGGACGCCCAGTGGGCGCGGGCGCACGTCGTGCCGTGGGTGCAGCGGCGGATCCGGGGCACGTCGAGCGGTGACGGCCGCACGCCGAAGTGGGCCTCGCCGAAGCCGTGGCCTCCGTCGGAGCGCTGACCGCGCCGGAGGGTCGGGTGCTCACCGCACGGAGGCAGCTCCCGGCGCGCGAGTATCGGTGGCGGGGTCCACGGTGAAGAGACGGCCACCACCGTCGACAGGGCGCTGCAGACGGCCGCAGCGCCCGGATTGGACCGACCATGAAGTTGCCCGAGGCCACCGAGGAAGACGTCCGGGTGCAGATGGACGACCTGTGCCGAGCCGGCGCCGTCATCATCGGGACCATCGGCGGATGGGACCCGCCCCCTCCGGGTGCCGTCGCCAAGCTGTCCCGCAGGGATGGGTCGGACGAACTGGTGATCTTCTACGACGAGCGGGGAACCACGCTCGACGAGCAGCGCGAGATCTTCACGGCGGCGTGGGAGGCCATCCGCACGGGGCTCGGCTATCCCGAGAAGTGGGACGTCGTCGAGGGCACCGACCCCGACACGGGCGAACCGGTGCGCTGGCGGGTGCTCTGGCTCTACTGGGAATGAGCTCGCCGGGACGACGGCCCGTCGGTCCGCGTCGTCGCAGACCGACGGGCCGTCGGGTGGAGCCGCCTGTCGGGTTCGAACCGACGACCTTCCGTTTACAAGACGGGAGCTCTACCAGCTGAGCTAAGGCGGCGGGCGGGGACCATCGTACCGATGACGACGACCCGGCCGGGACGTCGAAGGCGTCAGGCCCGCCGCGCCGGTTCCGGTGCGACGGGCCTCACGTCCGGTGCGACGGGCCTCACGCCCACGGCGAGGTCACTCGTCGGCGGACTCGCCCTCGGCGTCGGCGCCGGCGGCACCGTCGCCCTGGACGGCGCTCAGCAGGGCGCCCGGCTGGTTCCAGGTCTCGAAGCGCTCGCCGTCGACCAGGATGGTCGGCGTGCCGAAGCCGCCGTTGGCGTTCGCCAGGTCCGGGTTCGCGGACGCCTCGCTGGTCAGCGAGTACACGTACTGGCCGAACGTGCCGCGGGCGGTCCCGTCGGCGATGCCGGCAGCGACGTCGGCCGGGACGCCGGCCTCCTCGGCGATCGACGCCATCTCCTCGTCGCTCAGGCCCTCCGTGTTCTCGGCGGGCTGGTTGACGAACAGGGCCTCGTTGAAGGCGAAGAAGGACTCCGGCGCGCGGTCGGCCACCCAGTAGGCGGCCGAGGCCGAGCGCGTCGAGAAGTCGGTGCCCTGGGACATGCGGTCCAGGATCGAGACGGGGTGGAAGACGACGGTCGCGTCGCCCTCGGTCAGCATCGTCTCGACGTCGGCGGCGTTGATCTCCTCGAACTGGCCGCAGACGGGGCACATGTAGTCGAGGTACTCGTCGACGACGGGCGCTCCCTCGTTCTCACCGCCGGCCACGAGGTCGGACCCGACCGGGATGCCGCCACCCTCCAGCGCCGTCGACGGGACGTCCGCCACCTCGGCCAGCGGGATGTCCTCGACGCTCTTCTTGTCCGCCTCGCCCATGAGGATGAAGACCGCGACGGCGACGAGTGCCGCGATCGCCACGCCGAGTGCCGCGAAGACGATCATCCGGTTGCGGCGGTCGCGCTGGGCCTGCTGCTGCTGGACGGCGAGCGCCTCGGCACGGGCTTCGTCCCGGCGCTGCGACTTGTTCTGCTTGTTGGACATCTCGGTGCGGATCCTTCGGGTCGAGTCGGGCGGGGCGATCCGGCGGCCAGCCTACCCGTGGGCCGGTCCACCCGGAGCGGAGGGCGGGGCGTCCCCGCGCCCCGACGCTAGGGAGCGAACCTGGGGAGATCCTGGGAATCCGGTCTCAGAACAATGACGGCGCGCTGTTCATGGGCCACCACACGATCTCGACGGGGTCGGTGACGAGCTGGGAGTACAGGACCCAGGACCCCACCAGGCAGATCGCCACGACGATCGCCGCCCCCGCCAGCCCGGGGGCGAGGTTGTTGAGGATCCGCCGGGCCCCGTCACGTGCGGTGCGACCGGCCGGGCCGAACCAGGTGGCCAGCAGCGCGACGAGCATCGCTCCGGCCAGCACCACCGAGAACACGAAGGGCGCGTTCCGACCGCCCACCGACCGGGACTCGACGTCCCCCAACGGCGCGACGATCAGGTTGCCGTCGCCGAACAACCAGTACCCGCCCATCGTCGCCAGGAGTCCGACGCAGCCGCCGACCACGGCCGCCGGGATGACACCGAGCGCGCCGAGCACCGCGTGATAGGGCAGCAGCAGACCGGCGACCCAGCCGTCCGAGGACCGCACCCCCTTGCGCTGGCGGCGTTCGTGGAACCGCTGGCCCGAAGTCCCGACGATCCGGCACAGCACCGTCAGGCCGACGAAGGCCCCGAACGCCACGAGCGGGTAGAAGGCCGCGAGCACCACGAACGGCAGCCCCACCGCGAGCGCCGTGCCCCAGCGCCGCGGGTGGACCGGCGGCACGTAGGGTCCGGCCGCCTCCTCCTCCCCGTCGTCCGCGCCGTCGGCGAGCTCGTCGTACGTCCGGTACCGCACGTCCCCGAGGGGGATGGCCCGCGTCGCGCCGTCCTGCGCACCGGCCCGCGCCCGCTCCTCGGAGGTCATCGTGCTCGCCGTCCCGCCGGGCGGCTCGGGCGACACCGCGGGCGGACCGACGACGGCGGTGTCGGCGAGCGCGGGCGTGGCGCTCCCCGCCGGCGAGTCCGGAGACCCGGCGTCGGGCGAGCCGTCCGGCGACGTCCCGGCGCTCCCCGCCAGACCCGCCGCCGTGGCCGCGGTGGCGGCACCGGCCGCCACGACGATGCGCTGCGTGGCCTGCGGGTCCTCGGACTGCTCCGCGGCCGTGCTCTCGCCGTCGGCCAGGTCGCGGCGGATCGCGCGGACCACGTCCGTGGGTCCCCAGCGCCGGGTCGGGTCGGGCTGCAGGGCCCCGGCGAGCGCCCGTGCCGTGCGGGCGGGGACGCCGTAGAGGTCGGCCCGGCCCTGCCGCGAGCGCCGCAGCACGACGTCGGTGGGCCGCACGCCGAAGGGCGACCGGCCCGTGGCGGCGAAGGCGAGCAGGGCCGCCCAGCTCCACCAGTCCGTCTCCGGGACCGGGTCCCCGCCGTCGAGCAGCTCGGGGGCGATGTACCCCGGCGTCCCCATGACGAACCCGGTCATCGTGGTCCGCGTGTCCCCGGTGCTCTGGGAGATCCCGAAGTCGATGAGGCTGGGCCCGTCGGCGGTGACCATCACGTTCGAGGGCTTGAGGTCCCGGTGCACGACGCCGGCCGCGTGGACGGACTCCAGGGCGTCGGCGAGCTGGTCGGCCAGCGAGAACAGGTCGGCCACGTCCAGGGCGCCGCGGGCGTCGATCTCCTCCTCGAGGGTGAGCCCCTCGACGAGCTCGGTGACGACGAAGGCGTACGGACCCTCGAACTCCGCGTCGAGCACCTGCGCGACGGCCGGGTGCCGCAGCCGCTGCAGGGCCGCGACCTCACGGCGCAACCGCTGGCGACCCGCGGGGTCGGCGTCCAGGTGGGCGTGCAGCACCTTGAGCGCGACCCGTTCGCCCGCACCGTCACGTGCCTCGTAGACCGCCCCCATGGCACCACGCCCGAGGGTGGAGACCACGGTGTAGCCCCCGACGTCGGTCCCCGGCTCGAGCCCGCCCTCGGGCCCCGAGGCCGACGTCTCGTGCGTCAGCACCTCCGCGTCGTCACCCACACCCATGGGGCACACCGTAGCGTCGCGCCCTCCACGGCGCGCCCCGGCTCGCCAGGGTTCACCCCGCGCGGGGGAAGGGCTGCGCCGATATGGTGCGCGCAGGACTCCGCACTACCCAGTGCATCGGGTCGGCGTCCACCAACCTTGGGAGAGAACAGCGTTGACAGGTCAGGGATCGTCCAGCACCACGACCGGCGGCGACGGGTCGACCGGTTACGACCTCGTCGTCGTCGCCAACCGGCTTCCCGTCGACTTCGCGGTGGACGACGAGGGCAACCTCGACTGGAAGCGGTCGCCGGGCGGGCTGGTCACCGCCCTCGAGCCGGTGATGCGCGAGAACGACGGCGCCTGGGTCGGCTGGTCCGGCGCGCCCGACCTCGCGCACGAGCCGTTCGAGGCCGACGGCATGCTGCTGGTCCCCGTGACGCTGTCCGCCAGCGAGATCAGCAAGTACTACGAGGGCTTCTCCAACGACACGCTCTGGCCGCTGTACCACGACGTGATCGCCCCGCCGACGTACCACCGGCAGTGGTGGGACGCCTACCGCAAGGTCAACCAGCGGTTCGCCGAGGCGGCGGCCGCCCAGGCGGCCCACGGCGGCGTGGTCTGGGTGCACGACTACCAGCTCCAGCTCGTGCCGAAGATGCTGCGCGAGCTGCGTCCCGACCTGCGCATCGGCTTCTTCGACCACATCCCCTTCCCCGCCGTCGAGCTGTTCCAGCAGCTGCCCTGGCGCAAGGCCATCGTCGAGGGGCTCCTGGGCGCCGACCTCATCGGGTTCCAGCGCGGCGGCGACGCCTCGAACTTCGTGCGCGCGGTGCGCCGGCTCACGGACCACCCCACGCGCGGCTCGATCATCTCCATGGGGTCCGACGACGCGACGCCGGGCCGACGCGTCCGTGCGGCCTCGTTCCCCATCTCAATCGACACCCAGTACTTCGACGAGCTCGCCCGCCGTCCCGAGGTCCAGGCCCGCGCCAAGGAGATCCGCACGGACCTGGGCGACCCCGAGGTCGTGATGCTCGGCGTCGACCGCCTCGACTACACCAAGGGCATCCGGCACCGGATCAAGGCCTACGGCGAGATCCTGCAGGACGGCCGGATCGACGCCGCGAACACCACGCTCGTGCAGGTCGCCAGCCCGTCCCGGGAGAACGTCGGCGCCTACCAGGAGCTGCGCCAGCACGTGGAGATCCTCGTCGGCCGGGTCAACGGCGAGTTCGGCGAGCTCGGCCACTCGGCGATCCACTACCTGCACCACTCCTACCCGCCCGAGGAGATGGCGGCCCTGTACCTGGCGGCGGACGTCATGCTCGTCACGTCGCTGCGGGACGGGATGAACCTGGTGGCCAAGGAGTACATCGCGGCCCGCTCGGACCTCGGCGGCGTGCTGGTGCTCAGCGAGTTCACCGGCGCCGCCGACCAGCTGGCCCCGGGACCGCTGCTGTGCAACCCGCACGACATCGACGGCATGAAGGACATCATCGTCGCCGCGGCGGAGATGTCCCCCAAGGAGAAGCGTCGTCGCATGCGCAACCTGCGGCGCAAGGTCATGGGCGACGACGTCGCCAAGTGGTCGAAGTCGTTCCTCGGGGTGCTCACCGCCGTGCCCGGCCGCGACACCTATGTCTGAGCAGCTCGACCCCGCGCTGGACGGTGCACTGCACGAGTTCACCGCCGACGACGGCGCCGCGCTCCTGGTGGCCCTGGACTTCGACGGCACGCTCGCCCCGCTGGTGGACGACCCGACGGCGTCGCGCATGACCCCGGCGGCCCGCACGGCCGTGGACGAGCTGGGGGCCCTGACGGTGCCCGGTGACGGCGACGCGCCGGCGTCGCGTGTGCGGCTGGCGCTCGTCTCGGGGCGCGACCTCGACGACCTCGCGACGCGGGCCGCGCCCCCGGTCGGGTCGTACCTGGTCGGCAGCCACGGCGCCGAGACGGGGCACGTCACGGCGGACGGGGTCGAGACGGTCCCGCTCGAGCTCAGCGACTCCCAGCGTGAGGACCTGGCCGCGCTGCGCTCCGCCCTCGAGGCGGCGGTGGCCGGCCGCGAGGGCGCCTGGGTGCAGCACAAGCCGAGCGCCGCCGTCCTGCACACCCGGCTCGCCGGTCCCGAGGACTCCGCCGCGGCCGTCGAGGCGGCCGACGCCGCCGCCGACCGGCTCGGGCTCGAGCCGATGCACGGCAAGGACGTCGTCGAGATCGCGGTGCTGCCCACGTCCAAGGGCGAGGCGCTGCGGCGCCTGCGCACCGTCGTCGGACGCGACGTCGGCACCGAGCGCGTGCGGGTGCTGTACGCCGGGGACGACACGACCGACGAGAAGGCCTTCGCCGTGCTGACCAGCGGCGACCTGGCACTGAAGGTCGGCCACGGCGAGACCCTCGCGGCGCACCGGGTCGCCGGTGCGGACGACGTCGCCGGGGTGCTGGACCGGCTGCGCGCCGCGTTGCGGCCCTCCTGACCCGTCCCGACCTGCCCCGTGCGGCGTGCCGGGACGGCTGCGCCCGAGGGGGTGATCGGAGTCACGGCCGTGTAGGATCGATCCGCGCGACGCCGCCGGAACGGTCCGGTGAAGCCGCGCGGACAACAGAATGTGTCGCCGCCGACACGCCAGTCGTGAACGCAGCACACCCGACCACAACGGATCGTCCGGCACGTACCTGCCGGTGGAGGGACACCATCATGGCTTCGGTCACCTACGACCACGCGACGCGTATCTACCCGGGCACCGAGCGCCCGGCCGTGGACCAGCTCAACCTGCAGGTGGAGGACGGCGAGTTCCTCGTCCTCGTCGGCCCCTCGGGCTGCGGCAAGTCCACCTCGCTGCGCATGCTGGCAGGCCTCGAGGACGTCAACGGCGGGCACATCTACATCGGGGACCGCGACGTCACCGACGTGCAGCCCAAGGACCGCGACATCGCGATGGTCTTCCAGAACTACGCGCTGTACCCGCACATGTCCGTGGCCGACAACATGGGCTTCGCGCTGAAGATCGCCGGCACCCCGAAGGCGGAGATCCGCCAGCGGGTCGAGGAGGCCGCCAAGATCCTCGACCTCACCGAGTACCTGGACCGCAAGCCGAAGGCGCTCTCCGGCGGTCAGCGCCAGCGTGTCGCCATGGGCCGCGCCATCGTGCGTCAGCCCCAGGTGTTCCTCATGGACGAGCCGCTGTCGAACCTCGACGCCAAGCTGCGTGTCCAGACCCGTACGCAGATCGCCTCCCTGCAGCGCCGCCTCGGCGTCACGACCGTCTACGTGACGCACGACCAGACCGAGGCCCTCACCATGGGTGACCGCATCGCCGTGCTCAAGGACGGCCTGCTCCAGCAGGTCGGCACGCCGCGCGAGATGTACGACACCCCGGCGAACACCTTCGTGGCCGGCTTCATCGGCTCGCCCGCGATGAACATCGGCACGTTCGAGGTCCGCGACGGCAAGGCCATCGTCGGGCACGCCGCGGTGCCGCTGGAGCGCCACGTGCTCGACCAGCTCACCGACGCCGACAACGGCCAGGTCGTCGTGGGCTTCCGTCCGGAGTCCCTCGACATCGCGCACGACGACTCGCAGGACGCCTTCCAGGTGAAGGTCAACCTCGTCGAGGAGCTCGGCTCCGACGCCTTCGTCTACGGCGAGCTGCAGGCGGACGGCTCGGCCGGCGACCTGCACTCCGGTTCCTCGGACCAGGTCATCGTCCGCATCGACCCGCGTGAGGTCCCGATGAAGGGTGACACCATCCACGTCACCATCAAGCAGGGCCAGGAGCACGTCTTCTCCCCGTCCACGGGTGCTCGTCTGAGCCACTGAGCATCCCCGACGACGACGGGGCGGATCCGGCCGGGCGCCGGGTCCGCCCCGTCGTCGTCTACGCTGAACCTGCCCCCCATCGCTGTGGGCAGGAAATCTGCAGGTCCGCCGCAGGGTGCCCCTGCAGATCTCATGCCCACAACAGACCTGGAGATGCCGTGGAGCAGCTGAAGATCACCTCGGCGACCCCGAACTCGGCCCTGCTGGACCTGCCCTGGCGCCGCCCCCTCATCGAGTGGCCCGCCGAGGTCCTCGCGGCACTCCCCCGCGGCATCTCGCGGCACGTCGTGCGCTTCGTCCGCCTGGACGGCCGGGTCCTGGCCGTCAAGGAGATCAGCGAGGACGTCGCCTTCCGCGAGTACGGCATGCTGCGCCAGCTGCGCAAGCTCGAGATCCCCGCGGTCCGGCCGATCGGCGTCGTCACCGGACGCACGGCCGAGGACGGGACGCCCCTCGAGGCGGCGCTCGTCACCGAGCACCTGGCGTTCTCCCTGCCCTACCGGTCCGTGTTCAGCCAGTGGCTGCGCGACGAGACGGCGAACCGGCTCATCGACGCGCTCGTCGTCCTCATCGTCCGGCTGCACCTCGCCGGGTTCTTCTGGGGCGACGTCTCGCTGTCCAACACGTTGTTCCGGCGTGACGCCGAGCTCTTCGCCGCCTACCTGGTCGACGCCGAGACCGGTGCCCTGCACCGCGAGCTGACCCGTGGCCAGCGGGAGCACGACCTGGAGATCGCCCGCGTCAACATCATCGGCGAGCTCATGGACCTCGCCGCCGGCGAGCTGCTGGACAGCGAGATCGACGAGGTCGCGTTCGGCAACTCGCTCGTGGACCGCTACCACGAGCTGTGGGAGGCGCTGACCGGTGTGGAGGCGTTCGCCTCCGACGAGCGCTGGCGCGTGGCCGCCCGCATCGAACGGCTCAACGCCCTCGGGTTCGACGTCGGCGAGCTCGACATCACCACCGACATCGACGGCACGACGGTCCGGATCCAGCCCCAGGTGGTCGACGCCGGGCACCACTCGCGCCGTCTGGCCAAGCTCACCGGCCTGGACGTGCAGGACAACCAGGCCCGGCGACTGCTCAACGACCTGGACTCGTACCAGGCCGCGACGGACCGCCAGGAGGACGACTCCCAGCTCGTCGCCCACGACTGGCTGCAGAACGTCTTCCAGCCGACCGTCCGGGCCGTCCCGCGCGAGCTGCGCCGCAAGCTCGAGCCCGCGCAGCTGTACCACGAGGTCCTCGAGCACCGGTGGTACATCTCCGAGCAGGCCGGGCACGACGTGCCGATGCCGGAGGCGGTGCAGTCCTACGTGACGAACGTGCTGCGGTACCGGCCGGACGAGAAGGCGATCCTCGGCATGGCTCCCGAGGAGGAGCCCCAGGGGCCCGAGGCGGACTACTTCCACTACGCCGCGTCCGAGCCGGGCGACGTCGACTGACGCTGCCCGACGATCCGCGCGGCCCGCGGGTCAGGACGCGCTCGCTCGAGTCAGGCCGTACCTTCGCGAGTCAGGGCCCCTCTTGCGCGAGTCAGAACTCTCGTGCGCGAGTCAGGATCGCTCGACCGGCACGACCTCACCCTGGGTCGCCGGGCGCGCCCTGACCCGCGGGACCCTGCCCTGACCCGTCGCCTTCCGCCCTGACCCGCCGGGCACCGCCCTGACCCGCGGGATCTCGTCCTGACCCGCGGGCCGGGCGTGAGCGGTCGGCTCAGGAGGCCGAGCGGGCCTGCGCGACCTCGTAGAGCGTGATGCCGGCGGCCACACCCGCGTTCAGCGACTCGACGTCCGAGGAGATCGGGATCGAGGCCACGGCGTCGCAGGTCTCCCGCACGAGTCGCGAGAGGCCCTTGCCCTCGGAGCCGACGACGATCACCAGCGGGTCCGTGGCGAACGCCAGGTCGCGCACCGAGACGTCCCCGCCGGCGTCGAGCCCGACGACGAACAGCCCCGACTTCTTCAGGTCGGTCAGCGTCCGCGACAGGTTGGTCTCCTTGGCGACCGGCACCCGCGCGGCCGCCCCGGCGGAGACCTTCCACGCAGAAGCGGTGACCGACGCCGTGCGCCGCGACGGCACCAGCACGCCGTGGGCGCCGAACGCGCCCGCGGACCGCAGCACCGCCCCGAGGTTGCGCGGGTCGGTGACCGAGTCGAGCGCGACGATGAGCGGCGGCTCCCCCGCCTCGGCGGCCGCGTCCAGCAGGTCGTCCACCGATGCGTACTCGTACGGCGGCACCTCCAGGGCGACCCCCTGGTGCACGGACCCCTCGGTGAGCTGGTCCAGCGCCCCGCGCGAGCTCTCCAGCACGCGGGCGCCGTGCATCGAGGCGAGCTCGAGGATCTCCCGGGTGCGGTCGTCGTGGTCGATGCGCTCGGCCAGGTGCACGGCGGTGACCGGCACGTCCGTGCGCAGCGCCTCCAGGACGGCGTTGCGGCCGGCCACGACCTCGGCACCGCCGGTCGCCTTGCGAGTGCCCCGGGCCACGCCCTTGCGTGCCCCGGTGGGCGCCTGCGCGGCCGCCCGCTTCTCGGCGGCGACCTTCTTCTTGTAGGCCGGGTGGTAGGTGCGCTCCTCGGCCTTCGGCGTCGGACCCTTCCCCTGGAGGCCCTTGCGGCGCTGACCGCCGCTGCCGACCTGCGCGCCCTTCTTGGTGCCCGCCTTGCGCTTGGCACCGGGTCGCTGCGAGTTTCCCGCCATCATTCCCCCTTCGCGTCGGACAGCGTCCAGCGGGCGCCGTCCGGAGAGTCCTGCACGACGACGCCGGCCGCGGCCAGGCGGTCCCGGATCGCGTCGCTCGTGGCATAGTCCTTCGCGGCTCGCGCCGCGGCCCGTGCGTCCAGCTCGGCCTGCACGACGGCGTCCAGCGCGTCGGCCACGCGCGTGTCCGCGGCGCTGGCCCACTGCGGGTCGGCCGGGTCGAGCCCCAGCACGTCGAGCATCCCCCGCAGCGCCACGAGCGCCGCCCGCGCACCGTCGTCGTCGGACGACGCGAGCGCGGTGTTCCCGGCCCGGAGCGTCTCGTGCACGACGGCGAGCGCCGCGGGCACGTTGAGGTCGTCGTCCATCGCGGCGACGAACCCGGCGGGCAGCCCGGCCGTGTGGACCTCGTCGCGCGGGACCTCGCCGACACGTTCGGTCGCCCGGTCGACGAACCCGGTGAGCCGGTCCCAGGTGGTCCGGGCCTCGTCGAGGGTGTCCGGGCCCCACTCGAGCATGGACCGGTACTGGACGGAGGCCAGGGCGTAGCGCACGACAGGGGCCGGCACCTGGGCGAGCAGCTCGCTCATGAGCAGCCCGTTCCCGAGCGACTTGCTCATCTTGACGCCCTGCTGGGTGACCCAGGCCGAGTGCATCCAGCGGTCCGCGAACGGGTACCCGGCGGCGCGCGACTGCGCCTGCTCGTTCTCGTGGTGCGGGAACCGCAGGTCGAGGCCACCGCCGTGGATGTCGAACGCGTCGCCCAGGTAGCGCTGCGCCATGGCCGAGCACTCCAGGTGCCAGCCGGGTCGGCCGCGCCCGAACGGCGTGTCCCACGCGGCGGTCTCGGGCTCGCCCGGCCGCGGCGTCTTCCACAGCGCGAAGTCGTGCGGGTCGCGCTTCTCCGAGGTGACGGCGTCGTCCCCGCCCTCGGGGTTGAGGTCCTCGAGGCGCTGCGCGGTGAGCTCGCCGTACTGCGGCCAGGAACGCACGTCGAACCAGACGTTGCCCGGTCCGGTGGAGTAGGCGTGCCCGCGCTCGACGAGGCGCTGCATGAGCGCGACCATCTGCGGCACGTGCCCGGTGGCCCGCGGCTCGTAGGTGGGCGGCAGCACACCGAGCGCGTCGTAGGCGGCGGTGAACGTCCGCTCGTAGGTGGCGGCGTGCGCCCACCACTCGACGCCCGCCGCCTCGGCCTTGGCGAGGATCTTGTCGTCGATGTCGGTGACGTTGCGGATGAGCGTCACGTCGAGCCCGGAGCGGGTCAGCCAGCGGCGCAGCACGTCGAAGGCGACCGCGGGACGCAGGTGACCCACGTGCGGGGCCGACTGGACGGTGGCGCCGCACAGGTAGATGCCGACCTTGCCGGGTGTCCGGGGGACGAGCTCGCGCACGGAGCGCGTGGCGGTGTCGAAGAGCTGCAAGGTCACCGGTCCAGGGTACCGGTCGGGTGCGCGACCCTGCGGTCTGCGCGCCCTCAGCCGAACGCCCGGCCCTCGCCCCGGTAGGTGGGCACCTCCTCGACGACCTCGTCCCCGCGCACGAGGTGCACGGTGGCGAAGCGTTCCATCAGCTCACCGGCCTTGGCGTGCCGGAACCAGACCCTGTCCCCGACGCGCAGGTCGCGCCCACCGCGCCGGCGACGCATCGGCGTCTGCACCTCCCCGGCCCCTTCACGTCGCGTCAGCGCCCAGCCGGGGGTGACGAGGCGCGGCAGCCGCGACGGACCGGCCGGCCCGGAGGCGACGTACCCGCCCCCGAACGCGGTGGCCCAGCCCGGCCCGGGCGAGCGGACGACGTCGAGCCCGAAGTACGCCGCCGGCCGGGCCTCGAAGGACCGGTAGCGGTCGAAGGTCGCGGGGACGAACAGCCCCGACCCGGCGGTCACCTCGGTGACACCGGTGCCGGCGGCGGAGGACTCCAGCGAACCCGTGCCGCCGGCGTTGACGAGCTCGACGTCCCGTCCGACGGCGGACCGGACCGCGGCGAGCACGGCGCGGCGGCGACGCTCGACGTCGCGGATCGACAGCCGCTTCACGGTCCGCACCGCCGGGCTCGTGTCGGGCAGGCCCGCGACCTGGGCCTCGTAGAACATCAGGCCGCGCACGTGCAGCCCGTCGACGGCCTCGACGGCGGCGGCGAGGTCGGCCACCTGCGCAGGGGTGCGCAGCGGGGACCGGCGGGTGCCGAGGTGGGCCCGCCACGGTCCGAGGCCGACGCGCAACGAGCTGTCGACGTCCAGGCAGAGGTCGCCGTCACCGCCGCCCGCCCGTGCGGCACGCAACGCCGCGCGCACCCGCTCGACCTGGGCGACGTCGTCGACCATGAGGGTGATCTCCCGGCGCGCGGCCGGGTCGGCGGCCCAGCGCGCGAGCGCGTCGCGGTCCACGGTCGGGTAGCCCACCAGGACGTCGCGGACCCCGGTGCCGACGAGCCACAGCGCTTCGTCGAGGGAGTAGGCCATCACGCCGGTGAAACCGGCCCGCTGGGCCCGTCCCACCAGCGAACGCACGCGGACGGACTTGGTGGCGACGCGCACGGGGGTGCCGGCGGCCCGCCGGAGCAGGTCGGCCGCGTTGGTGTCGAACACGTCCAGGTCGACGACGGCGAGCGGCGCCGGCGACCCGGCGGTCGCCCTGCTCAGCCGGTCGGTCGCGGACATGTCGGCACGCTACACCGCGGCATGGCACCGCAGGCCCGTGACAGAGTGTGCGACGTGAACTTCACCACCTGGGGCCGCACCTACCGGGCCTCCCCGGCGCGGTGGTCGCAGCCGCGGGACGAGGCCGAGCTGCGTGCCGTCGTGGCCCGTGCCGCGGCCGACGGTCTGCGGGTCCGTGCGGTGGGGGCCGGCCACTCGTTCACCGACGTCGCCGTGACCGACGGCCTCCTGATCGGCCTGGACCGGCTGAGCGGGCTGGAGTCGCTGCGGCGGCTGCCCGACGGCTCCGCCCTGGTCACCGTCGGTGCCGGCACCCGCCTGCACGAGCTCAACCGGCTGCTCGCGACGCGAGGACTGGCGATGCGCAACCTCGGCGACATCGACCGGCAGTCGGTCGCGGGGGCGATCTCCACCGGGACCCACGGCACGGGGGCGCTGCTGGGCGGCCTGGCCACGCAGGTGCGCGCGCTGCGCGTCGTGCTGCCGGACGGCTCCGTGCGGTCGGTGTCGGGCGACGACGCCCCCGGTTCCCCGGACCGCGAGCTGTTCGAGGTCGCCCGCCTCGGGCTGGGCACCGTGGGCGTGCTGTCCGCCGCCACGCTCGAGGTCGTGCCGGCCTACCTGCTGCGCTCGACCGAGCAGGTCCGCCCCTGGGACGCGGTGGTCGAGGGCATCGACGCCCTGTTCGACGGTCACGACCGGTTCGACGCCTACTGGTTCCCCGGCACGGACCGGATGCTCACCTGGAGCCACGACCGCGTCCCGGCGGCCGAGGCGGCCCGCCACCGCGCGTCCCGCCGCGGGGTCCTGGGCGCGGCTCGGACCCTGGGTGACGCCGCCCGGTCCGTCCTGGACGAGGAGGTGCTGGCCAACGGTGTCCTGGGGGGTGTGATGCAGGTGGCGACCGCCGCTCCGCGGACCGTGCCGCGCCTGAACGCGGTGTGCGCCGCCGCGCTCGGGGACCGGACCCACGTGGCGCCGTCCGACCGGGTGATGGTGAGCCGGCGGCGGGTGCGCTTCGCCGAGATGGAGTACGCGCTGCCGAGGGCGGGGCTGGCCGACGTGCTGCGCGAGCTGGAGGGCTGGTTGCGATCGTCCGGCGAGCCGGTGCCGTTCCCGGTCGAGGTGCGCTGCGCGGCGGCCGACGACGTGTGGCTGTCGACGGCACGCCGCCGGGACACCGCCTACGTGGCGGTGCACCAGTACCACCGGATGCCGCGCGAGCGGTACTTCGCCGCGGCGGAGGAGATCTTCGTGGCGGCGGGCGGCCGCCCGCACTGGGGCAAGCTGCACACCCGCACGGCCGCGGACCTGGCGGCACACTACCCGCTGGACGACGTCGCGCGGGTGCGGGCCGCCGTCGACCCGGACGGCGTGCTGCGCAACGACTACACCGACCGGGTGCTCGGCCTCCCCGCCTGACCTCCGCCGCGACCCCTTGTCGTTGTGGGCATGAAATCTGCCGCCGCGACCCCGTCGAAGGCTGCAGATTTCATGCCCACAACGACGGGGCGGGGCGGGGAGCCGTCAGCGGGCGGCGACGAGCGCGGTGGCGATCGCGGCGACGCCCTCGCCGCGGCCGGTCAGGCCGAGCCCGTCGGTCGTGGTCGCGCTGACGGAGACGGGCGCGCCGACGGCCTCGGTCAGCGCGGCCTCGGCCTCGGTACGGCGGGGCTCGACCTTGGGCCGGTTGCCGACCACCTGGACGGCGACGTTCCCGATCTCGAACCCGGCGGCCCGGACCCGGCGGGCGGCCTCGGCCAGCAGCACGACGCCGCTCGCCCCGGCCCACTCGGGCTCGCTCGTGCCGAAGTGCGTGCCCAGACCGCCGATGCCGGCCGCGGAGAACAGCGCGTCCGCGGCGGCGTGCGCGGCGACGTCCGCGTCCGAGTGGCCGTCCAGACCCCGCTCGCCGGGCCAGTGCAGCCCGCCGACCCAGAGCTCACGGTCCGAGCCCTCCGGGGCGAAGGCGTGGACGTCCACGCCGATCCCGGTGCGCGGCAGGTTCATCGGCCCTCCAGCAACAGCTCGGCCACGGCCAGGTCGTACGGCGTGGTGATCTTCAGCGCGGCGGAGTCGCCGCGCACCAGGTGCACCGGGACGCCGAGCGCCTCGACCAGCCCGGCGTCGTCGGTCGCGGCCAGGTGCTCGGCGGCGGCCCGGGCCGCCCCCTCGGCGTGCGCACGCTGCAGGAGCTCCCGGTCGAAACCCTGCGGCGTCTGGACCGCCCGCAGCACGGTCCGGTCGAGCGTGTCCACGACCCGCTCGACCGCGGGGCCGGTGTCGTCCCCGGGTGCGGCCGGGGCGCCGCCGTCGGGCGCGACGCGCTTGATCGTGTCCGTCACCGGCAGCCCGGGGACGACGGCGGGGTGTCCGCTGCGCACGGCCGCCACCACGCGGGCGACCAGGGCGGGCGGGGCGAGCGGACGGGCGGCGTCGTGCACGAGGACGACGTCGGTGCTCGCGTCGGCACGGCGGAGCCCGGCGGCGACCGAGGCCTGCCGGGTGGATCCCCCGTCGACGACCTCGACCGGGATCGGGAGCGCGCCGAGCGCGGCGACCATGTCGGCCGCACGCCCCGGCGGGGAGGTCACCACCACGGCGTCGACCGCGCCGGAGTCGGCGAGGCCGCGCGCCGCCAGGGCGATCATCGGCACGCCACCGACCGGCACGAACGCCTTGGGGATCTCCCGTCCGAGCCGCGTGCCGGAACCGGCCGCGGTGAGGACAGCGAGGGTCGTCAGGAGGCGAGCACCTCGTCGATGATGGCGCCGGCCTTCTCCTCGTCGACACCCTCCGCGAGGGCGACCTCGGACTCGAGGATCTGGCGCGCCTTGGCCAGCATGCGCTTCTCCCCGGCGCTCAGGCCGCGGTCGGAGTCGCGGCGGGACAGGTCGCGGACGACCTCCCCGACCTTGATGACGTCGCCGGACGCCAGCTTCTCCAGGTTCGCCTTGTACCGGCGCGACCAGTTGGTCGGCTCCTCGGTGTACGGCGCGCGCAGCACGTCGAACACCTTGTCCAGGCCCTCCTGGTCCACCACGTCACGCACCCCGACGAGGTCGACGTTGTCCGCCGGGACCTCGATCGTCAGGTCGCCCTGAGCGACCTTGAGCTTGAGGTACATCTTCTCTTCGCCACGGATCTTCCGGGTCTTGACCTCTTCGATCAGCGCGGCGCCGTGATGAGGGTAGACAACCGTCTCGCCTACTGTGAACGTCATCTTCAGATGTCCCCTTTCCCAGTGACCGAGTCTATCACGGTGGGCACCTGCGCCCGTGGCGCGGGGGGTGCGCGGAGGATCCACAGGACCACTGTTTCCGCAGGTCAGGGCGCTGCCAGCGGGCGGGTGGGTGACCACCCCGCCGCCCCACTAGGATGGTGCGGGGCGCGTCGCGTCCCTCACCCCAGTGACATCCCGTGCGCGGGCCCCGAGCCCGCCGCACCGCTCCAGCAGAAGGAGAGCACGTGGCCCGCTCCGCCCGTACCGCCCGTTCCGCCCTCGCCGCCGGGGTCGCCGTCGGCGCGCTGGCGCTCGGCGCCTGCGCACCCATCACCACCCAGATGGGCTACGCGCCGTCGGACGGGACGCGCGTCGACTTCGAGGACACACAGGTCCGCGGCCTCAACCTGCTGGTCATCGCCACCGAGGAGGGCGGCGACGGCAACCTGCTGGGCGCGCTGGCGAACAACAGCGACGAGGACGTCGAGTTCACCCTGACCGCCAGCGGCGCCGCACCCGTCACGGTGCCGGTGCCCGCGGAGGAGACGGTCTACCTCGGCACCGACGGCGAGGAGACCCTGCTCGGCCCGGTCGACACCATCCCGGGCGGGACCCTCGAGGCCACGCTCGAGGTCGCCGGGCAGAGCGAGACGTTCTACCTGCCGGTCTTCGACGGCACCCTGCCGGAGTACGCCGACTACCTGCCCTGATCCCCCGGCGACGGGCTCCCCGTCGCAGCACGAAGGCCCCTGCGCTCCGGGAGCGCAGGGGCCTTCGTGCGTACCGACGAGGCCGGCACGGCGGGTCGGATCAGCCGAAGCGGCCCGAGACGTAGTCCTCGGTCGCCTTCTCGGCCGGGGAGGAGAAGATCGTCGCGGTGTCGTCCATCTCGATGAGCCGGCCCGGCTTGCCCGTCCCGGCGATGTTGAAGAAGCCGGTCCGGTCGCTCACGCGAGCCGCCTGCTGCATGTTGTGCGTCACGATGACGATCGTGTACTCCTGCTTCAGCTCGCCGATGAGGTCCTCGATGGCGATCGTCGAGATCGGGTCGAGAGCCGAGCAGGGCTCGTCCATCAGCAGCACCTGCGGCTTGATCGCGATCGCCCGGGCGATGCACAGCCGCTGCTGCTGACCGCCCGAGAGTCCGGAGCCCGGCCGGTCCAGGCGGTCCTTGACCTCGTTCCACAGGTTCGCCCCGTGCAGCGAGGACTCGACGAGGTCGTCGGCGTCGGACTTCGAGATGCGCTTGTTGTTGAGCTTCACCCCGGCCAGGACGTTGTCGCGGATGGACATCGTCGGGAACGGGTTCGGCCGCTGGAAGACCATGCCGACGTTCTTGCGGACGGCGACCGGGTCGACGTCCGGGCCGTACAGGTCCACGCCCTCCATCTCGACGGTGCCCTCCACGCGGGCCCCGGGGACCACCTCGTGCATCCGGTTGAGCGTCCGCAGGAACGTCGACTTCCCGCAGCCGGACGGCCCGATGAGGGCGGTGACCGACTTGGGCTCGATCGTCATGTTGACGTCTTCGACGGCGCGGAAGTCGCCGTAGTAGATGTTCAGGTCCTTGGTGTCGATGCGCTGTGCCATCGTGAGCTTCCTTCGTGAGTGTGGCTGATCGTCGGCTGCGCGTCAGCCCAGCTTCGGGGCGAACCAGCGAGTGATCAGGCGGCCGATGAGGTTGAGTGCCAGGACCATGGCGATCAGCACGAGTGCCGCGCCCCAGGCGTTCTGGGAGGCGATGTCCGAGACGCACGTCGCCGTGTCCCCACCGGGGCACGGGGCGTTGCCCTGCGAGTACTGCCGGTAGGCGAACACCGGCAAGGTCATCATGCGCCCGTCGAACGCGTTGGCGTTGATCGAGTCGGTGACGCCGACGGTCACGAGCAGCGGCGCCGTCTCGCCGATGACCCGGGCGATCGCGAGCAGCACGCCGGTGGTCAGCCCGGCGACGGAGGTGCGCAGCACGACCTTGACGATCGTCAGCCACTTCGGGACGCCGAGCGCGTACGAGGCCTCCCGCAGCTCGTTCGGCACGAGCTTGAGCATCTCCTCGCAGGAGCGCACCACGACCGGGATCATCAGCACCGACAGGGCCACGGCCCCCATGACGCCGATGCGGACGGCCGGGCCGAAGATCAGCGCGAAGAGCGAGAACGCGAACAGGCCGGCCACGATCGAGGGGATGCCCGTCATGACGTCGACGAAGAAGGTGACCGAGCGGGCCAGCCAGCCCTTGCCGTACTCGACCAGGTAGATCGCGGTCAGGATGCCGATCGGCACCGAGATCACGGTCGCCAGGGCCGTGATCACGACCGTGCCGAGGATCGCGTGGTAGATCCCGCCGCGCGGGTCCCCGCCGAAGATGTTGCGCATCGACTGGAACAGGAAGTCGAGGCTGATCCGGTCGGCGCCCTGGGCCACGACGGTGAAGATCAGCCAGCCCAGCGGGATCATCGCCAGGCCGAAGGCGGTGTAGATCAGGACCTGCATGACGCGGTCGGTCCGGCGACGACCGGGGTCCACCGTGGAGAGCAGTCGGGCGGTCTCCGAGCTGCCTCGTCCGGGGTTCTGCGTGGTGACGCTCATCAGTTGGCTCCCGAGAAGTCCTTGCGGCGCGCCACGACCCAGCGCGCCGTCATGTTCACGGCCAGCGTGATCACGAACAGGGCGAGTCCCGCGGCGATCAGCGTGTTGACACCGAGACCGGTCGACTCCGGGAAGTCGGCGGCGATGTAGGCCGCGATGGTCTGGTGCTGGCCGGCGGCCAGGATGTCGAGGGTGTACGTGAACCCGGGCGAGAGGATCATCAGCACGGCCATCGTCTCCCCGAGCGCCCGGCCCAGGCCCAGCATCGACGCGGAGATGACGCCCGAGCGGCCGAAGGGCAGCACCGCGGTCCGGATGACCTCCCACCGGGTCGCCCCGAGCGCGAGCGCCGCCTCCTCGTGCAGCTTCGGGGTCTGCAGGAAGACCTCCCGCGACACCGCCGTGATGATCGGCAGGATCATGATCGCCAGGACGACCCCGACCGTGGCCATCGAACGGCCCGTCGGCGAGACCTGGCCGCCCCACAGGGGGAACCAGCCGAGGTTCTCGTTGAGCCACGTCCAGAACGGCGTGAGCACCGGGGCCAGCACGAAGAAGCCCCAGAGGCCGTAGATGACCGAGGGGATCGCGGCCAGGAGGTCGACCAGGGCTCCGAGGACCTGGGACAGCCGGCGCGGCGCGTAGTGCGAGATGAACAGCGCGATCCCCATCGCGACGGGCACCGCCAGCACCAGGGCCAGCACGGCGGCGAGGACCGTGCCGAACACGAGCGGTCCGAGGTACGCCAGCAGGGAGGTGTCCTCCGGGTAGCGCGGGACCCCCGCGGCGAGCTCCTCGGGGCTCGCGGTGATCGCGGGCCAGGCCTCGGAGATCAGGAAGAGCGCGACCGCCGCGAGGACCGCCAGGATCGTGGCGCCGGCTCCGACGGCGATCCATCGGAAGACGCGGTTGAAGCCCCGGTCGGTGTTGCCGCTGCGGCGGCGCCGGGAGCTCTTGGCCGGTGGACTGACTGTGGTCGTCACAGGGACCCCTCGTTGGTGCTTGGGCACTGGTCTCGTCACGTGCTCGGGTGCCGGACGGCCGGAACGGCGGCCGGGCGGGACGCTGCGAGCGTCCGACCCGGCCGCCGGCGGCCGTTCAGGCGATGAACCTGGTCAGCCCGCGGAGATCGACTCGATGCCCGGCATGATGGCCTGGCGGATCGTGTCGGACAGCGGGGCGGACCCGGCGGCGTCCGAGGCGGCCTGCTGGCCCTCCTCGCTGGCGACGTAGCCGAGGAAGCCCTTGACCAGCTCGGCGGTCTCCTCGTCATCGTAGGTCGTGCAGGCGAGGCTGTACGACACCAGGACGATCGGGTAGGTGCCCGCGATGTCGCGGTCGAGGTCGATCGTGTAGACGTACTCGCTGGTGCCCTCGGTCCGCGGCGACTGAGCCACGACCTCCGCTGCGGCCTCGGCCGAGTACTCGACGAAGTCACCGCCGACACCGACCGCGACGGTGCCGAGGTCGCCGACCTGGGAGGCGTCGGCGTAGGTGATGGTGCCCTCGCCGGCCTGGGCGGCGCCCACGACGCCCGAGGTGCCCTGCGCCGACTCCTGGCCGTCGACCGGCCACACGCCGGAGGGCTCGGCCGTCCAGATGTCGGGGGCCACCGTGTAGAGGTACTCCTCGAAGTTCTCCGTGGTGCCCGACTCGTCGGAGCGGTGCACGACGGTGATCGGCGTGCTGGGCAGGTCGGCGTCCGGGTTGTCCGCGGCGATCGCCTCGTCGTCCCAGGAGGTGATCTCACCGAGGAAGATGTTCGCGATCGTCTCCGGGCCCATGTTGAGCGAGTCGACGCCCTCGAGGTTGAAGGCCACCGCGACCGGGCTGACGTAGCCGGGGAACTCGATGACGCCACCCTCACCGCACTGCGCCTCGGCGGCGGCGAGCTCCTCGTCGTCCAGCGCGGCGTCCGAGCCGGCGAACTTGTAGGAGCCGTCGCCGAAACCGGTGCGGCCGCCGCCGGAACCGACGGGGTCGTAGTTCACCGTCGCGTCAGGGTTCGCCTGCTGGAACCCGGCGCGCCAGGCGTTCATGGCGGCCTCCTGCGACGAGGCGCCGCCGCCGGAGAGCGTGCCGGACAGGCCGCCCTCCATGTCGCCGGAGTCTTCCGTCGTCTCGGTGCTCTCGTCGCCGGCGGAGCCCGCGGGCTCGGGGTCCGAGCCGCAGGCCGCGAGGCTGAGAGCCAGCGCGCCGACGGCGACGGCAGATCCGGCACGGGTGAATCGGCTGAGGTTCACGAGTCGTTCCATCCTGTTCACACGGTGGTGGCACCGGCGGCCGCCGGCGTTCGTTGGGAACGTTAGGCAGGCGAGGTGGCTCGCCGGCCAGGAGCAGATGAACGAACGATGAACAGCCGTCGGACCCTGGGACACCGGGCGTCCGGGGCTCCGCCTCAGCCCTCGGGCTCGAGGGTCGGGCGGCGGCTGCACTCGCGAGCTCGCTCCGCCTCAGCCCTCGGGCTCGAGGGTCGGGCGGCGGCTGCACTCGCGAGCTCGCTCCGCCTCAGCCCTCGGCGTCGGCGAACTTGTAGCCGAGACCGCGCACCGTGAGGAGCAGGGACGGCGCGCTCGGGTCGGTCTCGATCTTGGACCGGATGCGCTTGACGTGGACGTCGAGGGTCTTGGTGTCGCCCACGTAGTCGGCGCCCCAGACACGATCGATGAGCTGGCCGCGGGTCAGCACCCGGCCGGCGTTGCGCAGCAGCAGCTCCAGCAGGTCGAACTCCTTGAGCGGCAGGGAGACCGCCTCGCCGCGCACCGCCACCGTGTGCCGTTCCACGTCCATGCGCACCGGACCCATCTCGAGCACGGACTCCCCGTCGTCGTCGGGCGTGGCGCCGGCGTCGCCCCCCGGGCCGCGCCGCCGCATCACCGCCCGCATGCGCGCGAGGAGCTCGCGGAACGAGTACGGCTTCGTGACGTAGTCGTCGGCCCCGAGCTCGAGCCCCACGACCTTGTCGATCTCGGAGTCCTTCGCCGTGAGCATGATGATCGGCACGTCGCCGCGCTGCCGGAGCTCACGGCAGACCTCGGTGCCGCTGAGGCCCGGCAGCATGAGGTCGAGCAGCACCAGGTCGGCCCCGCCGTCGTCGAACCTCTCGAGCGCGTCGTTGCCGTCGGCCGTCGCGACCACGTCGTAGCCCTCGCGGGTCAGCTGGTACGTCAGCGGGTCGCGGTACGACTCCTCGTCCTCGACCACCAGGATGCGCATCACGCGCTTACCTCCTCGTTCCTCGGGCCGTCTCCGGCACCGTGCCGATGGGGTCCGCCCGCGGAGCTGCCCGGGGCGGTCGACGGGCCGCTGTCGGACCCGTCCGTGCTGCCGCCGGACGCCCCGCCGTCGGGCGGGGCTCCGGCCGGACCGTCGTCGGACGGTCCGCCGTCCGGTGTGGCGGCCGACGCGTCCAGCGCACCCGCCGCGAGGTCCGCGGCCGGGATGCGCAAGGTGAAGGTGGAGCCCTTGCCCGGCTCCGACCAGACCCGCACGTCACCGCCGTGGTCGGCGGCCACGTGCTTGACGATGCTCAGTCCGAGTCCCGTCCCGCCGGTGTCCCGGGACCTGGCCGGGTCCACGCGGTAGAAGCGCTCGAAGACGCGCTGCTGCTCCTCGGTGGAGATCCCGACGCCCTGGTCGACGACGTCGATCTCCACGAGGCCGTCGCGCTCGTGCACGCCGACCCCCACGCGGGTGTTCTCGCCGGAGTAGGAGACCGCGTTGTCCAGCAGGTTGCGGACCGCGGTGACCAGCAGGTTGTGGTCGCCGAACACGATGCTCTCCGACGTCCCGCCCACGGTGATCGCGATGTTCTTGCCCTGCGCCTTCGTCCGGGCGCGGTCGACGGCCTCGTCGACGACGTCGACCACCGAGACGGGTTCGATCTGCTGCAGGGCACCCGCCACCTGCAGCCGGGAGAGCTCGATGATCTCGTGCACCAGCTCGGACAGCCGGTGCGCCTCGGACTGCATCCGCTCGGTGAACCGCCGGACGGCCTCGGGGTCGTCGGCAGCGTCCTGGACGGTCTCGGCCAGCAGCGCGAGCGCACCGACCGGCGTCTTGAGCTCGTGCGACACGTTGACGACGAAGTCGCGCCGGATCGCCTCGACCCGGCGGGCCTCCGTGCGGTCCTCGGCCAGCACGAGGATGTTGTCCATCCCGAGCGGCGCGGCCCGCACCTGCAGCAGCACGGTGCCGGAGCCGATGGGACCGCGCGGCAGCTCCAGCTCGCGCTCACGGATCACGCCGTCGCGCCGCACCTCGTGGACCAGCTCGACGACGGTCTCGTGGGCGAGGGCGTCGTTGCGCACCACGCCGAGCGCGTACGCCGGCGGGGAGGCCCGGACGACGTCGTCGTCGTCGTCGATCACGACCGCGGCGGACCGCAGCACCGACAGCACGCGGACCAGGCCCTCGTCGAGCGCACCGGGTTCCGACTCGGCCTCCCGCTGCTGCGCACGGTCGGAGAGGCGGAAGGCGAGGGCAGCGACGAGCCCGACGACGACGCCGAGACCACCGGCGATGACCGCCGTGACACCCTGGATGATTCCTTCCACAAGTGCCAGCCTAGGTCTCGGAGGGGTCGTTGCCGTGCCACGGCAGCAATTGCTCCCTGACGCGTCGCCCACTGTTCACCTGGAGCCCGCGTCACGTTCACTTCGCCGTCCGAGGCACCTGTGAGGGTTGATCAGCACCGATCTTCGAGAGGACACCCATGCGAGAGATCTTCGATGCCGAGCTGAAGCACATCGGCGACGGTCTGGTCGAGATGAGCCGACTGGTCGAGTCGGCGATCACGCGAGCCGGTACGGCGCTGCTCGACGGCGAGCACCAGCTCGCCCAGGACGTGATCGCCTCCGACCACGAGATCGACCGGCTGGAGCGGGAGCTGGACGAGCGGTGCGTCCACGTGCTCGCCCAGCAGGCTCCGGTCGCCACCGACCTGCGCGTGGTCATCACCGCGCTGCGCATCAGCTCCACGCTGGAGCGGATGGGTGACCTCGCCCGGCACGTCGCCGAGGTCGCCCGCGGACGCTACCCCGCGCTGGCCGTGCCGGACGCCGCCCGCGAGACGTTCGTCGCGATCAACGAGGCGGCCGGACTCGTGGCGCGGCGCACCTCCGAGCTGCTCTCCACGCGGGACGTCGCGCTCGCCGCGGAGATCGAGGCCGGCGACGACGTCATCGACCGGCTGCACCAGGACACGTTCGCTGCGACGCTGTCGCCGGACTGGACCGGCACCGCGCAGGAGACGATCGACGTCACCCTGCTGGCCCGCTACTACGAGCGGTTCGGCGACCACGGCGTGTCGGTGGCGCGTCGCATCACCTACCTGGTGACGGGCGACTTCGAGGCCGAGATCCACGCGCCCGCCGACGTCTGACGCGTCGCCGCACCGACGACGGAGGGGCCCTTCCCGCAGTGGGAAGGGCCCCTCCGTCGTCGTGTCGGGCGCCGTTACTTGCCCTGGCTGGCCACGGCCGCGATGGCGTCCTTGGCCGCCTCCGGGTCGAGGTAGGTGCCGCCCGGGTTGGTCGGCTTCAGCGTCTCCTCGTCCAGCTCGTAGACCAGCGGGATCCCCGTCGGGATGTTCAGCCCGGCGATCGTCTCGTCGTCGATGCCGTCGAGGTGCTTGACCAGCGCGCGCAGGGAGTTGCCGTGCGCGGCCACCAGGACGGTCTTGCCCTCCTGGAGGTCCGGGACGATGGCCGACTCCCAGTACGGCAGGAACCGGTCGAGGACCTGCTTGAGCGCCTCGGTCCGCGGGATCGGCTCGCCGGCGTAGCGCGGGTCGGCGTCCTGGGAGTACTCCGAGCCCAGCTCGATCTCGGGCGGCGGCACGTCGTAGGAACGACGCCAGAGCATGAACTGCTCCTCGCCGTACTGGTCACGGACCTGCTTCTTGTCCTTGCCCTGCAGGGCGCCGTAGTGGCGCTCGTTGAGGCGCCAGCTGCGCTTGACCGGGATCCAGTGCCGGTCGGCGACGTCGAGGGCGAGGTTCGCCGTCGAGATCGCACGGCGCAGCAGCGAGGTGTGCAGGACGTCGGGCGTCAGGCCGGCCTCCTGGAGGAGCTCGCCGCCGCGCTTCGCCTCCTCGGTGCCCTTCTCCGACAGCGGGACGTCGACCCAGCCGGTGAAGAGGTTCTTCGCGTTCCACTCGCTCTCGCCGTGGCGGAGCAGCACGAGGGTGTAGGTCATGGCCCCATCCTGCCCTGCCGGGCCGTCCGCCTGCAGCCCGGGCCGGATCTCGGACACCGGGGTACCAGGATGTGCTGACGGCTCGGCAGGACGACGGGTCAGTCCCGCTCGAGCACGAAGACGGGGATCTCGCGGTCGGTCTTCTTCTGGTACTCGGCGTAGTCCGGCCACGCCTCGACCGCGCGCTCCCACCAGACAGCCTTTTCCTCGCCGGTGACCTCGCGGGCCGTGTACGCGTGCTTCTCCGGCCCGTCCTGCAGCTCCACGCGCGGGTTCGCCACGATGTTGTGGAACCACACGGGGTGCTGGGGGGCGCCGCCCATCGAGGCGACGACGGCGTAGTCGCCGTCGTGCTCGACGCGCATCAGCGGGATCTTGCGCAGCTTGCCGGACCTCGCGCCGACGGTCGTCAGGATGATGACCGGCTTGTCGCGCATCGTGGTGCCCTCGGTGCCGCCCGAGGACTCGTAGGTCTCGACGTGGTTGGCCACGAACTCGGACGGGCTGGGGACGTACTCTCCGGTGATCGCCATGCCCGCGGCAACGTTCCCGCGGTCCGTGGGCATTCCCGCCGGGTGCGACGGCGCGGTCAGGAGCGGCAGTCGACGAGGACCACGACGCGCCAGGACACGTCCTCCACGTCGGCACGTTCCCAGGCGAACCGCACCCCACCGCCGTCCGGCCGGACGACGCACGTCGGGTCGCCGTCCTCGTGCCAGGTCCCCGGGGATCGATCCACCGGACCGTGCCCCGGGCGAACGCGTAGGTCCAGTCCTCGTCGTGCAGCACCACGACGTGGTGGTCCCGCGGCGGGTCGACGCCGACGAGCTGGACCCGGCCCTCGGCCCACTGCGTCGTCGACGAGCCCCACCGACGGCCCGCGACCCCGAGGACCAGGACGACGAGCAGGACGACGACGGTGAGCCGACCACCGCGTCGTCGCGTCAGGGCCGGAGCGGCCGCCGCATCGAGCGTCGTGCCGGTGATCCTTGCGCAGGTCAGCACGTGAGCGCTACCTCTTCTGCCTCGCGGGATCGGGTCCTGACCCGCGAAGTTCCGTCCTGGCTCAGCGGGTGCGGCGGACCTTCGCGGCCTGGGAGTACACGTCCAGCATCGCCGCCGCCGCACGGTCCCAGGAGAACCGCTCGCTCGCGCGCCGCGCCCCGGCCGCCAGGCGCTCCCGCCGTTCGTCGTCGCCCAGCAGCGCGCCGAGCTCGGCCGCCCACGTCCACGGGCTGTGGTCGTCCACGAGCACCCCGGAGACGTCGTCGACCACCACGGTCCGCAGCCCGCCCACGGCCGCCGCGACGACCGGCGTGCCGCAGGCCTGCGCCTCGGCCGCCACGAGTCCGAACGACTCGTTGTGCGACGGCACCGCGACGACGTCCGCCGCCCGGTACCAGTCGGCCAGCTCCTCGCGGGACACCGGGGGGCGCACCACCACGTGGTCGGTCACCCCCATCTGGTACGCCAGCGCCTCGAGCTCGCGCACCGCCGTCGGACGCCCGCTCGCGCCACCGAGCACCGCGAGGGTCGGCACCCGCGACCCGCCGCCGTCCCGCAGGGCGTCCGGATCGGCGACCGTCGCCGCGTGGTCGGCCATGACCCCGAGGGCGCGCACCAGCACGTCCGGGCCCTTGAGCAGCTGCACGCGCCCCGCGAAGAGCACCAGCGGGCGGTCGACGGGCAGCCCGAGCCGCGCCCGCAGCGCACGCCGCGCCTGCGCCGCCGTCTCCCCCGGTGCCGGCTCCAGCGGCGCGAAGGCGTCCAGGTCGACGCCCGGCGCCACCACGTGCAGGCGGTCCGGGTCGGCGCCGTAGTGGCGGACCAGGTCCTCGGCCTCCTCCGTGGTGGACGCCACCAGCGCGTCGGACTCCGCGACGACCTGCTCCTCGCCGATGACCCGGCTGTGCGGCTCCGGGGTGTCCCCGGGGGCGAGGGCGGCGTTCTTCACCCGCGCCATCGTGTGCATGGTGTGCACCAGCGGCACGTCCCACCGGTCGGCGGCGAGCCAGCCGACCTGACCGGACAGCCAGTAGTGGGAGTGCACGACGTCGTACCAGCCGGGCGGTCGGTGCGCCTCGGCCCGGAGCACCCCGGCGCTGAAGAAGCAGAGCTGGGCCGGCAGGTCCTTCTTGTCGAGCCCTTCGTACGGACCCGCGGCGATGTGCACGACCCGGATACCCGGTTCCGCCTGGACCACCTTGGGCTGGGCCGACGACGTCGCCCGGGTGTAGATCTCCACCTCGGCCCCCCGGCGCGCCAGGGCACGGGACAGCTCCAGGACGTACACGTTCATCCCGCCGGCGTCCCCGGTGCCGGGCTGGTCCAGCGGCGAGGTGTGCACGGAGATCATCGCGACCCGCGGCCCCCCGCGGTCCGCGCTCACCGGGCCTCCAGCACGCACGAGGGCGGGGTGGCCCACGCGACGCGGTCGACGACCGCACCCGCCCCGGTCGCGGGGTCGAGACGCACCGTGGCCAGCTCGCTCGTGCCCTGCAGCGCGACCACCGCGAGCTCGGCACCGTCCGTCGCGGCGAAGACCTCGTGGTGACGCGGCCAGGAGCCCTCGCCGAGCGGGACGTCGGCCAGGTGCGCGATCTCCGGGGTGCGGTCGCCGGACACCGAGTGCACGGCCAGCAGGTCCGGTCCGCGCACCCCGACGTGCAGGCGACGGCCGTCGGCGCTGAGCGTGACGTGCCCGGGGAAGGCGTCCCCCGCGATCGCCCGTGGCGAGACGGGCACGCTCCCGGCGTGGTGCCAGGCACCGTCGGCGGGGAGCAGCACGTGGAGCCGGGCGTCGAGCTCCCCGGCGACGACCAGCGCCCCTCCGGGCAGGACGACGAGGTGGCGAGGCCCGGTCCCGGCGGGCAACCACGCGGCGACGGAGCCGCCGTCGTCCGCGAGCACGCCGCCGTCGCCCGGTGCGGGGTCGAGGGGGTAGCGCCGGACCACGTCGGCGCCGAGGTCCGTGACGAGCACCTCGCCGTCGAGCACGGTCACCTGGTGCGCGTGCGGGCCGTCCTGCCGGTCCGTCACCGGTCCGGTGCCGGACCCGGCGTGCAGGGAGCGGTGGTCCGCGACGGGGGTGCCGTCCTCGGCGAGGCCCACCGCGGCGGCGACGGCGTCCCCGTAGTTCGCGACCCAGGCCGTCCGGTCCGCGGCGGCGACGTGGCAGGGGTCGTCCCCGCCGGAGCCGACGGACGAGAGGACCTCGAGCGTGCCGTCACCGACGTCGCGCAGTGCCGTCAGCCTCCCGTGAGGGGTCTCGGTCACCGCGTAGACGACCGGGGCGGAGGGGTGCCGGGCCAGGAACGACGGCGACGGGACCTCGGCGGCGACGCGCGGCGCACCGAGCGAGCCGTCGGACCGGTCGAGGTCGACGCGCCACACCGCTTCTCCGCTGCCTGCCGCCGTCCCGGCCGACGGGTAGGTGCCGACCCACAGCGGCACGGAGGCGCTCGGAGTGGTCATGGGTCCAGGGTAGGCGTCCGCGGCCGGTGCTCACCGCGCACCTCAGGAGCGGGCGCGGTCTTCCCCGGACAGCACCGCGCCCCGACCGGAACGAACCGATCGGGGCGAGGGCAGCCGATGCCGGGCTCAGTGAGCCGCTTCGTACGCTTCCAGGATGCGTGCCGGGATGCGGCCGCGGTCGTTCACCTCGTGGCCGTTCTCGCGCGCCCACTCGCGGATCTTCTGCAGCTGGGCACGGTCGGTCCGGCCACGACGGGGGCCGGCGGCGCGTCCCGCTGCCTTCGGGCCGGCCTTGCGGCCGTGCCCGATCCACTTCGAGAAGGACTCACGCAGCTCCGACGCATGTGCCGATGTGAGGTCGATCTCATAGGAGACGCCGTCCAGCGAAAAAGTGACGGTCTCGTCACCTTCGGTGCCGTCGATGTCATCCAACAGCACGACCTGGGTCTTCTGGACCACGTTGCCACCCTTCTCAGGAACCGAAATGCAATGACCTTTTCAGGATGCACCGATCAAGAATGGAATGTCAACTCGCCACGAGGGGAATGCAATAGCAACCCGGGTCAACCATTCAACGGCGACGATTCATCGCGACGCGCTTCCGCCTCGTAGCGCTCCTGCGCGGCCCGCTCATTGCGGTCCGCACGCACGATCTTGCGCATGGCGAACCAGAACAGCAGGCCGACCCCGATCGAAGGGATGAGACCGGCCACGACGGCCCAGAAAGTATCCATGATCGTCGTCCTCAGTGCGTGGGCTTGACCAGGGGGAAGAGGATCGTCTCGCGAATTCCCGCACCCGTGAGCGCCATGAGAAGTCGGTCGATCCCCATGCCCATGCCGCCGGCCGGCGGCATGGCGTACTCCATCGCCGTGAGGAAGTCCTCGTCGAGCGCCATCGCCTCGTCGTCGCCGGCCGCCGCGAGGCGTGCCTGCTCGGCGAAGCGCTCGCGCTGCACGACCGGGTCGACGAGCTCGGAGTAGGCCGTGGCGAGCTCGAAGCCGCGCACGTAGAGGTCCCACTTCTCGACGACACCCGGGGTGGTGCGGTGGGCACGCGTCAGCGGGGAGGTCTCGACGGGGAAGTCCCGCACGAACGTCGGCGCGTACAGGTCGTTGCCGACATGGTGCTCCCACAGCTCCTCGACCAGCTTGCCGTGGATCATCTGCTTCGGGTCGATCGAGATCTCCACCTTCTCGGCGAGCTCGTTGAGATGCTCGACCGACGTCTCCGGCGTGATCTCCTCACCGATCGCCTCGGAAAGCGACCCGTACATCGTGAGGTGCGCCCATTCCCCACCGAGGTCGTACTCCTCGCCGTCGGGCAGCGTCACCACGGTCGTCCCCAGCGCCTCTCGCGCAGCGGTCTGCACGAGATCCTGCGTGAGAGCCGCCATCGTGTCGTAGTCGCCGTACGCCTCGTAGGCCTCGAGCATCGCGAACTCCGGCGAGTGCGAGGAGTCCGCACCTTCGTTGCGGAAGTTTCGATTGATCTCGAAGACGCGTTCCACGCCGCCCACGACGGCTTCCTTGAGGAACAGCTCCGGCGCGATACGCAGGAACAGCTCCATGTCATAGGCATTCATGTGCGTGGCGAAAGGCCGCGCCGACGCACCCGAGGCGACGACCTGCAGCATCGGCGTCTCGACCTCGAGGAAGTCGCGGGCGTGGAAGTTCTCGCGCAGCGAGCGCACGACGGCGGCGCGCAGCCGGACCATGTCCCGCGCGGCCGGGCGGGCGATGAGGTCGACGTACCGCTGCCGGACCCGCGCCTCCTCCGAGAGCTCCTTGTGCAGCACCGGCAGCGGCCGCAGCGCCTTGGAGGCCATCTGCCACGAGTCCGCGAAGATGCTCAGCTCCCCCCGGCGCGAGGAACCCACCCGGCCGTGGACGAACAGGTGGTCGCCGAGGTCGACGTCGGCCTTGAAGGCGCTCAGCGACTCGGCGCCGACGACCTTCTGGCTGAGCATCGCCTGCAGGCGGTTGCCCTCGCCGTCCTGCAGCGCGACGAAGCAGAGCTTGCCGGTGTTGCGCAGGAACACCACGCGGCCCGCGACACCGACGACGTCGTCGGTCTCCTGCCCCGCCTCCAGGTGGTCGTACGCACCACGGACCTGCGCGATCGTGTGCGTGATCGGCAGGCCGACCGGGTACGCCTCACCGCCCTCGGCAATGATCCGGTCGCGCTTCTCACGGCGGACCCGGAGCTGCTCGGGCAGGTCGTCGGACACGGCGGAGTCGGCATTCTCGGGGGTGGTCACCGTCCGATTCTACGGTCCGCCGCCAAGCCGCCCCACGCCTTTCCACCGTGCCTCGGACACCCGGGCAGTACCGTGTCGCCGTGAGCACGCCCGACGCCCTCCCGGTCCGCACCACGCCGTCCGCTGTCGACCCGGGCCTCGATCCCGACTGGATCCGCCGCACGGTGGAGACCGCGCTGGACGAGGACCTCGGTCCCGCCCCTGGTCGTGACGTGACCACGCAGGCCACGATCCCGCCGTCGGCCACGGGGACCGCCGACCTCGTGGCCCGTGCGGCGGGAACCGTCGCCGGGCTCGTCGTCGTCGCCGAGACGCTGCGGCAGACCGCCTCGCGGCTCGGTCTGCCGACCCCGGACGTGACGTTCCACACCCAGGACGGGGACGCCGTCGTGCCGGGGCAGGTGCTGGCCCGCCTCACCGGGCGGACCCAGGTGCTGCTGGTGGCCGAGCGCACCCTGCTCAACCTCGCCTCGCGCGCCTCCGGTGTGGCGACCGCCACGGCGGCGTTCGCCCGGGAGCTGGCCGGCACCGGGGCGCAGGTGCTCGACACCCGCAAGACGACGCCGGGCCTGCGCGCCCTGGACAAGTACGCGGTCCGCGCCGGGGGCGGCACGAACAAGCGGATGGGTCTGTACGACGTCGCGATGGTCAAGGACAACCACGTCGTCGCGGCGGGATCGGTGAGCGCGGCGGTCACCGCGGTGCGCACGGCGTTCCCCGACGTGCTGGTGCAGGTCGAGGCGGACACGACCGCGCAGGCCCTGGAGGCGCTGGACGCGGGTGCGGACTTCCTGCTGCTCGACAACATGCCGACCGAGGTGCTGGCGGACACCGTCGCGGCGGTCCGGGACCGCCAGGGCCACGACGGCGTACCGGCGCACGTCGAGCTCGAGGCGACGGGCAACCTCACGGTCGAGCGGGCTCGCGAGGTCGCGTTCACCGGGGTGGACTACCTGTCGGTGGGGGCCCTGACGCACTCGGCGCCGATCCTCGACCTGGCCCTCGACCTGCACTGACCCGGCGCGAACCGTCCTGACCCGGCGCGAGTCAGGCCTGACCCGCGCGAGTCAGGCCTGACTCGCGGGTCAGCCGGCGGTGAGGGTGCCGTCGTCCTCCAGCGCCACCGTCACGCGCCGCTCCCAGGCGGGGTCGCGGTCGGGGAAGTCCGCGCGGAAGTGACCGCCCCGGCTCTCGGTCCGCACCGCGGCGGCCCGGACCAGGGCGCGTGCCACCTGGTGGATGTTCGTCGTCTCCCACTCGGCCACCTGCGGGGCCGCCACCACGCCGACGTCCCCGTGGGCCGAGGTCGTCACGCCCGCCAGGGCGGTGTCCGCGCGGGCCAGGGACTCCGCCGTGCGGATCGGCCCCGCCCCCTCGGACGTCATGCGCTGGATGCGGGAGCGTGCGGCCGCGGCGACGAGCGCCGAGCCGCCGGGCCGTTCCACGGGGTCCGGGGCCGTGGACAGCTCCCCGGTCTCGAACCGCGCCACCACGTCGGCCGCCGCCCGGTGGGCGAACACGAGTCCCTCGAGCAGCGAGTTCGACGCCAGTCGGTTGGCGCCGTGCACGCCGGTGCACGCGACCTCCCCCACCGCGTACAGCCCCGGGACGGACGACCTGCCGTGCAGATCGGTGACGACACCCCCGGAGTGGTAGTGCTGGGCCGGCGCCACCGGCACCGGCTCCTCCGTCCAGTCGATGCCGTGGTCGGCCAGCCGGGCGGTGATCCCCGGGAACCGGCGACGCAGGAAGTCGGCCCCCAGGGCGCGGGCGTCCAGCAGCACGTGGTCGGCGGAGGTCGCCGCCATCTGCCGCACGATGGCGTGCGCCACGACGTCTCGGGGCGCGAGCTCGGCCATGGGGTGCACGTCCGGCATGAACCGGTGCCCGTTCACGTCGAGCAGCAGCGCACCCTCGCCACGCACCGCCTCGCTGATCAGCGGGAGCTGGCCCCGGGCTCCGGCACCCAGCCACAGCACCGTGGGGTGGAACTGCACGAACTCCAGGTCGCCGAGCACGGCACCGGCACGCAACGCCGCCGCGATGCCGTCCGCGGTCGCCCCGGGCGGGTTGGTCGTGGAGCGGAAAACCTGCCCCACGCCCCCGGTCGCCAGCACCACGACCGGGGCCAGCGCGGCACCGACCCCGTCGCGCGACCCCTCGCCGCGCACGTGCAGCGTCACACCGGCCACCGGGCGCTCCCCCGCGGCGTCCGGCGCCCCGGTGAGCACGTCGAGGACCAGTGCGTTGGAGATCACCTCGATCCCCGGGTCGTGCCGCACGGCCTCGATCTGCGCCACCAGCGCGCGCGAGATCTCGGCCCCGGTGGCGTCACCGCCCGCGTGCGCGATCCGGTCGGCCCGGTGGCCGCCCTCCCGGGTGAGCGCGATCCCGCCGTCGTCGGCACGGTCGAAGCTGGCCCCGCGAGCCACCAGCTCGTGCACCCGCTGCGGGCCCTCGGTGACCAGGACCTCGGCGGCCTCCGGGTCGCTCAGGCCACCGCCGGCCTCGAGCGTGTCGTGCAGGTGCGCCTCCGGGGTGTCGTCCGGGTGCAGGACGGCGGCGATCCCGCCCTGCGCCCACACGGTCGACCCCGAGGACAGCGCGCCCTTGGTGACCAGCAGGACGTGCGGCACCCGGGCCCGCAGCTCGAGCGCCGCCGTGAGTCCGGCGATCCCCGAGCCGACGACGACCGCGTCCGCGCGCGTCGTCCAGCCCGGGGCGGGCGCGACGAGGGAACGGGCGAGCCGGTCCGGACTCACCGCGCGCCGAGAGGGATACCCGAGCTGACGAGCCCGTAGCCGTCCGGGACCTGCCCGGGGTCGTCGTCCACGTCCACGATCCGGTTCTCGCCGTCGACGAACACGACGTTCGGCAGGAACGAGCGGGCGTCGGCGTCCGAGAGCATGCCGTAGGCGATGATGATGACCTTGTCGCCGGGGTGCACGAGGTGCGCCGCGGCGCCGTTGATGCTGATCTGGCCGGACCCCGGCTCACCGGGGATGACGTACGTCGTCAGGCGGGCGCCGTTGTCGACGTCCACGACGTCGACCTGCTGGCCGGGGATCAGGTCCGCGGCGTCCAGCAGGTCGGTGTCGACCGTGATGGATCCCACATAGTGCAGGTCGGCCTGGGTCACCGTCGCGCGGTGGATCTTGCCGATCATCATCGGGCGCTGCAGGGACGCCGCGCGGCGCGTACCGGTCCGGCGGTCCGCCGGGGTCGTGCCCACGGACGATGCAGTCTGGTCAGTCACGGGGTTGCCTCCTGGCCTGCGGTTTCGTCCTCCGCGGAGGACGCGACGACATCCACGGCCTGGTTGTCGATCAGTCGTGTGGTGCCCACGCGCGCGGCGACGAGCAGCAGGGCGGGACCGGTGTGGTCACCGGCTACCTCCTCCACAGTATCCGGGTCGACGAGTGCCAGGTAGTCCACCACAACGTCGGGGACCGCGTTGAGGATTCCCGACGCCGTCGCGAGCACCGCCGCGGCGCCGTGCCCGGCCTCGGCCTCCACCGCACCGCCCCGCAGCGCGCGCGACAGCGCCAGGGCCGCGTCCCGCTCCCCCGCGGACAGGTACGTGTTGCGGGACGACAGCGCCAGGCCGTCCTCGTCACGCACGGTGGGCACGCCGACGATCTCGACCGGCAGGTCCAGGTCACGCACCATGCGGCGGACGGCGAGGAGCTGCTGGGCGTCCTTCTGGCCGAACAGCGCGACGTCCGGGCGGGTGAGCTGGATCAGCTTCAGCACCACGGTCAGCACGCCGTCGAGGTGCCCGGGGCGGAAGGCCCCCTCGAGCACCTCGCCGATCCGACCGGCGGACACCCGCACGATCGGGTCGCCGTCGGGGTAGACGACGTCCGGCGTCGGCGCGAAGACGACGTCCGCCCCCACCTCGGCGAGCCGTTCCAGGTCGCCGTCCAGGTCCCGGGGGTAGGCGTCCAGGTCCTCGCCCTCGCCGAACTGCAGCGGGTTGACGAAGATCGTCACCACCACCTGCCCGCCGGGGCCGACCTCGGCCCGGGCACGCCGGACCAGCTCCAGGTGCCCCGCGTGCAGCGCCCCCATCGTCATCACCACGGCACGGCGGTCGGTCGGGTCGGCCCCGCCCAGCGTCCACGCGGCGAGCGCGTCCCGCAGCTCGGTACGGGTCCGTGCGACGACCCCGTCGGTGTCGGCGGACGACGACGTCGCCCGGTCGGCAGGTGCGGTCATGAGTCCCCCTTGGGCGGTTCGCCGAGGACGTCCAGCAGCGCCCGTGCTGCCGCGTCGTCGATGCGGTGGCTCGCGAGCGCGCGCCGCGCGGCCCCGCGGGCGAGCTCCGTGTAGCTGTCGGGGACGTCCGTCGCCCCCGTGTCGGCCGCGAGGTCCCCGAGGACCTCCAGGTGGGTGGTCACCGTGCCGGCGTCCCCCCGGGCGACCGGGCCGGTCAGCGCCGCGATCGCCCCGGGGCCCTCGCCGTCGCGCACGTCCGCCGCGCGGGTCGCCCCGTCGAGGGCGGCGCCCAGCAGCGGGGCCAGCACCCGGCCCGGGTGCTCGATCCCGGCGGCCTCCAGCGCCTGCGCCGCCTGGGCCACGAGGACCACCAGATGGTTCGCCCCGTGCGCCAGCGCGGCGTGGTAGAGCCCCCGGGACGCCTCGTCGACGACGACGGGCTCGCCCCCGATCTCGACCACGAGCGCCTGCCCGATGGGCAGCACCGCCCCGGGTCCGGTGACGGCGAAGGTGCAGCCCGACAGCCGGGCCAGGTCCAGCGAGGTCCCGGTGAACGTCATCGCGGGATGGATCGCCAGCGGGATCGCACCCGCCCGCTGCGCGGGCCCCAGCACCCCCGTGCCGTAGCGGCCCGAGGTGTGCACGACGATCTGGCCCGGCTGCCAGGCGCCGACGTCGGCCAGACCGGACACGAGGTCGGCGAGCGCGTCGTCGGGCACCGCCAGCAGCACCAGCTCGGACCGCTCGACGATCTCCGGCACCTCCAGGTGCGGCACGCCGGGCAGCATCGTCTCGATCCGCTCGTGCGAGGCGTCCGAGACCCCGGAGGCGCCGACGACGGCGTGCCCGGCCGACCGCAGCGCGCTGCCCAGCACGGCCCCGACCCGGCCGGCGCCGACGACGCCGACCCCGAGCCGACCCGGGCGGGTCGTCTCCGGCGCCGTCACGGGGTCTCCTCCGCGTCGCCGTCGGTGGGCCGCGACCTCGCCAGGGGCGCCACCCGCTCCATCCACCGCTCCGGCACCTGGTGCGCCCGGGCCGAGCGCGCGCGGACCGCCTGCTCGCTCAGCAGGTGCACCGCGTCGGGGGCGTCGAGGTGGTGGGACCGGGTCGTCACCGGTCCCGGCGTGGAGTGCACCGCGAAGGTCGCCAGGCCCCGGCCGCGCTGCCACGGCCCCTGCTCGAGGCCCAGGGACTGGGTCCGCTCGTGCGGCACCACGGAGAGTCGCCGCGTCAGGCGTCCGCCACGCAGCAGCAGCGCACGGTCGGCGACCGCGAACCCGTTGCGCCGCCAGCTGAGCGGGTCCAGCAACCGGGCCCTCCGCGGGCTCGTCGTGAAGAACCGGTCGGTCCGGCTGTCGCCCGCCAGGCCCTCGTCCAGCAGCTCGGTCAGCTCGTCGGCCCCGAGGTCGGGCAGCACCAGCCACAGGGCCGCCAGTGCCTCGGAGCGAGGACCCACCGGCAGCAGCACGTTCTGCGTACCGTTCTGGTCCTCGCTGCCGTAGCCGGCCACGTTGACCGTGATCCGCCACCAGTCCTTGCCCCGCCACCACAGCCCCTGGGTGAGCTCCAGCGCCTGGACCCGCCCGGGAGGGATCGTCTGCGCCCGCGTCTCCAGCAGCCCGTGCCGCAGCCTGATCCCGTCCGGGGAGATCGCCGCCCGGAACCCGAACTCGCCGGCGAAGCGGTTGAACAGGAACGTCCCGACGCCGAGGGCGACCGGCAGCATCGAGAACAGCACCCCGACGGCCTGCGTGGCGGCGACGAACACGACGAGGCCGATCAGCACGGCCAGCGCGATCCACACGGCGGGCAGGCGCAGCAGCGAGACGACCAGCCGGCCCGGGGGCACCTCGTAGACCAGGTTCTCGGGTGCCTCCTGCGCCGGTTCGGCGACCTCGGCCGGTGGCGAGTCGTGGGACGAGGCGGTGGGCGACGCCGCCCCTCCCGCGCCGTCGCCGGCACCGACCGTCTGCCCGTCGGTGCGACGCGCCTTGACGCCGGCCGCGCGCGCCAGCAGCTCGGCCCGCAGCTGCTTGGCGTCGTCGAGCCGCAGGAACCCGATCACCACCCCGGAGTCCGACCCGCCGGCGACCTCGAGGGTCAGCTCCGCCAGCCCGAACAGCCGCGCCAGCAGCGGCTGGCGGACGTCGACGGCCTGCAGGCGGTCGAGGCGCGCGTGGCGTTGCTGCCGGAAGAGGATGCCCCGCCGCAGGTGCGCGGCGTCGTCGTCCACCGCGTAGGAGGTCATGCGCCAGGCCAGCGCCGAGACGCCGAAGATGACCGCCAGCAGGACCACCACGAGGACGACCACGATCCACCACACCTGGGCCACGCCGTCGACCACGGCGTCGGCGTACTCGACACCCTCGGCGAGCTGCTGCCCCACGACGAACAGCAGCACCGCGATGACGGCCCAGCCGCGCACGACCGGCGTGATGGGGTGCACCCGTCGCCACTCGCGCGCCGGTGCCGTCCGGGGGACGTCCGGCGTCGGTTCCGCAGCGCTCACAGGCCGGCCAGCCTCGCCTCGCCGCGCGCCGTCAGACGATCACGCAGACGTTCGGCCTCGTCCGGCGTCAGCCCCGGGATCTCGGCGTCCGTGCTGGCCGAGGCCGTGTGGAGCTGGACCTTGGCGATGTTCAGCCGACGGTCCAGGGGGCCGGCCGTGACGTCCACGAACTGCATCCGTCCGTAGGGCACCACGACCAGCTCGCGGAACAGGATCCCGCTGCGGATCAGCAGGTCGTCGTCACGCTCGGCGTACCCGATGGCACGGACCTGCCGGGGCACCAGCACCCCGACCCACGCGAGCAGCACGACGAGCGCGGCGGTCGCGATCCACAGCCACGGGGTGACCAGCACGGCGAGGAGGACCGTGGCGACGAGCGGCAGTCCGAGCCAGATGCCCACGACGACCAGACGCGCGGGGATCAGCCGGGGCGACACCCGGTCCCACGTCACGCCCGGCGGGTCGAACGGGTCGGCCGGACCCGGTGCGGGGTGTGTCATGTCCCCATCTTCGCAGAACAGCGGCACGGGACGGCCCGCGCCGTCTCAGGACGGGACCGCCTCGGTCCCGTCGTCCTCCTCGGGAGGCGGCGCCTCGCAGAACTTCTCGACGACGAGCCCCACGACCGCGAGCCCCACGGCGGCCAGCGCGGCCACCCCCGACGTGACGGCGACCCCCCGGCGCGGCTCCACGTCCAGCTGCGGCAGCACCAGCAGCACGGAGGCGACGTACCGGCCGGCCAGCAAGGCCCCCGTGTACGCCGCGGCCTTGGCCATGGCGAACGTGCGCGCCGCGCGCAGCGGGTCCAGGTCGGGGCGGTCACCGCGCAGGTAGGACCGGACCGCCCAACCGGCCCACAGCACGAGACCGGCGAGCAGGACGAGAGCCGCCACCTCCACCCAGGCGGCGCCGGGGACGAAGATCCCCCGGGACTCGAGCAGTCTCAGCAGCAGCAGCCCGACGGCGGCGACGCCGACCGCGACGGCCGCGAGGGTCCGGACACGGGTACGCCGCACGTCAGGAGCGCTCCGGGTGCTCGGCGTCGGGGGCGGGCGGGATCGGGGCGTGGATCCCGGCGGCCGCCACGAAACCGCGTGGCTCCTGGACCTGCGGCACCTGGCCGGAGGTCTCCCTCCGCTGCGGCAGCTCGGTCGACGGCTCCCGCCGCGGCAGCTCGGCGGGGGTGTCCCGCTGCGGCAGCCGGGCCGACGGCTCCCGCCGGGGCAGCTCGCCCGACGGCTCGCGCCACGGTTCGGCGGAGGGGTCCGCGGACGGGACCGGTGCCGACGGCGCGGCCTGCGCCGGGAACGCGCTGGTGGCCGGCGCCGAGGTCGAGGACTGCTCCCCGGCCGGAGGCGGGTCCGCCTCCGGCCGGCGGCCCGCCTCCGGCTGCGGCTCCGGCTCCGGCTCCGGCTCCGGCTCCGCGGGCACCGTCCCGGTGGCGGCCGGTCCGGTCAACCAGTCCAGCGCGAGCCACCGGATGCCCGCTCGGTCGGGGGCCGTCGCGGCCAGCTGGGCGACCGAACCGCCGCCGAGCCCGCCCAGCACGGCCTGCGGGTCGACCTCCGCCCACGGCACCAGCACGAACGCCCGCTCGTGCGCGCGGGGGTGCGGCAGCTCCAGGTCCTCGGCGGTCGACGTCAGGTCGTCGTACTGGATGAGGTCGACGTCCAGCGTCCGCGGACCCCAGCGCTCCTCGCGGACCCGGCCGTGCAGCATCTCGACGTCCTGGCAGACGCCCAGCAGGCCGCGGGCCGGCAGCGTGGTCCGCACCAGCAGCACGGCGTTGAGGTAGTCCGGCTGCTCGGGGCCGACAGCGACCGTGCGGGCGAGCGGCGAGACCTCCATCACCTGCACCCCCGAGACCCGGTCGATGTCGGTCACCGCCTCGCGCAGCGTGCCCTGGGCGTCACCCAGGTTCGCTCCGAGGGCGATCACCGCCTCGACGGGGGCCTCCGGCACCGCGTCCAGGGGGTCGACGGCCGGGGCGGGCACGTGCTCCGGTTCCACGATCGCCACCTCCGCCACGGGCGAGGACTCGGCGGCCGACGACTCCGGCACGGCGGGCTCGGGGGCGCGCGGTGCGGGAACGGGTGCTTCCGCGACGGGACGCTCGGGCGCCGGTGGCACGGACACGGCGGGCGTCGGCACCGACGAGGCGGACGGCACCGAACCGGCGGACGGCGACGGGGCCGGGGCGGGCACGGCCGCCGACGGCACCGGCACCGGCGCGGACGCGGGTGTCCCCGCGACCGGCTGCGGCGGGGCCGGAGGCGGTGGCACCGCGGGAGCCGCCGGCTCCGGGGCGGGGCCGGACGACGAGACCTGCACCGGCGACCCGGCAGGGAGCGCCGGCACCGACGGCCGGTGCTCCCGGTCGCGGCGCACCACGATCTCGACGTCGTCGAACGGGACGGCGATGGGCGCCTCCGGCTTGTGCACCCGCACGTCGACGGCCTGGACCGCCGGGTGCTCCAGCACGACGGCGGCGACCCGTTCGGCCAGCGTCTCGACGAGATCGACCGGCGGACCGCAGAGCACGTCGTGCACGTCCTCGGCGACCTCGGCGTAGCTGACCGTCGCCGCGAGGTCGTCGGCACCGGCAGCGGCCCGCACGTCCAGGTGCAGCACCACGTCGGCGCGGAACGTCTGCCCCTCGGCGCGCTCCTCCGGCAGCACGCCGTGGTGGCCGGTGGCGGTCACGCCCGTCAGTCTGATCTGGTCGAGGGGTCGGCCGTCCGACCCCGTCACGGCGTCGGCGAATGTCACGCGGTGCCCTCCATCGTCTCGGCCTGCCTCCAGGCGGCCGCCACTCGTACGGCGTCAACGCTCGCACGCGCGGCGTGGACGCGCACGCACCACGCCCCGGCGTGTGCAGCCAACGCCGAGATCGCGGCCGTGGCGTCGTCCCGGGCGCCGGGCGGTACCGGCTGGTCGTCCGCCGTGCCGTGCACACCCGCCAGCAGGTGCCCGAGGAACCGCTTGCGGGACGCACCCACGAGCAGCGGTCGCCCCAGCGACTCCAACGCGTCCAGGTGGGCGAGCAGCGGCCAGTTCAGCGCACCGGACTTGGCGAAACCCAGGCCCGGGTCGAGCACGACCTGCTCGGGGGCCACCCCGGCGTCGTGCAGCGCGGCGACGCGCGCGGCGAGCTCGTCACGGACGTCGGCCACGACGTCGTCGTAGTCCTGCAGCGAGTCCATGACGTCGCTGTGCCCCCGCCAGTGCATCGCCACGTACGGCACCCCGGTCTCGGCCACGACCGTGGCCATCTCGGGGTCGGCGAGGCCGCCGGAGACGTCGTTGACCAGGCGCGCGCCGGCGGCGACCGCACGCTCGGCGACGGCGGCCCGCGTCGTGTCGACCGACACCACGGCACCGGCGGCGGTGAGGCGCCCGATCACCGGGATGACGCGACGCAGCTCCTCCGCCTCGGTCACCCGGTCCGCCCCGGGACGGGTCGACTCCCCGCCGACGTCCAGGACGTCGGCGCCCTCGGCGAGCAGGTCGAGCCCGTGCTGCACGCCGGCCTCCGGCTCGAACCATTCCCCGCCGTCGGAGAAGGAGTCCGGCGTGATGTTGACCACACCCATCACCAGGCAGCGTCCTGTCCCCGACAGCTCCGGCAGCCCGGCGACGGCGACGTCGCGCGTCCTCATGCGTCAGCGCCCCAGGATCAGACTCATCGCCTCGGCACGCGTCGCGGTGGCCTGCAGCTGCCCCCGCACGGCGGACGTCACCGTCCGGGCGCCGGGCTTGCGGACGCCCCGCATCGACATGCACAGGTGCTCGCACTCGACGACGACGATGACGCCCCGCGGGTCGAGGATGCTCACCAGCGCGTCCGCGACCTGCGTGGTCAGGCGCTCCTGGACCTGGGGACGCTTGGCGTAGACGTCGACGAGCCGCGCCAGCTTCGACAACCCGGTGATCCGCCCGTCGGCGCTGGGGATGTAGCCGATGTGGGCGACGCCGTGGAACGGCACCAGGTGGTGCTCGCAGGTGGAGTACACCTCGATGTCCTTGACCAGCACCAGCTCCTCGTGACCGAGGTCGAAGGTGGTGGTCAGCACGTCCTCCGGCTCGCGGTGCAGCCCGGCGAAGATCTCCCGGTAGGAGCGCGCCACCCGTGCGGGCGTGTCGCGCAGGCCCTCGCGGTCGGGGTCCTCCCCGACGGCGATCAGCAGCTCACGGATCGCCGCCTCCACCCGCTCGGGGTCGTAGGGCGGCACCTCCGACGCCGACCGCATCCCGAGGGAGACCGGCGACAGCGGGAGATCCGGCTCGGCCACTCAGGCCTCCTCGCCGTCGGACCGCTCCGCGGTCGTGCCGTCGTCGCCCGAGGGCCGCGCGACACGCTCGTCGACGGTGCGCGACGCCGCGGCCTCGGCCTCGACGTTGCCGACGACGGCGGCCTCGTCCTGCGGCAGCCCGCCGGCGTGGCCGTTGGTGGCGTAGGCGGCCTTCTCGCCCTCGGTCATCACCGGACCGCGGGTGTGCACGGTGCGCTCGGTGCTGGACAGCCACACGTCGCGGGCCGGGCGCTTGCTCACCGGGGCGAAGACCTCGGCCAGCTCGGCCTGGTTCAGGGTCTCGCTCTCCAGCAGCTGCAGCACGAGCTCGTCCAGGACGTCGCGGTACTGGGTCAGCACCTCCCACGCCTCGTCGTGCGCCGCCTCGACGAGCTTGCGGACCTCGTGGTCCACGGTCCCCGCGACGGCCTCCGAGTAGTCGCGCTGGTGGCCCATGTCCTTGCCCAGGAAGGGCTCGGACGAGGCGGAGCCGAGCTTGAGCGCGCCGACCTTCTCGCTCATGCCGTACTCCATCACCATCTTGCGGGCGATGGCGGTGGCCTTCTCGATGTCGTTGCTCGCACCCGTGGTGGGGTCGTGGAACACGATCTCCTCGGCCACGCGCCCACCCATGGCGTAGGCGAGCTGGTCCAGGAGCTCGTTGCGGGTGGTCGAGTACTTGTCCTCGGTGGGCATGACCATCGTGTACCCGAGAGCACGTCCACGGGGCAGGATCGTCACCTTCGTCACCGGGTCGGTGTACCGCATCGCGGCCGCCACCAGGGCGTGGCCGCCCTCGTGGTACGCCGTGATCTTCTGCTCCTTGATCTTCATGACCCGGGTGCGCTTCTGGGGGCCGGCGAGCACACGGTCGATCGCCTCGTCGAGCGCCCGGTCGTCGATGAGCTGCGCCCCGGAGCGGGCGGTGAGCAGCGCGGCCTCGTTGAGCACGTTGGCCAGGTCGGCGCCGGTGAAGCCGGGCGTGCGGCGCGCCACGGCCGCCAGGTCGACGGACTCGACCATCGGCTTGCCCTTGGCGTGCACCTGCAGGATGTGCTCGCGCCCCTTGAGGTCCGGCGCCTCGACGGCGACCTGCCGGTCGAAGCGGCCCGGGCGCAGCAGCGCGGGGTCGAGGATGTCGGGGCGGTTCGTCGCGGCGATGAGGATGACGTTCGTCTTGACGTCGAACCCGTCCATCTCGACGAGCATCTGGTTCAGCGTCTGCTCGCGCTCGTCGTGCCCGCCGCCCATGCCGGCGCCGCGGTGCCGGCCGACGGCGTCGATCTCGTCGACGAAGATGATCGCGGGCGAGTTGTTCTTCGCCTGCTCGAACAGGTCCCGCACGCGCGATGCGCCCACGCCGACGAACATCTCGACGAAGTCCGAGCCGGAGATCGAGTAGAACGGCACCCCGGCCTCTCCCGCGACGGCGCGGGCGATGAGCGTCTTGCCCGTGCCGGGCGGGCCGTACAGCAGCACACCCTTGGGGATCTTCGCCCCGACGGCCTGGAACTTCTCCGGCTCGGAGAGGAACTCCTTGATCTCGTGCAGCTCCTCGACGGCCTCGTCCACGCCCGCGACGTCGGCGAACGTCACCTGCGGGGTGTCCTTGGTGATCATCTTCGCCCGGGACTTGCCGAAGCCCATGACACCGTTGCGCCCGCCGCCCTGCATGCGCGACAGGACGAACCAGAAGACGACGAGGATGATGAGGAACGGCACGAGGAAGGAGAGCATCGAGCCGAGGAACGACGGCTGCGGCACGTAGGTGTCGTAGCCCTCGGACAGATCCGCGGACTCGACGGCGGCGACGACGTCCTCGCCCTGCGGCGCCACCCAGAAGAAGTCGACCTTCTCGCCCAGGTCCCGCTCGTCCTCGGTCCCCTCGTCGACGACGTAGGGCTCGCTGAGCTCGAGCTCGACGCGCTGGTCGCCGTCCACGATGAGCGCGTGGTCGACCGTGTCGCCGGACAGCAGCTCCAGGCCCTGCGACGTCTCGACACGCTCGATCCGCTCACCGGAGAAGGCCGAGAACGCGAGCGCGACCAGGATGAGGCCGAGCGCGATCCAGATGAGCGGTCCGCTGAAGATCTTCTTGAAGTTCATCCGTGACGGGGGCGTGCCCCGCTTCCCTTCGGTCGGGCGATGGTTCGACCTACGAAACTACACGGGACCGCGGAAAGTTCCCGCGCCTGTTCGCCCAGGGCGTCAGGCGTCACGAGTAGACGTGCGGCGCCAGGGTCCCGATGAACGGCAGGTTCCGGTACTTCTCGGCGTAGTCGAGGCCGTAGCCGACGACGAACTCGTTGGGGATGTCGAAGCCCACGTAGCGGACGTCGACGTCGACCTTGGCCGCGTCGGGCTTGCGCAGCAGCGTCGCGATCTCCACGGACGCCGGACCGCGGGACCGCAGGTTCTGCACGAGCCACGACAGGGTCAGACCGGAGTCGATGATGTCCTCGGCGATGAGGACGTCACGGCCGGTCAGGTCCGTGTCGAGGTCCTTGAGGATGCGGACCACGCCGGAGGACTTGGTGCCCGAGCCGTAGGACGACACCGCCATCCAGTCCATCTCCAGCGGGTGGTGGAGCCGGCGGGACAGGTCGGCCATGACCATGACCGCGCCCTTGAGCACGCCGACGAGGAGCACGTCCTTGCCGGCGTAGTCGGCGTCGATCTGCGCCGCCATCTCGTCCAGGCGGGTGCCGATCTGCTCCTCGGTGATCAGGATGTCGGCGAGGTCGCCGGCGACGTCCGACTTGTCCACGGGGCTACTCCTCGGGGTGCGGGGCAGGGTGACGCGGTCCCGTCACCGACGGCCGCAGGAACAGCCTGCCACAGTCCCGCGTGGCCCGGACGTCCGCGGGCAGGTGCACCTCCCCCTGGCCGCGCCAGCGCACCACCAACGCGTCGAGCGCGTCCACGTGCCGTGCCGTCGTCGTCCCGGGCGGGCACCCGACCCGGAGCGCCGCCTCCCGCAGCGCCCGCCGCCGCAGGGCGGCCGGTGCGGCGGCCAGCGGTGCGACGTCGAGCACGAGGGCGGCCCCGTCACCGGCGGGCCCGTCCTCGGCCACGGCCGTGCCGGGGTCGGGCAGGGCACGGGTGAGGAGATCGGCGGCCTGGGCGTCGAGCACGGCCGCGTCGTCCCGGAGCTGGTCGGCGCTGCGGGCGAGCGCCTCCACCGCGCCGGGGCCGAGCACGTCGGTCAGGACCGGCAGCAGCCGTCCGCGCACCGCCGACCGCAGCGGCACGGGTCCGCCGTGGACGGCGTCCGGGTCGTTCGTCGGGTCGTGCCACGGCTCGAGACCGCTCGCGACGCACGCCGCGGCGGTCTGCGCGCGCCGCAGCCCGAGCAGCGGACGGCGGTACCGTCCCCGGCGCGCCGGCATGCCGCCGAGCGACCGCGCGCCGCTGCCGCGCGCGAGCCCGAGCAGGACCTGCTCCGCCTGGTCGTCGAGGGTGTGCCCGAGGAGCACCGCGGTCGCGCCCGTCTCCTGCGCGACGGCCTCCAGCGCGGCGTACCGCGCCGCGCGGGCCGCACCCTCGGCGCCGTCGCGCGTCCCGACGACCGCGGCCTCCCGCACCACGACCGGGTCCAGCCCCAGGGCGCGGCACTGCTGCGCGGCGCGTTCGGCGACGGCGTCCGACCCGGGCTGCAGACCGTGGTCGACGACGACGGCGCCCGCTCGCACGGCGTACCCGCGCGAGCGCACCGACCGGCCCACGCGGCGCGCCTCGTGCGCGACGGCGGCGGCGAGCGCCAGGGAGTCGGGGCCGCCCGAGCAGGCGACCAGCACCAGGTCGTCCGGGCCCAGGTCGGCGAGGTCGGCGCGGACGGCGGTGCGGACGGCGGCGAGCGCCGGGTCGATGCGGGGCACGGGACTCTCAGGAGTGCACGCGACGCACCCAGGCGCGGGGGTCGGAGATCTCGCGCGCGCTCGGGAGGTTCCCGGGCTCGGCCCAGACGGCGTTCAACCCGTCCCGGCCGACCTTCTCCTCGACGGCCCGCACGAACGCGGCCCCGTCGCGGTACTGGGCGATCTTGGCGTCCATGCCGAGCACCCGGCGCAGCACGACGTCGACCCGCGGCGCACCCTCGCCGTCACGACGCTTCTCGAACCGCGACCGGATGGTGCGCACGCTCGGCACCACACGCCGTCCGACGGCGTCCATCATGACGTCGGCGTGCCCCTCGAGCAGGGCCATGACGGCGGTGATCTCGGCGAGCTGCTCCTTCTGGTCCGGTCCCAGCACCTGGTCGACGGGCGTGGTGAGGTCGCCCCGGACCGCGTCGAGCAGCGTGCGCCCCACGAGGGCGACCTTGTCGCGCAGCGGCGCGTGGCTGAGCGCGACCGACGAGGCGGTGACGTCCCGCAGCAGCGCACCCATGCGGTCGGCGAGGTGCCCGGCGAGCCAGGGCGCGGCGGCGAACTGCAGGGCGTGGGTCTGCTCGTGCAGGCAGACCCAGAGGCGGAAGTCCTGCGGGTCGAGCTGCATGGCCCGTTCCGCGGCGAGCACGTTGGGCGCCACGAGCAGCAGGGTCGGTCGCCCGGGACCGTACGGGTCGAACTGACCGAGCACCTTGGAGGACAGCAGGGCGAGCAGCCCGCCGACCTCGGCGGCGGCGGCCAGGCGGGCGGTGGAGGACTCGACGGGACGGGCGGCCAGGTCCAGCCCGGCGAGCACCGGGTCGGTGAGCGCGGCCATCGACGTCGTGTTCGCCCGGGCCCAGGTGGCGCGGTCGACGACGCGGACGTCGCCGAGGTCGGCGTGCTCGACCCGGACGCGCCGGGTGAACCGCCCGGAGGAGTCCCGCTCGCGCTCCACGTCGGCGTCGGCGGGCCGCATGCGCGTCACCCGCAGCACGTGCGGCACGGCGTCCTGCGCGGCGGTGCGCAGCCCCTCGACGAGGCCGTCCAGCTCCGCGCGGGACGCCACCGGGCCGGGGCGCCCGACGCGCCGTGCGATCTGGGCCGCGGTCTGCCAGTCGACGAGGGTGCTGGTGGAGGTCACGGGACCACCGTAACGGCGGGTCGCCGGGCGTGCGCCGGACGTGGGCCCGTCAGCGCCCGGGACGGCACCCGCAGGCGGCGAGCTCGCCGACGAAGCGGTCGATGATGAGGTTGGCGCCCCAGGACTGCCCGTCCGGGATCCGGTCGGCCATCACGGTGAACAGCAGCAGCCGGTCGTCGGAGGTGACCACGGTGCCGGACAGCGCCCGGGTGTCGGGCAGGCTGCCGGTCTTCGCCTGCGTGTACCCGCGCCCGGGGTTGCCCGTCCCGAACCGGTCCGCGAGCGTTCCCTGCATCCCCGCGATCGGCAGCCCGACGAGGGTCTCGCGCAGCGCGGGGTCCCGGGCGGCGAGGTCCAGGGTGTCGACGAGCTGGCGGGACGTCATCCGGGACCCGGTGCCGAGGCCGGACAGGTCCGCCAGCTCGGCACCCGACAGGTCGACCCCGAGACGCTCGACGACCGCCATCACCTCGCTGACCGCGGCCGAGCCCGTGCCGGGCAGTCCGGCGTCGACGGCCACGATCCGGCCGACCACCTCGGTGAGGGTGTTGTCCGACTCGACGAGGAAGTAGTCGACGACCTCCCCCAGCGGCGCGGACTCGACCCGCCCGATCTCCCGGGCCGAGGAGGGCGCCTTCTGCCGGTCGACGCGGCCGTCCACCCGGAGCCCCCGCTCCGAGAGCGCGTCCGCGAACGTCTCGGCGGCGGCCATCGCCGGGTCGGACTGTCGCGGGGCGTACTTGTCGTCGTCCAGCCGTGCGACGTCGACGGCGAGCGCCGCGACGGGGGCCACGTACCCGGCGTCGGCGTCGCTCTCCCGGACCGAGGGGGCGACGGCCGGCCCGCGGAACAGCGTGTCGTCGACCGACACGGTGACGGCGTCCGGGCCGGTCAGCCCGAGCTCCGCCACGACCTGGTCGGCCAGGTCGCCGAGGCCCGCCCGCCCGTTGACGGCGTCGGGGTCCCCGGCGTCGGGGGCGAGCATCATGTCCCCGCCGCCGACGAGCACGACGTGGGAGGTCCCCTGCAGCACGGCGCGGGTGGGGAGGGTGACGTCACCGCCGGGCCCCTCGTAGGCGGCCACGGCGGTGAGGATCTTCTGCGTGGAGGCGGGCACCATGAAGCGGTCCGCCCGGTGGGCGCCGAGCGTCTCGCCGGAGTCGGCGTCGGTGACCAGCACGCCCACCCGTCTCCCGAGCCGCTCGTCGTCGGCGAGGTCGGTCACGAGCCGGCCGACCGCGTCGGCGTCCGGGACGGGCGCCTCGGACGACAGCGGCGGCACGGCGACCCGGGGGCTGGGTCCGGTGGTGGCACCCGGCGCGGAGGGGAACGGGGCGGGCGACTCGTGGGGCGGGTCGAACGTGACCATCCCGGGCACGACGTCGTAGGCGTCGGCCACGAGGTACCCGCCGAACAGCGTGAGGACCGACGTCACGGCGGCACCGACCCTCAGGCGCCACCCCATGCGATCCTCCCCCGGTGTCGTGAACCTGGTCACACGCAGGCTCGGTCAGCCCGCATTGTCGCACGCCCGGGTCGCACCGCGAGCGCGCCGAGCCGCCGCTCACGCGCTCGTCGCGCGCCCCTGCATGGCACACTTGGGGAGGCGCACAGGCATTTCAGAGCGGAGGAACTGTGGAGTTCGACGTCACCATCGAGATCCCCAAGGGTCAGCGGAACAAGTACGAGGTGGATCACGAGACCGGTCGCATCCGTCTGGACCGCATGCTCTTCACCTCGACGCGATACCCGGACGACTACGGGTTCATCGAGGGCACCCTCGGCGAGGACGGTGACCCGCTGGACGCCATGGTCCTGCTCGAGGAGCCGACCTTCCCCGGCTGCCTGATCAAGTGCCGCGCGCTGGGGATGTTCCGCATGCGCGACGAGGCGGGCGGTGACGACAAGGTGCTGTGCGTCCCGACGGGCGACCAGCGCGCCGCCTGGCGCCAGGACATCGACGACGTCTCCGACTTCCACCGCCTGGAGATCCAGCACTTCTTCGAGGTCTACAAGGACCTCGAGCCGGGCAAGTCCGTCGAGGGCGCCCACTGGGTCGGCCGCGAGGACGCCGAGCACGAGATCAACCGCTCGATCCAGCGCGCGAAGGACTCCGGCTACCACCACTGACCCCGGCGTCCGCTGCCACGCGGCGCCCTGACGAAGGCCCCCACCCGCTGCGGCGGGTGGGGGCCTTCGTCGTCCCGGGCGGGTCGCGGCCCGGGTCAGAGGTGGTAGATCGTCACCCGCGGCGACCGGCGCTTCGCGACGTGCTCGCTGTCGGCGGGGATGTAGCGGATGCGGAGATAGACCCGTCCCGTCCGCCCGCCGACCTTGTCGAGGTAGCGCCCGGGGACCTTGATCCGCTGGACCCCGTCCTCGCTCCGGCTGAGCCACCACGACTTCCGTGAGCGCCAGCCGTCGTTCTTCGCGGCGGGGTCACGGGTCTGCAGCACCAGCTTGCCCACCTCGGGCACCCCCGTCGTCCGGACGACGATCCGGCCCGGCTTGCCGCCCGTGAGGTCGGCGTACGCCAGGTAGGCGGTGCGCTTCATGCGCAGCCGCACGGTCGGCTGCGCCTTGCGGACCCGCTGCGTCCACGAGGTGCGCGACGCTGCATGGTCGGGCGTGGCCGGGACGAACTTCGCGACGATCGTGCGCCGGCCCGGCTCGACCTTCTTGCCGCGGACGTCCGCGGACGCGTGGCCCTGCACCAGGTCCGCCCCGGCGATCCTGGTCCCCGCCTGGTAGAGCACGACCCGCCCCTCGGGCGTCCCGGCCGGGGACGTGACGTCGACGGTGACGGTTCGACCCGTGCCGTACGTCCAGCGAGAGGCGGTGGAGACCACGGTGCGCGTCGCTGCGGGCAGGACGTCGACCGTGTACTGCTTCCGGGTGCTCTCGAACCCGTCTCCCGTCGCGACGCTCACCTCGATCTGCTGCTCCCCGCCCGGGAGGTCCGCGACGTCGACCGCGAGCTCCGCCCGCCCGTCGACGAGGCTCTCCCGCGTCAACGGGACTCCCGCGCCGTCGTCCATCAGGGCCACCGAGACGGCCCCGGTGGGCGTCCCGTAAGCGGACGTCACCTCGACCGGGATCCGCACGATCTCGCCCCGGCGCCAGGTCCCGGGGATCTCGGCCTCCACGGTGACCGGAGCCGGCAGGACGTCGACCGGCAGCCGCCAGCGCGTCAGGACCTCCCCGTCGGCCCGGCGCTGCACCAGCACGATCATCGAGCCGGTGACCTCGTCGCCGGCGATCTCGAGATCGGCCACGCCGTCCACGAGCTGCGCAGCGACCGAGTCGTGCAGCTGCAGCTCGACGGACCCGAGGGTGGGCAGGTCCGTCCCCGTGACGTCGAACCGGAGCGTGGTCGGGGCGCCATGGATCCACGACGCGGGCGTGAGGAGCGGTGCCGACGGCTCGAGGATCTCCACCGACGTCGTCGCGGAGGAGGCGCAGCGGCACTCCGACGTCGCGTCCGGGTCGAGGTGCCGGACCTCGAGCTCGTGCACGCCGACGGTGTGGAGATCCGTGAACAGCGGCAGCGTGGCCCTGCCCCCGCTGAGCTCGATCAGCGGCACCTGGCGCGATCCATCCACGAAGAGCTGGACGTGACCTTCCGCCGGCGCACCGCCCTCGGTCACGGTGACCGGCACGTCGGCGATCTGTCCGAACCACGCATGGTCGGTGTCCAGCTCGATCGTCGTCACGCCGTCCACCGCGACGGCTGCCGGGACCACGGCCGCGCCCGAGGTCAGCGCCAGGCCCATCGTCACCGCCCCCGCCGTCGCCACCCGCGCGATCCTGCCCCGCACACCCCGGTCGCCACGCCCCATCGCCGGCCACTCCCTCGGTTGTCGACCCACGTCCGACGAACCTAGCGAACCGCCAGAAGGCCGTAAAGCCCCCATCTCGCCCAGGACGTCTCGCTGGGTGGACACCCCCTTCCGCTCAGCGAGACTCCCGGCCTACCGTCGGGTCATGACCACGCGTCGAATGTGCCGCTGACCCAGCGCACGTTCGCCTGCCCACGTCCGGCCGCCCGGCCCGGACCGTGTCGGCCCGGCCGTGGGAGCACGTGCGCGCCACCCGTCCTCCCGCCCGCCGGAACCCAGGAGCCACCCATGACCGACACGCCCCGCTGGTCGTTCGCGACCCGCCAGATCCACGCCGGCCAGACGCCCGACCCCGCCACGGGGGCACGCGCCCTGCCGATCTACCAGACCACGTCGTACGTCTTCGACGACGCCAAGACCGCCGCGAACCGCTTCGCGCTGGCCGAGCTCGGCCCGATCTACACGCGCATCACCAACCCGACCCAGGAGACGGTCGAGAACCGCATCGCCGACCTCGAGGGCGGCGTCGGCGCGCTGCTGCTCGCCTCCGGTCAGGCCGCCGAGACCTTCGCGATCCTCAACGTCGCCGAGGCCGGCGACCACGTCGTCGCCAGCGCCAGCCTGTACGGCGGCACCTACAACCTCCTGAAGCACACGCTGCCGCGGTTCGGCATCACCACGACGTTCGTCGAGGACGCCCACGACGCCGACGCCTGGCGCGCGGCGGTGCAGGACAACACGAAGGCGTTCTTCGCCGAGACCATCCCCAACCCCAAGAACGACGTCCTCGACATCGCCCTCGTCGCGGACGTCGCGCACGCGGCGCAGGTGCCGCTCATCGTCGACAACACCGTGGCGACGCCGTACCTGGTGCGCCCGATCGAGCACGGGGCCGACGTCGTCGTGCACTCGGCGACCAAGTACCTCGGCGGGCACGGCACGACGGTGGCCGGCGTCGTCGTGGACTCGGGGAACTTCGACTACGCCCGCCACCCCGAGCGGTTCCCCGGGTTCAACACGCCCGACCCCTCGTACAACGGGCTCGTCTACGCCCGCGACCTCGGCGTCGGCGGGGCGCTCGGCGCCAACCTGGCCTACATCCTCAAGGCCCGGGTCCAGCTCCTGCGCGACCTCGGCGCGGCCGTCTCTCCCTTCAACGCCTTCCAGATCGCCCAGGGCGTCGAGACGCTGTCGCTGCGGATGGAGCGGCACGTGGACAACGCCCAGCGGGTCGCGGAGTGGTTGGAGGCCCGCGCCGACGTGCGGACGGTCCACTACGCCGGCCTCGAGTCCAGCCCGTGGCACGCCGTCCAGCAGCGCTACGCCCCGCGCGGGTCGGGCGCCGTGCTCGCGTTCGAGCTCGACGGCGGCGCGGACGCCGGGCAGGCGTTCGTCTCGGCCCTGCGCCTGCACTCGCACGTGGCCAACATCGGCGACGTGCGGTCGCTGGTGATCCACCCCGCCTCGACCACGCACAGCCAGCTCACCGAGGCCGAGCAGGCGCTGTCCGGGGTCACCCCCGGCCTGGTGCGCCTCGCGGTGGGCATCGAGGACGTCGAGGACATCCTCGCGGACCTCGAGCTCGGCTTCACGGCCGCCAAGGCGGCGCTCGCCGGCTGACCGACGGTGACCGGAGCCACCTCCGGCCGCGGCCGACGACGGCGGGTGCCACCGCCGTCGTCGGCCTACGGTGGGTCCATGCTCGCCACCATGATCCACGCCCCGCGCGACATCCGCGCCGAGAACCGCCCCGACCCCGTCCTGCACACCGACCACGACGCCGTGCTGCGCGTGGTGGCGGCGTGCGTGTGCGGTTCCGACCTGTGGCCCTACCGCGGCGTCACCCGGACCCGGGAGCCGCACCCCATCGGCCACGAGCTGGTCGGGGTCGTCGAGAAGGTGGGCGCCGCGGTGACGTCCGCGGCCCCCGGGGACTTCGTCATCGTGCCGTTCTCGCTGAGCTGCGGGGAGTGCCAGTCCTGCCGCGCCGGCTTCCCCTCCGCCTGCGACCACGTCACCGGCTTCGGGTCCACGGACCGCGACGGCCACCCGGTCGACGGCGCGCAGAGCGAGCGCGTGCGCATCCCGCTCGCGCAGCACTCCCTGTTCCCGGTCGGTCGCAGCGAGGAGGAGCTCGAGGCCGCCGGGCTCGTGCCGGACCTGCTGGCGCTGGCCGACGTCATGTCGACGGGCCACCACGCCGCCGTCTCGGCGGGGGTCGGCCCCGGGGACACCGTGGCGGTCGTGGGCGACGGCGCCGTGGGACTGTGCGGCGTCATCGCGGCCAAGCGGCTCGGCGCCGCCCGCGTCGTGGCGTTCTCGCGCCACGAGGACCGGGCCGCGCTCGCGCGCGAGCTCGGTGCGGACGACGTCGTCGCCGAGCGGGGCGACGAGGGTGTCGCGGCACTGCGCGACCTGCTGGGTGGCGAGCTCGCCGACGCGGCCCTGGAGTGCGTCGGCACGGAGCAGTCGATGGACCAGGCGCTCGGGTCGGTGCGCGGCGGCGGCCGGGTCGGGTTCGTCGGGGTGCCGCACGGCGGCTCCCAGGTGCCGATCGGGACCCTGTTCCGGCGGAACATCACCGTGGGCGGCGGCATGGCCCCGGCCCGCACGCACATGGCCGAGCTGCTGGACGACGTCCTGTCCGGGGCGATCCGACCCGGTCGGGTCTTCGACGCCGAGATGCCCCTGGCCGACGTCGCCGAGGCCTATGCCGCCATGGACGAGCGGCGGGCCACCAAGGTCCTGCTCCGGCCCTGACGACGGTCAGCGGGCCACCGCTTCCAGGGCCCGTGCGAGCGCCCCGGCGAAGGCGTCCACGTCACCCTGCAGGACCTCGAGGGCATCGGCGTCCAGCAGGGTGACGAGGTCGTCGTCCGGGGTGCGCCCGAGGACGACGGGACTGCCCGTGCGGGCGACGGACGACGCGACGTCGTCGGGCATCTCGTCGAGGTGCAGGAGCCGGACGGGCACGCCCAGGCCGGCGACGTACGCGTCCCAGGACCGCTTGCGCCGGAGGGCCCCGTGCGTGATGTCGCAGAGCGCGCAGTGCGCCGTGCCGCGCATCCTGCCCAGTGCGTACCGGACCTCGCCGAGCAGGCTGCCCTCGGCGTGGTAGATGCCGACGATCTCGACGACGCGACGGCGCGTCTCCCCCATCTGCCCAGCGTACGTCGCGTGAGGTGCGCCACGTCTCGCCACCCGTCCCCGACCGTCTCGACATGTGGTCCCGCATCGTGAGATCGGGCTGGGCACGCGCAGATCCGTTGGTTACCGTCGACGGCATGACACGTCGAATGTGCCCGTAGACCCCGCGCACGTTCGCCTGCCTGCGTCTCCACGCCGTGCAGCCCCACCCGCCGCGTGCGCTGCTCGTCCGCCCGCACCCCGCCGCCCGCACCGGCACCGCCGCCTGGAGAGACGATGACCCCCACGACCACCCACCTCACCGGTACCGAGACGGTCTGGAGGTCACCGCGCGGCGCCCGACGTGGACCCGCCGGTCCGGCCCCGGCGTCGGGTGCCTGGCGCGAGGGCCATCCGGCGGGTGACCGGCACTTCCGCGACGTCGGCACGTTCGACCTGGAGAGCGGGACCCGGCTCCCCGACGTCCGGGTCGCCTACGAGACCCACGGACGGCTCGCCCCCGACGGCTCCAACGCCGTCCTCGTGCTGCACGCCCTGACGGGGGACGCGCACGTGCGGGGCCCCGCGGGTCCGGGCCAGGCGACCGCCGGGTGGTGGGAGCCGATGATCGGGCCGGGGGCGCCGATCGACACCGACGAGTACTTCGTCGTGGTCCCGAACGTGCTCGGTGGCTGCCAGGGCACCACCGGACCGGCCTCGACCGCCCCGGACGGGCTCCCGTGGGGAGGCCGCTTCCCGCGCATCACGACCCGCGACCAGGTCGCCGTCGAGATCGAGCTCGCCCGGCTGCTCGGCATCCGGTCGTGGGCGACCATCATCGGCGGATCGATGGGCGGGATGCGGGTGCTGGAGTGGGCGCTGCTCGGCCCCGAGGCGGGCATCGAGGTGCGCTCGATCGTCTCGATCGCCACGGGCGCCCAGTCGACCGGCGACCAGATCGCGTGGGCGCACCCGCAGCTCGGGGCCATCCGCTCCGACCCCCGGTGGAACGGCGGCGACTACTACGACGCCCCCGACGGCGAGGGTCCGCACGCCGGGCTCGGCATCGCGCGCCAGATCGCGCACACCACCTACCGCACCGCGCGGGAGCTCGACGAACGGTTCGGCCGCATCCCCCAGGGCGGGGAGGACCCCCAGACCGACGGCCGCTTCGCGGTGCAGTCCTACCTGGACCACCACGGCGACAAGCTCGCCCGTCGCTTCGACGCCAACTCCTACCTGCGCCTCACCGAGTCGATGATGACCCACGACGTCGGACGCGACCGCGGCGGCGTCGACGCCGCGCTGGCCCAGGTCGAGGCCCGGGCGCTCGTCGTCGCCGTCGACTCCGACCGGCTGTTCCCGCCCGTGCTGTCCGACCGGATCGCCGCGGGGCTGCGGCACGCGACCGGCACCCACCTCATCAGGTCGGACTTCGGCCACGACGGCTTCCTGCTGGAGTTCGACCAGATGGGACCGCTGGTCCGCGGCTTCCTGGCCGACGTCGACCGGCACTCCCCCGCCTGACGCGGCTCCGCGAGTCAGGGTGGACCGGCACACCTCGACCCCGGTCGGCCGCGCGAGCGTCCCGGCAGCGACCTACCGTGGACGTGCCGCCGCCGGCGGAGCACCCGACCGTGGAGGTCACGATGGCACGGCTCACCCCTTACCTCAGCTTTCGCACCGAGGCGCGCGACGCCCTCGAGTTCTACGGGGCGGTGCTCGGCGGCGAGGTCGAGATCAACACCTTCGACTCCATCCCCGGCATGATCGACGACCCGGCCGAGGGACACCTCGTCATGCACGGCTCGGTGACCACCACCGGCGGACTGGTGCTCATGGCGTCCGACACCCCCTCCTCGACCCCCTACGTCGCACCGAACCGCGGCATCACCGTCTCGCTGACCGGAGGCCCGGAGGACCTGGCGTACGTCCGGGGCGTCGTGTCGGGCCTCTCCGACGGCGCGACCGACGTCATGCCGTTCGAGATGGCGCCGTGGGGCGACTACTACGGTCAGCTCACGGACCGGTACGGCATCGCCTGGTTGTTCGACGTCGGTGCGGAGGAACCGCAGCCGGCTCCCTGACTCGTCGCGGCACGGCCTGACTCGCGGGGATCGGGCCCGACCCGGGCGACGGCCGTGCCGGCGCTCCGCTGGACACCCGTGGGTAGGTTGGGGGGCATGCTTGCTGCCACCGTCGCCCGCTTCGCCCCGGACTCCCCGCTCGACGGTCTGGAGGTCACCGACCGTCCGGACCCCGAACCCCGTGAGCACTGGACCACCGTCGAGGTCCGCGCCGCGAGCCTGAACCACCACGACCTGTGGTCGCTGCGCGGGGTCGGGCTGCGCGAGGAGCAGCTGCCGATGATCCTCGGCACGGACGCGGCCGGTGTCGCACCCGACGGGACCGAGGTGGTCGTGCACGGGGTCGTCGGCGCCGACGGCCACGGTGTCGGGCCGCGGGAGCGGCGCACGCTGCTCAGCGAGAAGTACCCCGGGACCCTGGCCGAGAAGGTGTCCGTCCCCACGGCGAACCTGGTGCCGAAGCCGGCCGAGCTGTCCTTCGCCGAGGCGGCGTGCCTGCCGACCGCGTGGCTGACCGCCTACCGGATGCTGTTCCGCGCGGCGGACCTGCACCCCGGCGACCGCGTGCTGGTCCAGGGCGTCGGTGGCGGGGTCGCCACCGCCGCCATCGTCCTCGGCGCCGCGGCCGGCCTCGAGGTCGTCGCCACCTCGCGGGACGCCGCGAAGCGCGACCGCGCCCTCGAGCTCGGGGCGACCGCCGCTCTCGAGCCGGGTGAGCGGCTGCCGGCCCGGGTCGACGCCGTCATGGAGTCGGTCGGCAAGGCCACCTGGGCGCACTCGGTGCGGTCCCTGCGCCCGGGCGGGACGATCGTCGTGTGCGGCGCGACCAGCGGGGACGCCCCGCCGGCCGAGCTGACCCGCGTCTTCTTCAACGAGCTCCGAGTGCAGGGCGTGACGATGGGTTCGCGCGAGGACCTCGCCGCGCTGCTGCGGTTCTGCGCACGGACCGGGGTGCGGCCGGTCGTCGACTCGGAGATCGCCCTGCCCGACGTCGGGACCGGCCTGGCCCGGATGTCCGCCGGCGAGCAGACCGGCAAGATCGTCGTCCTGCCCTGACCCCCGTCGTTGTGGGTATGAGAATCGCGGGAGCGCAGCGCAGCGCGACCGCGATTTTCATACACACAACGCAGGGCGGGGTCAGGCGCAGCGGCTCCCGTAGGCCGCGCGCAGGGG
>NZ_JAUQYN010000001.1:304122-985783 GCF_030586525.1 Isoptericola sp. 178 | reverse complement strand
GGTCGCCCTCGATGGCCTCGGCCTGGCTCTGCGCGTCGTCGATGAACTGCTGGACGTCCGCCGGGACGGAACACGCGCCGAGCATCATCGCCAGGGCGAGCAGGCTGGCGGCGGCGATCCGGGTGGCCCCGCGCTGCTTCGCGCGGGCCGGCCCGCCCCGCGGGGGGGGGGGCCCCGGCGGGGGCCGCCCCCCCCCGGCCCGCCGCGGCCGTCAGATGGTCACGCCGGTCCGGGCGCCGAGGCGGACCGGGATGCTCGCGTAGCCGTTCACGACGAAGCTGCCCTGCGGCTGGAGCTCGCTGCGCGGCTGGGCGAGCTTCATGTCGGGGAAGCGCTCCATGACTGCCGGCAGCGCGATCTTCGCGGCGAGCGTGGCGAGGCGTGCGCCGAGGCAGTAGTGGACCCCGAACCCGAAGGAGAGGTGCTGCTTGTTCTCCCGGTCCACGTCGAACACGTCCGCCGTGTCCCCGTGGACACCCGGGTCCCGGCCCACGCCGGCGAAGTCGACGAGGATGACATCTCCCCGCTTCATGGACACGCCGCCGATCTCGCAGTCCTCGACAGCGAACCGGAAGGGCAGGTGCGCCACCGGCGACTCGACGCGGAGCGTCTCCTCGAAGACGTCGTCCCACGACGTGTCCCCCTCCCGGAGGTCCCGGCGCAGCTGCGGGTCCTCCAGGACGTGCAGGAGCGAGTGGGCGAGCCCGTTGACGAGGGTCTCCGAGCCGGCGCCGAGCAACAGGTGCAGGGTCCCGATCATCTCGTCGTCGGACAGCCGGGAGCCGTCCTCCTCCTTGGCCGCGATCAGGCCCGAGGTCAGGTCGTCGCCCGGGTTGACCTTCTTGTACTGGACCAGCTCGGCGATCGCGTCCTGCCACTGCCCGAGGTTGGCCTCGGCCTCCTCGTTGCTCAGGGTGGTCTCGACGTTCTTGTGACCTCCGGCGAGGACGTCCGCGCGACGGTCGTCGGGCACGCCGAAGAGGTCGCACATGAGCTGCGTCGGCAGCTCCATGCAGAACATCCCCCGCAGGTCGACGACCGTGCCGTCGCGGCCGGCGTCCTCCAGGCGGTCGAGGAGCTCGGTGACACGTTCCTCGATGTGGCCCCTCATCTTCTCGACCCGTCGTCCGGTGAAGGCCTGGAGCAGGAGCTTGCGCAACCGGGCGTGGTCGGCGCCGTCGTTCGTTGCGAGGGTGTTCATCGCCGCCCACGTGATCAGCGGCCAGCCGTCCGAGATCCGGCCCTCCATGAAGTCCGGCCAGTTGCGCCTCGGGTCCTTGGAGAACAGCTCCTGGTTGCCCATCATCTCCTTGGCGACGGCGTAGTCGTGGACGGACCACGCCAGGACGCCGTCGGGGAGCTCGACGCGCGCGATCGGTCCCTGCTCGCGCAGCCGACGCGTCTCGCCGTGCGTGTCCAGGCCCTGCGGGTCGAGGACGTACGGGCACGTGGGTGTTGCAGTCGAAGTCATGGACGTACCTTCCGTTGCGATGTGCGGAGGACGACGGGCGGGGGCCACGCCGCGGCGGTTGCGGTGGTCAGGGACCCTGGAGACCGACGGTGTTGCCGTCCAGGTCACGGATGGCCGCGATCCGGCCCATCGGTGTGGGCGCGGGCTGCATCACGACCGTGGCACCGAGCTCCGCGGCGCGGTCGAGCGCCGCCTGGATGTCGTCGACGGGGAAGTACGGGACGAGCCCGACGTAGGGGGCGCCCTCCGTCGCGTGCCCGATGCCGCCGGAGGGCGGTCCGTCGCCGGCCGAGACCATGGCGTAGTCCTCGCCGTCCAGGGGACTGATGGACCACCCGAAGAGGTCGCGGTAGAAGTCCTGGGTGCGCTGCGGGTGTCGGCTGGAGATGTCGAACCACACCGCCTGCGCCGGGGAGCTGGTGCGAGTGCTGTCGTTGCTCATGCTCGGGATGCTAGGTGGGCCGGGGATCCCGGTTTTCTCCTGAGGTGCGATGCCCTGCGTGGGCTTCTCCCGGGCGCACCAGCCGCACGCCACGCCCGGTCAGGGCCCGTGCCAGGTCCCGGTCGGTGAGTGCACGGACCTCGCGCTCCCAGGCGTATCCCCACCGGTAGAGCAGCCGGTCCGCGGGCGTCGGCAGCCCCGGGTGACAGTTCACCTCGAGGACCCCGGGCCCGGACCGGGCGACCGCCGCGACCACGTCCGCCGCCGTCAGGTGTCCCGCCTCGTCGAGCCCGGCGAACGTGTCGCTGGTGGCGAGCCCGGCCCGGCCCGCGGCGTCGACCAGCTGCCGGCGCCACCGGCGGATCACCACCGCGCGTGGCGACCGCGAACTCGTGGTGGGAGCTCGCAGGTACCCCACGCCCGCCTCGACGGCCAGGTCGACCACCACCCGCGCGACCGCGGGGAGCAGGTGGACGTGCTGATGGGTGTTCACGTGGCTCAGGTCCAGGCCCAGCCCGTCCCGGAGACGTTCCAGCTGGGCACGCCCTTCCGCCCGGAGGTCGTCGGGCGACACCCGACCGGACAGCACGCGCGCGGCGAGGTGGCGCCACGAGCGGGGCAGCGCGCCGGACCGGTCGACGAGCGTCGGGACCTCTCGGTGGGTCAGCAGCGGACGGTCCTCGCCGACGAACACCAGGTGCGCCCCGAGAGCCAGGCTCGGGCGCGCGGTGACCTCGTCGATCACGGCGTCGAGCGCAGTGCCGTTGGCCATCACGGACGCGGCGGTCACGACCCCGAGGTCGTGGGCCGTCAGGATCCCCCGGGTGATCCCTCGGCTGATGCCCAGGTCGTCAGCGGTGACGATCACGTCGAGCACGTCCACCTCCTCGCGCCGGGCGGAACACCCAGAACCGCAGCAGGAGGAAGCGCACCAGGGTGGACGTCGCATCGGCTCCCACGACGACGAGCACCTCGAGGCCACGTCGGGCGGGCTCGAGCGCGGAGAACGCCACGGCGGAGAGCCCGAGGCTCGCCAGAAGCGCCAGCGCGGCCTTGACGTGCTGGTACCAGACGGGGTCGTCCTTCGGCCCGGGGAAGGAGAAGCGCCGGTTCCCCTCGGTGTTCACGACCGTCGCCAGCGACAGGGCGACGGCGTTCGCCGCGACGGGGTCGAGCCAGGCGCGGAGCGCGACGAACACGCCCAGGTGCAGGACGCCCGTGCCGGCCCCGACCAGGACGAAGCGCACGAAGGAGCTCCGCACGGGTGCCAGGAGACGCCCCTCAGGCACGGATGGCCCCCGCACGGGTGGCGGGGCGGGAGCGACGGTCCCGGGCGAGGCGCACGATCTCGCGGAGGAACCCGACGGCCGTCGGCACCACGTCGACGGAGGAGCGTGGGTCGTCCAGGCAGTCGACCGGGACCTCGTGGATGCGCAGGCCATGGCGCTGGGCGAGGACGAGGAGCTCGGTGTCGAAGAACCAGTGGTCGGCCCGCACCTCCGCCATGACGGGCGCGAGCGTCTCGCGACGCCCCGCCTTGAAGCCGCACTGGGCGTCCGTGAATCGTGCTCCGAGAGCGACCCGCAGCAGCAGGTTGAGCGACCGGGACAGGAACGCACGGTGCAGCGAGCGCACGACGTTCGAGCCGGCGAGGTGGCGGCTCCCGACGGACAGATCCGCCCGGCCCGCCACGACGGGTGCGAGCAGCGACCGGAACGCCTCCAGCCCGATGGACAGGTCCGCGTCGATGTAGGCGACGACCTCGGCGTCGCTCGAGGCCCAGGCGTTGCGCAGTGCGAGGCCGCGACCGCGGGCCGGGTCGGAGAGCACCCGGACCCCCTCGAGCCGTCGGGCGAGGTCTGCCGCCACCGCCGCAGTCCCGTCCGTGCTGCCGCTCTCGGCGATGGTGATCACGCACCGGTAGGACAGCTCGGACGCCAGGTAGGCGTGGAGCGTGCGGACGCTGGACCTCAGGACGCCCGCCTCGTTGTAGGCGGGCACCACGACGTCGACCCTGGGTGCCGTGGACGGCGGCATGACAACCCCTCTCGTGCACTGGCTGGCGACGCTAGCCAGCGGTCCGGGGCCCGACGACTCCTGGTCTGCGGGCGGCCCGCCACCCGGGAGTTGTCGCCCGGCCGCGCCGCGACGTTGACTCGGCCTCATGGCGGAGAACCGGACGACACCCTGGCTGGAGGAGTGGGACCGTGGGCAACGGGCCTATTTCGGCGAGACGCACAAGGAAGCCCACTTCTCCGCGCTGGCGGGCAGTCTTCAGGAGCACCTGCCGCCGGACGGCGTGGTCCTGGACTTCGGGCCCGGCGACGCGCTCCACGCCGGGAGCGTCCTGGCCCGGTGCAGACGGCTGGTCCTGTGCGAGGCGGCCCCGGCCATCCGGGCGGGTCTCACCACGACGTTCGCCGCGACGCCCGAGGTCCGCGTGATCGAACCGCAGGAGCTGCGGACGATCCCGGCCGGCTCGGTCGACCTGGTGCTCGCCCACTCGGTCCTCCAGTATCTGACGGACCCGGAGGTGGACGCGTTCCTGTCGTCGGCGGCCCGCCTGCTCCCTCCGCGCGGCGTCCTGCTCCTCGGTGACCTGATCCGGCCCGGCGGCTCGGCCCTGGCCGACCTCCGCGAGCTCCTGCGGTTCGCCCGCCGTGGCCGGTTCGTCGGTGCGGCCGTGGCGCGGCTGGCGACACTGCCGGTCACGAGCTACGCGCGCACCCGGCGCGAGCACGGACTCGTGCACTACTCCTTCGCGGGTCTGGCGCGACGCGTCGGACCCCTCGGGTTCGACGTGCAGCAGCTGCCGGCGAACCTGGGGAACAACGAGGCACGCTGGACGATGCACGCCGTGCGTCGCGGGCCGTGACGTCCGCCGACCCCAGGGGCACGGGGGTCACCCCGGAACGGTGCCGGCCGCCTGAACCTGCTCGGCCCCCGCCAAGCCGTCGGCCCGAGCACGCTCCCAGGTCGCTCGGATCGACGCGTCGAGCGGGACCGACGGGGTCCAGCCGAAGGCCCGTCGGACCTTCGCGACGTCGGAGAACTGCGTCGCGATCCCGGCGGAGGTGCTCGCCGACGGCGCGTCGCTCACGACGCGGCCGCGGAAGCCCGTGATCGCCCGGACCCGCTCGACCACGTGGCCGAGGGGTACCGCTCGCCCGGTCCCGACGTTGTAGACGCCCGGCCGCGCCGTCGGCGCGCCCGCTACCGCGACGACCGCCGCGGCGAGGTCGGCGACGTCGACGAAGTCCCGTGCCGCCGCCAACGACCCCACGTGCACGACACCCTGCGGCCCCTCGAGGGCGACCTGCCGGCAGAACGATCCGAGGAACCCGCGGCAGCCCGGACCGATCACCGTCGTCGCCCGGAGCACCACCGCGGCGGGCATCGCCGCCAGCACCGCGCGGGTCCCGGCCAGCTTCGACCAGCCGTAGTCGGTCGTCGGCACGGCCGCGGCGTCCTCGCGGCACGGCCCGGGCGCGGACACCGCACCGTACTCGGCGGCCGAGCCCAGGTGGACCAGGCGAGGACGTGGCCGCGCGCGCGCCACCACGCCCGCCAGCCTGCCGGCCAGGTCGACGTTCGCCCGCCGGAGCCGGTGCCGCGAACCGGCTGTCGCGCCCGCGCAGACGACGACCACGTCGGGCGCGGACCTCGCCAGCGTCGCCTCGAGGACCGCGACCAGGTCCCCGCCTGTGCTGCCGGAACGGTCGACGGTCACGACGTCCCAGCCGCCGCGGACCATGCCCGTCCGGAGGTGCCCCCCCACGAAACCGGTGGACCCGACCACCACCGCAAGCATCACGCACCCCGCAGGAGGGCCCCGCGCATGCGTCCGAACTCCTCGTTGGCCCGGTCGTAGTCGTCCGGTCTCCCGATGTCGAGCCAGTAGCCGTCGTGGACGAACTCGGCAGGGTGCCGGCCCGCCCGGATGAGGTCGAGGATGAAGCGGTCGAACCCGAGCGCCTCCCCCGGGCTGTATCCGGCCAGCGCGTCGCGGGAGACGGCGTACACCCCCGTCGAGACCCGGTAGTGGTAGGTCGGCTTCTCGATGAAGTCGACGATGCAGCCGGCGTCGGCCTCGATCACGCCGAGGTCCACGGTGACCTGTCTCTTGTACGTCGCGACGGTCAGCGGCGCGGCGGCGGCAACGTGCGCGCGAAGCAGGGCGGTCGCGTCGATGTCCGTGAGCACGTCGCCGTTCATGACCAGGAAGTCGTCGGGGAGGTCCTCCCGCACGCCGACCACGGGCCCGAGCGTCCCGAGCGGCTGGAACTCGTTGACGTAGACGATGTCGAGCCCCCAGCGCCGCCCGTCACCGACGAAGGACCTGATCAGGTGACCGAAGTGGCCGATGGCGAGCGTCACCCGGCGAAAGCCCTGCCGCGCCAGCTGGTGCAGCACGATCTCGAGGATCGCGTGGTCGTCACCGATGGGGACCAGCGGTTTCGGCAGCCTCGTGGTGTACGGGCGCAGTCGCACTCCCTTGCCCCCGGCGAGGATCACGGCTTCCATCACATCGGGTCCTTCCGTCGGGTCGGGCTCACACCTGGTGCAGGTCGGGCTTGTACGACCCGAAGTGACGTGGCTCGGCCATCCACGCCCGCGTCGCCTCCAGCCCCTCCCGGAGCGACGAGCGAGCCTCCCAGCCCGTCGCCGCCCGCAGCCGCGAGGCGTCGCACTCGAGGTGCCGGACCTCGGCGGCCGGGGGCCGGACGCGCTCGGCGTCCGTGTCGACGTCCAGGTGAACACCGACGACCCGCGCGATCTCGTGGAGGACGTGCCCCATCGACCACGAGCTACCGGTGCCCGCGTTGAAGGTCGCGCCGTTCCACGGGTCGTCGTCGAGCTCGCCGACCGCCCGGAAGGCGGCCACGGTGTCGGCCACGAACGTCAGGTCGCGTCGCGGGCTCAACGAACCGACCCGAACGGTCGTCCGGCCCGCGAGAGCCTGGGCCATCACCGCGGGGATGAACGCCCGGGCCGACTGCCGGGGCCCGTACGTGTTGAACGGCCGGACCGTGACGGCCCGCACTCCGTACGCGGCGACGTACGACTCGACGAGCTTGTCCGCGGCGATCTTGGTGGCCGCGTACGGGGACTGCGCCTGCAGCGGGTGGTCCTCGGAGATGGGCACGCTGAGGGCGCTCCCGTACACCTCGCTGGTGGAGGTGTGCACGAGCCGGCTGCTCTCACGGCGCACCGCCTCCAGGACGTTCTGGGTTCCCAGGACGTTCGTCTCGACGTAGGAGCGTGGCGCGTCGAACGAGTAGGGCACCGCGATCAGGGCGCCGAGGTGGTAGACGACGGAGGCGCCGGCGAGCGCGCTGCTCGTCGTCCCTGCGTCCCGCAGGTCCCCGAGCCGCACCTCGACACCGTCGAGCACGTCGGCGGGGAGGTCCTCCAGCCATCCCCACGAACCGACCGAGTTGTACTGCGCCATGGCGACGACGTCGGCGCCCGCCCGGACGAGCGCCTCGACGAGGTGGGACCCGATGAACCCGTCCGCCCCGGTGACCGCGACCTTCACGGTCGGTGTCCGACCTCGTCGTCGGACGCCGAGAGGGCCGCGAGGTCGGCCTCGACACCCTCGACGACCGGGTCCCGCAGTGCGCCGTCGACACGCTCGAGGAAGACCGCGAGGAGGACGCCGCCGACGAACATCAGGACGGCGCCGATCTGGAAGCCCAGCGTGAATCCGTTGGTCATCGCGACCTCGACGGGTTCGCCCGCGGTCACGTCGGCGAGGAACCGGCGCATCGCGAAGGTCACGAGCACCGCCAGCCCGAGGGCGCCGCCGATCTGCTGCGCCGTGCTCTGCACCCCCGAGGCGAGCCCCGAGTCCTGCGTCGTGACGTTGTGGAGCGCGGCGTTCGTCGCCGCCGGCATGGTGGCGCCCGCGAACACCGCGAAGACGATCATCCCGGGGAGGATCCCGAGGAGGTAGGAGCTGTCCGTCGTGGCGAAGCTGGTGAGCGCGAGACCCACGCCGGCCCCCAGGAACCCGGCGACGACGACCGGTTTGACACCGATCTTCGGTACGAGGACCGACGAGATGCCGATGCCGACCCCGATCCCGATCCCGAGCGGGAGGTAGCCCAGACCGCTCTGCAGCGGCGTGTAGCCGAGGACGTCCTGCTCGAACAGCGTCAGCATGAACGTGTAGCCGATGAACGCGGCCATGAAGAACAGGCTGGTGAAGTTCACGACGGAGCGCGTCCGGTTGTCGAAGAAGCCCCGCGGGAGCAGCGGGTCGGGAACCCGGCGCTCGATGATCAGCATGCCGAGGAGGAGCGCGATCCCGGCCGCGACCGGGAAGACGACGGCGGCGGACCCCCAGGGGTTCTCGGCGGCCTCGAGCAGCCCGTAGACGATCGCGACCAAGCCTGCGGTCGAGGTGGCGGCTCCCCAGACGTCGAGACGGCCGCGCCGTCCGGGTGCCATCCGGGACTCGTCCAGCAGGGCCGGGATCGCGATCAGGGCGACGAGGGCCACGGGGAGGTTGATGAGGAAGATCCACCGCCAGGACGTGAAGCTGGTCAGCAGACCGGAGAAGACGTACCCCAGCGTGCCGCCGAGAGCCACGAGTCCGCCCCAGATCCCGAGAGCCTTCGACCGCTCCTTCGCATCGGTGAACAACAGTGCGATGAGACCGAGAGAGGCCGGCGCGGCGATGGCCTCGGCGGCGCCCTGGCCGAACCGTCCCAGAATCATCATGGCCGGGTGGGTCGCGAACCCGCAGAGCGCCGAGGAAGCTGCGAACAGCACGACACCGATGATCAGCAACCGACGGCGGCCGTAGTAGTCGGCGAGGCGGCCACCGAGGATCAGGAGCGAGCCCGCGGCCAGTGCGTACCCGTTGACCACCCATGTGAGGCCGGCCGGGTCGAACGCCATCCCGTCCTCGATCGCCGGCAGGGCGACGTTCACGATCGTCATGTCCAGGAGGATCATGAACTGGAGCGCGGACAGGACCAGCAGGGCCTTCCATCGTCGCGGGTCAGCACCCGGCGGATGAGCCGAGGCCTTCTGCCGGCGGGACGGATCCGTGCTCGATGTCGCCATGCGAGCGAGGCTATGGCGACCACTCCAACAGACCGACTCCTGGGTTGCGTCGCCGTCTGCGCAACCGGGAAGAAGCGCTGGCGGACCACGTCCCGCTAGCGTCGGGTCACCGGCAGCCACGACGGGCGGTGCGTGGACGCTGTGGCCGCCGGCCGCTCGGTCCACGACGACCGGCGGCTTAGCCCCCTGACCTCCGGGACGTTTCCCATGACGAACGGCACGACACAGCTGGACGTGGTGGCCCGGCGCCGGATCGCGCGCGACGTCGTGGAGCTCGAGCTGCGGCACCCCGGCGACGAGCGGCTGCCCGACTGGGCACCGGGCGCCCATGTCGCCCTGACCCTGCCCAACGGGATGGTGCGCCCGTACAGCCTCTGCGGCGACCGCTGGGACGCGTACAGCTTCGTGGTCGCGGTGCGGCGCGACGCCGAGGGTGCCGGGGGCTCGGCGTTCGTCCACGACCGTCTCGCGGTGGGCGACACGGTGCGGGTCGGCGCGCCCCGCACGTCGTTCCCCCTCGTCCCCGGCAGGACATGCACCTTCGTGGCCGGCGGCATCGGCATCACGCCGTTCCTGTCGATGATGCAGGCGGCCGAGCGCCTCGACATGCCGTACCGGCTCCTGTACGTGGGCCGGGACGTCGGGACGATGCCGTACCTGCACGACCTGCTCGACGGACCGCACGCCGGGTCCCTCGAGGTCTTCACGACGGCCACCGGTGGTCGTCCGGACCTCGCAGAGGCGATCGGTCCCGTCGCCGCGGGAGACCGGGTCTACGTGTGCGGCCCCCCGGGGTTGGCTGCGCGGGTCGAGGAGATCGGCCGTGCCTGGCCGGCCCACACGTTGCGTACCGAGTCCTTCGGCTGCCGGACCGGGCTCGACACCGACGAACCGTTCACCGCCGAGCTCCGACGGACCGGCAGGACCCTCACGGTCCCGCGGACGAGCACTCTGCTCGAGGCGATCCACGCTTCCGGTGTCACCGTCATGTCGTCGTGCCTGACCGGCACGTGCGGCGCCTGCGAGACCCCGGTGCTCGAAGGTGCGGTCGACCACCGGGACACGATCCTCGTCGACGGAGAGGACGGCGTGATGTTCCCCTGCGTGTCCCGGGCTCGCGACGAGAGCGTGGTGCTGGACCTGTGAACGAGCTCCCGCTCGCGTCGACGCCATCGGCCGAGGTCCCCACGATCGACGCCGACCCCTTCGGCGACGGTGGCAGTGTCGACCCGTACCCGTTCCAGGTCGCCGTCCGCGAGACCGCCGACGTCGTCCGCCTCGGCCGGTACGGCTGCTACGCGACGGGTCGCCACGAACACGTGGCGGCGGTGCTGCGCAACTGGCAGGACTACGGCTCGGCCGCCGGGGTGGGCCTGTCGAACTTCGCCGTCAGCACCCCGTGGCGGCAGCGGAGCATCATCCTCGAGGCCGACCCCCCGCACCACGACGCCCCGCACCGGGTCCTCGCCGAGGTCCTCGGCCCGCGGACCCAGCGCACCCTCCGCGACCAGTGGTATGCCGGGGCGGACGCACTGGTCGGACGGCTGCTCGCCCGCACGACGACCTTCGATGCCCTGACGGAGCTGGCGACGGCGTTCCCGCTCCGCGTGTTCCCGGACGCCGTCGGCATCGCCCCGGGCGGTAGGCACCGGCTCCTCGGGTTCAGCGACGTCCTCTTCAACGCGTTCGGCCCGCGCAACGCCCTCGTGCGGGACGCCGCGGCGGACGCTCGTGCTCTGGCGGCGTGGGTGGACGCGAGCTGTCGGCGCGAGGAGCTGTCGCCGGACGGGCTCGGGGCGCGGATCTGGGCCGCCGCGGACCGCGGGGAGATCACCGCCGACCAGGCGCCCGATGTCGTGCGCTCGTTGTTCGCGGCCGGGGTGAACACGGCCGTGCACGCTCTGGGCTCGATGGTGCACGCCCTGGCGAACCACCCGGAGCAGTGGGCGCTGGTCCGCGAGGACGAGGCGCTGCGCCGGCGGGCGCTCGACGAGGCGCTGCGATGGTCGACACCGGTGCAGACCTTCTTCCGGACGACCCTGCGCGACGTGTCCCTGGCCGGCGCGCGGATCGGCACGCACGAGAAGGTGATGGTGCTCCTCGGGGCGGCCAACCGCGACCCCCGGCGCTGGGAGGACCCCGACCGCTTCGACGTCACCCGGGACACGGCCGGCCACGTCGGGTTCGGCACCGGCCTGCACGCCTGCCTCGGTCAGAGCTTCGCCCGCCTCGAGGCGGAGGCGCTCCTGGCCGCGATGGTGGCTAGGATCGAGACCATCGAGCCCGCTGGGCCGGCGGTCCCGCGCCCGAACAACACGCTCCGGGCCTGGGCACGGATCCCCGTCCGGGTGACGGTACGGGCCTGAGCCGCCGCCCCCGGCCGGTGCGGCGGAGGGCGGCGGGCGCGTCAGTCCTCGTCGAGGAAGGCCATCACATACCGGGACCAGGCGGCCTGGTCCAGGAGGTGGTCGCACCCCTTCATCGTCAGCAGATGGGCGTCCGGGATCCCGTCCGCGAGCTGCACGCAGGCGTCGTGGATGCCCCCGTCCCCGATGTCGCCGCGCATGATCACCGTCGGGACCTGAACCGCGGGGAGCTTCTCGGCGGGGATGGCCGTGTGGTCCCGGCTGATGATGGCGTCGTAGTAGGCCGAGTAGGCCATCGACTCGAAGGCGTCCCACGCAGGGTGCTGCTTGAAGTACTCCATGGTGTCGGGGCTGATGAACCCCACGATGTCGCGACCGAACATCTCGACGATCTCGCCGCGGCGACCCTCGTCGATGAGCCGACGGATCGCCACGAGCTGCTCGGTGGTGGCTTCCGGTGACCGGTACGGCGGCTCGTAGAGGGCCATGCGACGGATGTCGAGGCCCGCCGCCGCGCCTTCGATCGCGACCATGCCGCCGGTGCAGTTGCCGAACACGTCGCACGGTTCCCCGACGGCCTCGATCACGGCCCGCAGGTCCTCGACCTCGGTGTCCAGCGTCCAGGCGTCGGGATCGCCGAGGTCGCTGTCGCCCCGTCCCCGCCGGTCGTAGTTGTAGACGGTGAAGCGCGTGGACATGATGCCGGCCATCGGGCGGAACATGGCCCGGTCGTTCAGACCGCCGCCCACGATGACGACGGGGCGACCGCTGCCCGACCGCTCGTAGGCGATCCTCGTGCCGTCCGCCGACGTCGCGAACTCCACGGGGAGCTGGCGGTCAGCTGCGTAGTCGTCGTCGAGCGGCAACGAGCGGCGTTCGTCGACGGTCGTGGCGGTGGTGTTCATCGGACCTCCCGTGTCTGCTGCCCGAGTGGTGTCGGGTTGTCGCGATCACCGTAGGCCGGTCGGACGGGCCGGGATTCTTCTCGCGTGCTGGTCCCGCCGGGACCCGGGCCGCCGGGCAAACCGAGAGTTGGCCGCCGCCCGTGCGGTCGGTTGCCTGAGGAGCACCACCACGACGAAGGGACCACGATGGCCGCTGTTCTGACACCGACCGCCCGGAAGCGGCGCACGGGGGCCACCGGCCCTCCGGCGGCGAGCTCGGTCTGGTATACGGTCGCACTGGTCGTGCTCTGCATCGCGGCTGCCGTGATGTACTCCTGGAGGGTCTCCGAGGCGGACCTCGGGAACACCTACTACGCGGCAGCGGTCCGGTCCATGCTGCAGAGCCCCACGAACTTCCTCTTCGGGGCGGCTGACCCCGCAGGCATCGTGTCGGTGGACAAGCCGCCGCTGGCACTGTGGGTGCAGGCCGCGAGCGCTTCTCTCCTGGGGTTCCACAGCTGGGGGCTCTTCCTGCCGCAGGTGGTCGCGGGCGTGCTGACCGTCGTCGCGCTGCACCGCGCCGTGCGGATCTGGGCCGGCGAGCGGGCCGCTCTGATCGCCGCCGCGGTGATGACGCTCTCCCCCGTGACGGTGGCGCTCAACCGGCACAACAACACCGACACGCTCCTGATCCTCTTCCTGGTGCTGGCCGCCTGGGCGCTCACGCGAGGGCTGCAGGAGGACACGGACGCCCGGCGCCGGCGATGGCTCGTCACGGCCGCCGTCCTGGTCGGCCTGGGGTTCAACACGAAGATGCTGGAGGCGTGGATCGTCCTGCCCGCCTTCGCCGGAGCGGTCTGGTGGGGCGCGGCCGGGCTGTCCGTGCGGACGAGGGTCGGCGACCTGGTGCGGTCGTTCGTCACGCTCGTGCTGGTCTCCTTCTCCTGGTCGGCGCTGCGAGACCTGTGGCCGGGCGAGAAGCCCTACATGGGAGGGACCGTCTCGGACAGCGCGTTCGAGCTCGTGTTCGGCTACAACGGCTTCGGCGCCCTGCTGGGCTCGGGCCAGTCGGCCGGCGGCTCGGGGCTCAACGTCCCGCTGGCGGTCGTCGGGCTCTTCGGTGGTGCGCCGGGTCTCGATCGGCTCTTCTCGCCGGAGACCGGCGGGCAGATCGCCTGGCTGCTGCCGTTGTGCGCGATCGTCCTCGTCGTCGTGGGGGCCGGTGCCTACCGCCGTGCCTGGCGCGCCGAGCCGATGGCCGCCGGACCGCGCGCCGGCGGCTGGGTGCTGTGGGGAGGTTGGCTCGTCACCGCCTTCACGGTGCTGAGCTTCACGCAGGGCATCTTCAACTCCTACTACGTCTCGCTGCTCGTCCCGGCCGTCGGTGCCGTGGCCGGGGCCGGACTGGTCCGGCTGTGGGACGCGCACCGCGACGGTGAACGCACCGCGACGGCCCTGCTGGCCGTAGGCGTGGCCGCGACGGCCCTCACCGCGGTGGTGCTGGTCGGCCGGTCCCCGGAGTGGCACGGCTGGATCCGCTGGATGGTCGTGGCGCTGTCCCTCGCCGCGCTCGCCGTCCTGGCGGCGCCTCGTCTCCGGCGTGCCGGGTACGGTCTGGCGCTCGTCGCCGTCGCCGTCCTCGCCGGTTCCGCGTCCTGGTCCGTCGCGTCGGCCGCGTCGGCGCCGTCGTCGGGCGGGTTCCCCAAGGCAGGCCCCCCGAACGAGCGGTTCGAGGCGATGCGGGCCGGGGTGCTCGTCCCGGTCGATCTCGCGGACCTGCCGATGCCGCCCGTGTCGCTCGACCGCGACGCGCTGCCGACGGAGATGCCGGCCGAGCTGGCGGCGCTGACGGACCCCGAGTTCACCGGCCCCGTGCGTGCCGGCGGGCTGGCGGGCCACACGATGTCCGCGGAGAACGCGGCCGTCCTCGACTTCGCCAGGACGCACGCCGACGGGGCGCCGCTGACGCTGCTCACCGAGGGTGGTGGCCTCGCGGCGTCGGAGTTCGTGCTCGACAGCGACGAGGCCGTCGCCGGTTTCGGGGGCTTCCTCGGTGCCGACCCGGTCCCGACCACGGCGACCCTCGATGCGTGGAAGGCGTCGGGCAGGCTGCGGTTCGTCCTCTCGGCGGCTCCTGGGCCGGACCGGGTCGGCGGCATCGCCGGGATGGGTGGCGAGGAGGCCCGGGAGCGGGTCGCCTGGGTGCAGTCGAACTGCTCTCCGGTCCCGCCGGCGGCGTACGGGGGGTCGAACTTCACCGCGGCGGACGACCTGCCCATCCCGAGCTACGGCGACTCCGTGCTCTACGACTGCGGCTGACACGTCCGGGCGGCCGGTACCTGGTACCGGCCGCCCGGACGTCCCTCAGACGGTCGGGAACCACCCGATGCCGAAGATCGCCGGCACCCGTAGACCCCAGTAGGCGATCGAGAAGGCACCCAGCGCCAGCAGCAGATAGCCCCCGACCCGCAGAACGGTGAGCTGGTGGCGGGCGACGAACCGCTGGAGGGCCGGCCCGGCCGCGGCGACGAACGCCAGGTAGAGGATCCCCACGAGGGCCAGGTTGCCCAGCACGACGAGCACGAGCAGCCCGACGCCGACGAGCGGGTGAGCGTCGACCGCCGCGGCGAGCACCTCGCGGAACATCGGGAACGGCCGTCCTACGACGAGCAGACCGAGCAGCGCACCCAGCGAGAGGATGCCCCGACGGCCCCGCAGCGGGGCACCGGTGAGGTAGCGGACGGCGACGTACACGAGCCCCACGCCGAGGACGACGTTGATGACGGAGGCCTGGACGAGCCGCACCGGCATACCGGCCATGGTCTCGTCGCTGAGCATCACGGTGCCGTCACCGGCGGCGACGACCACGACGCCGTACGCGGCGGCGACGACGCTCATCCCGAGAGCCAACCAGCCCAGCTGGGCCGCCGCGTGCCGGACGAGCGCAGCTCGGGACGGTGTTGTGGCCCCGGTCCCGGCGGCCAGGGGACCCACCGACGCGAAGCACGCGATGTTGCACGCGGTGAACGTGCCCGCCAGACCGGCCACGGTCGCGAAGGCGAGCGTGCCGACGAGGCCGGGTTCGGCGACGTGGTCCGCGCCGAGGAAGAGCCCCGAGATGGCGCCCCCGACGACGTCGTCGACGAACTCGTAGGACCAGATCACGGCGATCAGGACGCCGACGACGACGGCGACGGCGGCCCCGGGCAGGGCCCGGCGAGTAGGGGTCGTGACCGGAGGTGGTGCGGTAGTGGCTTCCATGACTCGCTCTCCCTGCACGTGGGTCTCGAGCGTCGGTCGACGGCTCGAACGGACGCCGGCGGCTGCGGCCGGCCCGGACCCCGTGCGGGGCGGTGGGGACAGGCCACCCCGACGACCTCCTGGGACCAGGAGCGTCTCAACGGCGGGCCGGGGGCCTGCCTCCTGGCTTGCGGAACCAGCCGCAGGACCCGCGCCACGCCGTACCGACCCGGATCGTCCGATGTCCGACGTGCCGCCCTGGGGGTAACTTGTCGGCATGGCGAGCGAACAGATGAGCTTCGAGACCAAGATCGGCGTCGATGTCAAGGGTGAGACGTGGAGCTGCGTCGAGATCCCCGACTCGGCCGAGTTCTTCGGGACCGGCAAGACCGTCCGGGTCGACGCGACCGTCGACGACGTCACGCTCGAGAACGTCGGGGCGATGGTGACCGGCACGGGAGGGCACATGGTGTCCCTGAACGCGAAGGTGCGTAAGCAGCTTGGCAAGGACGTCGGCGACCCGGTCAAGGTGACGATCACGCAACGGTAGGTCACCGGAGGCGCGGTGCTCCCGTGATGACCGGGCCACCCCGTGCGGTCACCGTCTGGTGTGCCCCGACGGTGCCGGTCTCGTGCGGGAGTGCCGCGCTGCTCACCACGGACGAGGCGGGCACGGTCGGCTCGTTCCTGCGCGCCGACGATCGTGACCGGTTCGCGACGGGGCGCGCACTCACGCGTGCCGTGCTCGGCGAGACGCTCGGCGTCCCTCCCCGTGGCGTCGACGTCCGCATGGGAGCACCGGGGGGACCCGCCCCGGGCAAGCCCGTCGTCAGTGGGGGTCCCGCCTTCTCGGTCTCGCACGCCGGGTCGTGGGTGCTCGTGGCGGTCGTCGACGACGTCGGCGCCCACGGGGTCGACGTCGGTGTGGACGTCGAGGCAGCGGCGGGCGTCGGACGGCACCTGGACGACCTGGCCGGCGTCGTGCCCGTCGCGGAACGGCCGGCCGCCGGCTGGACGGCCCGGACCCTGACCCGGTCGTGGGTCCGGCGCGAGGCGGTGCTCAAGGCGGTCGGCACCGGTCTCGGCGCTCCCCGCGACGACCTGCTGCTGACTCCCCCTGACGCCGCCCCGGCCGTCCTCTGCTCCCGGGGCGCGTTGCCGGAGCCGACGTGCCTCGCCGTGCACGACGTGGAACTGCCGCCGCTCGGCACCGTGGCGTCGGAACACCTCGCGGCGGTCGCACTGCGCTCGAGGAAGCCGCACCACGCCGTGATCGCCGCGGTCACCGTCGCGGACGGCCTCGGGGTGCTGGCACGTCATGGCGTGCGGGTACCGCCCGGGCCGAAGGCACGCCGCGGGGGGCGTCCGTGATCCCGTCGCGGACGGGCGAGTGATCGACCCGCTGCGATACTGGAGACGGCGGCCCTGTCGGCAGACCCCGCGAGCGCCCCGGCAAGGACGGCACGGATCCCGCACCTGTCCGGCACGCGGGGGTCCGCGGGCGTCGCCCGGACTGGCAGCACGCATCACAGGAGATGTCCCATGAACTGTTTCGAATGCGCCACCGAGCACCAGGCCACCACCCCGGCGGTCACCGTCTGTTCGCAGTGCGGCGCCGGCTCGTGCATCAAGCACACCCGGGCGGCCCACGCGCACAAGGAGGTCTACTACTCCCCCGGGGCACCCGGCGAGCGCGACCTCGGCCGCCGCATGTTCTGCACGACGTGCGCACCCGACTTCGCCCACACGATCGACGTCGCGTAGCGGCCCCGGCTAGGGAAGGGCGCCGCTGCGGCGTCCGTAACGGGCCAGCAGGTGCCACACCTGCTTCAGCGTCTGGGGGTCGACGTCGTCGGCTCCGCGCCACGGGCCCAGCAGCGCGGGCTTCAGCTCGCCCTCGGCGGCGACGGACTCGGCGAGCCGGACCGGTTCCGGCCCCCGGTAGCGCTCGTCGAACGCGGTCGGGAAGGCCCGATAGCCGGGGTGCCACTCGACGGCGCAGCCGAGCCGCTCCGCCGCCGCGGCGACCGCCGTCCCGCGGTAAGAGGGGTCCAGGACCACCGCCTCCAGGTCGCGGTCGACGCGAACCTCGCCGTGCACGTGCGCCTCGACGTAGCGGTCGAGAGGGTCGCGGCACGGGTCCGAGCGCAGCAGCACCGTCAGGCCGGACCGGTCCCGGGTGCCGAAGTCGTGCGGCGTGTGGACGCTGTCCGGGTAGCAGAGGGTCGCCCGCTCGAGGACGCCCGGCCGCAGCCGCAGATAGCTGGAGCCGAACCGCGGTGCCGCGCCGTAGGGGTCGCCGTCGAGCAGGAGCGCCCCGTACCGCGGGCGGGCGGCCGGTGCTGCGTCGTCGTACACGCCGCCGAAGATCCGGCTCTCCCACCGCCACCGGTCCCCGCCGGGGAAAGCGGTCAACCCGCCGTTGCTGGTCCTCGTCTCGAACTGCGACCGGTAGACACCCTCGCGCGCGACCGTCTCCAGCACCGACCCGCGCCCGGCCGGGGCATCCGGGTGGAAGTGGAGCACCACCCGGGCGTCCGCGGGCAGCGGACCTCCCGCGGCACGGTCCCGAACGTGCTCGACCGCGCTGCGCCACCGCTCGTCCTCGGGCTCCATGCCGGCCGAGCCTAGGCCGCCGACGGCTCCGGGTCGTCCAGGAGACGCTCGAACCGCTCGCGCTCCGGCAGATCGAGCAGCGGGTACCCGTGCAGGACGTGCAGGTTGCACATGGCGAGCACGTAGGAGTGCTCGAGCAGGTCGACGGTCGCGGTCCTCCCGAGTCGCCGCAGCACGGTGGGCACGTCCGCGTTGGAGTCCGCCCGGGCCCGCCAGGCCTCGCGGGACTCGTCGTCGTCGCCGAGCAGGTCCAGCACGGCACGGGCACGGCGGGCCCGCTCCTCCTGGTCCTTCCGGAGGAACGCGTCGGCCACCCGGTACGGGGACTGCTGGATCTGGACGATCGCGCCGCGCTGCCCTCGCCCGGTGCGCTCGCAGTCGACCCAGGTGTGCACCAGACCGCGTTGACGCCGTTCGGTCGGCACCTGGTACATCACGCTGCTGGACCGCAGCAGGGTGAACAGCTCGCCCACCAGGAACCGGCGTGCGTACCGCAGCCGCCTCCAGCTCAGCGCGGTGGTGGCGTTGACGATGACGAGCTCGTCGATGCTGCGGCCCACGACCGGCAGCTCCGGGGCGCGCTCCAGCCTCTTCTCGAGACCGTCGGGCCACTGGTCGGCCAGGTTGTCGTACACGCCGCCGTCGGTGAGCAGGAAGTCCTCGGCGACGCCGCCCTCCTGCGTACCGCCGTGAAACCCGTACGGTGCGGTCTTCAGCCGTCGCGGGGTGAAGGCGCCGGGCATACCCAGGGAGGCCTGGACGGCGGTGGACAACCTCATGTCGTTCGTCGACCCCGTGCCCAGCCGGTGGGAGTAGAGGAACCGCGGGGTGAGGTAGAGGTGCTCGGCCGACTGCAGCTCGGTCGCGCACACGACGTGGTCGAGGGACCGGTCGATGTCCCCCAGTCGCGTCGACCGTCCGTCCCGCTGGAAGTGGGTCCGGGCCAACGCGCGGTCGAGGACGTGCGAACGGCGCTCGAACCAGCGGGCCGTGAGCCCCATCAGCACGCCCCCCGCCAGCAGCGTGAGCCCGGATCGCCAGGACAGCCCGTTGAGGAACACGAAGACGATGCCGGTCAGCATCGTGGCCACGGCGACGCCGGCCCCGACGAACACCGAGATCAGGTAGGCGTTGGTGGGCGGACCCCAGAAGAAGAGACCGGTGTCGGCGAGGTGGCGCACCAGCCGCTGGATGGTGCGGTCGAACCCGGGCGGGTCGACGGTCCTGTAGTCGGTCTCCTGCGCCACGACGGCGTTGGCGATCGACCCTCCGGACACCGAGGAGATCGCGGAGACCTCCTCGTTCTTGCCGCTGTCGACGAGATAGAGCAGCGCGCCCAGCCCCCACGCCGTCGCGCGGTGCCCCCCGCCGGATATGGCCACGCCGATGTGCTGTGTCATCGGTTGTCGAGCCTACGGGCCTTCCGCAGTGCCGCAACGGATACCGACCGGCCAGGGGTGTCACCCAGCCGCCACACCTGGGGTCGACGACCCTCCTCCAGCACGGTGACCACGGTGCCCAGGGCACGCCCGTCGGTGTCCCGGTCGGCCGTGTAGTAGATCCTCAGCTCCCAGTCCTCCTCCGAGCGCTTCCCCCCGGACCCGGCCCTCGGGTCGCGGGCCTCGCGCAGGATCTCCTGCGCCAGGTCGTGCGGGAAGTGGTACCGGGGCGAGTCCGGTCCGCACGACACCACCGAGGCCCACGGCCTGATCCGTTCCATCAGCTCGAGATTGACCCCGCGCTTGGACGCGTGGTGCGAGACCTTGAAGACGTCGGCCTGCAGCAGGTCGACGTCCCCGGTCGCCGCGGCGATCGCCGCCGAGCTGGCGGAGTTCGACTTCATGAGGAACGGGAAGTCCGTCAGCACGTAGGACCACGACAACGTCTGCGCGTCCCCGCCGAGCACGAGGGAGACCTCGGACGAGCTCTTGTCCACGACGTTGCCGGCCTCGTCACGGGTGACCACGCGCGCGGCGGGATGCTGCAGGCGCATCGACAGGGAGGAGTCGTTGATCTCGACCCCGTAGGTGTCGAACCGGTTCCTGAGGTGGATCGACGGGGACAGCACGGTGATCCCGGTCCGGCCGATCCACCGGCTCAGCCCCGACGCCGGGTGGCTGTACAGCAGCCCGGTGCGCCGCTCCACCTCGGCCATCATCCGGTGGAACGCACCGATCGGGTGGAAGTACCCGGGGTCCCAGAACTCGGCGACCCGGTCGCCCAGACCGGCCAGCACCTCGGCCATCGCGCCGATGTGGTCCTGGTGCGGGTGGGTGGCCACCACGAGGGCCACGTCGTCCACGCCGGGGAGCGAGCCCTCGGCCGTGAGCGCCGCGATCAGCGACAACGGCTTGTCCCGTCCGGCGTCGACGACGACGGCGCGACGGTGCTCCGCCACCGGGTCGGTCGGCAGCAGCACCACCTGGGCGTCACCGTCACCCACGTTGAGCACGAAGTGCGCCAGGGCGTCCGGTCGCTCCTCGAGCTCGTCGACGAGGTCGCGCGCGGTGAAGTGGTCCGCCGGGATGCGCTGCGGGACGGACATGTCACACCGTCGAGGCGGCCGCACCGGCCGGAGGACGGCGAGGCCCTTCCGGGGACGGTGGTCCCGAGGACTCGTGGGCCACGTCCGCCTCCCGCAGCCGCATCGCCGGGTTGACCGCGACGACCTGCGCCGCGTGCGCGGCACGCCGCGCCGAGGCGGTCACGTCCAGGAGCTGCCAACGCCGGGGGTCGTTCCACCGGGGGTCGTCACCGGCCCGGACCCAGAACACGTCGCCCACGCGCAGCGCCCGGCCCGGGGCCGGCTGCCCCGCCTGCGCACGGCGGGCGTCGACATGCTGCTGGAACGTCGACACCCGGAAGGAGCGGACCTGCGGGTGCTCCGTGAAGACCAGGTGCCCCACGCCGTCGACCTGGGGCCACCGGTCCAGCACGAGGATGACGTGCTCGGCCTCGAGATCGTCGACGACGGCGTACCGGTCGTCCGGGTCCGGTGCGAACCGCACCCGGTCGCCCTCGGGGGCAGGTGTCCACAACCGGAGGACCCCGTGCGTCTCCCCCCGCGCCGCGCTGCGCTGCTCAGACATCCCGCACCCCGCATCCCCGAACCCGATCCCCCGACACCTCAGGCTCTCCCCGTCCCGGTCGACTCGCAGCCCACCGGCCGCGAGATCACCCGGCGCCCGGGCTCGCCCGCCGCGCTCGTCGCCCTCCGGGTCGGCCGTGCGCGCGTCAGGGTCGAGTCACGGCGAGCACCGCGTGACCACCACCGGCGACCTCCACGACCCCGTCCTCGACCCGGACGCCGTCGCCCAGGAGCATCGTGGCGGTCGCGCCCGCGAGCGCCGGGATCGTGGCCTGGGCCGGCTCGCGCCGCGGGTTGACGACGACGAGGTGCTCCTCGCCGCGCAGGTAGACGAACGGATACCCGACGTGCAGGACGGTGCGCGCCCCACCGGTGCGCAGCGCCGGGGTGCGCCGACGCAGGTCCACGAGGTCGCGCACGTGGTGCAGCAGCGATCCCGGGTCCGCACGCTGGGCCGCCACGGTGGGGCGGGACGGGTCCGGGTCCTGCGGGAGGTAGAGCCGCTCGACCGGCGCGGAAGAGAAACCGCTGTTCGGCAGGGCGTCGTCCCACTGCATCGGGGTCCGGCACCCGGCACGGTCGTACCCCGGGTTCCAGCGGCTTCCCTCCGTCTCGGGCGCGTCGGGCAGGTTGCGCATCCCGATCTCGTCGCCGTAGTAGATCGACGGCAGCGACCCCCACGTCAGCAGGAACGTGAAGGCAGGGCGCAGCTGGTCACCGGTGCGCGGCCCAGCGGCGAGCCGTGAGAAGTCGTGGTCCGCCGTCGGCAGGACGACGAGCCGGTCCGCGCCGGCCCGGCGGTCCCGCTCGTCCCACTCCCGCAGGAACGTCTCCAGCGCGCGGGTGCCCGCCTCCTCGTCGACCTCGGGGTCGTAGTAGCAGGGCTCCATCGCCGCCGGGTCCTGCCAGGTCAGGTGGCCGGTGGCGCCGTTGTTGAACAGCGCGCTGTGCTCGCGCTGGATGACGAGCGCGAAGTCCGCGTCGAAGCCTCCCCGCAACCCGGCGTCGGCGGTGTTGTCGTCGTCGGCCTCCGGCAGCAGCACCGCGTCCGGGTACCGCGCGCGCATCCAGCCGGCGATCTCCCGCCACAACGCGGTGGTCGCCTCGAGGTCGGGGTCGTCCTTGACGAGGGAGAAGGCCAGGTCCACACGGAACCCGGCCACCCCGCGGTCCAGCCAGAACCCGATGATCTCCTGCAGGGCCTCGCGATTGCGCGTCGGGCCCGGGGCGTCGGTCGCCTGCCGCCACGGCTCGTCGGGGTGCGGTCGGGCGTAGCCGAAGTTCAGCGCGGGCTGGGAGTCGAAGAAGTTCTTCAGGTACCAGCCCTCGCGCGGCCCGGGCGACGGGACGAGCCCCGGCCCGTCGCGGTCGGCCCAGATGTACCGTTCGTCGGAGGGGTCGGCGAGGGACCGGGCGAACCACGGGTGGTCGATCGAGGTGTGTCCCGCGACGAGGTCGAGCAGGATCCGGATGCCGCGCCGGCGGGCCTGCTCGACGAGCTCGACCATGTCCTCGTTCGTCCCGTACCGGGGCGCGATCGTCAGGTAGTCCTCGACGTCGTAGCCGGCGTCCCGGAACGGGGAGGCGAAGCACGGGTTGAACCAGATCACGTCCACCCCGAGCCACTCCAGGTGGTCGAGGTGGTCGATGACGCCCGGCAGGTCCCCGATCCCGTCGCCGTTCGAGTCGGCGAACGACTGCGGGTAGATCTCGTAGATGACGGCGTCCGCCAGCCATCCGGGTGTTTCGCCGGTCGTGCCTTCGTGCCGCTGCTCCGCCGTCGTCATGCCGCGAGCCTAGGAGCGATCGGCGTGCGGCGCGTGTCGGTGCCGCCCGTGGCATCGTGGAAGCGGCGGCGAGGAGGCGGCCATGGCGAAGGGCTGGCTGGTGCGGGCCACGGGTGTGCTGCTGCTGATCGGCGCGGCGGGCATCGGCGTCGACGCCTGGCTCTCGTGGAACCAGACGGACGGCTCCTGGGGACTGATCCTCGCCTACCTCGGCACGACGTTCGGGCTGGTCCTGCTGGTCCCCGTGATGGTGCGCCTCCGGGGCTGGGTGGCGGCCACGGGTGCCGCCGTCGGCGCCGCGAGCACGTTCGTGTTCTGGTACGGCTACCCGGAGTTCGCGATGTACGGGGGGCTCGGGTCGCTGATCCTCGGTGCCGTCATGCTCTCCCTGCCCGACTGGGGCCGCGTCGCCGCGTTCCCCTGGATCGTCTCCGGCACGCTCGGGCTGCCGGACCTCGTCCGGGAGGGCGTCTCGTGGGGTCCGGTGGCCTCGTTCTCGGTGCTCGGTGTCGCCATCGGCCTCACCGGGGCGTACGTGGTCACCCGCCCGGCGGGCGCCGGGCCACGGCACGGGACGGACGACCCTCCGACCGAGCTCCCGACCGGCCGAAACACTTCCACCTAGGCGACCGACGCGTCTCCCCAGCACGCTCGGACCCACCGGACGGGGTCACCGTCGCGGACCACCGGTGTCGGCCAGCCGGGCGGACAGCGCCTGGGCGATCTCACCGGCCGCGTCGAGCTGGGCGGGTGAGAGGGCGTCGATGAACAGCTCGGAGACCGCCTGCAGGTGGCCGACCGAGGCGCGGCGGAAGACGTCGGCGCCCGCATCGGTCAGATGGACGCAGGAACCCCAGCCCCCACCCGCGGGGCCCTTCCGTTCCACCAGGCCGCGACGTTCCATGCGTCCGACGTGGTGGGACAGCCGGCTGCGTTCCCAGCCGACGGCGTCCGCCAGCTCGGAGGAGCGCAGGTTGCGCGCGGGGGCCTCACGCAGCGCGAGCAGGACCGAGTAGTCCTGCAGGGACATCCCCGACTCGGACTGGAGCCGGGCGCCCAACCGCGAGCGCAGCAGCTCGGTCGTCTCGATGAACGCGCGCCAGGTCGCCAGCTGCTGCGCCGTCGGAGCGTGCCGAGCTACCTCTGCCACGGCGGGCCTCCCCTCCTCGATGGACATGTCAACCATCGGGAATAGTTGTTGACCTGTCAAGTGTTGACGTGTCAACTTCCACCATCCTCCACCTCGATCACCTGGGGAGTCACACCGTGAGCACCACCGTTGAGTTCGGCCTCGACTCGTTCGGCGACCGCCCGATGGGCACCGACGGCGAGCTGGTCTCGCACGCCGCGGCCATCCGTCAGGTCGTCGACGAGGCCGTGCTGGCCGACCAGACCGGCGTCGACGTCATCGCCCTGGGCGAGCACCACCGCCCGGAGTACGCGATCTCCTCCCCGGACACCGTCCTGGCCGGGCTCGCCGGCGTCACGCAGAACATCCGGCTCGCCTCCGGGGTGACCGTGCTGTCCTCCGACGACCCGGTCCGGGTCTTCCAGCGCTTCGCCACGGTCGACGCCCTGTCCCGCGGGCGGGCCGAGGTCATCCTCGGCCGCGGCTCGTTCACCGAGTCCTTCCCGCTGTTCGGCTACGACCTGGCCGACTACGACCTGCTGTTCGAGGAGAAGATCCAGCTCTTCGCCGAGCTGCTCAAGGAGCAGCCCGTCACCTGGTCCGGCACCACCCGAGCAGCTCTCACCGACGCGGAGGTCTTCCCCACCACCGAGTCCGGCCACCTGAGCACCTGGGTCGGCGTCGGCGGTTCCCCGCAGTCCGTGATCCGCGCGGCCCACTACGACCTGCCTCTCATGCTCGCCATCATCGGCGGCGACCCCGCGCGCTTCCGCCCGTACGTCGACCTGTACCGGCGCGCTGCCGCGCAGCTCGGCACCACCGCCCACGCGGTCGGCATGCACTCGCCCGGCTTCATCGCCGACACCGACGAGGAGGCCCGCGAGATCTACTGGCCCCACTACCGCCTGCAGCGCGACCGCATCGGCGCCACGCGGGGCTGGCCTCCCCTGCGCAAGGAGGAGTTCGACGCCGAGATCGCGGGCGGGTCCCTCTACGTCGGCTCGCCCGAGACCGTCGCCCGCAGGATCGCCGCAGCCGTGACCAGCCTCGGCGTGGGGCGGTTCGACCTCATCTACACCACCGGCGCGCAGCCCGCCGACGCGCGCCTGCGCAACGTCGAGCTGTACGGGACCAAGGTCGTCCCCCTGGTCCGCGACCTGCTCGCCGACCAGCCCCAGGAGATCGCATGAGCACCAGCAACCAGACCCTCGGCATCATCGGCGCAGGCAAGGTCGGCACCGTCCTCGCCCGTCTCGCGGTCCGGGCCGGCTACCGCGTCCTGATCTCCGGTTCCGGGGACCCGGCGAAGATCGCCCTCACCGTCGAGGTGCTCGCGCCCGGCGCCGAACCCGTCACCACGGCCGAGGCCGCGGCGAAGGCAGACGTCGTCATCCTCGCCCTCCCGCTGGGCAAGCACCGCACGCTGCCCGCCGACGCGCTGGCCGGCAAGCTCGTCGTCGACGCCATGAACTACTGGTGGGAGACCGACGGCCACCGTGAGGACCTCGCCCGGCCCGCCAGCTCCACCAGCGAGCTCGTCCAGGCCTCGCTGCCCGACGCCCGCGTCGTCAAGGCGTTCAACCACATGGGGTACCACGACCTGGAGGACGGCTCCCGGCCCGCCGGTCACGCCGAGCGCAAGGCGATCGCCGTCGCGGGGGACGACGTCGACGACGTCACCGCCGCGGCCGCCGTCGTCGACGATCTCGGCTTCGACCCGGTCGTCACCGGCGCTCTCGCCACCGGCCGGCGGCTCGAACCGGGGCATCCCGCCTTCGGCGCGAACGTCGACGCGGACCGGCTCCGGCTCCTCACCGAGTCGGCCGCAGCCTGACCCCACCTCGTCCGTCCCAGTCCACCCGGGAGACCCGTCATGTCCACGACCATCAGTCACGCCGTCGAGATCGACCGCGCACCGGCCGACGTCTGGAGCGTGCTCGCCGACACCGCTCGCTACCCGGACTGGAACCCGTTCATCACGCGCCTCTCCGGGGACCTCGAGGTGGGGTCCCGGCTCGAGGCCGTGATCGAGCCTCCCGGCGGGCGCCCGATGACCTTCCGGCCCACGGTCGTCGACCGGGAGCCGGGGCGGGTGCTGCACTGGCGGGGCCGCCTCCTGCTCCCCGGGATCTTCGACGGCGACCACCGCTTCGAGCTCGACGAGCTCTCCTCCGGCCGGACGCTGCTGACCCAGAGCGAGACCTTCAGCGGCGTCCTGGTCCCGTTGCTCCGGTCGATCCTCGCCCCGACACGGCTCGGGTTCGAGCAGATGAACGATGCCCTCAAGGCGCGCACGGAAGGGCTGCCCGCCGCCCGTTCGTGACCACGCGGCCGGCGCGGCCGCATCAGGAGTGCCGGGCGAGGAACCGGCGCATCAGGGGCGCCACCTCGTCGAGCGCGCTCTCGAGCAGGAAGTGCCCGCCGTCGAGCAGGTGGATCTCGGGGTCGTGGGCGTGGCGGCGGAAGGCCTCGGCGCCCGCGGGCCCGAAGATCTCGTCGTTCTTGCCCCAGATCGCGAGGACCGGGACGCGGGAGTCGCGCAGGTACTCGTGGAGGGCCGGGTAGAGCCGGACGTTGGTGATGTAGTCGCGGAAGAGCGCGAGCTGGGCCCGGTCGTTGCCGGGCCGGGCGACCAGCGCGGCGTCGTGCCGCCAGGTGTCCGGGCTCACGACGGCCGGGTCGGGAACGCCGTGGGTGTACTGCCACCGGATGGCCTCCTCGCCGAGCGCCGGCCGCAACGCGGCCTCGGTCTCGGCGTTCGGCTCGGCGGCGTAGGCCCACACGTCCGACCAGAACCCCTCGACGAAGCCCTCCTCGTAGGCGTTGCCGTTCTGGCTGACGACGGCCCACACCCGCTCGGGGTCCTCCAGCGCGAGGCGCCAGCCGATCGGTGCCCCGTAGTCCTGGACGTAGATCGCGTAGGTGTCGACGCCGAGGGCTTCGAGGAGCTTCGCGGTGTGCGCGGCCAGGGCGTCGAAGGTGTACCCGAACTCGTCCACCGACGGCGCGTCGGAGAGCCCGAACCCGATGTGGTCGGGCGCGATCACGTGGAAGTCGCCGGCCAGCTCGGGGATGAGGTGGCGGAACATGAACGAGCTGGTCGGGTAGCCGTGCAGCAGCACGACGGTGGGAGCCGCGGGGTCGCCCGCCTCCCGGTAGAAGACTCGCAGCCCTTCGATGTCCACGAAGCGGTGGTAGGTGTTCACGACGACGCCCTTCGGTCTAAAATGGTTTCGGTGGTTAGGTCAGTAGACCACGCTGGACCTAACCGTTCAAGACCATTGAGGGGGTTGGATATGGTGGCGGACGACGATTCCGTCGACGCGCTGCTCGCGCTGCTGAACTCCACACCCGTCACGGACGGCGTCGTCGAGGACCTGATGGCCGACCCGGACCACGCGGCGGACCTCGCGCGACGCTTCGGCGGGCAGGGGACGACGAGCGAGGTGCGCGAGCTGGCCCGAGCCCGCGACGGGCTGCAGGAGGTGGCGCGCACGGGCACGGTCGGCGACGAGCTGGACCAGATCCTTCGGGACGTCGCGCAGGAACCGTCGCCGCTCACCCCGGACGGCCTGCACTGGCACCTCGCCGGCCCCGCCGCGACGCTGCCCGCGGCGCGCGCGATCATCACCTGGTCCGAGCTCGTCACCCGTCGACCCGGCAGGCTCCGCCCGTGCGGGAACCCCGAGTGCCGACGGTTCCTCGTCGACCGGTCCAAGGGCAACACGGCACGGTGGTGCTCCATGGCCACCTGCGGCAACCGCATGAAGGCGCGCCGCCACTACTCGCGACAGCAGGCCCGGGAGACCACCTGACGGGATCGCGCGCGAGGGCGCGGTCACCGTGAGTCAGCGGTGGTCCCCACCCGGCTCCCGCCCGACGCGGCCGCCGCGTCGAGCAGCGCGGCAGCGGCACGGCGGGCCTGCGGCGCGACGTCGTCGTCCCGGGTGATCGCCGCCGTGGTCTGCGCGCCCTCGACGAGGAGGTCGACCTGCAGTGCGACGTCATCGGGGAGCCCTTCCCGGCGGACCAGGTCGCGGACGTACGCCCGGACCGACTCCTTCTGCTCACGCACGGCGGCCACCACCCGGGGCGACGTCGCGCCGAGCTCGCCGAAGGAGTTGATGAACGCACAGCCGCGGAAGTCGTCCTCGCGGAACCACGCCTCGAGGAAGTCGAACACGGACAGCAGCTGCTCCCGGGGTGAGCCCGCCCCCTCGGCGGCCCGGTCGACACCGCTCCACCAGATCGTCGTCCGGTGGGCCAGCACGGCGACGACGAGATGCTCCTTGGACGGGAACAGGGCGTAGATCCGCTTCAGCGACATCCCCGCCTCGGCGCGGACCGCGTCCATGCCGACGTTCTGGATGCCACGGACGTAGAACAGCCGGTCGGCGGCCGTGACGATCGCCTCCCGGGCGCCCGCGTCGTCGAGCTTCGTCACGCCGACCACCTCCCGGGAACAAAACCATCGTTCTCCAGGTTACGACCCCCAACGGAGAACGATCGTTCTCCACCATTCGGAGGGAACGCCACCATGGGCTACATCACCGTCAGCCACGAGAACAGCACCGACGTCGAGATCTACTACGAGGACCACGGCACCGGCCAGCCCGTCGTCCTCATCCACGGCTACCCGCTCGACGGCAACAGCTGGGAGCTGCAGGCCCGCGAGCTCGTGGACGCCGGGTACCGCGTCATCACCTACGACCGCCGCGGGTTCGGCCGGTCGAGCAAGGTCGGGGCCGGGTACGACTACGACACGTTCGCCGGGGACCTCGACGCCCTGCTCGAGAACCTCGACCTGCGCGACGTCATCCTCGTGGGCTTCTCGATGGGTACGGGCGAGCTGGCCCGGTACGTGAGGAAGTACGGGCACGACCGGGTCGCCAAGCTGGCGTTCCTCGCCTCGCTGGAGCCGTTCCTCGTCCAGCGCGACGACAACCCGGAGGGTGTGCCGCAGTCGGTCTTCGACGGGATCGCCGCGACGGCCCGAGCCGACCGCTACGCCTGGTTCACGCAGTTCTACCAGGACTTCTACAACCTCGACGAGACCCTCGGCAGCCGGATCTCGGAGGAGGTCGTCCGGGCCAACTGGAACACCGCCGTCGGCTCCGCGCCCGTCGCGGCCTACAGCGTCGTCCCGGCCTGGATCGAGGACTTCCGGCCCGACGTCGAGGCCGTCCGGGCCGCGGCCAAGCCGACGCTCATCCTGCACGGGACGAAGGACAACATCCTGCCGATCGACGCCACCGGCCGACGTTTCCGCGACGCCCTGCCCGAGGCGGAGTACGTCGAGATCGAGGGTGCGCCCCACGGGCTGCTGTGGACGCACGCGTCCGAGGTCAACGAGGCGCTGCTGGAGTTCGTCCGGTCCTGACCGGACGCCCCCAGGGGTAGACGACGAGTCCCGGCCGGATCATCGATCCGGCCGGGACTCGTGCGTGCGCGGTGCGGCGGCTCTCAGTCGGTGACCGCGATCGCCTCGACCTCGACGAGGACGTCGGGCTCGAACAGGATCTCGACCCCGATGAGCGACGACGGCGGCAGCGGCTGGGGCAGGCCGAGCTCCGCGGCGACGTCCCCGACGCCGGCCAGGAAGTCCTCGATGCGGTCCGGTCGCCATCCGGTCACGTAGAACGTGAGGCGGACGACGTCGGCGAAGCCCGCGCCGCCCCCGGCCAGCCCGACCGCGACGTTGCGCAGCGCGTCCGCGGTCTGGCCGCGGAGGTCGGCGGAGAGCGCCTGCCCGTCGGCGTCACGGCTGACCTGACCGGCCACGTGGACCTGGCGGGTGCCCGTCGCGACGGCGACGTGGTGGTAGGGAACGGGCTGCGTCATGCCCTCGGGCGACACATAGGTGACGGTCATGGGAATCCTCCTGTACTCGGTGATCTGGTTTCTGTAAGGTACCTAGTAGCAGGAAGTCACTACAACGAGACCAGGTTTCATGAACGACACCACGTCACCCGCACCACACCTGACGATCGCCCAGCACCGCCGCGACCTGCTCGACCAGGTCCTCGACAAGTGGTCCCTCGAGATCCTCGAGCTCCTGTGCGAGCAGCCCCTGCGGTTCAACGGGCTCCGTCGGGCCATCCCCGGGGTGACGCAGAAGTCGCTCAGCGCGACGCTGCGGCGGCTCGAACGCAACGGCATCGTCACGCGGGTCGTGCTGTCGACCCGCCCGGTGGCCGTGGAGTACCGCATCTCGCCCCTGGGCAAGACCCTCCGGGAGCCCGTCGACGCCTTGATCATCTGGGCCGCCGAGAACGCCGACGAGGTCGAGCGCGCGCGGGACGCGTACGACCAGGCGTCGACGGGAAGCTGAGAGGTCGCGGCGAACGCCTCGCCCTGGTCACGGGCGGGCCGCCGACGTCGAACCAGACGCCCCGTGCACGTCGACGCGTACCGTACGGTCGACGCGACGACCGAGAGGGACCACTTGTGACACGACGATCCAGCCTGTGGCGCGGGGTACGCCAGTGGGTCGACCCGTTCGTCGTCGCCATCGTCCTCGCCCTCCTGGTCGGCGTCGTGGTGCCCGTCCCCGACGGCGCCCGGGAAGCGCTCGACGTCGTCACCGACGTCGCGATCGCCCTGCTGTTCCTGCTCTACGGAGCACGGCTGCCGACGCGGGAGATCTGGCGGTCGCTGACCGACTGGCGCCTGCAGGGATCGCTGCTCGTCGCGACGTTCGTCGTGTTCCCGCTCGTCGGGCTCGGCGTCTCCGCGGCCGCCGGCCCGGTCGTCGGCCAGGGGATCGCCGTCGGGCTCCTGTGCGTCTCGCTCCTGCCGTCCACGGTGAACTCCGCCGTCGCGTTCACGTCCGTGGCACGCGGCGACGTCGCCGGCGCGATCTGCGGGGCGACCGTGTCGAACGTTGTCGGCATGGTCGCCACTCCCCTGCTGGTCCTCGGCCTGATGAGCGGAGCGGTCGCCGGCGACGGCGCCGTCGGGGCGGACGGCCTGCAGACCGTGCTGCTGCAGCTCCTCGCGCCGCTGGTGCTCGGCCAGCTCCTGCAGCCCTGGGTGGGCGGTCTCGTGCGTCGGCACAAGGCCGTCACCACGGCGGTGGACCGCGGGACGATCCTGCTCATCGTGTTCACGGCGATCAGCGGCGCCACCGCCGAGGGCATCTGGGCGGACATGACCGTGGGGGTCGTGCTCGTGCTCGTCGGGTCCGCCGGGGTGCTGCTGGCCGTCATGCTGGCCCTCACGTGGTGGGGCGGCCGGGCGCTGGGGCTGCCGCGCGACCAGCGGGTCACCCTGCTGCTCGTCGGGGGGATGAAGTCGCTGGCCACGGGTCTGCCGATGGCCTCGGCGCTGCTGCCCGCCGCGACGCTCGCCGTCGTCGTCGTGCCGCTGGTCGTCTTCCACCAGCTCCAGCTCGTGGTCTGTTCGGTGCTGGCCCGCCGGCTCGGGCAGGAGCCCGTGCCCGCCGAGGCCAGGGCCGGGCGGGGATGAGCCGGGAGGTGCTGGTGGTTCCTGCTGAGCCTCAGAGCAGCTCGGCGACCTTCTCGGCGGTCTTCTTCGCGGAGCCGGGGTTCTGCCCGGTGACGAGGCGTCCGTCGACGACGGTGTACGGAGCGAACGGCAGCGTCGCCTTCTGGTAGCGCGCGCCCCTCTTCTTCGCCTCCTCCTCGACGTTGTACGGCACGAGCTTGTCGACGCGCGCGACCACCTCTTCGGTCCAGGCGAAGCCGGTGACCTGCCGTCCGGCGATGAGGAGGCTGCCGTCGGAGAGCAGCGTGTTGAGCAGGCCGCAGTAGCCGTGGCAGACGGAGGCCACGACGCCGCCCTGCTCCCAGATCTGTCGGGTGATCCGCTGCAGGCCCTCGCTGTCGGGGAAGTCGTACATCACCCCGTGACCGCCGGTGAAGTAGATCGCGTCGTAGTCCGCGGCGTCGATCTCGTCCGGGCCGGCGGTGTGCTCCAGCAGCTCCATCCGGTCCGGGTCGCCGTGCCATGCCTTGGCGGTCTTGTCGTAGGTCGGGAACTTCAGGGACCGCGGTTCCAGGGGCGAGCGCCCGCCCTGCGGGCTGACGATCGTCTGCTCGAAGCCGTGCTCGGCGAAGACGTGCCAGGCGTGCGTGAGCTCGGACAGCCACAGTCCGGTCGGGTGCGACGGGTCGTCGTAGTGGCCGACGTTGGTGACCACGTGGAGGATGCGTCGGGTCACGGGTGTGCCTCCAGTCGAGCGGGTGTCGGGACCTGACCATCCAAACCGACGGCGAGGATCGCGGCGACCGCAGCGTGCACGCGCTGCCCCTAGGCTCAGGTGTGCCGCCCTCACACTGCTGCGCGGCGAGGCCGTCGAAAGTCGAGATCGATGCAGACCACCCTGGGAACGAACGGCCGGAGCTCCGGCGAGCCGGCACCCGTGGTGCTGATCTCCCCGGCGATGGCCATCGGCTCCCGCTACTACCGGCCGGTGGTCGCGGCGTTCGAGGAGGCCGGGTGGGACGCGCGCGCCCTGACCCGTCGCGGCTTCGAGGACCCGTCGGTCACGGCCGGCCGGGGGCTGGACTGGGCCTACCAGGACGAGATCGACGACATCGCGGACGCCGTCGCCGCGGCACGCCGGGAGCGTCCGGACCGTCCCGTCCTGCTGCTCGGCCACAGCCTCGGCGCGCAGCTCGCGGCGGGGTACCTGCTGACCGGCGGCAGAGTGGACGGGCTGATCACCGTCGCCGGAGCCCTGCCCTACCACCGCCACTTCCCGTACGGCGGCCTGCACCTCGTGCTCATGGGAGGCGTGATCGTGCCGACGCTGACGGCCGTCTTCGGGTACCTCCCCCGGCCGGCGTTCGGCGGTCCCGGCGCTCGCACCCTCATGCGCGAGTGGGCGACGATGGCACGGAGCGGACGGCCGCCCTTCCCGACCGCACCACCCATCGCGACGCCGTCGCTCGTCGTCAGCCTCGGCGACGACCCGCTGGCACCACGCCGGGCGGTCGAGGCGTTCGCCCGCGACCTGTTCGCACCCGGGACCGTCACCCGCTGGCACTACGCCGACCGCGAGGTGCCCGCCGGAGCCAGCAACGACCACATCCGCTGGGTCCGGTCCCCCGAGCGGGTGGTCTCCGCCGCGGTGGACTGGTGGGCCGGGAATCAGGTTCCCCCGTCGCCCGCACCCACGGCACCATGACGGACATGGAGCTCATATCGCCCCGCAAGCCCGCACCCGGTGACAAGGTCGCCGTCGTCTCGCCGTCGTTCGCGGCACCCGGGTTCGCGCCCGCGGTGCACGAGCAGGCCATGGAGCGGCTCCAGGAGATCACCGGTCTGGTCCCGGTCGAGTACCCGACCACCCGACGCCTCGGCGCGACGCCGCAGGACCGCGCCGCAGACCTCAACACCGCCTTCGGCGACCCCGAGATCCGTGCGGTGCTGGCCACGATCGGCGGCGAGGACCAGATCACCGTGATCCCGCACCTCGAGGCCGACCTGGTGCGCGCCGACCCGAAGCCGTTCCTCGGGTACAGCGACAACACGAACCTGCTGAGCTGGCTGTGGACGCACGGCGTCGCGGGCTACTACGGCGGGTCGACCCAGGTGCACCTCGGGCCCGGGCCGTCCGTCGACCCGGTCCACGCCGCGTCCCTGCGCGCCGCCCTGCTGACGGGCGAGCGGTTGGAGATCACCGAACCCGGCGAGGCCGAGGACTTCGGCGTCGACTGGCAGGACCCGGCCGCCCTCACCTCGTTCGGCGACCGCGAACCCACCGAGCCGTGGACGTGGGCGGGGCCCGAGCGGTCCGTCACCGGACGGACCTGGGGAGGCTGCATCGAGGTGATCGAGTGGATCCTCACCGCGGGCCGCTTCCCGGCCGACCCTGCCGTCGTCGACGGCGGCGTCCTGCTGCTCGAGACCTCCGAGGAGCTGCTGCCCGCCCGGGAGGTGGGCTTCGTCGTGCGCTCCCTCGGCGAGCGCGGGCTGCTCGACGCCGTCGACGCCGTCGTCGTCGCGCGCCCACCGACCACGTCGTTCGACGTGAAGCTCACGCCCGCGGAGCGCACCGTGAAGCGCGCCGAGCAGCGCGACGTCGTCATCGAGACCGTGCAGCGCTACAACCCGGAGGCCGTGATCGTCGTCGGGGTGCCGTTCGGCCACACCCGGCCGCAGTGGATCCTGCCGTACGGCGGGATGCTCACGGTCGACGGGGCGGAGCGCCGCGTCTGGGCCGACTACGCGTAGGTGACCCGGGGGCGCCCGACTCCTCGGGCGCCCCGGGTCACCTGGTTCGAGGACGGGGCGGTTCAGCTCACCGACGGCGCAGCGCCGCGTCCTGCAACGCCGGCGGGGCGTCGTTCTTCTCGTGCGCAGCCAGGTCGGTGCCGGGCGGGACGATCGCGTCGATCGCGTCGAGCATCTCGGCCGTCAGCACCGTCTCGGCGGCCGCGAGCTGCGAGGCGAGGTGGTCGGGCGTGCGCGGCCCGATCAGGGCGCTGGTGACGCCGGGATGGGCGGTCACGAACCCCAGCGCGAGCTGGACGAGGCTCAGGCCGGCCTCCTCGGCGACGGCCGCGAGCTGCTCGACAGCGTCCATCCGCGCCTGGTTCGCGCGGTCGGCGAGGTCGAACCGCTGCGGCATGAACGCCGCGCGGTGGGTGGTGACCTCCTGGTCGCGGCGCACGGCTCCGGAGAGCCATCCCGACGCCAGCGGACTCCACACCATCACTCCGAGCCCGTACTGCTGCGCCACGGGCAGCACGTCCCGCTCGACGCCGCGCTGCAGGAGCGAGTAGCTGGGCTGCTCCGTGACGAACCGACCGAGCTTCGCCTCGGCGGCCGCCCACTGGGCCTGGACCATCCGGTAGGCCGGGTAGGTCGAGGTGCCGAAGTGGCGGATCTTCCCGGCCCGCTGCAGATCCGACAGCGCCGCGAGAGTCTCCTCGTCGCTCGTGGCCGGGTCCCACCGGTGGATCTGGAACAGGTCGACATGGTCGACCCCCAGCCTGCGCAGACTCGCGTCCAGCGCCGTGGTGAGCCAGCGCCGCGACGCACCCCTCTGGCCAGGTCCGTCGCCCATCGGGAGCCCGGCCTTGGTGGCGAGCACGACGTCGTCGCGGCGGCCGACGAGGGCCTTGCCGAGCAGCTCCTCCGACTCCCCTGCGCTGTAGACGTCGGCGGTGTCGACGAGGTTGATCCCGGCATCCAGCGCGGTGCCGACGAGGGTGTCGACCTCGGCCTGCGTCGTGCCGCCGATCTTCCCGAAGTTCATCGTGCCCAGCGCCAGGCTGCTCACCTGGATGCCGGTGTGCCCGAGCGTGCGGTACTGCATGAGCGTTCTCCTGTCATGAGGATGGTGCGGTGCAGCGAGGGTCTGGCATCATTGAAGCGGAACGCTGCTCCGTTAAATATACGGAGCGATGTTCCGTTTAGCAAGGAGGAGTCCTGTCATGCCCCCCACCCAGTCCGACCGCAGCGAGCCCGTGGCTCCGACCCGGACGCGGCGCTCCGACGCCCGACGCAACGAGCAAGCCCTGCTCGAGGCCGCGGCGCGGGTGTTCGCGGAGTCAGGGATCGACGCCCCGGTGCGGCTCATCGCCGCCGAGGCAGGGGTCGGGATGGGCACCATCTACCGGCACTTCCCCTCCCGTGCCGAGCTCGTCGCCGCCGTCTACCGCCACCAGGTCGACGCGTGCGTCGACCTCGGCGAGACGCTGCTCCAGGACGACTCGTCACGCTTCGCCGCACTCAGCGAGTGGATCGACGCCTTCGTGGACTTCCTGGCGACCAAGCACGGCCTCGCCTCCGTCCGCACCAGCGACGAGTCGGGCAGCGGTCTGCACGACTACTTCCTCGACCGCCTCGTGCCGATCTGCGACCGTCTCCTCGCCGCAGCGCGCGAGGACGGAGAGGTCGCCGTCGACGTCAGCGGCTACGAGCTCATGCGCGGCATCGGCAACCTCTGCCTCTTCGCCGGTGACGACGGCCGCTACGACGCCCGCAAGCTCACCCACCTGCTCCTGGCAGGAATGCGTTAACGGACGCCCGGAGCCGCGACGATCCGGAGGCGCCATCCCAGGACTGCAGCCGCGACCGCCAGGCACAGCCAACCCAGACCGCTGACCAGAGCGCTGTGCGCGGCAACCAGCCGCTCCACCGCGAGCGCACCGCCGTCCGCCGCACCGCCGTACATCGTCGAGACGTACCAGCGGTTGCCCCACCGGAAGCCGTCCGCGATCGCCAGCAGAGCCGCGACAAGAGCCATGAACCGGGCCGTTCTCCGCAGGTGATGCACGAGGTGAAGGTAGCGGGTCCGGCGCCGGGCGGAGGCGCCTGGTCACCGATGTGGGTGGGGCGGCACGGCGCTGGCACCACCGGCGCCGTCAGACGGTCTCGACCCGCTTCTGCCGGGCGAACTTCGCGGGCAGGTCGGGCCCGTCCCACACCTGGATCGCCCGCCAGATCGACGCGGCGATCGGCACGGCGAGCACCGCGCCGGTGATGCCGACGAGCACCGTCCCGGCCGTCAGCGCGAAGAGGATGACGAGCGGGTGCAGCCTGAGCGTGCGGCCCATGACGATCGGCTGCAGGAAGTTGCCCTCGAGCTGGTTCACGCCGACGACGATCGCGACGACGATCAGCGCCTCGACCGGGCCGACGGCGACCAGCGCGACCAGCGCGGCGAGGATGCCCGCCAGGGTCGCACCGACGAGGGGGATGAAGGCGAGCAGGAAGACCAGGACCGACAGCGGGAGCGCCAGGGGGACGCCCACGATCGCGAGGCCGATGCCGATGCCGATCGCGTCGACGGCCGCCACGATCGCCGTCCCGCGGACGTAGTTGCCCAGGGTCTGGATGGTCGCCGTGCCGACGCGCCGTCCCCGCTGGTACGCCTCGCCGTCGAACGGCCGCAGCAGGAACTCCCACATCGCCGGGCCGTCCTTGAGGAAGAAGAACAGGACCACGACCATGATGAAGAAGCCCGCGACGAAGTCCGCGGTCTGCGACACCCCCTGGAGCGCACCGGACCCCACCGCGCTGGACTGGAGGAAGTTCACCGCGGAGTCCCGCACCGAGCTGATCTGCTCGGAGGAGATCTGGAACGGCAGGTCCTGGACGTAGGTCTGCAAGGAGTCGAAGCCGTCGAGCGCCTGTTGCTGAAGCTCGTCCCACTGGTCGACGACGGCCCGCACGACGAGCCACAGGACGGCACCGAGGATGGCGAGCAGCGCGATCAGCGCGAGCCACGTCGCGAGGATCGACCGCACCCCGCGGCGGCGCAGCCAGGACACCAGCGGTGAGATCGCCGCGGCGAGGACCAGCGCGATGAGCACCGGGATGACCACCAGGGTCAGCCGGGTGCTCGCGAACACCAGCACGCCGACGAGGGCGATCACCGCGAGCGCCTGCACCGAGCGCGTCGCGACCTTGCCCATGCCGTCGGACCACAGCTTCGACGCACCCAGCGGCTCGGTGACGACCGGCCGGGAGGCCTCGACGTCGGGCACCTCCGGCGGACGGCGGCCGGCCGGGCGGGCACGTCGGGCACGTCGGCCGAAGAGACCCATCGACTTCCTTCCCTCGCTGAACCGGTGGACCCGGACGTGTCGACCGTAGTGCGACCGCCCCGTGACGCGGTGGCGGCGCGCGGGGCGCAGCCCCAGGGACCCGATGGTCGCGCTCCGCCCCTAGGCAGCGAGCTCGTGCCGCCACGGGGGGTTGGCCCCGGCGCGCGCGACGGTCACGGCCGCGACCTCGCCGGCGAACTCCACGATCGGTGCCAGGGTCTCCACCGACACCCCACGCAGCGCTGTACGCGCGTCCGCTCCGAGGGGCACCAGGTCGAGCAGTCCGTGGATCAGCGCACCCATGAACGAGTCGCCGGCACCGATGGTGTCCACCACGTCGACGCTGCGTCCCGGCACCTCTCGGCAGGACTCCCCCGTCAGGAGCACCGAACCCTCGGCCCCCCGTGTGACGACGACGGCCCCGGGCCCGGCGGTCGCCCACCGCCGCAGGACCGTCATCGCGCCCTCGCCGGGATAGAGCCACGCGAGGTCCTCGTCCGAGACCTTGACGACGTCCGCCAGGCCGACGAACTGTTCCACCCGGCCTCGCACCGCCTCGCGGTCGGGGCAGATCGTCGGGCGCACGTTCGGGTCGTACGTGACGAGCGCGGTCTCGCGCGACCGGTGGAGGAGCCGCAACACGTCATCGGCCCCGGGCTCCAGGAGCGTCGCGATGCTGCCGACGTGAACCAGCGGCGCCGTCCCGACGCCGGAGAGGTCCGGTGACCAGGTCAGCGCGAAGTCGTACGTGGCTCCCCCGTCGGCGCCCAGGCGAGACGTCGCGACCGACGTCGGGCCCCCGTGCTCGCACCCGGGAGCCAGTACCACTCCCGACGCCGACAACCACTGCTGCACACTGCGGCCCCTGTCGTCCCGACCGAGCTGGGTCGCGAGCCGCGGTCGACGGCCGAGCCGACCGAGCGTGACCGCCACGTTCGCCGGACTCCCTCCGGGATGCTCCCGGACAGAACCGTCGGCGGCGACGACCTCATCGATCAACGCCTCGCCGACGACCAGGGCGTCGTGGTCCGGAGCGGGGTGCCTGAGCGGGGCTCTCACGGCGTCGCCACGAACGACGTGCTCGAGCTCAGATCCTGCAGCTGTCCCGCGGTTCCCGACCACAGGACCTTAGACGAGGTCGCGCTCGCGTCCACGACGTGTCGCACGGCCATGGTCGCGGCGAGCTGGTTGCTGGAGAGGAAGTTCCTCGCGCCGCTCTTGACGAGGACGACGGTCGGAGTGGCCCCTGCAGGGACGACGGCCCCGCTGCCGACGTCGAACGAGAACATGTTGGCCGTCACCGCGTTGTCGTCACCGTTGAGGTGCAGCATCCCGTAGAGGTCGTCGTTGCGCGCCGGGCCACCGTCCCCGTGGATCCGCCGGAAGTGGTTGCCGGAGATGAGGTGCTCATGGCAGGGGGTCTCCTGCACGATCATCCCGGAGAAGTTGCTCACGAGCTTGTTGCCCGTGATCACGGCTCGGTGGACGCTCTTGCACTGGATGCGAGCCCCCCACAGCAGACTGTTGCCGTTGATCAGGCAGTTCTCGGCGTTCTCGACGAAGATCGAGTTACCGCCCCAGGGCGTGACGATGTAGTTGTTCGTGATCTTTCCGGCGATCGAGCCGTTGATCATCCTGACCCCGTGGCCGCACTCGCCGATGAAGTTGTTCGTGATGCTGTAGGCGTCGGCGTTGCGGACGGTGAGGGCTTCCTCGAGGTAGACGAAGCCCATGCCCTCGACGCGGATCGCGTCGTTGTCGTACTCGAACCTGATGCCGGTCTTGCCGTTGCCGTTCGTGCCGACATAGGGCTTGGCGCTGTTCATGCCGTCGAGGCAGAAGTCCTGGAAGACGACCGAGTTGAGCCGACCGTTCGTCCCCGGGTCACCCACCCGGTCCACGAGGAAGCCCACCTGACCGTCGTTGGCGATCTGGACGTGGCTCGACCCCGGGAGCGTCTCGACCCACGCCGAGTGATTGACGTCGTCCCGGATCGCCTCCGACAGGAAGCCGTGGCCGGAGCCCTTGATCGTCAGGAACCCGACGTCGACGACCACCGTCGTCCGCAACACGTAGTGACCCGGGGGGATGTAGACGACGGCGCCGGGACGGGTGGCTTGACCGGTCTGCCGTGCGTGGATGTCGGCGATGATCTCGTTGATCACCTGCCCGATGTCGTCCTGCGGCGAGACGCTCGCGGCAAAGGTGGTCACGTCGTACACGGTGGAGGCCACGGGAGTTGCTCCTTCGGGTGGTCAGATCAGGCCGGTGATGGCGTCGTAGGGCGGGAGCTCAGGAGCCTCCGCCGCCGAGGCGGCGTGCATCTCTACCGGTCCGCCGTCGAGCACGGTGAGCGGGACAGCGGCCGCGGCGGCGACGCCGAGCGCGACGAGCACCTGGCGTCGTGAGACGAGGTCGTGACGTGCGGAGGGGGCGGCCGCGTCGTTGCGGTCATCCATGGGTTCTGCCTCTCTTCTCGGGCTGGATCTGGTGCGACGACGCAGCGAGCGCGATCGGACCGACGGCCCTGGCGGGCTACGTACGGGCCGTCACCCCTTGACCGCGCCCGCCGTCAGACCGGCGATCACGTGTCGCTGCAGCACGGCGTAGATGGCGAGCTGGGGAAGCAGCACCAGCGTCGCCGCGGCCATCATCCCGCCGTAGTTCACGGAGTACTGGCCCTGGAACTTGGACACGGCCAGCGACACCGTCGCCAGGTCCGGGTCGTTGATGAGGACCGACACGAAGGGGAACTCGTTGAACACGTACACGACGTTGAAGATCACGACGGTCGCGAGGATCGGGCGCATGACCGGGAGGACGACGGACCAGCAGATCCGGAACAGACCGGCGCCGTCGATGATGGCGGCCTCCTCGAGCTCCCCCGGCATACCGCGCAGGAACCCGGTCAGCAGCAGGGTGTTGAAGGGGATGGACACCACGGCGTACGGGAGGATCACCGCGGCGTAGGTCCCGAAGATGCCCAGCGCCAGGTCGAGACGGTAGACCGGGAAGAGCAGCACGTAGACGGGCACCGCGAGCCCCGCCAGGAAGTACAGCAGCAGCGCGGACTGCACGCCGCGTCGCCGGAAGACCATCCGGGTCAGCGCGAAGGACGCCATGAACGAGACGGTCGTGCCGATCGTCACCGCGACCGCGGCGATGATGATCGTGTTCTTGTACATCTGCACGAGCGGCAGCGTGGCGATCGCGTCCCGGTAGTTCTCGAGGGTCAGGGTCTGCACCGAGAACGGGTCCGAGAGGATCTGGTCGCTCTGCTGGAAGGACAGCAGGACGATCCAGAGGATGGGCAGCACGACGAGGAAGGTGACCAGGTACGCGATGCCGGCGACGATGATCCGCGTGCGTACCCGTCGGCGGCGCTCGGCGGCGGGCGACCGGGTGGGCCGGTGCTGCTCGCGTCCGCGCCGGCGCTCGGTGGCCGGCACGGGCGGCGGCGCGGTCTCGCGACCGGCGACGGTGGCAGAGGTCATGGGTGCGCTCCGGGAGTTCATGCGGACCGGCCGCGGCGTGCGAGGGCCAGGTAGACGAGCGATGTCAGCGCGCCGAGCACGAGCACGACGACGGCGATCGCCATGCCGGCCCCGTAGCGCTGGCTGGTGAACGTGACGAAGTACATGTAGCTGACCAGGGTCTCGGAGCGGTGGACGGGACCGCCGCCGGTCAGCATGTAGACGAGCTCGAAGATCTTGAAGACGTTCGTGACGAGCAGGATCGACACGATGCCGATGGTCTCGCGCATCATCGGGACGGTGACGTGGAGCAGCTGCTGCCACCGGGTCGCCCCGTCGAGCGAGCTCGCCTCCATCACGTCGTCGGGCAGCTGCTGCAGGCCGGCGTAGAAGATCGTCATGGCGAAGCCGATGCTCGCCCAGCTGAAGACGAGGGCGATGGAGTACGGGGTGAGCGAGTCGCCGCCGATCCACTGGATCTCGGGGATGCCGAGCGGCACGAGCAGCCGGTTGAGCAGTCCGACCCGCGGGTCGAGGATGAACACCCAGACGAGACCGACGAGGATCGGCGCCACGATGGCCGGTCCGAACAGGAGTGCCCGGAGCGCTCCTGCGGCCCGGATCCTCTGCTGCATCAGCAGCGCCAGGGCGAAGGAGGCCGGCACCAGGAAGGCCACGCTGACCACGAGGATGATGACGGTGTTCTTCAGGGAGAGCCAGAAGAACGGGTCGTCGCCCAGCGCGGCGTAGTTGTCGAGCCCGACGAGCCGGGGAGCGCTGAAGCCCTGCGCGTCGGTGAGGCTGTAGCCGACGCCGTACAGCACCGGATAGGCGAAGAACAGGGTGAACAGGACCACCGCGGGCAGCACCATCACCGCGATCCTCCACCGCGAGCTGAGCCAGATCATGACGGTCGTTCCTTGTCTCGACGATGCTGCGGGTTCGGTCAGGGACGCGGGTGCGCCGCTCGGCGGCGCACCCGCGTGCCTCACTCGGCGTCGAGCGCTCGCTGCACGAGCGCGGCGGCTTCCTCGGGGGTGAGCTGGTCCTGGATGACGCCGTAGATCGAGTCGTAGATGGCGTTCGACACGGCGACCGGGAACACGAGGTCCGGCTGGGTCCCGGGCGTCGACACGCCCTCCTCCCGAGCGGCGTCGAGCGCCGACTTCAGGACCGACTGCTCCTCCTCGTCGAGCTCCGGCTCGTAGGTCGTGACGGGCGGCTGACCGTTGTCGACCATGAGCTGCTGCGCCTCGTCGCTGTAGTAGAAGCCGAGGAACCGCTCGACGGCGTCAAGCTTGGCCTCGTCCTCACCGACCTTCTTCGCGACGACGAGGGGGGCGGAGGCCACGTTCATGATGATGTTCTGCTCACCGACGCCGTCGGCGAACGTCGGGCCCTTCCAGAAGGTGGTGTGCGGCGCGACCTCGGAGTCCTGGATCGCCCCCGCGGCCCAGACACCCGCGTCGAGGAAAGCCGCCTCGCCCTGGAGGAACTGGTCCACCGCCTGCTGGTAGGTCTGGGTGGACACGTTGCTGGAGAACGCCCCGGCGTCGCGCAGCTCGGCGATGTGCTCGTACATCCGCACGAAGTCGGGGTTCTCCCACGACTCCGATCCGTCGAGCAGGCCGTCCATCCTCTCCTCGAACCCGAAGCGGTCCAGCCACACGAGGAACTGCCAGACGCTGAACGCCGACTGGCTCGCGCCGTTCGAGATCGTCACGACGTCCTCGTCGGCCAGCGTCTCGGCGACCTGGAGCAGCTCGTCGAACGTGGTCGGCGTCGACATGCCGTGGTCGGAGAGGACCTGCGTGTTGGTCCACAGACCGGTCAACAGGCCCTGGTACGGCACGCCGAAGACCGTGCCGTCCGACGTGAAGTACTCGACGGTGGTCGCGGGCAGGCTGTCGATGACGCCCTGCTCCTCCAGGATCGGCTGCAGGTCCAGCAACCGGTCGCCGGCGAGCATCTCCTCGGCGTTCGACTTGTAGACCCAGAAGACGTCGGGGAGCGTGTCGCTCTGCGCGGCGATGGACAGCGACTGCAGGTGCTCGGCGACCGGCTGGCCGCTGACTTCGACGTCGACGTCCGGGTTGGCGCTCTCGAAGGCCTCCACGATCGCCCAGGTGGCGGGGTCGGCGGTCTTCACGTCGGGGTTCTGCATGGAGAGCGTGATGGTCGTGGGGCCGCCCTGCTCGGCGTCACTCGCCTGGGAGCAGGCGGCGAGCGGCAGGAGCACGGCGAGTGTCACCGCGGCGGCGACGGGGCGGCGGAAAGGGTAGCCAGGCATGTCTCGTCCTTCGTTGGGTGAGGCCCGGGGGCGGATACGGCTAAGCGAAACGTTTGCGCGAATCGTTTGCGAGGTTACGCGCGCCGCTCGACGGCTGTCAAGAGATGGGTGGCGGGTCAACTTCCGGGACACGGTAGTCCTCGGTCGACTCCCGCAGCTCGAGGCGTTGGTTGAGCCGGAGCGTGCGCGGGCTCGCCTCCGGGGACGCGATCCGGTCCATCAGCAACGAGACCGCGGCCTCGCCCATCTCGAACGCCGGCTGCCGCACCGTCGTGATCGTGGGTCGGAACAGGTCCGAGTGGCTGAACCCGTCGAACGCGGCGAACGCGATCTGCTCGGGCGTCGCGATCCCCGCGTCGCGCAGACATTCGAGACCGACGACCGCCAGCGGCGTGCTGCAGGCGATGACACAGGTCGCGCCGCCGGAGCGGAGGGCGGCCGCCACGTGGGCGCGGACCGACGCGGTGTCGACGGCGTCGACGATCGTCTGCTCGCCGAGCTCGGAGTCGGGGGTGGCGTCGCGGAAGCCCTGCCGGCGCTCGGCGAGCGTGGGGACCCGCTGGTCGCCGGCCACCAGCAGGAAGCGTCGGTGGCCCGCTCCGCGCAGGTGCGTCACGAGGCGGCGCATGGTCTCGCGGTTGTCCGCCCCCACCTGGTCGTGCGGCGAACCGTCGAAAACACGGTCGAGCAGGACGACGGGCCGGGCGTCGTCGGCGTCGAGCCGGGTGCCGACGGCGCGCCCCGAGCCCGCGCAGTGGGCCAGGATCAGCCCGTCCACGCGGCGCGCCAGGAGCGTGCTCACCGCGCGTTCCTCGCGTTCCGGGTCCTCGGCCGAGTTGGCGAGCACCAGGGTCAGCCCGCGTGCCGCCGCGGCGTGCTCCACCCCGTGGACCATCTCCGCGAAGGCAGGCTCGCCGGCGTCGGAGACGACCAGCCCGATGCTGTCCGTCCGTGACCGGCGCATGGCGCGAGCCACGGCGTCCTGGCGGTAGCCGGTCTTCTCGATCGCGGCCGCCACCCGCTTGCGGGTCGCCGGTCGGACCGGCCGCGTCCCGTTGAGCACGTGCGAGACGGTCGACGTGGACACCCCGGCCATGCGGGCGACTTCGACGATGGTCGCCATCGACCACTCCAATCAAACATTTTCCTGGTCGGCCCCACCGGTCGCGGAGCCTGTACCTACAGGCTTTTCAGTCCTTGCGCGCAGGATACGCGTCGTCTACGCTGCGAATCCAGGCACGCAAACGTTTCGATGCGTTCTTCCTGGCCACAGAGTCGTCGCGAAAGGACAGTCATGACCCCCACCCCCGCCCCCGGTGGGCTCCTCGGAGACCTCACCCGAGCCCGACCGGGACGCAGCGCCCGGGCGTCCAGCTTCGACCAGACGGGTCGCAACCGCGACAACTGGATCGTGATGCCCGGGGAGGAGCGCGTCCTCGCCGACCTCGAGGGGCCCGGGTTCATCACCCACATCTGGATGACCCAGTCCTGCCGCGTCCAGCCGGGTCCCGGTCAGATCGCTCCCGACGTCGTCGGCGTCCCGATGCTCGAGATCCACAACGCCCTCGGGGTCAGCTGGGAGGTCGTCGACCCGGATTACTACCGGAAGATCCTGCTGAAGATCTACTGGGACGACCAGGAGACGCCGAGCGTCATCGCGCCGCTCGGCGACTTCTTCGGTCTGATGAACTCGCTCTCGGGCAGCTACGACTCCCTGCCGCTGTCGGTGTCGGCCAAGGAGCCCGAGCTGCACAGCTTCGGCGGCAGCGCGGCGTTCAACAGCTACTTCCGGATGCCCTTCGGCAAGCGCGCCCGCGTCGTCGTCGAGAATCAGAACGACATCCCGTACCTGCAGTACTTCTACATCGACTACGAGCTCTCGCCGGAACCGCTGCCGGCCGACACGGTCTACTTCCACGCCCACTGGCGCCGCGCCCTGCCCAACCGCGGGTGGGGTCCGGACCTGCAGACCAACAGCATCGAGACGACGGTGGCCAACCTCGACGGTGCGGACAACTATGTCGCGCTGGAGACCGAGGGCCGCGGGCACTACGTGGGCTGCAACCTCGCCGTCCGCCACTTCCAGGGATCCTGGTGGGGCGAGGGCGACGACATGATCTTCATCGACGACGACACGTGGCCGCCGAGCCTGCACGGCACCGGCATGGAGGACTACTTCGGTCACGCCTGGGGCATGCAGCGCAACGCCTACCTGTTCAACGGGACGATCGTCCACGAGGAGGACGTGCCCGGATTCCACCACAGCTACCGGTTCCACCTCGTCGACCCGATCCGCTTCGAGAAGCGGATCAAGGTGACGTTCGAGCACGGTCACGGCAACCACCTGTCCGACGACTGGTCCTCGACGGCGTACTGGTACCAGACGCTCCCCTCGCCCGTCCTCACCGTGCCCGAGGTGGAGGAGCGGCTGCCGCTGCGACCCGTCGACCGGGTCATCGAGGCGCCGCTGCCGCCCCTGACCGACGAGCAGGAGGCCGCCCGCCGGGCCGCGTCCGACCGGATGGAGCGGTTCGTCGCCGAACGTGACGCGCTGCGCGCGGAGCGCCGTCGTGAGGTCGACGACTGGGAACGCGGGAACCTCGACCAGGCGCGCGCCGTCCGCCGCGCCTACGACGGGGGGCGATGAGATGCGACCGCACCTGCACTTCACCGCGGAGTCCGGCTGGATCAACGACCCGCACGGCCTCACCTGGCACGACGGCGCTTACCACCTCTTCCACCAGTTCGTGCCCGGCAGCATGGAGTGGGCGCCGAACTGCCACTGGGGACACGCCGTCGGCCGCGACCTGCTCACCTGGGAGCGTCGTCCGGTGGCGATCGCGCCGGGTGACGGGGACGACGGCATCTGGACCGGGAGCCTCGTCGCCGAGGACGGCACGGCGCGCATCCTGTACACCTCGGTGGTCCGGCCGGACATCGGGATCGGGCGGGTCCGGGTCGCCGTACCCACCGACGACACCTGGGACGGGTGGACCAAGGGCGACGTCCTGGTCGAGGCGCCCGACGACCTCGACCTCATCGCCTACCGCGACCCGTTCGTCCTGCGCGAGGACGACGGCTGGCGCATGTTCGTGGGCGCCGCGGACCGCGCTGGCACGGCCATGGCCCTGACCTATACCTCGGCGGACCTGACCGACTGGGCCTACGACGGCGTGGCCGCGTCCCGCTCGACCGACGAGCGCTCACCGGTCTGGATGGGGGCGCTGTGGGAGTGCCCGCAGTTCTTCGAGGTCGACGGTCGCTGGGTCATGGTGAGCTCGATCTGGGACGACGACGTGCTGCACTACGCCGGCTATGCGATCGGGTCCTACGCCGATGGTCGCTTCGAGGCCGACACCTGGGGCCGGCTCAGCTTCGGTGACAGCTACTACGCGCCGTCCTTCTTCCGAGACCGTGACGGTCGCCCGTGCCTGATGTTCTGGATGCGAGGTGTGCATGACGACGACGCCGGATGGAGCAGCTGCCTGAGCGTTCCCCATGTCCTTTCCGTCGTCGGCGAGCGCCTCGTCGCCACCCCGCACCCCGACCTCGACGCACGACGCGGGCGGGAGGCCGTGGACGGCGACCAGGTGATCGACGCGGAGTGGGCGCCGCACCCTGGCGGGGACCGCCTGGTGCTCACCGCCGGGGACCTGGAGAGCGCCGCCGTCTCCGCCGCCGACGGCGTCGTCCGGCTCGACCGGCCGGGGTGCAAGACCACCGAGATGCCGTGGACGGGCGGGGCGCTCCGCGTCGTCGTCGACGGACCGACGATCGAGATCTCGTCGCTCGACGGAGTGCTCGGTGGACCCATCACGCCCCTGAGCACGGTGCTGCCTGTGGCTGGGGAGCTGCGCACCTGGAAGGTCGACTGACGGTCCGGTTCCCCTGAGCCCCCAGGCATGCAGGATGACATCCACTCTGCTGCCGCCGACGGCGGGCCCCCGCGGCTGCGAGGGCCCGCCGTCCTACGTCGTGGGGGTCGTCGGCATCCCGCAGATGCGCGGTCCGACGACTCGAGCGCGCTACGCGGGACTCACGCCCACCGGCGCCACCGATCCGCGATGCACGAGCGGGCAGGGCAGCCGGTGCGTCCCGGCCGCTCGATCCCCGTCCCGCTGGGACACCAGGCTGTCCACAGCCCAGGCACCCATCTCGTAGTGGGGCAGCGAGACGGTCGTCAGGCCCGGGTAGAGTCCGCTGGCGATCGGCTCCTGGTCGTCGAACCCGATCACCGAGATGTCGTCGGGGATCCGCAGTCCGTGGTCCCCGATCGCGCGGTAGACCCCCATGGCCATCCGGTCGTTGTAGCAGAAGATGGCCGTCGGTCGTTCACCCGGCCGATCGAGCAGCGCGGTGGCCGCCTCGAACCCGCCACCGGCCTCGGCCTCTCCCTCCGCCACCAGGTCCGGATCCGCCTCGATCCCGGCCTCCTCCAGCGCATCGAGGTATCCCAGACGTCGGCCCCGGGTGGCGGGGACGTCGGTGGTGTTGGCCACGAAGCCGATCCGTCGGTGGCCGAGCGCCACCAGGGAGCGCACCGCGTCGCGTGCGCCCTGCCGCTCGTCCGGTGTGACGGAGGAGACGCGGCGGGTCCGGTCCCGCGCGCCGATGAGGACGGACGGCACGGTGCGCAGCTCGGCGGGCGGGCTGACGACGTCGTGGAACACGGTGGCGTAGATGATGCCGTCGACCTGACGGTCCAGCAGGGCCGCGACGTCGTCGCGTCGTTCCACGGCGTCAGCCTGGAGAGCAGAGTTGATGATCGCGAGCGTCAGGTTGTTCCTGCTCGCCGCCTCCTGGGCACCGAGGATGATGCGCCCCGCGTGCGGCGTGGTGGCGAACTCCTCGGTCAGCAGGCCGATCATGCCCGAGCTCTGCGTGCGCAGGCTCCGCGCGACCCGGTTGGGGCGGTAGTTCAGTCGTGCCGCCACGTCGAGGACACGGCGCCGGGTCTCCTCGTTGACGCGGGTGTGCGGGGTCTGGTTCAGCACGTGCGAGACGGTCGTGACCGAGACGTCGGCCTCGGCGGCGACGTCCTTGATCCGTACTCTGCTGGACACCGGGCTGCTCCTCACTGATGCGTTGCCGGGCCGTGCGGGCTGGACAACTGAATCTACCGGGTGCGACGGTTACCCATCGCTCCTCGACCAGGCGAGACGCGCACCTGACGCGCCTCGCCGCTCGGCTAGGCGCCGACCGTCGGCGTCGCCCGGAACGCGTTGGCGCCCCTGTCCATGCGGACCTGGGCGTCGCTTCCCGAGTCGAGGACGGTGTTCCCGGCCGACTCGGGGTCCACGTGGACCGTCGTGACGGCGAGCCTCGTCGAACCTCCCGGTGCCAGCAACGCGCCGACCTGGGCGGCGAAGCAGGAGTCGTCCGCCGTGGAGTGGACGTCCGAGGCCACCGTGTGATTGGTGGCGACGAAGTTCCCGGCACCCTCCACCAGGCGGACGATCACCAGGTCGGCACCGGCCGGGCGGACCTCCTGCGCACCGATAACCGCCGAGAAGTGGTTGGCGACGACGGAGTTGTTGCTGCCGCTGACCCGGAGCAGGCCGTACAGGTCGTCGGTGCCGTTGCCGACCCCGAGGAACGGCGTCCACGGCTCCTGGTCCCGCAGGAAGTGGTTCGTGGCCACGAGGTTCTCGCACGAGTCGCCGTCGAGGACGACCATGCCGGGGTAGAACGAGTGCAGGCGGTTGTTGGTCACGCTCGAGCGGGTGACGCCGTCGAGGTGGATGCTGCTGGCGCCGCGAGGAAAGACGTTGTTCGCGGTGATCAGCAGTCCCCCGTGGTTCTCCGCAGAGATCGCGTGCCCGCGGAACCCCGCCCCGACCAGGTTGTCGGTGACCTTGGACGCCTGTCCCCACCCACGGAGGCTGATACAGCTGCCGCACTCGGCGATGAAGTTGTCGTGCACGGAGAGCGCGTCCGCGTGATGGATCGTCAGGCCGTGCTCGAGGTAGACGAGCCCCATCCCGGTGACGCGGAACGAGTCGTTGGCGCTGGCGACGCGGATGCCCGTCTTGCCGTTCACGTAGCTGTTCTCGGGAGGGAGCCCGGTGCCGTCGTCGGTGAAGTGGAGGCCGTCGATGCAGAAGTCGGCGAACTCGACCGAGCTCAGCCGGGGTTCTCCGGCACGCCCCACGAAGAACGCAGCGCCCGCGGCCTCGTCGGACCCGGCGCCCGGGAGCGACTCGACGAGGACCCGGCTTCCGCCCGGCCAGAGCTCGTGCAGGTCCGCCCACTCCTCCTCGGGGGTGTTGAACCGGATGCTGGACGACGTGAATCCGTGCCCGGATCCCTCGATCCGCAGGTAGCTGACGTCGATGACGACCTGCGTGCGCAGGTGGTAGTCGCCGGGCGGGATGTAGATGACCGCACCGGGCTTCCCCCCGCCGTCCACGTCCGCGTCCTTCTGACGGCTCTTGACGTCCGCGATGATGCTGTTGATGACCTCGCCGACGTCGTGGTGGGGGTTTCCCACCGTCCAGGTCGTGACGTCGTAGACGTTGTCGTGGACCACGCTGTACCTCACCTCGTGTCGGTGCTCGAAGATGCCGCCGGTCGTGCCGCTCCGGCCCCGCGGCAAGGGGCCGGTCACGTCGTCGTGCTCAGCCCTTGACGGCGCCGAGGGTCAGGCCGGCGACGATGTGTCGCTGCAGGATCAGCGTCAGCACGATCACGGGGACGGAGTAGAGCGCCGCGAGCGCCGTCATCGGTCCCCAGTCGAGCCCGAACTGCGTCTGGAAGTTCGCGATCACGATCGGCGTCGTCTGCGCCTTGACGGACGTCAGGAGGATGGCGAACAGGAACTCGTTCCACGAGGCCAGGAAGGCGAAGATCGCGGTGACCGCGACGCCTCCTGAGACGACGGGGACGACCACGCTCCACAGCGCGCGCAGCCGGCTGCAGCCGTCGATCTTGGCCGCTTCCTCGAGCTCGAACGGCACGGCTTCGAAGAAGCTCGCCATCAGCAGGATGCACAACGGCAGGGAGATCGTGGTGTGCGCGATCGCGAGCCCCGTGGGCGTGTCCGTCAGGCGGAGTGCGGCGATCATCGACATCAGCGGGACGCCGACCGCCACGGGCGGGACCATCCGGGTGACGAGCGCCGTCATGCTCACCAGTCGGCCGGTCCGGGTGCGGAAACGGGTGATGCCGTACGCGGCGGGGACGGCGAGCCCCAGCGCGAGCAGGGTGCTGAGGACCGCCGTCGAGAGGCTGTTCACGAACGACGGGACGACACCCGGTCGTTCCAGCGCCGCCGAGTAGTTCTCCAGGGTCCACGTGTCGGGGAGGACGGTGGGCGGGATCGCGATCGTCTCGAACGGCGGCTTGAATGACGTCAGCAGCAGGTAGACGAAGGGGAACCCGTACAGCACCACGGTGCTGACGAGAAAGGTCCACAGCAGTGCACGTGTCGCCGGTCGGCGTACGGTCAGTCCGGTCATGATGCGTCCCCCGGTCGCCAGATGAACCACACGGCGAGGCTGGCGACGGCGAGCATCGCGACCAGGTACAGGGTGCCCATGGCACTCGCCTGGCCCGGCTCGCCGAAGCGCACCATCGTCTGGTAGATCAGCAGGCTGAGCGTCTGGGAGGCGTTCTCGGGTCCGCCTCCGGTCTGGATGAGGATGATGTCGAAGGCCTTGGCGGCGTCGATGCCGCGCACGATCAGCGCGACCGCGATGACCGGGCGGATCAGCGGGACGATGATCCGCGCGAGCAGCGTCGGGAAGCGCGCGCCGTCGAGTCGCGCGGCCTCCAGGACGTCTCCCGGCACGTTCTGCAGCCCGGCGAACAGCACGAGCGTCATGAACGACGTCGTGAGCCAGATGTCGGGGATCGCCACCGCCCACAGGACGATGTCCGGGTCGCTCAGCCATCCGATGTCGTTCGGGGAGTCGAGGATCCCCACCTCGAACAGCAGCTGGTTGACGATGCCGGAGTTGTCGATGAGCAGGAAGCGCCACAGGAGCCCGGCGACGACCGGGGCGATCATCAGCGGGTAGAGGAAGATCGTGCGGAAGACCGCCGACCGATGTCCCAGCGCGGAGAACAGGAGCGCGACGGCGAACCCCAGGACGAACTCCGCCGTGAGGACGATCGCCGTGTAGGCGAGCGTCCGCCAGGCCGCTCCCTGGAACGCCTCGCTGCCGAGGATCTCGGCGTAGTTGCCCAGCCCCACGAACTCACGAGGCCCTCCGGCGACCGGGGAGATGTCGTAGAAGCTGTCCACCACGAGCCGCACCAGCGGCCAGGCGACGAAGGCGGTCAGGAACAACGCCGCGGGGGCCATGAGCAGCGCTGCGTAGCGCCGGTCGGTGAGTCGCATGCCAGATCCTTCGAGTGTCGCGACGAGGACGGGGTGGCCCTCGCCCGGTGACGTCGGCGCTCAGCGCGCGCCACCGGGCGAGGACGATGTCAGGGGGCCGACGGTGCGGCAGGGCCGCCGAGGTGGTCCCCCCGGGTCCTCATCCGAGGATCTCCTCGATCTGGACCTTGGCGTCGTCCAGGAGCGCCTGCGTGTCGGCTCCCTCCGCGGTGGCCTTCTGGAGCATCGGGACGAGCACGGCGTCGACGATCTGCTGCCACTTCGCGGTGGCCGGTCGAGGGGCGGTCCCCGGGGCCTCGAGCGCCTCGACCAGGACGCCCAGGTTCTCCTTGCCGTCCTGCTCGGCACCGCTCTCGAGCGCCGAGACGGTCGCCGCGAGCCCGAGGGACGTGTCGATGCCGAGCTCGTTGTGCTCGATGGCGAACCGGACGAACTCCTGCGACAGCTCTGCCTGCTCCGTCGCCTGCGGCACCGACAGGTACCAGGCACCGGGGACGGCCGCCGAGCCCCCCGGCCCGGCCGGCATCGTGGTGACCCCGACGTCGCCGGCGATCGCGGAGTCCTCGGGCACCTGGGTGTAGGCGTGCGCCCAGAACCGGGTCATGGCTGTCGAGCCCTGGTAGAAGAGGTTCTGGGCCTCGGCCCAGTCGACCTGCGCCGCTCCCCCGGTCGCCGACCCCGCACGCAGCGGTGCGACGTAGGCGTCCAGCGCCTTCTTGTGGGCGGCGTCGTCGATGATCACGTCGCCCTCGTCGTCGAGGACCACCCCGTCCGCGCCCGCCTGGAGGACGAGCGCGAGCCACTCCGTCTCCACCGCACCCTTGACGTCGGTCCCGTGCAGGTCGATGGAGCCGTCGCCGTCGGTGTCCTGCGTCAAGAACGCCGCGACGTCGTCGTACTCCTCCCAGGTCGTCGGCGGAGCGAGCTCGTAGCCGTACTCGGACTCGAACGCCTCCTGCTGCTCCGGGTCGGAGAAGAGGTCCGTCCGGTAGAAGAGCGTCTGCGCGTTGGTCCACACCGGCATGCCGACGAACTGGCCGTCGATCTGCGCCTCCTCGACGAGGGCCGGGAACAGGTCGTCGACGACCTCGTCGGTGAACAGGTCGTCGAGCGGCGCCAGGCCGTCGGCGAACGCGCTGAGCCAGATCGCGTCGAGAGCCGCCACGTCGAACGAGACCTGCCCGGACCCGAGCTCGCTGGAGAGCCGGTCGTAGAGACCGTCGTACGGCAGCTCGACGAAGGTAACCTCCGTGCCCGTCTCCTCGGTGAAGGCCGCGGCGACCGGTTCGAGCTGGGCCTTGCCGCCCCCTTCCACCAGGACGGTCAGCGCGTCGTCACCGCCACCGGCGTCGGTCCCACCCCCGGCACCGCACGCGGTCAGCGTCAGGGCGAGCACGGCCGCTCCGGCTCCGATCGCGCCGCGACGTGACGCCGTTCCCGACTTCGTCTTCGTTCTGCAGGTCATCGCGAGACTCCTTCGTCAGCTGCTGGTGTACGATGCCAAAACGTTCTGCCCAACCGATTTGGCAAACGTAGACGCGTCGGATCCGGCTGTCAAGCAGTGATGTGGAGCCGGGTCCGAGCACGAGGCCACCGGGCCGCACCGAACGGAGACGATGACGTGAGCACCGACGGAACCCGGCCCCTGCTGCACTTCACCCCGCGGACCGGATGGATCAACGACCCCCTCGGGCTGACCTTCCACGACGATCGCTACCACCTGTTCTTCCAGCACGTACCCGACCGGACCACGTGGAGCCCGGCCCAGCACTGGGGACACGCCACGAGCGCCGACGGCCTGCGCTGGGAGGAGCTCGACGTCGTCCTCTCCCCCGGCGACGGGGAGGACGGCGTCTGGTCCGGGACGGTCGTCCCCACCACTGACGGCGCGACGCTCCTCTACACCGCGGTCGACGTCCCGGACGTCCAGGTCGGCCGGGTCCGGAGCGCACGCCCCACCGACGACACCTGGACCGCCTGGACCAAGGGGCCGGTGGTCGCGACGGTCCCGGACGAGGTGGAGGTGATCGCATACCGCGACCCGTACGTCTTCCACGACGGTGACCACTGGCGGATGCTCATGGGCGTCGGCTTCACGGACGGCACGGCGGCAGCGCTGGTCCACACCTCCGACGACCTCGAGTCCTGGGTGTACGACGGCGTGCTCGCCGCCCGCCACGGTGACGAGACGGACCCCGAGTGGACCGGCACCGTGTGGGAGTGCCCGCAGCTCTTCCCCGTCGGCGACCGCTGGGTGCTGGTCGTGTCGGTCTGGGAGCCGGAGGTGCCGCACCACGTCGCCTACGCGATCGGCGACTACGCGGACGGTCGGTTCCACGCGGAGAGCTGGCACCGGCTGTCCTACGGCCCGGCCTACTACGCCGCCTCGGCGTTCGTCGACGCCGACGGCGGACGCGGCCTGATCCACTGGCTGCGCGGCATCGACGACCCGCACGACCGCTGGGCCAGTGCGCACAGCCTGCCGCACCGCCTGAGCCTCGCAGCCGGCCGTCTGGTCGCCGCTCCGCCGCCGGCCGTGGACGCGCTGCGTGCCGAGACCGTCGAGGCCGACGGCACGGCGAACCTCGCCGTGGCTCCGTTGCCGACCCTCTGCGACGTCGAGTGGACGGCGGTCGCCGGTTCCACGCTGCGCCTGACCGCGCCCGACGGCTCGGAGGGGGCGACGCTCACGGCGTCACCCACGACGCTCGAGGTGCGGACGGCGGACGGCGAATGGTCCGTCCCGCTCGTCGATCCCGGTGTCCGGGTGGTCCTGGACGGACCCGTGCTCGAGGTGTTCACCACCGCGGGTGTTCTCGCGGCCCACACGCCCTGGCACCGCGACGGTTCCGCCCTGGAGGTCCGCGGGGCGACGGCCCGGGTGCACCGCCTCGACAGCGCCCGGGCCTGAGCCACAGCGGTACCGACCGCGAGTCCGCCCCGCTCTGCGATGCCACCGACGGGTTCCGCCCCACGCCAGCGTCGACGCCCCCCGGGGGTGTGGGCTCCCGACTGTGCCTACGCTGTCGCGAACGGCGCGCGACGGGGCGGCCGGCGTCGGACAGGAGCCGTCATGGCACGCAGCAGCGAACAGCAGTCCACGCGCACGCAGTCCCGGTACGACCGCACTCTCCGCACGCGGCTGCGCGTCGCCGACGTCGCGGCGTGGCTGCGGTCCGGCGGGATCCAGCTCGTGTGGCTGCTGGTGCTCGCCGCCGGCGCCGCCATCCCGCTCACGCAAGCGGTCGCCCCCGACGCCCCGACGTGGATCATCCCGACACTGGGCTTCCTCGTCGTCGTGGGTGCGGGCGTCGAGAGGATCTTCAGCCGCACGACGCCCGCCGCCGTCGCGCTCGACGTCCTGCGCCGCGAGCTCGCACGGGAACGTCGCCTGCACCTGACCACCGCGGGGGCCTACGCCGGCACGCCCGACCCGGACCGCTTGTACGTGGAACGCGTGGAGGCGCACATCGCCACCTACGACGGCCGCATGACCGACTACCGCGCGCACCAGCTCGAGCCGGAGCGACCCGGGGGCGTCGGACCCTCGGGCCGTCCCCCGGAGGACGGTTGGTCCCGGGAGGGGACCTGATCTCAGTCGAACGCGGGACGCACGTCCGTGACGACCCACCGCCGCGACGCCTGCGCGGTGTTCTCCCGGGTGACGACGCCGTAGTCGTACGACGGCGTTGCGTGCGCGTCGAGGATGCGGCCCGAGCTGACCTGCTGGATCCGGAACGCGTCACCGTCGGGAAGCAACCGCCATCGTCGGGAGGCCTGGTTGCCCGGCCCCGGCCCACCGCGGGTGCAGGCTCGGAAGTCCTGAGAAGCGTCCTGGTGCGCGTCGAGGTACCGACCGTTGCTGAGCTGCTGGATCCACACCGACCCGTCGCCCACCTCGGTGAGCACCCAGTGCCGCGAGGCGATGCGCGCGTCCCTGTCGCGGGTGACGGCGATGAAGTCCCCGGAGCGGTAGGCGTCCATCGTCCGGCCGACGCTCTGCTGGTCGATGCTGACGATCCGCGCGGTCGGGTCGGCCATCGTCCTGACGAGCTGGTCGTAGTAGCCCGGCACCGTGGTCTCGAGGTCGAAGGGCTGCAACGCGATGCTCGGCTTCTCGCGGGTGCCGGACACGCCGCCCGTGACGACGACGTCGAACCCGCGGGCACCCGTCAGGACCGTCGTCCAGGGGGCGACCTTGGAGTCCGCCGCGATCGAGACGAGCCCCGCGCCCGAGACGACCAGGCCGGCGCCGAACACGAGCGCGGCGCCTCCGGTGGCCACGGTCAGGGCCACCCCTGCCGCCGCGATGGTCCAGCCCGTGATCGCCTTGCCGTTGTGGTCGATGCTGTTCAGCTCGCTCGGCTTCTCGTCGACGCTGAACGCCGGCAGGATCGTGAGGTCGTGGTCGCCCGCCTCGGAGAGCGAGAACCAGTCGAAGTCGCCGGCTGCCAGGTTGTTGCGCACCTGTTGCAGCACGTTCCCCCACGAGATGCCCACGTGGACCGGGATGTTCGCCTCGTTCACCACGAGCAGGCGCCTGACCGCTCCGGGGGCGGGCGGGAACGGCTTCACCTCGCGCCGCTCGCCCGGTTGACCCGAGAGCGGCATCTCCGTGGCACGTCCGCGGGCGTGGACGGAGGTACCCGTGACGATCAGGTCGACGCCGGTCTTCACCACGTCGTCGTACCGTGACGTCGTGCCGTTCTTGATCTCGAGCCGCACCTGCCCGAACGCGTTGTCGCTCCATGCGGCGGCGCTGCGCGCACCGATCCACCCGTCCGCGAGCCCTGACACCCGGACCAGGTCATCGGGCCTGAACACGCGCCAGTACAGCCTCGTGTCCGTCTGATTCTCGATCTTCATGGCGACCATCCCGTTCGGAGGACCCTGCTGCGGCACACGCCCGCGTCGTCGCGGTGGAGCCTCTCCTTCCGGGCCGGCCACTTGAGGCTATGTCCAGATCCACCCGCACGCCCCGCCGAGGGGGATCCGAATCCTGGTGCCGCCCCGGCGTCGACCAGGACCCACACCCCGTTCCGGTCGGGGTTGCCGGCGAGGACGGCGCACTCGTCCGGGTCACCATTGCTGCCGGCGACGAGCCCGAGGCGGAGGTCTCGAACGGGTGCTGGGTTGTCCGGGACGGTTCGATCAGCGGGCCGGACCGCTGGTCCCGAACGGCTAGGGGCCTTCCGTCAGTGCCTCAGTTGCTCGAGCGTGGTGGCGCACAGGGCTCCGACCCGCTCGATCAGGCGCACGCCGAGCTCGTCATCGGCGTGTGACTGCGCGCTGACGCCCTGCTCGAGCGCGGACGGAATTCGTTCGGCGAGGTCGGCCACGATCTCGCGCATCTGCCTCGGGCTGAAGCGCGCGAGGCGCGCCATGCGGTCCCAGTGGCGCCCGGCGACGTCCCCGAAGATCCGGTGCCCGCCGATCGACATCGCCGATCGGACCATCTCGGCATCGGCTCCGGTGGCCTCGTACGGCAGCCCCGAGGCGACGTCGTACAAGGGCGCGAGGCGTACCTGGGAGCCCGCCAGGAGAACGGAGTAGTTCTTGGCGTGCGCGTCGGGCGCGCCGATCAGGTAGTTGAACGCGACCGCCGTCAGGAACGCTCGCACGTCACGGTCGGGTCGCGTGCTCCGGTCTCGCAACAGCTCCGCGATACGCGCGACGCCGGGCCCGCCGGACGCCTCGTCCTTCCTGCGGGGGAACACCGACAGCGCCTGGCACATGTCTTCCTGGTGCAGGCGGACGACCAGATCGCCGGACCGGCGCCGGTCGTAGCGGGCGATCACGAGGGCCGGCTGGCCGGCGAACGCGGTGTACTCGGTGGCGACGGCCTCCAGCCCGCACGCGGCGGCCGCCCGCAGGCACAGGTGCTCGTTCAGGGCCTGGTCGCGGTAGCCGCTGATGCCGGGCTTGACGATGTGGGTGGAGGGTGAGGCTCCTTCAGGTTCGCTCCAGTGGCCCTCCCGGGAGCGGGTGAGCGTGAACTTGCCCTGGGCTCCGGCCAGGGACCACCGTTCGCCGGACACCACCCAGGACGTGTCGTCCGTGCGCAGCGCGGCCAGCCGGGAGGCGATGTCCTCCTGCGACACTGCCGTCAGCCGCTTCGGGCGCGTCAGCGCCTGCTCGACGCCGTCCGGAGGGACGAACTGCACCGCGCCGGCGCAGTCCAGGCCCATGTGCTCCAACAGGGCGAAGGAGTTGGTCGCCGACACGCCCCACCGGTCCGCCCAGCGTTCACGGACGTCCAGGCCGTCGGGCAGGAGACCTGCCATGTAGGCGTCCACGGGCTTGCCGACGTGCACCTCCAGCACCGTCGGCATCGACGTCGACACCGGAGTCGCGTCGGGGCCGCTGTAGCCAGGCTCGTAGGTCAGGTGATGGCGCCCGTGGGCGTCCTGCGTCACGGTGGCGACCTGCCGACCGTAGAGCAGCACCGCCAGCTCTCGGGTCACAGCGGCTCGGTCTCCGCCTCGAGGGCGTCCAGGGAGAAGGTCTGGGCGGGGCCCTGCTCGAGGCGAAGCTGCAGCCCGAGCGTCTTGACCATCGCCAGGACCTTGCCCAGCTCGCCGTTCGGGTGCCCCCGCTCGATGAGCCCGACGGTCGGTCGGGAGACTCCTGACCGTCGGGCCAGCTCCTGCTGTGTCCAACCCGCCGCACGACGGGCGGCGCGCAGCTGGGCGCCGATGCCCGCAGCGCTCGTCCCGTCCATGTCTGTCAAGGTACGCCTACATCGCGGAATGTCAAAGAACCACGTCATGGCGGGAAGTTAGCGTACCCCGTCATCGCGGAGTGGCTGGAGCCCGTCAGCCCGCTCGTTCTTGGCGTCAGGGGGCTCCAGGATCGCCGTCGGCCTGCTGCGCGACGAGCCCGTCCCACGTCCGGGATCCGCTCGCCGGGCAGGTACTGCTCGACGCCGTGAAGGCCGGCGGTTTCCGGGAGCCCGAGGACGGCCGTGCTGTGCCGGTGTGCCCATCGCTCGGTCGCTGCGAGCTGGTCACCGGTGAAGTGCGGCAGGATGCTCGCTGCAATCTAGGCTGCACGTCGACAAAAAGCTCGCTAGACCTGCATGTCGACGAAGCGCGAGTAGTGGCCCTGGAACGCCACCGTGATGGTGTCGGTCGGACCGTTACGGTGCTTGGCGACGATCAGGTCGGCCTCACCCGCGCGCGGGGACTCCTTCTCGTAGGCGTCCTCGCGGTGCAGCAGGATGACCATGTCGGCGTCCTGCTCGATGCTGTTGTGGACAGCGATGCCGTTGGCGATGAAGTTGTGGGTGCCGAGCACCGTCGCGTCGAAGACCTGTTTCTCCCCCACCGGCTCGATCGACACGACCTCCTCCCACAGCAGGTCGTTGACGGCCTCGATCTCGAGATCAGCCTCGTCGAGCACCTCAGCGACGACGCCCAGCCGCTGGCGCCCGCCGTCCTGAACGGTGACCGTTCCTGCAACAACCACCTGGGCACTGAGGACGTCGCGCACCTCGTCCCAGATGTGGCGGGTCCCCCCTCGCGCGCCGGACGACTGCGCACGAACCTGCTCCAGCAGCCGAGCCGCCGCAGCGGTCTCCGAACCGTCGATCCCGATCTCCTGCAGGAACCGTCGCAGATCGTCGACCCCGTCGACGGTGAGACGCGGGTTCGAGGGTGCCGTTGTGACCCGGGTGGCGATGCCGAATCGCAACAGGAGCCGGGCGACTCCCTCGAGGACCCGCCGCGATCCAGGCAGCGTCACGCGTCCATCGTCGTCCGAGCCCAGCACTGCACCGCGATCGGTGAACAGCGTCTTGAGGAAGAGCGCGATCTGGTCCTTCGGCAGGTGGAAGACCGCTGCCGGGACGCCGAGCTCGGGAGCAGCCCAGTCGCCGTCCGCGAGAGAGGCAACCTGCGCCGACGATTCACCGCCACCGAGCAGGTGCGCCAGCATGACGACCTTGCGGTCGTCCCACGCAGTGTTCTGCTCCGGCCCCGGGACGTGCCGCGGCACACCGAGCCTGGACCCGACCTCGAGCTCGCCGAGGGGGGTCCAGCCCTCGTAGGTGAGGAACGGGTGGTTCGCCGTCGCCTCGATCTCCTTGCCGGACGCCAACCGCAGCCGGTACACCGGCTTCACCCCGGTGGAGAACACGTGGGTGAGGTGGCGGCGCACGTACTGCAAGCGGTCGTTGAGGGCCCACACCGGCACGTCGGTAGCGCCCTCCGCGTGGAGCTCACCCATCGTCGTTTCGGCGCCCGTGTCGGCGCGGAGGATCTTCGTGTCCTCGGTCAGGCAGCCCGACTCACGCAGGTCCGACATCTGCGGCTTCTTGTCGCTGCGGGTCTCGGGACCACGGTTCAGCTGCGACAAAGCGATGACCGGGACCTCGATCTCCTTCGCGAGCAGCTTCAGCGCACGCGAGAACTCGGAGACCTCCTGCTGCCGGGACTCGACCTTCTTGCCGGACGTCATGAGCTGCAGGTAGTCGACGATGACGAGCTCGAGGTCGTGCTTCTGCTTGAGCCGGCGGCACTTGGCGCGGATCTCGGTCAGCGACATGTTCGGCGAGTCGTCGATGAACAGCGGCGCCTCGGAGACCTTGCCCATGATCTTGGCCAGCTTCTGCCAGTCGTCGTCGCCCATGGAGCCGTTGCGCAGCTTCTGCAGGTGCACGCGCGCCTCGGCGGACAGCAGACGCATCGTGATCTCGTTGCGGCTCATCTCGAGCGAGAACACCACGGAGGTCTTCTGGGCCTTGATCGACGCAGCGCGGGCCAGGTCCAGCGCCAGGGTCGAGTTGTGGGTCGGGATCATGGCCCGGCTCGCCAGGTAGAGGTGATCCGCATGATCGATCTGGACGCAACGCACCGGCACCGACACTGCCGGGCGCACGGCCACGATCTTCCAGGCCGCGCCCGGGCGCGACACCGAGTGCGCCGCGCCGCGATCCATCGACGCCACGATCGCCTCGGTCGTCCGCACCGATGTATCGACGGGATCGCCGGTCAGGCTGGTGGCCCACTCGTGCTGGGCGTCCGCGACGATCGTCGTGCCGTCGTCGAACTCCACCTCGTAGCAGGCCCGGTCGGTCAGGACCTCGGTGGCCTCCACGACGCGCGTGGGCGTGCCGTCGGGAGCGAGCAGCTCGTCGCCGACGGCGACCTCGCCCATCGTGGTCCAGCCGTTCGGCGTCGGCAGCGGGGTGTCGAGCGCGAGCGCCTTACCCATGGCGGGTCGCGCGGCCACGACGATCATCTGCCCGGGGTGCAGACCGTTCGTCAGCCGGTCGAGGTCCGCGAACCCGGTGGGCACGCCGACCATGCCCTCGCCACGGTTCCCGGCGGCCTCGATCTCGTCCATCGTGCCGCCGATGATGTCCGCCAGCGGCGCGTAGTCCTCGGTGGTCCTGCGCTCGGTGACGGCGTAGATCTCCGCCTGGGCGTTGTTGACGACGGTCTCGACGTCCCCGCCGTCGGTCGCGTACCCGAGCTGGACGATCTTGGTGCCGGCCTCGACGAGACGGCGCAGCACCGCCCGCTCGCGCACGATGCGCGCGTAGTAGCCGGCGTTCGCGGCGGTCGGCACCCCGGCCATGAGGTCGTGGATGTAGGAGGCGCCGCCCATGCGGCCGATCTCGCCGCGCTTGGTCAGCTCGGCCACGACCGTGATGGCGTCGGCCGGCTCGCCGCGGCCGTAGAGGTCGATGATCGCCTCGTAGATCGCCTCGTGCGCCGGCCGGTAGAAGTCGTTGCCGCGGATCTGCTCGACGACGTCGGCGATCGCGTCCTTGGACAGCAGCATGCCGCCCAGCACGCTCATCTCGGCGTCGAGGTCCTGGGGAGGGGTGCGGTCGAAGGCCGGCCGTGATCCGTAGCCTGCTTCGAGCTCCTCGATCGACATGCGTCCCCCAGTCCGGTTCTCACCGGAATCAATGCCCCACGTGGGCTCGTTCACCGGTCGTCAAGGTCTTGTTCTAGCGTGCGCCTCTGACAGTGTGGATGACGCTAGGCGCGCCCAGGGACCGACGCAACGGACCCTGTGGACGAACGTGTGGACCCCGGTGTGGAAGACTGCCCACATCCTGTGCACAGCCGGTGGACAACCCTGTGCACAACTGGGGAAATCTGCTGTGTACAAGCCCCGAAACGGGGTGTGAACAGCCACGACGTCGTACTCATGCTGTGGAGGAAAACTCGGTGGGTGACTTCCGCCGCATCGACCGCGAGATCCTCGCGCTCGCCTGGCCGGCCCTCGGCGCCCTCGTCGCGGAACCGTTGTTCGTGCTCGTCGACAGCTCCGTCGTCGGCCACCTGGGGACGGCCCAGCTCGCCGGGCTCTCGCTCGCCTCGACGATCCTGCTGACCCTCGTGGGGCTGTGCATCTTCCTCGCCTACGCCACCACCGCCGCCGTGGCGCGACGGCTGGGCGCCGGGCACGACCGCGAGGCCCTCCAGTCCGGCGTCGACGGTATGTGGCTCGCCCTCGGGCTGGGCCTCGTCCTGGGGACACTCCTGTGGACGGCGGCGCCCGGGGCGGTCTCCGCCATGGGTGCCACCGGCGAGGTCGCCGACCACGCGGTCACCTACCTGCGGTGGTCCTCCCCCGGGCTGCCCGGCATGCTCCTCGTGCTCGCCACGACCGGTGTGCTCCGCGGACTCCAGGACACCCGTACCCCCCTGTGGGTGGCGTCCGGCGGGGCGGTGTTCAACGCCGTCGGCTCGGTGACGCTCGTCTACGGCGTCGGGATGGGGATCGCCGGCTCGGCCCTCGCGACGACGACGGCGCAGCTCCTGATGGGAGCCGTGCTCGCCGTCGTCGTGGTCACCGGGGCCCGACGCCGGGGTGCCTCGATGCGCCCCCACCACGCGGGCATCTGGGCCAACGCGGTCGCCGGCGCTCCCCTGCTGGTGCGCACGATCTCGCTGCGCCTGGCGATCCTGCTGACCGTGTGGGTCGCCACCGGGCTCGGCGCCGTCGCGCTCGGCGGGCACCAGGTCGTCAACAGCCTGTGGGGACTCGCGGCCTTCGCGCTGGACGCCCTCGCGATCGCGGCGCAGGCGCTGGTCGGCTTCGGCCTCGGGTCCGGCGACACCGCCCGGGTGCGCGCCGTGCTGCGGCGGTGCCTGCAGTGGGGCGTCGGCGCCGGGGCGCTCATCGGCGTCGTCCTCGCGGCGGCGTCCTGGTGGATCGCCCCGCTGTTCTCCCCCGACCCCGACGTGCGTGTGGCCATCACCGCCGGGCTCGTCGTCTGCGGGGTGTTCATGCCGATGGCCGGGTGGGTGTTCGTGCTCGACGGCGTCCTCATCGGCGCCGGGGACGGCCGGTTCCTCGCCTGGGCGGGCATGCTCACCCTCGTGGTCTACGCGCCGGTCGCCCTGGCGGTGCGCTCCTGGGCTCCGGAGGGTGCGGTGGGGCTGGCCTGGCTGTGGGCGGCGTTCGCCGGGGTCTTCATGCTGGCCCGCGCCCTGACGACTGGTCTGCGCGCCCGCGGCGAGCGCTGGATGACCACCGGCGTCTGACCCCGATGCCGTGTTCAGCTGCGCCCGCTCGGCAGTTCGTGCCTGGATCGGCATCTTGAACTGCCGAATGAGGCACGAACTGCCGATCGCGACTCGTCGGTGCGAGCCTCCCGCTGGTACCCGCGACGGCGGCCCCCGGTCAGCGCGGCCGGGACAGCAGCGGGTTCCGGCGCGCCGTCCCGCGCACGGCAGCCGGGAAACGGGCGAGCAGCCGGTCCGCCACCGCCTGCGGGTCGTGGGCGTCCTTCGACGTGACACGCAGCAGCTGGATGCCGGTCGCCTCCGTGATCGCGTCGGCGCGGCGCTTCTCCTCGATACGTGCCCGGTCGGGATCGTGGTCAGCGCCCAACGCACCGGTCCGGTACTTCACCAGCCCGTCGAACTCCGCGAGAACCGCGTGCTCGGGCCAACCGATGTCGACGCGGAAACGTCCGAGCCGCGTGGCGACGGGTACCTGGGTCCGCGGCCGCGGCAGACCGGCCCAGTGGGCCACGTAGCGCAGCCACGACTCCCAGGGACTCTCGGCACCCCGGTCAGCGAGCTCGAGCACGAGCAGCCCACGCCGGCGGCCACGGGTCCGCGCACCGATCAGTGCCCGCGTGGCCGACCAGTCGAGCCCACGGACCAGAGCGGAGTCGGCGATCACGAGTCCCTCCAGCGGAGGCATCGTCGTGGCGCAGTCCGCCACGGTGCGTTCCAGGGTGGTCGACGGCAGCCCCAGAGCCTCGGTGCGCTCCCCCGGCGGCACCGGCGTCACGTGCCGGTGCACGTCCTGAGCGGCGCGCGACGACGCGCGGTAGGCCTGCAGCACGTGGATGCCGCTCGGCAGCCGCCACAGCGGGAGTCCGTGGAGCATCGCCGCTGTCGCGTGGCTGAACCAGTGGCCGGCTCGCAGCTGTCGGTCCAACGCCCGTGCCCGGTCGATCTGCAGGTCACGCGCCGCACTCCGACGCCCTCCGTCCGGAGCGTCCGGCACGGACCGGTAGGCACCTCGTCGGATGCGCTCGATCTCGCCGGCGCGGCACGCCTGCCGGAGGTCCGACGGCAAGGACTCGCGGGCGATCACGATCTCGGAGGGCACGGACTTCAGCATCGCGGCCCGACCGAGGGGTCACCGCTGGTCATCCACAGCCTGGGGATTCACTCGGCAGTTCGTGCCTCGTTCGGCAGCTTGAACTGCCGAGCGAGGCACGAACTGCCGAGCGCGTGCTCGTCTCGGTGGCGGGCGCGGACCGGTCCATCGGCGGGGCGGCACGAGCACCGACGCTCACGGGGCACGACGAAGGCCCCGGCTCCCCATGACGGGAACCGGGGCCTTCGGACGATCGGACCGGCGTCAGCCGGCGACGACCTCCAGCTCGATCTTCGCCGACACCTCGGGGTGCAGGCGGATCGACACGGTGTGCTCACCGAGCGACTTGATCGGCTGGCCGATCTCGATCTTGCGCTTGTCGACGGACGGGCCGCCGGCCGACTGCACGGCCTTGGCGATGTCCGCGGTCGTGACCGCACCGAACAGGCGGCCGGACTCGCCGGCGTGCGCCTCGACGGTGTAGGTCCGCGACTGGATCGACTCGGCCGCGGCCTGGGCGTCCTCGCGCGTGGCGATCTCGCGGGCCTTGCGGGCCTTGCGGATCGCGGAGATCTGCGACTCGGCGCCCTTGGTCCACGGCGTGGCCAGCGAACGCGGGATGAGGAAGTTACGGGCGTACCCGTCCTTCACCTCGACGACGTCGCCGGGCTCACCGAGACCGGTCACCTCGTGGGTCAGGATCAGCTTTGCCATGATCTGGATCCTTTCCTCAGCGGGCCGACGACGAGTACGGCAGCAGGGCCATCTCGCGCGCGTTCTTGACGGCCTTGGCGATCTGGCGCTGCTCCTGCACGCTCACGCCGGTGACGCGACGCGCACGGATCTTGCCGCGGTCGGAGATGAACTTCCGCAGCAGGGCGGTGTCCTTGTAGTCGACCGTCTCGACCTTCGCGGCCTTGAGCGGGTTGGCCTTCTTCTTGGGCTTCCGCACCACAGGCTTGGCCATGGTGTGTGCTCCTTCTCAGGTGTGGACCTCTCCGGCGCGACGCCGGGAGGTCACGGGTGATTCTGGATGTGGGCGACGATCAGAACGGGGGCTCGTCCGAGAACCCGCCGCCCGAGGACGCCGGGCCAGCCGTGGCCCAGGGGTCGCTCTGCTGTCCGCCGCCGGAGGAACCGAATCCACCGCCGCCACCGGGCTGGCCACCGGCGTTGCCGCCGTAGCCGCCACCGAATCCGCCGCCACCGCCACCGCTGCGCTGAGCGCGGGCGACCTTGGCGGACGCCCACCTCAGCGACGGGCCGATCTCGTCGACCTGCAGCTCCACGACGGTGCGCTTCTCGCCCTCGCGGGTCTCGAACGAACGCTGCTGAAGGCGGCCCTGCGCGATGACGCGCATGCCCTTCGTCAGCGACTCGGCGACGTTCTCCGCCGCCTCGCGCCAGATGGAGCAGCGCAGGAACAGCGCCTCCCCGTCCTTCCACTCGTTCGACTGACGGTCGAACGTGCGGGGCGTCGACGCGATCGTGAAGTTGGCGACGGCTGCACCCGACGGGGTGAAGCGCAGCTCCGGGTCCGCGGTCAGGTTTCCGACGACCGTGATGACGGTCTCACCAGCCATGCCAAGCTCCTTCGTTCGTCCGCGAGATTCGGCTGTCCTCGATGGTCCAGTGGCATCCCATCACGGGGCACCGACAGGTGCCCAGCGAGGATGCGGGGTGACTCGGTTCAGCGGGTCTCAGTGAGCAGCGGCGCGGAGCGTCTTGATCCGCAGCACGCCCTCGTTGAGGCCCAGCTGACGGTCCAGCTCCTTCGCGGTGTCCGGCGTCGCGGTGTAATTCACGACGGCGTAGATGCCCTCGGAGCGCTTGTTGATGTCGTACGCCATGCGGCGACGACCCCAGATGTCCACGTTGTCGACGCTGCCGCCGTCGGTCGTGACGACCTTGAGCAGCTTCTCCAGCGTCGGGGCCACGGTGCGCTCCTCGACCTCCGGGTCCAGGATCACCATCAGTTCGTACTGACGCATGAGTTCAACCCACCTCCTCTGGTCTCAGCGGCCACGGTCGTTCCGTGGCAGGAGGGTTAGTGCGTGCGTCGGCCGTGCCCTGCCGTTCCCCGAGCGGGGGCGGCGTGGTACGGCCAGTCGACCAGGATACCCGCTACAGGCACCCCGGACGAAGTTCATCGTCGGGTGGCCTCGGTCACCCGTTGCCGTTCCCGTTGCCGTTGCCCGGCTGGTCCGTCGGGGACGGTGACTGCGACGGCTCCGAGGTCGGCTCCTGCGTCGGTTCCTGGGTCTGCTGGGGCCCGGACGAGACCACCATCGTGACGGTGGACCCGGACTCGACCTCGCTCCCGGCGCCGGGCTCGGTGCGGATCACCTGGCCGCGCTGGACCTGGTTGCTGGGCTCCTCGACCACGGCCGTCGAGAGACCGACCCGGTTGAGCTGACTCTCGGCCGAGCCGGCGGACTGCCCGACGACGTTGGGCACAGCGACCTTCTGCTGCTCCTCGACCTTGCCGGTCGAGACCCAGAGCGTGACCGTCGACCCCGTCTGGACGGAGCCGCCCGTGTCGTAGACGTTCACGACGGTGCCCTTGCGGGCCTCGTCGTCGGTCGCCTGCGTCGCCACCGACAGGCCCAGGCTCTCCAGCAGCCTCGTGGCCTCGTTGATGTTCATGCCGACGAGGTTGTCCGGCAGCTCGACCCACTCGGCGGTCTCGCTCGGCGTCGGGGACGGCTCGAACGACGGCGTCGGCGGGGTGTACTCGGGGAACTCCGCGATCTCCTTGCCCTCGAGCGCGACCTGCATGAACTCGGTCCACGCGGCGGCCGGCCAGGTCGAACCGGTGATCTCGCTGTAGGGGCCGAAGGCCTCGATCGGCGCCTTGTCCTTCATGATGCCCTGCTCGACATCGACCGTCTTGTACTGCCGCAGGTTGACGACGGTCGCGAGCTGCGGGGTGAAGCCGGTGAACCAGGCGGTCTCGTTGTTGTTGGCCGTACCGGTCTTGCCGGCCACCGGCCGGCGCTGCCCGTCCGGCCCGGTGAGCTCGAGCGCGGCGCGCCCCGAGCCCTTCTCCACGACCTGGGTCATCGCGTAGGTCGCGGCGTTGATCACGTCGGGTTCGAAGCGCTTCTCGGCGGTCGTCTCCCTCGCGTAGCGCTGGGTGCCGTCCATGTGCTCCACCCGGTCCACGATGTACGGCTCCACGTGGTAGCCGCCCCCGGCGATCGTGGCGTAGGCCTCGGCCATGTCGATCGGGTAGACCGAGTGGGTGCCGAGCACGTTGGACGCATAGGGCGCGATCGGGTCGTCCTCGTCCTCCCGGATGCCGAGGCGGTGCGCGACGTCGACGGTGCGCTTCGGCCCGTTCTCGACGTTCAGCTCGACGTAGGCGGTGTTGATCGAGTGCGTGGTGGCCTCGACGAGGTCGACCTCGCCGTACGACTCCTCGCCGAAGTTGTTGACCGTGTAGCCCTCTTCGTTCTCGCCCACGCCTTCGAAGGTCTTCGGGGTGTTGCCGTCGAAGCGGTCGGTGAGCTGGACCCCGTCCTCGAGCGCGCCGATCAGCGTGAACGGCTTGAAGGTCGAACCCGCCTGCACCCTGTCCTGGGTGGCGGTGTTGAGCGACTGCTTGAGGTAGTCGGCGCCGCCGTACAGCGTCACGATCGCCCCGGTCTCGGGATCGATCGACACCAGGGACGCACGGATGTTCTTGTTCGCGTCCTCGGGCAGGTCCTTGACGATCTTCGCTGCGGTGCGCTGCAGCTTCGGCTTGATCGTCGTGTGGATCTGCAGGCCCCGGGACTCGAGGTCCTCCTCGGTGAACTCCCCGGTGGCGAGCAGCTCCTTCTTGACGGCGTTCATGATGTAGCCCTTTTGGCCGCCGAGGCTGTTGCTGCTGGTGTCCTTCTCGACGAACTCCGGGAACTGGGCCGAGTCGGCCTCGGCCTGGGTGATGTAGCCCTGCTCGGCCATCCGGTTCAGGCTGCGCTCCCAGCGGGCCTTGGCGATGTCCGGGTTCTCCGACGGGTCGTAGCGCACGGGCGCCGGGATGATCCCGGACAGCATGGCGGACTCGGAGTAGGTCAGGTCCTTGGCGTCCTTGTCGAAGTACGCCTGGGCGGCCGCCTGGACGCCGTAGGCCCCGCGGCCGAAGTAGATCGTGTTGAGGTAGCGGTCCAGCACCAGCTCCTTCGGCTGGTTCTGGGCGATCTTCATGGCGATGATCGCCTCGCGCGCCTTGCCGGCGATGTCGCTCGTCTGGCCCAGGTAGTAGCGCTCGACGTACTGCTGCGTCAGCGTGGAACCGCCCTGCCGGGAGCCGGTCGTGAGGTTGGTGAACGCGGCACGCGCCATACCGAAGAAGTCGACACCAGCGTCCTCCCAGAAGGACTCGTTCTCGCTGGCCACGACCGCGTCGCCGACGTGCTTGGGCAGGTCCTCGTAGGCGACGATCTCGCGCTTGACGCTGGAGAACGTGCCGATCTCCTTGCCGTTGGCGTAGTAGACCGTCGTCGCCTGGTGGTCGACGTCGTCGAGGTTCTTCGGGATGGCGGTCGACGTCCACGCGGCGAAGAAGACGCCGGCGCCGAGCGCGACGAACCCGAGCACGCAGCCGACGACGATGCGCCACGACGGCAGCCACCGCTGCACAGGGCCCAGGCCCCGGCGCGGATAGTTCCAGAAGCGACCCACGTCCACCCTTTCGAAGTGCGATGTCCTCGACCCTGTTCCGCCCCCTGCGGACACGAGGAACCCCACCGAACACTAGGGGATGCGCGCGGCGGGGTGTCGAGATGGACGCGCGACGCAACCGTTTGTGCGCCGGTCGTCCCCAGACCTCTGGCCGCGGCTCCACGAGCCCTTCACATTCGCCGCGCCGGAGCGGCCGATTGCCGCACCGTCGCGCTCGTCCTATCCTCGTGATGTATCGACTCGATACAACGCCATGAGAGGTGCCGTCGGCACGGGAGGGAGAACACGGGTGCGCAGTCGCTCGAACGTTCTCGAGACGGCCGTCCTGGGTCTGCTCAGCTCTGCCCCGTTGCACGGCTACGAGCTGCGCAAGCGGCTCAACCTGCTCCTGGGTTCGTTCCGCGCCTTCTCCTACGGCACCCTCTACCCGGCCCTGAAGTCCTTGGTCGGACGAGGCCTGATCGAGACGGTCGACCCCGACCCTGCCACGCCGGCACGCTCCGGAGCCTCCGGGGCGTCCGGGCGGACGGCGTCGGGCACGAAGCCCCTCACGGGACGTCGTGGACGGATCGTCTACCGGCTCACCCCGGAGGGCAAGGAACACCTGCAGACCACTCTCGCCTCCGCCGGCCCCGCGGCCTGGGAGGACGAGAGCTTCGACGTCCGGTTCGCGCTGTTCGCGCAGACGGACGCCGAGACCCGCCTCCGCATCCTCGAAGGCCGGCGCACCCGGCTGACCGAGCGCCTGGAGGCGGTCCGGGAGTCCGCAGCCCGGACCCGCGAGCGGCTCGACGAATACACTCTGGAGCTGCAGCGGCACGGACTGGAGCAGGTCGAGCGCGAGGTGCGCTGGCTCGACGGGCTCATCACGACCGAGCGCGACCGCGTCAGCGGCCGTGACCGCGACCACGACGCCGGGGCGCATCCCGCCCCGGCCCCGAGAAACAAGGAGCGAGGATGACCTCCGTCCGCGTTGCCATCGTCGGCGTCGGAAACTGTGCATCGTCCCTGGTCCAGGGTGTGCACTACTACCGCGACGCCGACCCGTCCGACACCGTCCCGGGTCTCATGCACGTGCAGTTCGGTGAGTACCACGTGAGCGACCTCGAGTTCGTGGCGGCGTTCGACGTCGACGCGAAGAAGGTCGGCTTCGACCTGGCGGAGGCGATCAACGCCTCCGAGAACAACACCATCAAGATCGCCGACGTGCCGCCCACGGGTGTCATGGTCCAGCGTGGCCCCACCCTCGATGGGCTCGGCGACTACTACGCCGCGACCATCGACGAGGCGGCCGACGAGCCGGTCGACGTCACCCAGGCGCTCAAGGACGCGAACGTCGACGTCCTCGTCTCCTACCTCCCCGTGGGGTCGGAGGACGCCGACAAGTTCTACGCGCAGTGCGCCATCGACGCGGGCGTGGCCTTCGTCAACGCCCTGCCGGTCTTCATCGCCTCCGACCCCGAGTGGGCGAAGAAGTTCGAGGACGCCGGCGTGCCGATCGTCGGCGACGACATCAAGTCGCAGGTGGGCGCAACGATCACGCACCGCGTGCTCGCCAAGCTGTTCGAGCAGCGCGGCGTCGTGCTGGACCGCACGTACCAGCTCAACGTCGGCGGCAACATGGACTTCAAGAACATGCTGCAGCGCGACCGCCTCGAGTCGAAGAAGGTCTCCAAGACCCAGGCCGTCACCTCCAACCTGACCGGCGCGCTCGCCGGCAAGAAGGAGGACCGCAACGTCCACATCGGCCCCTCGGACTACGTCGCCTGGCTCGACGACCGCAAGTGGGCCTACGTGCGCCTCGAGGGTCGCGCGTTCGGCGAGGCGCCCCTGAACCTGGAGTACAAGCTCGAGGTGTGGGACTCCCCTAACTCGGCCGGCATCATCATCGACGCGATCCGCGCGGCGAAGATCGCCAAGGACCGCGGCATCGGCGGCCCGATCCTGTCGGCGTCGACGTACTTCATGAAGTCCCCGCCGGTCCAGATGGAGGACACCCAGGGCCGCGCCCAGCTCGAGGCCTTCATCGCCGGCGACGTCGAGCGCTGACCCGGAGCGTTCGGACGGCCCGAGTAGGCCTCCGCTTCCGCCGGTTCCCGAACGTCTCGTCCCGCTGCACGTCGCCCGTCGATCTGCAGCGGGACGAGACACTCGGCACACCGAGCCCGGGCGTCCTGAGTCGCGCACGCGCGTCCTGACTCGCGGCGGGACGTCCTGACTCGCGGCGGGACGTCCTGACTCGCGGCGGGACGTCCTGACTCGCGGGACAGGGCGGCGCCGCGCCACGCGGGTGAGCCCCTCCGGGCCGCGCCGCACCATGGGAAGGTGGAGCCGTGGGAGCTCTGGTCGAGACCTGGCACGACCTGCGCGCTCTCCTGCGCCTGGAGGGGTTCCGCCGGCTGTTCGCCGTGCGGCTCGTCTCCCAGGCCGGCGACGGCATGTTCCAGGTCGGCCTGGCCGCCCTCCTCTTCTTCTCCCCCGAACGCGCGGGGACGGCGACCGGCGTCGCGAGCGCCTTCGCCGTCATGCTCGCGCCCTTCACGATCGTCGGCCCCTTCGCGGGCGTGTTCCTCGACCGGTGGCGGCGGCGCCAGGTGCTCGCCCACGGCAACGCCCTGCGCGTCCTCATCACGGCGGCCATGGCCGCGATCATGCTCACCGTCGGCCTCGAGGGCAGCGGCGACGTCTGGGTGATCCTGCTCGGGCTGCTGGCGCTGAGCGTCAACCGCTTCCTCCTCGCCGCGCTCAGCGCAGGGCTCCCCAACGTGGTCGCGGGCCCGTACCTGCTCACGGCCAACTCGCTGACGCCCACCCTCGGCGCCGGCGCCGTCTTCCTCGGGGGCGGGGTCGCCCTGGCCATCGGGCTCGGCATCCCGGACGGACCGGCCCACGACGCGGCCGCGCTCGTGTGCGCCGCCGTCGTCTTCGGTGTCGCCGCGCTGCTCGCCCTGCGGCTCGGCCGCGACCAGCTGGGTCCGGAGCATCCCGCCCGCGGCCACCTCGCGGCCGAGATCTCGGACGTCGCTCACGGGTTGGTCGACGGCGCCCGCTACCTGGCCGCCCGGCGGACACCGGGCCAGGCGCTGCTGGTGATGGCCGCCCACCGGTTCCTCTACGGCGTGGTCTTCATCGCCGCCATCCTCATCTCCCGCAACCTGCTGGCCGATCCCGGCCAGACCGCCGCGGGGCTGGCGAACTTCGCCCTCGTCCTGGCGGCGACCGCGGTCGGCGGCGCGTGCGCCGTCGTCATCACCCCGGTGCTGTCCCGGCTCACCGGGGCCCAGGGCTGGATCGTGTGGATGCTGCTGCTGGCCGCGGCCTCCCAGCTCCTGCTGTCCACCACGCCGTCCCGCACGATCGTGCTGGTCGGTGCCGGTCTGCTCGGCCTCGCCGCCCAGAGCGCCAAGATCGCCGTGGACACCATCGTCCAGCGCGACACCCACGACGACTTCCGCGGCCGCGCCTTCGCCTTCTTCGACGTGCTGTACAACGCGGCGTTCGTCGGTGCGGCGGTGCTCGCCGCCTGGACGGTGCCCGACGAGGGGTGGTCGCGGGGTCTGTTCCTCGTGCTCGCGCTCGCCTACGTCGGCGTCGCGGCGCTGCTCGGGTTCGCCGGGGCGCGGCACCCCGCTCCGGTGACGGTGTCCGGGGACCCGGCCCGCGTCGACAGATGAGTCCGGCGACGAAATCAGGTCGCCACCGTGACAGGGAATACCGCAGGCTGAGAACGCCTTGATCCGACGGGTCCGTCCGTGCGCAGCGCCGCCCGCGGTCGACGACGTCCGAGCGAACCACCGGGAGGTTTCATGACCGTACGCAGCACCGAGACCCCGCCCGGCGGAGCGACCCCCGCCGCGGAGGTGCCCGCCCGCGACACCGACAAGCTGTCGCGCGAGCACCTGGGTGTCATCGCGCTGCTCATGGTGTCGGCGTTCATCGTCATCCTCAACGAGACGACCATGGGTGTGGCGCTGCCGTCGGTCATGAGCGAGTTCGGGATCGAGCCGTCGGCCGGGCAGTGGCTGACCACCGCGTTCCTGCTGACGATGGCCGTCGTCATCCCCACCACGGGGTGGCTGCTGCAGCGTGTCGGGACGCGGACGGCGTTCATCCTGGGGATGTCCCTGTTCAGCCTCGGCACCCTGCTCGCCGGGCTCGCCCCCGTGTTCGGGCTGCTGGTCGCCGCCCGCGTCGTCCAGGCGTCCGGCACGGCGGTCATGCTGCCCCTGCTCATGACCACGGTGATGACGATCGTGCCGCCCCACCACCGCGGACGGGTGATGGGCAACGTGTCCCTGGTCATCGCGGTCGCCCCGGCCCTCGGCCCGACGATGTCCGGCGCCGTGGTCAACGCCCTGGGCTGGCGCGAGGTCTTCTGGGTCGTGCTGCCGATCGCGCTGGTGGGCCTCACCCTCGGCCTGTTCCTGGTCCGCGACGTCGCCGAGCGGGCACGCAAGCACCTGGACGCGCTGTCGGTGGTGCTGTCGGCCTTCGCGTTCGGCGGGCTGGTCTACGGGCTGTCCTCCCTCGGTGAGGCGGCCCGGCACACGCCGCCGGTCTCCCCCGTGCTCCCGATCGTGGGCGGGGTCGTGTTCCTCGCGCTGTTCGTGCGGCGCCAGCTCCGCCTGCAGCGCACCGACGACGCCCTGCTGGACCTGCGGGTCTTCCGGGCGCCGGGCTTCCCCGCCGGTCTGAGCGTGCTCGTCGTCGCGATGATCGCGATGTTCGGCATGATCATCGGCCTGCCGCTGGTGCTGCAGGAGGCGATCGGCCTCGCCCCGCTCGCCAGCGGGCTCGTCATGCTGCCCGGTGGTCTCATGATGGGCCTGCTCGGCCCGGTCGTCGGCCGCCTGTACGACCGGGTCGGCCCGCGCCCGCTCGTCCTGCCGGGCGTGTCGGCCGTCGCGGTGGCGATGGTCCTGTTCGCCACGCTGTCGCCGTCCTCACCCGTCTGGTGGGTGATGGTCGGGCACGTCGTCCTCAGCCTCGGGCTGGCCTGCGTGTTCACCCCGACCCTCACGTCGGCCCTCGGCGGGCTGGCACCCCGGCTGTACTCCCACGGGTCCGCCACGATCACCACGCTGCAGCAGCTCGCGGGCGCGGCCGGGACGGCGCTGTTCGTCGCCCTGCTCACGCTGCGGTCCGTCGCCCTGCTCGACGACGGCGCCACCGAGGCCGCGGCGACGGCGGGCGGCGCGCGGCTCGCCTTCGGCGTGGCGGCCGGCGTCATGATCGGTGCGGTGCTGCTGGCCACGCGCCTGCGCAAGGCCGACGACGTCCGCCGGGAGACCCCCGCGGCGCACTGACGGGACCGGTCCGGCCCGTCGTGACCCGCGTCGCACGCGGCCGCGGGCACCGCCATCATGTGGACAGGCCGTTCCGGTTCGCCGCATCATAGGGATCTCCGGTCCTCCCGACGGCGGGTCGGAGGGACGGGGGGAAGGTTCCACGAATGACGCAGCAACAGTCGGCGCCGACCGACATCACCACGCTGGCGCGCGATCTCCTGCCGGAGGTCCACGACCCCGCGAAGGTGGTCACGGGTGGTGCCGTGCTCCTCGTCGACACCCGCACGCACGAGGTGGTCGACACGAACCCGGTCGGCGCGCGCATGGTCGGCGGCCTCGAGCTGCCGACCTCGCTCGGTGCCTGGTGCGCGGCGGCGGGCCTGTCCGTCCGGGACGCCGACATCTCCGCCGAGCGGGCCCTGGCGGCCGCTGTGGACGGCAGCTCCGGCGTGGCGGTGCTCTCCGCGCGGCAGAACGCTCCCGACGACCTCTGGGCCGTCGGCGTCCCGCTCGCCGGGGCCCCCGGGACCCTGGCGAACCGTGCCCTCGTGGTGATGCTGCCCGGGACGGGCCTGCAGGAGTCGCACCCGCCCTCCGAGTTCGACGGGCTGCAGCGACGCGCGGCCGTGGCGAGCCACCTCAGCTTCACCATCTCGGACCCGTCGCTGCCGGACGACCCGCTCATCTGGGTCAACCCGGCCTTCTGCGAGGTGACCGGCTACACGACGGACGACGTCCTGGGCACGAACTGCCGCTTCCTGCAGGGCGAGGGGACGGACCGCCAGACCGTGGCCCGCATCCGCGCCGCGCTGGACGCCGGGCAGGCCGTCGGCGAGACGCTGCTCAACTACCGCAAGGACGGGACCCCGTTCTGGAACCAGGTCGTCGTCTCCCCCATCCACGACGACGAGGGCAACGTCACCCACCACGTGGGGATCCAGACGGACGTCACGGAGCGGGTGCACCACGACCGCCGGCAGGCGCTGGAGCTCGACGCCGCCAACCGGCAGACCGAGAGCCTGCGGCGGCTCGCCTCGATCACCCAGGCCCTCGTCGACCTGTTCGACGAGGAGTCGGGAGCGGCCGCGCTGCCGGCCCTCGTGGCACCCCACTACGGCTCCTGGTGCGCCGTGCTGCTCGTCGACGAGCACGGCGCACCGCGCATCGTGCACGGCGCCTCCCGCGACCCCGAGCGAGCCGACGACATCGCCGTGCTGGAACGCTCGCACCGCTGGATCCGCGAGTCCCCGACCGTCCTCAGGGTGCTCACCACCGGCACCGAGGAGATCTCCGAACCGTTCCCCGTCGACATCGAGTCGCTGCCGGCCCGCACGGGCCCCGAGGAGCTCGACGCGCTGCGGCGCCTCGGCCTCGGCTCGGCGATGGTGGTGCCGCTGCGCGGGCGCGCCGGCGACATCGGCGTCCTGATCGTCGTCAGCGACGACGGCGACGTCGCGACCGCCTTCCCGTCCTCCGACGTCCACGACATCGTGGCCCTCGGGGCGCGGGCCGGGCTCGCCCTCGACAACGCCCGGCTCTACCGCCGCGAGCAGCAGACGGCCCTGACCCTGCAGCACAGCATGCTCCCGGAGATCGTCGAGGCCCCGGGCCTGGACTGCGCCGCGCTGTACGAGCCGGCCTCCGCGGGGGCCGACGTCGGCGGCGACTGGTACGACGTCGTGCCGCTGCCCGACGGTCGCGTCGCGATCTCCGTCGGTGACGTCGTCGGCCACGACATCCGCGCCGCCGCGTCGATGGGCCAGCTGCGCTCCGTGCTGCGCTCGGAGGCCTGGGCGGGGCTGTCACCGAGCGCGGTGATCGCCGGCGTCGACGACCTCGTGCGGAGCCTGCAGATGGCGGACATGACCACGTGCGTGTTCGCGATCGTCGACCCCCCGGACGACGGCGGGAACCGCCGGATCACCTACACCCGGGCCGGGCACCACGCACCGCTGCTGATCCACTCCCACCACGACGTCGAGAAGCTCGACGAGGCCCTCACGACGCCCATCGGGGCGCCGTTGCTGACCGGCGAGGTGCCGGAGGCCTCGACGGTGCTGCACCCCGGCGACTCGCTGGTCCTGTTCACCGACGGTCTCATCGAACGCCGCGACCGGCCGCTGCGCACCCAGCTCGAGAACCTGCTGACCTGCGTCGAGGAGGTCGACCCCGACCTGGAGGCCGAGGCGTCGCGGGACGCGATCGTCGAGGCCTGCGCGGACGGCACCCAGGAGGACGACACCTGCATCCTCGTGGTGCGCAACATCCCGGTGCCGTCCTCGGGCGAGGCCGACACGGAGATCGTCGGCCCGCACGAGAACCGCACCGGCTCCCGGCGCGGAAGCGGTCAGTCCTGCCGGGCCGCCCACCAGGACTGAAGCTCGGCGGTCGCCCGCTCCTCGCCGAGCGGGCCGTGCTCCATCCGCAGGCCCAGCAGGTGCTGGTACGCCTGCCCCACGACCGGGCCGGGGCCGACACCGAGGATCGCCATGATCTGCGTGCCGTCCAGGTCGGGCCGGATCGAGTCGATCTCCTCCTGCTCGCGCAGCCGGGCGATCCGCTCCTCGAGGTCGGTGTAGGCGTCGGCGAGCCGCTTGGCCTTGCGCCGGTTGCGGGTGGTGCAGTCGGCCCGCGTCAGCCGGTGCAGCCGTTCCAGCAAGGGCCCCGCGTCGGTGACGTAGCGCCGCACTGCCGAGTCCGTCCACGCGCCGTCGCCGTACCCGTGGAAGCGCAGGTGCAGCTCGACGAGCCGCGAGACGTCCTTGACGACCTGCTTCTCGTACTTCAGGGCGCGGAGCCGCTTGGCCGTCAGCTTCGCGCCGACGACCTCGTGGTGGTGGAAGCTCACCCCGCCGCCGGGCTCGAAACGTCGGGTGGCGGGCTTGCCGATGTCGTGCAGCAGCGCCGCGAGCCGCAGCACGAGATCCGGAGCGGGCACGGCGCCGTCGGGCCCCGTCTCCTGCGCGATCGCCTGGTCGAGCACGATCAGGGAGTGCTCGTAGACGTCCTTGTGCCGGTGGTGCTCGTCGATCTCCAGGCGCAGGGCCGGCAGCTCGGGCAGCACGTGGTCGGCCATCCCGGTGTCGACCAGCACCTCGAGACCGGCACGGGGCCGGTCCGAGCAGAGCAGCTTCGAGAGCTCGGCCTGGACCCGCTCGGCCGAGACGATCTCGAGCCGGCCGGCCATCTCGTCGATAGCCGCCCGGGTGGCGGGTTCGACGGTGAACCCGAGCTGGGCGGCGAAGCGCGCGGCGCGCAGCATCCGCAGCGGGTCGTCGTCGAAGGACCGCTCCGGTGCGATGGGCGTGCGCAGCACCTGGGCGGCCAGGTCGGACAGCCCGCCGAAGGGGTCCACGAACGTCAGGTCCGGCAGACGCACCGCCATGGCGTTGACCGTGAAGTCGCGCCGCGAGAGGTCGCCGTCGAGGGTGTCGCCGAACGCCACGACGGGCTTGCGCGACTCGGGGTCGTAGGTGTCGGAGCGGTAGGTGGTGACCTCCACGACGACGTCGTCACCACCCGTCCCGCCGTCCGCGTCCCGGGCGTACCGCCGGGCGCCGATCGTGCCGAACTCCTTGCCGATGTCCCAGTGCGCGTCGCCCCAGCGGGCGAGGAGACGTTCGGTCTCGTCCGGCGTCGCCGAGGTGGCGAAGTCGAGGTCGGCGCTGGTCCGGCCGAGGAAGGCGTCGCGGACCGGACCGCCGACGAGGGAGAGCTCGTGGCCGGCGGCGGCGAAGATCTCGCCGAGCTCGACGGCGGCCGGCGCCATCTGGGCGAGCACACCGAGGGCTCGGCGCAGCAGCGCCGCGGGGGCGGGAGAATCTGGGGTCGACACGACTGCCTATCTTCCCAGATCCCCGTGCCCGCTGCGCGCCCGCCCCCGTCGTCCCCGGTCGGCGACGTCGTCAGGGCCAGCGGGTTCTCTCGGTAGGGTAGGTCCATGTCATCTGCGGTACCGGCACCCGGCGCTCCTGAGGAGCGCCCACCCGTGCCGGTACCGGTCCCCCCGGGCGGGCACCCCCTCAAGGTCGACCCGGCGCGGCTGCGTCGCCGCGCGACGGTGCCGAGCACCGCGGGAAGCACGGGCCATCTGCCGGTGGTCGACGAGACGTCGGCCGGCGGGCTGGTCGTCGAACGGCACGTCTCGGGTCACCGGGCCGCGGTCATCCTGCGGCGCAACCGCGCCGGCCGGCTCGAGATGTGCCTGCCCAAGGGTCACCTGGAGGGAGCCGAGACCCCGGAGGAAGCCGCGGTGCGCGAGATCCGCGAGGAAACCGGGATCCAGGGCACCGTACGCCGGACCCTCGGGGTCATCGACTACTGGTTCAGCGGGGAGGACCGCAGGGTCCACAAGGTGGTCCACCACTTCCTGCTGCGTGCCGACGGGGGCCTGATCACGGCGGCCGACGACCCGGACGGCGAGGCGGAGGACGCCCGCTGGGTGCCACTGACCGAGCTGCCCGACCGGCTCGCGTATCCCAACGAGCAGCGCCTCGCGGCGACGGCCCTGCACGTCCTGACCCATACCCCGGACCTGGTCGAGTGAGGCCCTGCGCGTGATCCACTCCCGGACGAGGGGCGCCCCCAGCCGCGCCCTGCTCCTCCTGCTGTCCACCCTGCTGCTGGTCGCCCCCCTGGTGCTCCTGCCGACCGTCCCGGCGTCCGCCCACGAAGACCTCACGACCGAGATCGTGGCGATCTCGCCGACGGTCGTCGGCCCGGACGACACCCAGGAGGTCACGCTCCGCGTCACCAACGACGGCGACAGCGCGTTCACCGGCCTCACCGCGGAGCTCGGGGTGGGCTGGCGGCCGGTCACCACACGGACCGAGGTCGCCTCCTGGTCGACGGCGGAGACGGGTCTGGCCGCGACCCAGCTGCGCGAGCAGCTCGACCCCCTGCCGCCCGGCGAGTCCCTGGAGGTCACGCTGACGCTGGACGTCGAGGACCTCCTCCTCGGGGAGAACGCGCCGTGGGGGCCCCGGCAGATGTCGATCCGCCTCCACGACGCCCGGACGACGCTGGAGACCCTGCACACGTTCATGATGTACGACCCGGGCCGCGGTGCCTCCTCCGCACGGCAGGGTGCTCCGGCGCCCGTCGCGCTCAGCGTGGCCGCGCCCGTGACCGGTCCGGCCTTCGACCCGGCCGCACCGGAGGACTACGCGGACGCGGTCGCGGCCTGGAGCGCGCCGGGTGCCCCGTACGACGAGCTCCTCGCGGCGGCCACCTCCGAGGTCGGCGCGCTCTCGCTCGCCGTCGACCCCGCCGTCGTGGCGACCGCCGAGCGGTCGGTCGACGAGGACGCCGCCCGGTGGGCCGACCGGATGCTCCGGGAGGGCGGTCCCGGTGTGGTCACCCTCCCCGTCGGCGACCCCGATCTGGCGGCGCTCGCCCATGCGGACGTCGACGCGCCGGACATCGCCCGGATCGCCGGGGGCCGGGAGGTGCTGCCCGAGGACTGGGAGGCGGCCGACGACTGGGGGCCCCGCATCGCCTGGCCCGCCGGGGTGGTGGACGCACCGACGGTCGCGGCCGCCGACGCCGCGGGCGCCCGGGCGTTGCTCGGCACGGAGGGCATCGCGCTGCCCGAGGCCCCGGGCTCCCTCGGCTCCGTGGCGAGCGGGTCCGGTCCGCTGCGGGTCGCCGTGCCGGACGCGACGATCAGCGCGGTGCTCGACGACGCCACGGGCTCCGGCGGTGCGGTGTCCGAGCCCGCCGCCACGGTGCAACGGCTCCTCGCCGACACGGCGGTGCTCGCCGCGGACGCGGCCGAGGCGGCGGCCGCCACCCCCGTCGTGGCGGCGCTGCCGCGGGGCTGGTCACCGGACGTCGCCACGTTCGACGCCGTGCTCGGGGCGTTGGCCGCGCAGAGCTGGGTCGAGCTCACCGACCTCGGCGAGGCGCTGGCCTCCGCCGGCGACGATCGGTCCGCCCGCGTCGCCGAGGAGGCGGTGACGGACGCCGAGCTGTCCCCCGGTTCCGTCCGCGGCCTGATCTCCACCTCCGAGGACGTCGCCGCCTTCGCCACCGTCGCCGCGGACCCGGGCACCCTCACCGCCGGGGTGGACCGCGACCTCTTCGCGCCCTTGTCGATCGCCTATCGGGACACCCCCGAGGCCCGGGCCGGCGCCGTGGAGCTGGCGCAGGCGAACGCCGCCCAGGTGCGGTCCGGCATCAGCGTCCTGGACCGGGCCGACGTCCTGCTGATCAGCGACGCCGGAGACCTCCCGGTCCGCATCCGCAACGACCTGCCCGTCGACACCCGCGTCACCGTGCGGCTGCGGCCCGACGACCCCCGGCTGGTCGTGGAGACGGTCCCCGAGATCGTCGTCCCGGCCGGCACCTCCCGGGACGCCCAGGTCCGGGTCCGGGCGATCGGTTCCGGTGACGTGACGCTCGCCGTCGAGGTGCTGGCACCGAGCGGTGTCGAGGTCGCCCCGCCCACCGAGTTCGCCCTGCGGGTGCGGGCGGGGTGGGAGACGGTCGGCACCGCCGTGATGGCGGCCGGTATCGGCCTGCTGTTCCTCACCGGCATCTGGCGGACCGTCCGCCGCGGACGCTCCGACCGCCGCACCACCGGCGAGCAGGTCGCCGAGTCCGCCGTCCCGACGGGCCGGACCACGACCGTCCCGCCCCAGGCCCCATCCCCGGAGGACACCGCGTCATGACCACCGATCCCCCTGAGCAGGGAGCACCCGACGCCACCCCCGCCGGACCCGACGACGCGTCCGGTCGGACGGCGGACCCGCACGGGGTGCGCAGGGCGAGCCTGGGCAAGGGCTCGCTGGCGATGTCGTTGGGCACGGCCGCCTCGAGGGCGTCGGGCCTGGTGCGCACGATGCTGCTCGTCGGCGCGGTCGGTGCCGTCGGGACGGTCGCCAACGCCTTCGACATCGCGAACAAGCTGCCGAACATGCTGTTCGCGCTGATCTCGGCGGGTTTCCTGCAGTCGGTCCTGGTGCCGCAGATCATGAAGGCGATGTCGGCGCGCAACGCCCGCGAACGCCTCGACAAGCTGCTCACGATCTCGGGGCTCGGCCTGCTGTCCGGCACGATCGTGCTGGTGGCGGCGGCGCCCCTGGTCGTGCACCTCATGACGCTCAGCGACGCCTGGACGCCCGAGGCCCGGCAGCTCGCGGTGGTCTTCGCCTACTGGTGCCTGCCGCAGCTCTTCTTCTACGGCCTGTACACGTTGCTGGGTCAGGTGCTCAGCGCGCATGGCCGGTTCGCGGCGTACGGCTGGGCCCCGGTGGCGAACAACGTCGTCTCGATCGTGGGTTTCGGCACCTTCATCCTGCTGTTCGGGCAGGCGCCCGACGCGGGTCTGGACGACGTGGGGGCCTGGACGACGGTGCAGACCCTGGTGCTCGCCGGCACCGCGACCCTCGGGATCGCCGCGCAGTCCGCGATCCTCGTGCCCGCGCTGCGCAAGGCCGGGTTCCGCTGGGGCTTCCGGCTGGGGCTGCGCGGCATCGGCCTGCGGTCGGCCGGCAAGGTGGTCGGCTGGACCATCGGCGCCGTCGTCCTGGAACAGCTCGGTGTCATCTACCTGACGAACGTCACCGGTGCCGCCGGCCAGCTCGCCGAGGACCTCGGTGAGGTCGCGGGCGGGCCTGCCGCCTACACCCAGGCGATGTCGATCTACCTGTTGCCCCACTCGCTGGTCGTGGTCTCGATCGTCACGGTGCTGTTCCCCCGGATGAGCGCCGCCGTCAACGCGGGCGACCTGCCGGGTGTGCGCCGGGACATGTCGCTCGGACTGCGTTCGGCGGGCATCTTCTCGGTCTTCTCCGCGACGGCGCTCCTCGTCCTCGCGTTCCCGCTGACCAAGGCGCTGCTCCCCTCCGCGTCCGAGCTCGAGGTGGAGGCGATCGCGCCGATCCTGCGGGCGATGGCGGTCGGGACCATCGCCCTCGGCGCCACCGTGCTGGTGCGACGCATGTACTTCGCCTTCGAGGACGGTCGCAGCATCTTCGTCATCCAGATCATCGCCACCGTCTCGCTGGTGGCCGGGTTGTGGATCGCCACGGAGACGCTGCCCTACACGGCGTGGGCGGCCGCGGCCGGAGGGTCCTTCGCCCTGGCCACGTGGATCTCCCTGCTGCTGCGCATCCGCGGCATGAACCGCAAGCTGCACGGCATGGACGGCGCCCGCGTGCTGCGGCTGTACGTCCGCGCCCTGCTCTCCGCGGCGGTCGCGGGGGGCTTCGGGTGGCTGACGATCCGGCTGCTGGACGCGTCGGCGTCGTCCTCGTGGGGCTTCGCGGTGCTGACGACGGCCGTCGCGGGCCTGGTCATGGGTGCTGCGTACGCCGGGCTGCTGAAGCTGATGCGGGTCCGGGAGCTCGACGACGCGCTCGCCCCGATCCTGCGTCGCCTCCGCCGGGGACCCGCATGACGGGTCTCTCCCTCTACCATGGTCGGCAGGAACGCCCCGCCGGACCGTCCCGACGATCCACGCTCCCCCACACCACCACGGAGGCCTCCAGGTGACCACCGCCCAGCCCGGGACCGTCATGGTCGACCGCTACCGGCTGAACCAGCACGCCGCCACCGACCTGGCGGCGGCCGAGGCCTGGGAGGCCCACGACCAGATCCTGGACCGTCCGGTCCGCGTCACGTTCGTGACCGGCCCGCAGGCGCCGGCGGCGATCGACGCCGCCCGCCGCGCCGCGCTGGTGGCCGACCCGCGGCTGTGCCGCGTCCTCGACGTCGGCAGCACCGACCTCGGCACCGGCGAGGTGTCCTACGTGATCACCGAGCCGTACACCGGGGAGTCCCTCACGCAGATCGTCTCGCGCGGCCTCGTGGACGCCCAGCAGGCACGGGCGCTCATGGGGGAGGCGGCCACGGCCCTGGAGTCCGCGCGTCAGCGGGGCGTGCACCACCTGGCGCTGCGGCCGGAGGCCGTGCGGGTCGACGGTCACCGCGTCGTGGTGACCGGGCTCGGGATCGACGCCGGGCTGGCCGACGCCGAGGCGGCGGGGAGCGACGCAGCGGCCCGGGACGCCCGCGGTGTCGTTGCCCTGGGCTACTACGCGCTCACCGCGCGGTGGCCCGGCGAGGCTCTGGACGTGAGCTGGATCGCGCCCGACGCAGTGCGACCGCTGCCCGCCCAGACCGGCCCGCACGGGGTCCTCGGGGTCTCGGAGCTCGTGCCGCACGTCGACGAGCAGATCGACGAGCTGGTGCGACGGACCTTCGGTGACGAGGGCCAGGCGCCCGCCGATCCCGGCGAGGTCGTCGCCACGCTCGAGCCCTGGGGCCAGGTCTCCGTCCTGGGATCCCTGCCGCAGTTCGTCCAGCCGACGCCGGAACGCCCGGTGCGCTCGTCGGTGCTCGGTGCCGGCAGCCCGGCCGGCACCGAGAGCCTGCCCGGGACGCCTCCGCCCGCACCTCCCGTGCGCCGGCCCTCCAGCGGCCGGATCGCCCGGGGTGCGGCGATGGGAGGCGCGGCAGGCGCCGCCTACGGTGCCGCCCAGGGCGGCTACGCGCAGCAGCCCACCCAGGCTCAGCCCCCGGCCTACGGTCAGCAGGCTCCCTACGGCCAGGCCCCGGCCGCCGCCCCGGGGCAGGTCCCCCCTCCGCCGCCGGGAGCCGGGTACGGCCCGGCGGCCACCGGGAGCCCGACCACGGGCTCCTTCGACTCGACCGCCGCCCCGCGTCGGCGCGGCGTGAACCCCACGCCGATCGTCCTGGCCATGATCCTCGTCGGCGTCGTGATCGCCGCCGTCTGGGCGGTGAGCCAGGCGCTCAGCCCCTTCGACGTCACCACCGTCGCCGAGGACCCGTCCCAGGAACCGGCCCCCGCGGCGAGCGAGGGCACCGACGGCAGCAGCGGCGAGGGCGGCGAGCCGGAACCGACCGAGTCGGAGAGCCCCGAGGTCCGGCCCATCATCGAGGCCGGCAGCGAGATCGACCCGCTCGGCAACGGTGAGAAGCCGGAGAAGGTCGAGTTCGCCTTCGACTCCGACCCGTCGACGTTCTGGCACACGTACACCTACGAGAACGACCCGGTCTTCGGGGGCTTCAAGGAGGGACTCGGCTACCAGGTCGAGCTGCGCGAGCCCGCGCCCGTCACCGAGATCGAGCTGAACACCAACAGCGAGGGCGGTGCGTGGGAGCTCCGCCGCGTCGGGAGCGACGCCCCGGAGAACGGCGAGGTGCTCGCGTCGGGGTCCTACTCGTCCGACACCGTCATCGAGCTGGACGAGCCCGTCGTGATGGACGGTTTCGTGCTGTGGACCTCCGAGCTGCCGACCTCCGAGGGAGAGTTCCGCCTCGAGCTCAACGAGATCACGGTGTCCTGACCCCTTCGGAATGTCCCGGGGGTATCGCATGTTGCCACCAGGTGCCGGCCTCCGACCGGATCCCAGACTTCCAGGAGAGATTGTGACCGACCAGTCGAACAGCCAGGACGCCCCGGTGCGCGACATCGTCATCGTCGGGTCCGGCCCCGCCGGGTACACCGCGGCGATCTACGCCGCCCGCGCCGGACTCGCCCCCGTCGTGGTCGCCGGCTCCGTGACCGCCGGCGGCGCGCTGATGAACACCACCGAGGTCGAGAACTACCCCGGCTTCCCGCCCGGCATCCAGGGCCCGGACCTCATGGACGCCATGCGTGAGCAGGCCGAACGCTTCGGCGCCGAGATCCTCTGGGACGACGCCGAGACGCTCGAGCTGGACGGCGAGATCAAGACCGTCGTCACCGGCGGCGGGAAGACCTTCCGCGCCTACGCCGTCGTCCTGGCGACCGGTTCCGCCTACCGCGAGCTCGGCCTCCCCGCGGAGAAGAAGCTCTCCGGGCGGGGCGTGTCGTGGTGCGCCACCTGCGACGGCTTCTTCTTCCGCGACCAGCACGTCGCCGTCGTCGGCGGTGGCGACTCCGCGATGGAGGAGGCCACGTTCCTCAGCCGTTTCGCGTCGAAGGTCACGATCGTCCACCGCCGGGACGCGCTGCGCGCCTCCAAGATCATGGCCGACCGCGCGATGGCCGACCCCAAGATCGACTTCGCCTGGAACAGCGAGGTCGTGGGGATCGACGGCGAGGACAAGGTCTCCGGGCTGCGGCTGCGGGACACCGTCACCGGCGAGGAGCGCGACCTGGACGTGACCGGGGTGTTCGTCGCGATCGGGCACGACCCGCGCAGCGAGCTGCTCCAGGGTCAGGTCGACCTCGACCAGGACGGCTACGTGCTCGCCGAGGGCCGGTCCACCCGGACCAACCTCCCCGGCGTCTTCGCCTGCGGCGACCTCGTCGACCACACCTACCGGCAGGCGATCACCGCCGCCGGGTCGGGGTGCTCCGCCGCTCTCGACGCCCAGGCCTACCTCGCCGACCTCGCCGACATGTCGGAGACGGACCCGGAGGAGCTTCCGGCCGCCCTCGACAGCGTCGCCGGCTGACCCACCGCTCCCCGACCGAAGGAGACACCATGCCTACCGTCGCCGTCACCGACGACACCTTCCAGACCGAGGTTCTCGAGTCCGACGTCCCCGTCCTCGTCGACTTCTGGGCGACCTGGTGCGGTCCCTGCCGCATGGTCGCCCCGATCCTGGAGGAGCTCTCCGACGAGTACGCCGGCCAGGTGAAGATCGCGAAGCTCGACACCGACGCGAACCAGGCCACGACGATGGCCTACGGCATCACGTCGATCCCGACGCTGAACATCTACCACGGTGGCGAGATCGTCAAGTCGATCATCGGTGCCCGTCCCAAGCGGGCCCTCACCGAGGAGATCGAGGGCGTGCTCGCCTCCGCCCCCTCCTCCTGACACACCGTCCCGACCTCCGGGGCACGACGTCCAGCGGCCTCCCCCGTCCTCGACGGGGGAGGCCGCTGTCGTCCCGGCTCGCGGCCCGGGTCCGACCCCGCGGCCACGACCGCACTGTGGTCCGCTCACGGGACCTTCACGGGTGGCGTGGGACACTGGCGAGGTGACTGAGCAGAACCGCCTCACCGAGCAGACCTCCGGCACGCGCCTCGACCCCTGGTTCGGCGCGTACGCAGAGCGGACGCGCGGGATGCGAGCGTCGGAGATCCGCGCACTGTTCTCGGTCGCCAACCGCCCCGAGGTCGTCTCCCTCGCAGGTGGCATGCCCTTCATCGAGGGCCTCCCCCTCGACGTCATCGGCGAGGCCATGGACCGCCTGATCCGCACCCGGGGCACCCGAGCGCTCCAGTACGGTTCCGGGCAGGGCGAGGAGTCCCTGCGCGAACGCATCACCGAGGTCGTCGCCATGGAGGGCGTCGAGGCCCACCCCGACGACATCACCGTGACCACGGGATCCCAGCAGGCACTGGACCTCGTCACGCGGATCTTCATCGATCCCGGTGACGTCATCGTCGCCGAGGCGCCCTCGTACGTCGGTGCCCTCGGCGTCTTCCGCTCCTACCAGGCCGACGTCGTCCACGTGGAGCTCGACGCCGACGGTCTGGTTCCCGCGGCCCTCGAGGCGACGCTGAGCCGGCTCGCGGCCGAGGGGCGCCGCGCCAAGATGCTCTACACCATCCCGAACTTCCACAACCCCGCCGGCGTGACGATGTCGGTGGAGCGCCGCCCCCAGATCCTCGAGATCTGCCGCCGGCACGGCGTGCTCGTCGTGGAGGACAACCCGTACGGTCTGCTCGGCTTCGAGGACGACCCCTACCCGGCGCTGCGTTCCTACGACGCCGACGGCGTGATCTACCTCGGCTCCTTCTCCAAGACCTTCGCCCCCGGCTACCGCGTCGGCTTCGTCATCGCGCCGCACGCCGTGCGCGAGAAGCTCGTGCTCGCCTCGGAGTCCGCGATCCTGTCGCCCTCGAACGCTTCGCAGCTCGCGGTCGAGACCTACCTCGACACCTGCGACTGGCGAGCACAGATCAAGGACTACCGGGAGATGTACCGCGAGCGTCGCGACGCCCTGGTCGGTGCGCTCGCCGAGCACATCCCCGCCGCGAGCTGGAACGTACCCGTCGGGGGGTTCTTCGTCTGGGTGAAGCTGCCCGAGGGGCTGGACGCGAAGTCGATGCTGCCGCGTGCCGTCACCGAACGCGTGGCCTACGTCCCGGGCACGGCGTTCTACTTCGACGGCCAGGGCTCCGACCACATGCGGCTGTCGTTCTGCTTCCCGACCCCGGACCGCATCCGGGAGGGCGTGCGTCGCCTGGCGACGGTGGTCAACGCCGAGTCCGAGCTCGTGCAGCTGTTCGGCACCACGGCCCAGCCCGACGACGACCCGACGGACGTCGAGATCCCCTCGCCCGACCTCGCGTGACCCATCCAGCCTCTGAGGTGACCACTCGCATGACTGCCCCCGCGCCCGACGCCGCCACCACGACCATGTCGTCCGGAAGTGTCGGACCTGTCGTGATTCTCGCCGGCGGGCTCTCCCACGAGCGCGACGTCTCGGTCCGGTCGGGCCGCCGCGTCGCCGAAGCCCTGCGGGAGGCCGGCGTCGAGGTCCAGGTGCACGACGTCGACGCCGACCTGCTGCGCTTCCTGCGGGAGACCGAACCGGCGCTGGTGTGGCCCGTGCTGCACGGTGCGAGCGGTGAGGACGGGTCGCTCCAGGACGTGCTCGCCCTGGTCGGGGTACCCACGGTCGGCACGGGACCTCGCCGCAGCCGCCAGGCATGGAGCAAGCCGGTCGCCAAGGCCGAGCTGCTCCAGGGCGGCATCAGCACCCCCGACTACGTCACCCTGCCCCAGGCGCTCTTCCGCGACCTCGGCGCGCAGACGATCCTCGACATGATCGTCGAACGTCTGGGTCTCCCGCTCGTGGTCAAGCCCGTGCAGGGCGGCTCAGCACTCGGCGTCACTCGCGTGGACGAGGCGTCGCAGTTCCCGCGCGCGATGGTGGACTGCTTCTCCTACGGCGACACCGCCCTCATCGAGCGGGCCGTGGACGGGATCGAGGTGGCGGTGTCGGTGATCGACGGTCCGGACGGCCTCGAAGCGCTCCCGGCGGTCGAGATCGTCACCAGCGGGTCCTACGACTACGACGCCCGCTACAACCCGGGCCCCGTCGAGTACTTCACCCCCGCACGACTCGACGCCGAGGCCAGTGCCCGGGTCGCCGACGTCGCGCTCCGGGCGCACGAGATCCTCGGGCTCAAGCACCTGTCGCGGACCGACATCATCCTCGATGCGGACGGCACACCCCACGTGCTCGAGGTCAACGTCTCCCCCGGCCTCACCGAGACCTCGTTGCTTCCCCAGGCGGCCGCGGCCGCCGGCTACGAGCTGCCGACCCTCTACCGGCGCATCGTCGAGCACGCTCTGGCTCCGACGCACTGAGTGCGGGCGGCCGGCGGTGGGCGGTCGCGTTTGCACGCCGCTGACCGGCGGGTGCTGATCGGCGGTCGTTGGCCTCTCGCCTCTGGCGTCTGGCCTCTGGCCTCTGGCCTCGTGGCATGTTCCACGTGGAACGAGCGCGGCCCCGGATCTGCCGAGGGACGGGCCCATACCCTCCTGCCGCTGCCGCGTCGGCCGACGCGGTCGGGCGCGGCGACCTCGTGGTGCCGCCTTCCCTCTTCACACGCCACGTCCGGCGGCTTCTCCGTTCCTCGCCGCATCGCTCACCGGGGTGGCGCTCCGCATCGTCGACGGCACGGCGTTTCACGTGAAACGGCCTGCCCGCCACACACTCCTGCCTCCACCGCCCCCTACCGGGCGTGAGGCCCGGTGACAAACCCTTCCCCCACCTCCGGAGGACTGCGAGGTGGGCGCATCCCGGCGCGGCGACGGAGTGCCGTCGAGGCCCGGGGAGTCAGGACGCGAGGCTGATGCCGCGGGACGCGAGAGCGCGGATGGGTGGACACACCAAGGCCCGGGTGCCGTTTCACGTGAAACGGCACCCGGGCCTGAGTTCTGCTCGCCTACTCCGACGGTTTGAGCACCCCGGGGTCCTCCGGCGCCATGACTTCCAAGATGCGGTTGAGGTCTTCGACCGAGGCGAACTCGACCGTCATCCGGCCCTTCGTCTTGCCGAGGTTGACCTTCACGCGGGTCTCGAACCGGTCGGACAACCGGGAGGACAACTCGTCCATCGCTTCGACCCGCTGCCCGGCCCGAGGCTTCCTGCGACGGGGCGACTCGTCGTCCCCGGACTGCTTGAGGGTGACGATCTCCTCGGTCGCACGGACCGAGAGACCCTCGGAGACGATCCGTTGTGCCAGGCGCTCGATCTCGGCGCCATCAGACAGGCCGAGGAGTGCCCGGGCATGGCCGGCCGACAACACGCCCGAGGCGACACGTCGCTGGACGAGCGGCGGGAGACGCAGGAGCCGCAGGGTGTTGGAGATCTGCGGCCGGGACCGAGCGATCCGAGCCGCGAGCTCGTCATGCGTGCAACCGAAGTCGTCGAGGAGCTGACGATAGGCCGCGGCTTCCTCCAGCGGGTTGAGGGCGGCCCGGTGAAGGTTCTCCAGCAGTGCATCTCGCAGCATCTGGGAGTTCTCGGTCTGACGCACGATGGCGGGGATGGTCTCGAGCCCCGCCTGTTCCGCTGCGCGCCACCGCCGCTCACCCATGATCAGCTCGAAGCCGCCCGCGATCTCCGGATGAGGACGCACGACGACCGGCTGCAGGACACCGATCTCGCGGATCGAGTCGACGAGCTCGTCGAGCTCCCCCTCGTCGAAGACCGTCCGCGGCTGTCGTGCGTTCGGGCGGATCGCCCGCAGGGGAACCTCGGCGAACCGTGCTCCCGGCACCGGGAGCAGTCCGTCTCCGTCGGCGGCCCGATCCGACGGAACCGTGGCCGACCGCTCGCGGTCCCCGGAGTCGGTCAGGACCGCCGACGCAGGATCATCCGAGGCGTCGTGCTCCGAGACGGCGAATGCCGGGGTACGGAGCGTCGCCGAGTCCACCGCACCGTCCCGCCCCGGGGCGCCGATCGTCTCCCCCGACCAGGCGGCGTCTGCCTCGGGAGCGCTCGTCACCGATCGTGCCGACGACGCGTTGATCGACAGTCGGCCACCGGCGATCGCGGAGTCCCACGAAGCCGAGCGACGCCCCGACCGGGCACCTCCCCCCTCCTCGGGGTCCGCAGCACTCTCGGCGGACGTCGTGAGGACGTTGGTGTTCCCGCTCTCCTCCGCACCGGCGAAGAAGACGTCGGTCGGCTTCTCCGGGGCGGGGCCCTGGGGAATGAGGGCACCGAGTCCGCGGCCTAGTCCGCGCTTCTTCTGGCTCATGCTCCACCAGCCTCCTGGTCGTGAACGGGGCGAGTCGGTCCGTCCGCACCGCGTCCTTGCGGCATCGTGCACACGAGGTCACTCACCCTGACTCCTCCGATCGTACGCGCGTCATCGCAGGTCAGCGCGTTGGACCGCGTGCTCGGCCATCTCCCGGGCGGCCTCCAGGTACGCCAGCGCACCCGTCGAACCCGGGTCGTACGTCATGACCGTCTGCCCGTGAGACGGGGCCTCGGAGATCCGCACGGACCGCGGCACGGTCGTCCGGAGGGTCTGGTCCGGGAAGTGGGTCCGCACCTCGGCGGCCACCTGCTGGGCCAGATTGGTCCGACCGTCGTACATCGTCAACAGGATCGTCGAGACGATGAGGTCCCGGTTGAGATGGGACTTGATGAGCTCGATCGTCTTCAGCAGCTGACTGAGACCCTCGAGTGCGTAGTACTCGCACTGGATCGGGATGAGGACCTCGCGAGCGGTGACGAATGCGTTGACGGTCAACAGGCCGAGGCTGGGCGGGCAGTCGACGAACACGTAGTCGATGGGCTCCTCGCCCCGCGCCTCCCGCTCGTCCAGGTAGGTGTCGAGCGCCTTGCGCAAACGGGTCTCCCGGGAGACCAGCGACACGAGCTCGATCTCCGCGCCCGAGAGGTCGATGGTGGCGGGCACGCCCCAGAGGCCGGGAACTTCTGGGCACTCCTGCACGGTGCTCGACAGCGGCGCCTCGTCCACGAGCACCTCGTAGATGGACGGTGTGCCGGCCCTGTGCTCGAGCCCGAGAGCGGTCGACGCGTTGCCCTGGGGGTCGTTGTCGATGACGAGCACCTTGAGCCCGGCCCGCGCGAGACCGGCGGCCAGATTCACCGTCGTCGTGGTCTTGCCCACGCCGCCCTTCTGATTGGCCACCGTCAGGATCCGGGTGTGCGCGGGGCGGGGGAACCGACGCCCGTCGAGCTCGATCCGGCGACGGGCGTCGAGTGCGAGCTGGGCAGCGAGCGGGGTGCTGTCGTCCACCTCCGGCACCGAGTCCATCAGCGCCTCACGGTGATCCTCCGGATGCGGCCCGCTGAGGTCGTCGCCGACCCACGACGCCGACCAGGTTTCACGTGAATCGGAGCCGTCCGCGTCACCCGACGCAGATCCGTCTCGACCGTCCTCCGACGGGTGGTGCGGCCGATCGCTGCTCATGTTCACGGGTCGATCCTCCAGGTCGCGTCGGCGTTGACCAGTGCCGCGAACACTCTACGGCCTCGCGCCCCCCGGCGCGGCCCTGACACCCCCGTGCACCGCGGTCGGCTGCCACCGCATCCATCGGCGCGAGAGCGTGCGGACGCAGGCCCTTCGCCCGCAACCTGGGCGTGCTCGGTTTCACGTGAAACGTGGACCGTGCTCCCGGGTCATGGTCCCGCATGTGCCGGACGGCACACCGGCATCGGGACGCGCACTGGACCACGCGGCGCCCGTGCCGCGGTGATGACACTCAGCGGCGACGGATACGGACGACCGTGGTCGGTTCGGCCCCCTCGACCGTCCGACCCTCGAGGATCTCGGGCTCGGATGCCTTGAACTTCCGCAGAACCTTCCGCGCCGGCTCGATCTCCCGCTCGACGCTCCGGCCCTTGAGGACCACCATCTCCCCGCCCGGGCGCACGAGGGGCAGGGACAGCCGCGCCAGCTTCGACAGGGCAGCGACGGCGCGGGAGGTCACAGCATCCACCTCGAACGCGCCGTCGTACTCCTCCGCACGCCCGTGCTTGACCACGACGTTCTCGAGCCCGAGGTCCTGCGACACCTCGGTCAGCCACGTCGTGCGGCGTTCCATGGGTTCGACCAGGAAGACCTCGGCATCCGGCCGCATGATCGCGACGACGATGCCGGGCAGGCCCGCCCCGGAGCCGATGTCCGCGACGGTCGACGCCGAGGACAGGAAGGGCACCACGGCCGCGGAGTTCAGGATGTGTCGCTCCCACAGCCGGTCGACCTCACGCGGTCCGATCAGACCGCGCAGCTCGCCCTCGTCGCGCAGGCGCCGCGCGTACTCCGCCACGACCTCGTATCGATCTCCGAAGTAGTCACGCACCGCAGCTCCGGTACCCAGCACCTCGTCGCCATCTGTCATGTCGCCCATCCTGGCACCTTCCGCTCACCTGACGATTCCGGGGCGCCTCGCGCCCCGGCCCGGCGGCGCCCCGCCCACCGGGTCCGGACACGACGAGAGCCCGTCGTTTCACGTGAAACGACGGGCTCTCGTCACCGATCACGAGGAGGCCGACGCCTCCGGGTGCACCACGACGTGGCGCTGGGGATCAGCGCCGGCCGAGTCGCTCACCAGCCCCGCGGCCGCCACGGCGTCGTGGACGACCTTCCGTTCGAACGCGTTCATGGGCTCCAGCGAGAGCGCCTCCCCCGACCGGCGCACCTGCTGGATCGCTTCCTCCGCCCGTCGCTCGAGCTGGCCCCGGCGGCCGGCGCGGAACCCGGCGATGTCCAGCATCAACCGGCTGCGCTCCCCCGTCCGGGCCTGCACCGCGAGGCGGGTCAGGTCCTGCAGGGCGTCCAGCACCGCACCGTCGCCGCCGACCAGCACCTCGAGCGACTCGGGGCCGTCGTCCGAGACGACCTCGACGATCGCGCGGTCGTGCTTGATGTCCAGATCGATGTCACCGTCCAGGTCGACGATGTCGAGGAACTCCTCGAGGTAGTCGGCCGCGATCTCGCCCTCCTCCTCGAGACGGGTGACGAGATCGGAGGAGCCCTCGGGCGTCGTGTCCGTGGTCATCGCGCAGACCTCACTTCTTCCTCTTCTTCTTCTGGCGGCTCTTGCTCACCGGCTGCTGGCGCTGGCCCTGCGGCTTCGGCGGCTCGGGGGTCTTCTCCTCCTCCGGGAGGATCCCCTTCTTCGCCGCCTTGGCCGCGCGCTTCTCCTTGAGCAGACGCTCCGCCTCCGAACCCGGGGCCGGCATGCGCTTGATCGTGTAGAACTGCTGACCCATCGACCACAGGTTCGTCGTGGTCCAGTAGATCAGCACACCCACGGGGAAGTTGACGCCGGAGATCAGGAAGATCAGCGGCAGCATGTAGAGCAGGATCTTCTGCGTGTTCGCCATCGGCCCCTCGAGCGCGGCCTTCGGCATGTTCTTCATCGTCAGCTGGCGCTGCGTGAAGAACGTGGTCGCGCTCATCGCCACGATGAGGAACAGGATGACGAGGCGGACGCCCCAGTCGTCCGTCTGCAGGAAGACGTCCGAGAGCTTCGCGCCGAAGAGGGCGGAGTTCTCAATGTCGGCGGCGACCGGCTGGTCGATCGGACCGATGGGGTCCTGCGTGCCGGCAGCGATGTTGCCCAGGTTGTAGAGCAGGCGGAACAGCGCGAAGAAGATCGGCGACTGCAGCAGGATCGGCATGCACGACGCCATCGGGTTGGTGCCGTGCTTGCGGTAGAGCTCCATCGTCTCGCGACCCATGGCCTCACGCGACGAGGGGTCGGTCTTGCCCTTGTACTTCTTCTGGATGGCCTGCAGCTCCGGCTGCATCATCTGCATCCCGCGGGACGCCTTGATCTGCTTGAAGAACAGCGGGATCAGCAGGATCCGGATGACGATCACCAGGGCGACGATGGATAGGACCCAGGCGAAGCTCGGTCCCGGCTGCATGCCCAGAGCCATGAACATCTGGTGCGACCCGTACATGATCCAGGCCACGACCCATTGGATGGGGTACAGGATGGTGTCGAAAAACCCCATATGTCTCCTCTGTCGAAAAGCGGCTCCGGGCGGCGCGCTCCCGGGATGTCAGTGCGTGTGGGCGCCGCGGTGCTCGTGCTCACGAGCAGGCGGCACGTCGTCGACGCCGCCCAGGCTCCACGGGTTGCACCGCAGAATCCTCCACAGGGCCATCCCGGTGCCGCGCAACGGCCCGTGGCGCCGGAGCGCCACCACCGCGTACTGCGAGCAGGAGGGGTAGTACTTGCAGGTCGGTCCCGTCCACGGTGACACGACCGCCTGGTAGACGCGGATCGCTCCGACGAGTACCGCGGTGGGCAGCGTGCGGATCAGCTCACGGCTCCGGGACAGCACGGTGCTGCTCATCGCACCGGCTCCTCGAGGCGTCGGAGGACCGTGGACGTCGCGCTCATGACGTCCCGCTCGAGGCGGGCGTACTCAGCCGTCGCGGCGCGCGGCAGCGCCCGCAGGACGACGAGCGAGTCCTCCGGGACGCGCGAGAGCTGACCGGCGGCGATGCTGCGCAGCCGGCGCTTGACGAGGTTGCGACGAACCGCATTGCCCACAGCCTTGGACACGACAAGACCGACCAGCGGTCCCCCGCCCCTCTCCGGATCCCGGGAGAGGTGGACGACCACGGTCGATCGGCCTGCGCGCGCGCCGCGGCGCACCGCCCGTTCGAAGTCGACGGAACGGCGCATGCGGTGCGCCGCGGGAAGCATGGCTCAGGCGGAGAGCTGCGCGCGGCCCTTGCGGCGGCGGTTGCCCAGGATGCTGCGGCCGGCGCGGGTGCGCATGCGCAGACGGAAGCCGTGGGTCTTCGCGCGACGGCGGTTGTTCGGCTGGAAGGTCCGCTTGCTCACGAGGTACTCCAAGAAACGTCGGGGAGGTACACCGTCAGTTCCTCGACGATGTCGGTCAGGTTGCAGGTCAACACCTGCCGAGGCAGTGTGTCGACCGAGCCGACCCGAGGCTCGCGCCCGGAAGAAGGCGCGCAAAAGTACCTGGAACGGCTGTCCGACGTTACGCCGTCCGACACCGTCAGGTCAACTGCTCCCGACGTGACGACGGCGACACGGACGGACGGTCCGGCCTCATCGTCCACACCGATGTCCACAGGCTCCACAGGGTGTGGAAAACTATGTGGACACCGCTCGCGAACAGTCCGGAGGACACCGTGCCACAGCCCGACGAGAACATCACCGACGTCTGGAACCAGACGTTGGCGACCCTCGAGGCACGGCCCGACATGAGTGCACGCCAGCTCGCGTTCATCAAGCTGGCCAAGCCCATGGCGATCCTCGACGACACCGTGTTCATCGCGGTGCCGCACGAGCAGACGCGCACGTACCTCGAGACGAGCGTGCGCGACCAGCTGGTCTCGGCCATGTCGGCGACCCTCGGACGCGACACCCGTTTCGGGATCACGGTCGACCCCGAGCTGAGCCACGAGGCCCTCACGGGCCCGGCGCAGGACTACACGCCGCCCCCGAGCATGGAGGAACCCGAGCGGACGACGCCGGGCCCTCCCCCGGGCCGGCTGCCGGACGAGCGCCCGGCGGACAGCGAACCCACGCGGCTGAACCCGAAGTACATCTTCGAGTCCTTCGTCATCGGCTCCTCCAACCGCTTCGCCCACGCCGCGGCCGTCGCGGTCGCCGAGGCACCCGCCAAGGCCTACAACCCCCTGTTCATCTACGGCGACTCGGGGCTCGGCAAGACGCACCTGCTGCACGCCATCGGGCACTACGCGAACAACCTCTACCCGCACGTGCGGGTGCGGTACGTGAACTCCGAGGAGTTCACGAACGACTTCATCAACTCCATCGGTGAGGGCCGGACCGGTGCCTTCCAGCGCAGGTACCGGGACGTCGACGTCCTGCTCATCGACGACATCCAGTTCCTGCAGGGCAAGGAACAGACGATGGAGGAGTTCTTCCACACCTTCAACGCGCTCCACAACGCCGACAAGCAGGTCGTCATCACGTCCGACGTCCCGCCCAAGCAGCTCGACGGTTTCGAGGACCGGCTGCGGTCCCGGTTCGAGTGGGGCCTGATCACCGACGTCCAGCCGCCGGACCTCGAGACGCGGATCGCGATCCTGCGCAAGAAGGCCGCGAGCGAACGCCTGGACGTGCCGGCCGACGTCCTCAGCTACATCGGTTCGCGCATCTCCACCAACATCCGTGAGCTCGAGGGCGCGCTGATCCGGGTGACCGCCTTCGCGAACCTCAACAAGCAGCAGGTCGACCTCGCCCTGGCCGAGATCGTCCTCAAGGACCTCATCACCGACGACGACCAGGCCACCGAGATCACCCCGGCCGTCGTCATCGCCCAGACCGCCGCCTACTTCGGCCTGACGATCGACGACCTGTGCGGGTCGTCCCGGTCCCGGGTCCTCGTGACGGCCCGGCAGATCGCCATGTACCTGTGCCGTGAGCTGACCGACCTCTCCCTGCCGAAGATCGGCCAGCAGTTCGGCGGCCGCGACCACACCACGGTCATGCACGCGAACAAGAAGATCGCCGGTCAGATGGCCGAGCGCCGGTCGACCTACAACCAGGTCACCGAGCTCACGAGCCGCATCAAGCAGCAGCACCGCGGCTGAACCCACCTCTCCACAGGCCTGTGGACAGCTGTGGACAACGGCCGTGCACAGGGTTGCCCACAGGCACTGCCCCGGGACGACGGGATCCTCACCCGCGTCGTCCCCATGCTGTGGACCCGCGTGGTGGACAACTCGGCCCCGGTCCGACCAGCGCCGCAGCACGCCTGTGGACTCTGCTGTGGACGCCTGTGGAACACGCCGTCAGCGCGGTGGACGAACACCCTTCCGTCGGTGGACGCCTGTGGGGAAAGAATCCGCCGTCCCCAGGCGACCCCGGTTGCCCACAGGTTCGCCCCCAGCCGTCTCCACACGGCTGCAAGCGCCCTGACCTGCGGCAACGGCGTTCGTCAACAGAATCCACAAGCCCTATGACGACGATGAACGTGTTCTCTCTGCAGATGACCCCTCCGCCTTCATGGGCCGGACGACCCCTTGCTGGTGAGCGGACCGGAGCGGCCGCGGCACGGTAGTGTTTGGCCACGGGCGGTTCGGTCCCCACCAGCCGAGACCTCCGCCCCCACCCGCACGAGAGCCCCGAGGAGTGGGATGAAGTTCCGCGTCGAGCGCGACGTCCTGGCCGAGGCCGTGACCTGGACGGCCCGCACCCTGCCCACGCGGCCGCCCGCACCCGTGCTCGCCGGTGTGCGCATCGAGGCGGACGCCGCCGGCTCCATCGTGCTGGCGAGCTTCGACTACGAGGTCTCCGCCCGTTCCGAGATCGCGGCCGAGGTGTCCGAACCGGGCACCGTGCTGGTCTCCGGCCGACTCCTCGCCGAGATCTCCCGCGCGCTGCCGAGCAAGCCGGTCGACGTGACGGTCGAGGGCAACAAGGTGGTCCTGACCTGCGGGGCCTCGCGCTTCACGCTGCTGACCATGCCGGTCGAGGACTACCCGGCCCTGCCCGCCATGCCCGAGCTGAGCGGCACCGTCGCGGGCGACGCCCTCACGCACGCCGTCGCTCAGGTCAGCGTCGCGGCGAGCCGGGACGACACGCTGCCGCTGCTCACGGGTGTGCGCATGGAGATCGAGGGTGAGCGCATCACGCTGCTCGCCACCGACCGGTACCGTCTGGCGCTGCGCGAGCTCACCTGGACCCCCGCGACCCCCGGGTTCAGCGCCGTCGCGCTGGTCCGGGCGCGGACCCTCAACGACGTCGCCAAGTCGCTCGGTTCCGGCGGCGGCCTCGTCAACGTCGGGCTGTCCACCGGCGAGGGCGTCGACCTGATCGGGTTCGAGGCCGGCGGCCGGCACACCACCTCCCAGCTCGTGGACGGCGACTACCCCGCGGTGCGCCGGCTCTTCCCCGACGCCACCCCGATCCACGCGGTGGTCCCCACCCAGGCGCTCATCGACGCCGCCAAGCGCGTCTCCCTGGTGGCGGAGCGCAACACCCCGATCCGGCTGGCCTTCTCGGAGGGCCAGGTGGTGCTCGACGCCGGCCAGGGCGACGACGCGCAGGCGTCCGAGGCGTTGGAGGCCGTCCTGGTCGGCGAGGACATCCAGGTGGCGTTCAACCCGCAGTTCCTCCTCGACGGGCTCGGAGCGCTCGGCACGGACTTCGTGCGGATGTCGTTCACGCACCCGAACAAGCCGGTGGAGTTCACCGGGCAGGAGTCGCTGGACGGCGAGGACTCGTCCGAGTACCGGTACCTCCTGGTACCCATCCGGTTCTCCTCCTGACGACCGGGCCGGCGCCACCGGCCCGGTAGCCGCCCGCCCGGTCCGGCTTCCCGCGCGTCCGCGCGCCCCACCACGTACGCTCGCAGCGACGCACTTCCGGAGGTTTTCCACATGGTCACCCACATGGGTCTCGTCGGTCTGGGCAAGATGGGCGCCAACATGCGCGAACGGCTGCGCCGCGCCGGGATCGAGGTGACCGGGTTCGACCCCCGGCCCGAGGTGTCCGACGTCGAGTCGCTCGCCGCGCTGGTCGACGCGCTGCCCGGTCCGCGGCGCGTGGTGTGGGTGATGGTGCCGGCCGGCGACCCCACCCGCGACGTCCTCGGCGAGCTGGCGGGACTCCTGGGCGAGGGCGACGTCGTCGTCGAGGGTGGCAACTCGCACTACGCCGAGGACCAGGCACGGGCGGCCGAGCTCGCCGAGCGTGGCGTCGGGTACGTCGACGTCGGCGTCTCCGGCGGCGTCTGGGGTCTGGAGAACGGCTACGGCCTGATGTGCGGCGGCGACGACGACGACGTCGCCGAGCTCATGCCCGTCTTCGACGCCCTGCGTCCCGAGGGACCGCGGGAGGAAGGCTTCGTGCACGCGGGGCCGGTGGGAGCCGGCCACTACGCCAAGATGGTCCACAACGGGATCGAGTACGGCCTGATGCAGGCCTACGCCGAGGGCTACGAGCTGCTGGCGGCCAAGAAGGGCCTGATCACCGACGTGCACGGCACGATGCGCGCCTGGCAGCGCGGCACCGTCGTCCGCTCCTGGCTGCTGGACCTCATGGTCCGCGCGCTGGAGCACGACCCCCGGTTCGAGGCCATCGACGACTGGGTGGAGGACTCCGGCGAGGGTCGGTGGACCGTCGACGAGGCGATCGACAACGCCGTGCCGCTGCCCGTGATCTCGGCGGCGCTGTTCGCGCGGTTCTCCTCGCGCCAGCCCGAGTCGCCCGCGATGAAGTCCGTCGCCGCGCTGCGTCAGCAGTTCGGCGGGCACGCGGTCAGACCGTCCGCCGAGTAGTCCCGCCACACTGGAGTCATGTACGTCTCGCACCTCTCCCTCCTCGACTTCCGGTCCTACGAGACCGTCGACGTCGAGCTGGAGCCCGGACCGAACGCGTTCGTGGGGCGCAACGGGCGGGGCAAGACGAACCTGGTCGAGGCCGTCGGGTACGTGGCCACGCTGGGCAGCCACCGGGTCCCGAACGACACCCCGCTGATCCGCGCCGGCGCACAGCGTGCCGTGGTGCGCACACGCGTCGTGCGGGGGGACCGCGCCTCGACCGTCGAGCTCGAGATCACCGCCGGCAAGGCCAACCGCGCGCGCATCAACCGCGGTCAGCTCGGTCGTGCCCGCGACGTCCTCGGCATCCTGCGCACGGTGCTGTTCGCCCCGGAGGACCTCGCGCTGGTCAAGGGTGACCCCGAGGGGCGCCGGCGCTTCCTCGACCAGCTCGTGGTCCAGCTCCTGCCCCGCGCGGCCGGGGTCCTCGCCGACTACGAGCGGGTGCTCCGCCAGCGCTCGGCGCTGCTGAAGTCGCTGCGGGGCCACCGCGCCGGCGGGCGGGACGTGGACACCTCCACCCTCGAGGTGTGGGACGGCCGGCTCGCCCAGCTCGGCGGGCAGGTGCTGGCCTGGCGCACGGCGCTCGTGCGTGCCCTGGGGCCGCTGGTGGCGACCGCGTACGAGCAGGTCAGCGATGCGGACAGCGCCGCCGAGCTGGTGTACCGGTCCACGGTGGTGGCGGGCGACGGCGCCCCCGTCCCCGCGGACGAGCTCGAGAAGCTCATGCTCGCCGCGATCGAGGAGCGCCGGGCGGCCGAGATCGACCGGGGCCAGAGCCTCGTGGGCCCGCACCGGGACGACCTGGAGCTCACGCTCGGCGGGCTGCCGGCCAAGGGGTACGCCAGCCACGGGGAGTCGTGGTCGTTCGCCCTGGCGCTGCGGCTCGCCTCGTTCCGGCTCCTGGGCGGGGGTGAGCCGTCGGCGCCCGACGACGTCTTCTGGGACCCGGACCACGGCTCGGACGCCGACCCCGTGCTGATCCTGGACGACGTGTTCGCCGAGCTGGACGTCCGGCGTCGTGAACGGCTCGCGGAGCTCGTGGTCGAGGCCCGTCAGGTGCTGGTCACGGCGGCCGTGCCCGGTGACGTTCCGGAACGACTGCTCGGGGCCCGCTTCGAGGTCGCCGAGGGGCGGGTCGAGCGTGTCTGAGCACGGTCTCGCCCGGGAGCCGGCGGACGACGACGAGCCACGGCCCCGTGATCCGCGGCCGGTGGTCGACCGCACCGACCTCACCCCGCCCTCGGAGGTGGCGCGCGAGGCGCTCAACCGTGCCAAGGCAGCAGCCCGCGCCAAGGGCCTGCGGCCCGGCTCCCCCGCGCGGCGCTCCCCCCTGGCCGAACCACGGAAGGACCAGGGCAAGGGCCCCAACGCGCGCGACCCGCAGCTGATGTCGGACGTCGTGGGGCGGTTGCTGCGGGACAAGGGCTGGACGGCCGAGGTGTCGGTCGGGGGCGTCGTCGGGCGCTGGCGCGAGATCGTCGGCGCCCAGGTGGCCGACCACTGCACGCCCGAGACGTTCGAGGACAAGGTGCTGGTGGTGCGCACCGACTCCACGGCGTGGGCCACGCAGGTGCGGCTGCTCGTGCCGACCCTGCTGCGCCGGCTGGCCGAGGAGGTCGGTGAGGGCGTCGTGGAGCAGGTGACGGTCCTCGGGCCGTCGGGTCCGAGCTTCCGGCGCGGCCGTCGGACGGTGCGCGGACCGGGTCCGGGCGACACCTACGGCTGACCCGGGCGAGCGATGTTGGCCCGAGCAACCACCGATGTGGACAACGCCTGTGGACAACGTGGGGGAACCCACACGCCCAGACACGTGGGACCCGCTATTTCTTGCGCTTTCACGGTAGACTGAGCAGATGTTCCCGGGCCGCCTCCCGGGCTCGTGTCAACGGCGTACGACCGGCCCTCGGGCCGGTCGTCGGCTGCTCGGGTCGTGAGGCTGCCCCGGGACGAACGAGCACCGACCCGCAGCCGGCGCCCCGCGCGTCAATCCTGTGTGCTGCAGCCCGGGCACCACCCGGGTGGCCCTGTCGCGTGCATGGACGACGAGGAGTGCTCCAGCCTGTGGCTCAGCGATCCGACGGCGGCTACGACGCCGGGAACATCACCGTCCTCGAGGGACTCGAGGCCGTCCGCAAGCGACCCGGCATGTACATCGGGTCGACCGGTGAACGCGGTCTGCACCACCTGGTCTACGAGGTCGTGGACAACTCCGTGGACGAGGCCCTGGCCGGCCACGCGGACCGGATCGACGTGACCCTGCTGGCCGACGGCGGGGTGCGCGTCCGGGACAACGGGCGTGGCATCCCGGTGGCCATGCACCCGACCGAGGGGCGGCCCACCGTCGAGGTCGTCATGACGATCCTGCACGCCGGCGGCAAGTTCGGTGGCGGCGGCTACGCCGTCTCCGGCGGTCTGCACGGCGTGGGCATCTCCGTGGTCAACGCGCTGTCCAGCCGCGTGATCACCGAGGTCGAGCGCGACGGCTACGCCTGGCGGCAGGACTTCGCCGACGGCGGTGCGCCGGTGGGCGAGCTGCAGCGTCTGGGCGAGACGGACCGCACCGGCACCACGCAGACGTTCTGGGCCGATGCGTCGATCTTCGAGACGACGGACTACGACTTCGAGACGCTGCGCGCGCGGTTCCAGCAGATGGCGTTCCTCAACAAGGGCCTGCGCATCACGCTGACCGACGAGCGCACCGAGCACGTCTCGGGCCCGGACGAGGTGACCGGCGCGCTCGACTCGCGGGCGGTCGTCGCGGCCCTGGACGGCGAGGGGTCGACCGGGGACGGTGCCGAGACGGCCGGTTCGCCCGACGACGAGGTGCACGACTCCGAGTCCGCGGCGGGTGCCGTGCGCACCGTCACGTACAAGTACGACGGCGGGCTGCGGGACTACGTCGCGCACATCAACACCGCGAAGAAGTCGGACATCATCCACCCCGAGATCATCGACCTCGAGGCCGAGGACACGGACCTCAAGGTCTCGGTCGAGATCGCGATGCAGTGGACGACGGCGTTCAGCGAGTCGGTCCACACGTTCGCGAACACGATCTCCACCACCGAGGGCGGTACCCACGAGGAGGGTTTCCGTGCGGCGCTGACCAGCCTGGTCAACACCTACGCGCGGGACAAGGCCATCCTCAAGGACAAGGACGAGAACCTCACTGGGGACGACATCCGCGAGGGGCTCACCGCCGTCCTCAGCGTCAAGCTCGCCGAGCCCCAGTTCGAGGGCCAGACGAAGACGAAGCTCGGCAACACCGAGGCGAAGACCTTCGTCCAGCGCATCGTGCGGGAGCGCCTGACGGACTGGTTCGACGCGCACCCGAACGAGGGCCGCGACATCATCCGCAAGGCGATCTCCGCCTCCCAGGCGCGCATCGCCGCCCGCAAGGCGCGCGAGGCCACCCGCCGCAAGGGGATCCTCAGCTCCGGCGGCATGCCGGGCAAGCTGAAGGACTGCCAGTCGAACCGTCCCGACGAGTGCGAGATCTACATCGTGGAGGGTGACTCGGCCGGCGGTTCGGCCGTGCGCGGCCGCGACCCGCACCACCAGGCGATCCTGCCGATCCGCGGCAAGATCCTCAACGTCGAGCGGGCGCGCCTGGACAAGGCCCTGTCGAACAACGAGGTCCAGGCGCTCATCACGGCGTTCGGCACCGGCATCGGCGAGGACTTCGACCTGGCCAAGCTGCGGTACCACAAGATCGTGCTCATGGCCGACGCCGACGTCGACGGCCAGCACATCTGCACCCTGCTGCTGACGCTGCTGTTCCGGTACATGCGCCCCCTCATCGAGCACGGGCACGTCTACCTGGCCCAGCCGCCGCTCTACCGGCTCAAGTGGTCCAACGCCCCGCACGAGTACGTCTACTCGGACCGGGAGCGCGACGCGTTCCTCGAGCAGGGCGTGGCGGCCGGCAAGCGGATCCCGAAGGACAACGGCATCCAGCGGTACAAGGGCCTCGGCGAGATGGACTACTCCGAGCTCTGGGACACCACGATGGACCCCGAGCACCGGACGTTGCTGCAGGTCACGATGGACGACGCGGCCGCGGCGGACGAGATCTTCTCGGTGCTCATGGGCGAGGACGTCGAGTCCCGCCGCAGCTTCATCCAGCGCAACGCCAAGGACGTCCGGTTCCTCGACATCTGAGTCGACGACGGCACGTACAGGGCGACGTCTCGTCCTGTACATCGGGTGATCGAGGCAGGACCAGCGCCCCGGCGGCGCAGGAAGGAACAGATTCACGGTGACGGACGAGACTCCCGGCCCGGACATGGCCGAGGGCGCCGACGGCGGTCCCCCGGAGGCCCTGACGGCCATCGCGCACGGACGCATCGAGCAGGTCGACCTGCAGCTCGAGATGCAGCGCAGCTACCTCGACTACGCGATGAGCGTCATCGTCGGGCGTGCCCTGCCCGACGTGCGAGACGGCCTCAAGCCGGTCCACCGGCGGGTGCTGTACGCGATGTACGACGGCGGCTACCGGCCGGACCGCTCGTTCTCCAAGTGCTCGCGCGTCGTCGGCGACGTCATGGGCAAGTACCACCCGCACGGTGACACGGCGATCTACGACGCCCTGGTCCGCCTCGTGCAGGACTGGTCGATGCGTTACCCGCTGGTGGCCGGCCAGGGGAACTTCGGCTCCCCCGGCAACGACCCGGCGGCCGCCCCGCGGTACACCGAGTGCAAGATGGACCCGCTCGCCCTGGAGATGGTGCGGGACATCGAGAAGGACACCGTCGACTTCCAGGACAACTACGACGGCCGCACCCAGGAGCCGACGGTCCTGCCCTCGCGCATCCCGAACCTGCTGGTCAACGGGTCCGCCGGCATCGCCGTCGGCATGGCGACGAACATCCCGCCGCACAACCTGCGGGAGGTCGCCGCGGGCGTGCGGTGGCACCTGGACCACCCCGAGGCTTCGAAGGAGGAGCTGCTCGAGGCGCTGCTCCAGCGCATCAAGGGGCCGGACTTCCCCACCGGCGCCCAGATCCTGGGGACCCAGGGCCTCGAGGAGGCGTACCGCACCGGTCGCGGGTCGATCACGATGCGCGCCGTGGTCAACGTCGAGGAGATCCAGAACCGGATCTGCCTGGTCATCACCGAGCTGCCCTACCAGGTCAATCCGGACAACCTGGCCACGAAGATCGCGGACCTGGTCAACGACGGCAGGATCGCCGGCATCGCCGACATCCGGGACGAGACCTCGGGGCGCACCGGTCAGCGGCTGGTCATCGTGCTCAAGCGCGACGCCGTCGCGAAGGTCGTGCTGAACAACCTGTACAAGCACACCTCGCTGCAGGAGAACTTCAGCGCGAACATGCTCGCGCTCGTCGACGACGTGCCCCGCACCCTGAGCCTCGACGCGTTCGTGCGGCACTGGACGACGCACCAGATCGAGGTCGTGCGGCGCCGGACCGAGTTCCTGCTCCGCGAGGCCCAGGACAAGATCCACATCTACGAGGGCTACCTCAAGGCCCTCGACGCCCTCGACGAGGTCATCGCCCTCATCCGTCGCTCCCCGGACGCCGAGCAGGCACGTTCCGGGCTCATGGACCTGCTCGACATCGACGAGCAGCAGGCGAGCGCGATCCTGGCCCTGCAGCTGCGCCGTCTCGCGGCCCTGGAGCGGCAGCAGATCCTGGAGGAGCACGCCAAGCTGCAGGCGCAGATCGACGACTACCAGGACATCCTGGCCCGGCCCGAGCGGCAGCGGACGATCGTCGCCGACGAGTTGGACGCCGTCGTCGAGCGCTGGGGCGACGAGCGCCGCACGCAGATCCTGCCGTTCGACGGCGACATGTCCATCGAGGACCTCATCCCCGAGGAGGACGTGGTCGTCACGATCACCCGCGGCGGGTACGCCAAGCGCACCCGCACCGACTCCTACCGGGCCCAGCGGCGCGGCGGCAAGGGGATCCGCGGGGCGCAGCTGCGCGAGGACGACATCGTCGACCACTTCTTCGTGACCACGACGCACCACTGGCTGCTGTTCTTCACCGACGCCGGCCGCGTCTACCGCGCCAAGGGGTACGAGATCCCCGAGGGCGCGCGCGACGCCAAGGGCCAGCACGTGGCCAACCTGCTCGCCTTCCAGCCGGGCGAGCAGATCGCCCAGGTCCTGGCGCTGCGGGACTACGACGACGCCGAGTACCTGGTGCTCGCGACCCGGCGCGGACTGGTCAAGAAGACCCGGCTGACCGACTACGACTCCCCGCGCAGCGGCGGACTCATCGCGATCAACCTGCGCACGGACGAGGACGGCACCCCGGACGAGCTCGTCGCGGCACGCCTGGTCGACGCCGACGACGAGCTGATCCTCGTGTCGCGGAAGGGCCAGTCGATCCGCTTCGCGGCCGACGACGACACGCTCCGGCCGATGGGCCGCGCCACCTCCGGCGTGACGGGCATGAAGTTCCGGACGGGCGACGAGCTGCTCGCGGCCGACGTCGTCGAGCCGGACACCGACCTGTTCGTCGTCACCGAGGGCGGGTTCGCCAAGCGCACCCGGATCGAGGAGTACCGTCTCCAGGGTCGCAATGGCTACGGCATCAAGGTGGCGAACCTCGTCGAGGCGCGCGGCGACCTCGTGGGGGCACTCGTCACCGAACCGGACACCGAGGTGCTGGTGATCATGTCCAAGGGCAAGATCGTCCGCTCCCGGGTCGACGAGGTGAACCAGACGGGGCGCACCACCCAGGGTGTGACCTTCGCAAAGCCGGACAAGGGAGACCGCATCATCGCCGTCGCGCGGAACGTCGAGCGCCGCGAGGAGGCCGAGTCGGTTAGCGTGGAAGGACCGGCCGACGACGTCGAGCCGACGCAGGAGGCGACGGCGGACACGCCGGCGCAGGACGAGACCGGGGACGGGAACATCTGATGGTCAGCCAGAAGACGACGCCGAAGGCGGACACCTCCGCGACCGCACCGGTCGACAGCAGCGAGCCCACGAACGGGTCCGGGACGGCGAAGGAGTCGTCGTCCGCCACCGCCGCGGGGACCTCCGCGACCGCCCCTGACGAGGCCGGCGAGACGTCGGAGTCCTCGACGCCGAACGGTCGCAGCGAGTCCGTCGCCACGAACGGTCGCAGCGATTCCACGGCCGGGGCCGACCGCGCCGAGCCCGCCCAGCCGACCACGCACGGTCAGGCGGCCGACGAGGCCTCGACGTCGGCCACGCCGGCGTCGACGTCCGACCCGGCTCCGACGGCCGGCCGCCCGGCGTCGACCTCGGACCGGCCCGCCGCCGGTCCCGCAGTGGAGACGTCCGACAAGAACGGTGCCGTCAAGGCCGCCGCGGTCGCCCTGGCCGCCGCGCGGACGGCGGCCAAGAAGGTCCAGTCCGCCGCGTCCGCCGCCTCGGCCGGGATGTCCACGTCCGGGTCGCACGACAGCAGCTCCACCGGGTCGTCCGCACCTCCCCCGCCGCCGGGCAGCACGTCCTCGGGACCCCGCCCGGAGATGCACTACTCGGCGGGAGGCGTCCACGGCACCGCGCAGCAGTCGCCGACCGCCGACGGGTCGCCGCAGACCGGCACGCAGCCGTCGGTCGCCGGGCCCGAGGGCCTCGGCAGCCCGCGTCGCGTCCGCCTGTCGGTGTCGAGGATCGACCCCTGGTCGATCATGAAGCTGGCGTTCCTGCTCTCCGTGGCCCTGGGGATCATGACCGTCGTCGCGACCGCCGTCGTCTGGTACTCGCTGAACTCGATCGGGACGTTCGCCACGATCCAGGAGTTCCTCATCTCGACGCTCGGGCCCCAGGCCGTCGACATCACCCAGATCGTCCAGTTCGAGCGCACGCTGTCCCTGGCGACCCTGATCGCCCTGGTCAACGTCGTCCTCTTCACGGCCATCGCGACCATCATGGCGATGCTGTACAACATCACCGCGGCCCTGGTCGGCGGTGTGCACCTCACCCTGACGGACGAGTGACGACCCGTCGCCACCGCGCGACGGACGTCACACCCGGCCGCCCCGGTTCCGGTTTGGGACCGGTGGGGCCGGTACGGTAATGTTCCGTGCTGCACGCCCTCACCGAGGACGTGCCGCGAGGGGCTATAGCTCAGACGGTTAGAGCGCTTCCCTGATAAGGAAGAGGTCGGAGGTTCAAGTCCTCCTAGCCCCACTCCACGGTCGACGAGGAGGTCCGAAGTGAAGAAGATCGTCGTCGCCCTGCTGACCGCGACCGTCGGCTACGTCGTCTGGCGCCGCCTCTCGGAGGACGCCGCGGACCGGGACCTGTGGACCGAGGTCACCGACTCGCTCGACTGACGACCCCCAGGGGCCATGGCGCAATTGGTAGCGCACCTGCTTTGCAAGCAGGGGGTTGGGGGTTCGAGTCCCCCTGGCTCCACCCACGAGACAGCACGAGAGCCCCCGTCCGTCGCGGACGGGGGCTCTCGTCGTCGTCGGGGATCAGCTGACGACTACTCCTTCTTGTCCTCGGCGGGCGATGCCTGGCCCGCGGAGTTCTTCGCGTCCTCGGCAGCCTTCGTCGAGGACCCGGTCTTCGAGGTGGAGCCTGTGGTCCTGTCGGCACCGGTGGCTGCCGCCGCACCCGTCTTCGGGGTGGAGCCGGCGGTCTTGTCGGCACCGGTGGCTGCCGCCGCGCCGGACTTCTCGGCCGTCTCGCCGGTCGCCTCGGTCGCCTTCTGGCGGGACTTGGACGTCCGGGAGGCGGCCTTCTCGCGGGCGTCGGAGACGGCCTCCTTACCCTTGGCCACGGCGGAGCCGGCGGCCTCGCCGACGGCCTCGGCCGCGTCACCGACCGCGTGGCGGGCATCCCGCGCGACACCGTCGAAGTCCGGCGTCCGGGACTGCTCCCACGGCTCGGCCCACGGGTCGTTCTGGGGCTGGGCCCGGCGGTAGAACGCGTAGCCGGCGGCTGCCGCACCGCCCAGCGCGAGGGTCCAGCCGACCGTCTTGCGGCGCTGGGACCGGCGCTGGGCCTTGCGCGCCGACTTCTCGGCGGCCCTGGCCGCCTTCTGCGCGGCCTTGCTGGCCTCGCCGGCGGTCACCGCGGCCCGGGCGGCGGCAGCGTTGAACGCGGTCACGATCTGGGGGAGGTACTCGTCGACGATCTTGTCGTGGGCCGTGTCGACGAGCGGTGCGGCCTTGCCGGCCGCTTCCTCCACGCGGGGTGCGGCAGCCTGGACGCTGTCGTACCACGCCTTCTCCGCGCGTGGCCGCAGCCACTCGACGAAGGCGTCGTATCGGGGTCCGGCCCAGTCCTTGGCCTGACCTGCGGCGTCCTTGGCGCTGTCCGCGGCACGGGTGCCCGCGCCGACGAGCGCGGCCGTGACCTCCGCGGTGGAGTCCTTCACCTTGGCGGGGTCGATCTTGGGAGTCTGCACCATGGCCCCACTCTGCCACCCCTGGTAGAAGGGCGCAGCGTCACACGCGAGGTGACCTCCCCGGGCCCGGTGGTGGTGACATGATGGGTGCCATGTTCGCAACCCTCCACACCACCGCCGGTGACATCCGCCTCGAGCTGCTGCCGAACCACGCGCCGAAGACCGTCGCGAACTTCGTCGGTCTCGCCAAGGGCACCACGCCGTGGACCGACCCGCGCACCGGTGCCGAGCGCACCGAGCCGCTGTACGACGGCGTCATCTTCCACCGCGTCATCGAGAACTTCATGATCCAGGGCGGGGACCCGCTCGGCACCGGGACCGGTGGTCCGGGCTACACCTTCGACGACGAGATCCACCCGGAGCTGTCGTTCGACCGCAAGTACCTGCTCGCCATGGCCAACGCCGGCAAGCGCCGCAACCCGGTGACCGGCGCGGCCGAGGGCACCAACGGTTCGCAGTTCTTCATCACCACCGCCGAGACGCCGTGGCTGAACGGCAAGCACACCATCTTCGGCGAGGTGGCCGACGACGAGTCCCGTGCCGTGGTCGACGCCATCAACACCACCGCGACCCGCCCGGGCGACCGTCCGGTCGAGGACGTCGTCATCCAGAGCGTGACGATCGAGGACTGAAGGGCCCGACCATCAGCACCCCGCCGCTCCCGCCGTCGGGTCCGCCGACGGACGCTCCTCCGGTGTGCCCGCGGCACCCGGACCGCGTGTCCTACGTCCGCTGCCAGCGCTGCGGGCGTCCGGCGTGCCCCGAGTGCCAGCGCCCGGCCGCCGTCGGCGTGCAGTGCGTCGACTGCGTCGCCGAGGCGCAGCGGAACACGCGCAGCGTCCGCACGGTGTTCGGCGGGACGGCGCGGGGCGGTCGGCCGGTCGTCACGCTGACGATCATCGGCCTGTGCGCGGTGAGCTGGATCCTGCAACTCACCACCCAGCAGTTGGATCCCTCATGGACGCAGCGGTGGGCGTTCTCGCCGGCGATCGGCCAGGCGGAGCCGTGGCGGTTCCTCACCGCGGCCTTCCTGCACTCCACGACGCCGCTGCACATCCTGTTCAACATGTACGCGCTGTGGCTCGTGGGGCCGTTCCTCGAGCAGGCGTTCGGCCGGGGCCGGTTCGTCGCCCTCTACGTCCTGGCCGCCGTCGGCGGGCAGGTCGGGGTGCTGCTGCTGGCCGACCCGCTGCAGGAGAGCTGGTACGTCGGCGTGGTCGGTGCCTCGGGCGCCGTCTTCGGCCTCTTCGGTGCCATCATCCCCGTGCTGCGTCGGCTCGGGCGCAACGCGGGGCAGATCGTGGTGCTCATCGCGATCAACATGGCCCTGCCGCTGTTCGTGCCGAACATCGCCTGGCAGGCGCACATCGGCGGGCTCGTGGTCGGTCTCGTCCTCGGCGCCGGGTTCGCCCTGGCGCCGAGGGAGCGGCAGCGCCTCGTGGGCTGGGCGCTGCCGACCGCCGTCGGCGTCGTGCTCGTCGCGGCGGCCGTGTGGAAGTACTCGACCGTGCCCACCGCGGCGGGCCTGCTGGGCCTGTTCTAGCGGCGGTCCTCGCGGTCCCGCGTACCGTCGTCCCCAGGGATATGCACAGGTGTGGAATCACACCCGTGTGATCTGTACAGCAGGGTCACTTCCACCTGGTCGTGAGCGAGAAGCCCGCGATGATGAGGACGAAGCCGACGAGCAGGTTCCAGTTCCCGAGCGCGGGGACGGGCAGACCGAGGTTCTGGCTCGTGAGGTAGTAGGTCACGATCCAGGCGAGCCCGACGAGCATCAGGGTGAGCATCGTCGGGACGAGCCACCGCGGGTTGGCCGAGGCCTTGTGCGGCAGCTGCGGCTCCGCGGCGTCGGACTTCTTGCGGGGCTTCTCGGACTTCTCGGGCACGGATCGGCTCCTGTCAGGACGATGGTGCGGCGTCCCGGGTGAGCACCCGGCACGCCGACGACGGTTCGTCGTCTAGCGTAGTGGTCAACAGCACCGCCCCGGGCACGATCATGACGAAGGAGGCGCTTCGTGTCACAACGAATCCGCTCAGGGATCACCGTCACGGTCGTGCTCGCGCTGTCCGGGGTGCTGTTCACGGTCAGCGCCCAGCTGAACCGGGACGACCAGAGCCGGCACGCCGAGGACCTGTCCGCCGTCGTCGCCGAGGAGGCGGACCGTGTCGACGCGCTCACCGAGCAGGTCGCCGCGCTCGACGCGGAGATCCAGGAGCTGAGCGAGAACGTCCCGGGGGACGTCCCGCGGCGGTCCGCCGACCTGCGGTCCGAGGAGGGCGTCGTCTCCGGTGCATGGCCCGTCGAGGGCCCGGGGATGCGGGTCAGCCTGGAGGACGCCCCGTCGTCGTCGCTGTCCATCGAGAACGTCACCGCCGACGACCTCGTCGTGCACCAGCAGGACGTCCAGCACGTCGTCAACGCCCTGTGGGCCGGCGGCGCCGAGGCCATGACGCTCCAGGGCGAGCGGGTCACGCCGACCAGCGCGTTCCGGTGCTCGGGGAACATCATGCTGCTGCACGGCAAGGTCTTCTCGCCGCCCTACGTCGTCGAGGCCGTGGGTGACCCGGACCAGCTCCAGGCCGCCCTCGACTCCTCCCCCGGCGTGGCGATCTACCGGGACTACGTCGACTGGATCGACCTCGGGTACTCCGCCGAGCAGCTCGACGACATCGAGGTGCCGGCGGCCTCCGGCGGGCAGGACGTGCAGTTCGCGGACGTGCCCGAGGGAACGGACGTGTTCTCGTGAGGCACGCCTCCGGCGCCGATGCCGGACGGCGGGGAGGCCCGCTCAGCGCCCTGGTCGGGTTCGTCGGGGAGCTGCTCATCACGGCGGGGGTCGTCCTCGGCCTCTTCGTCGTCTGGCAGCTGTGGTGGACGGACGTCCAGGCCGAGCGCATCCACAGCCAGGTGCTGGCCGAGCTCGACTGGCCCGAGCCGCCGGCGGCGGAGGTGCCGTCCGGCAACACCGCTGCCGAGGGCCCGGCGGTCGCCTCGGAGCACCGTGGCGAGCCACCCGCCGCCGACGACGCGGCGTTCGCCGAGGTGTTCGCGCAGTTCTACGTGCCCAGGTTCGGCACGGACTACGTCGAGCCGATCGCCGAGGGCATCGACAAGGCCACCGTGCTCGACCGGCTCGGGATCGGTCACTACCCGGACAGCGCCAACCCGGGTGAGCTCGGCAACTTCGCGATGGCGGGCCACCGCACCACCTACGGACGTCCCTTCCACCAGATCGCCGATCTCCGAGAGGGTGACGCCCTCGTCGTGCGAACCCGGGACACCTGGTACGTCTACAAGATGACCTCGTCGCAGATCGTCTGGCCGAACCAGGTCGAGGTCGTCTCCCCGGTCCCCGGCGTGCGGCCGGGCGAACCGTTGCCCGAGCTGACCCAGCGCTTCCTCACGATGACGGCGTGCCACCCGATGTACTCGGCGGCGCAGCGCTACGTCGTGCACGGCGAGCTGGACTACTGGGCGCCGGTGGACGAGGGGGTCCCGGCGGAGCTCCTCGACGCCGGGGTCGAGATCCAGGCCCTGGCCGACGACGACGCGGGGGTGAGATGATGTACGGCCTGTTGTGGCGCGCCCTGCCGGGTCCGGCCTGGTTCCGGGCGCTCCTGCTCCTGGCGCTCTTCGTCGCGGCCGTCTGGGTCTGCTTCGAGTGGGTCTTCCCCTGGTTCTCCGAGTACGTCCCCATCAACGACAACACCGTCGAGGCGCACGCACCATGACCTCCATCCTCGTCGTGGACAACTACGACTCCTTCGTCTACACGATCGTCGGCTACCTGGACCAGCTCGGCGCGCGTACCACCGTGGTGCGCAACGACGCCGTGCCCGAGCCGGATGCCGACGGGCGCTACCGCACCGAGGACGGCACAGCGTTCGACGGCGTGCTGATCTCCCCGGGGCCGGGAACGCCGAAGCAGGCGGGGGCCTCCGAGGACGTCATCCGGGCCTGCGCCCGCTCCACGACGCCGATGCTGGGCGTCTGCCTCGGGCACCAGGCCCTCGCCGAGGTCTACGGCGCCACGGTCTCCCACGCGCCCGAGCTCATGCACGGCAAGACCAGCGAGGTCGAGCACCGGGGAGTCGGCGTGCTGGCCGGCCTGGGTTCGCCCTTCACGGCGACGCGGTACCACTCCCTCGCCGTCGAGCCGCACACGGTGCCGGCCGAGCTCGAGGTCACGGGGGCGACCGCCAGCGGGGTCGTCATGGGTCTCCAGCACCGCGAGCTGCCGTTGCACGGGGTGCAGTTCCACCCGGAGTCGGTGCTGACCGAGGGGGGTCACCGGCTCCTCGCCAACTGGCTGGCCGTGTGCGGCGACGCCGGTGCCGTGGAGCGGTCAGCCGGCATGGCACCGCTCGTGCACGCCGCCTGATCAGCCCACGGGCCGGCCGGGCCAGGACCCTGCGCGTCAAGACCAAGGCCGCCGAGTCAGGCCGATCCTCGCCGAGTCAGGACGAACTCTGTGGAGTCAGGACGTGCGTGGCACGGTCAGGGCCGGCATGGCCTGATCTCGTCGGGGAACCCGGCTGATGCCCGCGCCCTGACTCGATCGAGGTCGTCCTGACTCGCGGCAGGAATGTACTGACTCGCGGCAGGAACGCCCTGACTCGACAGGAGTTGTCCTGAGTCGACAGAAGTTGTTCTGAATCGACAGCGAGCGGCCGACCACAGGTCGCTGGCCGATGCCGACGGCGCGATGGCGGGGACCTCTGGAGTCCCCGCCACCGGCGGTCAGTCGGTCGGGTCCGGCTCGACCGGGAGCCACGCACCGTCGTCGGCGCTGCCGCTCCCGTCCTGCTGACCCGGGGGCTGCTCCTCCGGTGTCGGACCACCGGTGCAGTTCTGCCCGGGCTCGCCGGTCGAGACGGTGATCGTGACGGTGGAGCCCACCTCGACCTCGGAGCCGGCGCCCGGGTCCATGGCCGAGACGAAGCCGGAGCAGTAGTCCGCGGAGCTGGCGGTCGTCTGCTGGACGTTGACGTTGGCCTCGCTGTTGAGCCGCTGCTCGGCCTCCTGGGCCGAGAGCCCGACCACGTCGGGCAGCTGGACGGTCTCGACCTCACGCTCCTCGCCGATGGAGATCGTCACCGACTCGTCGCGACCGATCGTGCCGGCCTCGGGCGACTGGTTGACCACGCGGCCGGCGTCGTTGGCGTCGTCGACCTCCTGGCGCTCTGTGTTCCAGCTGATGTTAAGGCCGTCGAGGGTGCTCTTGGCCTCGTCCTCGGACATGCCGATGAGGTTCGGCAGCTCGACCTGGCCGTTGGCCACGGTGAGGTTGACGCTGTCGCCGGGTTCGACCGCCTCGCGGGGCGCCGGGTCGGTCGAGATGACCTCGCCCTCGTCGAAGTCGGCACTGGCCTGCTCGGAGACCTCGCCGACCTCGAGGCCGGCGTCCTCGATCTGGGACTCGGCCTCGTCCTGGGACAGGCCGGTGAGGTCCGGCATGCCGAAGGTCTCCGGGCCGGTGGAGAAGAAGACGTCGACCGTCGAGCCGGCCTCGACCTCCTCGCCCGACGCCGGGTCCGACCGGGTCAGGGTGTTCTCCGGCTCGTCGGAGTCGGGGTCTGGCCGCTGGGAGAAGCCGAGCCCGACGGCCTCGAGTGCCCGCTCCGCCTCGGTCGGGCTCATGTCCGAGGTGAGCTCGGGCACCGTCACGGTCTCCGGGGCGGAGTCGCCGCCGCGCAGCGCGAAGAACAGGATCGTGGCGAGGGCCAGCACGGCGACGGCGATGAGGGTCCACATCAGGCCCTTGCGGCTCTGGTCGTCCCTCTCCGGCGGCCCCGCACCGACGGCCGACTGGTCGGCGGTCGTTCCCGCCGTCCCCCACGGCGACTGCTGGGCGGGGTTCATGACCTGGGTCGAGCTGCCGTCACCCAGGACCTGCGTCGCGGCGTAGCCGGCAGCAGCGCCGGCCGCCAGCGCACCGATGGCCGGCGCCCCCACGGCACCGCCGCGCATCGCGGACTCGAGGTCCGAACGGAAGTCCGCGGCCGTCGAGTACCGCTGGTCGCGGTCCTTCGTCAGGGCGGTCAGGACGATGCGGTCGAGCACCTCGGGCACGTCGTTGGCGAACTCGCTGGGTCGCTGCGGCGCCTGGCCGACGTGCTGGTAGGCCAGCGCCACCGGGGAGTCGCCGATGAAGGGCGGACGGCCGGTGAGCAGCTCGAACAGCACGCAGCCGGTGGAGTACAGGTCGCTGCGGGCGTCCACCTGCTCGCCTCGCGCCTGCTCGGGCGAGAGGTACTGCGCGGTGCCGATGACGCCCTGGCCCTGGGTCATCGTCGCGGCGGAGTCGGCGACGGCGCGGGCGATGCCGAAGTCCATCACCTTGACCGCACCCGTGGGCGTGATCATGACGTTGGCGGGCTTGATGTCGCGGTGCACGATGCCCGCGTGGTGGGAGTACTCGAGCGCGCTGAGCACGCCGACCGTGATCTCGACGGCCTCCTCGATCGGCACGGCGGCGCCGTCGGCGAGGATGTCCCGGACCGTGTGGCCCTCGACGTACTCCATGACGATGAACGGGATGTGGACCTGGTGACCGACGGCGTCGGTGGAGATGTCCTCGCCGGTGTCGTAGACGGCGACGATCGCCGGGTGGTTCAGTGCTGCGGCGGACTGCGCCTCGCGGCGGAACCGGGCGAGGAACGACGGGTCGCGTGCGAGGTCGGACCGCAGCACCTTGATCGCGACCGTGCGGCCCAGGCGTGCGTCGTGGCCGATGTGCACCTCGGCCATGCCGCCACGGCCGATGAGCTCACCGACCTCGTAACGGCCGGCGAGTACTCGGGGCGTGTTCTCCACCACTCAGACGTCCTTCTCGGTCATGGCCGCGCCGACGGGGCGCGGCGGGTCTGGGAGCATCATCCCAGAGTCGGTCACGGTCATCGCCCCCACGTTCACGGAATGTGTCGTGCCTGCGGTCGCGGAGGCGTCCCCGTCGTCGCCGGAGCCGCTGACCAGCGTCGCCACCAGCAGGACGCCGAGCAGACCCAGCAGCGCGAGCAGCGGCCAGGAGAGCCGGCCGAGCGGCCCGAGCCGGTGCCCGGTCGTCGTGGAGGTCCGCTCCGGCCCCGACCGGTTCCTGCTGCGGGAGGAGCCGCTCCGGCGGGTCCGCTCCTCCACCTGTGCCGGGGTCGCGCGAGTGGCGCCGTGCACGTCGCGCCGCGCCGGGTAGGCGCGCGGGACGGGCGGACGGGCCGGGTCCCGCGGCGGACGTGCCGGCACCTCCGGCGCGTCCGGCGTCGCGACGCCCGCCGACCAGTCCGGACGGGCCGGAGCCGTCCGGCGCTCGGCCGGGGGTGACGGTTCCTCGGTGCGCGCGTGCCGGACCGGTGCCGGCCGGCCGGTGCGGGCCGCGCGTCGCGCGGACCGGGACCGGGCGCCGAGCGGGTCCTCGGCGATCTCGGCGGCGAGCGCGTCGAGCTCGTCGGCGAGATCGGCTCCGGACGCCGGTCGCTTGCCCGGGTCCTTGGCGAGCATCCGCATGATGACGTCGACCAGGCCCGGGTGCACCGCCTGCGGCAGCGGCGGGACGGCGTTGTTGACGTGCGCGACGGCGATGTCCACCGGGGTCGACCCGGTGAACGGCCGCTTGCCGGCGGTGGCCTCGTAGGCCACCACGCCGAGGGCGTAGAGGTCGGAGGCGGGGGTGGCGGCCTGCCCGACGGCCTGCTCGGGCGACAGGTACTGCGCGGTCCCCATGACCATGCCCGTCGCGGTCATCGTCACCTGGTTGGCCGCCAGCGAGACGCCGAAGTCGGTGATCTTCACCCCGCCGTCGTGCTCCAGCAGGATGTTGCCGGGCTTGACGTCGCGGTGGACGACCTTGGCCTTGTGGGCGTGGTGCAGGCCGCGGGCCGTGGCGGCGAGCATCGGCAGCAGCTTGCGGGGCGCCACCACGGGCTCGCGCTCGAGCAGGTCCGCCAGCGGCTCGCCCAGCACCAGCTCCATGACGAGGAACCCGGCGCCGTCCTGCTCGCCGTAGTCGTACATCTGGGCGATGTTGCGGTGGGACAGCGAGGCGCTGTTGCGCGCCTCGATGCGCAGCCGACGCAGGAAGTCCTCGTTGCCCGTGTACTCCTCACGGAGCACCTTCACCGCGACGTCCCGGCCCAGGTAGCTGTCGTCGGCGACCCACACCTCGCCCATGCCCCCGACGGCGATCCGTCGGGTCAGGCGGTAACGGTCCCCCAGGGACAGTCCGGTCGTCGGCCTCATCCGTTGAGCACCGCCTCCATGACGGCCCGCGCGATCGGCGCGGCCACCCTGCCGCCGGTCGCCTCGGACGTCCCGATGGACCCGCCGTCCTCCACCATGACGGCGACGGCCACCTGCGGGTCGTCGGCCGGGGCGAACCCGGTGAACCACACGTGCGGCGGCTCGGAGCCCGTGCCGTGCTGGGCGGTGCCCGTCTTGCCGGCCACCGTCACGCCGGAGATCTGCGCTCCCGTGCCGGACCCGCCCTCGACGACGCCGATCATCATCTCGGTGAGCTGCTGGGCCGTGTCGGCGGAGACGGCACGGCCGAGTCCGCTGGGCCGCGTCTCGGAGACGACGTCGAGGTTCTGGTCACGCACCCGGGCGACCGAGTGGGGCTCCATGACCTCGCCGTCGTTGGCGATGCCGGCCGAGACCATGGCGATCTGCAGGGGTGTCGCCCTGACGTCCCACTGGCCGATGGCGGAGGTCGCCACGAAGGCCGGGTCGATCGGCGGGTCCGGGAAGACGCTGGCCGCCGTGCCGAACGGGACGGCGAAGCTCTCGTTGAACCCGAACGCCTCGGCCTGCTCCTGCAGCGCCTCGTCGCCGAGGGAGACGCCGAGCTGGGCGAACGCCGTGTTGCAGGAGATCCGCAGCGCGTCGGCGAGGGTCTGCTCCCCGGACGGCGAGCAGGCGGTGCCACCGTAGTTGCGGATGGCGCTGTTCGTGCCCGGCGGGGTGTAGGTCTCGGGCGCGTCCACGACCGACTCGGCCGTGTAGTCCCCGCTCTCCAGCGCCGCGGCGGCGGTGACGAGCTTGAACGTCGACCCCGGAGGGTAGATCTCAGAGGTCGCGCGGTTGTTCAGCGGCTTGTCGTCGCTGTTCGACAGTGCGAGGTAGGCGTCGTTGGCCTGCTTGGTGTCGTGCGTCGCCAGCTCGTTCGGGTCGAAGGTCGGCTTGGAGACCATCGCCAGGATGCGGCCCGTGGACGGCTCGAGGGCGACGACGGCGCCGCGCTGGTCACCGAGCGCGTCCCAGGCGGCCTGCTGGGCGGCCGGGTTCACGGTGAGCTCGACGGCGGACCCCTGCGGGTCGGACCCGGTCAGCAGGTTCTGCAGCCGGTCCGCCCACAGGGCGTCGGCCGAACCGGCGAGGAAGTCGTTCTCCGCTCGTTCGATGCCGGAGGTGCCGCTGACCAGCGAGTAGTACCCGGTCAGCGGCGCGTAGAGGCGTCCCTGGGCGTACTCGCGCTGATAGTTCCACTCGTCGTCGACGGGGACGGAGTCGGCCACGGCCTCGCCGCCGACCACGATGGGGCCGCGGTCGGTGCCGAACTGCTCGTAGAGCGTGCGGGCGTTGCGCGGGTCGTTGTTGAGCGACTCCGCGGCGAAGAACTGGATCCACGTGGTGGAGACCAGCAGCGCGAGGAACATGACCATCACGATCGAGGCCAGACGACGAGCGGTCTTGTTCACGGGCGGTCACCTCCTCGCGGGGCCTCGGGCGTGGTCGGGTCGATGTACTCGGTGGGGTCCGACGAACCGCTCGCGCCGGTGGTGCCCGAGCTGTCGCGCTCGGCGAGGCTGCGGCGTGGCAGCCGGTTGCCGGCCACCGGGGTGCCGCCGTCGGGCGGGGGCGGGGGCGTCCCGCCCACGGACGGGGTGCCGGCCACAGGGGTGCCGTCGTCCGCGGACGTGCCGCCGACGAGGACGGGCTCACGCTCGGCCGCGCCGACCTGGCCCCGCACGGGCAGGTCGGAGGGGCGCCGTGCGCTGTCGGAGATGCGCAGCAGGAGTGCGATGACGATCCAGTTGGCGAGCAGGGACGACCCGCCCTGGGCCATGAACGGCAACGTCAGACCCGTCAGCGGGATGATCCGCGTGATCCCGCCGACGACGACGAAGATCTGCAGGGCCATGACGAACGCCAGCCCGGCGGCCAGCAGCTTGCCGAAGCCGTCCCGCACGGTCAACGCAGCCTTGAACCCGCGCTGCACGATGAGCAGGTAGGACAGCAGGACGGCGGCCAGGCCGGTCAGACCCAGCTCCTCGCCGAGGGCCGCGTAGATGAAGTCCGAGTAGGCGTACGGGATCTGGAACGGCCGGCCCTCGCCCCAGCCGGTGCCGAACAACCCGCCGTTCGCCATGGAGAACATGCCCTGGACGAGCTGGAAGGAGCCACCGACCTCGCGGTCGTACTGCTCGGCGTCCAGGGGGTGCAGCCAGACGTCGATGCGCGCGCCGACGTGCGGGAACAGCTGGGCCGCGGAGAACGCCCCCAGGGCGAAGAGCGTCATGCCGAGCAGGATCCAGCTCGAGCGGGCCGTCGCCTGGTACAGCATCGCGACGAACAGGCCGAAGAAGAGCAGCGACGTCCCCAGGTCGCGCTGGAACACGAGGATGACCAGGGACACGCCCCAGACGAGCATGATCGGCCCCAGGTCCCGCAGGCGCGGCAGGTGCAGACCGAGGACCTTGGGGCCGGCCAGGGCGAGGGTGTCCCGGTTGACGACCAGGTAGCCCGCGAAGAACACGGCCAGCGCGATCTTCGCGAACTCGGCGGGCTGCAGCGAGAAGCCGCCGATCGTGATCCAGATCCGGGCGCCGTTGATCTGCTGGCCCAGGCCCGGGATCAGCGGCAGCGACACCAGCAGCAGACCCACCAGCATGAAGATGTACGTGTAGCGGCGCAGCCAGCGATGGTCGCGCAGCAGCCACAGGAGGGTGAAGGCCACGCTCGCGCCCAGCAGGGACGCGGTCATGTTGCCGACGGCGTCCGCCGGGGCCATGCCGGGCGAGCCGGAGATCTCCAGCCGCCAGATCATCGACAGCCCGATGCCGTTGAGAAGCACGACCGCGGGCAGGATGACCTGGTCGGACCACGGGGCGCGCAGGCGCAGGACGATGTGTGCGACGAGGGCGGTGGCGGCCAGCAGGGCGCTGCTCCCCCAGAAGCTGTCCGGCAGCTCCCCGCGGATGGACGTCCCGACCATCGCGTAGCCGCCGATGCCGCCGGCGAGGGCCAGCAGGAGCAGGAATACCTCGGCCAGGCGCAGCGGACGACGCTGCCGTGGCGTCACGGCGGGTTCGTCAACGGTCACGCGTCACCCTCCTCCGCCGCCTGCGCGGGCTCCTCGCTCGGCGAGGAGTCGGGGCGCGGGCTGCCCGACGAACTCGGTGAGGACGACGGGCTGGGAGAGGGGCTCGGGACCGGCGTCGGTGCGGCTTCCTCGGCGAGACGGTCGGCGCGTTCCAGCGCCTCGTCCAGCGAGCCCGTGCGGATCGAGCCGTCGAGGCGCTCCACCCAGTAGGCGGGCAGGTCGTCGACCGAGGTGTCCGTCACCTCGACGGCGCGGGAGAGCGTCAAGGGGCCGGCGTCCTGCGGGATGCCCTGGTAGACGGCGACCTGGCCATCCGCGACCCCGAGGTAGTACTGGTCCTGCGTCCAGCCGTAGGCCCACCAGCCCCCGAGGCCCACCCCGGCGAGCACGAGGAGCAGCACGAGCACCCCGACCCAGGGGCGACGCTTCGGGCGGACGTCGTCGGTGCCGTCGTCCTCGTCGTCCGCGTCGTCGGTCGGGTCGGTCGGTGCCGACTCCGTGGTCGCCGGCTCGGTGCCCGTGTCGCGAGAGACCGGGGCGGCCACGTCGGTGGCCGCCGCCCCGACGACCTGGGTCGTCTCGGTCGGGGCCGCCGCCGGAGTGGTCTCGTCGTCGACCAGGTCGGCGACGACGACGGTGATGTTGTCGGTGCTGCCCGCGGTCATGGCCAGCGTGATCAGCATGTCCGCCGCCTCGTCCGGCGACTCGCACCGGGCCAGGACCTCGGTGATCTGGTCCACGGGGACGAACCCGGACAGGCCGTCCGAGCAGAGGAGCCAGCGGTCGCCGGCCCGTGCCTCGCGGATCGACATGTCCGGGGTGAGGTCGACGTCGAAGTCGCCCAGGACGCGCATGACGACGTTGCGCTGCGGGTGCGTCTCGGCCTCGTCCGGTGAGATCCGGCCGGTGTCCACGAGGTGCTGGACGAAGGTGTGGTCGACGGTGACCTGGGTGAGCTTGTCGTCGCGCAGCAGGTAGGCGCGGGAGTCACCCAGGTGCGCCATGGCCAGCGTGTTGCCGGAGCGCAGCAGCGCCGTGACGGTGGTGCCCATCCCGGCGAGCTCGGGCGAGATCTCCGAGGCGTGCACGAGGTCCTGGCGGGCTCGCTCGACCGTCTCCTCGAGGTCCTGCAGCGCCTGGTCGGGGCCGTGCTCCGGGGTGTCGAGCGGCGCCAGGGCGGAGATCGCGAGGCTGGAGGCGATGTCGCCGCCGGCGTGCCCGCCCATGCCGTCGGCGACCACCAGCAGGTTGGGTCCGGCGTAGGCGGAGTCCTGGTTGTCGTGGCGCACCAGACCGACGTCGGAGCGCGCGGCGTAGCGCAGGGCGAGTGTCACGGGGCGGTCATCCCTGCAGCTCGACGACGGAGCGGCCGATCTGCACGCCGACACCGGGGGCGAGCTGGGCGGGCGACGAGACGCGCTGGTCGCCGAGGTAGGTGCCGTTCGTGGACCCGAGGTCCTCGACGTACCACTGGTCGCCCTGCGGGAAGATGCGAGCGTGCCGGGAGGAGGAGTAGTCGTCGTCCAGCACGAGGGTGCAGCTCGGAGCGCGGCCGATGAGGATCGACGAACCGGACAGCGGCAGGGTCGTACCGGTCAACGGCCCCTGCGTGACGACCAGGCGGGTCGGGCCGGAACGGCCGGAGGGCCGGGGAGCGGCGACCGGCGCCGCCGCCGCGGCGACGTCGTCCGACTTCTTGGGCGCCCGGGGGGTGCCGCGCAGCGCCAGGTCGCGGCGCAGCACGGCCACGGCGGAGAGCACGAACACCCAGAGCAGCACCAGGTATCCCAGCCGCAGCAGGGTGAACGTCAGCTCGCTCATCCGGGGCGGATCACCACTCCTCGTTCGATCGTCCGGCGGACGTGCCGGTCCAGAACATGATCCGGGTCCGTCCGATGGTCAAGGTGTTGCCGTCCAGCAGCGTCGCCGCCGGGACCTGGTGGCCCTCGACGAAGAGTCCGTTGGTGGAGCCGAGGTCGGTGGCCACCGCTCCCTCCTGCGTCACCCGGATCTCCAGGTGTCGGCGCGAGACGCCCGGGTCGTCGACGACGATGTCCGCCTCGGCGTCACGGCCGATGACCGTGACGGGGCCGGTGAGCAGGTAGCGCTGACCGTCGATGTCGATGAGCGGGTGGCGCGTGCTGGGTGCCGGGTTGGTCGCCGGCGCGACGTTGCCCCGCACCGTCGCCGAACGGAGCTCGAACCGGCCCCGGGTCAGCTGGCTGTTGCGCTCGAAGGTCACGCTGACGGGACCGACGAACGCGTAGTGCTGGGAGGAGGCGTACTCGGTGAGGTTCGCGGCGAGCTCGTCGGCCATGGTCTCCGCTCCCCACGACTGCACGTGGTCGAAGTCCTCCGGCCCGAGCTCGATCGTGAACTCGTTCGGCGCCACGGTCCTGTCGTAGCCGACGACGGCGGCACGGTCGTCGATCTCGCGCCGCAGCCTGCTCGCCAGCTCGACCGCCTTGACCTCGCTGCCTCGCCCGACCTTCGCGAACGCGTTGTTCATGACCCGCTCGACGCTCTTCTCGAAGCGGTCCAGCGCTCCCATGCCACCTCCTTCCGTCAGCCCGCGTGTGCGGGCAGACTATCCAGATCGTAGGCATCGCTGCACCATCCGCGCCCGTGAACCTGTGGATTTCGTGCGAATCCCTCGGGAAGAGGTGGCGCTCCGGATCACGGCCGGATCACGACGCGGAGCGCGCGGTGCAGGTGTGACGTACGTCCCCGCACGAGGCCCCGGATCGGGTTGGGATGCGGGGGCGGGTGCGTGCTAATCTGCTCCGGCAAGCGCGAGTGGCGGAATAGGCAGACGCGCACGGTTCAGGTCCGTGTGCCCGAGAGGGCGTGGGGGTTCAACTCCCCCCTCGCGCACCGCAGACTGAGTCCCGGCCGGGGTGACCCGGCCGGGACTTTTGTCGTTTCCGGGTGGTTCGTTCCGGGCCGCACGTGGCGTGGGCCGGCGTGGTCCTGGTCGGCGGCACGAAGGCCGTCGCGACTCTGCGGCAGATTCCGAGCTTGATGGGCGGCAGGGTCCGACTCTTTGCGGCGGCAGATTCCGACTTCAGGTAGCGAGCCTCACCCCTCACCCGGGGCCTCCCGACCGGTCCGCGGGACCGGCCTGCCCGCTCATGACCGGGAGGTGTCGCGGAGGTGCTGGTTGTACGTCACGGCAGCGATCGAGTCGAGTGCTTGGACGGCGTAGAAGACGCCGTTCAGTGTGACGACGAGGCCGACGAGAGCGACGAGCCCACCGAGCCAGGCGAAGATGCCGCCCAGCATCATCACGAGTGAGCCGAGGGCGACCATCGACAGACCCGTCGTGACGAAACCCGCCGCGGCTCGGGGTGACCTTCTTGTCGAGCTCGCCGTGCCCGACCTTCTTGCCCTTGTTCGCCATGGTCCTCACCTGTGGAAATCGTCGTGCGGCTCCTGCGGAAAGGCCCCAGAGGTGGCCAGTAGGTCTCACGCCCCACGCGGAGGCGACGCCGGACGACGACGCCGTCGTCGGGCCGATGCCCACTCTCCAGGGAGAAAGCCACCGATGTGCCTGATACGGCCGACGGCGCGTGTGCTCGCCGACCGTTCCGTTGACCGATCACTCTAGAGTGTCTACTCTAGACTCATGAAGTTCGTGCCGGCCGACATCCTCGACGCCGCGGTGACCCTGATCGACGCGGACGGGATCGGCGTGTCCACGGCCAAGGTCGCGGCGGCCGCGGGGGTGTCCAACGGGACGCTCTTCCACTACTTCCGCACCAAGCAGGACCTGCTCGACGAGCTGTACCTGCACCTCAAGCGCGACCTCGCGACGGCGATCGGCGACGTCGACGCCACCGGCTCGACGAAGGACCGGTCCCGCACGATCTGGGACCGGTGGGTCGCCTGGGGCACCGCGCACCCGGCGCGCCACCGGGTGGTCCTGCTGCTCAAGGGCGCAGGTCTGATCCGGCGGGCCGCCGTCGAGGAGGCCCAGACCTACTTCGCCGCCGTGCCCGACGTGCTGGCCGAGGCGGCGGCCGACGGGCAGCTCGTCGACATGCCGCTGCCGTACCTCGCCGAGGTCGTCGAGACCCAGATCGACCTCGCGGTCTCCCGCGACCTCGCCGAGGCCGAGCGCGCAGTCGCGTTCGAGATGGCGTGGGCGTCGATCACCGCACGGAACGCCGCCCGCTAGCGGCACCTCGCTCGGAACCACCCCCGAAGGAGCATCATGTCCACCGTCCTGGTCACCGGAGCCTCCGGATTCATCGCCAAGCACATCCTGCGCGAGCTGCTCGCCGACGGGCACACCGTCCGGGCCACCGTCCGGTCCGACCGGCGGCGCGCCCAGGTCGAGGCGCTCTTCCCGGACGCCGACCTCGAGTTCGTCTCGCTCGACCTGACCTCCGACGAGGGCTGGGACGACGCCCTCGTCGGTGTCGACGTGCTCATGCACACGGCGTCCCCCTTCCCGACCGACCCGCCCAGGGACCCGCAGGACCTCATCCGTCCCGCCGTGGACGGGACCCTGCGCGCCCTGCGCGCCGCCCGGGCCGCGGGGGTGCACCGCGTCGTGCTCACCTCGACCTGCGGTGCGATCTACAAGCCCGCCGACCACGAGTGGTCCCGCCGGAAGACCCGCGAGGACTGGACCGAGACCGACGGCCCCAGGACCACCCCGTACGAGGCGTCCAAGACGCTGGCCGAGCAGGCGGCGTGGCGGTTCGTCGCCGAGCACCCCGAGATGCGGCTGACCGTCGTCAACCCCGGCATGGTGTTCGGCCCGGCGATGGACGAGCACTACGGGTCCTCGCTCGGCACCGTCGAGCAGCTCGTGACCGGGCAGCTGCCGATGCTGCCGCAGATGAACATGCCCGTCGTCGACGTCCGCGACGTCGCGCGGATCCACGTGCGGGCGATGTCGGACGAGGGCGCCGTCGGGCAGCGGTTCCCGGCGAACGCGGGGCCGATGTCCATCCCCGAGATGGCCGGCGTGCTCCGCTCGGCCTACCCGGACGCCGGCATCACGGACCGGGTCGCGCCGAACTGGCTGATCCGGGCGATGTCGGTCGTCATGCCGACGATGAAGACCGCCTCCTCGGGCCTGGGGCTCAACGCCGACGTGGACGGCTCGGACGCGCCGCGCCAGTTCGGCTTCGAGTACATCCCCTCCCGCGAGGCGCTGCTGGCGTCGGCGGCCTCCGTGGGGGCCGGCCAGCCCGTCCGATCCGCGGGCTGACCCCAGCTCGCCGTCACCCGCACCGGCTTTCCCACCTCCCCACGGTGCGTGGCACGAAGGCCCCGGTTCCTCGAACCGGGGCCTTCGTCGTTCCCGGGGGCCCGGCGATCGGCGCGACTCAGGCGTGCCGGTCGGGTTCGCCCTCCTCCGGCTGCTCGGTCCACGACGGCGGTTCGTCGCGCCCGCTCGACTCGTCGCGCTCGGCCTCGTCAGCGGTCTCCTGCACGATTCCTGCCGCGTGATGGGTGGGGGCGTACACGGCGTACAGCCGCATCGGCTCGTCCCCGGTGTTGATCACGTCGTGCCAGGTGCCGGCCGGCACCTGGATCGCCCAGCCGTCGGCGACGTCCTGCACGAAGTCCAGGTCGTCGCGCGCCGGACCCATGACGCACCGACCCCGGCCGGCGTCCAGCCGGAGGAACTGGTCGGTGTCCGGGTGGACCTCGAGCCCGACGGATTCTCCGACCGGGATCGACATCAGCGTGACCTGGAGATGCACCCCCGTCCAGACGACCGCTCGGTAGGCGTCGTTGTGCCGGGTGGCAGCCTCGATGTCGAAGGCCTGAGGACGGGGGCCCTCGTCGGTGACAGTCATGTGCGGTGTCCTTTCGTTCAGCTCGCGCGGGGCGCGACGGTGCCACAGGGCCGTCCGATGCCGGCTCCTGTCAGCATGCTGCCGCCGGCGCGGTGACGCATGCCCGACGGGAAGGACCGTCGCCACAGGGAGACCCCGTCGGGACGGTGACCGCGCACGGCGCCGCTGGTCCTCGGGTCATCGCACCAGTGGCCGCACCTCGTCGACGCCGCCGAGCTTCTCGGGGTTGCGCACGAAGTACAGCGCCGTGACCGCGTCGCCGGAGGTCTCGACCAGGGCGACCACCTCGACAGCGCCGTCCCGTCGGACCACGACGGCGGGCAGCCCGTTGTACGTCGCCTCCTCCCACCGGGTGCCGGTGCCAGCGGTCCGCACGAGCCCGGAGACGAACGCGGCCACCTTCTCCGCCCCGCGGATCGGGTGCCGTGCGGCCGAGGCGAGCCCGCCGCCGTCGGACAGCGAGACCACGTCCGGGGCGAGCACGTCCATCAGCCCCGCGAGGTCGCCCGCCTGCGCCGCCACGACGAAGCGGCGCGCCACCTGGGCACGTTGCTCCGGTGAGGCCTCGAACCGGGGGCGCCGCGCGCGCACGTGCTCGCGCGCACGGTGCGCCGTCTGCCGTACCGCGGCCGGCGTGCGACCGGTCGCGGCGGCGATCTCCGCCCCCGAGAAGCCGAAGACCTCGCCCAGCACGAACACGGCACGTTCGATCGGGCTCAGCGTCTCCAGCACGAGCAGCATCGCCATGCTCACCGACTCGGTCAGCTCGGCATCGGCGGCCGGGTCGGCAGCGGTGCGGACCGGCTCGGGCAGCCACGGCCCGACGTAGTCCTCGCGTCGCCGGCGGAGCGTGCGCAGGTGGTTCAGCCCCTGCCGGGTCACGGTGGCGACCAGGTAGGCGCGAGGGTCGCGGATCTCCCGCCCCGGCTCCTCGGCGGCCTCGACGGCGGCGGACCAGCGCACCCACGTCTCCTGCAGCACGTCCTCGGCGTCGGCGGCGCTGCCCAGCAGCTCGTAGGCGATGGTGAACAGCAGCGGGCGGTGCTCGACGAACGGGTCGGTGCTCATGCCGGCACCGTCGCGGGCAGCAGCGGACCGTCCCCGGCACGGGTCACGGCCCGGGCAGGATGCCGGACGAACCGCACGGTGGCGCGGCAGACCTGCTCCTTGACCAGGGCGGCGGCCCGCCCGCGCAGCACCGGGCCCCGCGGTACGTCCAGACGGTCCGTCGGCTGCACGACGCCGCGCCGGCGACCCAGGCTCACGCAGGTCATCGTGAGGCCGACCGAGACCGGCTGCGGCTGCTCGCCGCGCAGCTCCGCGAGGACCGTCTCGGCTGCCGCGATCCCCAGCGGGATCGCCGTCTGGCAGCTCATCCGCAGCGGGGTCGACGCCGCGTCCCCGGCGGCCACGACGGTCGGCACGTCGACGCCGCGCAGGGCGTCGTCGACGAGCAGGCGTCCGGCGTCGTCCACCGCGAGGCCGCTGTCCCGGGCGAGGCCGGGCACGGCGAACGACGTCGCGTCCACCGTGATGCCGTCGCCGGGTGCGTCCACGTGCTCACCCTCGCGCACCTCGACGCCGAGCACCTCGAGGCCGCGCCGGACGGCGTCCCGGGCGGCCGGGGACAGCCCGGCGGCGAGGGTCCCCGCGACGAGCCGCACCCGCAGGTGCGGGTGGGCCTCGGCGAGCTCGGACGCGGCCTCGATCCCGGTCAGCCCGCCGCCGACGACGGTGAGCCGCGTCCCGGCGGCTGCCCCGTCGACCCGGTGGCGCAGCGCGACGGCCCCGTCCAGGTGGCGTACGGCCAGCGCCCCCGGCATCGCGGGGCCGGTACCGCTGCCCACCGCGTAGACGATCCGGTCGGCGGCCAGGTCTCCCCCGCCGGCGAGCGCCACCCCGTCCGCACCGATCCGCGTGACCGTGTCGAGCCGCAGGTCGACCCCGGGGCGGAGCAGCGGCCGCAGCGGGCGCACGGCCGACCCGGTGCCCGCCACGAGCTGGTGCAGCCGGATCCTCTCGACGAACTCGTCCCGCGGGTTGACGACGGTCACCCGGACCGGCGTCGGCGCCTCGGCGGACAGGTGGTTGGCGGCGGCGACCCCGGCGTACCCGGCGCCCACCACGACGATGTGCTGCATGTCCCTCACGTCCTCTCGTGTCACCCATACGACACCGGCGGAGGCCGGGATGTGACATGGCCGGGCGGCACACCCGGTGGGATCCTGGAAGGGCGTCCCCGGGAGGTCGCGATGGTCCAGCACCAGTCCTCAGGTCCCTGGCACGTCACGTCGACGGACGGCACCCGTCTGGCGGTGTGGAGCACGGGCACCGGTCCCCCGCTGCTGCTCGTGCACGGGTCGATGTCCGACCACCGGCGCTGGCGCATCGTCGACCTGCTCGCGCAGGACCGGACGGTGCACGCGATGGACCGGCGCGGTCGGGGCGGCAGCACGGACGCTCTCGACTGGACGCCGGAGCGGGAGGTCGAGGACGTCGTCGCCGTCATCGAGGCGGTGGCCGCGGACGCGGGGCGGCCGACCGACGTGCTGGGCCACTCGTTCGGCGGCTACCTCTGCGTCCGGGCCGCGGGGCGCACCCCGCACGTGCGGCGGCTGGTGCTCTACGAACCGGCCGTCGTCCAGCACCCTCAGCCGCCCGAGCTGGTCGCCCGCGTGCAGGCGGCGGTCGACGCCGGACGGTACGAGGAGGCCGTCGAGATCATGATGCGCGACGTCCTGCACATGCCCGAGGCGGAGCTCGCGATGCTCCGGGAGCAGCCGAGCTGGCCGGCCCGCGTGGCCACCGCGCCGACCCTGCCCCGCGAGGAGAGCGTCCCGCTGCTGCTGGACCCCGCCGAGGCGGCCGGCGTCACGGCCCCGACCCTGCTCATCCGCGGCGGGGACAGCCCGGAGTTCCTGCAGGACGCCATCCGCACCGTGGCCGGGTCGGTCCCGGACTGCCGGGTCGTGACGCTCGAGGGCCAGCAGCACGTCGCGGACCAGACCGACCCGGAGACCTTCGCGGCCGTGGTCCGGGAGTTCCTCCGGGGCTGAGGCGGCGGCCGACGGCGGCCGGACGTCCCGGCCGGGCGTTCCGCCCGGCGGAGCTCACAGGTTGATCGTGACGTCCGCGTCCTCGCGCAGGTCGGTGACGATCGTGTCGATCGCCGCGCTCTGCTGCTGGCTGGTGGCCTGCTGGGCGAGCTGGTCGCGCACGTCCTCGAACGGGGGAACCTCCGGTGCCGACGCGCCGTCGCCGCCCTGGGACTCCATCTGCGCGACGAGCTCGTCGTACTGCGCGCGCAGCTCCTTCTCGGACGGCTCCTGCACGTCGGCCTCCTGCTCGATGTAGGTCGAGACCTGGAACTGGGTCGCGGCGTCCGCGCGCACCTGCTCCTCCGTCAGGCCCTGCTCCTTCAACGCGCTGATGACCGCGTCGGCGGACTCGAGCCCGTTCTGCGCGGCGACGTCCTCGAGCGTGGACCGGACGTCCTTCGCGGTGGGCTCGATCCCGGCGTCCGCCGCCGCCTGGGTCAGGAGCCGGTTGTTCACCAGCTGCTCGACGACCTGCTTCTTCAGCGCGTCCTGGTCGACCTCACCGGCACCGCTCTGCTGCTGGGACAGGGCCGCCTGCTGCAGCTGTCCCTCGAAGCTCGTGACGAACTCCTCGCGGCCGATCTCCTCCCCGTTGACCTCGGCGACGACGTCGGGCACGTCCTCGAGGTCGGCCTCGGGCGCGGCGCCGGCGTCCGGCGCGGCCTCGGCGCTGGGGGAGGCCGGGGCGGACGAGGTGTCGTCGCCGTCGGACCCGGCGCTGCAGCCGGCGAGGGCGACGACCGCCGCCAGGGTGACGGCGGCGAGGGGACGCTTGATCGACATGGGTGACTCCAGACAAGGGGGTGCGGAGCATCGAGCGTAAACACACGAGTCTGGGAACGGGAGCAGGTGGTGATCAGGTCCTGTTCAGGTGCGCGTGGGTACACTCCCGGCCGCTCACGGCCGGCCCAGCACCACCAGCTCGCGGGTCGCCCGGGTCATGCTGACGTACCGGTCCACGGCCCCTTCGATCCCGTCGCCGAACCCCTCCGGCTCCACGAGCACCACGAGGTCGAACTCGAGGCCCTTGGCGGTCGCGGGGGTCAGGGACCGCACCCGGTCGCGGTCCTCGACGGCGGCGGCCGGCGGACCGGCACCGATCACGCACGCGGTGCCCTCGGGGTGCTGCGCCAGCCAGGTGTCCAGCACGTCCGTGAGCTCCGCCGTCGTGGCGTACCGGACCGGAGTCCCGCCGGGGCGCACCGACGTCGGGACGTTGGCGTCGGGGACGGCCGCGCGGATCACCGGGGCGGCCGCCGCCATGACCTCCTCGGGCGTGCGGTAGTTGATCGTCAGCGACGCCTGCTCGACGCGGTCCAGCCCGACCCGCGCCAGCCGCTCGGTCCAGGACTCGGCGAAGCCGTGCCGGGCCTGGGCCCGGTCCCCCACCACGGTGAGGCTGCGCGACGGGCAGCGGGCGAGCAGCATCTGCCACTGCGCGTCCGTGAGCTCCTGGGCCTCGTCGACGACGACGTGCGCGAACGGCCCGGCGAGGGCGTCCGGGGTGACGACCGGGAGGCCCGCGTCGCCCACCAGCGCAGCCTGCAGGTCCTGCCCGCGCAGCATGGACATCACGCCGAGGTCGGAGTCGTCGGTGGCGATCAGGTGGTCGACGACGTCGGCGATCCGGGCGCGCTCGGCGGCGCGCGCGGCCGTGGCCCGGCGACGGCGTCGGGCGTCGTCCGGGTCCCCGAGCCGGCGCCGCGCCGCGTCCAGGAGCGGCAGGTCGGCCTCGGTCCACGCGCGGGCGTCCGGACGCTGCAGGGCGGCGACCTCGTCCGGCGTGAGCCACGGCGCGCACCGGCGCAGGTAGGCGGGCACGGTCCACAGGTCCCCGACGACGTCGGTGGCTTCCAGCAGCGGCCAGGCCCGGGCCACGGCGCGCCGCAGCGTGTCGTCGGCGGCCAGCTCCTCCCGCAGGTCGGTCCCGGGCTCGGGGCCCGCGATCCCGTAGGCGTCGAACTCGTCGTCACCGAGGTGCACCCCGGGCACGGCGTCCCAGCCGGGGTTCTCGTCGGACCCGAACCCCTCCTCCGCGGGCTCCCCGGCCGCGTCGGCGAGCTTGTCGGCCAGGATCGTCAGCAGCTCGGCGAGGACCACGTCGGCCGCCTCGTTGTGCGGTGTCCCCGGATCAGGGGCGGCGAACGCCTCGGCCCAGTCGCGCGGGTCGAGCCACACGTCGCCCGACGCGGTCTCGAGGAGCATGCCCTCCGTCGGCGGCTCCTCCGAGAGCGCGACGGCCGGGTCGACGGCGGCCACCATCCGCGCGTCCGCCTTGAGCCGGGCGACCTCAGGGTCGGGCTCCGGCCGGGCGCCGTCCCCCTCGGGCAGCAGGTCCGCCAGCGTGCACGTGCGGACCCCCTCCTCGCCCAGGCCGGGCAGCACGTCGGCCACGTAGCCGAGGTAGGGCCGGTGCGGGCCGACGAACAGCACGCCCCCGTGGTGCTCGCCGACGTGCGGGTCGGAGTACAGCAGGTAGGCGGCGCGGTGCAGGGCGACGACGGTCTTGCCGGTGCCCGGCCCGCCGTCGACCACGAGGGTGCCGGCCGAGCCGGCCCGGACGATCGCGTCCTGGTCGGCGGCGATCGTCGCGAGCACGTCGCGCATGCGGGGCGAACGGCTGGCTCCCAGGCTCGCGACGAACGAGGACTGGTCGTCGAGCGCGGCGTGCCCCGCGAGCGCGTCGGACGTGAAGACCTCGTCCCAGTAGTCGGTGACCTGCCCTGCGGTCCACCGGTAGCGCCGGCGGCTGACCAGCCCTCTCGGGTCTCCGTGGGTGGCGCCGAAGAAGGGCTCGGCGGCGGGTGAGCGCCAGTCGAGCAGCAACCGCTCCCCCGCGGCGTCCGTCAGCCCGACCCGGCCGAGGTAGGTGACGACGCCGTCGGCCCGCACCATGCGGCCCAGGCACAGGTCGATGCCGAAGCGCCGCAGCATCCGCAGCCGGGCGGACAGGCGGTGGATCTCCTGGTCACGGTCGAAGGCGGCCTGCCCGGACCGGCCCGGTGCCCGGCGGGCGGCGTCCAGCCGGGTGGTCAGGTCGACGACCTGCCGGTCGATCGCGGTGGCGATCGCGGCGAGGTGCGCCTCGTCGGCGGCGATCAGCGCGGGGTCGTCCTTGGCGGCGAGGTGCTCGGACAGGCGGAACGGTCGGCGAGGCAGCACGGGCATCAGCTCCGGTCGGTCGGCCCGGGGGGCCGGTGAGGCCTGTGATTCTGCGCCTGCCAGGGGGTCTTGCCGCAAGACCCCCTCCGCGCTATAGATTGAAAGTGGCGGGAGGTGTGCTCACCGCTCGAACCCCCACTCGGTGAGCGACGACGACGGACGCGTCGAACGCCGTCAGGACGCGCGCTGCTGGACCCCACGTCCGCTGTGCGCGACAGCCGGCCCACCAAAGTCCATTCAAAACTATGGACGATGGACAGTCACGGCTCGCGAGCCTCAAAATTATGCATAGGCTTGAGATCGTGGAGACGCGCAGCCTCATCGAGGCGGGTGAGACCCTGACGACCGAGTTCAAGTCCGAGGCCCTCAACCACGAGTTGACGAAGGCTGCCGCGTGCCTGGCCAACGGCGACGGCGGTGTGCTCCTCATCGGCGTGGACGACGACGGCACGGTGGTCGGTGCCAGGGGACCAGGTGGTTCCCGTCCGGACCCGGAACTCATGGCCGCGTACATCCAGAACACCACCGACCCCCCGCTTCCGGTCACGGCCGAGCTCGAGCAGATCGACGGCGAGGACGTGGTACGCATCGAGGTGCCGCGGGGTGATCCCGGGCCAGTGGGCACGAAGTCCGGCGTCTTCACGAGGCGCTCGATCGACACCAACGGGCGACCGCAGTGTCTCCCCATGTCGGCGCACGAGATCGTGAGTCTCGGCATGGTGACACGGGGACAGGACTTCGCGGCCGCCGCCGCGGCCGGGGCGACGGTGGAGGACGATCTCGACCCGGACGAGTTCAAGCGGTTCCGGCGGCTCTGCGCCACCAGCGGAGATCATGTTGAACAGTTGTCTGACCGCGACGTCCTCAAGGCTCTCGGACTGGAGCCGTTGCAGGCCCCGGTGAGCCTGGGGGCGGTCCTGCTCTTCGGGCGGCGAGCAGCCGTTCAGCGATGGACTCCGAACGCCGAGCTGTTGTTCCAGGATCTCCGTGGAACCTCACGGACGAATCGGCGGCTCGTCGGTCCGCTGCTCCAGGTGGCCGAGGAGCTCGCGCGACTGCTCGACGAGCGCAACACGTCCCACGAGTTCGTCATCGGCCTGCACCGTGTCGATATCCCGCTGATCCCGTCGGTCACGCGTCGAGAAGCGGTCGCGAACGCACTGGTGCACCGCGACTACTCGGCGCTGGGCCCGACGACGGTCCAGCTGACCGATGCCGAGTTCGCCGTGTCGAGCCCGGGAGGATTCCCCCCGGGTGTCACCGTGGACAACATCCTGGAACAGTCCCGACCGCGGAGCCCACTGCTCGCGGACGCGTTCAAGCGAGCAGGCCTGGTGGAGCGACGGGGCAAGGGTGTCAACGACATGTTCGAGCAGCAGCTGCGGGCAGGCCGGGACTCCCCCGACTACACGAGGAGCACCCCCGACTCCGTCACGGTCACTGTTCCGCTCGGCACTGCCGATCTGGACCTGGTGCGATTTCTTCTGGCCTGGGAAGACGAGCGCCAGCAAGCGCTCGGCCTCCCGGAGCTGCAGGTCGTGCACGAGGTCAAGGCAGCAGGGTCCGCCGGCAGCCACGAGATCGCGAGCATGACGGGGCTGCCCGTCGGTCGAGCGCGTGCGGTGGCCACGCACCTTGTCGAGATGGGCATTCTCGAGGCCAGGGGCGACGGCCGGAGCCGTCGGTACCACCTCACGGCCCGCTTCTACGACAGGGCGCAGGACCGGAACGCCTACGTCCGTGTGAAGGGGGTCGACCCGCTGCAGCAGGAGCGCATGATCCTCGACTACGTCGATGCTTTCGGTTCGATCACCCGAGGTCGCGCTGCCGAGCTCTGCCAGACCTCCCCGCCGCAGGCCCGAACGATCTTGAAGCGGCTCGTCGACGGCGGAAGACTGCGGGTCGTCGGCGAGCGTCGGACCGCGCGGTACGAGGCGGTGGACGGCGGTGCCTGAGCTGCCTCGACCGGCCCCCGTCACCGCTCGAACCCCCACTCGGGGTCGGTGAGCATCCGCGCGATCGCCAGACCGATCGCCAGCGCCGCCACCACCAGCGTCGCCTCCACCGCGTAGGTGAGGGCCTCGGACGTCGCGCCGTTCGACACGTGGTAGATCGCCCGGTAGGCGGACGCGCCCGGGACCATGATGACGACGGCGGGCACCGAGACGGTCACCCGCGGCACGTTCATGCGCGGGGCGACGACGGCGGCCAGCAGCCCGACGAGCAGGGCCGCGGCGGCGGCCGCCGCCTGGACGGGGACGTCGGCGTCGACGAGCCACAGCCGCCCGGTGTTGGCGACCATCCCGATGGAGGCGGCCGCCAGCGCCATGGACCAGGGACTGTTGAACATCAGCGCGAACCCGAGGACGCCGAGGAAGCTCGCCAGCGCCCGCAGCGACACCAGCAGCGCCGGGTCCAGCCCCATGGGTTCGGCCGGGACCGGGTCCAGGCCGACCACCATCGAGACGCCCCACACCGACAGCGCCGCCGAGGTGAGGATCATCAGGGCGTAGGTCAGCCGGGCCAGGCCCGCGGAGAAGTCCAGCTTCGCGAGGTCCAGCGCGCCGGTGACCAGCGGGAACCCGGGCACGAGGAACAGCACGGCGGAGACGTACCCGGCCTCGTGGTTGGTGGCCGCTCCCCCGAGCGCGCCGAACGCGGCGAGGAACCCCACGTAGGTGGTGGTGGCCAGCGCCGCGGCGAGCATCGTCACGCCGAACTGGTTCCATCCCCGGTGGATGAGGGCGCGGCGCAGCGCCTGCCCGAGACCTGCGCCGAGGAACACCCCGGCGATCTCGACGACGCCGCCGTGGTTGAGGAAGGCGAACGCCGCGCACGCCATCGCCGCCCACAGGGCGTTGAGGGCGGCGGGGTACAGCGGGGGCTTGTCCTGGATCCGGTCGAGCCGCGCGGTGGCGTCCTCGACGCTGACGGGCTGGTCCCGCTCGACGTCCTGCGCGAACCGTTCCAGGGCGCACAGCCGGTCGGCGTTGATGCCGACGCTGCGGACCTCGGTCACCTCCGTGCGGAAGCTCGGGCCGCGGTGCGAGGTCGTGGTGATCTCGGTGAGCGTGACGTGGGCCTGGTGCCGTTCGATCCCCAGCGCGCGGGCGGCACGGGCCATGGAGGCCTTGACCCGGTACGACCCCGTCCCGGCGGACAGGGACAACCGGCCGACGCGCAACGCCACGCCGGACCGTCGGATGAGCTCGATCTCGGCGTCGTCAGGTGCGGTGGGCACGGGTCCATCCTCGGGGGCGGGCGGGGGCCCGCGCCACAGGACCAGGTGCGACGATGGGGGCGGCGACGAGGAGCGTGGCATGACCGAGACGGTGCGGCACGAGATCGACCTGCCCGACGGGCGCGTGCTCGTGGGGCACGACAGCGGCGGACCGGGCGGTGCTCCCGTCCTGGTGTGGCACCACGGGTCGCCGCAGTCCGGCGAGCTGCTCGCGCCGGTCGTCCGGGCGGCCGCGGTCGGCGGGATGCGGGTGGTCTCCGTGGCCCGTGCGGGGTACGGCGGGTCGACCCGGCGTCCCGGACGCAGCGTGGCCGACGCCGCCGGCGACGTCGGCCACCTGCTGGACGAGCTCGGGGTCACCGCCTGTCACGTGGTCGGTGCCTCGGGCGGCGGTCCGCACGCGCTGGCGCTCGCGGCCCTGCGCCCGGACCTGGTCCGCGGGGCGGTGACGCTCGCCGGCATCGCGCCGTACGACGGGACCGAGGCCTGGTTCGCGGCGATGGCCGACGACGGCGGGCTGCGGTCCGCGCTCGACGGCACCACGGCGCGCGAGACCTACGAGGAGACGGCCGAGTTCGACCCGGCGAGCTTCACCGACGCCGACGTCGCCATGCTGTCCGGGCCCTGGGGCGCGCTCGGGGCCGACGCCGGCCGGGCCGGCGAGCAGTGGCCGGAGGGTCTGGTGGACGACGACGTCGCGTTCGTCCGGCCCTGGGGCGTCGACCCGGCCGAGGTCACCGTCCCGACGCTGGTGGTCCAGGGTGGCGCCGACCGGGTGGTCCCGCGCAGGCACGGGACGTCGCTGCGCGACGCGCTGCCGCAGGCCGACCTGTGGCTCCGGCCGCACGACGGGCACATCGGCGTGCTGGCCGCTCTGCCCGCGGCCGTCGGCTGGCTCCGCGCCCACGACGGGTGACCGGCGGCGAGCCGCCCGCCGAGGACTATCGTCGAAGCATGGCTGAGACGGCGTCGGCCACCGCACGGCCGGTGCGCGCCGCCGAGGTCGCCGCGGCCCTCTGCCTGGCCACCGACCTCGGCATGGGTTTCCCCTGGGCGCACGGTCTCGAGGCGACCGCCGCGACGATGCGGCTGTGCGACGTCGCGGGAGCCGACGAGGCGGTGCGCCGGCAGGCGTACTTCCTCAGCCTCCTGGCGTACGCCGGCTGCGCCGCCGACGCGACGGTCAAGGCGGAGTTCTTCGGGGGGCCCATCACCGAGTCGATCGTCGACGTCATCTGGGGCACCCGGCGCGAGCAGATGGGTGTGGTGCTGCGGTCGCTGCCCGACCCCGGTGCGCCGGTGCCCGCCGCCGTCGGGCAGACGGTCGCCCGGCTGCCGCGTGCCGTCGCCCACGAGCCGCGCGAGCAGCTCGCCCTGTGCGAGGTCGCCCAGCACCTGTCCCGCCACCTGGGTCTCGACGGCGTCGCCGACGACCTGCACCACCTGACCGACCGGTGGGACGGGTCCGGGGTGCTGGGGCGGGGTCGGGGCGAGGAGATCCCGACCGCGCTGCGGATCGTCCTGGTCGCCCGGGACGCCGCGCACCAGGCGTCCGTCGGCGGCAGCGGGTACGCGGCCGACGTCATCGCCGACCGGGCGGGACGTGCGCACGACCCGTGGGTGGCGGGGATGCTCGTGCGGCACCACCACGAGATCCTCGGCGAGCCGCACGAGCAGGGGGCGACCTGGGACGAGGTGCTCGCCGCCGAACCGGGCACCCCGCGGGAGATCCCCGCCGAGCAGGTCGACGACGCCGTGGCGACGCTCGGCGAGCTGGCGGACGTGGTCGGGCCGGCGTGGGCCGGCCGGTCCCGGGCGGTGGCGGCGCTCGCGGGCGACGCGGCGGAGCTGGCCGGACTGGACCCCGCGGAGGTCCGGCACGTCCGTCGGGCCGCGCTGCTGCAGGACGTCGGGCGGATCAGCGTCCCGGCGCGGATCTGGCACGCCCACCGGACGCTGTCCGCCGAGGACCGGGAGCACGTCCGCCTGCACCCGTACTTCACCGAGCGGGTGTGCGCCGCCTCCCCGTTCCTGCGCGACCTGGCCCGGGACGCCGTCTGCCACCACGAGCGGCTGGACGGCTCGGGATACCACCGGGGGCTGCCGGCCGCGGCGCTCGGGGTCCCGGCGCGGCTCCTCGCCGCCGCCGACGCGATGCGGTCTGCCTGCGAGACACCGCCGCACGGCCGAGGGCTGAGCCGCGCCGCGGCGGTGTACGCGCTGGGCCGTGACGTGCGCGAGGGGCGCCTCGACGCCGAGGCGGTCGCCGCCGTCGTCGAGGCCGCCGGGCTCGAGCCCCCGCCGCTGCACCGGCCGGCCGGGCTGACGGAGCAGGAGAGCCGGGTGGTGGGGCTCGTCGCCCGCGGGCTGGCGACCAAGCAGGTCGCGCGAACCCTCGGCATCAGCCCGAAGACGGCGGACCAGCACCTGCAGCACGCGTACCGCAAGATCGGGGTGTCGAGCCGGGCGGCCGTCGCGCTCTTCGCGGCCGAGCACGGCCTGCTCGCCTGGGGAGAACTCCTGATACCGCGGCGGCGCACGGCTCCGTAGCGTCGACGGCATGGACACCGTGCCGACCCGGTCCGCGGCCCCGGTCTCCCCCGGGGATCTCGCGGAGCGGCTGCGTACCCGGCGCGGTGCGCGCTCGGGGCTTCCGGCAGCGCCGCCGTGGTGGTCGTCTCCGGCTCCGTCCAGGCGCTGAGCTTCCTGCGTTCCGTCCGACCCGAGGAGGAGTCATGAGCACGCAGCAGCACGAGGTACCCGTCGTGGTGGTCGGCGGGGGCCAGGCCGGGTTGGCCACCTCGTACCACCTCTCGCGACAGGGTGTCGAGCACGTGGTGCTCGACGCCGCCGCCCGGGCGGGGGACTCCTGGCGTCGGCGCTGGGACTCCCTGCGCCTCTTCACCCCGGCGCGGGTCGACCACCTGGACGGCCTGGACCTCGGGCGCCGCGGCCCGGTGCCGACCAAGGACGAGTTCGCGGACTACCTGGAGCGCTACGAGCACGAGTTCGACCTGCCCGTCCGCCACGGTGTCCGGGTGCGACGGCTCGCGTCCGACGGTGCGGGGTTCCGGCTGGAGGCCTCGGACGGCGAGCACCGGGCGGAGGCCGTCGTCGTGGCGATGGGTGGGCTCCAGGTCCCCCGGGTGCCGGCGGTCGCGGGCGACCTGCGGCCCGGCATCCGGACCCTGCACTCCGCGGACTACCGCAACCCCTCCCAGCTCGCCGACGGGTCGGTCCTCGTGGTCGGCGTGGGCAACAGCGGGGCGGAGATCGCGGTCGAGGCCGCCCGGGACCACGAGACCTGGTTGGCCGGCACCGAGACCGGGCACCTGCCGTTCCGCGTGGACGGCTGGTTCGGGCGCAACCTCGGCACCCGCGTCGTGGGGCTCGTGTTCCGCCACGTGCTGACGATCGACACCCCCGTCGGGCGCCGCGCGCAACCTGTGCTGCAGTCCCGGGCGGACCTGCTGGTGCGGGAGCGACCCCGGGACCTGCGGCGGGCCGGGGTGCACCGGGTCCCGCGCATCGAGGCGGCCCGTGACGGCCTGCCCGTGGCGGCGGACGGCACGGTGCTCGACGTCGGCACGGTCGTCTGGTGCACCGGGTACCGGACCGGGCTGGAGGAGTGGATCGACCTGCCGGTCCTGGACGAGCGAGGACGCGTGCGTCAGGTCCGCGGGGTCACCGAGGTGCCGGGGCTGTACTCCGTCGGCCAGGACTTCCAGTACGCCAAGGCGTCCGAGCAGATCCCCGGCGTGAGCCGGGACGCGCGGTACGTCGCGGAGCACCTCGCCCGGCAGCGCCGCGGCGCACCGGTCGCCGCGGGGTGAGCGGCCGGGCGCGGTGCGGCGGGCGCTACGGCCGCCGCACCGCGTACTCGGTGGTGACGATCCCGCTCGGGGACGTGGTCGACCACCGGACCTCGAGGTCCAGGGGTGTCCCGCCGAACAGGCGGGTGCCCTGACCCAGCACGACGGGCAGGGTCGTCAGCACGTACCGGTCGACCAGCCCTGCGGCGGCGAGATCGCGCACGAGCGCGCCGGAGCCGAGGACGACCAGGTCGCCGTCACCCTGCTCCCTGAGCCGGGCGACGGTCTGGGTGGCCTCGCCGACCAGCGGGAACGACGCCGGGCGGGCGAGCTGGACGTCCGGGTCGCGCGTCGCGACGTACTTGGGGGACTCGCGCAGCACCTCGCTGAACGGGTTCGGCTCGGTGGTGGTCAACCAGTACCCGACGACGTCGTCGTAGGTGCGGTGCCCGAACAGCATCCCGCCCGGCGCGGCGCCGTGGGCGGCGCGTCCCGTGAAGGCCGCCGTCGCGGCCTCGGGGTCGGCCTGCAGGTACGGGGTGGCCCAGCCACCCCGGGTGAAACCCCCTCGCGGGTCCTCGTCCGGGCCGGCCGGCGCCTGCATGACGCCGTCCAGCGAGACGTTCTCCACGGCGACGATCGTGTGCACGGGTGTCCTCGCTCCTCGAGTCGGTGTCACCCGGGTGGACCGCCGGCACCGCCCGGACTCATCGCCCGGGCGGCGGACGGATCAGGACAGCGACCCGAGCGCGGTGCGCAGCCGCTGGGCGGCGTCGTCGGCGACGGCCTCCAGCTCGGCGCTGTCGGCGACGGACATCATCGCGTGGGGGTCCATCGCCTCGACCGTCGTGGTCCCGTCCCCGGCGTCACGCACGACCACGTTGCACGGCAGCAGCGCTCCGACGGAGCGGTCTGCCTGCAGCGCGCGGTGCGCGAGCGGCGGGTTGCAGGCGCCGAGCACCAGGTAGGGCTCGATCTCGGCCCCGATCTTGGTCCGCAGCGTCGTGGCCATGTCGATCTCGGTCAGCACGCCGAAGCCCTGGTCGGACAGCGCCGCGCGGACCGCCGAGACGGCCTCGTCGAAGGGCGCGGTGACGGTGGCGGTGAGGGTGTAGCTCATACGAACTCCTTCCCGGGGCGTTCCCCCGGATCGCGGGTGCTCAGACGGGGCAGGCCGTCGCCGCGGCGGCCCGGCGCTGGTAGCGCCCGAAGGCGGTCGCGAGCACGGCGACGACTGCCATGGTGGCAGTCGGGGAGCCGGCCAGCAGGACGGGCGGGACCAGCACGGTCGCCGCCGCCGCGACGTCGCAGGGTCCGCAGCCCAGCACCGCACGCCACCGGGTCCCCGTCGGCGGGACGTACGTGGCGAGCGTGGAGCCGCCGATCGCGGCGCTGACGACCAGCAGTCCGGTGGCCGCGGCGCCCGGGACGCCGGCGGCGGTGACGTACCAGACGGCCAGGGCGGCGGCGGCCAGCACGCCGACGACGACCCGGCGTGCGCTGACCGGTCGACGCGCCGGTGCCGCCGGGCGCGCCCGGGTGTCCGGCGCCGACGTCATCGGCAGGTGCAGCGCTCGGCGGGCGGGACGTCGGCCATGACCTGGTCGACGTGCATGCCGCAGCCGGACCAGGTGACCTTGCCGCAGCGGGGACAACGAGCGGGACTGCACATGGCGTGCTCCTTCCGGCGGGAGTTCCGGGGCGAAGGGGCGCCTCCGGACACGATCCACTGTAATACCCCTAGGGGTATGCCGTCGAGTGTGCGGGAGCGGCGGAGGAGCCACGATGGGGAGATGAGCGACCAGACGGGCCGGATCCGCCTGCGCGGCGGACGGCCGGAGACCGCGGAGCAGCGGTCGGACCGGAACTGGAACGAGCTGCTGCAGGAGCTGCGCGTGCTGCAGACGGGCGTGCAGATCCTCACGGGGTTCCTGCTCATCCTGCCGTTCCAGGCGCGGTTCTCCGACCTCGACCCCTTCCAGCACACGGTGTACCTGGTCGACGTCCTGGTGTGCCTGGTGACGTCCGGCCTGTTCATCGCCCCGGTGGCGATCCACCGGGGGTTGTTCCGCCGACGCCTCAAGCTCGCCGTGGTCAGCCTCGGGGACCGGATGACGCGGTTCGGGCTGGTGCTGCTCGCCGTCGCGCTGTCGGCCACGGCCCTGCTCGTCTTCGACGTGGTGGTGAGCCGCGCCGTCGGCCTGGTGGTGGGTGGAGCGGTCGCGGCCCTGCTGCTCGGGCTCTGGGGGGTGCTGCCGGTCGTCGTGCGTCGACGGGACTGAGGCCCCTCCGCCGTGCGGGAAGAACGGGCTCGAGGGGTGACACGTGTCAACCGTTGCCGAATCGTTGTCCTGAGGGGTGCCGGGGAGCGGCTCCGCTCCGCTACCTTGCGGCGCATGACACGCGATGAGGCGATGTGGACGAGGGTGCGTCGAGGGACCGTGGGTGTGGCGCTCGTGAGCGCCGGTGCGCTGGTGCTGGCCGGCTGCGGAGGGGCTGACGAACCGGGCGGCGAGCCCTCGTCGTCGGCCGCCGCGTCCGAGGAGGCGGCCGCACCGGCCGTCGAGAGCAGCTGCACGGACGGCGTCGTCGTGGAGTGGCAGGGGGAGCCGGACACCCAGGAGATGTACACCTCGGCGCAGGTGATCAAGGTCGGCGACGACGGGCTGACGGTGCGTGACGACTGGCAGCGAGGCGAGGAGGCCGGGGCCCGGCACCTGTCCGACGCCGACGGCGCGCAGCGGGCCGTCGTGTCAGACGCCGTGGCGGGCGGGCTGCTGGAGGCCGACCAGGTCCCGCGGCCGGCCGACCCCGCCGAGGCGCTGGCCGGTGCCGAGAAGGGCAAGTACGTCCTGTACGACTACGCCAAGCACCGTACGCAGACCGCGCTCGTGTCGTGCGCGGACGGCAGCACGTCGGTCGAGGTCGCCTGGACCGGCTTCGAGATCGTCGAGTCCGGGGTCGCGAACTGCGCGGCGAGCCCGGACCCGGTGGCCGACATCATCGCGGCCGACGCCATCACGGGGTTCTGCGTCAAGGGATAGCAGGACCCGCGGGTCGGAGGTGTCCTCCTGCCACGCTGGACGACGGCGTGGCCCCCGCGGGTCCCGGGTGGTCGCGGTGCTCAGACCGCGACCACCTCGTGCGTCCGTCGGTTCTTCACCGTGCGGATCACCTCCTTTCGCGTACGCCGAGCACGCTACGCCCGGCGGCCGGAGGTGCCCAGCGATTTATGCGACCGGACCCACGGGGCCGCTGCGGCGGAGCGACTCCCACTCGTCCGGGTAGTCGTCGAGCCACTGCGCGAACGACCGTGCGGGACGGCCCACCAGGCGTTCCACGTCGTGCGAGACGGTGGCCATCTCGCCGGCCGCGATGGCCTCGTAGGACGAGACCCACCCCGCGAGCTCGACGGCGGAGGCGTTGAACCGCGCCCGGGAGGAGTACGCCTCGGGCACGGACTCCGCGTGGTACCGGATCTCGCGGCCGGTCGCGACGGTCAGCGCGGCCGCCACCTCGAGCAGGCTCATCGCCTCCGGGCCGGTCACGTCGTAGACGACGCCGTCGTGGCGGCGGGGATCCTCGTCCAGCAGCACGGCGGTGGCGACGTCGGCGACGTCGTCGTGGGCCACCGACGCGACCCGTCCGTTCGCGGCCGGGCCGCGGATGACGTCGTCCGGCCCGACGAACGACGCCAGCGCCTGGTGGTACAGGTTGTCCCGCAGGACGGTCCAGCGCAGCCCGGTGGTGCGCAGGTGCTGCTCGGTGTGGAAGTGGTCCCGGGCGAACGTGAAGGTGGCGTCGGGGGCGGCGCCGACGAACGAGACGTAGACGATGCGCTCGACGCCGGCCCGCACGGCGGCGTCGATGGCGGCCACGTGCTCGGCCACGCGGTCCTCCGACTCGCGGGCGCTGACGAGGAACACCGTCTGGACGCCGTCGAACGCGGCCCGCATGCCCTCGTCGTCGTGGTACCCGTCGGCGACCGCGGTCTCGCACTCCGGCAGGGGGCGGCCGTCGTCGAGGCGTGGGACGCGGGAGGGGTCCCGCACCACGAGGCGCTGGTGCGCACCCTCCGCGGCGAGCCGGAACGCGAGCCGGGACCCGACGCGCCCGGACGCCCCGGTGACGGCGATGAGACCCTCGGCGGACCACCTCATGCGGTCACGGTACGGGGTCGTGGGTCCTCACGCCGCGCGACCACGCCGACCGCGGACGCCCGGCACGGGTCCGCGAGGCCGTGGCAGCATGGGGTCGTGAGCGAGACGATCTACCGCGTGATGACCGTGTGCACCGGCAACATCTGCCGCTCCCCCATGGCCGAGGTGGTGCTGCGCGACCGGCTGCACGGGGCGGGTCTCGCCGACCGCGTGACGGTCGACTCGACCGGTGTCAGCGACGAGGAGCACGGGAACCCCGTCGACCCGCGGGCCCGGCGCGCCCTGGCCGCCCGGGGCTACGCGGTCGGTGACGGCCACCGGGCGCGGCAGGTCTCGGCCGACGAGCTCGGCGAGCGCGACCTCGTGCTGGCGATGACGTCGCGGCACGCAGACGTCCTGCGACGGCTCGCGAACGGTACAGATCCACAGATCCGGATGTACAGGTCCTTCGACCCGGACGCTCCGCAGGTCGGGGGCCGGGGCGAGGAGTCACGGCTCGACGTCGACGACCCCTGGTACGGCGACGCGGACGGTTTCGAGGTGTGCCTCGACGAGATCGAGGCCGCCGCCGACGGGATCGTGGCGCACGTGCGGGTCGAGCTCGGCCTCGCCTGACCCCGCGGGCCGCCGCACGGCAACGCGTGCGTGGCGGACGGGCGCGACCTGGGTGGTCGTCGTCGGCCGCCGAGCACTTCACTTGCCATGATGGAAACTCTCCCATAGCGTTCCGGCGTGGACGACAAGCCTGATGATGAGGAACGCACCGAGGGCACCGAGGTGCTGGAGGCGATGTCTGCCGATCGGCAGCGCCTCACGCAGCGGGTGCGGGTGCCGGGGGCTTTGATGGCAGCGTTCGGCGCGCTGGGCGCGTGGTGGGTCGCCTCGGCCGCGACCACCGACACCGGAGCGGACTACCAGCCGCCGGCGACCGCGTGGACAGCACTCCTCGGTGTTCTCGTCGTCGTGCATCTGCTGCAACGTGAGACCGGAATCCGCTTCCGCGCCCTGGGTGCGCGCGCGAGCTGGGCGATCGCCGGGGTCGTGGTGGCGTGCCTCGGACTGTTCAGCGTGTCGCTGGGCCTGGTGTCGCTCGACCTGCGCTGGGCGGTCGCCGTGACGAGCCTCGCGGCGTTCGGGATCACCACCTGGCTGGCCGGTGTCGCCTGCCGCTCCGCCGTGGAGCAGCTGGGCCGTGGCTGAGGCGCGCTTCGACGAGATCATCCACGCACCACTGCGTCTGCGCATCTGCGGGCTCCTGCGCCACGTCGACAGCGTGGACTTCGCACTGCTGCGCGATTCTCTCGAGGTCTCCGACGCCACGCTGTCCAAGCACGTCAAGACCCTCGCCGCTGCCGGCTACGTCTGCTCGCGCAAGGCCGCATCGACCCAGCGCGGCGACGCCCGGCGGATCATGTGGCTGTCCCTGACCCAGGACGGCCGGTCCGCGTTCGACGCCCACATGCGCACGTTGCGGGAGATCGCTGGTCCGGGGCACTGACCCCGCAGTTGCCGGCAGAACCGTGCCTGCGCTGGGCCGCGAGTGCTCCGGGGTCACGCGTCCGAGCCGACGGAGCGCTCCCGCGCCGGCCCGAACAACCGGCGCCACCACGGCGCCTCCGGAGCGGGCTCGGGTGCGGGTGGACGGGTCGGCACGTAGGCGCGGAACCAGCGTTCGGTCTCCTGCCGCACGACGGCGCGCACGTCCGGCGCGGAGAGCGTGACGTCGTGCAGGGCTCCCTCGATCCGGGCGATCGTGACCAGGCGGCCCAGCCGGGCGGCGCGTTCGGCGATCCCCTCGACGTCGAGCACGGTGTCCGCCCGCAGCATCTCCGGCGACCACCGCACCGGGCGGACCGTCCGTGTCGAGAGCATGACGAGCACCGGGACGTCGAGGTCGAGACCCAGGGCGACCTCCTCGTGGCCGTCGAAGATCGCCGACAGCCAGGCGGGTGTGGCACGCCATCCGTCGTCGGGCCGCCACGCCGGGTCGACGTCCCAGGCGCCCTCGTACCGCCGGGAGATGGACCGGACGTAGAACCCCTGGTCGACGTTCACCAGATGGCTGCGCGGCGCGAGCGCCGCGTGCGCGCGGACACCGGGCTCCAGGACGCGGCGGCCCACCTTGCGCGTCTGGAACTCCAGCCAGGGGCTGTTCAGGACCAGCGCCGCGGCGCGCCCGGGGTGGTGGGCGGCCCACAGGCTCAGGATCAGCCCGCCGGTCGAGTGCCCCATGAGCACCAGACGCCGGTCCGCCCGGTCGTCCCGGCCGTGCCCGATCGTCGCCAGTGCCGCCTCGAGGTCCTCGTCGTAGGTCTCCAGCCGGGTGACGAACCCCGGGGTGTGGTGCGGGCGCAGGCTCCGGCCGTACTTGCGCAGGTCCAGGGCGTGGAAACGGACGCCGAGCCGCTCCCAGAAGTCGGCGAGGTGCGTCTGGAAGAAGTAGTCGGTCCAGCCGTGCACGTAGAGCAGGTCCACGCCGACGTCGGGCCGGGCTGCCTCGTCCGGTGCGGGCGGGACGGGCCGGACGAGGGTGGTGTCGACCTCGCCCTCGAAGTCGGGCGCCAGGCGCAGGGTCCGCTGCTCGAACCCGGGCAGCACGTCAGGCTCCCACCCCGGGGTGGTCACGGGCTCGGCGGCACCGGCCGCCGGGTCCGTGCCCGGCGTCCGGGTCGCGCTCTCGGGTCCCCCGTCCTGCATGGCGCTCAACCTAGGCACGGCCGCGGCGGGACGCGAACGGTGCGGTGCCGCCCCGTGGTCGTGTCAGCGCCGTCGGCGCGCTCGCCACCGTGCGACCTCCTGCTCGACGTCGCGCGTCGGCGTGACGACGGGGGGTCCGCCCCGGAGCTGACGACGGGCGTCCACCACCCGGGCGTTGAAGTCCTCGAGCACCTGGCGGACCCGGTTCTCGTCGCCCTCGCGGTCGAGCGTCTCCTCCAGCACGGCGTCCTCCTGGCGCAGCTGGGCGGCGGGCAGGACGCCGGTGATGTGGTCGCGCTGCACGAGGTTCTTCAGCCACCAGTCCGGGTCGTGCGAGCCGCCGATGCCGGGCAGCGGCTTGCCCTGCAGCGGCAGGTCGTCGAACTCGCCCCGGCGGATCGCCTGGTCGATCGCCGTGTCCGCGAACCGGGCTCGTTCGGACATGGGCACGCGGCGCCCGTCGGCGCGGTCCGCCGCGGCCTCCTCCGCCGTGCGGGGCGGGAGCCCGGCCTCGGCGCGCTCGCGCTCGATCTCGCGGTCCACCCGGTACTGCGCGGCACGGCGCACCGGGTCGTCCCCGGACGCGGCCGACGCCCGGGGCGAACCGGGGTCCGGTCCGTCGGTGCGGTCGTCGCTGCCCATGACGCCACGGTACGCACCGTGGCCGGGCCCCGGACCTCGGCGGACGGGCATCATGGGGGCATGAAGGTCTCCCGCCGCAGCCAGGTCCCCCCGTTCGCCGTCATGGAGGTCCTGGCGGCCGCCAACGTCCGGCGCAGCGCCGGGCACGACGTCCTCAACCTCTGCGCCGGCGAACCGTCGGCCGGTGCCTCGGACGTCGTCCGTGACCGTGCCGCCGACCTGCTGCGGCAGGGCGACCTCGGCTACACCGAGTCGCTCGGCGTCCCGGCGCTGCGCGAGGAGATCGCGGGGCACTACCGGCGGTGGTACGGGGTCGACGTCGACCCCGGCCGCGTCGCGGTGACGACGGGATCCAGCGGCGGGTTCGTCCTGACGTTCCTGGCGGCGTTCGACGTCGGTGACCGGGTCGCGCTGGCCCGCCCCGGCTACCCCGCCTACAAGAACATCCTGGCGGCCCTGGGCTGCGAGGTCGTCGAGATCGACTGCGGACCGGAGACGCGCTACCAGCCGACGGTCGCCCAGCTCGAGCAGCTCGTCGCCGACGGGCCGCTGGCGGGTCTGATCGTGGCCTCGCCCGCGAACCCCACCGGGACGATGATCGCGCCCGCCGAGCTGGACGCGGTGGCGCGCTGGTGCGCCGACCACGGGGTGCGCCTGATCAGCGACGAGATCTACCACGGCATCGCCTACGGGGACGACCTCGGGCAGGCGACCGCGGCGGTGCACGGCGACGGTGGCGCCGTCGTCGTGAACTCGTTCTCCAAGTACTGGGCCATGACCGGCTGGCGGCTGGGCTGGCTCGTCCTGCCGGAGGAGCTCGTCGGCCCGGTGGGGGCGCTCGCCGGGAACGTGGCGCTGTCGCCGCCGGCGCTGGCGCAGCACGCGGCGATCGCGGCCTTCTCCCCCGCGGGCTACCAGGCGGCGGCCGACAACGTGGTCCGGTACCGGGCGTCGCGCGCCGCGCTGCTGGACCGGCTGGAGGAGCTCGGCTGGCGACCCGTGGCGCCGGCCGACGGCGCGTTCTACCTGTACGGGAACGTCTCCCGCTTCGGCCTGGACGCGGTGACCTACTGCTCGCGGCTGCTGGCCGAGGCCGACGTGGCGATCACCCCCGGCACCGACTTCGACGGCCGGACCGGTGGTGACTGGGTCCGGCTGTCGTTCGCCGCGGACCCGGTGACGGTCGCGCGGGCCGTGGACCGGATCGTGGCCTGGCAGGGCGGTCTGTCCCGGGCATGAGAACGCCCCCGTCACCCGGGGTCGTCCCGGGAGCGGGGGCGGTCGTCGCGCCGCGCGCCGTGGTCTAGCGCAGCACCGCCGGGGCGGCCGCGACGACCGGTTCGGCGGCGGGCTCGCGCGGGGCGACCTGCACGCGCGTCACGTGCTCGCGGCCGGTGCGACGGGCCTTGGCCATGACCATCAGGGCCTGGGCGCCGATGACCATCCAGGCGACGTTGGCGAAGACCGAGGGCCAGACGCCCTCCACCGCGGCGACGAGGAACAGCGTCGACGTGGCGGTCAGGTTGGCGGTCTGGAACGGGAGCGAGTTCGGTGCCCAGCGCCCCTTCGAGACCATCGCATACGCGACCAGCCCGATCAGAGCTCCGAACCACCCGAGCCCGGTGATGACGAGGGACAGGGTCTGCGACATGCTTAGCCTCCTAACACAAGTGGGGACGGTCGTCGACGACGAACGTTGAGGGGTGGGCGCCACGAAGCCGGCCGAGCCGGGAGCGATGTGCTACCTGCGGGCGCAGGCACCATTCTGGAGCATGAAGTTGCTTCAGGACAATCGAACGCTCCTGCAGAAGCCGGTTAGCATTGCTACATGGCTGCCGACCCACGAAGACTTGCCTTTCTCCTTGCCGTGCACCGCTCCGGGGGCGTGCTCGCGGCAGCAGATCTTCTGCATGTCACCCCCTCGGCGGTCTCTCAGCAGATCGCCCGTTTAGAGGCCGAGGAGGGCTTCCCGGTCCTCGACCGCGGCCCCCGGGGCGTCAGCCTGACGCCGGCCGGTCGCGTGCTCGCCGACGCCGCCGAACGCATCGAGGCCGAGCTGCTGGAGGCGCACCAGGAGATCGCCAACCTCGGCGAGGGGGTGAGCGGCACCGTGACGATCGGTGCGTTCCAGTCCGCCATCCGGTCCGTGGTCGCCCCGATGCTCCAGCCGTTCATCGAGGACCACCCCGGGGTCACGCTGGACGTGCGTGAGCACGAGCCGGCGGACGCGATCCGGATGCTGCGCGCCGGCGACCTCGACGTCGTCCTGCTGGAGCGCGACGTCGAGGTCGACTCCCCCGCCCCTCGCGGCGCGCACGACATCCCCCTGATCGACGAGCCGTGGCTGCTCGTGGTGCCGTCCACCCTGCCCACGCCCGAGCGGCTCGACGACCTGCGGGACATGCCGTGGATCGGCGCCGTCCAGAACACCGCCGCCGACCGCGCCCTGCGCCGCCTCGGCCGCACGCTCGGCACCACCCTGAACGTGCGGCACGGCTACTTCGACTTCGACACGGCGCTCGCCCTCGTGGACGCCGGGCAGGGCGTCGCGATGCTGCCGGCGCTGGCCGTGCGCCGCAGCGAGCCGCCGGAGGGTACCGAGGTGGTCGCGATGCCCGGGCTCGGGTCCCGGCGGATCGTCGTGCGGCACCGCTCGACGCGCCACGAGCCGGGGCCGGCGGTCCGTGCCGTGGTCGACACGATGGTCGAGATCGCCCGCGACCTCGAGCTGACCTGAGCCCTTCGGCCGTCGTGGCGGGCCGGGTAGACTGACCGCGCTCGACCGCTCGACCACAACCGAACACGCCGCTCGAACCGTGCCGGGAGAGTCTGCCGCGCGCCGGCAGCGCCGAAGGAGCAAGACCCCTCCCCGGGAATCTCTCAGGCCCCAGTACCGCCACGGTGAGGCAACTCTGAAAAGCGGTCCGCCCGACGGGACGGGCCCGCCGACGGTGCATCCCGTCCCGCCGAGCGCGGGGCGGCCAAACTCTCAGGCCCATGACAGAGCGGGGAGGGTCCCGGCCCACCGACCTTCGGAGCGCTCCTCGTGACCCACTCCCCCTTCGACCCGGACGTCTTCGCCGACCGGCACATCGGCCCGCGCGGCGACGAGACCGCGGCGATGCTGGACCAGCTCGGCTACCCGAGCCTCGACGCGCTCGTCGACGCCGCCGTCCCCGCGTCGATCCGCCAGCCCGACGAGCTCGACCTGCCGGCGGCGCGGACCGAGTCCGAGGTGCTGGACCACCTCCGCGGGATCGCCGCGAAGAACCAGGTCAAGCGGCAGATGATCGGGCAGGGCTACTACCCCGCCGTGACGCCCGCCGTCATCCGGCGCAACGTCCTCGAGTCCCCCGCCTGGTACACGGCCTACACGCCGTACCAGCCGGAGATCTCCCAGGGCCGCCTCGAGGCGCACCTCAACTTCCAGCAGGTGATCGAGGACCTCACAGGCCTGGAGATCGCCGGCGCCTCCCTGCTCGACGAGGCGACCGCCGTCGCGGAGGCCGTCGCGCTGATGTGGCGGGCCTCGCGGGCCAAGCAGGGGTACGTCGTGCTGGACGCGGACCTGTTCGGCCAGTCGCTCGCCGTCACCCGGGGCCGGGCCGAGGCGGTCGGGCTGCCCGTCGTCGTCGCCGACCTCACCGACGGGCTGGAGGCCGGCCTCGCGGAGCTGACGGCCGCCGGCGTCGAGCTGCCCGAGGGGTCGCTGGTCGGCGTGGTGGTCCAGCAGTCCGGTGCCTCCGGGCGGGTCCTCGACCTGCGCACCGTGGTGGACGAGGCCAAGGAACGCGGCGCCCAGGTGACGGTGGCGACCGACCCCCTCGCGCTGACCCTGCTCCGCTCCCCCGGCGAGCTCGGTGCGGACGTCGCCGTGGGCTCGGCCCAGCGGTTCGGCGTCCCCCTGTTCCACGGCGGGCCGCACGCCGCCTTCATCGCCGTGCGCAAGGGCCTGGAGCGCCAGCTCCCGGGCCGGCTCGTCGGGGTCTCGATCGACGCCGACGGCCAGATCGGCTACCGCCTGGCGCTGGCCACCCGCGAGCAGCACATCCGGCGCGAGCGGGCGACGTCGAACATCTGCACCGCCCAGGCGCTGCTTGCGGTCGTGGCCGCGATGTACGCCGTCTACCACGGCCCCGAGGGCCTGCGGGCGATCGGCGAGCGGGTGCACGGCCGGGCGCTGTCCCTGGCGGCCGGTCTGCGAGCGGCCGGCGTCGAGGTCGTGCACGCCGAGTTCTTCGACACCGTGCGCGTGGCCGTCCCCGGGCGGGCCGCCGCGATCGGCGCCGCCGCCGTGGAGGCCGGGTACAACCTGTACATCGACGGTGCGGATCACGTACAGATCGCGTGCGACGAGACCACCACCGGCGAGGACGTGGAGACGCTGCTCGGCCTGTTCGGCGCGTCCGCCGCGGACGCGTCCGACGAGCCCGCTCTCGGGGACGCGCTGCTGCGCACCACGGACTACCTGCAGCACCCCGTCTTCCACCGCCACCGCTCCGAGACCGCGATGCTGCGCTACCTGCGGGCGCTCAGCGACAAGGACCTCGCCCTCGACCGCACGATGATCCCGCTGGGCTCGTGCACCATGAAGCTCAACGCGACGGCCGAGATGGAGCCGATCAGCTGGCCCCAGTTCGCCGACCTGCACCCGTACGTCCCCGCCGACCAGGCGCTGGGCTACGCCGAGCTGGTCGGGACCCTCGAGTCGTGGCTGGCCGAGATCACCGGGTACGCCGCCGTCTCGGTGCAGCCCAACGCGGGGTCGCAGGGGGAGCTGGCCGGTCTGCTGGCGATCCGCGCGTACCACGCCTCGCGGGGCGAGGGGGAGCGCGACGTCGTGCTCATCCCCGCCTCGGCGCACGGCACCAACGCCGCCTCGGCGACGCTGGCCGGGCTCCGGGCGGTGGTCGTCAAGACCGCCTCGGACGGCGAGATCGACCTCGACGACCTGCAGGCCGCGCTGGAGAAGCACGCCGGCCGCGTGGCCGGGATCATGATCACCTACCCGTCGACGCACGGTGTCTACGAGCCGCACGTCCAGGACGTCTGCGCCGCCGTACACGATGCGGGTGGTCAGGTGTACATCGACGGCGCCAACCTCAACGCGCTCGTGGGCCTGGCCCGGCCGGGCCGGTTCGGCGGCGACGTGTCGCACCTGAACCTGCACAAGACGTTCTGCATCCCGCACGGCGGGGGAGGTCCGGGCGTCGGTCCCGTCGGCGTCGCCGAGCACCTCGTGCCGTTCCTGCCGGGCGACCCCACACCGTCCGGCACGGGTGCGGCGCAGCCGGCCGGGCCCGTGCCGCCCGTGTCGGCGACGAGGCACGGGTCGGCCGGCATCCTGCCGATCTCGTACGCCTACCTCGCGCTCATGGGCCCCGACGGGCTCACCTCGGCCACCGAGCACGCCGTGCTCACCGCCAACTACGTGGCCTCGCGGCTCGCCCCCCACTACCCGGTGCTCTACACGGGCGACCACGGCCTCGTCGCCCACGAGTGCATCCTCGACCTGCGGGAGATCACCGCGCAGACCGGCGTCACCGTCGACGACGTCGCCAAGCGGCTCGTCGACTTCGGGATCCACGCCCCGACCATGGCGTTCCCCGTGGCCGGGACGCTGATGGTCGAGCCCACCGAGTCCGAGGACCTGGGCGAGCTGGACCGGTTCGTCGACGCCATGGTGGCGATCCGCGGCGAGATCGACGCCGTCGCCGCCGGCCGCTGGCCGCTGGAGGACTCGCCGCTGCGTAACGCGCCGCACACCGCCACGTCCGTCATGGTGGACACCTGGGACCACCCGTACACCCGCGAGGAGGCGGCGTTCCCGGTGCCGAGCCTGCGGTCGGCGAAGTACTGGCCGCCGGTCCGGCGCATCGACCAGGCGCACGGTGACCGGAACCTGCAGTGCTCCTGCCCGCCCGTCGACGCCTACGCCGAGAACTGAGGGATCATGACCACGATCAAGTCGCCGCTCCACGACGAGCACGTCGCGCTGGGCGCCCACCTGACCGAGTTCGGCGGCTGGGACATGCCGCTGCGCTACACCTCCGACCTCGCCGAGCACCGGGCGGTCCGCGAGGCGGCCGGTCTGTTCGACCTGTCGCACATGGGCGGGATCAGCGTCACCGGCCCGGAGGCCGCCGCCTTCCTCGACCACGCACTGGTCGGCAACTTCTCCGCCCTGCGGCCGATGCGGGCGCGCTACACCATGATCTGTGCCGACGACGGGGGAGTGCTGGACGACCTGATCGTCTACCACAACGGCACCGACGAGTACTTCGCCGTGCCCAACGCGGCGAACGCGGACACCGTGCTCGTGGCCCTGCTGGAGCGCGCTGCCGGCTTCGACGTCGCCGTGCGGGACATCTCCGCGGGTCTCGCCCTGATCGCCGTGCAGGGTCCGCGCGCCGAGGAGATCCTCCGAGAGGTCCTTACCGAGGACGCCGAGATCTCCGGCGGGACGTCGCTGGACGACCTGCGCTACTACGCCTGCCTCGGCATGCGGTTCGGCGAGGAGAGCGTGCTCGTCGCCCGCACCGGGTACACGGGCGAGGACGGGTTCGAGATCTGGGTCGACGCCCCGCACGCGGTGGCGCTGTGGCGTGCCCTGCTCGCCGCCGGCGAGCCCTACGGCCTGGTGCCGGCCGGGCTCGCGGCCCGCGACTCGCTGCGCCTCGAGGCCGGCATGCCGCTGTACGGGAACGAGCTGGACACGACCACGACGCCGTACGACGCCGGCGCGGGCCGCATCGTCAAGCTCGACAAGACGTCCGAGGACGGCACGCCGCTGGAGTTCGTCGGGCGCGACGCGCTCGCCGCCCGCAGCGAGGCCGACCCGGAGCGCGTCCTGGTCGGCCTGCGCGGCACCGGACGCCGCCCGGCCCGGTCCGGGTACGCCGTCGTGCGCACCACCGACGACGGCGAGGTCGGCGAGCAGGTGGGGACCGTGACCTCCGGCGTGCCGTCGCCCACGCTCGGCCACCCGATCGCGATGGCGTACGTGCGCCCGGAGGTCGCCGCCGAGGGGACCGAGCTCGCCGTGGACGTGCGCGGACGCGCCGAACCGTTCGTCGTCACCGCGATGCCGTTCTACCGTCGCGGCTGACCCCGCCGCGCGGTCCGAGAACCAGCCACCCACCGAGGAGACCCAGCATGGCCGACTACCCCAGCAACCTGCGCTACTCCGTCGAGCACGAGTGGATCGACGACGGCACCCCGGCGACCGTGGGCGTGACCTCCTACGCCGTCGAGGCGCTCGGAGACGTCGTGTACCTCGAGCTGCCCGAGGTGGGCGCCGAGATCGAGGCCGGCAGCGTCGTCGGCGAGATCGAGTCCACCAAGTCCGTCTCCGAGCTCTACACGCCCGTGTCCGGGAAGGTCGTCGAGGTCAACGAGACCGCCGTCGACGACCCGGCACTGGTCAACACCGAGCCGTTCGGCGCGGGCTGGCTGTTCAAGATCGAGGTGTCGGGCGAGGGCCAGCTGCTCAGCGCCGAGGAGTACGCGCAGCACGCAGGCTGAGGTGCTCCGGACCGGGGCCGCGGGCGCTGTGACCAAATCGTGATGATCGGACACCTGCCCGCGGCACCCGGCCTCGAGGACGTGGTGACCTGCGACGACGTGACCGCGCTCCCGCCCGTGACGCCGTGACGGTGCCCGATGACGGCGTCCGCGCAGACTTCTTCGCCGTGATCCGCGTCATGATCGTCTTCCGTTCCCCTCTCACATCCATGACGGCAGATCCCCAGGTCGATCGTCAGCGATCGGCGGCCGTCGTGGAGGAGCGGAACGATGAGTGCCATTCAACTCGAGCGGCCGACGCTCAAGCCGACCCTGACGCGTCGTGAGCAGGTCGTGCTGTCGAACCTGTCCGAGGACGTCACGCTGGAGCAGATCGCCAGCAAGCTGTTCGTCACGCGCAACACCGTGAAGTCTCAGGTGCGCAGCGTCTACCGCAAGCTCGGCGTCTCGACGCGGGCCGACGCGGTGGCCTGGGCCCGCCGGGCGGGCATCCGGTCCAGCTGAGGCGTCGGCACCGGACGCCCTGCCCCCTATCGGGGGATGTCGTGGGCAGGGCGGGCACGTCGACGGAATGTGACCTCCGCGACGGCGTCGTCGTCGCCGCGGGTGACACACTCGCGCCATGACTCGTCGACTCGTCGTGGCCGCTGCGATCGTCGATGCCTTCGACCGGCCCACCCGGCTGCTCGCGGCACGCCGGACCCGTCCCGCGGCCATCGCGGGACGCTGGGAGTTCCCCGGGGGCAAGGCCGAGCCGGGGGAGCACCCGGTCGACGCCCTGCACCGCGAGCTGCACGAGGAGCTCGGGGTGCGGGTGGAGCTCGGCGACGAGGTCGTGGGGCCCGACGACGGCGGTTGGATCATCACGGACCGGCACGTCCTGCGGCTCTGGCTCGCCTCGGTGGCCACCGGCTTCCCGCGGCCCCTGATCGAGCACGACGAGCTGCGCTGGTTGGACGCCGGCTCGCTGTGGGAGGTCGACTGGCTCGACGGCGACGTCCGGATCGTCGAGGAGCTCGCCGGGCGGATCGCCTAGCCCCCTCACGGTGTGCGCCGCGTTGCGTCCCCGGGCGCATCGACGACACTGGTGCCGACGACGGAGTCGGCCCGAGGAGGTCACCGTGGTGCCGAGGACGACGCCGGTGTCTTCAGCCCTCTACCTCAGCTACACCGACGCGCCCGCCGGGATCGCCTGGCTGGAGCACCTGGGGTTCCGCACCGTCGCGCGGCAGGACGACGCGGACGGCGGCGTCGTGCACAGCGAGCTCGTGCGTGACGGTGTCGTGCTCATGGTCGCGACGGCGGACGCCGACTACGGTCGCCTCCCGGTGCGGGGCATCTCCGTCGGGCAGGGCCTGTACCTGGTGAGCGACGACGTCGACGCGCTCGCCGCGCGTGCCGTCGAGGCGGGTGGCACGCTCCTCGTCGCACCGGAGGACACCGGGTGGGGCAGTCGTCGTGCCCGGGTGCTCGACCCGGAGGGGCACGAGTGGTCGTTCGGGACGTACGCGCCCGGCGCCGAGGCGTGAGGCCGCGCGGCTCTCAGGACCGGCGGTCGGCGTCGCGACGCGGCGGCGGGACCGGACGGCCGACCCGTCCCGCGAGCTCGGCCAGCCAGCGCTCGACGTCGTCCTGGCTCCGCAGCCGGACCACCGTCAGGTGCGGCGCGACCTCCGCCACGTGCGACGCGAGTCCCCGGAACCCGTGACGGGTGCGCCAGGCCCAGCGCACGATGTGGTCCGGGTCGCCGACGAACGTGCGCAGCGGTGGTTCGTGGTTGCCGTTCCACAGCGCGGTCCCGCGGACCCGACGCCGCACGGTCCGGGTGACCACGCGCCGCATCCGGACGCGGACCGGCATGTCGAGCCACACCAGCAGCTCCGCCCGTTCGAGGAGCAGCGGTCGCACCGCGCGGTACTGCCACTCCGTCACCCAGGACTCCCCGGCGACCAGGCGCTCGACGTCGGTGACGAACGCGGTTCGCGGCGTCCATCCCGGGCCGTGGTAGAGCCCGTCGAGCTCGGTGTGCGTGATGCCGAGCAGCGTCGAGATCCGACCCGCCAGGGTCGACTTCCCGGCGCCCGAGGTCCCGGCCACGAGGACGCGGCGGGGGAGGGCGGGCGGCGTGTCGGCGGGCATCCCGCCAGGTTAGCGGGGTCCCGTCGCCCGGATGCTGCCAGACTCGGGGCATGACGGCGTACGACTACCCGGTCGTGATCGAGCACCTGCTCGTGTCTTCCCAGCACGCCTACTTCGGGCGTCCCCGCGAGGGTGCGGCGGACGTCCCGACGACGGACCGCGACGAGGCCGAGGTCGTGGCGGGTCGGGGGATCGTGGGCGACCGGTTCTTCGGCAAGGCCGCCCACATGGACGCCGCGGTGACGGTGTTCGCGGCCGAGGCCCTCGAGGAGATCGCTCGCGAGCTCGGCACGGGCCCGCTCGACCCGTTGCTGACCCGGCGCAACGTGGTGCTGCGCGGCGCCGAGCTGGCACCGCTGATCGGGCAGGAGTTCGAGATCCGCTCCCGCCGCTCGGCCGTGACGCTGCGCGGCGGCCGGCCGGCCCACCCCTGCGCCTGGATGGACCGCATGCTGGCCCCCGGGGTGCACGCCGCGATGCGGGGACGTGGGGGAGTGCGGTGCATGCCGGTCACGGACGGTGTGCTGCACCGGGGACCCGCCGTGCTGGTCAGCCCGGTGGAGCTCGACCCGGCTCGCGCCGGCGAGGCGGTACGGCGCCCGCGGCTGCCGTGACGCCGTCGTCGACCTGGACCGGCCGCCGATGCCGCGGACGCCCGGCGGGCTAGGCTGGTCCCATGAGCGACTTCCAGGTCAACCGAGCCCCGCAGAACGACGCCCCCGGGGCGATGCTCGGGCGCGTCATCGTGTCCTTCGTGCTGTTCGTCGCGGGGCTCGTCCTCATCGGCGTCGGCGCCACGGCCGACCCCTCGCTCGCCCCGTTCGTCTTCACCGGTGGGATCGTCGCGGTCGGGCTGGCGTTCGGCCTGCCGATGATCGGCGGCAGCGAGCGCTGAACAGGAGCGCACCACCTCGGCTGTGGGCATGAGATCTGCAGACCGGAGCGGTCCGGGACTGCGGATCTCATGCCCACAGCCGTGAGCGGGTCAGGCGGTGCTGCGGACCTGCTCGACGAACGCGGTCACGCGCGAGCCCAGGCCCGCGACGCGCCGCTCGACGACGGCGGCGCGGGCCGCGTCGTCGTCGGACCCCGCCTCGGCCAGGGTCGGCCGACGCCGCGCGTTGCGTGAGCACCGGAAGTCCGTGCAGATCAGCGTGCCGATGGTGTTGCCCTTCCGTCCGGACGCCCCGCCCCGTCGGGCGACGAACAGAGCGACGTCGCCGGGGTCGCCGGCGTGCTCGCACCAGGCGCACATCGCCGAGCGCCGCGCGCTGGTCTCGGGGGCGCGCAGGATGATGCCGGTCGGCGCGCCGTCGATCTCGGCCACGACATAGGCGGCCAGGGGCTGCTTGCGGTCGCGCCAGCCGAGGAACTCGAGGCGGTCCCACCGCTGGGCGTCGAGGTCCGGGGGGAGCATGCGTTGGCGTTCGCTGCGGGTGGCGTTGACGAGGGCAGCACGGAGCTGCTGCTCGGTGAGGGGAGTCATGGGGTGCCTTCGGTCGGCGGGGGAGTGGGCAGGCTGACGCCGGGCCCTCACGCCGGCCGGGCGGTCAGCGGCGAGGGACCCGGTGGGCGGCGTCGGCCGAGCAGGCCTGCACGGCCACCCCGCTCCCCGTGACGCGCCGCATCACTCGCTCCTCGACTCCGGTCCCGGCCCACCGGTCGGCGGGCCGGGACCGATGCTCGCACAGCATCCCGGCCGGGTCCAGGTCATTCGACCGTGCGACCGTCCGGCGGAACCCCGGTGCGGTCAGAGGCCGGCCCGCACCGTCCGCGCGGCTTCCACGAGGTGCCGCAGCGACGGCTCCACCTCCGCGTACCCGCGGGTCTTGAGGCCGCAGTCCGGGTTCACCCAGACCAGGCCCGGGTCGATCGCCGACGTCGCCAGCCCCAGCAGCTCGGTGACCTCGGTGGTCGACGGCACCCGCGGGGAGTGGATGTCGTAGACGCCGGGGCCGACCCCGCGCGCGTACCCGGCCTCGTGCAGCTCGGGGACGACCTCCATCCGCGACCGGGCCGCCTCGATCGAGGTCACGTCGGCGTCGAGCCCGTCGATCGCGCCGATGATCTCGCCGAACTCCGAGTAGCACAGGTGCGTGTGCACCTGGGTCGACGACGCGGCACCCGCCGTCGCCAGACGGAACGCCCCCACCGACCAGTCGAGGTAGGCCGGCTGGTCGGTCCGCCGCAACGGCAGCAGCTCGCGCAGCGCCGGCTCGTCCACCTGGACGACGGCGGTGCCCGCGGCCTCGAGGTCGGTCACCTCGTCGCGCAGGGCGAGCGCCACCTGGCGGGCGGTGTCGCCGAGCGGCTGGTCGTCGCGGACGAAGGACCAGGCCAGGATCGTCACCGGTCCGGTGAGCATGCCCTTGACCGGGCGCGCGGTGAGCGACTGGGCGTAGCGGGTCCACTCCACCGTCATCGGGGCGGGCCGCGTGACGTCGCCCCACAGGATCGGCGGGCGCACGCACCGCGACCCGTACGACTGCACCCAGCCGAGGTCCGTCGTCGCGAACCCGTCCAGCAGCTCGGCGAAGTACTGGACCATGTCGTTGCGCTCCGGCTCACCGTGCACCAGCACGTCCAGGCCGATGTCCTCCTGGAGCGCGATCACCCGGGCGATCTCGTCCCGCATCGCGGCGCGGTACGCGTCGTCGGCCAGCTCGCCCTTCGCCCACGCCGACCGCGTGCGGCGGATCTCGGCCGTCTGCGGGAACGAACCGATCGTCGTCGTCGGCAGCGGCGGCAGGTCGAGGCTCTCGCGCTGGGCGGCGACGCGTCCCGCGTGATCACCCCGCGCGAAGTCCGTCGCGGACAGCGCGGCGAGCCGCTCCCGGACGGCGGGGACGACGACGCCGGTCGCGGCGGCCCGGTCGGCCAGCGCGGCGCTCGCCTCCTCGAGCTCGGCGCGCACCGCGTCCGGCCCGTCGGTCAGGGCCCGGGCGAGGGTCGTCACCTCGCCGACCTTCTGGTCGGCGAACGCCAGCCAGCGGCGCAGCGCCTCGGTCCGCCCGGCCCGCTCGGCGGACGGGCCGGACCAGGTCTCGTCGTCGACGTCGTGCGGCACGTGCAGCAGGGACGTCGACGTGCCGACGGCCAACGACCGGGCGCCGAGCCCGCGCAACGCCTCGAGCGTGCCCCGTCGCGCAGCGAGGTCGGTGCGCCAGACGTTGTGCCCGTCGACGACACCGGCCACCAGCGTCTTCGTGCCCAGGCCCGGGACCGAGCCGTCGGGAGCGGAGCCCCTCGGCACCGCACCCTGGACCAGGTCGATCGCGATGGCGTCGACGTCCGTCCCGGCCAGCAGCGCGAGCCCGTCCCGGGCCGGCCGGCCGTCGGCGCCCGGGGCGGCCAGCCCGCCGAACGGCGCGGCCACGAGGAGGCGCGGTCGCTCGGGCACGGTGTCCAGCGCGTCGTCCGCCGACGCGGGTGCCAGACCGGTCGCCAGCTCCCGGTAGGCCCGGGCGATCGCGGCGTCGACCCGCTCCGGGTCGGCGTCCACCGAGTCCGTCACCAGCACGGGCTCGTCGAGCTGCACCCACGGGACGCCGACGGCGGCGAGGGCCCGCAGCAGCTCGGCGTACGCCGCGACGACGTCGTCGAGCCGGTCGAGCGGGTGGAACCCGTCGCCCGCGTCGTCGGCCGACTTCGACAGCGCCAGGAAGGTCACGGGTCCCACGAGCACCGGCCGCGTGGTGACCCCGGCCTCCTTCGCCTCGGCGTACTCGCGCACGACCCGGTGGTCGGCGAAGGAGATCGGTGTCGTCTCGCTGATCTCGGGGACCAGGTAGTGGTAGTTCGTGTCGAACCACTTGGTCATCTCCAGCGGGGCGTCCTCGCCGCGTCCGCGGGCGACGGTGAAGTAGCCGTCGAGGTCGAGGGAGCCGTCGTCGGCGTCCAGGAGGTCCCGGAACCGGGCCGGGACGGCGCCGAGCAGGGCGACGACGTCGAGCACCTGGTCGTAGTACGAGAACGAACCCGGGACGGAGCCGTCCTCGGGGTCGAGACCGAGCGCGACGAGCCGCTGCACGGTCTCGCGGCGCAGGGTGCCGGCCGCGACCTCGAGGTCGACGGCGTCCGTGCGGCCGGCCCAGTACGCCTCGACGGCGCGCTTGAGCTCACGGCGGCGGCCGATCCGGGGGTAGCCGAGGATGGTGCCGCCGGGGAACGGGGTGGTGGTCGGAACGGTCATGAGCAGTCCTTTCGCGGGCTCCGGGACGCGTGGTCGGGACGACGGGGCTCCCCGGGACGCGGGTGCGTCCCGGGCAGCGGTCCGTCCCCTCAGAGCGCGGCCGGTGCGGGGGTCGGGATGCTCGGTACCCACGGCCTGCCGGCCAGGTCGGCGTCGTCGACGGGGACGGACGCCGGACCGCCGAGGTGGACACCCTCGAGCAGGTCCAGAGCGGGACGGTGCTTGTTGAACGTGTACACGTGCAGACCGGGCGCGCCGGCGTCGAGCACCCGCTGGGCGAGCTCGGTGCCGTACGCGGTCCCGTAGGCGTACTGCGCCTCCGGGTCCGGCCGGGAGTCCAGCGCGTCCAGCAGGTGCTGGGGCGCACGGACGCCGGTGAGCTCCTCGACGCGACGGAGCCGGCGCGGCTCGGTCGTGGGCAGCAGCCCGGCGAGGATCGGGATCGTCACGCCGGCCGCGCGGGCCTCGGCGACGAAGTCGGTGTAGGAGTCGGCCTGGTAGAAGAACTGGGTGACGGCGAAGGACGCGCCGGCCTGCTGCTTCTCCAGCAGGCGCCGGACCTCCTGGGCACGGGTCGTGCCGGCCTGGACGTTGCCGTCGGGGAACGCGGCCACGGCGATCGTCAGCGGGCGGGCGGCGCCGCGGACGGCGGCAGCCGGGTCGGTGGCGCACCGCCGGGCCTCGACCTCCCGCAGCAGGTGCACGAGCTCGACGGCCGAGTGGACGCCGCCGGCGGGCGGTCGCCAGTCGGGCTGGTCCCGCGGCGGGTCGCCGCGCAGCGCGAGGAAGGATCGCACCCCGGCCTCGAGGAACTCGTCGACGACCTCCGAGACGTTCTCCCGCGAGGCGCCGACGCAGGTCAGGTGCGCGATCGGCAGCACGGGCGTGCCGGCGAGGAGTCGGGAGACGACGTCGCGGGCGGTGTCCCGGTCCCCGCCGCCCGCGCCGTAGGTCACCGACACGAAGTCCGGGCGCGCGGCGACGAGCCGACGGGCGGTCTCCCAGAACTTCGGGGCGGCGTCGGGTCGCCGCGGCGGCATGAGCTCGAAGCTCACCGTCTGGCGGGACGGTTCCGGGCGCGGCGGCGCGGGGAGATGCGGGGATGCCTCGGCGACCATGCGTCACTCCATCGGGCCTGGTGTTGAGCACCTTCGTCCTCGGGAGGCTTCCGTCGGAGAACGGGTTGCTGCGGCGTCGTCGAGCCAGGACTCTCGGCCGCTCTGGATGGCTTGTCGGGGTCCGACCCTACGCGCTGTTCAGCCTGCGGACAAGCGATGTCGCATGATGAGACGTGTTAGGGGGTGAGGACGACCTTGCCCCCGCCACGGCCGCTCTCGACCAGCGCGTGGGCGCGTGCCGCGTCGTCGAGCCGCAGGACCTCGCCGAGCGTCGTGGTGAGCTCGCCCCGCGCGAGGGAGGTGACGTCCTCGGCCAGCTCGTCGGGGTCGCGCCGGGCCCCGGAGCTGAAGGTGATCCCGAGGTCGGAGGCCGCCGGGTCCGCGATGGTGACGATGCGCTCCGTCCCGCCGCGCAGCGTGATCGAGTCGGGCAGGACGCCCGCGCCGGTGGTGTCCAGGACCGCGTCGACGCCCGACGGCGCCAGGTCCCGCACCCGCTCGACGAGGCCCGGCCCGTACGTGGTCGGCGTGGCGCCGAGCGCCGCGACGCGGTCCTGGTTCGCCGGCGAGGCGGTGCCGATCACCGTCGCCCCCCGGCGTCGGGCGAGCTGCACGGCGAGCTCGCCCACCGACCCGGACGCGCCGTGCACGAGCAGGGTCTCGCCGTCGGTCACCCCGAGCACGCGCAGGACCCGGTGCGCGGTCTCCGCCGAGACGGGCACCGTGACGGCACGGGCGGGGTCGAGGCCGTCCGGGACGAGCGCGAACGTGGAGGTCAGGGCCAGCGCGGCGTACCCGCCCGTGTCGGCGAACCCGACGACCCGGTCACCGGGCCGCACGCCCGTCACGTCGTCGCCGACGGCGTCCACGACACCCGCGACCTCCAGCCCCGGCACGGCGGGGAACTCCGGCAGGGGAACACCGGGGATCCGGGCGGCGCGGGTCTTGAGGTCCCAGCCGTTGACGGCCGCGGCCTCGACCCGCACGCGGACCTGGCCGGCGGCCGGTTCCGGTGCCGGGACGTCGGCGAGGTGCAGGACCTCGGGTCCGCCGAGCTCGGTGAACACGATCGCGCGCACGGGTACCTCCTGGGGCTGTGGACCTGCCGGTCCGTCGAGCGTCTCACGTCGGCTCCGGCCGTCCCGGGACGACCCCCGGCTCGCGCGGGGCATAGTGTGGCGCCATGGAACGTGAAGAGCGCCTGGCCGTCTTCCTCGACTACGAGAACCTGGCGCTCGGCGCCCGGGAGCACCTGGGTGGGATGCAGTTCGACTTCGGTCCGATCGCGGACGCCCTGGCCGTGCGCGGCCGGGTGGTCACCCGCCGGGCGTACGCCGACTGGTCCTACTTCGACGAGGACCGCCGCATGCTGACCCGCCACCAGGTCGAGCTCATCGAGATGCCGCAGCGCATGGGGGCGTCGCGCAAGAACGCCGCCGACATCAAGATGGTCGTCGACGCGATCGAGATGGCGTTCGAGCGCGACTACATCACCACGTTCGTCATGTGCACCGGCGACTCGGACTTCTCCCCGCTGGTCACCAAGCTGCGCGAGCTCGACAAGAACGTCATCGGCGTCGGCGTCGAGAAGTCCACGTCCCGCCTGCTGCCGGGGGCCTGCGACGAGTTCCTCTTCTACGACCGCCTCGAGGGCGTCGACGTGCCCGACGAGGCCGAGCAGTCAGCGCGCAAGAAGTCGTCGGGCAGGAAGTCCGGCGCCGCCACGGGGGCGACGGCTCGTGGCGGCCGACGGACCACGACCACGGCCGCCGAGGCCATCGAGGCCCCGGCATCGGCCGCGAAGAGCCGACGCAAGAAGGCCGAGCCGGCGCCCGAACCGGCGCCGCAGGCCACCTTGGCGCCCGAGGTCGACGAGGACGACACCCCCGCCGGCGAACCGCCGAGCATGGAGGTCAAGGTCGCCCAGACGCTCGCCGGGCTGCAGGCCTCCTCGTCCGGCTCCGTCACGGCGTCCCAGCTCAAGCGCACGCTGGTGCGCAAGGAGCCGACGTTCACCGAGTCCGACTACGGGTTCCGGACGTTCACGGAGTTCCTGCGCTACCTCGCCGACCGAGACTTCGTCGTGCTGTCCGAGGGACCGTCGACGGGTGACCCGGTGGTCGAGCTGCCCGCGCAGCCGGACAGCGCCCACGCGTTCGACCTGCTGCGGGTCGTCGTCGGCGAGGCCGGGGACAGCACGCCGCTGTCCGGGCTGAAGAACCTGCTGCGCAAGCAGCGTCCGGACTTCTCGGAGAAGGCCCTCGGCTACCGGGGCTTCCTGCAGTTCTGCCGCGGTGCCGAGGAAGCGGGTGCCGTGAAGCTGGCCTGGGACGACGACGCCGAGGACTACCTCGTCAGCCTCGGCTGAGCCGTCGGCGCGGACGGTCGCCGGACCGGCTCGGGCACAATAGGCCGGTGACCTACCGCGTCCTCAAGCTGATCCTGTCGCTCCTGGTGTACGTGTTCCTGCGGCCCCGGGTCACGGGGCTGCACCACGTGCCGCGACGCGGGCCGGTCATCCTCGCGAGCAACCACCTGTCGTTCATCGACTCGATCATCATCCCGCTGGTGACCCCGCGGCACGTCACGTTCATCGCGAAGGCCGAGTACTGGACCGGTCGGGGGCTCAAGGGGCGCGTCTACCGCTGGTTCTTCACCACCATGGGTCACATCCCCGTGGACCGCGAGGACCCCCGTGCCGGACAGCGCTCCCTGCAGGACGCCCTGCTGGTGCTGCAGCGCGGGGACGCGTTCGGGATCTACCCCGAGGGGACCCGGTCCCGCGACGGCCGGCTGCACAAGGGGCACACGGGTGTGGCCTGGCTGGCGCTGGCCGGACCCGCGCCGATCGTGCCGGTGGCGCTGCGCGGGACCGACCGGGTCCAGCCGGTCGGCCGGCGCCTGCCCCGTCCGTACCGGGGGATCCAGGTCGACTTCGGGACACCGATCGCGCCGCAGCGGCAGCTCCCCGCCGGCATGCGGCCGGCGCAGGCCCGCCGCGAGCTCACCGACGAGGTCATGGCCTCGATCCACGCCATGAGCGGTCAGGAGCTCGGCGCCTGACCACCGCCGGCCGGCCGGCTGCATCCCGGCGCGAGTCAGTACCAGGCTCGGCGAGTCAGCACGGCACCGCGCGACTCAGTCCCGGAGCACCCCGGGCACCCGGCCGAGACCCCGCGCGAGGACGGTGCCGTCCTCGCCCCGGATCACCGGTGTCGGGGCCGCCGCGTCGTCCAGCGGGTCCGTCGTCCCGGACGCGGGGTCGGTGACCGGGGCGCGGTCCGCCCCGGCGACCTGCCGGATCGCGACGGCGGCGATCCGGTCCGGCCACCGGTCGACGGCTTCCGCGTAGATCTCCGGGTCGTGCTGCCCGTTGTCCCCGACGAGCAGCCAGCGCACGTGCGGGAACCACGACATGAGCAGGTCGAGGCTGGCGGCCTTGTGCTCCCGGCCGCTGCGGAACCACCCGGTGAGCGTCGGCCCCCAGTCGGTCAGCAGCATCGGCCCGGCAGGGTAGTCCTCCCGCGCGAGGAACGCCCGCAGCGCCCCGGCCGTGTTCCAGGCGCCGTTGGAGACGTAGAAGAACGCGCCCGCGGGATGGGTCTCCTCGAGCTCCCGGTACAGCGCCGCCATGCCGGGCACCGCGCGGCGGGAGCCCGCCCGGCGCACGAACGTGTTCCAGGTGGCCAGGAGCGGACGGGGGACACCGGTGACCAGCGTCGTGTCGTCGATGTCGCTGACGACGCCGAACCGGGTCTCCGGGCCGAGGACCAGCACGGGGGCGGGTACCTCCGGTCCGTCCGGCGACCCCAGGCTGGACAGCTCGGCCTCCTGCAGCCCGGCCGGCAACGGCTCCCGGGAGGGCAGGTCCAGCTCGAGGTCGACGTACCCGGACCGGTCGGTGACGTCCTCGACCTCGTGCTCACCGATCCGGACCCGGACCGGGCTGTCGGGTGCCGGCACCGTGAGGAAGTGCCGGAACCCGCGGCGCAGCGGCCGTCGCTCGTCGCGCCGGGACGCGCCGGCCGGGGCCAGGAGCATCCGGGCCAGCACCCGGACTCGTTCGGGCGAGCCGTACCCGGTGTACACCTGGAACCGGGGACGCCAGCCGAAGCGGCGCAGCACGCGGCCCGCGACGGCGTAGAGGCGGTCCTCGACGACGGCGGCCAGGTGGGGGCGCTGGGACGGGTGCGCCGTCGGGGTGGCGCGCAGGTCGTCGTGGGGGGCTCCGGTCACCGCGTCCTGCGAGAACTCATCCATGGCGTCATTCGACCAGGTCGGAGCCGTCCGCGCGCGTTACGCTGCACCGTCGCGGCGCCGGTGCGACGATCGGCGGCATGGACCTCGCCGAGCTCACCAGGCCGACCCCCACCTCGCTGCCCCGGACGATCGCCCGACTCTGGCTCGGCACGGCCCTGCTCGGCGCCGGCGTCGCGCACCTCACCGTGGCCCGGGAGGAGTTCCAGGCTCAGGTGCCGGGATGGTTCCCGGTCGACGAGGACGTCACGGTGCTGGCCTCGGGCGTCGTCGAGATCGTCATCGGCGGGTCCCTGGTCGCCCTGTCCCGGTGGAAGGTCGCGGTGGGGCTCGTCGCGGCGGCCTTCTTCGTCGTGATCTTCCCCGGCAACGTGGCGCAGTGGCTCGAGCACCGGGACGGCTTCGGCCTGGACACCGACGCCAAGCGCTTCGGCCGGCTGTTCTTCCAGCCGGTGCTCGTGGCGCTGGCCCTGTGGTCGACCGGGGCCTGGTCCGCGGCGCGACGGGCCCTGCGCGACGGCCGGGGTTCCGAGGGGTGAGCAGCGGGCAGCCGTGCCTAGCATGCAGCGATGAGTGACACCGACCTGCCCGACGGCGAGCACACGACGCCCCCCGGTGTCTCCGACGCCACGGTCGAGGCGCTCGGCGCGCTGAGCGAGGCGTTGGAGACGGTCGAGCGCGCCCGTGGGCACCTGTACACCTTCCACCAGCTCACCGGCGAGGCGGACCTAGCGCTCGGCGCCGCTGTCGACCAGCTCCGCGAGGCCGGGCACGACGAGGTGGCGCGGCGGATCGCCGACGACCTCGTCGGCCGCAACGTGCTCCCGGGCCGCTGGACCTTCCAGATCGTCGAGGAGTACGACGACGGGTACTGGCAGGTGTTCCGCGACCACGAACGGCGTGCCCGCGAGGAGCTCGCCGGAGGTGTGCGGCACCTCGCCGAGGCACGGATGAAGCAGGACCGCCGGACCGCCGGGCACCCGGGGCACGAGGTGTCACCGGGGGACGCCGAGCGCTATCGCCCGGACGCGACCCCCTGACCGGTGACGACGGGGCACGTGGCCAGGTGGTCGTCGACCAGCCCGCACGCCTGCATGGCCGCGTACGCCGTCGTCGGCCCGAAGAACCGGAACCCCTCGGCCTTGAGGGCCTTCGCCAGGGCGACCGACTCCGGTGTCGTGGCGGGGACCTCGGCGTGCGTCGCGGGGCGCTCGTCCCGCGGCGGCGGGGCGAAGGACCAGAACAGCTCGTCGAGGCTCCGGCCCGCCGCGTGCAGGGCGACGACGGCCCTGCCGTTCGCGACCGTCGCCTCGATCTTGGCCCGGTTGCGCACGATGCGGGCGTCGGACATCAGCCGCTCCACGTCGTCCGGCGTCATGGCCGCGACCGCTGCCGGTTCGAAGCCGAGGAAGACCTCACGGAACGCCTCGCGCTTGCGCAGGATCGTCAGCCACGACAGTCCCGACTGGAACCCCTCCAGCGCGATGCGTTCGAGCAGGGCGCTCTCCCCGTGCACGGGGAGACCCCACTCGGTGTCGTGGTACTCCGCGTAGAGCGGGTCGCCGTCGCCGAAGCATCGTGCAGCCGTGGTCATGCCCGCAGCCTGCCGCACGCCACCGACGTCCGCCCGGCTCATCCGTCCAGGGCGCGGGCGAAGGCCGCTCGGACCTCCGCGCTGAACAGCACGAACCGCACCTCGTGGAGCGCTGCCGGGTTCTCCTCGTCCCAGACCCGCACGGTCTCGACCGCGATCCGCGCGACGTCCTCCGCGTCCCAGCCGAAGACGCCGGCGCCGATCGCCGGGAACGCGACCGTGCGGGAAGCGGCGTCCGCCGCGAGTCCGAGGGACGTGCGGAAGCAGGAGGCGAGCAGCTCGGGGTCGGTCTCGCCCCGGTGCCGGTTCGGGCCGACGGTGTGGACCACCCAGTCGGCCCGCAGGTCGAACCCCGGTGTCACGACGGCGTCGCCCACCCCGAGCCCCTCGGGCAGGGTCGTACGTCGCAGCTCGCGACAGGCCTCCAGCAGCCGCGGCCCGGCCGTGGCGTGGATGGCGCCGTCCACGCCGCCGCCGCCCAGCAACGAGGAGTTGGCCGCGTTGACGATCGCGTCCACCGCGGCGGTGGTGATGTCACCCTGCTCGTGCGTGATCCTCATGTCGTCCTCCTGGGATCGGGCCGCCGTCGCCTTCTTCGACCGTACTCCGTCGCCCGGCTACGGTGAGCCCATGATCAGCGCCTGGTTGTCCCGTGCGCGGGAGTCCTTCTGGTTCCTGCCCGCCGTGCTCGGAGCGGTCGCGCTCGTGACCGCCAGGGCGATGGTCGTCGTCGACCGGACCCTGCAGGATGCCGGGATCACCCTGACGCTGCTGGACTCCCTCAGCGCCGACGGGGGGCGGGCGGTCCTCACCGCCATCGCGGGGTCGGTGCTGACCGTGGCCGCGACGTCCTTCTCGATCACGATCTCGGTCATGGCCACCACGTCCTCGGTGTACGGGCCGCGGCTCGTGCGCAACTTCATGGCGGACCGCGCGAACCAGTGGGTGCTGGCGACCTTCACCGCGACGTTCCTGTACGCCCTCGTCGTGCTGGGCGACATCCAGCCGCAGGGGTCCGGGGAGTCCGTCCCGACCCTCGCCATCCACCTCGCGATCGTCCTGGCCGTCGTCAACGTCGCCGTGCTGGTGTTCTTCATCCATCACATCGCGCAGTCCGTCCAGGTGACCACGTTGGAGCAGCGGGTCCGGCACGAGCTCGAGACGGCCGTGGACCGGGTGTTCCCGGCCGACCCCGCCGACCACCAGGTCACGGCCGACGCCGAGCTCGACGGACCGCCGCAGGTGCGGGCGAACGGGAGCGGTCACGTCGAGCACGTCGATCTCGCCGGGCTGGTGCGGAGCGCGAAGGCCTGCGACGGGCGGATCGAGCTCGTCGTCGGTCCCGGGGACCACGTGATCGAGGGCGAGCCGCTCGCCCGCGTGCGGGGCGACCTGGACGGCCTGACCGACGCCGTGCGCACCGGGGTCGTCCTCGGACCGGCCCGGACCCCGCACCAGGACGTCGGCTTCGCCGTGCAGGACCTCACGGAGATGGCCGTCCGTGCGCTGTCCCAGGGTGCCAACGACCCGTACACGGCCGCCTCGGCGCTGGACGCGCTGGGCAACGGGCTCGTCCGGGTCGTGTCCCGGGAGCCGGCGCCGCGCGGGCGGACCGACGCGGACGGCACGGTGCGCCTCGTCGTCCCGTGGCCGACGGCGGAGGAGCTCGTCCGGTCGGTCGTGACCGCGCTGCGGACCTACGGGGTGGACGCGCCGGTCGCGCTCGATGCGCTGCTGCGGCTGCTCGAGCGTCTCGAGGAGGCCGCGGAACGGTCCGCGGTGCGCGAGGCGATCCGCGAGCAGGTCGAGGTGCTGCGCGCGGCCTACGTGGCGAGCGAACCCCTGGACGCGGACGCCACCCCCGTGCTCGAGCGGATGGACGCGGTGCAGGGGCGGCTCGGCGCGGCGTCGGGCCTGTCGACCTCCGAGCGATGAGCCGCGGGCCGGTCGGCGGCCGGTGACCGCGTCCCGCTGGTCAGCCCCCGGTCAGGCCGCGAACGCCTTGCGCTCGTCCGGCATGAGGATCCAGAACACGATGTACGCCAGCACCTGCGGGCCGGGGATGAAGATGGACGCGACGGTCAGGACCCGGACGAGGGTCCGGTCCCACCCGAAGTAGTCCGCGATGCCGGCGCACACGCCGCCGATGACTCGGCCCTGGCGCGGGCGGTAGAGCTTGCGGGAACTGGCTGCGGAGTCCTTCTGCGGATTGCTCATGGTCCGACCCTAGGCGGGACGACGACGCTCCGGCATCCGGGAACGCCCTGGTCCGACCCTGATCACGAGGTCCGCCTACCAGCCTCCGGGGGTGAGCACCTTGCGGATCCGCTTCTCGCTGACCGACCCGTCGGTGCCGAGCTGCTGGGCGAACAGCGAGACCCGCAGCTCCTCCAGCAGCCACCGGACCTCGGCCAGCTCGGCGGCGCGGGCCGGGTCGGCGGCCCCGGCGGCGTAGGCCTCGCGCGCCTTCTCGTACACGCCGGTGACGTCCTGGACGCGCCACGCCAGCTCGGCGTCGCGGTGGGGGTTCGCCTCGGCCTTCTCCAGCCGGTACGAGGCAGCGCGCAGGTAGCGCACGAGATGCGGCACGCGGCGCGGCGGGGTCGCGGAGACGAAACCGTCGTGGACCAGGCCCGCGACGTGCTCCCGGATGCCCTGGAGGGTGTTGAGCAGCGCGAGGGACGAGGACGCCTTGACCTCGCTCTCGACCGTCCGCCAGGCGGTGAGGGCGGCGACGACGTGGCCCACGACCCGGTGCACCTCGTCCTCCAGGTGCCGGCGCACGAACGCGAGGGCCTTCGCGTACGAGTCCGCATCACGAATCTGTACAGCAACGGGTCCGCCGGTCGGCGTCCCGGGAGCTTTGTCCTCGTCCGCGCTGGTCAGCGCGATGACGGCGGCGAGCTGCAGGTCGTCGACCAGGGCGTCGGTGTTCCGGTACGGGGCGGCCGCCAGCGTCAGCGACTGCTTCGCGGACCACCGCGAGGTGATGCGCCCGGTCGGCAGCGCCGTCTCGGACAGCAGCAGCCGGCGCACCCCGCGGGCGTGCGCTTCGTCCTGCTCCGCGGCGGCGGCCAGCACCCGCAGCGCCACCGACGGGGGCGAGCCCTTCGCCCCCGGCTCCTCGACCAGCGCGGGGTACCCCTGCACGACGACGCCCCCGCCGAGATCCGTGGACACCGTCCGGGGCAGCTCACCACCCGGCAGCTCCGGCCACGTGGTCAGCCCCGCCTGCTCCGCCACGACGGACCCAGCACCGGAAGCCCCGGCGCTGGTACCGCCGTCGGACCGCCCGGACCCGGACGAACCTGCGGAGCCGGGGGTCGGGGTGTCGGATGCGCCGCCGTCCAGCCGTAGCGGAGGGCTCCCCGGGGCCCGTGAGCGAGGCGGCGCGTCCGACGCCTCGACCCCGGGCGCTCCTGAGCGACCTGAGGTGGCCCGCGCCGCCTCCTCGAGCGCCACGCCGACCGCGCCCTTCACGGCCGACCGCACCGCGGCCTCCGCCTGCGGCGCGAGCTTCTTCTGCAGCGAGAGCAGGTCCTTGGACTCGTCGAGCACGACGGGACCGCTCGACCGCGCGGCGCCCCGTCCGCGCTGCTTCTTCCCGCCGGACCTCCGCCGTCGTCCGCCCCCGGCCGGCCCGCCGTCGCGTGCGCGGCCGTCGCCGTCCGGACCGGTGGTGTCCGCCGGGCCCTCGACGCGGAAGGTCATCCGCAGGTGCGCGGGCAGCCGCTCGACCCGCTCGGCGTCCCAGACGTCGTCCGGGATCACCACGTCGCGCAGCGCCCGCACGGCCCGGGAGAACTCGACGTGGAACGGCGAGGCCATGTCGCCCGCTCGGGTCATGTCCTCCCAGGTGGGGGTGTTCTCCCGCAGCCAGCCGGCGACGGCGGCGCCGACGTCGGGTGCCGGCACGAGCTCGCGGCGCACGGCCTTGGGCAGCGACCGGATGGTGGCCGTGCACAACTCGTCGAGCAGCCCGGGCACCATCCAGTCGAACCCGTCGGGGGAGACCCGGTTGAGGATCGACAGCGGGATGTGGACCGTGACGCCGTCGGCGTCGGTCCCGGGCTGGAACTGGTAGGTCAGCGGCAGGGTGACCTCGCCCTGGGTCCACGTCTCCGGGAACTCGGAGGTGTCCACCGCCTCGGCGTCGACGAGCTGGTCGAGCGTGAAGGTCAGCAGGTCCGGGTCGTCGCGGCGGGCCTTCTTCCACCAGGAGTCGAAGTGCCGGGCGCTGACCACGGACTCGGGGACCCGTTCGTCGTAGAACGCGTACAGGTCGTCCTCGGAGGCGACCAGCCCGCGCCGACGCGACCGCGCCTCGAGCTCCTCGGCCTCGGCGAGCAGCCGACGGTTCTCGGCGAAGAAGGCGTGGTGCGTGGTCCACTGCCCCTCGACCAGAGCGTGCCGGATGAACATCTCCCGTGCCGCCTCGGGATCGACCTTGCCGTACAGGATCTTGCGGTCCGCGACGATCGGGACGCCGTAGAGCAGCACCTTCTCCACGGCCATGGCGGCACCCTGCTTGGTCGACCAGTGCGGGTCGGAGTAGGTGCGTCTGGCCAGGTCGCCGGCGAGCTCCTCGGCCCACTCGGGCTGGATGCGCGCGACGTCGCGGGCCCACAGCCGGGACGTCTCGACGAGCTCGCCGGCCATGATCCACGCCGGCGGCTTCTTGCTCAGGGGGGAACCGGGGAAGATCGCGAACCGGGCGCCACGTCCGCCGAGGTACTCGTTCCGGGCCCGCTTGGCGGCCTGGCGCAACGCCCGCGCCCGGGCCTCCCCGCGCAGGTGCGCCACGGAGGACGCCTTGATCTCGCCGGTGTCCTGCATGCCGATCTGGGACAGCAGCCCGGACAGCAGCGCCCGGTGGATGGTGTCGCCGTCCCAGGGCCGCTTCCAGCTCTCCGCGTCCGGCGCCGCGCCGTCGGTCTCGGAGGGGCCGGTGGTGGCCGGGCGGTAGCGCATGTCGACGTCGAGCTGTTTCGCCATCTGCCGCAGCTGGGCGACGACGTCCTGCCACTCGCGCACCCGCAGGAAGTTGACGTACTCGCTCTTGCACAGCCGGCGGAAGGCCGAGGAGCCCATCTGGTGCTGCTGCTCGCGCAGGTACTCCCACAGGTTCAGATAGGTGAGGAAGTCCGACGTCGGGTCGGTGAACCGGGCGTGCGACTGGTCGGCCTGCTCGCGGGAGTCGGCGGGACGCTCCCGCGGGTCCTGGATCGACAGCGCCGCGGCGATGATGGCGACCTCGCGGGCGACGCCGAGCCGTGACCCCTCGAGGACCATCCGGGCGAGCCGCGGGTCCATGGGCAGCCGGGCCAGCCGGCGTCCGACGTCGGTGAGCCGGGTCTCCCCGTCGCGCAGGGTGAGGGCGCCGAGCTCGGCCAGCAGGTTCACGCCGTCGCGGACGGCGCGCGTGTCCGGGGGCTCGACGAACGGGAACCGTGCGACGTCGTCGGGGGAGCCGACCACGCCCACCGAGATCATCTGCAGCAGGACCGAGGCGAGCGAGGTGCGCAGGATCTCAGGCTCGGTGAACTCCGGGCGGTTCTCGAAGTCCTCCGGCGAGTACAGGCGGATCGCGATGCCGTCGGCCACGCGCCCGGACCGCCCGGAGCGCTGGTTCGCGGAGGCCTGGCTGATCGGCTCGATCGGGAGGCGCTGGACCTTGGTGGCCTTGGAGTACCGCGAGATGCGGGCGGTGCCCGGGTCGACGACGTAGTGGATGCCCGGCACCGTCAGCGACGTCTCGGCGACGTTCGTGGACAGCACGATGCGCCGGCCCGGGTGGGACTGGAACACACGGTGCTGCTCGGCGGACGACAGGCGCGAGTACAGCGGCAGGATCTCGACGTGGTCGGGGCGCTTCGGGTCGCGGACGCGTTCCTTCAGGTGCCCCTCGAGGGCGTCGGCGGCGTCGTGGATCTCGCGCTCGCCGGAGAGGAACACGAGGATGTCGCCGGACCCCTCGCGCATCAGCTCGTCGCAGGCCTCGACGATGCCGGTGACGAGGTCCTTCTCGTCACCGCCGGCCGCCTTCTTCTTCCCGGTGCCCTGCTCGGCGTCGGGCACCAGCGGGCGGTAGCGGATCTCGACCGGGTAGGTGCGGCCGGAGACCTCGACGACGGGGGCGGCGTCGGGCAGCGCCTCGACGACGGCGGGCGGTGCGCCACCGACCTCGGCCAGGTGGGCCGGGGAGAAGTGCGCGGCGAACCGCTCGGAGTCGATGGTCGCGGAGGTGATGACGAGCTTCAGGTCCGGGCGCCGGGGCAGCAGCCGGGACAGGTAGCCGAGCAGGAAGTCGATGTTGAGCGACCGCTCGTGCGCCTCGTCGATGACGATCGTGTCGTAGGCGAGCAGCTCCGGGTCCCGCTGGATCTGCGCCAGCAGGATGCCGTCCGTCATCACCTTGACCAGCGTCTCGTCGGACGAGGTGTCCGTGAACCGCACCTGGTAGCCGACGACACCGCCGAGCTCGACGTCGAGCTCCTCGGCCACCCGCTCGGCGACGGACCGCGCGGCGATGCGTCGGGGCTGCGTGTGCCCGATCTGCCCGGCCCGCCCGCGGCCCAGCTCGAGCAGGATCTTGGGCAGCTGGGTCGTCTTGCCGGACCCGGTCTCGCCGGCGACGACCACCACCTGGTGGTCGCGGATCGCCGCGGCGATGTCCTCGCGTCGGGCCGAGACGGGGAGCTGCTCCGGGTAGGTGATTTCCGGGACGACGACGGCGTCCCGGATCTCCGCGGCACGGTCGAGCTCGGCACGGCTCACACGGGTCGGTCCCGCGGTCCCGGCGCCGGGACCGCGCCCCTTCCCGCGGCCGCGGCGCCGCCGTCGGCTACCGCCCGTCGGGCGGCCAGGGTCGCCGACGGGCTGCGGGGCGGGGGAGGGCTCGGTGCTCACGACCTCTCATTGTCGCAAGAGACGCAAGCTGATTGATCAGACGCCGGACAGGACGCCCGACGACACGGTCATCTCGGTGCCCATCGTCCCGAACACGGCGATGAAGAACACGAGGTACCCGATCACCAGGAGCACGCCGATCGACGTGAAGATGATCGACAACCACAGCCCCCACTTGCCCAGGACGTTGTCGTAGCCGACCTTCTTCGAGTCCGACAGCGCCAGCGCGGACACGACGATGCCCGCCGGGGCGAACACGAACGCGAGCACGAAGCCGACGATCCCCATGACCTTGCCCGGGGGGTCCGGTGCGTACGGCGGCGGGTAGCCCGCCGGGGGATAGCCGGGCTGCGGCTGCCCGGGCTGCGGGTTCTCCGGCGGGGGCGTGCCGTAGGGGCCGGGCGGCTGCTGCCCGTAGCCGGGCGGCTGCTGCCCGTACCCGGGCGGCGGGTTCGCGCCGGACGGCGGGGTCGGCTCGTCCGGCTGAGGCGGCTGGTACGGATCGCTCACCCCTCCAGTGTCACCGACCTCGCGGTTCGTCGCTCGACGTCCGCCGCCCCGGCGGACCGGGCGCCGGCTGATCCCGCAGACACCGGTCAGCACGTCGGACGACGAGGTCATCCGGGGCCCGTGGGCGGGTGGAAGGGCTGCTGCGAAAGAGCGGGCGGCGGTGCGCCGTACGGGTCGGGCTGGGCGTCGGGCGTGATGGAATCGGAAGATGTCGTCCCGACCCCGCTCCTCGTTCGACCTCGTCCCGCGACGGGTCCGCGTGCACGCCGTGCACGAGCTGACCGGGTCCATGGTGCGCACGACCCTGCGCGACGTGGACGGCGCCGACCCGGCCGCGCCGTCGTCCCTCGCCGCTCTGCGCGCCCCCGGCCCGGACGACCACGTCAAGGTCTTCCTGCCGGACCCGGCCACCGGCGAGCTGCACGCCCCCACGCTCGCCCCCGACGGCGGCCTGCAGCGGCCCACCGCGGGCGTCTCGGTGTCCCGCGACCTCACCGTCCGCGACGCGCGGACGCGGGACGGCGCGGCCGAGGTCGACCTGGACTGGGTGCTGCACGGCAACGCGGGTCAGGCGTCGGCCTGGGCCGCCCGGGCCGAGGCCGGCGACGAGCTGGTGCTCGCCGGACCGCACGTCAGCCACGGGGTGCCGGACGGCGTCGACCGACTCACGCTGGCCGTCGACGAGACCGGCCTGCCCGCCGCCGCCCGCTGGGTCGCGGCCGTCGGACCGGACGTGCGGGTGACCGCGATCGTCGAGATCGGCGACGACGTCGACGAGGAGTTCGTGGAGTCGGAGCTCGGCGGTGCCGACGTCGAGATCCTCTACCGCACCGACGGCCCGGGCCAGCTCGCCGAGGCGGTCCGTGCCCTGGGTCCCCTGGACGACGGGGAGTACGTCGTCGGGCTGGGTGAGGCCGGGGACCTGGTGCCCGTGCGCCGTCACCTGCGCCGGGAGCTCGGCCTGGGCGCGGATCGCATGTCGATCGCCGGCTACTGGCGTCGCGGCACGGTCAACCACGACCACGAGCAGCCGCTGGATCCCGTCGACCCCGACTGAGCAGCGGGCGGCGACACGCTCAGAAGTCGCGCGCGGTCTCCGCGTGCGGGGAGCCCAGTCGCTGCAGGTGCAGGCGTCGCCGGAGGCGGATCCCCGGGCGCAGGAGCATCTGGATGCTGCCCAGCAGGAACAGCCAGGTGCCGGCGGTGGCCGTGGACTCGGAGAAGAACAGGGCCGAGCCGACGACGAACCACAGGCCGATCAGGACGTCGTTGGCGATGCTGGCGGTCTCGTAGCGCTGCCGGACGACGAGCTCCTCGTGACCGATGCGCAGGGTGATGTCGCGATCCTCGGGCATCTCGCCATGGTGGCACCCGGGAGCGGCGGCGGCACCCGTGGCGCGGCATCATGCCGCCATGAGCACCCTCACCGGCGCCGACCTGACGGCGATCTGCACCGACCTGCACGCCCATCCCGAGCTGGCGTTCGCCGAGCACCGCACCGCCGGGATCGTGGCCGACCGCCTGGGCGACCGGGGGTACGCCGTGCACCGGGGGATCGGCGGCACCGGCGTGGTGGGCGTGCTGGCCAACGGCGACGGGCCGACGGTGCTGCTGCGCGCCGACATGGACGGGCTGCCGGTGACGGAGCGCACCGGCCTGCCGTACGCCTCGCAGGAGACCGGCACCATGCACGCCTGCGGTCATGACGTGCACGTCACCTGTCTGCTGGGTGCCGCCGCCGCCCTGGCCGCACGTCGCGGGGAGTGGTCGGGGACGCTGCAGGTGCTGTTCCAGCCCGCCGAGGAGGTCGGCGCCGGGGCGCGGGCCATGGTCGAGGACGGGCTGTACGAGCGGGTGGGGACCCCCGACGTGGTGCTCGGGCAGCACGTGATGCCGTTCCCGGTCGGGACGGTCAACCTCACGCCGGGACCCGCGATGGCCGCGGCCGACTCCCTGCGCGTGACCCTGCACGGACGCGGCGGTCACGGCTCCAGCCCCGAGTCGACGGTCGACCCCGTGCTCCTGGCGGCCGCGGTCGTCCAGCGGCTGCAGGGCGTCGTGTCCCGCGAGGTCGGCATCGCGGAGAAGGCCGTCGTGACCGTGGGGTCGATCCGGGCCGGGACGCAGGCCAACATCATCCCCGACCGGGCCGAGCTGCTGGTCAACGTCCGCACCTTCGACGAGGGCGTGCGCGAGCGGGTGCTCGCGGCCGTGCACCGGATCGTCGACGCCGAGGCCGTCGCCTCGGGGGCGCCGCGACCGCCCGAGTACGAGCAGATCGCCGGGTTCGGGGTGCTGGTCAACGAACCCGAGGCCTCGCACCGCACCGGCGCGGCGCTGGGGGACGTCCTGACGGCGCACGGCGACGCGATCCGCCGGGCCGGCGGGGCTCCCGCCGTGGTCGCCATGCCGCCCATCGCGGGCTCGGAGGACGTCGGGGAGCTGGCGGCGGCCGCCGGGGCCCCGCTCGTCTACTGGCACGTGGGCGGGGCGGATCCGGCGCTCTTCGCCGGTGTCGACCCGGCGTCGCTCGCCGGGATGGGCAGCCTGCCCGCGGGCGTCGCACCGAACCACTCGCCGGAGTTCGCGCCGGTCCTCGACCCGACGCTCGACCTCGGGGTCGCCCTGCTGGTCGGTGCCGCGACCGCCTGGCTCGACTGAGGGCCCTGCCGGACCGGGTCGGGTCAGCCGGCGGCGTCCTCGGTCTCGCCGCGCAGCTCGTCGAGCTGGGTCTGGAGCTGGGCGAGCAGGTCGGCGACCTGCTCGGACCCGGCGGAGCGGGCCTCCTCCGTCGCGTTCGCGACCTCCGCCGAGGCCGCCTCGAGCGCGACCTGCGCGTCCTGCAGCGCCACGACCGCCCCGTCCTCGGACTCCGCGGCCTGGTCGAGGGCGGTGCGGGCCTCGTCCGTGGCGGCCTGAGCCGACGCCACGGCGTCGGTGATGGACGTCTGCACCTCGTCGGGGACGTCGGGAACCTGCTCCTCGAGCTCGCGCAGGTCGCCCTCGATGGCCTCGGCCTGGCTCTGCGCGTCGTCGATGAACTGCTGGACGTCCGCCGGGGCGGAACACGCGCCGAGCATCATCGCCAGGGCGAGCAGGCTGGCGGCGGCGATCCGGGTGGCCCCGCGCTGCTTCGCGCGGGCCGGCGGCATGGTCAGCGTTGACGTCATGGCCCGATTCTGCCTGGTCAGCGCCCTGGGTGCCGGGGGGACGTCGGGGCGACTCGTGGAGATGTTGCGCACAGTGGGCGGTGACGCGGCGTCGTCGACGGATGCCCGGTCGGCGGTCAGGTCCGGACCGGCCGGCACCGGATCCGCGCACCGGGCGGGATCTGGCCGAGCAGCCACCGGTGCGAGGCCGCGACGGTGGCCACGACCGGGTATCCGCCGGTCAACGGGTGGTCGGGTCCGAGCAGCACGGGCAGGCCGTCGGGCGGTACCTGCAGCGCACCGGTCACCGCACCCTCGCTGGGCAGCTCGGCACCCTGTGCCGTCGCGGTCCGGGTGAGCGGCTGCTCCGCGGTCAGACGCAGGCCGACGCGGTCCGACCGGGCCGTCACCTCCCACTCCTGGGAGGCGAGCAGATCGAGCGCGTCGGGGGTGAACCAGTCGTCCCGGGGGCCGAGGACCACGGGCAGCGTCACGACGTCGCCGGGGGCGGGCAGCCTCTCGGGGTCCGGGGCGCCGGTGTCCGCGGTCGCCACGGCCTCGACGGCGTCCCCGGCGGTACCGAGGACGTCCCCGGCGGCGAGCGGGTCCGGTCCCAGGCCGGCGAGCAGGTCGGTGGCACGCGACCCCAGGACCGGGGCGACGTCGAGGCCGCCGCGGACGGCCACGTAGGTGCGCAGCCCCCGGCGCGGCGCGCCGACGGAGAGCTCCTCGCCGGGGGCCAGGACGAACGGCCGGCCGGGGAGCGGAGCCCGGGAGAGCCCGGTCCCGCCGGTCACCTCGAGGTCGGCGGCCGCGCCCGCCGTGGCGACGACGGCGGGGCGCAGGGCGCGCAGCCTCAGGCCGCCGAGCGTCTCCAGCGCGGCGGCGTCCGTCCGGTTGCCGACGGCCCGCTGCGCCGCCCGGAAGCTGCGGGGGTCGGCCGCACCGGAGCCGGAGACCCCGAGGTCCACGCTCCCCGGGCGGCCGAGGTCCTGCACGAGCGTCTGCAGCCCGGGAGCCAGCACCTCCAGCACCGGGTCGGCGGGAGCGCCCGGCGGGGTCGACGGCCGCGGGACGCGGACGGTGGCCACCTCCCGTGCCGGGGCGAAGCGCACGGTGTCCCCGGGCCGCCACAGGGCGGGTGCCCGGCGTGCGGTGTCCCAGACGACGGCGTCGGTCCGCCCGAGCAGCTGCCATCCTCCGGGGCTCTCGCGCGGGTAGACCCCGCTGTAGTCGCCGGCCATGGCCACCGCACCGGGCGGGACCCGCGTGCGGGGCGTGTCCCGGCGCGGCAGGGACAGGGCGGGGTCGTCGCCCGCCAGGTAGCCGAAGCCGGGGGCGAACCCCATGAACGCGACCCGCCACGTGGCGGTCGTGTGCCGGCGGACGAGCTGCTCGACGGACCATCCGAGCAGCTCCGCCGCGGTCGCCAGGTCCTCGCCGTCGTACACCACGGCGAGCTCGTGCCGGTGCGCCTCCTCCGGGTCGGGCGGCGGGTCCGCGGTGAGCGTCCGCAGCGCCCGGGCGAGCGTCGCGGCGTCGGTGCGGCCCGGCGCGAAGGGGATCAGCAGCGTCCGCGCGCCCGGCACGGTGTGCCCGACGCCGGGCAGCGGCCGGCGTCGCAGCGACCGGTGCAGGGCGACGGCCGATCCCGGGGCGTCGAACGTGATCAGGACGGCGTCGTCGCCCACCGGCCGGATCTGCGGCGTCATGACGTCACGAACGGACGCAGGCTCACCCCGGCCCCGGTGAGCACCTCCCGCAGCCGGGCCGCCATCCTCGCGGCGCCCGGGGTGTCGCCGTGCACGCAGATGGAGTCGGCGACGATCGTCACGTCCGTGCCCTCGATCGACCGGACGACACCTTCGTGGACCAGGCGCAGCATCCGGGCGGCGACCTCCTCCGGGTCGTGCAGGACGGCTCCCTCCACGCTGCGCGGCACGAGCCGGCCGGTGGCGGTGTAGGCGCGGTCGGCGAACGCCTCGGCGGCCGTCACGAGACCCGCCGCACGGGCCGCGTCGAGGGCGACGCTGCCGGGCAGGCCCAGCAGGACGAGCTCGGGGTCGACGGTGACGACCGCGGCGGCGACGTCCTCGGCGACCCGCGCGTCGACGGCCGCCGTGTTGTAGAGGGCCCCGTGCGGCTTGACGTAGCGGACCGTGGTGCCCGCGCTGCGGGCGATCTCGCGGATCGCCCCCAGCTGGTAGACGAGGTCGGCCCGGAGCTCGTCGCTGGGCACCTCCAGGTCCCGGCGCCCGAACCCCTCGCGGTCGTTGTAGGCGACGTGCGCCCCGACGGTCACGCCCCGACGGACCGCCGCGTGGACCGTGCGGTGGATGGTCGCCGGGTCGCCCGCGTGGAACGCGCAGGCGATGTTGGCGCTCGAGACGATCTCGAGCATGCGGGCGTCCCCGGCGTGCTCCGAGGTGCTCACGCCCTCGCCCAGGTCGCTGTTCAGGTCGATGCGTCGCGGGGTGTCCGCGTCCGACGTCCTCATGACGCCAGTGTGCCCCGTCCCGGGCCGGGAAAACTTCGCCCGCTCGTCGGTGCCGGAGGGGTGGCGGGCAGCGAATGCGTGGCACACAGTAGGTGGTGGAATGTGACAGGGGCCACGTATCCTCGAGGTGTTGTGCGAAGATGCGTCCAGCCAGGACAAACGGGGTCGAGAAGGGTACGACGTGGCGGACGAGCTCGATTCGACGGAGATCGACAGCGAGGACGTGGCGCGCCCTCTGACGTCCGACGATGCTCATCTCGCCGCGGGCGGTCGCCGTCGCGGACGTCGCCTCGGGCGGGTCGTCGGGGCAGGGGCCGGGGCGGTCGTGCTGGCCGCGGGCTTCATGGCCGGGTCGGTCGCGAGCACGCCCTGGAACGAGTTCCGCCAGCACCCGACGTTCTCCGCACCCGTCCAGAGCGAGCCGCTCGAGCTCGGCGTGGTGGGCGCCGCCTCGCGGTCGGGCCCGGCGTCGATCGACGAGGTCCTGGGTGTCATCGAGCAGGCCGAGCTGACCGCGCTGGAGGACGGACGCGAGCTCGGACCGGAGGTCCAGCAGGCTGCCGCCGAGCTGGGCGCGCTCCTGACGACCTATGTCGCGCAGCAGCAGGCGGAGGCCGTCCCGGGTCTGGACGACGCGGAGCTGCCGGAGGTCGTCGAGCCGGCGCCCGCGGACATCCCGCCGGCCGGTCCGCCCGTGTCCTCGCCCGACGACCTCGTCGCCCCCGAGGAGCTGACCGGGGGGTCCCTCCGTCCGCCTGCCGAGGCGTCCCCGGAGCCGGCCCCGTCGCCGTCCTTCTCCCCGGCCCCGTCGGAGGCCCCGCAGGACGAGAAGGACGCTCCGGAGCAGCAGCAGCAGAAGAGCGCGCCGGAGCAGGACGGCGTGGTCGAGGAGGCCGCCGCCCCGCAGGACGCGGCTCCCGCCCCCGGCGCGGCCCCGACCGCCGAGGTGGACGACGTCGAACCGCTGCCCCAGGACGTCGGCGCCTTCCCGGGACTCGGTCTGCAGCTGCCCACCTGGGAGAGCCTCGTGGAGGGTGAGTCCACGTTCCAGGTCCGCCACGTGTGGCAGGGCGACGCTCTCACGGCCGGCGTGCAGGGCTCGGTCGGCGCGGCTGCCCAGGGCCTCGCGCTCGGGGCCGCCGGCCAGATCGAGACGCACGACGAGGACGCGCACGACCACGGCGCGGTGACCTTCGACGACATCGTCGTGGCGGCGACGCACCTGGCCGCGCTGCTGGACCCGGCCTCCGCGTCCTTCGTCGTCGACATCCGTCCCGCGGTGACCGAGCTGCCCGACGGCACCTTCGTCTCCGACGACGGGGTGGCGGTGACGGCGAACGGTATGCCGCTCACCGGTGCCGGGTCGCTGTCCGCGACGCTCCAGGCGGTCGTCGACCAGCACGCCGGGTCGACCGCGGGCTTCAGCAACGGACGCATCCCGGCCTCCGTGCTCTGCGGGATCGCCTCCGCTCCCGGTCACCTCCTGCGGTGCGACGCCGCCGCCCAGTTCGCCGCCCTCAACGCGGAGTACCGGGCCCGGTTCGGCGTCGACATCCCGATCACCGACTCCTACCGGTCGTACGAGTCGCAGGTCGCGGTCCGGGCCGCCAAGCCGCACCTGGCCGCGGTGCCGGGTACGTCGAACCACGGGTGGGGCCTCGCGCTCGACCTCAGCTCGCCGATCTCGACCGGCTACTCCGCGGAGTACGTCTGGATGCGCGTGCACGCCCCCGACTACGGCTGGGACAACCCGACCTGGGCGCGCCCGAACGGCAGCAAGCCCGAGCCCTGGCACTTCGAGTTCTTCGCTGCCGGTCCGGTTCCCGACCGCGCGGCGTCGAGCCACGACGTGGCCACCGCCGGGGGTGCCGGCTGGTCGTCGAAGGGCTCAGGGTCCACGGCCTCGGGGTCCGGTACCCACAGCACCGGGACGAAGGGCTCGGGATCGAGCACCAAGGACACCTCGGGCGGCGGTTCCAAGAGCACCACGAAGAAGTCCGACGCGAAGAGCGGCTCGACGTCCGAGCCGTCGTCGAGCCCGAAGCCGTCGAGCAGCCCGAAGCCGTCGGCCAGCCCGAGCCCGAAGCCGTCCTCGAGCCCCAAGCCGTCGGCCAGCCCGAGCCCGAAGCCGTCCTCGAGCCCCAAGCCGTCGACCAGCCCGAGCCCGTCGTCGAGCCCGACGCCGACCACGAGCCCGTCGCCGTCGACCAGCCCGACCCCGTCCTCGAGCCCGACGCCGACCTCCGGGACGGACAGCTCGGGCACCGACTCGAGCAGCGGATCGACGTCCTCGACCACCAACTCCTCGACGTCGGAGCAGAGCGCCCCCGAGCCGACCGGCGACGACAGCGAGTACGCCCAGCGCGAGGAGGAGGTCGCGGGTTCCCGCACCGACGGGACCGGTGACGAGCTCGACGCCACCTCGGCGGACGACGGCACGGACGACGGGACCTCGGCGGACGGGTCCGACACGACCCCGTGAACCGGACGTCCTCGAGCGACGACCCGCGGCGGTTCCTCGTGAACGGTCGCCTGGAGCGCAATCCCCGCCGGTGGCGCGACAAGGTCGCCGTGACGGGCTACCTCGCGACCGTCGCGATGCCACGCCTGCTCGAGCCGGTCTCCGAGCGCGAGCTGACCGACCGGCTCGGTGAGCTGGCCCGCGACCCGGTCGCCCTGCGCCGGGCGATGGTCGACCAGGGATTGGTGAGCCGCACCCGGGACGGAGCGGAGTACTGGCGCACGGTGCGGACCGAGCACGATCCCGAGCCCGACGCCGTCGAGATCGCCGACCGCGCACTGGGCGAGTCCCCGTGAACGACGTCGAGCCCGAACCGGAGCGCCGGGTCCGTGCGGCGCTGGAGGCGTCCGGCCTCGAGTACGTCGTCCGGCGGCACGGGCGCGTGGGCTCCCTCGCCGAGGCGGCGGCCGCCCGGGGCGTGTCGCCGGACCATCTGCTCAAGACGATGGTGGTGCGCCGCGGGGTCGACGACTACCTCTTCGTGCTGGTCCCGGGGACCCGGACGATCGCCTGGCCCCGGCTGCGGGCGCTGCTCGGCGTCAACCGTCTCTCCATGCCGGACGCCGAGGTCGCGCGGGAGGTCACGGGGTTCGAGCGCGGCACCATCACGCCGTTCGGTGCGCGGCACGCGTGGCCCGTGGTTGCCGATGCGAGGATCCCTGCAGCGGGTACCGTATCCGTCGGGGCCGGTGGCCACGGTGTCGGGGTGACGCTCGACGCCGACGCCTTGCTCAGAGCGCTGAACGCCCAGGTGGCGGACGTCACCGACCCCGAGGCGTCTCCCTGAGCAATCCCCGGCTCCTTCGTGCCGTGTCCCGCTGGACGAACCGGTCGGAGGGGTGAACACTCGATCGTGGTCAGGACCGAAGGGGGCATCCGACCGCGAAGCCCGCCGTTGGCATGACAGGAGCACGAGCCCGATGGACTACGACAGCGCGACGGACATGGACCCGGACGCAGGGTCCGGCATCTCCTGCCAGCACGACGAGGGCGGCACGCTGCTGATGTTGTGGGGCGAGGTGGACGCGGCCCTGCGCGAGTCGGCGAGCGATGCGATGGCGTCGGTCGCCGCCCGGCCGGGAGCGGAGCCGATCGTCCTCGACACCCGTGACGTGACGTTCATCGACTCCTCGGGAGTCGCCTTCATCCTGCAGGTCTACATGTTCGGCGAGGAGGTCGGCGCCCCGGTCCAGCTGCGGTCGCCGTCCGAGGCCGTCACCGAGGTGCTGGAGATGGTCGGCATGGACGGGCGGATCCCGGTGATCGCCGAGGAGCGGGCCACGAGCGCCTGACCGGACACGACCCCGGCGGGCGTGTCCGGCCGTGGGGAGGGGCAGGGTGTTCCCATGAGCGTCGACGCCGCCACCGTCCGGGCGGCCCGGCTGCGGTCCCAGCGGCTGCGCGGACCCGACCTGCCCGACCTGCCGGCCGCCGTCGGACACCTGCTGGCCGTGCAGGGGCAGGAGGTGCGGCCCACGCTCTGGGGGCTCACGCGCCGCCTCGCCACGTCCGCCCGCGGGAACGAGGCCACCGCGCTCGCCGCGCTCGACGACGGGCAGATCCTGCGCACCCACGTCCTGCGACCCACGTGGCACCTCGTGCTGCCCGTCGACGTCCGCTGGCTGCTCGAGCTCACCGCCCCCCGCGTCGCCCGGACGATGGCGTCCACCGAGAGGTCCTGGGGGCTCGACGACCCCGGTCCCGGTGTCGCCGCCGTCGCGGCCGAGGTCGCCACCGGGCCGCGCACCCGCGACGAGCTCGCGACGGCCCTCGTCGAGCGGGGCGTCCTCGGTGCCGACGCGCCGGGCGTCGCCGTGTCCCACATCCTCATGCACGCCGAGCTGCGGAAGGTGCTGATCAGCGGTCCGGCGGAGCACGGCCGGTCGACCTACGTGGCCTTCGACGACCGTGTCCCGGCCGGCTACGGGTCTCTGGGACACCGTTTCGACCGCGAGTCCGCCGTCCTGGAGCTGTGGCGTCGCTGGCTGCCTGCCCGCGCCTACGCCACGGTCCAGGACCTGTCGCAGTGGTCCGGGCTGACCCGCACGGTGCTACGTGCCGGGCTGGCCGTGCTGCGGGACCTGGGCGAGGTCGTGGAGGTCCCGGGCGAGGAGGATCTCGACGGGCTGACCCTGGTCACGACCCCGGCCGTGCACGAGTCCGTCGTGTCCGGCGCTCCCGCGGCGCCGTCCGGCGGGCGTGTCGCCGACCTGCTGTGCGCCTACGACGAGCTGCTGAGCTCCTACGGCGAGACCCGCCGCGTCCTCGCGGACCCCCGCGCGCCCGAGCCGGGGCGACGGAACGCCTTCGTCCACACCGTGCTGATCGACGGGCGGCGCTCGGCGCGGTGGCGCTGGCCGGGCGGACCGCCCCGACCGGGCGGGCCGGAGCTGCAGTGGCAGCGGGCTCCCGAGGCGCCCGACCGAGCCGCCGTGGCGCGTGTCACCGTCGACCTCGAGGCCTTCCTGCGCGCGGTCTGACCAGCCGTGGCACGCTGGGCCGCATGCGGAACTGGGCCGGGAACATCGACTACGCCGCACGGGATCTCGTGCGCCCGACCTCCCTGGAGGAGCTCGCCGACCGGCTTGTCGTCGGCGGCCCGGTCCGCGCGCTGGGATCACGCCACTCCTTCAACGACCTCGCGGACACCACGGGCACCCACGTCCAGGTCGACCGCCTCGACGACGGCCGCCCGGCCGTCGACCTGGACCCGGGGACCGGTGTCGTGTCGGTCAACGCGGGGATGCGGTACGGGGAGGTGTCGCAGGTGCTCTACGCCCACGGACGGGCGCTGACCCAGCTCGCGTCGCTGCCGCACCTCTCCGTCGCCGGGGCGGTCGCGACCGCCACCCACGGCTCGGGCGACACCAACCGGTCCCTCGCGGGCGCCGTCGTCGCGCTCGAGCTCATGACCACGGCCGGCGAGCTGCGCCGGATCACGCGGGAGACCGACCCGGAGGTGTTCGCCGGGACCGTGGTGTCGTTGGGGGTGCTCGGCATCGTCACCCGGATCGAGCTAACCACCGTGCCCGCGTTCCAGGTGCGGCAGGACGTCGCGCTGGACCTCCCGTGGGACGCCGTGCTCGACCGGTTCGACGACGTCACGGGTTCGGCGTACTCCGTCAGCCTCTTCACGCGGTGGGACGAGCCGACGATCCGCACGGCCTGGTTCAAGTCGGTGGTGTCCGAGGGGCGGGGTCACCGTCCCGACGCCCTGCCCGACCTGCACTGGGCCGAGCACGACGTGCACCCGGTGCCCGGGGTGGACCCGGGTGCCTGCACCGCGCAGCACGGTGTCCCCGGCCCCTCCCACGAGCGCCTGAGCCACTTCCGGCTCGACCACACCCCGTCCGTGGGGGAGGAGCTGCAGAGCGAGTACCTGCTGCCCCGGAAGCACGCGGTGAAGGCCGTGGAGGCGATGCGGGGCCTGGGCAGCGTGGTGGCGCCCCTGCTCATGACCGGTGAGGTCCGCACCGTGGCCGCCGACGACCTGTGGCTGAGCCCCTTCGCCGAGGACTCGATCGGGCTGCACTTCACCTGGCTCCCCCGGGCGCCCGAGGTCGCCAGGGTGCTGCCCCTGATCGAGGAGACCCTCGCCCCGTTCGGTGCGCGGCCGCACTGGGGCAAGGTGTTCACCGCCGACCCCGTGGCGGTGCGCGCCGCCTACCCCCGGTTCGACGAGTTCCGGGTGCTGGCCGACCGGCTGGACCCGGAGGGCCGCCTGCGGGGCGGGTACGTCGCCCGACTGCTCGGCTGACCGGCGGCTTCGTCCCGGTGCTCGACATGCCGGTCGAGGGAATGTGCCCGATGATCACCAGGAGAGACCGGTTTGACGACGCGGCGACCAGCGCGGAAGGTGTGTGACCCGTGAGTGCTGACAACCAGACCGCCCCGCGGGAGCAGTTCACCGGACAGGTAGGTTTCATCCTGTCGGCGATCGGCTCCGCCGTGGGGCTCGGCAACATCTGGCGGTTCCCCGGCGTGGCGTACGAGAACGGTGGTGGCGCGTTCCTCGTGCCCTACCTCATCGCGCTGCTGACGGCGGGCATCCCGATCCTGTTCCTCGACTACGCGATCGGTCACCGGTTCCGCGGCGGCGCCCCGCAGGCGTTCCGGCGGATCAAGGGCTGGCTCGAGTCGCTCGGCTGGTTCCAGGTGATGATCTGCATCGTCATCGCGGTCTACTACGCGGCGGTGGTCGCCTGGGCGGCCAGCTTCTTCGTCTACTCCTTCGGTCTCGACTGGGGTGACGACCCGCAGGCCTTCTTCTTCGGGGAGCACCTCCAGCTCGCCGACGTCGGCGGTGCCGACCCGTGGCTCACCTTCGACTTCGTGGCCGCCGTCCTGATCCCGCTCGTGCTGGTGTGGGTCGTGGTCATCGCGGTGCTGGCCGCCGGTGTCGTCAAGGGTGTCCAGCGGGCGAACATCGTCTTCATCCCGCTGCTGCTGGTGGCCTTCGGCGCCCTGGTGGTCCGCGCGCTGACCCTCGACGGGGCCGCGGAAGGGCTGAACGCGCTCTTCACCCCGCAGTGGGACGCGCTGGGCGACCCGGACGTGTGGATCGCCGCCTACGGTCAGATCTTCTTCTCGCTGTCCGTGGCGTTCGGCATCATGATCACCTACGCCTCGTACCGGCGTCGTCGGTCCAACATGACCGGCCCCGGCCTGGTGGTCGCGTTCTCCAACTCCGGCTTCGAGATGCTGGCCGGGCTCGGCGTCTTCTCCGCCCTCGGGTTCCTGGCCCTGGAGCAGGGCGTCGGCGTCGGTGAGCTCGGCATCGCGGGCGTCGGGCTCGCGTTCGTCACGTTCCCGGCGATCGTCTCCGAGATGCCGGCCGGTGCCCTGTTCGGCGCGCTCTTCTTCGGCTCGCTGGTGATGGCCGGGTTCACGTCGCTGGTCTCGATCCTGCAGGTCGTCTCCGCGGCGCTGCAGGAGAAGTTCGCCCTGTCGCGCACGGCGGCGGTGCTGTGGCTCGGTGGCGTGCTGGGTACGGTCTCGGTGGTCGGCTTCAGCACCACGACGGGCCTGATCCTGCTCGACACCGTCGACTACTGGGTCAACAACATGGGCATCGTCGCCTCGGCGATCCTCATGTGCGTCTTCGTGGTGTGGGTCTACCGCCGGGCCCCCGAGCTGCGCTACCACCTCAACGCCGTCTCGACGACGCAGCTCGGCGCGTGGTGGTACGCCTGCGTCGGCGCCATCATCCCGGTGATGCTCGCGATCATGCTCGTGCAGACGATCCTGATCCGGATCGACGAGCCCTACGGGGACTACGATGAGACGTATCTGCTCTATGCAGGGTGGGGCACCGTGGCGTTGCTGGTCGTCGGTGCGATCGTCTTCTGGGCGTTCCGCTGGCGCGGGCCGGACCTGCCCCGGGCCTGGCCGCCGTACCCGCCGGTCGAGGACCCCGCCGTGCGGAAGGAGGCCTCGCGATGAGCACCACCGCGATCATCATGATGGTCGTCGCCCTGCTGGTGGTCTGGGGCGGACTGACCCTCGCCATCATGGCGCTGCGCTCCAAGCCGGAGCGGACCGACTTCCCGCCCGGTGGTGTCGACGACCACCGCGAGGACATGGGGATCATCGAGCACGACACGTAGGTCTCTCTCGCTCCTGACGAGGTCCGGGTCCTTCCGTGGCGCCGTCGCGCTCACGGGCGCTGCGCGCCCTGCGCTTCCCGTCTGACGACGGCGCCACGGAAGGACCCGGACCTTTGTCGTGCCCCGTGCCGGCTCGCTCCTCGGGCGCGACCCGGCCCGGCGCCCGGGGGGGGGGGTGGGGGAGCGGTGGCGTGACGGACGTCATGGTGCCGTGGTTTGAGGATCTATGGAATAGGTATGCATACTGCTGCATAAGCGCTCCGCGGCTCGGACCGGGCGGGAGCGTCGTCCTCCTCCACGCGATCCCTGGAGCCGTCATGCGCGCCCGCACCGCCCTGCCCCTGTCCGCCGTCGCCGCCGTCGCGCTGCTCGCCGGCTGCACCACCGCGTCCGAGGACCTCGCCGCCCCCGCCGGTGGCGGCGCCTCCGCGGACACCTCGGACGCACCGACGGCCCCGGCGTTCGACGCCTCGACGCTCGAGGCCGACCCGGAGCTCGTCGCGCTCGTCCCCGAGGACGTCGCCGAGGACGGCGTGCTCACCGTGGGCGCCGAGCTGTCCTACGCCCCGGCCGAGTTCCTCGCCCCCGACGGCGTCACCCCGGTCGGGTTCGACGTCGACATCGCCCACGCGGTCGCCGCCACCCTGGGACTCGAGGCCGAGGTCGAGCCGTCCACCTTCGACGCGATCATCCCGGCCGTCGGCACCAAGTACGACGTCGGCATCTCCGGGTTCACCATCGACGCCGAGCGGCTGCAGGTCGCCCACATGGTCAGCTACTTCGACGCCGGCTCTCAGCTCGCGGTCGCCGCCGGCAACCCGGACGGCGTCGACCCCGGCGACCTGTGCGGCACCACCGTGGGCGTGCAGACCGGCACCGTCCAGCAGGGTGCTCTCGACGAGGCGTCCGCGGACTGCGAGGCCGACGGCGCCGACCCCGTCGAGGTGCTGCCCTACGACTCCCAGGCCGACGTCACCACCAACCTCGTCGGCGGCAAGGTGCAGGCCATGTACGCCGACTCCCCGGTGACGGCGTACGCGGTCGAGCAGACCGGGGGCGCGGTCGAGACCCTCGGCGACATCACGGACGCCGCGCCGTACGGCGTCGTCGTCGCCCAGGACGACGACGCGCTCGCCGAGGCCGTCCAGGGCGCCCTGCAGCAGCTCATGGACGACGGCACCCTGACCGAGATCCTCGACGGCTGGGGCAACGCCGAGGGCGCGCTCTCCACCGCCGAGCTCGACCCCTCCGTCTGACATGACCGCCGCCGATACCCCCACCCGCGCTGCCACGTCGACGGCCCTGCCCGAGCCCCTGAACGCCCGCCCGGTCCCGCGCCCGGGGCGCTGGCTGTCCGCCGCCGTGATGCTCGTGCTCGCCGCGATGGTGGTGCACGCGCTGGTCACCAACCCGAACTTCCGCTGGGACACGGTCTGGCTGTACCTGCGCGACGTCAACGTGGTGCGCGGCGTCGGCTGGACGCTCGTGCTCACCTTCGGGTCCATGGCCATCGCCGTCGTGCTCGCCGTGCTCCTGGCGATCATGCGGCGCAGCGACAACCCGGTGATGCGGTCGGTCTCCTGGGCCTACATCTGGTTCTTCCGCGGCACCCCGATCTACACCCAGCTCGTGTTCTGGGGACTGATCTCGGTGCTGTACCCACGGCTCAGCCTCGGCATCCCGTTCGGGCCGGAGTTCTTCGTGTTCGACACCCGCGACGTCATCACGGCGTTCTGGGCGGCGCTCGTCGGGCTCGCCCTCAACGAGGCCGCCTACCTCGCCGAGATCGTCCGCGCCGGGCTCGGCTCCGTCGACCCCGGCCAGGCGCAGGCCGCCCGCGCCCTGGGGATGACCGAGCCGCGCATCCTGCGCCGCATCGTGCTGCCGCAGGCCATGCGCGTCATCGTGCCGCCCACGGGGAACGAGACCATCTCCATGCTCAAGACGACCTCGCTGGTCGTCGCCGTGCCGTTCACCCTGGAGATCACCTACGCCACCTCCGCGATCGGGACCCGCACGTTCCAGCCCATCCCGCTGCTCATCGTGGCGGCGCTGTGGTACCTGCTCATCACCTCGGTGCTCATGGTCGGCCAGTCCGCCGTCGAGCGGTACTACGGGCGGGGGTTCGACGGCGGCGCCACCGGCGGCCGGCGCGGTCGCCGGTCCGGACCCGGCTCCGGACGCGGCCCGCGACGCCTGAGCCGGCAGGCGGCGATCCGCGGTGCCGGCACGACCACCGACGACCCCTTCGCGGAGGTGACCCCATGACCGCCACGACGACCCCCATGGTCGAGGCCCGGGACGTGCACAAGGTCTTCGGCCACGGCGACCAGGCGCTGCACGTGCTGCGCGGCGTCGACCTGGTGGTGCCGCCGGGCTCGGTGACCGTCGTCCTCGGACCGTCCGGTTCCGGCAAGTCCACCCTGCTGCGCTGCCTCAACGAGCTCGAGCAGATCACCGCCGGGTCGGTGCACGTCGACGGTGAGCTGCTCGGTTACCGGCACGACGCCCGGGGCGTCCTGCACCGGCTGCACCCGCGCCGGATCGCCGCCCAGCGCTCGCGGATCGGGATGGTGTTTCAGCGGTTCCACCTGTTCGGCCACCTGACGGCGCTGGAGAACGTCGCCGAGGCACCCGTGCAGGTCCGCGGGCTGTCGAAGGCCGCGGCTCGGGAGCGTGCCGTCGAGCTGCTGGACCGGGTCGGGCTCGCCGACCGGGTCGACCACTACCCGGCCCAGCTCTCCGGTGGCCAGCAGCAGCGCGTCGCCATCGCCCGCGCACTGGCGATGGACCCCGAGCTCATGCTCTTCGACGAGCCGACCTCCGCGCTCGACCCGGAGCTGGTCGGCGAGGTGCTGGCCGTCATGCAGGACCTCGCCCGGTCCGGCATGACGATGGTCGTGGTCACCCACGAGATCGGGTTCGCCCGCGAGGTCGCCGACCACGTCGTGTTCATGGACGACGGCGTGGTGGTGGAGCAGGGTCCGCCCGCCCAGGTGCTCGACGCACCGACCGAGCCGCGGCTGCAGGAGTTCCTCGCGCACGTCCTGTGAGCCGCGGCTCAGAGCCTCGAGCAGGTGCTGCCCCAGTCGGTGTGCCCGTGCCACACCTTCTTCCAGATGTGCGCCGAGTAGCCCGAGTACGTCGTGCGCGTCTTGGAGATGCTGCGCGTCATCCCGCTGCTCCACGTGCGCGACGGGCCTGTGAGCCAGGTGCTGCCGCGGTAGCAGCTCGAGGCCGACGTCGAGATCTGGTCGATCCGCAGGAACCCCGAGACGCTGCCCGATCCGCGGTACTTCCACGAGGAGTAGATCCGCCCGCTGGACTTGTAGATGCAGATCGTGCCGGGACCCTTCGTGCTGTCGCAGTCGCTGCCGGACCCGATCGCGGTCGTGCTCGCCGTGCCGTCGGTCTCGAGCGTCATCCCGCCCGACGCGGTCGGGCCCTCGCAGGTCTCCACCATCTCGACCCGGTGCGTGACCAGGTCGGCGGGGGCGCCCATCGCCTCGTTGTAGGCGGGATCGACCTCGTCGGCGATCGAGACCTCCACCAGTTCGCACCCGCGGGCGGCCGAGTCGGCCTTCCAGTCCGTGGCCTCGGCCTCGGCCCGCTCCGCGGCGGCCCAGGCGACCCACTCGGCCTCCGGGCTGCCGGGCTCGGGCACGCCGGGGAGGTTCCCCGCGGGCAGGTTCCCGCCGTCGGACGAACCCTCGCCGATCGTGCCGACCGGCTCGCCGATGTCGGCCGTCGCCGGAGCCGTGCCGACCACGCCCGTCCCCAGGGCCAGCACCGTCACGCCGACGCCGGTGGCCACGGTCCGGGAAAGTCTCGTGCGCATCCTGACGCTCCTCACGTCGTCGTCGAGGACGCGCGTCGGCGTCCGCGGTCCTGCACGAGGGTAGCGAGCCCATCGATCAGGGCAACCGTCTCCCAGTACGGTGGAGCAGCACCGGCCCTGCCGGCCATGAAGGGGACGAGGGATCGGGAGGACGAGCGTGGACGACGCCGCGGCCCGCGAGCGCCTGACGCGCCTGTGGGTGGACCATCGCGAGCAGGTGGTGCGGTTCGTCGCGCGTCGTGCCGCGCCGGCGATCGTCGACGACGTCGTCTCGGAGACCTACCTGGTCGCCTGGCGGAGGGTGGAGGACGTGCCGACCGCGGCGCGCGCGTGGCTCTTCGGCGTCGCGCGCACGGTCCTGTCCACCCAGGTGCGCACGCAGGGCCGCTGGCAGGCCCTCGGGGTGCGGCTGGAGCGGGAGCCGACGGCGCAGGCCCGAGGTGCGGACGACGCCGCGGCCGAGCGCGCCGACCTGCGCCGCGCCTGGGACCTGCTCGGCGACGCCGACCGGGAGGTCCTGGCGCTCGTGGCGTGGGACGGGCTGTCCGCCCGCGAGGCCGCCCAGGTGCTGGAGTGCCGTCCGTCCACCTTCTCGGTGCGGCTCACCCGGGCCCGCAAGCGGCTGCTGGCGTACTCCGAGGTGCCCCGCGACACCGCGACCGTGCTGCGCAGGCTGCAGGAGGAGAGGCCATGAGGTCACCGCTGCTGGACGACCTGGGCGGTCTGGACCCGGCACGGCACCTGCGTGCCCCGGGACACCCGGACGACCCTGCCCTGGCGCGGGTGCTGGCCATGGACCGGACCGTGCCGGACCGCTACCTCGCCCCGGCGCGGCGCTCGCGGGCCGGGGTGGCGACCGGTGTGTTCGCGGGGGCCGTGGCTGCCGTGGCGGCCGGGGTCGTGGTGTCGACGACGCTCGGCGGCCCGGAGGCGTACGCCTCGTGGACGCCGACGCCCCAGGTCGTCGACCCCGCCGCCGCGGCGCAGGACGCCGCCTCCTGCCCGACGGCGGCCCACGCCATCGACGAGGACGCGGCCGGCGCGGGGGCGCCGATCACCGAGATCCCGGTGGACCCGGTGCTCGCCGAGGTGCGTGGCGACTACACGTACGTGCTGCTGTCCGGGGACGGGGCGCTCGCGGAGTGCTTCGTGACGAAGGACGGCGGCACGCAGGTGTACTCCTCGGAGTCCGTCGGCGGCACGCCCGTGCCCCGGCCGGGGCCCCGCGAGCTCGTCGTGGCGGAGACCGGTACGGCGTCCTGGTCGGACGGCCCGAGCGGTGAGGGCGCGGTGACCGCCGCGTTCGGCCGGGTCGGGGAAGAGGTCGAGGCCGTCACGGTGGCCACGGCCGACGGCGAGCAGGTCGCGGCGTCGATGGACGACGGCTGGTTCGCGCTGTGGGCGCCGGGAGAGGAGTCGTTCTCGGCCCTCGCGCAGGTCACCTACGTCGACGGGTCGACGGAGGAGGTCCCCCTGGAGGTCACCCCGGCAGGGTGAGCGTGAAGCGGCAGCCGCGGCCGTCGTCGACGTTCTCGACCGTGACGGCGCCGCCGTGCGCCTCGGCGACCGAGCGCACGATCGACAGGCCGATGCCGGCGCCGCCGGACCCCGGGGTGCGGGCCGCGGTACCGCGCCAGCCGGCCTCGAACACGCGGGGCAGGTCCGCCGCGGGGATGCCCCCGCAGCCGTCGGTGACGTGCACGACGGCGGCCGACCCGTGGTCGTCCTCGACCTGGACGCACACGGTGCCCCCGGCCGGGGTGTGCCGCACCGCGTTGGACACCAGGTTGCCCACCGCCCGGGCGACCTCCCGGGCGTCCACGGGGACGACGACGGGCACGGTCACCTCACCCGTGAGCCGCACGCCGGCGGCCGCGGCGGCCGGGCCGGCGGCGGCCAGCGCGTCCGAGGCGAGGTCCCCGACGTCCGTGGGCTCGCGGTTCAGCTCGAAACCCGGTGACTGCAGCCGGGACAGCGCCAGCAGGTCGTCGACCATGTCGCTCATGCGACGGTTCTCCGCGAGGATGCCGGCCGCCGCGTCCGCGGGGGTCGTCACCGCGTCCTCCATCGCCTCCGTCAGCACGCGGACGGCGGCCAGCGGCGTGCGCAGGTCGTGGGACACCCACGCGACGAGCTCGCGGCGTCGGGCCTCGACCTCCCGGTCCCGGTCCCGGGCCGCCACGGCCTCGGCACGCTCCGTGGCGAGGTGGTGGGTGCGCCGGGCGAGCACCAACCCGACGACGAGCGCCACGGGGACGGTGGCGAGCAGCAGCCACAGCACCGTCGTGGAGTCCTTCTCCGACAGGAACATCGCGCGGGCACTGGCGTAGACGCCGGCCGCGACCGACGCCACGACGACCAGCGGGGCGAGCGTCGCGGCGACGGACGGGCGGCGTCGTCCGAGCGCCAGCACGCCGGCCGCCCCCGCGAGCCCGACGACGGCAGCCACCCCGGCCGAGAGGCCGACCCCCTCCAGCGGGGTCACGTCGCGCCCTCCTCCGCGTCCGGGGGACGGGCGTCCCAGCGGTAGCCGACGCCGAACACCGTCACCAGGCGCGTCGGGGCGGACGGGTCGGCCTCGACCTTCTCCCGCAGCCGCCGCACGTGCACCGTCACGGTGGACCGGTCGCCGTACTCCCAGCCCCACACCTCGCGCAGCAGCGTCTCGCGGTCGTGCACCTGGCCGGGGTGGGCGAGGAACCAGACCAGCAGGTCGAACTCGCGCGCGGTCAGCGCCAGCTCCGAGCCGCCGCGCAGCACCCGGTGGGCGGCGACGTCGACGGTCAGGTCGCCGTCGCGCAGGGTGCCCGACGGCGGTGCGGACGCGGGCGACGGTCCGTCCTGCGCGGCTGGGCTCTCGCCTGCCGGGGCGGTGCCGTCGGCCGGGGTGCCCGCCCGCCGCAGCACGGACTGCACGCGCAGGGTGAGCTCGCGCGGGCTGAACGGTTTGGTCACGTAGTCGTCCGCCCCGACCTCGAGGCCGGTGATGCGATCGTCCTCCTCGCCGCGGGCGGTCAGCATGAGCACCGGCAGGCGGGGCCGGTCCGCGCGTAGCCGCCGGCACACCTCGATCCCGTCCAGCCCGGGCAGCATGAGGTCGAGGACGACGGCGTCCGGCGGCCGCTCGTGGGCGGCGACGAGGGCGTCGACGCCGTCGGTCACGTGCTCGGCCGCCATGCCGGCGCGCTCGAGGTAGGCGACCACCACGTCGGCGACGGTGGTGTCGTCGTCGACCACGAGGACCCGGACCATGCAGTCAGCCTAGGCCGTGGAGAGCTTCGCGGACGGCGTCGAGCGGGCACGTCAGCGGCCTGTGAGCACCCCGTAAGGCCCTCGTCATGGACCTGCGCGGCGCCGCGCGGTGGGCTGGACGCAGAGGGCCGGCCACCGGGGTTCGGTCCCGTGAGGAGGACGATCATGCACCGCAACCGCACTCTTGCCGTCGCCGGGTCGCTGGCGCTCGCCGCCGGCGCCGTCCTGGTCCCGGCCGTGGCCGCGCAGGCCGGGGTCACCCAGGGCACCGCGTTCTACGTCGACGGCGTCGCCTACCGCACCGTCGGGACGCCGAACGACCTGTCCGGCACGGGGGCGCCGGACCACTCGTTCGACACCATCTACGACCTGGGCGGCGCCCAGGCCAACGTCGCCGAGGCGGCCCCGGGCGACACCGACTACAACGGCGGCCGCTGGCAGGTCACCGCCGTGCTCTACGAGGACTTCGACGACGTCCTGGAGGCCGGCGACCTGAACGACGACGGCATGCTCGGGTCGGCGGAGGAGGTCGAGGCGGCCATCGACGCCGGAGCGGCCATGGACGGCGGGGTCGTCGCCTCGTTCACCTGCCCGGTGATCCCGTTCCCCGGCGGGCGCTGACCCGGGGCTGCTCGCCGGCGCGTCTGGTCGGCAGCTCGTGCTCGGCTCGGCAGCTCAGGCTGCCGATCACGGCACGAGCTGCCGACCAGATCTGTGAAGGGCGGAACCTTTCGCCATCGCTGCTGCGTCTACGGTGCATGGAGCCTCGGGAGCAGGAGCGTTGATGGGCGAGATGATCCAGGTCCCGATCGCCTCGCCGGGGACGACGGACACCGTCCGGGCACCGTCGACCGCGGTCCACGAGGAGGCCACGCCGACCACCGCGGTCGCCGAGTTCACCGCCTTCGCCCGTGCCCGGACCGCGGGGCTGTACCGCATCGCCTTCCTGCTCTGCGGGGACGAGCACCGGGCCCACGACCTCGTCCAGACGGCGCTGGAGCGCACCTATCGTGCCTGGCCGCGGATCAGCAGCGACCCGTTCGCCTACGCGCGGCGGGTCGTGGCGACCTCCCGGATCGACACGTGGCGCCGCACGCGCCGTGAGGTGCTGCGCGACCCGGCCCCCGGGACGTCGGACCTCGGCGCCTCCGAGCACGCCCCGGACCACGCCCGGCACGTCGCCGAGCGGGACCGGCTCGTGCGTGCCCTGCAGATGCTGCCCGAGACGCAGCGCCGCGTCGTCGTGCTGCGCCATCTGCTGGACCGGAGCGAGCAGCAGACCGCCGACGAGCTCAACCTGGCCCGCGGCACCGTGAAGTCCGCCGGGTCGCGCGGGCTGGCCGCCCTGCGGGCCGTGCTCACCACGACCACCGAGGAGGACGCGTGAACGCCCAGGACCCGCTGCTCGCGGAGCTGCGCGAGGCCGTCGACCACCTCGAGGTGCCACCCGGTCTCGACCCCGACCGGATGGCACGGCGCGCGGTGCGCCGTGTCCGCGCCCGCCGCGTCGTGCTCGCCGGAGGAACTGGCGCCCTGGCGCTCGTGCTCGCCGTCGGCGGGGTCCAGGCGTTGCCCGAGCTGGTCGACCGGCCCCTCACCGGTGCGGTGCTGCCCGGCGGTCCCGGGCCGAGCGAGACGGTCCCCCGGGCGGCCGACGGCGCGGCGGACCGGGTGCGGGTGTGGCTCGGGCCGGTGGTCGTGAGCCTGCCCGCGGACTGGGAGGCGGACGGCCCGGTCGTCCGTCGGGACAGGTTCTTCGAGGTCACCGGCCGGACCGGGGGGATCGCGGACCTGACGGTCAGCGTCGGGGCAACAGAGCGATCCGGGTACATCTTCTACTCCCAGAACCTCGGTTGGACGGTCGACGACCCGGGTGCCACGTTCCCCGACGTCCCCGGCGCGGGACTGACCGTCATGCGTGTGGTCGCCGGGTCCGGGGACACGCTCCGCGCCGTGCTCTCGGTGAGCACGGACGTCGGCGCGAAGTACGAGGTGATCATCGGCGACGTGCCGGACACGGCCGCCGGCCGCGACGTCCTGCAGGGTGTGGTGGACAACCTCTCGGTCGAACGGGAGATCCGGTCGTCGCAGAGCGTGCACACCCTCGACGCCGGGGCGGGACTCCCTGCCGGATGGCGCGAGATCGAGGCGGGCCGCCTGCGGCTCGGCGTCCCGGACGACTGGCAGGACGTCGGTCCGTGGACGGACGACCCCGGGTCGGTGATGGCCGTCAGCCCGGACGACGACGGGTTCGGGGTCGCCCCGGCCGTCGTCGCCGTCCGTCCGACACCGCCGTCCGCGGCCTGGATGGTCTCCGCGCCGCCGAAGCAGACGATGTACCTCCTCGAGGTCGACGGTGCCCGGCGGGTCGTGGTCACGCCGACGTCAGGATCCTGGTGGATCTGGGACACGGGCGACGGGGCCTCGGCGGAGGCCTATGGCCGCCAGGTCGAGGTCGAGGCTCAGGACGTCCGGATCGACGTCGAGCTCGACGACGGCGAGCAGTACACGGTGCACCTGGAGCTGCCCACGGGAGAGGACGGTCAGGAGCTGCTGAACGGCATCCTGGGATCGCTGCGCGTGGCCGACTGACCGGTCGGAAGCGGTCGCGATCCGCGGAAGCGGTCGCGATCCGGTGGAACCTTGGGGCCGGCTGCTGCGTGTACCGATCATGACAGCCAGGAGAGCGGAGGGGACGGCGCCACCGGTGCGGGACTCCGCGCGGGCAGGTCGCGACACCGACGTCGAGGTGCGATTGACCCACGCGGACCGCAACGCCGAGTTCACCGCCTTCATGCGGGCGCACACCGACGTGCTGCACCGGATGGCGTACCTGCTGTGCGGAGACCGGCACCGCGCCGAGGAGCTCGTGCAGCAGACCTTCGAGCGCACCTACCGGCACTGGGGCCGTGCACGCGACGGTGACCCGTTGGCCTACGCCCGCCGGATCCTGGCCAACGTGCGGATCGACACCTGGCGGCGCACCCGCCGCGAGGTGTCCACCAGCCACGATGACCTGTCGGGCGCGCCGTCGTGGACGGGGCGGCCGCCGCCGGGCCGGGCCGAGACAGGCACGGTCGACGACCGGGACGCCGTCGTGCGGGCGTTGCTGCTCCTGCCCGTCAAGCAACGCCGTGTCGTGGTGATGCGCCACCTGCTCGAACTGTCCGAGGCCGAGGTCGCCGGCGAGCTCGGCCTCCCGACCGGCACCGTGAAGTCCACCGCATCCCGAGGGCTGCACCGCCTGCGCACACTGCTCGACCTCGACGGACTGAGGAGCGACCGATGAACGACGACGAACTGATCGACCGACTGCGCCGCACGACCGCCCAGGTCCCGCCGTCGCAGCTGGACCTCGAGGAGGTGCTGCGGTCGAGCCGGCGCAAGCGCCTGCGGTACCGGGCCACGCTCGCGGCCGGGTGCGTCGCGGCGGTGGCCGCGGTCGGGGCGGTCGTCCCGGCGGCGTCCGGCGCGCTGAGCGGCGTGTGGGACGGCGACGACGGCACCGCGGTGGCCGCGGGCCTCGCCGGGTGCGCTGAGGATGATCTCCGCGTCCGGGTGACGGCCACCGCCGAGGCCATGTTCATCACGTCGGTGCAGCCCGTCGTCGTCCCCGGCGGTGATGAACAGGGGAGACGGACGGGGGAGGCGCTGGCCGGCCGACCCGCTCCGGGGGTGCCGCGGGTGACGGTCGACGGCGCCGCCGACGCACCGACGACGGCGATCGTCGAGGCGGTGGCCGCGCACCACGCGGACATGGACCGTCGCGTGGCCGAGCGACGCGCGACGGAGGGTCTGCCGTCGACGGAACCGACGGCTCCGCCGGGCGAGGCGGAGGTCCCCGAGCAGCCGGGACGCCACCTCGTCTACACCACGGCAACCACCCGCCAGGCCTCCGGACGCGTCGGTTGCGGGACGGACGTCCGAGCCGAGCGTGCCTTCTACATGGCGGTCTCCGAACCGGAGGGGTCCGGCGTCGTCTCCTGCGCCGAGCCGGCCGAGGACCCCGTGGAGGCTCAGCTCAAGGTGACCTTCTGCGTCGAGGACCTGACGGACGACGAGCAGCGGATGCTGCCCGACCCCGACGAGCACGGCGAGCCGTCGTTCGAGGATGAGCTCGGACTGCGCACCCTGGCGCCGGCCGGCAGCCTCGACGCCTGGTGGGACGCCGTGGGCCGGCCGGCCGGCTGACGGCTACTCCCCCTCCTCGCAGGCGATGCCGTTGCCGTTGGGGTCGAGACCGCTGCGGTAGCCGGGCGAGCCCTGGTAGATCGGCGCGGCGCCGTCCTGACGGGCGGCGTCGCAGTTCCAGTACCACCACTGGCCGCCGCCGTCGTCGTCCCTCTTGTCGTTCCCCTGCTGCTGTTGCTGCTGCAGCTGCTGCTGCTGGGCGGCCTGGTCGTCGAGCTCGGCCTGTCGGCTGACCAGCTGCGACTCCTTCTCCGCGATCTCGGACTCGCGCTCCTTGAGGGATCTCTCCCGTGCCTCGAGCTCGGCGGCACGCTCGGAGAGCGCCGCCTTGTCCTCGGTGACCTCGGCCTCCAGCGCGGCGGCCTGCTCGACCTGCCGTTCGGCGTCGGCGATGGCCTGGCGGGCGTCACCGGTCTGCACCATCGAGAACATCACGCCGACGATGACCCCGAGGGCCAGGCAGGCGACGGCGACCCCCGCGACGAGCACGGTCGCCGGACGCTGCCGCCGACCGGCGCGTGCCTCGCCCCGGTTGGTGTCGTGGCCCGGTGCGTTCGGCGGCGCGGCGGCGGGCTGTTGCGGCGGGACCGGCGTCGTGGCGCGAGCGGTGGGGTGCGGGTCGTGCACCGGCCGCGCGGACCCGTGCGCCGAGGCCCGGGTGGCCGACGGTGCGGGCGGCGGACCGGCGTCGGGCCGCACGGGTGCCATGACCGTGGTCGCCCCCGGGTCGCCCGCACCCTGGGGCGGGGCGGAAGGCACGGCTGCGGCGCGCGTCGTCGCAGCAGGCGCAGGCGCAGGCGCAGGCTGGGGCGGGGGCGGGGAGTCCTCCACCCAGTACTGCCATCCCGGAGGCGCCGGGGGCCACGAGGGGTCGGGTGCCCAGTGCGCGTCTGGCCGGAACCCTGGGGGGACCTGCCAGCCGGGCGGGGGGTTGAATCGCACGGTCATGGGTCTCCTTCGGCGTCGTGCGGCCCCACTATGGCGGAAACATCCCCTTCAGGTCCATGTCGGCGGTCGCTGGTAGACCTGGGACATGTTCCTCCTGGACGGCGCCGGTGAGCCGCGGCTCGTGCACTCGGCCAGCGACCTGGTGGTGGCCGCCGAGTGCGAGCACGCGCTCCTGCGCCGCCTCGACGAGGTCCTGGGCCGGGTGCCGCAGCGGCCCCGGGACGCCGACGAGATGCTGGCGCGCACCGTCGCGCTCGGCGAGGCGCACGAGGCGTCCGTGCTGGAGGACTTCCGGGCCCGGTTCGGCACCTCGCCCGACGACGGCGGCCCCGGCGGGGTGCTCGAGCTCCCGGCGCCGCGGCGCATGGCGTACGACGACCTCGTCGCCGCGCACTCCGCGACGCTCGCCGGGCTCGAACGCGGGGCCGACGTCGTCTACCAGGCGGCGTTCTTCGACGGGAGCTTCCACGGGCGGGCGGACTTCCTGGTGCGCGACGCCGGCCCGAGCGACGGCCGGCCGCGGTACGCCGTCTGGGACACCAAGCTCGCCCGGCGGGAGAAGGTCCGGGCCGTGCTGCAGCTCGCCGCGTACGCCGACCAGCTCCTCGCCGCCGGGATCGACCCCACCGAGCACGCCCACCTGGTGCTCGGCACCGGCGAGATCACCGAGCACGCGCTCGCCGAGGTGCTGCCGGTGTTCCGGGCGCGGCGTGACCGGCTGCTGGACGTCGTCGCCCGGCACGTCGAGGAGGGAGCGCCGGTCGAGTGGGACGCCCCGGGGCACGTCGCCTGCCAGCGGCTCGGCGTCTGCCCGGACTGCGCCGAGTCCGCGGCCACGCACTCGGACGTGCTGCTCGTGGCCGGCGTCTACGCCCCGCAGCGCGCTCGGCTCGCCGCCGCCGGCCTCACCACGATGAAGGACCTGGCCGGTGCCGAGCAGCCCCCGGCGGGGATGGCGGCCGACCGGTTCGCCGGCCTGCAACGGCAGGCCGCGCTGCAGCTCGGCACCGACCCGGGCGACGGCTCGGTGCTGCTGGAGACGCCCGAGGGGTCACGCGAGCTGCGCTGGGCGCTCACCGACCCGGCGCCCGTGGAACGACTGCCGCCGCCGAGCGACGGCGACGTCTTCTTCGACTTCGAGGGCGACCCGCTGTGGGCCCCCGCGGACGCGCTCACCCCGGCCGAGTCGGGGATCGACTACCTCTTCGGCTGGGTCACCCGTGACCTCGACGCCGAGGGGCGGCCGTCGTTCCACGCCCTGTGGGCGGACACCTGGGCCGACGAGGCCGACGCCCTGGTGCGGTTCGTCGACGCCATGGCCGAACGCCGTCGTCGGTGGCCCGACATGCACGTCTACCACTACGCCGCCTACGAACGGACGCACCTGCTGTCCATCGCGGCCCGGCACGGGGTGTACGAGGACGAGGTCGACGAGCTGCTGCGTTCCGGAGTGCTCGTCGACCTGTACGCCACGGTGCGGTCGGCGATCCGGATCTCCGACCGGTCCCGGTCGATCAAGAAGCTCGAACCGCTGTACATGGGCGACGAGGCGGCGCGGTCCGGCGTGACCGACGCCGCGACGTCGGTGGTCGAGTACGCCGAGTACTGCGAGCTGCTGGCTGCGGGGGAGCACGACGAGGCCGCGCAGCGCCGCGAGGAGATCCTCGACTACAACCGGTACGACTGCCTGTCCACGCTGCGGCTGCTGGACTGGCTGCGCTGGGCGCACGACGAGGTGGTCGGCCCGATCGAGCGGCCGGTCGCCGAGCCGCTGCCCCTGGAGGAGCCCACCCCCGAGAACCCGGAGAGGGCTGCCCGGGAGGCGCTCGAGGCCGAGATCCGGGACGCCGTCGCGCACGCGCACCCCCACGAGCCCGCCGAACGGGCGGCTGCCCGCGCACTGAGCCTGCTGGGCGCCGCGGTCGGCTACCACCGGCGCGAGGGCAAGCAGTTCTGGCAGGCGCACTTCTCCCGCATGCAGCTCCCGCCCGCGGAGTGGCCGGGCCGCCGGGCGGCCGCGGTCGTCGAGAGCGGGCGGGTGCTGCGGGACTGGGAGGTCGAGCCGGGCAAGCGCGCACCGTCGCGGCTCCTGGCCCTGACGTGTCCCGCCGTGGAGGGGAGCGAGCTGCGCGCGGGAGCGAGCGCGTTCCTGCTGTACGACGTGCCGTGCCCACCGGTGGTCACGAACGTGGGACCGCTGGCGGAGCGCTGGTTCCACAACAAGATGGCGATCGCCGAGGTCGAGCGGGTCGTCGACGGCGACCGTGAGCTGGACGTCTTCACCGTGCGGGAGCACGTGGGGGCCGGCCAGGAGACGCACGACGACCTGCCGTGCGCCCTGAGCGTCAACAGCCACGTCCCCGCCGGCCCGTTGGAGACGGCCACCGAGGAGGCCGGGCGGGCGGCGCTGGAGGCCTGGCGCTCCGGTGCCGCGGCAGGCGTGCCGATGGCGGAGCGGCTGCCCGCCGGGCCGATGACGGACCTGCTCCAGCGACGCCCCGCCCGGGTCGCCCGGGGACTGCCAACACCGGCGGTGGGGCCGGACGGCGAGCCCGACGTGGTCGCGGCCGTGGAGCGGGCGGTGCGGGCGCTCGACCGGTCCTACCTCGCGGTGCAGGGTCCGCCCGGCACCGGCAAGACCTACCTCGCCTCCCACGTCATCGCGGCGCTGGTCGCCGACGGCTGGCGGGTCGGCGTCGTGGCGCAGTCGCACGCCGTCGTGGAGAACCTGCTGCACGGGGTGCTGGCCGCCGGCGTCCCGGCCGAGCAGGTCGCCAAGAAGCTGCCCTCCGGCGTCTCGCCGGCGCAGTCGAGGACCCCGTGGCAGGACGTCAACGCCGACGGGCTGCAGGTCTTCGCCGCCGAGGCCGACGACGCGGGACGTGGCTGCGTCGTCGGAGGGACGGCCTGGGACTTCGCGCACGACCGATGGGCGCCGGAGGGACTGGACCTGCTCGTCATCGACGAGGCCGGTCAGTTCGCGATCGCCAACACGGTCGCGGTCGCGCGGGCGGCTGCACGGCTGCTGCTGCTCGGCGACCCGCAGCAGCTGCCGCAGGTGTCCCAGGGGGCGCACCCCGACCCGGGGGTCGCCGGCTCGGCGCTCGGCTGGCTCGCCGACGGCCACGAGACGCTGCCCGAGGAGTTCGGCTACTTCCTGCCCGCGTCCCGGCGGATGCACCCGGCGCTGTGTACGGCGGTGTCCGAGCTGGCGTACTCCGGTCGGCTGCACGCCCACGCCTCGGTCCACGGGCGGTCGCTGGACCCGGTGGAGCCCGGTGTGCACGAGGTGCTCGTCGACCACGCCGGCCGGGCGGTGTCCTCGGCCGAGGAGGCCGAGGAGGTGGTCCGGCAGGTCCGGGCGGTGCTGGGCCGGCCCTGGGTCCGGACCGTCGGCGCGGAGCCGCGGGACCTCGGGCCTGCGGACGTCATCGTCGTGGCCGCGTACAACGCGCAGGTGCACACGATCCGCCGCGCGCTGGCCCGGGCCGGCCTGGACGACGTGCGCGTCGGCACGGTGGACAAGTTCCAGGGGCAGGAGGCGCCCGTGGCGGTGCTGTCCATGGCCGCCTCCTCGCCGGAGGACGTGCCCCGGGGCATGGGGTTCCTGCTCAGCCGGAACCGGATCAACGTCGCGGTCTCCCGGGGGCAGTGGCGGGCGGTCGTGATCCGCTCGCCGCGGCTGACCGACTACCTGCCGACGTCGGTGACGGACCTGCAGCAGCTCGGGGCGTTCCTGCGCCTCACCGCTCGCTGAGGCTTCCCCCGACCACCGACCCGCGACCACCGACCCCCGACCACCGACCCGCGAGTCAGGGCGATCTGCGGCGAGTCAGGACGGGACTGCGCGAGTCAGAAGTCGAAACCGCCGCCGTCGCCACCGAAGAAGTCGCCGAGGCCGCCGCCGCTCTCGTCGCCGCCGCCGAAGAACCCACCGAACATGCCGTCGTCCCCGGCGGCCTCCGCGCCGCCGGCATCCATGCCCGCGGCCTCGGTGTCGGCACCGGCGTCCGCCCCGGCCTCGCCGGCCTCCCCCTCGCCCGCAGCGGCCGCGTCCTCGGCGACCGGCGTCGTCGGGTCGCCGAACGCCGGACCGAACATCGCGTTGGCCACGGCCGAACCGATGACGACACCGGCGACCGTGCCGAGGAGGCTGGATCCCATCATCGAGCCGAAGCTCGGGCCCCTGGCACCGGCCGCGGCCCCCGGCCCGCCGGAGCGGAACGTGTTCTCCAGGGTGCCCGGGTTGCGCATCTCGGCGCGGGTCGCCATCCGGGCCAGCGACTGCGGGTCGTCGGTGGTGGCGCGCTCGGAGGCAGGCACCGTGGCGCCGACCTCGGTGAGGACCTGGCGGCGCTGCTCCGGAGTGAGCTGGGCGAACGCCTCGGCATGGGCCTGCTCGACGGCGTCCGGCGGGGCGGTGCGCAGCAGGTAGCGGTAGCGGTCGATCGCCACGTCGTCGGGTGAACGGTGCGAGGTGGGACCCCCGCTTCGCGGGTCCGCGGACGACGGTGCGGGCGTGGCGTACCCGCGCGGGGTGCCTCCGCCCGTCATCCCGGGGATGGAGCGCTCGTCACGTGACCTGCCGAGGAGTCGGTCGAGGAATCCCATGGTGGTGGAACGGTTCGTGGTCCCCCGGGGTTCCCGGGGGAACCGGGTGGGGCGGGCGGTCCCTGGAGACGACAACGGCCCGCACCCGCCGCCGTGAGGCAGCGAGTGCGGGCCGTGCGAGTCTCTGGTGCGTGCCGCCGTCAGGAAGCACGCGGACGAGAGATCAGAGCGGGCGAACGTTCTCCGCCTGCGGACCCTTCGGGCCCTGCGTGACGTCGAACTCGACCTTCTGCTCCTCGTCCAGGCTGCGGTAGCCCTGCGTCTGGATCGCGGAGAAGTGGACGAACACGTCAGCGGTGCCGTCCTCGGGAGCGATGAAGCCGTAGCCCTTCTCGCTGTTGAACCACTTCACGGTTCCGGTGGCCATGGGTACTCCTTCAAGAGCTCGCAGCCCCCGCCTGTCGGGGACCGCGCATCACGGTGTTCGTCGTCAAACTCTTGTGGAACCAAGGTCCGCCGGTGCGCCGGGGTCAATCCTGAACGACCCCGCCTCCCGACGCAGGACGGGGGTCCGTCCGGTACGAGCAAGACACTGCAACGGCCCTAACGGTACGCGAGCGGAAGTCCTCGCACCAGCACATCGGCGAGATTCTCGGTCCGATTGTCCCGAACATCACCCGCGACGGCGTCCGAAGGCCGGTCCTGACCCCGGCTCGGGTGCCCCGTGAGTCGATCTGTACCCGGTGTGAGCTCCCGTGGTCCGGTCCCGGACGGGGCGGCCGCCTCGACGCGGGCGGTGCCGTGACGGTGGTGGTGGGGAGGTCGGCAGCACCGTGACCACGCTGTTCGCCCGGAATCCTGCGGAATCCGGCAGGCCGGCAGGCCGATGTCGCCGGGGTGAGCCAGATCACAGGTTCGTCACGATCTGTCGAGAGTGACGGATCTGACACATGTATGTCACACATGAGGACTAGTTTCAGCGCCACTACATGCGGCATTGAGTGCCGTGGCACGCCCGACCCCGAAAGGGAAACTCATGACTCGACGCATGACGGCCGCGAAGGGCCTCGCCCTCGCCGCGGCGCTCAGCCTGGGCCTGACGGCCTGCGGCTCCGACGACTCGGCCGACGAGGCCGCGGACACCTCCGAGGAGTCGATGGACGAAGGGTCGGCCGACCCCCTGACCATCGGCACCATCCTCCCGGTGACCGGCACGCTGTCCTTCCTCGGCCCGCCCGAGATCGCCGGCGTCGGTCTGGCCATCCAGGACATCAACGAGGCCGGCGGCGTGCTCGGCAGCGACGTCGAGGTCGAGTGGGGCGACTCCGGTGACAACACCGACCTGACGGTCGCGAACTCGACCGCCACGGACCTCATCTCCAAGGGTGCGGACGCCGTCATCGGCGCTGCGTCGTCGTCGGTCTCCCTCGGTGTGGTCGACGTCTTCGCCGAGGCCCAGGTGATGCAGATCTCGCCGGCGAACACCGCCGCCGACCTGTCGGGCTACGGAGACTTCTACACGCGCACCGCCCCGCCGGACACCGTCCAGGGCGCCGCGCTGGGCTCGCTGATCCTCGACGGCGGCCACCAGGACGTCGCCATGATCGTCCTCAACGACGCCTACGGCACCGGTCTGCGCGACCACACCCAGAGCGCGATCGAGGCCGGCGGTGGCACGGTCGTCTACGGCGCCAACGGCGCCGGCGAGGAGTTCCCGCCCGGTGAGACGAACTTCGGTTCGCAGGTCTCCGCGGCGCTGGGCACCGACCCGGACGCCCTCGTGGTCATCGCCTTCGAGGAGACCGTGGCCGCGGTGAACGAGCTCGTCGCCCAGGGCTGGGACTTCGACGGCACCACCTACTTCACGGACGGCAACCTGTCCGACTGGAGCGGTGACTTCGACGAGGGCACCCTCGCCGGCGTCCAGGGCACGCTGCCCGGTGCGCAGGCCGAGGACGACTTCAAGGAGCGCCTGAACACCTGGCACGAGGAGAACGAGGGTTCGTCCCTCGACGGGTACTCCTACGCGGCCGAGTCGTACGACGCCACCATCCTGGCGGCCCTGGCCGCCGTGCGGGGCGAGGGTACCGACGGCGTGACGATCTCCGAGAACATCGCGGCCGTCTCCGGCGCCGAGGGCGGCACCGAGGTCACCACCTTCGCCGAGGGCGTCGAGGCGCTCGAGGCCGGTGAGGAGATCGACTACACCGGTCCGTCGGGCACCGGCCCGCTGAACGAGGACAACGACCCGTCGTCCGCGTTCATCGGCATCTACGAGTACGGCGACGACAACACGTACACCTACGTGCGGCAGATCGAGGGCCAGATCGGCGGCTGACGCCCCGGTCGAGCCTGCCGGGATGTTCATCCCGGTCTGCTGACGACGGCCCGGTCTCCTCTGCGGAGGGGACCGGGCCGTCGTCGTCCACAAGCTGCCCCTCGGCGTTCGCGCTCCGCCGCGGGTCAGGGTGCTGTGCCGCGAGTCAGGACGAGTTCCGGCCGGTCAGGAGCCCCCGGGAGCGCACGTCGCCCCTGAGCAGCCGTGCGGGCTGTCGGTCGTCCACAGCGCCGTTCGTCCACCGAAGGCCCGCACGACCCGCCCTCCGCGGGCCTTGTCGCGCGAGCCTCGTCGCATGAGCGATCCACCGCACCTCCCCGCCATCCACCGCCTCGAGCAGATCCTGTCGACGATGGCGGTGCCCGGCTCACCGCTGCGCACCATGCTGTCTGCCGACCGGGCGTGCCCACCGACGGTCCCTCGAGCGGCGGACCTCTCCCGTGCGGACCGCGACCGCATCGCGTCCCAGGTGGCGCAAGGAGCCTTGAGGTCGGACCGCGGCGTCATGACGCCGACCGGCCACGGCGACACCGAGCACGCCGAGGCCGTCCTGGCGGGTGTCCGGGCGCTGGTGAGCTCGTCGCGCAGCCGCATCTGGTTCAGTCATGCGACCGCCGCGATCCTGCACGGTGCGTGGACCTATGCGACCCCTGCGCTCGTCCATGTCACGCACGTCGTGAAGCCGCGGGTCTCCCTGACGGCGGAGCCGACGGTGCGGCGGCACTTCACGTGCCTGCCGACCCGGGAACAGGGCCTGATCGAGGGCGTTCCGGTGACTTCGCCCGAGCGGACGCTCGTGGACTGTCTGCGGACGTTGTCGCCGGAGGGAGCGCTCGTGGTGGCCGATTCCCTGTTTCGCCGCGGCGCCGACCCGATGGAGGTCTCGCGGATCATGACGGCCTCGGCGGGCAAGCGCGGAATGATCCAGGCACGCCGGCTCCTCGACGTCTGCGACCCACGATCGGGATCCCCCGGCGAGACGGTCGCGCGGTTGATCGCCATCGACGACGGCCTGCCCCGGCCCGAGTGCCAGATGGAGGTGGCGACGACGTCGGGCACGCGGTTCGTCGACTTCGGGTGGCCGGAGATCGGCGTGGGTGTCGAGTTCGACGGTGCCGTGAAGTACTCGGGAGGGTCCTTCGGTGTGCCGATCGAGGTGCTGCGGCGTCAGGAGCGACGCCACGCCGAGATCGCCGAGGCCGGTGTCGAACTGGTGCGGCTGGGCTGGGACGACCTGGCCGATCGGTACGACCCGGGAGCGTCCATGCGCGAGGCGTACTACCGACGGCTGGGACGTCGCCGGAGCGCCGCCGTCGGCCGCGCTTCCTGACGGCGGATCCGGGCGGAGGCGGTCCCGGGCCGTCATGCGTCCTGACCCGCGGTCGACCGACGGGCGACCATGCGCCCCGAACACGGGTTCTCGACGGAGGACGGCGACGGCGGGCGCCCGGGTAAACCCGGACGCCCGCCGTCCTCACTCATCCGTCAGGACTCCTGACTCGCGCAGGGCCGCCCTGACTCGCGCAGGGCCGCCCTGACTCGCGCAGGGCCGCCCTGACTCGCGCAGGGCCGTCCTGACTCGCGCAGGGCCGCCCTGAGTCGCCGGGGAGTGGTCCCCCTCAGGCCTCCCCGTCCCGGGAGGCCCGCGGGGTCTCCGTGGCCGGCTCGGCGTCCTTCGTCCGCTCGGTCTCCGACGCCGGCTCGGCGACGTCCGTGCGCTCGGCCTGGTCCGTCGCGTCGCTCTCCGGCAGCTGGTCGGCCTCCCGGGCCTGATCTGCCTCCCGGGCCTGGTCGGCCTCCTCGACGTCCTCGGCCAGCGTGCCCAGGTAGAGCGAGATGACCTTCGGGTCGTTGAGCAGCTCGCGCCCGGGGCCGGAGTAGGCGTCGGTGCCCTGGTCGAGCACGTAGCCGCGGTCGCAGATCTGCAGGCAGCGACGGGCGTTCTGCTCGACCATGATCACCGAGACGCCGGCCTTGTTGATCATGCGGGTGCGGAGGAACGTCTCGTCCTGGCGCACCGGCGACAGGCCGGCGGACGGCTCGTCGAGCAGCAGCACCGACGGGTTCATCATGAGCGCCCGGGCCATCGCGACCATCTGACGCTCACCACCCGACATGGCGCCGGCCCGCTGGGCGCGGCGGTCGTGCAGCACGGGGAACAGGTCGCCGATGAACTGCCAGCGCTCGCTGAAGATCTTCGGCTTGAGGAACGTGCCCATCCGCATGTTCTCCTCGACCGTCAGCGAGGGGAACACGTTGTTGTTCTGCGGCACGTACCCGACACCCTGGGCGACCAGCTTGTTGGCCTTCATCCCGGTGATGTCCTTGCCCTGCAGCGTGACGGTGCCCGAGTGGATCTTCACCAGGCCGAACAGGGCCTTGAGCAGCGTCGACTTCCCGGCGCCGTTGGGGCCGATGATCCCGACGAGTTCACCCTGACGGACCTTGAGCGAGCATTCGTTGAGGATGTTCACCCCGGGCAGGTAGCCGGCCACGAGGTTGTCGGCGTGGAGCAGGAGATCCTCCGTGGGGACGTCGTCGATCGGCGTCTCCCGCGGAGCGGTGGTGGTCTGGCTCATCGTTCCTCCTCCTCGGCCTCGTACCGGGCGAGGACCGCCGGGTCGAGCAGCGAGTCGTCACCGAGGTCGGTGTCGTGGTGGGCGCCGAGGTAGGCGTCCACCACGGCCTCGTCCTTCATCACGCTGCTGGGCGGCCCCTCGGCCACGATCCGGCCCTCGGCCATGACCACGACCCAGTCGCTGATGTGCCGGACGGCGTGCATGTCGTGCTCGACGAACAGCACGGTCATGCCCTCGTCGCGCAGCGCCTGGACGTGCCCGAGCAGGGACTGGACGAGCGCCGGGTTCACGCCCGCCATGGGCTCGTCGAGCATGATCATCGTCGGGTCGGTCATCAGCGCGCGGGCCATCTCGAGCAGCTTGCGCTGACCGCCGGACAGCGAGCCGGCGTAGTCGTTCGCCTTCGTGTCCAGCTTGAACCGGGCAAGGATCTCCATGGCCTTCTCGGTGGAGTCGGCCTCGTGCTTCTTCCACAGGAACGGCAGCCAGGACAGCCACAGGTTCTCCCCGGGGTTGTCCCGGGAGGCCAGCAGCATGTTCTGCAGCACGGTGAGGCGTCCCAGCGCCTTGGTCAGCTGGAAGGTGCGGACCACACCCGCCTTGGCGACCGCGGCACCGCTCTTGCCGGACAGCGACCGTCCCTGGAAGGTCCATTCGCCGGTGTTCGGGGTGTCGAACCCGGTGAGCAGGTTGAAGAACGTGGTCTTGCCGGCACCGTTCGGCCCGATGAGGGCGGTGATGACGCCCTCCTGGACCTCCAGGTGGTCGACGTCGACCGCCGTCATGCCGCCGAACCGCCGCACGACGTGGTCGGCGACGAGGATCGGGTCGGGCTTGGCCGCCCCGGGCTCGTGGGCGACGTCCGCCAGCGACGTGCTGCGGGCCGTCGTCGTCTCGTCAACGGACATTGAACGCCAGCTCCTTCTTGTTCCCGAGGATGCCCTGTGGCCGGAAGATCACCAGGCACATCAGGGTGATGCCCACGAGCATGCCGCCGATGTACTCCACCTGGGTGGTGGAGATGACGGTGCCGACGGCGGTGTCCTCGGACAGGGCGCGCATCCCGGTGCGCATGAACATGTAGGCGGTGAAGAAGATCATCGATCCGAGCACCGGACCGAAGACGGTCGCGGCACCACCGAGCAGCAGGACGGTCCAGACGAAGAACGTCATGGTGCGCCCGCCCATCGAGTCGGGGGAGATCGCCAGGGGTATCGCGTAGACCACTCCGGCCAGCGCACCGATCGCCCCGCCGAGCACGAGGGCCTGCAGCTTGTACGAGTAGACGCTCTTGCCGAGCGCCCGCACGGCGTCCTCGTCCTCACGGATGCCCTTGAGCACGCGGCCCCAGGGGCTGCGCGTGATGAGCCAGACGAAGATCAGCACCAGCGCGACGAGGCCCCAGGCGAAGATGCGGGTGAACCAGGAGTCCGACCCGGTGTTGATGTACTCGAACGGGCCGAGGGCGAAGCGGCCCTCCGGCAGGAACGACAGCGCGTGGAACGGGTCCTTGTAGTAGCGGCCCTGCAGACCGGAGGCGCCGCCGGTCCACTCCTGCCAGAGGGTGGACCGGCCGAACCATCGGACGATCTCCGCGGCGGAGATGGTCACGATCGCCAGGTAGTCGCCGCGGAGCTGCAGCGTGGGCATGCCCAGCAGCAGGGCGAACACGACGCCGGCGGCGATCGCGATGAGGAAGGCGAGCCAGATCGGGCCGCCGAGGGTCAGCGTGATGCCGAACCCGTAGGCGCCCAGGAGCATGAAGCCGGCCTGGCCCATGTTGAGCAGTCCGGTGTACCCGAAGTGCAGGTTGAGGCCGATCGCGGCGATCGCGAAGGCCGCCGTGGTCGGGGCGAGGATCTCGCCCGCCGACTGCGTGAGGATGCGCAGGAACTCTTCCATGGTGTGACTCCTTTCAGCCGACCCGCTCGCGGCGGCCGAGGATGCCCTGCGGCCGGAACAGGAGCACGAGGATGAGGATCACCAGGGCCGACGCGTAGCGCAGGTCGCTGGGGATGACGAGGTTCGACAGCTCGACGACCTGGCCGATGAGCAGCGATCCGACGAACGCCCCGAGCGCGGTGCCCAGGCCTCCGAGGGTGACGGCCGCGAACATGAGCAGCAGGAGCTGGATGCCGAGCTGCCAGTTGAAGGAGCCGAACGAGGTGCCCCACATCAGGCCGGCCAGCGCGGCGAACCCGGTGGCCATGACCCACACGAGGCGGATGATCTTGTCGGGGTCGATGCCGGTCGCCGAGGCCAGCGCCGGGTTGTCCGACACGGCACGGGTGGCGCGGCCGATCCGGGTCCGGGTGAGGAACCAGGCGATGCCGAGCACGCACACCAGGGCGACCAGCATGGAGATCCACGAGGCGGCGCTGAGGGTGATGCCGACGATCGTGATCGGTCGCGGGTTGGACGACAGGATCCGCTCGGAGCCACCGCCGATCAGCAGCTGGATGACGTACTGCAGCGTGATCGAGAGGCCGATCGAGACGATCATGAGCTGCATGACCGGCACGTTGCGCTTGCGCAGCGGCCGCCAGATCCCGGCGTCCTGGGCCCAGCCCGTCATGCCGCACACCGCGATCGTGAGGATGCCGCCCAGCCAGATCGGCATGCCCATCACGTTGATGGTGAGGAAGCCGAGCGCGGCGCCGAGGGCGAACTGCTCGCCGTGGGCGAAGTTCGACAACCCGGTCGTGCCGAACACGAGGTTGAGGCCGATGGAGGCCAGGGCCAGCAGGAGCCCGAACCGCAGCCCGGAGCCGATCTGCTGCCACAGCTGACCCCAGTTGAAGTCGCGCTGGGAGGCGTCGCCCTCCGGGGCGGCGCCCACGCCTTCGTCGCCGCCCTCCGGCGCCGTCGTGGCGCCCTCGGTGTCCTCGGCGGTCTCCGACGGCGCCGCAGGTGCCTCGGCACCGCTGCCGACCCGGAAGGCGGCGCGGGCCGTGGCCCCGGTCTGGGCGACAACCTCTCTCTCGAGCTCGGTGCCTTCGGGCAGCTGCTGGTCGTCGGGGAGCGTCGAGGGGTCGATGGCGACGACGTAGCGCCCGACCTCCGGCACGGCGACCGCCACGGGCCGCTCGTCCGTCGTGATCAGGTCTGCCGTGAACCCTTCGCCGGTCACGAGCAGCTCCACACCCGCGACGTGGTCGTTGTCGGCGGTCAGGACCATGCCGGCCACACAGGCCGTCTCGTTGTCGGGCTGGCAGGTGGCGTCGTCGGTGCTTGCGGTCGCGGGGTGCGCGACGAGCATCGCCGGTAGCAACGCGAGAGCGACGGCGGCGATCGCGCGCCGGGTCCTCCTCGCGAGGTCGAGTCGGTCCGCTGTCATCGGACGAGTCCTCCGGTGGGTCAGGGTCGTGCGCCCGGGTCCACCCGGGACTGCGCTGCACCCCTCGACAGCCATGCAGTGACGCTGAAGGCCCTGTTGACGATCTCGTGGTGCGAGCGTGCCGGGCAGTGTAGCCGCGTGGTGTGACCTGGATGACACTTGTAGGTCACACCGGGGGGTCCGAGACGCCCGTGGAGGCGGGCAGAACCGCCACGACGGGCCGATTCGGCCTCGGGGAGCAGAAAAACTGTTGCCGAGACGTGATCAACCGTGTGCGGCGTGCCGACCACCGTGGCCAAGCGATGCTGACGGGCCCTGCGCCCGTCACGGCGTCCGCGGCGCGTACCGGCGAGAGTCCGCACGGGGGACACGGCGGCCGGACCCGTACGCTGGCCGGGTGCACGACGACGCCGCCACCGCAGGCCTGCCCGAGCCCGGCACCCCGCCGGCCGCCGACCGCCGACCCACCACCCGGAGCCACCACGGCCACTCCTTCGTCGACGACTACGAGTGGTTGCGCGCCAAGGAGGACCCCGAGGTGCTCGCGCACCTGGAGGCCGAGAACTCCTGGACCCAGGACCAGCTCGCCGGGCTGCGGCCGTTGCGCGAGCGCATCGTCGGCGAGATCAAGGACCGCACGCTCGAGACCGACCTGTCGGTCCCGACCCGCCTGGGCGGGCACTGGTACTACGTGCGCTTCACCGAGGGCGAGCAGTACCCGGTGCACGCACGCGTGCCGGTGACCGACCCCGAGGACTGGACGCCGCCGGTCCTCGAGCCCGGGCAGGTGCCCGCCGGCGAGCAGGTGCTGCTCGACCAGAACGAGGCGGCGGCCGGGCACGACTTCTTCTCGCTCGGGTCGTTCGCGGTGGCCCCGCGGGGCGACCGGCTCGTCCACGCGGTCGACACCACCGGCGACGAGCGCTACACGCTGCGGGTGCGAGACCTGAGCACCGGGACCGACCTGCCGGACGAGATCGACGGGACGTTCCCGGGAGCCGTCATCACCCCCGACGGGCGGTACGTGTTCTACCCGACCGTCGACGACGCGTGGCGGCCGTGCACGATCTGGCGGCACGAGGTCGGCACCCCGGTGGCCGACGACGTCCAGGTCTTCCACGAGCCGGACGAGCGGTTCTGGGTGGGGGTCGGGCTGTCCCGCTCCCAGCAGTACCTGCAGATCGAGCTCGGCTCGAAGATGACCGGCGAGTGCTGGCTGCTCGAGACCGACGACCCGACCGGCGCGTTCCGGCCCGTCTGGCGGCGGCGCGAGGGCGTCGAGTACACGGTCGAGCACGCCGTCCTGCCCGGCCGGGGCGACGCCCTGCTGGTGCTGCACAACGACGGGGCGCAGAACTTCGAGCTGGTCGTCACGGGCGTGCCGCCGCGCCACGACGGGCACGACGACGGCGGGGCCGATGGCCTGGACCCGGCGGACGCGACCGTCGTCGTGGCCCACGACCCCGGGGTCCGTCTGGAGTCGGTGGACGCGTTCGCCGACCACGTCGTGCTGGGCGTGCGCCGGGACGCGACCCCGCGGGTCGCCGTCGTCACGCTGGCGACCCTCGCGCCGGACGCCCCGTGGACGCCCCGCGAGCTGGACTTCCCCGAGGCCCTCTTCTCCGCCGCGCCGGGCGAGACGCCCGAGTTCGCGGCGCCGCTGGTCCGGGTGGAGTACACGTCGTTCGTCACGCCGGCCACGGTCCTCGACGTCGACCTGGCCACCGGGGAGCGCCTCGTGCGCCGCCAGCAGCCGGTGCTGGGCGGCTACGAGCCCACCGACTACGCGCAGCAGCGCGCGTGGGCGACCGCCGAGGACGGCACCCGTGTCCCGATCTCGCTGGTGTGGAAGCGGGACGCCGTGACGCTGGACTCCGCCGGGACCGGTGCGGACCCGGCGCCGCTGCTGCTGTACGGCTACGGCGCCTACGAGATCAGCGTCGACCCGTTCTTCTCGGTGCCGCGGCTGTCGCTGCTGGACCGGGGCGTCGTCTTCGCCGTGGCCCACGTCCGCGGCGGCGGCGAGCTGGGACGTGCCTGGTACGAGGGCGGGCGGCTGGAGCACAAGCGCAACACGTTCACGGACTTCGTCGCCTGCGCGCGCCACCTGGTCGACGCCGGGTGGACGAGCCCGGAGCGCATGGTGGCCGACGGCGGCAGCGCCGGCGGGCTGCTCATGGGCGCGGTGACGAACCTGGCGCCGGAGCTGTTCGCCGGCGTGCTGGCGGGCGTGCCGTTCGTCGACGCGCTGACCTCGATCCTGGACCCGTCGCTGCCGCTGACGGTGGTCGAGTGGGAGGAGTGGGGCAACCCGCTGGCCGACCCCGAGGTCTACGCCTACATGCGCTCGTACAGCCCGTACGAGAACGTGCCCGACGACGCCTCCCACTACCCGCGCATCCTGGCGGTGACGTCGTTGCACGACACCCGCGTGCTGTACGTCGAGCCCGCGAAGTGGGTGGCCCGGCTGCGGGCCGCCGGCGCCCCGGCGCTGCTGAAGATCGAGATGTCCGCCGGCCACGGCGGCGTCTCGGGCCGCTACGCGCGCTGGGAGGAGATCGCCTTCGAGCACGCCTGGACGCTGGACGTCCTGGGTCTGGCCGACGAGGACTGAGCGCGCGTCAGTCCGGCAGGTCGGCCTTGGCGGCGAGCACCCGCTCGACGGCGGTGTCCACCCGCGTCGCGAACTCCTCGTCCGCGCGGGCCCGCTCCACCAGGGCGTCGGCCATCGCGGGCACGACGGAGGGGTCGGCGGAGGCCAGCACGAGGTCGACGCCGGCCTCGACGGCGGCGACGGCCCGATCGGCCGGGGCCACGTCGTCCACGGCGGCCGCCGCGGACACGTCGTCGGTGATGATGACGCCGTCGAACGCGAGGTCGTCGCGCAGGATCGCCACGACGGCGGGGGAGAACGTGGCCTGCTGGTCCGGGTCGATCCGTGTGTAGACCGCGTTGGACAGCATGACGAACCGTGCCCCCGCGTCGATCCCGGCGGCGAACACCTCGACGTCCTTCGACCCGGCGGTGATGGTGTCGTCCACGACGGACGCGGTGGTGTCGGTGTTCTCGGTGACCCGGCCCAGCCCCGGGAAGTGCTTGATCACCGGCTCGACCCCGGCCGTCTGCATGCCGGCCGAGAAGGCCGTGGCCCCGTCGACCACGGACCGGGCCGTGTTGCCGTAGTTGCGCGAGAAGTAGCCGATGGGGGCGTTCGCCTGCTGGTTGCCGGCCGGGACGAGGTCCATCACCGGCGCCAGGTTGAGGTCGACCCCCGCGTCGGCGAGCTCGGTGCCCCAGCGGGTCGCGAGGCGTTCCAGCCGTGCGCGCGGCCAGGTCGCCTGTCGGGTGGCCGCCGGGATCTCGGAGAACCCGGCCCCGCGGAGCACCTGGACCGCGCCGCCCTCCTGGTCGGTCGCCATCAGCATCGGCGGGGCCGACGACGGCGCGAGCGCCCGGTAGGCGTCGACCAGCTCGCGGGTCGCGGCGAGCCCCGCCTCGCTGCGGCCGTGCAGGAACACGTTGCCGACGTGGTGGTCGACGACGGCGGTCCGCGTGGGGGCGTGCACGCCCCCCTCGGCGACGGGCGCGCCGACCACGAGCAGCTGACCGACCTTCTCCTCCAGCGGCATCCCGGCCAGGGGGTCGTCGGCGTCGGTCCTGCGCTCCGCCGCGGCACCGGGCGTGCTCGACGCCGACGGCGTGGGCGACGGGCTCGGTCGGGGGCTCGCGGACGGCGTGCCGGACGGCGTCGGCCCCGCGCTCGACTCCCAGGGGCCCGCGCTGGGGGTGGGGGTCGTGTCGGGCGTGGTGCAGGCGGCCAGGGCGAGCACGGCCGTCGTCAGGACGGCCGTCGTCCACCGGGAGGTGGGGGTCATGACCCCGCTGTCGGGGCGGTGTCGCGGTGGGCGAGGGTCGCCAGCGCCTGGCACCAGTGCTGCTCGGACCGGGCGGCGTGCTCCGCCGTGTCGATGTTCGCCTGGACCACCTCGACGCGGGTGCCGCCGTCGTCGGGCTCCAGCGTGATGCGGATCTCGTGGTAGCTCTCGGGCACGTCCGGCCGCTCGCCGAGCGGGGAGAAGTGGGTGAAGTGCAGCAGCCGGGGGCGCTCGACGGCGATGATCCGGCCCTTGTCGGTGAACTGGCGGCCGAAGAAGTGCCCCTCGAAGGTGACGGGGCTGCCCGGGCGGAAGTCGGTCTCGATGTTGGCGCCCAGCATCCAGCGCGCGCCGGGGTGCATCAGCTCGGCCCAGACCCGCTCGGGGGGTTCGGCGATGTGCGTGGACGCGGTGGCGGTGTGTCCGGTGGTGCCCCCGTCGGTCATGACGCCTCCTCGGCCTGGTGTGCGGTCCGGACCGCACCGTCGCGACCCGTCGGCACGACGTTAACCCCGGTCGGTGCCGGAGGCCGAATCGACCCGAGGCGCGTCGTCCCGGGTCAGGACAGCTCGGCGGCGACGGCCGCGACGAAGGTGTCGACCGCGTCGGCCGGGGTGTCCCACGAGCACATCCACCGCACCTCGACGCGGTCCGGGGTCTCGCCGGCCGCCCAGTCGTAGAACCGGCTCCGCTCGCGCAGCCGGTCGGCCGCCTCGCGCGGCAGCGTGGCGAAGACGGCGTTCGCCTCGACCGGCCGGGTCACCCGGATCCCCTGGGGCACCACGAGCTCGTCCGGTTCGGTCCCGGCCGGTCCCGGCGTCACGTCGAGCACGTCGGCGGCCCCGAGCCCGTCCCGCAGGCGCCGGGCCATCGCGTTGGCGTGCGCCGCGTTGCGGTGCCACAGCGGTGCGGCCGACCCGTCCGCGGCGTCGACCGGCTCGCCGGGTTCGCCGAGCAGGGCCAGGAGCTGGGCGGAGACGTAGCGGGTCTTGGAGACGAGCTGCATCGTGGCCTTGCGCAGGTAGGGCACCGCGTCGACCGCGGCGCGACGCCGGGCCGCGCCGTCGTACCCGGACCCGGGCACCTGCGGGGCGTCCTCGGGGGCGAGGACGACGACGGCCTCCCCGATCATGCCGCCGTTCTTGGCGGCGCCGAACGAGAGGACGTCCACCCCGAGGTCACGGGTCAGGGCGCCCAACGAGCAGCCGAGGGAAGCGGCGGCGTTGGCGAGCCGGGAGCCGTCCACGTGCACGGCCATGCCGAGCCCGTGGGCCGCCTCGACGAGGGCGCGCGTCGCGTCGACGGAGTAGACGGTGCCGAGCTCGGTCGACTGCGTCAGCGTCAGCACGCCGGGGTGGGCGCGGTGCACGTCGTGGCGCTGCCCGGCCCAGCGGGCGACGTCGTCGGGCGTGATCCGTCCGTCCGTGGACGGGCACGGGAGGATCTTCAGCCCGCCCACGCGTTCGGGGGCGCCGTTCTCGTCGGTGTTGGCGTGCGCGAGGTCGGAGGCGACGACGCCGCCCCACCGCTCGGACAGCGCCATGAGGGAGACGACGTTCGCGCCGGTCCCGTTGGTCAGCGGGAACGCGAGCGCCCCGGGGCCGAACACCTCGGCGGTGCGCTCGTCGAGTCGCGCGGTCCACGGGTCGTCGCCGTACGCGACGCTGAACCCGTCGTTGGCCGCGGCGACGGCGGCCAGCACGTCCGGGTGGGTGCCGGCGTAGTTGTCGGAGGCGAACGGCGGGAGGGCGGCGGGTGTCTCGGGCACCCGACCAGACTACGGGTGGCCGGGGAGGCCGCCGCCGTACCGACTCGCCCCGGTCTGGGGCGTTTCGTCCGGCGGTGGTGTGCGACACAGCGGCCGGGCGGAACGGCGGGCGCCGCCCGACCGTCCTACTCTCAACAACGGGTGTCCTGCGGGACGCCCCGGCCGACCGTCACGCGCCGGTCCGGTGACTTGTCGTCGTTCCGGCGTCGCGCGGGCGTCCGGATGCTTGGAGCTCGTGTGACTGGAAACGCCACCACCCGGTTCGCCGACGTCGCGCTGCTGTCCGTGACGCGGCGGCTGCCGTCCCTCGTCACGACGTCGTCCGCGATCCAGGAACGCCTGGCGCCCGCCCTGAAGCGTCTGCGGCTGCCGAGCAACCTGCTCGAGCGGGTCGCCGGGGTCGAGGAGCGGCGCAACTGGGCTCCCGGGGAGGACGCGGACTCCGCCACCGTCGCGGCGGGGCGGGAGGCCCTCGAGCTGGCCGGGGTCGAACCCGACGAGGTCGGCCTGCTCATCAACACCTCGGTGACCCGCAAGCACCTGGAGCCGTCGGTCGCCGTGGGGCTGCACCACGGTCTCGGGCTGCCGAGCTCGGCGGTGAACTTCGACGTCGCCAACGCCTGCCTCGGGTTCATCAACGGCATGTCGCTCGCCGCGGGCATGATCGAGTCGGGTCAGATCCGGTACGCCGTGATCGTCAACGGCGAGGACGCCGACGACATCCAGCGCACGACCGTCGACCGGCTGCTCACCCAGGACCGCGGCCGGGAGGGCTTCATGGAGGAGTTCGCCTCCCTGACGCTGGGGTCCGGGGCGGCCGCCGCGGTGCTCGGCCCGGCCGACGCCCACCCCGAGGGGCACCGGGTCCTCGGCGGGGTGACCCGTGCCGCCACCCAGCACCACCGCCTGTGCATCGGCAGCCCGGAGGGCATGTTCACCGACGCCGAGGGGCTGCTCGAGGGCGGTCTGGAGCTCGTCGTCGACGCCTGGAAGGACGCCATCCCCGAGTGGGACTGGGAGGCCATGGACCGCTACGTCACCCACCAGGTCTCCCGGGTGCACACCCGCGCCATCGTCGAGGCCGTCGGCCTGGACCGCGCGCGGGTCCCCACCACCTATCCCACCCTCGGCAACGTGGGACCCGCCTCGGTGCCGATCACGCTCGCCCAGGAGGCGGAGACCCTCGGCGCCGGCGACCGGGTGCTGCTCATGGGGGTCGGCTCCGGCATCAACACCGCGATGCTGGAGCTGGCCTGGTGACGCCCCGGCCCGCGAGCACCGTCCCGCCGGGGCTGCCCGGCCTCGCTCGGTTCAGCCACGTCCGCGGCGACTGGCACTACCTGGACAACGGCGCCGAGCTGTCCGCGCACGGCATCCGGCCGGTCGGCACCGTGCTGGCCGTGCACGGCAACCCCACCTGGTCCTACCTGTGGCGCGACCTCCTGGAGGCGGCCACCGACCGGGCGATCGAGGCGGCCGCGGCGGTCGGGGAGTACCCGGACGGCGTGCAGGGCGCCTGGCGCGTCGTGGCCGTCGACCAGCTCGAGATGGGGCTGTCCGCCCGCACCGGCCGACGCCGCACCCTGGCCGACCGTGTCGCCGACCTGTCGGCCCTCACCGCCGAGCTGGACCTGGCGGGTCCGGTCGTCACCCTCGGGCACGACTGGGGCGGTGTCGTCTCCCTCGGCTGGGCGGTCGACCACCCCGACCGGCTCGCCGGCGTCGTGCTGCTCAACACCGCCGTGCACCAGCCCGACGAGGCCGCGGTCCCCGCTCCGCTGCGGCTCGCCCTGGCCCGGGGCGTCCACCGGTGGGGCACCCGGACCACCCGGGCGTTCCTGGAGACCACGCTCGGCCTGGCCCGCCCCCGGCTGGCCCACGACGTCGCGGACGCCTACCGGCTGCCCTACCGCGCTGCCGACGACCGGGCCGGCATCGAGCAGTTCGTCGCCGACATCCCCGCCTCGCCGGAGCACGTCAGCCGCCCCGAGCTGGACCGCATCGCCGACGGCGTGCGCCGGCTCGACGTCCCGGCCCTGCTGCTGTGGGGGGCGCGGGACCCGGTGTTCTCCGACCGCTACCTCGACGACCTCGTCCACCGGCTGCCGCAGGCGAGCGTGCACCGGTTCGAGGACGCCGGGCACCTGATCGCCGAGGACGTCGACTACGCGCCGGTCGTCCTGCGTTGGTTGGGATCGGAGCTCGGGACGGAAGCGCCCGGCACCGGAGCGGTTCGGTCGGACGACCCGCGCGCGGATGTCCGTCCCGAAGTGGAGGGCCCCCTGGGGCCCGTGAACGCATCTGCGCGCGGGTCGTCCGACCGAACGGCGCCTGACGCCTCCTTTCGGCCGATGTGGGCCGGGCTGGACGAGCGCGCCGCGGACCCGGCGTCGCGCACCGAGCCGGCCGTCCTCGACCTGACGACCACCGGTGCGGGTCGCCGCGTGAGCTGGCAGGCGCTCGACCGGCAGGTGCGGCGCATCGCCGCCGGGCTGCACGAGATCGGGGTGCGCCGCGGCGACCGCGTCTCCCTGCTGGTCCGGCCCGGGCCCACCCTCACGGCCCTGGTGTACGCGTGCCTGCGCATCGGCGCCGTGGTCGTCGTGGCCGACGCCGGGCTGGGTGTGCGCGGGCTGACCCGGGCCCAGCGCGGCGCCTGGCCGCAGTACCTCGTCGGTGAGACGACGGCGCTCGCGGCCGCTCGCACGATGGGCTGGCCGGGGGTACGGATCGCCGTCGACCCCCTGGACCCGGTGCGGCGCCGCGTGCTCGGGGTGGAGCACGAGCTGATCGACGTCGCGCGCACCGGCGAGGGCGCGGATCTGCCGCCCGAGCCCGGGCCGGACGACGACGCGGCGGTGCTGTTCACCTCCGGCTCCACGGGGCCGGCCAAGGGTGTGCTGTACACGCACCGTCGGCTGTCCGCGCTGCGCGACGCGCTGGCCACGCACTTCGCCGTCGGCCCCGAGACGGGGCTGGTCACGGGGTTCGCGCCCTTCGCGCTGCTCGGCCCGGCGCTCGGGACGCGGTCGGTGACACCGGACATGGACGTCTCCGCCCCGCGCACGCTCACCGCCCGCGCGGTCGCCGACGCCGTGAAGGCCGCCGACGCCCGGATGGTGTTCCTGTCCCCGGCGGCGATCCTGCACGTCGTCGACACCGCGGACCGGCTCACCGCCGTGGACCGGGAGGCGCTCGGCCGCGTGCAGACGTTCCTGTCCACCGGCGCGCCGATCAGCGCCGAGCTGCTGGAGGCCGCCCGGTCGCTCATGCCGGCCGCCGAGGCGCACACCCCCTACGGGATGACCGAGTGCCTGCTGGTCACCGACATCACCCTCGACGGCATCCGCGAGGTCTCCGGCGCCCCGGACGCGGGCGTGTGCGTGGGGCGGCCCGTCGGGGCCGGCCGGGTGCTGGTCAGCGCCCTGGACGACGACGGCGCGGCCACCGGCACGCCGTCGGACGCGCCGGGCGTGCTGGGCGAGGTGCTGGTCAGCGCCCCGCACCTCAAGGAGCGCTACGACCGGCGCTGGCTCACCGACGTCGCCGCCGAGCGGGACACCCCCGCGGGGCACTGGCACCGCACCGGCGACGTCGGCCACCTGGACGCTACCGGGCGGCTGTGGATCGAGGGGCGGCTCGTGCACGTGCTGACGACGCCGGCCGGACCGTTGGCGCCGGTCGGCCCGGAGCAGGCGGTCGAGCGGGCCGACGGCGTCCGGCGGGCGGCGGTCGTCGGCGTCGGGCCGACCGGGGTGCAGCAGGCCGTGGCCGTCGTCGAACCGGTCCCCGGAGCAGGGTCGGCCCGACCCGGGCGGGCCCCGGAACGGCTGGACGCCGCGGTGCGCGCGGTGTCGTCGGTCCCCCTGGCGGCGGTGCTGCTGGCGCCGGAGATGCCCACGGACGTGCGGCACAACTCCAAGATCGACCGCGCCCGGCTCGCGGACTGGGCGGCCGGGATCCTGGCGGGCGGCCGGGTGACCCTGCCGTGACGGTGCTGGTCACCGGCGCGTCCGGGCTGCTGGGGTCGGCGGTGGCGCGCGCCCTGGTCGCCCGGGGCGTGACGGTGCGCACCCTGCAGCGTCGCCCGTCCGGCGTGCCGGGCGCCGAGGACGTGGCCGGGTCCGTGACCGACCGGGCGGCCGTGGCCGCCGCCGTGGACGGGGTCGACGCCGTCGTGCACCTGGCCGCGAAGGTCTCGCTGGCCGGGGACCCCGCCGAGTTCACCGCGGTGAACGTCGAGGGCACGCGCACGCTGCTGGACGCCGCCGAGCGGGCGGGTGTGCAGCGGTTCGTGCAGGTGTCCTCGCCGTCGGTGGCGCACACCGGGACGTCGCTGGTCGGCGTGGGTGCCGGGCCGGCCGACCCGGACCGGGCTCGCGGGGAGTACGCGCGGACCAAGGCCGCCTCCGAGCTGCTGGCCCTGGGACGGGACCGGGCGGGTGCCGGCCGCGGGCTGCGTGTCGTGGCGGTCCGGCCGCACATCGTGTGGGGCCCGGGCGACACCCAGCTCGTGGAGCGGGTCATCGACCGGGCGTCGTCGGGGCGCCTCCCGCTGCTCGGGCACGGGGCGGCGCTCATCGACACCACCTACCTGGACAACGCCGCCGACGGGATCGTCGCGGCCCTGGACCGGCTGGCGGACCAGCCGTCCGCGGTGCACGGCCGCGCCTACGTGATCACCAACGGCGAGCCGCGTCCCGTGGCGGACCTGCTCACCGGCATCTGCCGCGCCGCCGGGGTGGAGCCGCCACGGTGGCGGGTCTCGGCCGGGCTGGCCCGGGTCGCGGGCGGCGCGGTCGAGGCCGTGTGGCGGGTGCGTCCGGGGGACGACGAGCCGCCGATGACACGGTTCCTCGCCGAGCAGCTGTCCACCGCGCACTGGTTCGACCAGCGTGAGACCTGGGCCGACCTGCGATGGCGTCCCGCCGTCAGCCTCGACGAGGGGATGCGCCGGCTGGCCGCCCACTACGGCGGCACGGCGCGCTGAAAGCTACCGCTGCTGTCCACAGGGCGGGCCGTCGCCGAGCTGTCGCCGAGCCCTCGCCGTCGGGTCGACGATGTCTTGCCACGGGGTGTCAGCACGCACAGAACGGCGTCACCACGGCGTGAGGCGGTCACGGATGGCGTGAATCTCACGCCATCCGTGATCGCATCACGTTCAGCGGGCGCGAATCCGGCTTCGCCGACACCCCGCGATTCGCAACCGCCCTCGGCCCGCACACGTCGCTGTCCCGGCACTCACGCATCGTGCCCGGGGCGCTCACACTTCGCGGTCCGTGCCCTGAGCACCTGCGGAAAAACGCCGTGCACCCCGTGGCCGACGCCCGTCAGACTGACCCTGTGCCGATGATCCTGCGCCCGCCCCGCCCCGACGACGAAGCCGCCCTGCGCCGGATGCACGCGGAGATGGCCGCCGAGCACTTCGACGTGCTGCTGGCCGAGGGCACGTGGGACGAGATCCTCGCCGAGATCGCGCGCGAGGCGGCCGGGACGGACCTGCCCCGGGGCCGCGTGCGCGCGGACTTCCTCGTCGCCGAGGTCGACGGGGAAGTGGTCGGTCGCGTCTCGATCCGGCACTCCCTGACCCCGTTCCTGCACGACATCGGTGGGCACGTCGGCTACGGCGTGGCCCCGGAGCACCGTCGTCGCGGGTACGCCACCGAGATGCTGCGGCTCTCCGTGGAGCGGCTGGCCGGCCTCGGCGTCGAGGAGGTGCTGGTGACCTGCGACGACGACAACCGCGGGTCGGCGAAGGTCATCGAGGCGTGCGGCGGCGTCCTCGAGGACGTCCGCCCCGTCCCGTACGGCGTGCCGAAGCGTCGCTACTGGATCACCGCCCGCTGACGCGCCTGTCCCGGGTGCCCGGCCGGTGACGGGCCGGGCACCCGGGACGACGTTCACTGCAGGCCGGGCGTGAAGGTGTACTTCACGAGCTGCCCGTCGGGCGGGACCCCGTCGCCCGGCAGCACGTTGACCGTCGCGAGCAGGCCGTGCTGGGTGACGTCCACGTCGCCCGGCAGCGGGACCGTGTCCAGGGCCGACCTCGTGCCGTCCCGCTCGACCATGGTGATCTGCCCGCCGAACATCTCGGCGACGTACACCGTGCCCTGGCCGTCCACCGAGACACCGGTCGCCCCGAAGAAGCCGGAGGCGACCAGCGCGACGGCGCCGGTGCGCGGGTTGACCGTGACGACGGCGCCGCGAGCGCCCAGCGAGTCGTCCTCCGGGCCGCCCGGCAGCAGGGACACGTACAGCACCCCTCGCGGGCCGAACTCGACGTCCGTCGGGACCGGCTCGAACCAGTAGGTCTCGCCGACGAAGCAGTCCGGCAGGCCCTGCGCCTCGACGATCTCCTCGGTCAGGGTCGTCGGCATCGGCGGGAGCACCGCCACCGTGCGGATGTCCCCCTGGCGGCTGATCCCCAGGATCGCGTTCGCCCCGGCGTCGGCCAGGTAGGTCGTGGCTCCCCGGGTCGTCGTCGAGTACGGGTGCGAGTCCACGATCCCCGTGTACCGGCCCGGGAAGTCGGGCGGCAGCAGCGCGACGCAGTCTTCCGGCGTGTCGCGGAAACCGTAGACCACCCCGCCGTCGGGGTTCTCGGACTCCTCGTAGGCGCCGACGTCGGCGAGCACCTTCGGGTCTCCGGCCGGACCGCCCTTGCTGTTCAGCCGCTGCGTCATGACCGTCTGTGTCTCACCGGTCTGGGTGAACGTGACCGTGCGGTTGCGGTAGCTGACACCACCGACCTCCGCGCCGCCGGAGCTGTAGAGGTCCATCGTGCTGCCGTCCTCGTCGACGGCGGTGAGCAGGCCGACGAAGTTCTGGCTGACGAACGTGGTGCCGTGCGGGCCGGCGGCGAGGCTGAGCGGGGTGATCAGACCGTCGGCGATCGTGTCCGACGGCACGTGGCTGTCCGCGAGCGCCGGGCTCGCGGTGAGGACGAGCGCGGCCACGGCGGCCGCGCTCACGGAGAGAACGCGCTTCATGGTGGGCTCCTGGGAGGCAGGACGACGAGGTCGCGGCCGGGTGGCGCGACGGGGGCGCTCGCCGCGGTGCCCACCGCGGGTGCGTCGGTGCGGCCCGGGGGCCGGGGACAAGGGCGTCGCCGCGTCGCCGGTGACGCGGGCTTCTCCGGCCCACTGTGCGCCCGCCTCCGGACGCTCGCCACGGCTCCCCCGGGTGAAGTTGCCGCTCGGCTCCCGGGTCGGGACTACTCGCCGTCGGCCGGGATCGCGGCCTTGCCGCTGGGGCAGTTCAGGTGCGGGACCTCGAAGGTGACGGGATAGATGACGAGGTCTCCGCTCGTGGCGACGAAGAACGAGGCCGTGGTGGCCTTGGTGTTCTTCTCGCCGGAGACGACGCGCATCGCGGCGGACCCTCCGAGCGTGCCGGCGGGGATGAACCCGGAGTCGCTCAGGCCCCAGACCTCCAGGGTCGGGAAGAAGTCGAACATGTTGACGCCCTCGTCGGTGGCGTCGAACCGCACCGCCACGGTGGCGTCGCCGTCGGGCGAGCAGGACGCCGACAGCGTCGCCGTGTTCCCCGGTGCCCACGTGGAGGAGGCCTGGTAGGTGCCGTCGGCCTGGAAGACGCCGTCGGACTCGGTGACGACGACGCCGTCGGCGTGCGCCGGGAGGGCCGTCAGCCCGAGGGCGACGAGGCAGGTGGCGGTGACGGCGACGAGGCGTCGGTGGATCGACATGAGGGTTCCTCTCCGGGGCGGGACGCGACGGAACCCACTCTTTGCCGGGTCCCGAGCACTCGCCGACGGGGAGCGGGGTGAAGTCGACTCAGGCTCGCTGGGCCTGCACGAACACCACGGAGTCGCCGAGCAGGGGCATGCGCTCCACGGCGCAGGCGTCCCGGAGACCTGCCTCGGTGAGGAGCTTCTCGATGCCACCGTCGGCGTTGTCCGCGTCGTAGGCGGTGCTGCCGGGGCCGTGGCCGGGCTGGTGCTCGGCACCGCCGTGACCCTGGTGACCGCGGCCGTGGCGGTGGCCGCGTCCGGTGCGGTGGGCGTGGCCGTGCTGCCCCTCCGGGGTGCCGCCGTCGTCCCCGTGACCGGCGGCGTGGTCGCCGGCGAAGTCCGCGATCGTCACCCGCCCGCCGCGCCGCAGGACGCGCAGGATCTCGGCGGCGAGCTGCTGCTTCTCCTCGAGGGGCACGTGGTGCAGCGCGAGCGAGGAGACGACGTGGTCCTGGCTGGCGTCCGGCACCGGCAGGCGGTGCGCGAACCCGCGGATCAGGGTGACCTCGCCGGAGTCGCCGCGGCGCAGCTTGCGGGCCGCGCGGCGCAGGGCGTCGCCGTCGGGGTCCAGGCCGGTCACGGTCGCCTCAGGGGCGGCGCGCAGCACCTCACGGCTGAGGTTGCCGGTGCCGCAGCCGACGTCGAGCACGTGGGCGTCGTCGACCACGCCGGCGATCTCGACGGTGCGCCGGTACATCCGGTGCACGCCCCGGACCCGGGCGACGAGGTCGTACCAGGGCAGGAGCCAGCGCTGGGGCAGGCCGGGCAGGTAGTCGTGGTCGGCCTCCTCCGGGCGGACGTCGTCGCGTCGGTGGACGGGGCGGGGCATCGGACCTCCAGTCGGTGGGCGGGTCCATGGTGCCCGCTCCGGCGCCCGGGGACATCCGGAGGCTCGACGAGGGGCGGCGTCGCCTACCCGAGCCGTGCGGTCAACGTGGGGGCGCCCGCTCCGGACAGCTCGGCGGCGTCCACAGGCCGTCCCGAAGCCGCCAGGAGCAGCGAGATGGCGCTGCCGCGGACGGCGGCGCCCTCGCCGAGGTGGTGGTCGGTATCCACAGGGCGCAGGCACAGCCCGGCGACGCGTTCCCGGCCGCCGCCGAACGTCGCGCCGGTGCGGGTCATGTACTCCAGAGCCGTCGCCACGTGCTCCGGGGGATAGGCGGCCTCGATCCCCAGGGGGCGTCGGACGTCCTCGCCGTGCACGTACGCCTCGACCAGTCGGGTGGCCAGGGGGCCGGGCGGCGTGCTGGTCAGGTCGGTGACGGCGCGGAAGGCCTCCAGGGTCTGCCGCGGGTCGGCAGCCCGGTGCCGCTCGATCCCGGCCTCGTTGGCGCGGTCGAAGTCGCCGCGGGCGGCGAACATCTGACGCACGAACCCCCAGCGGGTCGTCGACGCCGAGTCGACGAGGTGCGCCAGCACGTCGTGCACCGTCCAGCCGGGGCACAGCGACGGCACGTCCCACTGGTCCGCGGAGATCTGCGCGAGGTCGTCGGCGAGCCGGCGCCGTTCCTCGTGCACGGCCGTCCAGAGGGTGTTGCGGTCGCTCATGCCCTGCTCCTTCGGTCGGGTCGGCCACAGGCGTGGGGATGCCTGTGCGGTCCGACCTCGGGGTGGCCACGAACTCATCGGTGCAGGCCGCGGCGCGCTCGCCGCGGACATGACGACGGCGCCCGACCGGGTGGTCGGGCGCCGTCAGGTTGCGTCGCCCCGGTGCGGGGCGGGCGGTCAGGCCGCGGTGGTGACCTCGATGCGTCGCGGCGTCGTGCCGGCGAAGACGCCGGCGACGGTCACCGTCAGCACACCGGCGTCGTAGGACGCGGTGACAGCGTCGGCCTCGACGGCCTTCGGCAGCGTGACGACGCGGCGGAAGGCGCCGAAGCGCACCTCCGAGACGCGACGGCCCTCGGACTCCTCGCCGCGCTGGTCCTTGCGCTCGCCGTGGACGACGAGCTTGCGGCCCTCGATCTCGACGGTGACGTCCTCGGCCGGGTCGATCCCGGGCAGGTCGAGGCGGGCGACGAGGTCCTCGCCGTCGCGGTAGACGTCCGCGGCAGGCTTGGCGTCCGGCGTGGTGGCCGGGCGGGTGGTCCGCAGGTCGCCGAACAGGGCGTCGGTCAGCGGGGTGCGGGTCAGGGTGACAGTCATCAGGGGGCTCCTCTCGTGGGTGGTTCCGAGAGGTACAACTTGAGTCACCCCGACTCAATTTCCGGGTTCGCCGTGGGCGGACGACGGACGGGACGCGTCAGGGCCGGACGTCGCCGTCCACGTACCGCCACGCCCCGTCCTCGCGCACGAACCGGCTGAGCTCGTGCAGCCGGCCGCGGGTGCCGTCGTCGTCCCGGAACATGGCGACGAACTCGACCGTGCCGGCGTCGTCGAACGGCCCGCCCGCGTCGGTGGCGAGGATGTCGAGGCGGCGCCAGCGGCGCCCCGGGACGAGGTCGAGCTCTGCCGGGCGGGTGCTCGGGTGCCAGGTCGCGCCCAGGTAGGCGGTGTCCTCGACGGCGAACGCGCTGTAGCGCGAGCGCATCAGGGCCTCGGCGGTCGGTGCGGGGCGTTCGCCGCGGTGCAGCGGGCCGCAGCACTCGCCGTAGGGCAGGCCGGACAGGCAGGGGCAGCGGGTCGCGTCGTCCACGGGTCCATGGTGGCGCACGGTCAGGCAGCGCGGTCCACGAGCAGCGCCAGCCGCACGCGGTTGACCCCCAGCTTCTGGCACGCGTTGCCGAGGTGGGTCTTGACCGTCGCGGCGCCGAGATAGAGGCGGCCGGCGATCTCGGCGTTGGTCAGTCCCTCCGCGACGCCGTGGGCGATCTCCCGCTCGCGGTCGGTGAGCCGGGCGAGGGCCGCGCGGGCCTCCTCCCGGCCGCGCGCCGTCGGGGTCGCCGCCACCTGGTCCATCACGACCCGTGCCGCGCGCGGGGAGAGGGCACCCTCCCCGGCGGCGACGGCCTCGACGGCAGCGACCAGCTCGTCGGGGCCGGAGTCCTTGGCGAGGAACCCCGCGGCACCGGCGTGCACGGCGTCCAGGATGGCCGACTCGGTGTCGAACGACGTCATCGCGACGACGCCGGGCGGATCGGGCAGGGCCGCGACGGCGGCGGTGGCGCGGACGCCGTCCGTCCGGGCCATGCGCAGGTCCATCAGCACCACGTCGGGGTGGTGGGCCTGGACGCCGGTGACGACCTCGTCACCGTCCGCGGCCTCGGCGACGACGTCCAGTCCCCGCGCGGTCAGGATCTGCCGGAGGAACTGCCGCACCATCGTGTCGTCGTCGACGACCATCACCCGTGTCACGAGGGCGACGTTACTGCTCACCTGCGACAGCGGTCGTGGGTCGGCAGCGCTCGCGGTCAGTGGGCAGTGGCGGGCGACCAGGGCAGGTGCGCCCGTACGAGGAACGACCCGTCGTCCTGGCGGCCGGCGTCGAAGGTGCCCCCGAGCGCCTCGCACCGCTCGCGCATCCCGCGCAGCCCGGATCCGCCGCCCGGCACCTGGGTGTCCCCGGCCGTCGCCGGGTTGCGCACGGTGACGTCGACGCCGTCGCCCGGCCGGGCCCGGACGTTGACCGCGACCCGTGTGCCGGGCGCGTGCTTCGCCGCGTTGGTCAGCGACTCCTGCACCACGCGGTAGACGCTGCGGGTCAGGGTCGGCGGTGCGGCGTCGCCGTCGCTCACGAACACCGTGGCGACCAGGTCCACCCCGCGCGAGCCCGCCCCGTCGAGCAGGTCCGCCAGGTCGTTCAGCGTCCAGTCGCGTCCGGCGTAGTCCTCGGCGCCCTCGCGCAGCGAGGTGATGAGCGTGCGCATCTCCTCCAGCGCCCGGTGGGCCGAGCTCCGCATCGACCGGGCGGCGTCCCCTGTCTGGGCGTCGCCCGAGGACACCTCGAGGGCGGAGGCCTGCAGCGACATGAGCGAGAGCTGGTGGGCGACCGTGTCGTGCATCTCGCGGGCGATGAGGTCGCGCTCCTCCTGGCGGGAGAGCTCGGTGCGCAACGACTCCGACTGCTGCTCCAGGGTGTCGGCGCGCCGGGACTCGGCGGTCGCCGCCGAACGGGCGGCGTCCGCGTCGGCGTCGGCCCGGGTGGCGACGCGGCGCAGCATCCCGACGCCGACGGCGAGCCCGAGGGCGAGCACTCCCAGGATCACGTAGCCGAGCGGGGTCATGTACGCGACGGCGCCGCCGGGGTCCGGGGCCGTGGAGAAGATGACGTTCTCGCCCTCGCGCGAGCCGTCACGCCAGAACGCCGAGACCAGCGCGAGCGCCGTCGCCCCGGTGCAGATCAGGCTGCGCCGCAGGTCGGTGCGTGCCACCACCCACGGCAGCGCGAGCAGCGGGGCCACCGCGCCGAGCGGGCTCACGATCCCGACCGCGGCGGTGGCGAGGCAGACCGCGACCGGATACGTGGCTCTCCACCACACGGCCGCCGCCACGCCGGACGCGACGACGATCCACAGGAGGAACAGGGCGCTCTGCGTGGTCGTGGCCACGGCGGGTGAGTCCATGGCCGCACCGGTCACGGCGCAGAACCAGGTGACGGTGACGGCGCCGATCGAACCCCAGGTGCTCCAGGGCCGACGACGGCGTCCGGGCTGCCAGGGGGCGGCGACCGTCGTCGGGTACGGGGCGACGGCGTACGGACCGTGCTGCTGGTACGGGTGCGGCGCCACGCCGGGGTACGAGGTCGGGGAGGGCGGCACGGGGTACGGGCCGGGAGGCGCGGCGGCGTACGCGGTGCCGGGGTCCCTGGAGCCGTGTTCGCCGAAGGACCCGGAGGCCGGCCCGTGGGGTGGTTCGGCGGGACTCGACGACGGCGGGTACATGCCCGGCAGCGTACGGCCCGCCACCGACGCCGGGCGTCACCCGATCGGGTCGGCCGGGAGGCCCGAGGGTCCCCCGATCGGGTCGCCGGGTCCGACCGCCCGGGGGATCCGTGCGGGGACCGTCCGGACCGAGGATCGATCTCGTTCGATCACCGCCCGACCAAGGAGCGATCATGTCCGACCAGCAGCAGCACCCCGAGTGGTCCCCGCAGCCCGCGCAGCAGCCTGTCCCTCCGCAGCAGTCCCCCGCGCAGCCCGGGGCGGAGGCGCCCCGGAAGAGCTGGTTCGCCCGTCACAAGGTCCTGACGGGCCTCGGCGTGCTGGTCGGCCTCGCGATCGTCGGCAGTGCCGTCAGCGGCGGTGGCGAGGAGGATCCGGCGGTTGCCGGCACGACGGCCGAGGTTTCCTCCGAGGACAGCGGCACCCAGGAGGACGCTCCCGCGGAGGACCAGGAGACGACGGACGGTGTCGACGACGCCGCGGGCGACGAGGCGGGTGCCGAGGAGCAGGCCGACGCGGACGTGAAGCCGGCGGGGGTCGGGGACCCGGTCCGGGACGGCAAGTTCGAGTTCACGGTGACCGAGCTCGAGCGCGGCGTCGAGAAGATCGGCAACGAGTACCTGAACACCGAGGCGCAGGGGAAGTTCGTGCTCGTCCACATGTCGGTGGAGAACATCGGCGACGAGGCGCAGTACTTCGACGGCAGCTCGCAGAAGCTCGTCGACACCGAGGGCCGCACCCACTCGGCGGACTCCGAGGCGGCGATCTACCTCGACGACTCGAACAGCTTCCTCAACGAGATCAACCCCGGCAACACCGTGGACGGCATCGTCGTCTTCGACATGCCGAAGGACGCCAAGCCCGCGACGTTGGAGCTCCACGACTCGGCCTTCTCCGGCGGTGTCGAGGTCTCGGTGAAGTGACGCCGGGGCGGTGGTGGCCCCTGGCAATGACGGCCGTCAGTCGTCACGCCAGACGGCGCCGGTGGTGACGTCGACGCGGTAGTCCACGTCGTCGTCGCCGAGGCGCACGGACACCTTCCACAGAGCGGTGCCGTCGTCCTCCTCGAGCTCGGCCTCGTCCAGCACGCCGCCGGACGACTCGACGACGCGCACGATCGCCTGGCTGAGGCTGACCCGTGCGCTGCCGAGGGCCGCGCGGTCGTCGTCGTCGAGATCGTCGCGCTTCGTGTCCGTCGGAGCGACGCCGGTGGTGTCCGCCTCCGCCTTCACCTTCAGCCGATCGTCGCCCTGGGCGAGCTCCAGCTTCCACTCCGCGCCGTCCCCGTTGCCCTCGACCTTGAAGGCGCCCGCGCCGAAGGTCGTCTCCATCGCGGCGATCGTCTGCAGAGCGCGCTCGGTACGGGGGTCGAACGTCGGGCGCTCGGGTTCGGTGGGCGTGGGGGTGCCCGACGGCGTCGAGGACGGTTCCGCTGACGGCTCGGGCGACGGGGTGCTCGGTGTGGGGGAGGCCGCCGACGTGGTCGGTGGGGATGCCGCGGGTGCGGCGTCGTCCGGTGCGGGTGTCGTGCCGGAGGAGCAGGCCGCGAGGGCGAGAGCGGCCATGACGGCGACCGCGGCGGCGGGTACCGGCCGTCGGGCTGCCGGGGTGCGTGGCGCAGGGCTGGGCGGCATGCGGGCCATTGTGGCGAAGACTCGCCGGAACGGAACACGCTCGGACGGCGGAAGTCGCGCAGCGCCTCCGCGCCTGCAGCACGTTGTCCCAGGTAGGCCGTAGCATCTCGGACGTTAAGCGGTACCGACGAGCTTCCGACACGGACATGCTCCCCGCCGCACGAAACCTCGTGCTGCCCAGGAGCCTTCGTGTCCGGACCCGTCCGTTACTCCGCTCGTGCCCTCGCTGATATGGCGAGGTCCGATGTCTCGTTGGTGGAGAAGCATCTCGAGGAATGGCTTGTCTCCCAAGGCCTGGGGCTTCCCGGGGTGAGTGAACGGCGATCCTGGACGCGATCGTTGCCGGTGATCGCACGGGACCTGGTCGACGCGGGCCTGGAGGAGGTCGAAGTCCTCCTCGAGTACCGATTGCCCTACACCTCGCGGCGCGCAGACGTGGTCCTCGCGGGCTGGCACCCCACGCTGCGGACCGAGTCCTATGTCGTCGTGGAGCTCAAACAGTGGTCGCGAGCCCGGATTCACGACGAGGCCGAGGGTCTCGTCCACGTCGAGGGCTCACCTCGGCGCGAGCACCTGCACCCGAGTGTGCAGGTCGCGGGATATGTGGACTTCATCCGTGACTTCACCGCAGCGCTCCACGACGAGCCGAACCGCATCACGGGCGTGGCCTACCTGCACAACGCGCATCGGACCGAGGTCGCGGACCTCGTCGACGCGCCGGTGGCGGCCGCGTCGCCGGTCTTCACATCCAGCTCTCGTGGACAGTGGATCGAGTTCCTCCAGTCCCGACTTGCTCCCAGCAGTGGTGCTGTTGCCGCGGACCGGCTCCTGAAGTCGGCCGTCCGCCCCTCGAAGCAGCTCCTCGCCGTGGCAGCGGACGAGGTGAGGCGGCGCGAGCAGTTCACGCTGCTCGACGACCAGAAGGTCGCTTTCGAGCTCGTGCGTAGTGCGGTTGCCCGCGCGGCCCGACAGAACACGAAGACGGCCGTCGTCGTGTCCGGAGGCCCCGGCACCGGCAAGAGCGTCGTTGCGCTGTCGCTGCTCGGGGAGCTCGCGAGGGAGGGGCGGTCCGTCCTGCACGCCACGGGATCCCAGAGCTTCACGAAGACCCTGCGGCGGGTCGCCGGCAAGGGGTCGACCGCGACCCAGCGCCTGTTCATGTACTTCAACAGCTTCATGGCGGCCGAGCAGAACGAACTGGATGTCCTCGTCCTGGATGAGGCGCACCGGATCCGGGACAAGTCGGTGAACCGCTTCACCCCCAAGGCGATGCGTGACCGTGCGCGCCCGCAGATCGAAGAACTGCTGGATGCCGCGAGGGTGCCGGTCTTCTTGCTCGACGAGCATCAGGTGGTCCGGCCCGGCGAGAGCGGCACCGTGGAGTCGATCACTACTGCTGCCGAGAAGCAGGGCATTCGCGTGGAGCACGTGACCCTCGAGGACCAGTTCCGTGCGGGCGGCAGCGAGCTCTACATCGACTGGGTCCTCCGGCTCCTCGGCCTGGTGGACGGAGGACCCGTTGCTTGGCAAGGGGACGACCGGTTCGAGTTGCGGACAGCTGCCTCGCCGCGAGAGCTCGAGGTGGGCCTCGAGCGACACCTCGAGCGCGGGCTCGGTGCCCGCATGACAGCCGGATACGCGTGGCGCTGGAGCGACCCTTTGCCCGACAGCACCCTCGTGCCCGACGTGGTGGTCGGCGACTGGGCTCGCCCGTGGAACGTCAAGGACGAACGGCGTGTCGGCGACGCGCCACCGTCATTCCTCTGGGCCACGGAAGAGGGCGGCTTTGGCCAGGTGGGCTGCATCTACACAGCCCAGGGGTTCGAGTACGACTGGAACGGGGTGATCCTCGGCCCGGACCTGGTATGGCGGACCGACCGCTGGGTGGCACTCCGAGACGAGAACAAGGACCCGGCCTTCCGGTCCCGCAAGCAGGTGAGTGACGAGGACTTCGACGCGCTTGTGCGCAATGTCTACAAGGTGCTCCTGACGCGAGGCATGGCCGGAACCATCGTGCACTCGGTCGATCCGGAGACCCAGCGGCTTCTCGAGCGGCTCGTTCAGCCTGGCGGAATTCATGGCGGGGTCTAGTGCCGGCATGGGATCAGTGGATCGGTCGCCGTCAGCGCCAGTGCGATGCGGGGCGAGGTCAGCTGGCTTGGGAAGGCGATTTCCTCTGCACGTGGCTCGGGTGCGTCTGTCTGGGAGAGAGGAAGCCTGCCGTGCGTTTGGTGTACGAGGTCGGGGTCTCGCAGGCTAGTGAGATCTGCTAGTGGGTCGGGGTAGTGCTACTGCGGAAGCCCTGCTTCGGGCAGTAGGAGCGGGATGAAGCGTCAATAAAGGGCGTGCCACCCGAAAGCCGACTGTCGAGGCCACGACCTCGGTTGTGCGACCGGCGAGCTCCTCCGCTATACCCGCACACGGCCACGGCCACGGCCACGGCCATCAGACTGAACTGCAGAACCAGCGCGTGGTCAGGGAATTCACCCGCGCAACCGACGTTTTGTCACGGTTTCCCCTGTTAACGTTCCTGATGTAGTCAGCACGGGTTGGCTGACGTCGCCAGGTAGTCCGCGGTGCGGGACGTTCGCCGTGGTGCCGTCTGTGCTCCTGCCCGTCGCCCGAAGAATTGAGGAGCACACAGCGGTGGCGTTTGATCGACAGGCATGGCAGCCCGATGCGGCTCTTGTTCGCGAGGTCGACAATCAGTTCGACCGGACGATCCAGTCCTACAGAGCCCATCCGGACCTGATCTCCGAGCATGCCAATCACGAGGAGTCGATCCGCACCGGTGGGTATGCCAACCGGACGCTCCTGGAACTGGTACAGAACGCGGCCGACGCTCTCGCCGGGACAGCTGGCGCCGAGGACCCGAACGCGGGCCGGGTAGAGATCATCCTGGATCCGGTGAGGCGTGCGCTCTACTGTGCGAATGCCGGTCGTCCGTTCTCTGCCTCGGGTCTGACCGCCGTCACGATGGCACATCTGAGCGGCAAGCGCGGCGACGAGATCGGGCGATTCGGACTCGGGTTCAAGTCGGTTCTTGCGGTGAGCCGGACGCCCCAGGTCTTCAGCCGGACGATCTCCTTCGAGTTCGGTTCGGAGCATGCGACGCGGGAACTGGCGGATGTCGCGGCCTCCAAGCGGTACCCCGTGCTCCGCACTGCGACAGGCGTCGATGCGGGGGCTGCATTCGACGACGACCCCATCCTCGCGGAGCTTGGTGTCTGGGCATCGACGATCGTCAAGCTCCCGGATGCGACCAACCTTGATCGTCTCCGCGCCGAGATCGAGAACTTTCGGTCGGAGTTCCTGCTCTTCGTCGGTGCCGTCCGGGAGGTGCGTCTCCGAGTGCTTGGCTCGGAGCCGTATGAGACGAGTCACGTCTCACGGGATCTGGGGAGCGGGCTGTTCCGGATCGAGCGGCCGGAGAACGACATCGAAGGTGATGAGTGGATCGTCTCGAGCCGTATGCATGCGCCGTCGAACGAGGCGCGGAGGCAGGTCGGCGAAGCTGTGTCCCGGTCCGAGGTCAAGGTCACTGTGGCCGTCCCCGTGGACCAGAATCGGCTCAAGATCGGTCAGTTCTGGTCCTACTTCCCGTTGCAGGACACGACGTCGGCCTCTGCTCTCTTCAACGCGCCCTGGAGCGTGAACGACGATCGGACCACGCTGCTTCGGAACGACTACAACAGGGAGATCCTGCAGACGGTGGCGTCGATGTTCGTCGACTTGATGCCGCTGGTGACGAGCGTCGAGGATCCCGCGGCGCACCTTGACTATCTGCCAGCGCGTGGCCGCGAGAGCCATGGTTTCGGCGACGACCTGCTGACGACGCACGTTCCGCAGATCGCGTCGGCGGGTGAGCTCATCCCGGACGCCAACGGCATCCTTCGCAACGGCTCGTCCCTGCGCCCCCTCGACTTCGCGGTCCAGTTCGAGTCCGAGGTGCACCGCGCCTGGGCACTCTCGCCGAACACTGGCGACGACGTGCCTCACTGGCGCTGCTACTCCAACCGCACCCGACCTGCTCGACTCCAGGACCTCTTCATCGCCGACAGCATGTCGCTCGTCGACCCCAGGAGGAGGGACCGACAGGCCGCGTTGGCCGGGCTGGCCAAGCGCGGGCACCTCTCGTGGCTCCGTGAGTGGGCTGACGGGAGCGATCCACAGTCCGCGGCGAACGCGTTGAGGACCGTCCTCAACAACCCCAAGGTCGACGACATCGCCAAGGCAAAGGTCATTCCGACCTCGGACGGGATGCGAGCCCTCGAGGACCGCAATCTTGTGTTCCTCCACAGGGTCGACGATATCGAGATCGAGAACGCGGTCTTCGTCGAGAGCGACTTCCTGCAGGAGCGTCTCGGTGCCAAGACGATCGAGGATCTCCTTCGCGAGCGTGGCTTTCGAGACCTCGATCCGGAGGCGATCCTCAACGCGCGTCTCGCGCAGCTGCCGGTCGACGCCGATCACGCGGACCTGACGAGGCTCTGGGAAGCAGTCCTCGACGTCCACCCGGTTGTCGCGACGAAGGCTGTCAACGCATCAACATCCCCTGTGAAGGTGCCGACGCGTGACGGTGGGTGGGCCTGGCCGCGACAGGTGCTCGACATCGACTTGTCCCTCGACGACGTGGTTGCGCCGCGTCTGTTGGCTCGTGACCGCTGCGTCCCCGAGGTCGCCCACCGCCTCGGTGTCGTCCAGCACGCGGTCAAGGACTTCCCGCTCGAGGACGAGCCCCACCAGCACCTGTATCGCGAGGCCATGATCGCCGACCTCAACGGTCGACGCGGTCCCGGCGAGCGTGCGGTCGAGAACGTCGAGTTCACGCCCGGGGATGGCCCAGGTCCTTTCTCGATGCTCTTTCTGCTACGAGATGCCGGGGCTCCTGACCCTGTTCGTGCCGAATGGACAGCGGCGCTGCTGTCCCTGGGAGAGATCCCTTGGATCTGCGAGGATCTCGACACCGGCCGGACCTATGACGTGACGCCTCCGGCGCGGTGGGCGATCGAACGTGCCGGTGTGTTCAGGACGACGCGCGGATACCGACCGCTGGCCGACGTCGCCGCACCGTCCCTACTGCGTTTCGACGGGCTGGTTCCTCTCTACCGGGGACCCCGGCAGGCGCTCGACGTGCTGTCGCTGCCGGATGAGCTGGAAGAGGTTGCGCCGCCCGTGCTGAAGGAGGTGCTCGAGAGCGACCTGTTCCCACCGCGGGTAGCAGATGAAGTGCTCGTCGAGTTCGTCCTCACCGCAAGCCGTCTCGGTCTCGGTGGTGCGAAGCCATCCACCATTCCGGCACGCGTCAAGCGGGCGATCGAACCGCACGCCCCGGGCACGGTCTTCCTTGCGACAAGCGACGACCAGGAGCAGTTCCTTCGTGGCCGTGAGCGGCCCTACCTGCGCGTGAGTGCCGAACAGGTGAAAGACATGGTCGAGGTGGTCGGCTGCCAGCGCTTCGAGGATGCCTTCTCGTTCTCGATGATCATCGAGGGCCAGCAGGAGAGTCAACGTGTCCTGGACGTCTACACGGGACTGCGCCAAGCGTTCGGGTCACGTCTCCGAGGAGTGCGACTTGCCAGAACGCTGCTGATCGCAAAGCGCGTCACGACGAAGGACGGTGTCGAGGACCAGCCGCTTGACTGGCACCTGGACGGGGCGGAACTCCTTGTCCGGAGCGACGCCGACGAACGTCAGATGCTCGCCTACATCAGCGATGCCTTCGACCTGGGACTCGACAACGCTCAGATGAGCGGGGTCCTTCAGGTGGGGCTCAACCATCAGCTCGAGCTGACGCGCCAGCAGGCCCAGTCCATCGACGACGAGGCCGAGCGGCTCGAGCTGTACATCGGGGAGGACGACCTTCGCGATGCGTTGCCGACGGGCCTGTGGACTGCCCTTGCAGCTCAGGGCCTGGTCGACGGCGCGACGTCGGTCGCCGAGCTCTTTCTCACCGTGTACGGATCGGACTCCGTGAGGATGCTTGCCGACAACTTCCGAGACATGGGATTCACGGACGTCCCTTCTACCTGGGCAGGAGCTCCTGCGGCGATTTCCTGGGTACGAAAGATGGGCTTCGGACCGGAGTTCGCGGGTCAGCGGAACCAGCCACAGCCCGAGGAGTTCGTTGTTCCCGGCGCCGAACGACTGAAGCGGCTGCACCCCTTTCAGAAGAAGATCAGTGAGGACCTTCGAACTGTTCTGACGCAGCCCTCGGAGGGCGGACCGGCCCAGAAGGGGATGGTCGAGCTGCCGACTGGCTCAGGCAAGACGCGCGTCGCCACCGAGACGGTGCTGAAGCTCTTCGTCGACGAGGTGCTGAGCGGGACGATCTTGTGGGTCGCGCAGTCGGCCGAACTGTGCGAGCAGGCAGTCCAGACCTTCCAGTCCGTCTGGAGGTATCTCGGGGACGACCGCCCGCTGACGATCGGCCGTCTCTGGGACCGAAATACCGTCCACGAGCCCGACACCGAGTTCTCCGTCGTCGTCGCGACGGACGCCAAGGTCGAAGCCGTCATGGGCCGGCCGGAGTATGAGTGGCTCAGCAGGCCGGCAGCGGTCTTCATCGACGAGGCGCACCGTGCGGGCGGGTCCACGCGCTACACCACACTCCTTCAGTGGCTCGGCGTCGACGGCCGTCGCTGGGAGCGTCCGCTGGTCGGTCTGTCGGCGACTCCGTTCAAGGGCAGCGCAGGCGACACAGCCGGCACCAAGGCCCTGGCAGCCCGCTTTGGTGGCAACAGGCTGACCGCCTTCGAGACAGACGCCTACCGACAGCTCGTCAAGCTCGGCGTGTTGGCGAACGTGAGGCATGAAGTCCTGCCGTCGGGCGTCGACATCCAGCTGAGCGGTGCCGAGCGGAGCGCCTTGGAGGAGAAGCGCCTGATCGACCGGAACCTCTACGAACGGATCGGTCGAAACGAGCAGCGCATGAAGGTCCTCGTGGAGCACATCCTCGAGCAGGACCCCGACTGGCCGATTCTCGTCTTTACCCCGAGCGTGCTTTCGGCCCAGGTGCTTGCGGCATCCCTCCGATACCGGAAGGTGAGGGCCGCATCTGTCTCTGGACAGACGGGGCGTCAGGAGCGCCGCGACATCCTCAAGCGGTTCCAGGACGGTGAGATCCAGGTCCTGGCGAACTGTGATCTGCTCGTCCAGGGATTTGACGCCCCGGGTGTGCGTGCTCTGTACATCGCCCGACCGACGTTCAGCCCCAGTGCATACATCCAGATGGCAGGCCGCGGGCTCCGTGGCAAGGAGAACGGCGGCAAGGAGGAGTGTCTCATCGTCGACGTCGCGGACAACTGGGGAGCGATGAACGACTTCCTGGGCTACCGGGACTACGAAGAGCTCTGGGAGGAGCACCAAGGATGATCCTCGTGCCTGCTCTCGCGGATATCGAGAAGCACTCCGCGAGTCCTGCAGAGCGCATGTTCGCGCGGCTGCTTCATGATGTCGACGACGACCCGAACGCGGTCGCGTTCCACTCGGTCAACCTGCGGTCACACGCGTACAAGCAGCAGGCTGAGGCCGACTTCGTGATTCTCTGGCGTGGGGTCGTGGTCGTCGTCGAGGTCAAGGGCGGCGGAGTGCGCAAGCACGACGGCACCTGGTACAGCGTCGACCGCAAGGGTGACTGGCATCGGCTGGCCTCGTCACCGATGGAGCAGGCACGCTCGGCCATGTATGCCCTGCGGGAGATCCTGACCGAGGAGGGTGCCGGGTGGTTCGCGCACGAGTCCGTGGTCGTGACCCCGGACATCGACGCACCGCCCCACGCTGTCGGATGGTTGCCCGACCATTGGCTCGCACGCGACGACATGACCGTCGTGGGGACGACGGCAGCACTTGATGCCGTCGCGAGCGGCAGGCGTACGCCTCCGCACGGTCGGAAGATCGCTCGCACCGACGAGCTCCGCGCCAGGCTGTTCGGGGAGTTCACACGAATGCCGGTCCTCGACGCCCAACGCGGCGCGGTGATCGAGGAGCAGAACCGCGCGACCGCCGGTCAGGCTCGGGTCCTGGCGGCGCTCGCACGGAACCCGCGCGTCTTGGTCTTCGGTGGCGCCGGCACCGGGAAGTCCTTGGTCCTCGTCGAGGCGGCAAAGCAGGAGGCCGACCAGGGGCGGTCGGTGCTCGTCACGTTCCGTTCGCCGGCACTGGCGACGTTCTTTGCCCCGCATCTCGAAGGTCAGGGGATCGACGTCGTACCGTTCGACGCGCTTGACGGCACGAAGTACGACGTCGTCCTCGTCGACGAAGCCCAGGACATGATGACCGCCGGCGCAATGGACACGATCGACTCCATGATCGTCGGTGGTCGTGGCGCCGGCCGGTGGCGGATGTTCCTCGACCCCAACAACCAGGCGCATGTCGACGGCGCCTATGACACGGACGTCGCCGAACTGATCGCTGACGAGGCGATCTCGGTGGACCTCGGCCTCAACGTCCGCAACACCCGCGCCATTGTGCACGTGGTCCAGGAGTACCTGGGCGCAGACGTGGGGGACCCAGGGATCGTTCACGGCGAGAAGGTCTCCTGGCACACTCCTGAAGGGGCCGCCGGAGTGCCTCAGGCGGAAGCTGTCGCCCAGGAGCTCGTCGACCTCGGGACGCGCAGGCAGGACATCTGGATCATCGCGGTCGGCGAGACAGGTGAACCCTGCACGACCGAAGCCGGGTTCACCGTGACGAGCCCACGGTGGGCGAAGGGACTCGAGGCCGAGCACGTAATCGTCTGTGCACTCCCCGAGGTATTCGACGAAGCCACCGTCTCGGCGTTCTACGTCGCCGTCACGCGTGCTCGAGTCTCGCTGCACGTGGTGGCGTCCCAGACCGAGCGACGCGCTCTTCAGCAGCTCGTCCGACACGGGGTGGAGAGCCGATGACACTGACACGCGCACAGGAGCTCGCACTCGGACACTTTCGGTCCGCCTATGTGGGGCCGGACTCCGGCGACGACGAGGTGGTCTCCAACAACCTGCCCAGCAGGCAGTACGCCGTGGGCATGCTGTTCCCTCGGGACGTCGCACCGGTTGCCGGCGACGAGGGTGGTGCGGCGGCCGTACCTGAGGACGTCGACGTCGAGGCAGACATCGCCTCGACCGGTGACGTCGAGGAGGACGGTGCCGGTCCGCCGATCGCGGAGGACTGGAGGCCCTCGTCGGTCGCTGTCTCCTTCGTCACGGACCTGCCGTCCGTCGTCGCTACGCTGCGGGGAGCGACCTACGCTCCCGTGGACGACGACGGACCCCCGTCCTGGCAACGGCAGGCGTTCAGGCTCGACGACGTCGTCCTGTCCGAGAACGAGAGGTTCCGGCAGCTCAGCGCCGGCGAGCTCCCGGTCGAGATCGGCTCGCGCTGGCGCCCCCTCGGCGAACGATGGCTGGTCACTGTCCATGTCCGGCTCCTGACGGACGCGACGGGTGACGCCCGCCTGGACGCGGCGAGCATGCTCTACCAGGTCGCGTTGAGCGTCGTGCCCGCCGAGGGCGGCGCGATCCATGAGTACGACACGACTCGGGGTCTTGACCTGGACGACGAGTCGGCAGAACTGCGACTGCGCTACCGGAATCGCCGTGTCTACGCCGTCGGTCACGGGATGGCGGCCAACTGGGCCCTCGATGCGGGCACCTGCATCGCTGTGTGGTTGGAGCCGGTCCCGTCCTTCGTCGTGCCGGATGTCGAGACGACGGCGTTCGGTCCCGGTACACCAGAGGGGGAGGCACTCCGACTGGAGCACCTCGCCCGGGTCGACGCCGACCCTGAAATAGTTCTGCGTTCCCTGGACGCATTCGTCGATGCGTTTGCCGCCTGGGTCGCCGGTGAACGGTCAAGGGTCGACTCTTTCGACACCGACGCGGAGGTAGCGTCCCGGATCGTCGGGCGGTCGGAAACTGCGCTCACCCGAATGCGGCAAGGCGTCGACCTGTTGCGCGCCGACGGCTCGGGAACCCTGCGCACCGCCTTCTCGCTGGGGATGACCGCGATGCGTCTGCAGATATCGCAGGCGTCGGTCAACCGGGGCGACGGACCCTCGGAGCCTTCATGGAGACCGTTCCAGCTCGGCTTCCTGCTCGTCTCGCTCGTATCGACCGTCGAGCCGGGGCACGACGACCGCGAGCTCGTCGACCTGATCTGGTTTCCGACCGGCGGCGGCAAGACCGAGGCATATCTCGGGCTTGCGGCTGTCGAGATCTTCCGGCGGCGCCTGGTCCACGGTCCTGCTGGCGCAGGCACTGCTGTCCTGACCCGATACACGCTGCGGCTGCTCACTGCACAGCAGTTCCAGCGCGCAGCGTCGCTCGTATGCGCGATGGAGCTGCTTCGGCGCTCCGGTCCTCTTGGGGACGTGCGGACCAAGGGAATGCCTCCCTTCTCCATCGGTCTCTGGGTCGGCAACGAAGTGACGCCCGGGAACCGGCGTGACGCGAAGGCTGCACTCGACCGCCTTCACAAGGCCGCACGACCTGAGGAGGCGAACCAGTTCCAGGTCGAGAGCTGCCCGTGGTGCGGAACCCCGCTCCTGCCCGAGGCCCGCTCGACCAAGCACGCGGACTACGGTGCCCGACTCGTCGGGCGTGACGTGGTCATCCACTGCACGAGCGCTTCGTGCTATTTCAGCGAGGCGCTTCCCGTGGAGGTCGTGGACGAGGTTCTGTACGAGAACCCACCGACTATTCTGCTTGCGACCGTTGACAAGTTCGCCCGTCTTCAGTTCCGCCCCGAGGCCGGTCGTCTGCTGGGCCTCGACACACCGTTCAGGCAGCCCTCGCTGGTCATACAGGACGAGCTTCACCTGTTGTCCGGGCCGCTGGGGACGACTGTTGCGGTCTTCGACGCCGTCCTGCAGATGCTGTTGGAGGCCGATGGGTCGACTCCCAAGATCGTCGCGTCGACCGCGACGATTCGGGCGTCGAACGAGCAGGTGCAGGGACTATACGGCCGCGTAGTCGCTCTGTATCCGCCCTCCGGCCTCGACGACGACCGAACTTTCTTCTCGCGGCCCGTCACGACAGGTGAAGGTCGGCTGTATCTGGGGCTGATGCCGCAGGCGCTCTCGCAGATGTCGGCGACGGTCTCGGCAGCGTCACCGCTGATTGAGATACCAGCGGTGCTGGGTTCGGACCCGGAGGCGGGCACACGTCGAGACGCCTACTGGACCGCCGTGATGTACCACAACAGCCTCCGGGAGCTCGGCCGTACCGGGACGCTCGTCGTGGACGACGTCAACGCCCGCTTGGACCCACGCGCGGAGCGGCTAGGCCATGACCTCCGCCCTGTTCGAGCAGGCAGAGTTCTCGAGCTGACGAGCCGCCGCGGTCCCGAAGAGCTCCCGAACGACTTGCGTGAGCTTCGCCGAAGCGCCGATGACTCCGATCAGGCGGTCGACGTCGTGCTCTCGTCCAACATGCTCTCCGTCGGCATCGACATCCCCCGCTTGGCACTGATGCTGATGGTCGGCCAGCCCAAGACGACGGCGGAGTACATCCAGGCCACCTCGCGGGTAGGCCGCGGACGTGTGCGGGGGATCGTCGTCACTCTGTTCCGCTCCAACCGGGCACGGGACAGGTCCCACTTCGAGACGTTCCGGGGTTATCACGAGGCCCTGTACCGCAGCGTCGAACCGACTAGCGTGACCCCGTGGTCGCTCGCGTCCCGAGAGCGGTCACTGGCGGGTGCGCTCGTCGCGGTCGTACGTCATCTGATGCCGACCCTCGCGGAAAACGAGGCCGCCGTTGGCCTCGATCTTGACAGCTCCGCCCAACACGATGCCGTCGGCAAGATCGTCGACCGGTTCGTCGAGCTCGTGAAACGCTCAGACAAGATCGAGGCGCCTGACACTCGCGACCGTGTCTGGGAGCTCCTGAGGGAGTGGGACCATCGGGCACGCCTGGCGAGGGAGGCCGGAGAGACGCTGCGCTACGACCGCTCGACCTCGGAGGACGCCGCACTGCTGAAACGCTTCGGACAGCCGGGTATGGGGTGGCTCGTCGGTGACTCGATGCGCTCGGTTGAACCCAACGTCGCCGTTCAGGTACGAGAGCCGTTCGAGGAGGTGTCCGGTGGACCGGATCACGCATGACCTGAGACTCTCCGAGACGGTCTCACCGTTCGGGGTCGGGTCGGTCGTCGACATTCGCGGAGAGTCGCTGATCGCTCCCGACACGTCGTGGTGGGACAAGCGGTTTGCTCCGGAGATCCACTGTCAACGGTTGGTCCAGCGGCTCGGTTCCAGCGTTCTTCGGGAGGCGCCAACCCATTCGGGGCGGGCGGCGAAGGACACGGCCGGGCTTCTCTACTGGCGCTTTCCCGAGTGGCGATTCTGCGAGCGTTGTCAGAAGCTCTCACGCTCCACACGACGTGACAAGGGCAAGTGGACGAACCGATGCGCGTGCGGCGGTGCGCTGGTCCCTATGCGCTACGTGGCCGTCTGCGAGAAGGGAAGCCACCTGCAGGACATCCCATGGTTCAAGTGGGCGCATCGGGGCCGGGACGGCGAGGTCACTGAGGCCGTGCGCTTCTGCCGGGCCTACAAGGAGCTCAGGTTCATCCGGGCGGGCAAGTTCGGCGAAGGCCTGAAGTCGCTTCGTGTGGAGTGCGGGGCGTGCGGGCGGGAACGTCCGTTGTCGGACCTGGTCAGCAAGGAGTCGCTGGCGCACGACGGGATTCGTTGTGACGGCAGGCAACCATGGCAGGACTCTCCGCCACCCAACGCGTGCGAGTACACGTTGGTCGCGGTCCAGCGTGGCGCCACCGGCAACTACATCGCCGAGCAGATCTCCGCACTCGACATCCCGGAGGAACGCCCTCACTCCTTGGAGACGGCTGACGCGATCCGGGCGCACGTCTACTTCGAGAAGGTGGTCTCCGACAACGGAGGACCGCAGGCAGAGATGGTCGCCGGCTGGATCGCCGATGAAATCGGTGTCCCGGTCGGGGACGTCCTCAGGGTCGCGTCCGGGGAGGAGAGCAGCAACAGCCAGGTGATGCTGGATCTCAAGGACGGCGAGTGGGCCGCCTTTCTGAAGAAGTTGTCCAGGTCTGGGCGGGACCACAGCGAGGGAGACTTCGTCGTGGACGCGTGGAACGTCGCGGAACGTCCCCGGGTGCCTGAGGCCTTGGCCAGCAGGCTGGGCTCCGTGGGGCAGGTTCGCCGTGTGCGCGAGGTTCGGGCTCTCAAGGGATTCCGCCGCTACTCCGCAGATGCTGCGTTGATCGACGCCGACCTCTCGAGCGACAGGAGACGCCGGCCGACATACCCCGCGACAGAGATGTACGGCGAGGGGATCTTCATCCAATTCCACGAGGGGTATCTCGCCGAGTGGGAGTCCAGGCCCGAGGTGAGGGCCCGCGCCGAGATTCTTGTCGAGCGTCGTACCAGGACCCCTTGGGCGCAGCGGCTTGACGTCCCCGAGCCGAGGTTCATCGCACTGCACACGATCGCGCACCTGCTCGTTCGCCGACTGGCATTCGCCAGCGGTTACTCCTCCGCCTCGCTGCGGGAACGCATCTACGCGCACTCCGACCGACCGGACCGCACGGCCGGGATCCTGATCTACACCGCTGCTGGTGACGCACAAGGGACGCTCGGTGGTCTGGTACGACTCGGTCGACCGGAGCAGCTCGTCCCGCTCCTTGTCGGCGCGTTGGACGACGCCGACGTGTGCTCGAACGACCCCGTCTGCATCGAGAGCGATCGGCAAGGGGCTTCGAGCCTCAACTTGTCCGCGTGTCACGGATGCTCTCTCGTCAGCGAGACGTCGTGCGAGACCGCGAACCGCATGCTTGACCGACAGCTCGTCCTCGGTGGAAGCAAAGTGCCCGGGCTCCTCGAAGGTCTCCTGGACCAGGTCCGCACCGGACGGGCTGTCGTCTGATGGGTGGGGCGACCGGTCGCGCGTACTTCGAGACCCTCGACGACGCCATGGACGTGCTGCAGGTGCCGTCCGAGAACCGAAGGCTCGTCCACGCCGTTGTGCCGGACGGCGACGCCGAGTTCTGGATCCCTCTGAAGTCCGCGTACATCGCTGTACGCCCGACAGGTGAAAGGACGATCAGATACTTCGTGAACCGCAGGTTCGTCGATCACCACGTCGGGCCAAGTCGCTACGAGCGCACCGAGTTCGTCGAGGGGGAGGCGGTCGGGCCCTTCCAGCGCTGAGCTTGTCCTCAGCGATTGCGGGCGGGGATGCCTCGCACCGAGGTCTCGATCCGGTCTGCGACGTCCGAGGGGTCCTCATGTTCCCAGAACCGCAGGACCGTCCAGCCGCTTTCCGTGAGGACGTCTGTCGTCTCGGAGTCCCGCTCCGCGTTGCGGGCGAGCTTCGTGGTCCACCAGTCCGCGTTCGCCCGCGGAGACGTTCCGTGGTCCGGGCAGCCATGCCAGAAGCAGCCGTCAAGGAAGACAGCGACCTTGACGCGGGTAAAGGCGATGTCGATGCTGCGTCGTGCTAGGCCAGGGACGGGGTACCCGACGCGGTACCGCATGCCTCGCGAGTGCAGAAGGCGGCGAACGTCCAGCTCAGGCTTGGTGTCCTGGCGGCGTGCCTGACTCATTCGCCGGCTCACTGCTGCGGTCGAGGCCTCAGGGTGAGGCGCGACGCGAGGCATGGCTCCACGGTATCGGACCCCTTGCCGACTGTCCGCATCACACCGTCGCAACCGATGTCTGTGCAGGTCAAGCCAAGCCGGCTGCTGCCTGGTCTACGATTACCGCGTGACGCGCCAGGGCATCGAGAACGAGCCGATCAAGGTACTGGACCTCTTTGCGGGATGCGGAGGGCTGACCGAGGGCTTCCATCAGTTCCGACGGACAGATATGGACGGCCCTCAGTTCCAGAGCGTCGGCGCGGTCGAGTGGGACGCTGCTGCCGCGGCCACCTACGCCATGAATTTTGGCGCGCAATCGCACCGGACCAACGCGTTCGCACCACCCGAGATCTACCGCGACGACATCACGACCTGGGTCCCGCGGTGGAGCCCAGGCGAGATCGACGTCGTGGTCGGAGGGCCGCCCTGCCAGGGCTTCTCGGGTCTGAACAGGAAGAAGGTCGGAGCGGAGCGAAACCAGCTCTGGGAGCACTTCATCCGTGTCGTCGTCGCTGTGCGGCCGAAGGTCTTCGTCATCGAGAACGTCGACAGATTCGTCCGCTCCCCTGAGTTCGCGGACCTCAAGCGGCGCATGGGGAGCGGCGACCTTCAGGACTACGAGCTCGTGGCACCTCCGGGAGCCAAGGACGGCGACTCCGAGGCCCAGCGTGCAAGACGCTATCTCCTCAATGCCGCAGACTACGGGGCACCGCAGGCGCGCCGGCGTGCGATCGTGATCGGCGTTCGCAACGATGGGAGCAGCTCTCCCGAGTTGATGCAGTACCCCGAGCGCACACACGCCAAGGACGCAGGTCAAGAAGCCTGGCGGACGGTCGACGACCTCTTCAGGCGTACGGCGAGGACGGAGACCGCGGGAACTGATCTCCCCGAGCGGCCGTGCCGTGTCGAGCTGTTCGACAAGGTCTACGAGGGACAAGGCCCATACACGACAGGTGAACTCCACATCACGCGCAGTCCAGAGCGACTCTCAATTGCTCGGTACAAGGCAATTCCTCGAGGCGGGAATCGAAAGAACCTCAGGGGCCGGTACCTCTGCCGATTCAAAGACGATGACGGAGGCGATCTGATCATCGAGAAGTGTGGACAGTATCGCAGTTGCGAAGGTGAGCTGGCGGTGCCAGGAAAGTATTCGATAGTTCATGATGGACACGCTACTGGGGACCATCTCCGGATTCACCTAGACCTATCGACGGGGGCGTCGCGAATGTCAGGCGGAAAGGGCCGGTCCGAAGAATTTGATGTCGCCGTCCAGAGCGGCGGACGTGAGCGGAGCGCGGTCATCGAGTACTTGTCGACCCCGGCTTGGGACCGGCACGACGCGGGGTCGGGCGACGTCATGGGTAGGCTACGCGCGGGCGGGCCCTCAGTGACAATTCGCACAGAGTTCTTCAAGCCTGAGAAGGGGCGGTATCTTCACCCGACCCAGGACCGCCCCATTACGCATTATGAGGCTGCTGTGTTGCAGGGGTTTCCTGAGAGCTTCAAGTGGTGCGGTTCCAAGACGGAAATCGCGCGACAGATCGGCAACGCCGTGCCGATACCGCTCGGGGAGAGAATCGCTAGTGCGATTTATGAGTATCTGCGACCGGTTCGAGCGACCGTATCGCGAAGCGTGACTAGAGTGAAAGAACCTCTTCGGGTCGGCGATGCGCAATAGCTTCGGCGTATTGAAGAATAGTGGACGCGAGGAGTTCGTCGAGGTTTCCTCCGTAGTTGGCCTGCGCCATTCGGCGAACGGTATCAGCAAGTACTCCGCCCGCGATGAGAACGACAGGATACTGATCGTCGATGATCTCGACCTGTGCCTGCTTGGAGAAGAATCCGGTCGTCACGTAGACTCCGATCCAGCCACGCCGCAGGCGTGCCACGACGCGCGCGACCTGCTCCGGAGATATTGACGACGATGGCTTGATGCACTTTGCCTGGCCAAGGACAACGATGGGTGTGCTCGCGTTCAGAGAACCCATGTCGAGTCTGCCGATAAAGTCTACACCGCCGTCGCCGGAGGATCGTGAAAGCCATCCGGCCTTATAACGGGCGCCGGACTCTTGAAGGACTTCCGCTGCGGCTTGGGAGGCCAAGAGTTCGAATGCGTGCTTGCGCCCGTCGTAGAATTCGTAGACTTTCTCCAGTACAATCGCCTCCGCAGTTTCCGGCATCGGTTGCTGTTCCGCGGGGCTGCGTACAGGGCTGGCGAGAACGCGACGGCGAATCCCCGGGATCGCCCCTTTTCCCTGACTTACCCAACTGCGCCATGACTTTGGTGCATGTCGGAGAGTTTCTGCTCCGGTGAGATCTGGGTTTCTTCGGTCGTCAATCCATCTCATGTCAATGCCGTCGACCTCGCCTCCATCGACGACGGCGAGATCGATCGCAATATTCGGGAAGCTCAGCCCGCTCTCGGGATCTCGTTGTACTACGTGTTCAACTCGTTCGATGATCGCTGCGCCGCAGAATTCCACATGCCCTTTGACGAGCGCGCGTCCGTCGCGGTGTACCGTGATCGAGCGGAATAGTAGTAGTGGTGGTGCCAGGAGCCGCTCGTCCTTGGTGGTTCCGGAATGTAGACGGGCCGCCTCCAGAAGAGCTTTGTTTCCCTTGGTTGATCCCAGCATTCCCTCGGTGGAGGGTTTGTGGTCACCGAAATACCGGACATGACCATGGTCGAGATCGAACTCGTCATGCCACGGATTCGACTCGTGCCCAGCCTTCCACGGACTCGAACGGATCGCGAGGAGTCCACGTCGGGTCCCGTCGACAGCCTCGGTCTCGGCCGGCGTGTTGATACCAGCCTCAAGCATGACTCGTGGGAGCTTCAGGGCGGCCGGGCTCAGGAGCCAGTGGTAGTTGACATGGTTTTCAAATTCTCTTTCATTCTGACCTGCCCCGCGCGCATATCTAAGTCGGTCGTGAACCCGAAGATGGCGCGGTTCGTCGGGGACGAACCTGTCCCAGGCCATGTCGATCACTGGCGGCTCCAACCGTGCCTCCAAGGACTCGCTTGACAGATGTCCGATCCTGTAGCTTACGACCGGGCTCCGCAAGAGTGCCAGAGAAGGCATTGGTCATGCGTTTTTTGGCAGAGCGTTGCTTCTGGGGCTCGTTGCGGGGTGCGGCTCGTTGGCGGTGGGATCGCGATGTGTCTCACTCCATCGGTCGGGCTTGGGTGTCGGACGGAGTGGAGGCATTCGGATCATGTTCCCGAGGGCTCAGCGATTGACCGGCGTCTCGTGTGCCTGACGCAGGTAGCTCAAGGGTTATGTCCCGCCCGTCGTCGGCCAACGCCTCGTCGACCCCGTGCTCCACGAGCGACCCGAGCGGCGGGTTGGTCCGCTCCTCGACCAGCGCCACGGCGAGCGCCAGCACCACGATCCCGGCCCCGACGAGGGGCACGGACCGCACGTCGACGAGCGCCACGAGCAGCGCCCCAAGCCCGGACCCGCCGGCGATCCCGAGGTTGAACAGGGACGAGGAGATCGCCTGGCCCATGTTCGTCCCGCGCGGTGACACGAGCAGCACGCGGTGGGCGAGCACGGGCGGCACGGTGGAGAACGAGCAGCCGAACAGCGCCAGGAACGCCACCGCCGCCGCGGGCGTGGTCCCGAACGCCCAGAGCCCGAGCAGCGCCACGACGAGCACGCCCAGGCCGACGAGGAGCGCCCCGACGGGCCACCGGTCGAGGACTCGTCCGATGATCAGCGCGCCCACCACCCCGGCGCCGCCCTGCAGCAGGAGCAGTCCCGGCAGGTCGGACTGCGTGAACCCGGCGACGTCGATGAGGAACTGGGTCACGAACGTGATGACGCCGAACGACCCGGTCACGGCGAGCACGGTGACGACCATGACGGACACGTACCGGCGCATCGAGGGGAACGGTGCCTCGCTCGCCCCGCCGGCCCGCGGCGACACCGACGGGAACAGCACGATGACCACGACCATGATGAGCGCGGAGAACAGCGCGACGGCCGCGAACGACCACCGCCACGACGTCGCCTCGCCGAGCCACGTCCCGGCCGGCACCCCGAGCACCGGGCCCAGCGAGTTGCCGACCGCCAGCCGAGCCATCGCCTTGCCGCGCACCCCGGGCGGGAACAGCCCGGCCGTGGCGGGCACGACGGCGACCCAGAACAGGGCCTGGGCGAGCGCGGTGACGACGCGCGCCGCCAGGAGCTGCTCGTACGACGGCGTCAGCGCGGCCCACAGGGTCGCGAGCGCCGCGACGCCGGCGCAGGCGGCCAGCACCCAGCGGCGCTGCAGGTGCCGGGTCACGTGCGCCAGCGGCACCGAGGAGACGAGCACGACCAGCGCGTAGACCGTCACGAGCAGACCGATCGCGGACGTCGTGCGGTCCAGGTCCGGCGCCATGAGGGTGAGCAGGCCCGCCGGGAGCTGTTCGACGGTGACGAACAGGAACGTCGAGGACGCCATCGCCAGCAGGATGATCGTGGCGCGGCGGGGGTCGACGGCGGGCCCGGCAGTAGTCATCGAATCGATTCTACGGTCGGGCGGCGCGCACCGCCGCCCGCCTCAGGAGGGAGAGATCAGGGACGCTGCCAGTCCGTGTCGAGCATCCCGTACACCAGGGTGTCGGTCCACTCGCCCTTGGACCACCAGTCCGCGCGCAGGAACCCCTCGCGCTGCATCCCGACCCGCTCGCAGAGCTTCGCCGAGGCGGTGTTGCGGGCGTCGAGCTGCGCCACCACCCGGTGCATCCGGTACCGGTCGAACGCGATCCCCAGCAGGGACCGCAGCGCCTCGGTGGCGTACCCCTTGCCGGTGTAGCGGGGGTTGAACGCCCACCCGACCTCGCCGCGCGAGGCCGTGTCCCCCGTCGTCCACAGGGCGATGTCGCCGACGACGGTGCCCTCGTGCTCGACCACGAGCGCCAGCGCCGACCCCGGCCCGTCGACGCCGGTGCGCAGCATCCGCCGCGCCACGTTGACCTCGGCCTCCTCGCGCGTCCACGGCTCCTCGAGCAGGAACCGCGCGACCTCCGGGTCGCTGTAGTACGCGAGCATCGGCTCGACGTCGTCCTCCCGGTACGTGCGCAGCACGAGGCGGCTCGTCCGCACAGGCAGGACGGCTCGCGGGGGAGAGGTCGGCTCGGTCACGGTGAGGAACCCTAACCCGCGCGGGCGGCACTCACCCGATGTGTCGTGACTGGTGGAGCGCGAAATTCCTTGGCGTGATCGCCACCGTCCGGTCATGGTGGAGTCATGCACTGGCGCATCGTCGAGGCCCCGTACGTGGACTCCCTCGACCATCCGGACTCCTGGGCCTACCGCGGGATCGCGGAGGTCGAGCGCCGGGTCGCGCTCGCCGACCGCGGCCTCCCCGACGGCGCACCCACCCCGGACGCGCTGCGGGCCGCCATGGCCGACCAGAGGTACCAGCGCCGGCACCGCGTCGTCGCGGTCGACGACGGTCGCGCCGCCGACGACGTCTCCACCGCCGGCAGCGCCTCGTCCGACGGCGGCACCCCGGAGGCGCTGCAGGTCCTCGGCCACGGGCTGGTCATCTGCGACACCCACGACAACCTCGACCTCGCGTTCGTGCACGTCGCGGTGCACCCGGACCACCGCAGCCGGGGGATCGGCCCCGCGCTGGCGGACGTCGTCGTCGACCGGGCCCGCACCGAGGGTCGCACCCGCCTCATGGCCGAGGTCGAGTTCGGCGCCGAGCCGCCCGCCGACGACCCGGACGCCGTCGTCGCCCCCACCGGCAACGGCCGCATCGCGGGCGACCTGCCCGGCCTGCACCTCGCCCGCACCGCCGGCCTGGAGCTGAAGATGATCGCCCGGCGCTCCGTGCTCGACCTGCCCGCACCCGACGACGTCGTCACCCGCCTCGAGCAGGAGGCCCGCGCGGCCGCGGGGCCGGAGTACCGGCTGCACGTCTGGCACGACGACATCCCCGACGAGTGGCTCGCCGGCTACGCCGCCCTCATCGAACGCCTCACCATCGACGAGCCGAACCCGGGCCTCGACCTCGAACCCGAGCACTGGGACGCCGAGCGGCTACGGTTCGAGATCGAGCAGGGGCGGTCGGTGGGCCACCAGTTCGTCACCACCTGCGTCGAGCACGAGCCCTCCGGCGAGCTCGTCGCGGCCACCCTGCTGGACCACGACCCGCAGCACCCGGCGTACTCCGAGCAGGAGACGACCGTCGTCATGCCGGAGCACCGCGGGCACCGGCTCGGCCTGCTGGTCAAGTGCGTCAACCTGCGCGAGCACGTCCGCCGCTGGCCCGCCGTCGAGCGGATCTGGACCTGGAACAACGAGGACAACCCGTACATGCTGGCGATCAACATCGCGATGGGCTTCCGCCCGGCCGGCGGGTCGGCGCTCCTCGAGGCCGACCTCGCCGACGTCCGGTCGGTCTCCGGCTGACGACCCGGGCGGCGGCCACCCGCGTCATTCGGCAGTTCGTGCCTGGATCGGCAGTCTGAGCTGCCGATCCAGGCACGAACTGCCGACCGGGCAGGGCTCACGTGGCCGGGCGTCCGCGGCCACGCAGCCCCGTCGCTAGAGCCGGAACTCCGCCACGACTCCTGCGTGGTCCGAGGGCCAGAAGGGCGGCGCCCCCTGGAACGGGAAGTCCCCGACGAGCTCGGCCTGGCTCCCGTCCGACCGCGCGGCCCCGCGCCCCAGGACGAGGTCGATCCGCTGGTCGAGCGTCGAGACCGGGTTGTTGAGCGCTCCGGGGGCCAGTGGCGGCGTGTTCGAGCGCTGGCAGCAGGTGAAGCCCGCGCCCAGCACGTCCTCGTCCCAGGCGTCGCGGAGCTGTCCCGGTGCCGTGAGCTGCGCGTAGGTCGTCGTGGTCGACCCGTCCGCGGCGGAGTTGAAGTCACCCGCCGCGATGACCGTCCCCCCGCGCGCCGGGCCGGCCAGGAGCTCGGCCGCCTGCGCCTCCTGGACGTCGGGGAAGGCCGCGATCTCGAGGTGGGTCGTGACGAACCGGAACGGCTTCTTGTGCAGGGTCCCGTCGATGCTGGCCCAGCCCCGGTCGAAGGTGAGCGGACCGGCCTGGGACTCGAGCTCGGCCTGCGCGACGTACTGGCCGCTGCGGGGGTTGTCCCAGCGCAGACCGGGCGTCTCGTCGTTGACGAGGATCACGTCACGGTCGTCCAGCTGCACCGTGCAGGTGATGAACGGGGGCGCGGGCGACAGGCAGCCGGGGAGTGCGAGGGGGACCGGCCCGATCGAGGCGTTGTCCGACACCGCGGCGACGGAGTAGTCCAGACCGCGCTCCTCGAGCGCCGTCTGGAGGATCGCCAGGAAGTCGTACCCAGGCCCTGCACCGACCCCGGTGGTGGTCCAGCGGGCGACCTCCTGGAGGCCGATCAGGTCCGGGTCCTTCGCCGCGATCTCGTCGGCGATGGCCTGGGCGCGCGCCGGGAAGTTCGTGTACTCCACCGTGGCGTACATCTGTGCCACGGCCTGGAGGAGCTGCTCAGGCGTCGTCGCGTCGAGGGCGGGGTCCAGGCTGGTCCCCACGTAGAGGTTCTGGGTCATGACCACCAGGTCGTCCCCGCCGCCCTGCCCGCCTGGTGCGGCCTGCGCGGGTGCCAGGGGGACGGCCGCGAGCAGGGCCACGCCCACGGCGGCCAGCAGCGCACGAACCCAGGGGTGCCGATGAGTCGGGATGCTCCGTCGCATCACGTCCGCCTTTCGGGGAGACCGGCTCGCTGCCTGGCGTGGCAGAGGCTCGGCGCGATCCATTCTGCGCCGCCCCCGCCGCGGTCGCAGCCGCTCCGCCGATCTCGTTCGATGCACCGGGTGGCGCGACGCGTGGCGCGGGGCACGGCAGGCGCGGCGACGCCGTCAGCGGCGGTCGCTGCGTGACGCGGTGCGGTCGTCGTCGTGGTGGTCGTCGTGCCCGTGGCCGGACGCGGGGTCCGGGCCGGGCGCGTCGTCCGGGTCGGACGTCCGACCCGACGACTCGCGGATGGCTCGGGCCCGGGCGATGCTCTTCTCCTCCTTCGCCGCCTTCTTCGTGATGGCGGCGTCGTCGCGCAGCGGCAGCCGGATCTCCTTCTCGGCCGGGATGCCCGCCTGGAGCTGACGGCTCCGCTCGAGCTCGGCGTCGACCTCGGCGCCGAAGAGCAGCGCCAGGTTCATGATCCACAGCAGCAGCAGGAAGATGATGACGCCGGCCAGCGCGCCGTACGTGGCCTGGTAGCTCTCGCCACCCCCTGCCCAGGACAGGTAGAGCCCGAAGCCGACCGACGCGAGGATCGCGATGACGATCGCGATGAAGGCACCCACGCTGATCCAGCGGAACTTCGGCTGCCGGACGTTGGGCGTGAAGTGGTACAGCAGCGCGACGATGACGACGAACGCGAGGAGCAGCACGGGCCACTTCGCGATGCTCCACACCGTCAGGGCGGTCGAGCCGAGGCCGACGACCTCGCCGATGCCCTCGGCGACCGGGCCGCTGACGACCAGGAGGAGAGCGACGACGGCGACGAGCACGAGAAGGACCAGGGTCAGCAGGTACATCAGCGGGCGCAGCTTCCAGAACGGCCGGCCCTCCTCCACCCCGTAGATCCGGTTGGTCGCCCGGGAGAAGGCGTTCACGTAGTTCGACGCCGTCCACAGCGCGACGGCGAGACCGAGGACGAGTCCGAGACCGGCGCCCTGGTTCGAGGTGAGGCTCTCCACGAACGGCCGGAGCTGCTCGATGGCGTCCGCCGGGACGAAGGACTCCATGATGCCGAGGAGCCGGTCCGTGGTGGACTCCGCCTGACCGACGAGGCCCAGGATCGACACGAGCGCGATGAGCGCGGGGAAGATCGAGAGCACGGCGTAGTACGTCAGCGCGGCGGCGAGGTCAGGGGACTGGTCCTGGACGAACTCCCGGCCGCTCTTCGTGGCGACGTACGTCCACGACGGCTTCGTGAGGTCGGTGGGGGAGTCCGGCTTGGCGGGATGGTCCTCGTGCGGTCGGCTCGTCTGGTCGCTCGCCATGGGTCTCTCCTCGGTGCCGGGCCGGGCGGGTCGATGATCTGTATCGCCAGGCAAGCGTGTGCCCGGCGCGGGGTTCCGGCAATCGGAGAGGTCGCAGTGGACCCCTGGATCTCGACGCGCCGGGCAGCGCGACGCGTAGCGTGGGGGCATGGCCGAACGTCTCCGCTCCGCCACGTCCCCCTACCTGAGGCAGCACGCCGACAACCCGGTCGACTGGTGGCCGTGGGGCGAGGCCGCCTTCGCCGAGGCCCGCCGTCGTGACGTGCCCGTCCTGCTCTCCGTCGGCTACGCCGCCTGCCACTGGTGCCACGTCATGGCGCACGAGTCGTTCGAGGACGACGAGGTCGCCGCGGTGATCAACGCGGGCTTCGTGCCGATCAAGGTCGACCGCGAGGAGCGCCCCGACGTCGACGCCGTCTACATGGCGGCCACCACCGCCATGACCGGCCAGGGCGGCTGGCCGATGACGGCGTTCCTCACCCCCGACGGCGAGGCGTTCCACTGCGGCACCTACTTCCCGCGCGACCCGTTCCTCGAGGTGCTCGGTGCCGTGCGGGACGCCTGGGCCGACGCCCGCGACGCCGTCGCCGAACGTGCCGGCGCCGTCACCGAGGCCATCGCGCGGACCACGTCGGGGATGCCCGCCGCACCGCTGGACGACGCCGAGCTCGCCGCCGCCGTCGAGACCTTGAGCGCCGAGGCGGACACCGCGCACGGCGGGTTCGGCGGCGCCCCGAAGTTCCCGCCGTCGATGACGCTCGACCACCTGCTGCGCCACCACGCCCGCACCGGGAACCCCGCGGCGCTGGCCATGGTCGAGCGCACGGCCGAGGCGATGGCCCGCGGCGGCATCTACGACCAGCTCGGCGGCGGGTTCGCCCGCTACGCCGTCGACGCGGCCTGGGTCGTGCCGCACTTCGAGAAGATGCTGGCCGACAACGCCCAGCTCCTCGGCGTGTACGCCCGGTGGTGGCGCGCCACCGGCTCCGAGCTCGCCGAACGGGTCGCCCACGAGACCGCCTCGTTCATCCTGCGGGACCTGTCCACGGCGTCCCGGGGCTTCGCCTCCTCCCTGGACGCCGACACCGTCGTCGACGGGCACGGCGTCGAGGGGCTCACCTACGTCTGGACCCCCGCCCAGCTGCGCGAGGTGCTCGGGGACGACGACGGCGCCCGCGCCGCGCAGGTCCTCGGCGTCACCGAGCAGGGAACCTTCGAGCACGGTGCCTCCACGCTGCAGATGCCGGGCGACCCCGACCCCGACTGGTGGGCCGACGTCCGGGCCCGGCTGCGCGTCGCCCGCCTGGAGCGCCCGCAGCCGCACCGGGACGACAAGGTCGTCACCGCCTGGAACGGCATCGCGATCGCCACCCTCGCCGACGCCGGCGCCATGATGGACCAGCCGCTCTGGGTCGCCGCCGCCCGCAAGTGCGCGACGTACCTGCTCAGCGAGCACGTCGTCGAGGGACGGCTCTACCGGGCCTCCCGCGGCGGGGTCGTCGGGGACGCGCTCGCCGTGGCCGCCGACCACGGCGACCTGGTGCGCGGGCTGCTGTGCCTGCACCAGGCCACCGGCGAGGCGCAGTGGCTGGAGTCGGCGGTCCACCTGCTGGACAGCGCGATCGAGCTGTTCGGCGCGGGCGAGGACGGCGGGTTCTACGACGTCGGCTCGGACGCCGAGCGCCTGGTCGTGCGGCCCCGCGACCCCAGCGACGGTGCCGAGCCGTCCGGGCAGTCGGCCATGGCCGAGGCGCTGTGCACCGCTGCCGCGCTGACCGGGTCGACCCGCTACCGCGAGCTCGCCGAGTCCACCGTGCGGGCCTCCGGCACCCTCGCCCGGCGGGCGCCGCGGTTCGCCGGCGGGGTGCTCGCCGCCGCCGAGGCGCTCGCGGACGGGCCGCGGCAGGTCGCCGTCGTCGGGGCGCGGGCCGGCGGGGACGGCGGGGTGCTGCTCGACGCCTCGCGCGTCGGTGTCGGCGCACGTCACGTGGACGACGACGGAGACTCGGGCCGGGCGGCCGGGCTGCTGCACGCAGCACGGCGTGCGCACACCGCGGGTGCCGTCGTCGTCCCCGGGATGCCGGACATGTCCGGGGTGCCGCTGCTGGCGGACCGCCCGCTCGTGGACGGTGGGCCGGCGGCCTACGTGTGCCGCGGGTTCGTCTGCGACCGGCCGGTGACGACCCCGGAGGAGGTCACCGCGCTGCTGCAGCCCGACCGCCCGGCCTGACCCGGACGGCCCCACCGCCCCCAGGTCGCGAGGTCGTACCTCCCGTCACGTCGTCGTACCCGGCGGGTACGACCGGGAGACGGGAGGTACGACCTCGCGGGTCACGGCGTCAGTCGAGGGTGAGCGCCCGCAGCTCGGCGAGCGAGCCGTCGAACACGTTCATGTCGATGTGCTCCTCCTCGCCGTCGTACCCGTCCAGGTGGTCCCGGTCGGAGTACTGCCAGAACTCCCAGTCGTGGCGCGGCAGGTCCGGGGTGAGCGCGACCGACCGGATCCACAACGGGTAGCGGTCGTAGTCCTCGCCCAGGTAGGAGCTGCGGATCTCCTGGGTGGTGTAGATGATCGGCGGGGCGCCGTAGTGGGCCTCCAGGTCGGCCAGCAGCGGGTCGAGGATCCCGCGCAGCTCGTCCCCGCTCGGCGGGTCGGCGGCGAAGGCGCCGTAGTACTCGACGTCCACGACGGGCGGCAGGGTGCCCGGTTCGGCCGGCACCTGGGCGACGACGTGCGCCGCCTGGCTCTCGCCCGCGCTCTCGAAGCTCATGAAGTGGTAGGCGCCGACCACCAGGTCCGTGCCGCGGGCCCCGGCCCAGTTGGCGGCGAACCGTTCGTCGACGTGGCGGGAGCCCTCCGTCGCCTTCATGAACGCGAAGTCGAGGTCCTGGGCGGCGAGGACCGGCCAGTCGATCTCCCCCTGGTAGGCGGAGACGTCCACCCCGCGGACCTCGTAGTCGCCGACGAGGAACCGGTTCGGCCAGACGATCCCGTTCCAGACCAGCACGGCCAGCACGCCGGCGGCCAGCACCAGGCCGGCGAGGACCCCGGTCGTCCACCGCAGCCATCGCCTGCGTCGCCCCGCACGCGCACCCATGTGCTGATCCTTGCAGGTCCTCCGGTGTGCCCGACGCCACGGAACCAGGCCTGCGGGCGGGGCGTTCTCCCGGCGACCCCACCGCTTCCCGGAAGGACCCCGCATGCCCGCCGACCGCACCACCGCGCAGCCGCTGACCGGCCTCGGCCGCCTCTTCGCCGTCGTCGCCTGGGTCGAGGCGTTCACCTGGGCCGGGCTGCTCGTGGGCATGTACCTCGAGCACGTCGCGGGTGTCACGGACCTCGGCGTCTGGCTGTTCGGCCGCCTGCACGGCGGGGCGTTCGTCGCGTACGGCCTCGTCGCCCTGGTCGTCGCCGTGCGGTACCGGTGGGGCGTCCGGCGCACCCTCGTGGCGCTCGCGGCCGCCGTGCCGCCGCTGACGACGGTGCTCGCCGAGCGGTGGCTGCGCCGCACCGGGCACCTGCACGCGCCGGCGGCGACCACCAGCTCCGAGCCCGAGCCCGAACCGGTGGCCGGGGACGCGTCGCGCGGCTGACGCCCGTCGATCAGGTGTTTGCCTGATCGTTACTCCCCGGGTGTTCACATGTCGGACTCCGTGGCTAGGGTGACGTCACCCACACCTTCCAGGGAGATCACACCCATGCTCACTGCTCGCAAGCGAGTGGCCGGGTTCGCCGCCTTCGGGTTGGCAGCCACGGGTGTCGCCACCGTCGGCGCACTGCCCGCGCAGGCCGCCGACCCGGTCGACGTCCAGATCCTCGCCACCAACGACTTCCACGGTCGCATCCTTCCGAACTCCTACAGCGGTGACGCCGGGGCGGCCGTGCTGGCCGGCGCGGTCGACCAGCTGCGCACGGAGAACCCGAACACGGTCTTCGCGGCCGCGGGTGACCTCATCGGGGCGTCGACCTTCGAGTCGTTCATCCAGCACGACCGGCCGACCATCCAGGCCATGAACGAGGCCGGCCTCGACGTCTCCGCCGTGGGTAACCACGAGCTGGACGGCGGGTACTCCGACCTGGTCGACCGCGTGATGGCGGACCACGACCCGGTGACGAACCCGTTCGGCGGGGCCGAGTGGGAGTACGTCGCCGCGAACCTCAAGATGCGCGCCACGGGTGACGACGCGGTCCCGGCCTCCTGGCTGACCGAGCGCGGCGGGGTCGAGATCGGCTTCGTCGGCGCCGTCACCGAGGACCTGCCGTTCCTCGTGAGCCCCGCGGGGATCGAGGAGATCGAGGTCACCGACATCGTCGACGCCGCGAACGCCGAGGCGGACGCGCTGCGGGCCGAGGGTGCCGACCTGGTGGTCCTGCTCGTGCACGAGGGGGCGACCTCCACCGACTGCGCGGACATCACCGACGGTGCCTTCGGCGAGATCGTCACCGGTCTCGACGGCGACACCGACGCGATCGTCTCCGGGCACACCCACCTGGCCTACGACTGCCGCGTCCCGGTCGCCGAGTGGTCCGGCCGTGCCGTCACCGAGCGTCCCGTGGTCTCCGCCGGTCAGTACGGCGTGAACCTCAACCAGCTCGAGTTCTCCGTCGACCCGGACTCCGGCGACGTCACCGGGCTGCAGACCGACGTGCTGCCCCTGTTCGGCAACTACCCGGCCGACCCCGAGGTCCAGGCGATCGTCGACGAGGCCGTCGAGGTCGCCGACGAGCTGGGTGCCGAGCCGCTGGGCGAGGTCGCCGACGTGCTCAACCGCGCCAAGCGCTGGACGGTCGACGCCGACACCGGTGAGGACGTCCTCGTCGAGAACCGTGGTGGCGAGTCCACCCTCGGCAACCTCGTGGCCGAGGTGCAGCGCTGGGCCACCTCCTCGGAGGAGTCCGGCAGCGCCGAGATCGCCTTCATGAACCCGGGCGGCCTGCGGGCCGACCTCACCGGTGACCCGGCCGCGGACTTCCCGCGGACGATCACCTACAAGGAGGCCGCCGTCGTCCAGCCGTTCGCCAACACCCTGGTGAACATGGACCTCACGGGCGAGCAGATCAAGACCGCCCTGGAGCAGCAGTGGCAGCGCGACGACGAGGGCGACGTGCCCTCGCGCCCGTTCCTGCGTCTCGGCGCCTCCGACGGTTTCGAGTACACCTACGACGACTCGCGTCCCGAGGGTGACCGGATCACCGGCATGTGGCTGCACGGCGAGGCGATCGACCCGGCCGCCGCCTACTCGGTGACGGTGAACTCCTTCCTCGCCGCCGGCGGTGACAACTTCCGCGTCTTCGCCGAGGGCGCCGACGCCAGCGACACCGGCAAGATCGACCTGTCGGCGTTCGTCGACTACATGGCCGAGTTCGCCGGGGAGACCCCGCTCGAGGCCGACCCGAGCCAGCGGGCCGTGGGCGTGTCGTTCACCGAGAACGCCGACCTCAAGGCCGGCAAGCAGACCGCGTTCGACGTCTCCTCGTGGTCGATGTCCACCGCGGCGGACACCAAGGACGACGAGCTGGTCGTCATGGTGGACGGCGAGAAGGTCGGGTCGTTCCCGGTCGACAACACCGTCACCGACAGCGTCTACGACGTCACCGGCACCGCGTCGGTCAGCCTGAAGCTGCCGAAGAAGACCGAGGGCACCCTCACGCTGGTCGGCATGTCGACCGGCACGGAGGTCGTCGTCGGCGAGGTCACCGCGCCGGGCAAGCCGGCGGGTCTCCCGGGCCCGCCGTCGTGGGTCCCGGCCCCGTTCAACGGCTGAGTCCGGACGGCCTGACCGTCCGACGCACACCTGGCGGGCGCGGCCCCCGGTCCGTCCCTCCCCGAGCGGGCGGGACGGACCGGGGGCCGCGCCCGTCGTGCTGCGGTCAGGGGACGGTGAGCTCCTCGCCGACGGCGGGGCGCACGGCGCGGGTGACCCCCTCGCGCTCGAGCGAGGCCAGCACCCGGTCGGCGATCGACAGGCCGGTGTCGTTGAGCAGCCCGTCGTGCACGCCGACCACGGTGCGCGGCGCGACCTGGCGGACGTACCGGACCAGGTCGACGGCGCGCAGCCAGGGGGCGTCGACGGGGGTGACCAGCACCGGCACCTGTCCGTCCCACGGCGTGTGCCGGTCACCGCTGACCAGCACCGTCCCGGCCACCAGGTAGCTGAGGTTCTCGGGGCCGGGCACGTCGGGGTGCATCTCCGCGTGCGGGCCCCCGCCGACGACGACGTCGAGCCCGGCCACGTCGAGCCGGTCACCGGGGGAGAGGGTGCGCCATCCCGGCGCGCCCGGGTCGTCGAGCGCGTCGCCGAGCGTGTCACGGACGGAGGCGGGGCCGTGCACGGGGATGCCCCGGTCCAGGGCGGCGGACAGCACCCCGGTGTCGGCGTGGTCGGGGTGCTCGTGGGTGACGAGCACCGCGTCGACACCGTCGAGGCCCGGCGCCGGGCCGAGGCTGCCCGGGTCGACGAGGATCCGGCTTCCGTCGGCGACGAGCTCGACGCAGGCGTGGTGGTGCTTGACGATCCGCAGCGCTCGGTCGGTCATTCCCCGACCCTAGGCGCTCAGGCGGCGTCGAGCATCGCCCGGAGCACCTGGACCACCCCGTGGTCGGCGTTGCTCGGGGCGGTGTGCGCGGCGTGCGCGAGCACCTCGGGATGAGCGCCGGCCATGGCGTAGGACCAGGTGGCGGCACTCATCATTTCGAGGTCGTTGAGGTAGTCCCCGAACACCATCGTCTGCGCCGCGCCGATCCCGAGGGCGGACTGCAGGCGGCGCAGCGCGACGCCCTTGTTCACCCCGTGGTTCATGACGTCGACCCAGTGCGGGCTGGACACCACGACCTGCAGGTCGTCGCGCAGGTGCTCGAGCGCGGGGTAGGGCCCCGTGGCGGAGTCGAGGTGGTCGTACACCGCCACCTTGAGCACCTGGTCGTCGACGGCCAGCAGGTCGTCCACGACAGTGAGGTCGGTGTAGTAGGGCCCGACCCGGTCGAGGAACTCCGCGTCGGAGCGCTCGACGTAGGCGGACCGGAGGCCGGCGACGACGGCACCGCCGTCGCGCGTGGCGCGCAGGCCGCGGACGGCGTGCACGATCGCGGCCACCGACGCCGGTTCGACGGCGTCGGTGGCGACCGTGGTCCCGCCCCGGGTCACGTAGGTGCCGTTCTCGGCGATGACCACGAGGTCCTCGTGCCCGGGGGTGCGGTCGGCCGGGAAGGCGGCGGTGATGGTCGCGTGCTGCCGCCCGGACGCCGGGACGAGGAGGACGCCGGCCTCGTGCAGCCGGGCGAGCAGCGGCCACAGGCCGTCGGGCACGTGACCGTCGGCGTCGAGCAGGGTGCCGTCCATGTCCGTGACGACCAGGCGCACGTCGTCCAGGTGCGGAACCGGGGGGAGGGTCATGGCTCCAGGATCTCCGATCGGCGGGACGGGGGCGGCGGCAGGTCGCCCTGCGAGACGTTACCGACCGCATGGTAGCAATTCGTGCTACGGTCCCGGCAGGACCAGATCGAAGGGATCACCATGGCTGTCGACACCATCGCGACGACACCGCTCGCCGTCGCCGACGTCCCCCGGCTCGTGGCCGAGCTGACGCTCGAGGAGAAGGCCTCCCTGTGCTCCGGGCAGGACTTCTGGAACACCCAGGCCGTCGACCGGCTCGGGATCCCGGCCGTCATGGTCACCGACGGGCCGCACGGGCTGCGCAAGCAGGCCGGCGCCGCCGACCACGTCGGGCTGCACGACTCCGTCCCGGCGACGTGCTTCCCCACCGCCGCCGGGCTCGCCTCCACCTGGGACCGCGACGTGGTCCGCCGGGTGGGCGAGGCGCTCGGTGTCGAGACCCGCGCGCACGACGTCGGCGTGCTGCTCGGCCCGGGCGTCAACATGAAGCGCAGCCCCCTGTGCGGCCGCAACTTCGAGTACTTCAGCGAGGACCCGCACCTCGCCGGCGAGCTCGCCGCCGACCTCGTGGACGGCATCCAGTCCCAGGGCGTGGGCACCTCCCTCAAGCACTTCGCCGCCAACAACCAGGAGACCGACCGCATGCGCGTCAGCGCCGAGGTCGACGAGCGCACCCTGCGCGAGATCTACCTGCCGGCGTTCGAGACGGTCGTCACCCGCGCCCAGCCGTGGACGGTGATGTGCGCCTACAACAAGGTCAACGGCGTGTACGCCTCCCAGGACCCCTGGCTGCTCACCGAGGTGCTGCGGGACGAGTGGGGGTTCGAGGGTCTCGTCGTCTCCGACTGGGGCGCCGTGGACGACCGCGTCGAGGCCGTCGCCGCCGGCCTCGACCTCGAGATGCCGTCCTCCGCCGGGATCAACGACGCCCGCATCGTCGCCGCCGTCCGCGCCGGCGAGCTCGACGAGGCGCTCGTGGACCAGGCCGCCACCCGCGTCCTGACGGTGGTCGCCCGCGCCCTGGAGGCCGCGGCCGACCCGGGCACGTTCGACGCCGCCACCCACCACGCCCTGGCCCACGAGGTCGCCACCCGCACCGCCGTGCTGCTGAAGAACGACGGCGACGTCCTGCCCCTCGACCCGGCGGCCGCCGACGACCTCGTCGTCGTCGGCGAGATGGCCCGCACCCCCCGCTACCAGGGCGCCGGCTCGTCGCAGGTGAACCCCACCCGCCTGGTCAGCGCGCTCGACGCGTTCGCCGAGCGGGGTCTCGACGTGCCGTTCCACCCCGGCTACGTCCTGGCCGAGGCCACCGGGCGGCCGGGCCAGGACCGCGGCGACGCCGAGCTGCGCGCCGAGGCCGTCACCGCCGCCGCCGGAAGCACCGCGGTCGTGTTCGCCGGCCTGCCCGCGGTCGACGAGTCCGAGGGGTACGACCGCGAGCACATGGAGCTCCCCGCGAGCCACCTCGCCCTCCTCCGCGAGGTGTCCGCCGTCGCCCGGCGCACCGTCGTCGTGCTCTCCAACGGGTCGGCCGTGACCGTCTCCGGCTGGCAGGACTCCGTCGACGCGATCCTGGAGACGTGGCTCGGCGGCCAGGCCGCCGGCTCCGCCGCCGTCGCGCTGCTGCTCGGCGAGGCCGCGCCCTCCGGCCGTCTCGCCGAGTCGATCCCGGTGGCGCTCGCCGACGTGCCCGCCCAGCTCAACTTCCCCGGCGAGAACGGCAGCGTCCGGTACGGCGAGGGTCTGTTCATCGGCTACCGCGGCCTGGACGCCACCGGGGCCGACGTCTCCTACCCCTTCGGGCACGGCCTGACCTACACCACGTTCGAGCACACCGACCTGACGGTCGAGTCCGACGACGTCACGGCGGACACGGCGCCGGGCGACGTCGTCGTACGCGTGGGGTTCACCGTGACCAACACGGGGTCCCGCGAGGGGGTCGCGGTGCCGCAGCTCTACGTGGGCCGGCCCGGCTCCGCCGTGACCCGCGCCCCGCGCGAGCTGCGCGGTTTCGAGGCGGTGACGCTGCAGCCCGGCGACTCCCGCCGCGTCGAGCTGACCCTGACCCGGCGGGACCTGTCCCACTGGGACACGGCCACGCACGCCTGGGTCGTCGAGCCGGGTGCCCTCGAGGTCGCCGTCGGCGCCTCCTCCCGGGACCTGCCGCTGACCGCCACGGTCGACGTCGTCGCCCCGGAGCCGGTGGCCCCGCTGCACCGGTACTCCACCATCGACGAGTGGCGCCGCCACCCCGAGGCGTGGGCCGCCCTGGTCGACGCCATGGGGGACGCCGCGCAGATGTTCGACACCGAGGCCGACCCCGCCATGGCGGCCATGCTGTCCGCGATCCCGGGCATCAAGGTCACCACGATGGGCTTCTCCGACGGGCTCACCCCCGAGCGGTTCGAGGAGCTGCTCACCCGGTACGGACAGGCCTGACCGCCGGGGCAGGGCCTTCCCTACACTGAGCCCGTGCCCTCCCCGCAGCAGACGCCGCCCGCCCCGCCCGTCGTCGACCCGGTCGCGCTGACCGACCTCGACCCCGGCGAGGCGGGCGAGCTCGTCGCCGGCGCCGATCTCGAGGGGCGTGAGCACACGGCCGTCGAGGCCGACCGTCTCGAGCTCCGCGGGGCGCAGGTGCACTCCTCGCGGCTGCGCGGGCTGCAGGCCCGCGAGGCCGACCTGCGCAACCTCACGCTCACCGAGGTCGTCATGGAGCAGGTGGCCGTCCCCGTCGTGCAGGGCATCCGGGGCCGGTGGCGCGACGTGGAGCTGCGTGACGCCCGGATCGGGTCGGCCGAGCTGTACGAGTCGACGTGGCAGTCCGTGCGGTTCGTCGGCTGCAAGCTCGGGTACGTGAACCTGCGCGGCGCCACCCTGCAGGACGTCGTGTTCACCGACTGCCAGATCGACGAGCTGGACCTCGTCCAGGTCCGCGCCACCCGGGTCGCGTTCGACGGCACCGCCGTCCGCCGGCTCGACGTGCAGGCCTCGACGCTGCAGCACGTCGACCTGCGGGGGGCGGACCTGAGCGAGCTGGTCGGCACCGACGCGCTGCGCGGCACCACGATCACGAGCGTGCAGCTCGCCCACCTCGCGCCGCTGCTCGCGGCCAACCTCGGCATCACGGTCGTCGAGTGAGCGAGGAGCCCGCGGCGACCGGTCGCTCCGCCGACGCCGCCCCCGGTCGAGGGGCGACGCCCTGGCAGGTCTGGCTCGTCCGCGTCCTCGCCGTCGCGGGCCTCGGCGTCGTGGCCTGGGCGTGCGCCACCGCGTGGGGCGCCGTCGTGCACGGGCACCCCGCGTACGCCGTCCTGCTCGGCGTGACGGCGGTGGGCAGCGCCGTCGTGCTGTGGCGTTCCCGCCGTCCGACGCGCCCGCGCTCCCGCGCACAGGGCGTGCTGCGCGTCCTGGCCGCAGTCGCCGCGGTCGCCTGGCTCGCGGCCGTCGCCTGGCTGCGCCCGTTCGTCGCCGTCGAGCCGGCCCTGGACGCGACGGAGTCCGACGACGTCGTCACGGCGACGCAGACCCCGACCCGGATCGAGCTCGCGCCGACCGGCGAGCCCAGCGGCACCGCCGTGTTCTTCCAGCCGGGCGCCAAGGTCGAGGCCCGTGCCTACGCCGCCGTGCTGCGCCCCCTGGCCGAGGCCGGGCACACCGTCGTGATCGCCCAGCAGCCGCTGGGGATCGGGTTCCTCGCCACCGGGGCCTTCGACGGCGCCCGGGACGCGCACCCCGAGGCCGAGCGGTGGGTGCTCGGCGGGCACTCCCTGGGCGGTGTCGTCGCCTCCACGCAGGCCGACGCCGCCGACGAGGACGAGGTCGCGCCCGCCGCGGGGCTGCTGCTGTACGCCTCCTACCCGGCCGGCGACGTGAGCACGTCGCTGACCGCGGCGGTCGAGTCCGTCTCCGGCTCGCAGGACGGGCTGTCCACCCCGGAGGCGATCGAGGCATCGCGCGCGGACCTCCCGCCCGGCGCCGGGTTCACCGTCGTCGACGGCGCCGTGCACGCGTTCTTCGGCGACTACGGTGTCCAGCCCGGCGACGGGACGCCGACGATCAGCCACGACGACGCCCGGGAGCAGATCGCCGCGGCCTCCGTGGCGTTCGTCGACCGCGTGGGCTGACCAGCGACGTCACCCGCTGACGCGCTGGCGGCGTCGGCCCACGCTCGGCTACGGTCAGGTCCGTGCAGCTGCTGGTGGTGGAGGACAACGAGCACGTCGCCGGAGCGCTGGTCTCCGTCCTCGGCAAGCACGGGTACGAGGTGATCCGCGCCGCCGACGGCGCGACGGCGCTCGCCGAGCTGAACCCGCGCACCGACCTCGTGCTCCTCGACCTCGCCCTGCCGGACATGGACGGCTTCGAGGTCTGCCGTCGCATCCGCAAGGTGGCGGACACGCCGATCATCATGGTCACCGCCCGGACGCAGCTCGACGCCCGGGTCCGCGGTCTCGAGCTGGGCGCCGACGACTACGTCACCAAGCCGTACGACGTCCGCGAGGTGCTGGCGCGCATCGACGCGGTGCTCCGCCGGGGCCGCGCCCGCGAGTGGGACGGCCGGCAGGAGGCCGCCCGGGTCGCCGTCGCCGGGATGCAGATCGACCTCGCCGCCCGGGAGGTGCGCCGCACCGACGACTCCCTGGTCTCGCTGACCCGCAAGGAGTACGACCTGCTGGCCCTGCTCGTCCGGCACCGGGGCACGGCCCTGGCCCGCGAGCGCATCCTGCGCGAGGTCTGGGGGTCGAGCTGGAAGGGGCTGGGTCGCACCCTGGAGGTGCACGTCGCCTCGCTGCGCCGCAAGCTCGGGGCCCCCGCCGTCGTGGAGACGGTGCGCGGGGTCGGCTACCGCGTCGCCGGACCGGCGTGAGGGCGCGGCTGACGGCGCTGGTCTACGTGCCGATCGCCCTGGTGCTGCTCCTGGTCGGCCTGCTGTACGCCGCGAGCGTCACCCGCGCGCAGCAGCAGGACATCTTCCTCGACCGGCTGCGGGACGCCTCCTACCTCTCCCTCACCGCCCGGCAGGCGATCCTGGCCGACGACCCGGCCATCGTCGCCGTCGACCTGGAGCGGTACCGCGAGGTGTACGGCGTGCGGTCCGCCGTCGTCGACCAGGCCGGGGTGACGCTCGCCTCCGCCGGGCTCGACGTCGCGGACTACCCGGAGCGGCACACGGCCGTGGCCGGGCGGCGGTCGGAGATGGCGGCGAGCTTCTGGCCGTGGGACGTGGACGAGATCGTCGTCGCCGAACCCGTCTTCGACGGCGAGGACGTCGTCGGGGCGCTGGTGTCGGTGTCGGACACGCGCGCGCTGGAACGCAGCATCTGGCTGAGCTGGGGCCTGCTCACCGCGGGCGGCGTCGCCGTGGCGCTGCTGGCCGTGCTCGTCGCCGACCGCACCGCCGGCTGGGTGCTGCGGCCCGTGCGGGTCGTGGACGCCGCCATGGAACGCATGGGGTCGGGGCGGCTCGACGAACGCATCCCGCCGTCGACGGGTCCGCCCGAGCTGCGTGAGGTCGTCACGCGGTTCAACGAGATGGCCGAACGGGTCGAGCACCTCATGCGGCGTCAGCAGGAGTTCGTGGCCAACGCGTCCCACGAGCTGCGCAACCCGCTCAACGCGCTGATGCTGCGCATCGAGGGGCTCGCGCTGACCGTGCCGTCCGAGCAGGTCGAGGACGTCGAGCACGTGCGTGCCGAGGCGGTGCGGATGGCCCGGATCCTCGACGCCCTGCTGCTGCTCGCCGAGGACGGGAGCAGCGGGACGGCCCAGCCCGTGGACCTGGTCGAGCTCGCGACCCGACGGATCGAGGGGTGGCGGCTGCTCGAGGACGGCCGGGAGGTCCGGCTGGCCACGCCGGACCGTCCGGTGTGGGCCGCCATCGACCCGACGGCCCTGGGCACCGCGCTCGACACCATCGTGGACAACGCGCTGAAGTTCTCCCCGGCCTCCGAACCGCTCGAGATCACGGTCGCGGACGTCGAGGGCCGGTGCGAGATCGTCGTCCGCGACCACGGTCCCGGCGTCGCCCCCGACCAGCTCGAACGGCTGACCGAGCGGTTCTGGCGCAGCCCCGGCCACAGCAACGTCCGGGGCTCCGGGCTCGGGCTGGCGATCGCCTCCGAGCTGCTGGCCTCGGCCGGCGGGGGGCTCCGTCTCGAGCTCCCGGACGACGGCGGGCTGCGGGCCCACCTGCAGGTCCGCCCCTGGGACGAGGAGCAGCCGTGACCCGACGGGTGGGGAGGTCGCTGACGGCCGCGGTGCTGGTCCTCGTGGTCCTGGCCGGGTGCTTCGCCACGGAGGACACCCCCGGGCAGGGCCGCCTGCCGGACCGCATCATCATCGCCACGGGCGGCACGACGGGCATCTACCACGGGTACGGCCGCGCGCTGGCCGAGGTGCTGGAGGACCGGCACGGCGTCGAGACCGAGGTGCTGACCACCGGCGGCTCGGTGGAGAACCTGGAGCTGCTCGCCGCCGGCGAGGCGCAGGTGGCGTTCAGCGCGGCCGACGCCGTCGCCGACGCCGTGCACGGGACGGGGGCGTTCGACGAACCCGTCGACCTGCGGGCCCTGGGCCGGGTCTACGACGACTTCGCGCACCTCGTGGTCCCGGCGGACTCGCCGGTGCGCGAGCTGTCCGACCTGCGCGGCCTGCGGGTCTCCGTCGGGGCTCCCCGGTCGGGGACGTCGCTCATCGCCCGGCGGGTGCTGGCCGCCGGGGAGCTCCCGGAGTCCGCCCTGCGCGTCCTCGAGCTGGGGATCACCGAGTCGTTGGACGCGCTGGGCACCGGGCGGATCGACGCCTTCTTCTGGTCCGGCGGGTTGCGCACGCCCGGTCTAATCGAGCTCGCCGAGGAGACGCCCGTCCGTCTGGTCCCCCTGGACGGCGTCGTGGACGAGCTGCGCGAGCAGTTCGGTCAGGGCTACCGCCACGGCACGGTGCCGGAGGGCATCTACGGCCTGGATGCCGACGTCGAGACGCTGGCGGTGCCCAACGTCCTGGTGGTCCCGGCGTCGCTGCCCGAGGAGGCCGCCTACGCGCTGGTCGCGACGCTGTTCGCGGCCCGCTCGGAGCTGGCCGAGCAGGTCGCCTCCGCGGCGATGCTGGACCGGACCCGGGTCATCTACACCGAGCCGGCCGCCCTGCACGCCGGGGCGTTGCGGTACTACCGCGACGTCAAGGACTGACCGACCCCGACGGCCGCCCCACCGCCGGGGCCCCGGCGTCCGGCAGCGGGGGGACGGTCCGCAGCCGGTGCCCCACCCCGCCCCGCCAGGGGGTCTCCGGCGTCACGGTGGGCGGGTAGCCGTCCGGGTTCGCGAGCTGCCAGCGCCAGTGGTCGCCGCAGATCTCCTCCAGACCGCGCCGGGCGTGCCAGCCCAGGGCGTGCGCGGCGCGCCGGGCGTCGGCCACGAGGCGGGCCGCCGTCGAGGGGGCCGCCCGGACGACCCGGTGCGGCACCGCGCGCCCGGTGACCCGCTCGAACGTCCGGATCACCTCCAGCACGCTGGTGGCGCGGCCGGAACCGAGGTTCCAGGTCGTGAACCCTCCGGGCGCGGCTTCCAGCGCCTCCAGCGCGGCGACGTGGCCCGCCGCGGCGTCGACCACGTGCACGACGTCGCGCACGGGCGTGCCGTCCGCGGTGGCGTGGTCGCCGCCGAGCACCTCGACGACGGGCCGCCGCCCGGCCGCGACCTGACCGATGCGGGTCAGCAGGCCGGGCGCCGCGTGCGCGGTGTGCTCCCCGAGACGGCCCGAGGGGTGGGCTCCGGCGGTGGTGAAGCAGCGCACCACGGCGACCCGCAGGGTGGGGTCCTGGCCGACGAGGTCCCGCAGCAGGTGCTCGTTCGTGGCGAGGCTGCGGCCCAGGGGGGAGACCGGCGCGAGCGGCGACTCCTCGTCCAGCGCGCCGCCGTCGTCGGACGGGCCGTAGACGGCGGCCGAGGACGACAGCACGAGGCGGTGCACCTCGTACCAGGTCATGCAGCGCAGCAGGGTGAACAGGCTCGACAGGTTGGTCTCGTAGGTGTCCAGCACGCGGCGGTCGCCGAGCCGGCCGGACCGCTGCCCGGCGAGGTGCACGACGGCGTCGAAGCGCGCCGTCGCGAAGATCCGCTCCATCGCGTCGATGTCGGCCACGTCGGCGGCGTGCGTCGTGACCTGCCGGCCGGCGACGCCCTCGGCGCGGGCCAGCGCGGCCGGGCTGCCGCCGACGAAGCTCTCCACGACGTCCACGTCGTGGCCCGCCTCGAGCAGCGACAGCACGACGTGGGACCCCAGGTAGCCGGCCCCACCGGTGACCAGGACCCGCATCTGACGTGACCCCCGAACCTCTCGACGTGGTGCACATGCTGGCGGTCGGCCACCGCCCCGGCCCAGGGGGGTTGAGGGAATCCTGAGCATCTCGCGCGACCTGTGGTGATCCGTGCCACTCTGCCGTCATGGTCCGACTTCTCGCGCGCACCGCCGTCTTTCTCCTCGCGGCGGCGATCGGTGTGGTCCTGACGGACGTCCTCTTCGCGGCCTTCGACTGGCAGACGTTCGACGTCGTGTGGGACGACCCGCTGGGCTTCGTGCTCGCCGTCGTGATCTTCGCGGTGGTGCAGGCGGTGATGTCCCCCTTCTTCGCCCAGCTCGCGCGGCGCAACGCCCCGACGCTGGTCGGCGCCGTGGGGCTGATCAGCACCTACGCGGCGCTGCTGGTGGCCTCGCTCGTCTCCGACGGGCTGGAGATCTCCGGCTGGCAGGGGTGGGTGATCGGCCCGGTGATCGTCTGGCTCGTGACGATGCTCGCCACGTTCCTGCTGCCGGCCTTCATCCTCAAGCAGGCCGTCGAGGAGCGCCGCGACGACCGCGCCTGACGCCCGTCCCGACCGGCCCGACGGGTCGGCCGGCGTCGACGACGGCACCGAGCCCCTGCCCCCGGGCGGTGCGCGCCGTCGCCTGGTGGCCGCGGCCCTGCTGACCCTGGCCCCCGGCGTCGTCCTCGGGCTCGTCGACCCGGTGCTGGTGATGCCCTGGCTGCTCGGGCTGCTGCCCCCGCTGACCGCGGCGGCCGCCTCCCCGCGTCGTCCCGTCCTGGTCGCGGTGGCCACCGGTGCGCTCGTCCTCCTCGCCCCCCTCGCGGGCGCGGACGCGGGGACCGCCACGGTGTTCATGACGGCCGTCGCGGCGACGGTGGGGCTCGCCGCGGCGTACGGCCGGACCGCGGGGGGCACCGTGCTGGCGACGACGGTCGCGGTCTTCACGATCGCGCCGCCGGCCCTGACCGACGTCGACCCCCGCACGCTGGCGGGTGCCTGGCCCGCGGCGCTGACCGTGCTCCTGGCCGGCCTGTGGACGGCACTGCTGGTCGCGGTGCTGACCGGCGGGCTGCCCCGACGCGAGAGCCCGCGCGTGACCCGGGCCGAGAGCGTGTTCTACGCGGGCGCGCTCGTGGTCCTGACCGCGGCCGGCACGTGGTGGGCCGTCACCTACTACCCGGACACCCACTCCTGGTGGCTGCTGCTCACCTTCTACGTGGTGCTCGTGCCGCGCGCCGGCGAGATCGCGGCCCGCGCGGTCGCCCGGGCCGGCGGGACCGTCCTCGGCGGTGTCCTCGCCGCCGGCCTGGTGGCGCTCGACCTGCCCGGGCCCGTGCTGACCGTCGTCACCGTGCTCGCCCTCGTGGCGACGGTCGTCGCGACGGCCGCGGCCCCGCTGTGGGTGCTCGCCGCGCTGCTGACCGTCAGCGTCGTGCTCACCAGCCCGGAGGGGCCGGAGACGGCCGCCTGGGTGCGTGTCGCGCTGACGCTGGTCGGGGCCGGCTCGGCGCTCGGGGTGCTGCTGCTCGCGCGGTGGCTGCGGTCAGACCACGCCGGCGCTGCCCAGCAGCGACCCGACGGCGAACGTGGCGCCGAGCGCGAGCGCGCCCCCGACGACCACCCGCAGGACGGCCCGCCCGATCCGGGCGCCGCCGATCCAGGCGGCGACCCCACCGGTCAGGGCCAGCGCGACGAGGACGGCGACGAAGGTCGCGGCGACCTTGGCGGGTTCGGGCACCAGGAGCACCGTCGCGAAGGGCAGCAGGCCGCCGAGGGCGAACGCGACGAACGAGGCGAAGGCGGCGTGCCACGGTGAGACGACGTCGTCGGCGTCGATGTGCAGCTCCACGGTCAGGTGGGCGCGCAGGGCGTCGTGCTCGGTGAGCTCGACGGCGACCTGCCGAGCGGTCTCCTCGGACAGGCCGCGGTCACGGTAGATCCCGGCGAGCTCCTCCAGCTCCGCCTCGGGCATCGTGGCGAGCTCGTGCTTCTCCTTGGCGATGAGCGCCTTCTCGGTGTCCGACTGGGAGGACACGGAGACGTACTCGCCCAGCGCCATCGAGATGGCCCCGCCGACGAGGGCGGCGAGGCCGGCGGTCAGCAGCGCCGCCTGCTCGCTGGTCGCCGCGGCGACGCCGACGACGACGGCCGCGACCGAGACGATGCCGTCGTTCGCCCCCAGGACGCCCGCGCGCAGCCAGTTGAGCCGCTGCGCGAGCCCCGTCCGGTGGGGTTCGTCGGCGTGGGTGCGCACCTCGGGTCCGCTGCTCATGCCACCAGGTAAGCACTCCCGACCGGGCCCCGCCAGCAAGGCAAGGCTGGCCGTATCCCGGGGGTCCCGGCCGCTCGGCCCCCGCCGCCCGCCCTCGGTGGCGCGGGGCGCTGTCGCGTTCAGTCGTGCGTCGGGTGCTCGTGCTCGGGGTGGGTCTCGGGTTCGACCTGGAACGTCGTGTGCTCGATGCCGAAGTGGTCGCGGACGCAGTCCTGCAGCTCGTCGAGGATCGCCCCGGCGTGGCCGTCCCGGAAGCACTCCGCCTCGACGACGACGTGCGCCGAGAGCTGCGGCAGCCCGGTGGCGATGAGCGAGGCGTGCACGTCGTGGATCTCGTGCACGTGCTCGACCCCGAGCAGGTGGCTGCGGACCTCGTCCAGGTCGACACCCGGCGGCGTCGACTCGAGCAGCACGGCGGTGGTGTCGCGCAGCAGCAGCACGGCGCGCGGCAGGATCAGGGCGCCGATGAGCAGCGCCGCGACCGAGTCGGCCTGCTGCCAGCCGGTCGTGGCGATGACGACCGCCGCCACGACGACGGCCAGCGATCCCAGCGCGTCGTTGAGCACCTCGAGGAACGCGGCCCGCAGGTTGAGGTTCGCGCTGCGGCGGCCGACGAGGACGGCCAGGGCCGCGAGGTTGCCGACCAGGCCGATCACGCCGAAGACGACGAGCTCCGTCCCCGGGATCGCGGGCGGGTCCTGCAGCCGCTGCACCGCCTCGACGACCACGAACACGCCGACGCCGAGCAGCAACGTGGCCTGGGCGAGGGCGGCGAGCACCTCGGCCCGCCGCAGTCCCCAGGTACGCCGCGGGGTGGCCGGGCGCGTCGCGGCGTGGGCGGCCAGGAGCGCCATCCCCAGCCCCGCGGCGTCGGTGAGCAGGTGGGCTGTGTCCACCAGCAGGGCGAGGCTGCCCGTGACCACCGCGCCGACGACCTGGGCCACGACGATGCCCGCCGTGATGCCGAAGGCCAGGCCGAGACGGCCGCGGTGGGTGCCGGGCCCGGAGTGGTCGTGCGCCATGGTCGGGACCTCAGCGCACGCGCGGCGGGTGGGTCAGGGGCGGGGCGCCCGGGGCGGGGGCCACCCGGGCGGACGCCTCGGTGTGCGACGCGGTGGTGGCCATGGGGGCGACGATACAGGCACGGCCGTGCCGCTCCGGGCCGTGCCGTCACTCGCCCAGGCGTGCCGGCAGCTCCGCGGTGACGACCAGGCCGCCGTCGGTCCCGGACCCGACGTCGAGCGTGCCCCCGAGCAGCGCCGCCCGGTGGCGCACGGCGGCGAGTCCGGGGTCCTCGCCGAAGCCGGAGGCGAGGCTCCGGCCGTCGTCGGCGACGACGATCCGCAGCCGGCCCGCGGCGACCACCAGGCGGACCTGCACACGACGTCCCCCGGTGGCGTCCCGCACGTCCCGCAGCACCTCCTGCACGATCCGGAAGGCCGCGGCGTCGACCATCGCGTCGATCGAGCCGCGGGGCACGTCGACCCGCGTGGACACGTCGACGCCGGCGGCGAGGACCGGCTGCACGAGTGCGGCCAGGCCGGCCGGACCGGTGGCCGCGGGCAGGTGCTCCCGCGCCGCGGTGTCCGCGTCGTGACCTGCCCGCGCCGGGGCGAGCGCGCCCCGCAGCAGCAGGGTCGTCGCCCGCAGCTCGTGCACGGTGGCCGACGTCGCCTCGCGCACGTGGCGCAGCGCCGTGCCGGCCGCGTCGTCGTCCCGGCCCATCGCGCCGGCCGCCACGTCGGTGTGCAGGGCCACGAGCGACAGGTTGTGGCCGACGACCTCCTGCAGGTCCAGCGCGATCCGCAGCAGCTCCTGCTGGCGGCGGTGCCGGGCGTCGTCGACCGGCACGTCCGGCGCGTCCGGTGCGTCCGGTGCGTCCGGTGCGTCCGGTGTGTGCGGGGCGCTCGGTGCGGTCGCCGTGGAGGGTGCCGGCGGCGTGGGGGGTTCGTCCGGTCCGAGCGTTCCGGCCCCCGCCACGGCCGGCGGCGCAGCCGACTGCGCGGTACGTCGCCACCGGAGCAGCAGGCCGAGGCACACGGCCGCCGTCACCAGCGCCGCGCCGAGGACCAGCTCCACGAGCGAGTCGGAGGCGAGACCCGTCCCGGGCGGTCCGAGGGCCGGTGCCGTGACGACCAGCGCCGCGCCGGCCCCGGCCGCCCAGCGCTCGTGCCCCTGCGCGGTGGCCGCGCAGAGCGCCGTCACCGCGGCCAGCGGCGTCCCCAGCGCCCCGAGCCCCTCCGCGGCGCACACGAGGACGCCGACGGAGGTCAGCACCACCATCAGGACCGGGGCGGGCCGCCGCAGCAGCACCAGGAGGCCGAAGCCGACCGCCGCGAGGACACCGAGGAGCCCCGCGTGCTGACCGACCAGGACGGCGCCGGTGAGCACCAGCATCGTCCCCAGCGCCGCCGCGACGTCGACCAGCCAGGGCGCCGGGCGCGGGGCAGGCGCGACGGTGGCGTCGTCGACGTCGACGACACCTCCGGGGACCGGCAGGGCGGGCACGTCGACAGCGTAGGGCCGACTCCCCGCCCGTGCAGTCGGGAGGCCGGAGGTCCGGTCCGGCGGGACGATGGACCCATGAGCGGACCGTCGGCACCGACCGGTGCCGGATCAGACGGGGTGCGGCGCACACGGCTGCGGTGGTTCGTGCAGCGCTACCCCTGGGTGGCGGCATCCCTGCTGGTGCTGGTCGTCGTGCTCGGGCTGCTGGCCGGCGGCCAGGAGACGACGGCGCGCTGGGCCGGGTCCGCCTGGGCGCTGGTCGTGGGCCTGCGCGTCGCCGGGCACATGGTCCGTGACGTCCTCGCCGGGCACTGGGGCGTCGACCTGCTCGCGCTGACCGCGATCGTCGCGACGGTCGTCGTCGGCGAGTACGTGGCGTCGCTGGTCGTCGTGCTCATGCTGACCGGTGGGCAGGCGCTGGAGGACTTCGCCGCGCACCGGGCGCGCCAGGAGCTGCGCGCGCTGCTGGAACGCGCACCCACCCGTGCCCACCGGCTGGGACCCGACGGCACGATCACCGACGTCGACGTCGCCGACCTCGGTCCCGGCGACCTCGTCCTCGTCCGCCCCGCCGAGGTGGTGCCGGTGGACGCCGAGCTGGTGGGGCCGGAGACCGACTTCGACGAGTCCTCGCTCACCGGCGAGAGCCTGCCGGTCACCCGGCACGTCGGGGACCCGGTGCTCTCCGGCGCGCTGAACACCGAGCAGGCCGTCACCCTGCGGGCCACGGCGGCCGCGGCGGACAGCCAGTACGCCCGCATCGTGGCCATGGTCCGTGAGGCCGCCGAGTCCCGGGCGCCGGTGGTACGCCTCGCGGACCGGTACGCCGTGCCCTTCACCCTCTTCGCCTTCCTCGTCGCGGGGGCCGCGTGGGTCTACCACCGCGACCCCACCGTGGTGGCCGAGGTGCTCGTGGTCGCCACCCCGTGCCCGCTGCTCATCGCCGCCCCGGTGGCGTTCCTCGGCGGCATGAGCCGGGCGGCCCGGCACGGCCTCATCGTCAAGGACGCCGGCACCCTGGAGCAGCTGTCCGCGGTGCGGTCCGTCGCCTTCGACAAGACCGGCACCATCACCCTCGGCCGTCCCACGCTGCTGGCCGTCCACCCCCGCCCGCCGTGGAGCGCGGACGAGCTGCTGCGGCTCGCGGCGTCGGCCGAGCAGTACTCCTCGCACGTGCTGGCCACCACCATCCAGGACGCCGCCACGCGGCGCGGGCTGGACCTGCTCGGCGCCCGGAGCGCCCGGGAGGAGGCGACGCACGGCGTCGCGGCCGACGTCGGCGGCCACGACGTGGTCGTCGGCAAGCGGCAGCGGGTCGCCGCCGCCGCGCCCGACGTCGAGGAGCAGACCCTGGGGCCGGGCGAGCTCGCCGTCTACGTGGCCGTCGACGACCGCTTCGCCGGCACGCTGGTGATGAGCGACCCCGCCCGCTCCGACGCCCGGCGCACGATGGACGAGCTCGCCGGTCTCGGGATCACGCGCACGATGATGCTCAGCGGCGACTCCCGCTCCACCGCCGAGCACATCGCCGCGGCGGTGGGCATCGCCCGCGTGGACGCCGAGTGCCTGCCCCAGGACAAGGTGCGCATCGTCCGTGACCTGCCGGACCGGCCCGTGATGATGGTCGGGGACGGGGTCAACGACGCCCCGGTCCTGGCCGCCGCCGAAGTCGGCGTGGCGATGGGGGCGCGCGGTTCGACGGCGGCCAGCGAGTCCGCCGACGTGGTCATCCTCACCGAGGACCTCGTCCGGACGGCCACCGCCGTGCGGGTCGGACGACGGACCATGACCGTCGCCCTGCAGAGCATCTGGCTGGGGATCGCGCTGTCCGTGGTCCTCATGGGGATCGCCGCCACCGGCGTGATCCCGGCCGTCCTCGGGGCCCTGAGCCAGGAGGTCGTCGACCTGCTCGCGATCCTCAACGCGTTGCGCGCCCTGCAGGACGACCGTCACGACCGGGTGCGCCGTCCGGCGCCGACCGTCCCGGCCGAGGGGGCGGGCGCCCGCTGAGGGGCGGCGCTACCGTGGCGGCATGGGTCTGGTCACCCGCATGCTGCGCACCCGCTGGCTGGTCCGCGCACCGATCTGGCTGTACCGCGCCGGCCTCGGAGCGCTGCTCGGCGACCGGCTGCTGATGCTGCAGCACCGGGGGCGCACGACGGGCGAGACGCGCTTCGTGGTGCTCGAGGTCGTCGGGCGGCCCTCCGCGGACCGGCTGGTGGTGGCCTCTGGGCTCGGACCCCGTCCCCAGTGGTACCGCAACGTCGTGGTCGAGCCCCGGGTGCTGGTCTCCGTGGGCCGGCGGCGTGACGTGCGTGCCGTCGCCGAACCGCTCGACCCCGAGGCCGGTGTGGCGCGGCTCGAGGAGTACGCCGCACAGCATCCCGCCGCCTGGGCGGCGCTGCGGCCGGTCGTGTCCGAGTGGGCCGAACCCCTGGGCGCCGCCCGGGGCGAACCCGACTGGCGGCGCGTCGTCCCGGTGGTCGAGCTGCGGCTCCTGGACGGCTGACCGGCGCGGTCGCCGCGTCGGCGCTCACGGGCGCGTCCGGCCCGGGCCCGGTCGCCGGCGGGTCGGCGCACACCGCCGTCGCGACCCGGTCGACCAGGGCGTCGACCGTGAGGTCCGGCGGCACGTCGGCACCGACCGGTGCCCGCGTCGCCACGAGGACGAGCGCCTCGCACGCCACGGTCGCGACGGCGGTCACACGCCACCGTGCCCCCGTGCGGTCGGTCTCGACCGCGGTGAGACCGGTCAGGACCGGCGCCGGTCCGTCCGCCGGGCCGGGCCCCGTCAGCGGGCGCACCGCCGTCAGCGACGCACCGCCGCGCCGGGCCGTCTCCTGCAGGCGTTCGCGCCGGCCGGGCCGGTGGACCCGGTCGTGCATCTCGTCGCGGCGGAACGCCGCTGCCCCGGGGCCGGCCTCCACCGAGGCCACCACGCTCGTGTAGACCTCCACGTCCCCCTGGCGGACCCCGGCCGTCGCGGTCACCGTGTCCTCCTCGACCGCGAGCCGCAGCGGCCTGCCGTCGGCGAGGTAGCGCTGGCCCGGCAGCAGGTACGGCGCCGGGTCGTGCGGCGGGACCGTGGACACCCATCGCGCCTCGACCGGGACCGGCTCCGTGCTCCCGGCGGGGAAGTCGTCCGGCGTCAGTGCCCAGGTACCCGGGTGCCACCGCTGCTGCAGGGCGGCGCGCAGCGGCGGGCCGCCGACCAGCACCGCGACGAGCAGCGCGAAGAGCACCGCCGTCGCGACGGGCACGACGACCTCTCCCCGCCAGCCGCGGGTCGGCGCCTCGTGGCCGGCCGTCACGACCGCTCTCCCAGCCGCCGCCCCAGGCCCGAGTGCACGTCGAAGGACTCGCGGAACGTGATGGTCATGGTCTGCGAGTCCGCCGCCCAGCGTCGTGCGGCGTCGTCGATCGCGTCGGGCGGCAGACCCCGGTCGGCCAGCTCCCGGCGCCACGCGGTCTCGAAGGGCGTCACGACCCGTTCCCGCAGCGCGTCCTCGGTCGCGAGCACCTCCTCACGGGCGGCACCGACGTGGTCGGGCCCCAGCGGCGGCAGGAGCGTGCCGAGCCCGAGCAGGCCGAGCGATGTCCTCGCCCCGACCGGCGTCGTGGCCAGGTTCAGCCCGGTCGAGTACAGCAGCGCGTCCTCGGCGGCGGCGTCCTGGGCGACGGAGATCGTGCCTGAGGCGATGGAGCCGACGACGGCGGCCCCGTCCGCGACGCCGGCCTGCGCGAGCGCTTCCGCGTCGGCGGCCCCGACACCCTCCGCCGTCGCCGTGGCGGCGGCCGCGGCCACCGCGACGTCGACCTGCCGCAGCCAGTGACCGGAGGCGGTCTCCGTGGTCGAGGTCGCGGCGACGACGTCCCGGAGCGCGAACGCGTCCAGCCGGGGCTGCACGACGTCCGGCACCGGTTCGGCGCCCTCCGCCAGCGGGGGCAGCCCCCGGACGCCCGGCGCGGGCGGCGAGCCGTCGGCCGACGGGTGCCACGCGGCGTCGTCGGCCGAGACGAGGTACGGCGCGTACGCCGCCGCGACGTGCCGGCTCGCGGCGTCGGACACCGGGTACGCCCCCGCGAGCAGGCCCCCGGGCGCGACGAGCGCCGTCGTGGCCGCGGACGTCGCCAGGGCCGCCCGGACCTGCTGCGGGGCGTCGGCACCGGGGTGCGTCCCGGCGCCGACGGCGGCGGCGAGCAGGGCGGTGACGGCGGTGCCGCCGTCGGGCCAGCCGTCCGGCGGTGCCACGCCGAACCAGGCGTGCGCGCGGTCGGTCACGTCGGCGGCGGTGGTGCCGGGCGGTGCCAGGTGACGCAGGGCGGCGTCCGGGTCGGCGGCCAGCCCGGTGGCGACCGCCACGGTGAGGGTGCCGGTCGCGGCGGTGTCGGCCTCGGTGCTGCCGGTCGCACCGTGGCGCTCGACGAGGGCGTCCGCCGCACCGCGGTGGACGTCGGCCGGCAGGGCGGGGCGCAGCAGCGCGGCGGCGAGGTCGGCCCGGTCGCCGAGCTCGTGGAAGCCAGGAGGCAGCGCGGAGACCAGGGCGTTCCCCAGCGCGTACCGCTCGGTCGGCGTGGCGTGCTGCGCCCAGGCGGCCAGGCCGGTGGCCAGCGCCTCCCGGGTCGGCCCGGCGACGGCCCGGACGCCCAGCGCGGCGTACAGCTCGGCGGGCCCGACCCGTTCCCACAGGGCCGTCCACAGCACCGGGTCGTCGCCGGCCGCGGCCAGGGCGGCGACCGCCCCCTCGCGGAGCTCCTGGCGCTCCGCGGGGTCGGCGCCGGTGGCGGCCCCCGCCGACAGCCGCTCCGCGAGCCGCACGCCGTCGGCCCAGCGGCTGCCGAGGTCCGCCAGGGTCGTGCCGTCGGCGACCGCCCACCGCACGAGGTCGGGGTGCCCGAGCCCGCCGAGCCGGCGGGCGGCGACCCGGGAGCTGGTCTCCTTGGTCTCCCGCACGCGGTACCACCGGCGCTCGGCGTCGAGGACGTCGTCGTGGGCGGCGTCCCGGCGTGCCCGTGCCTCCGCGGCGAGCCGTGCCGCGTCCAGGTGGCGCAGGTCCGCCATGTCGAGACCCAGCCGCCAGGCCGCGGCCTCGTCGGCCTCGGCCCGGCGCACCCGCGTCCACGCCTCCTGGCGCTGCGCGATCGCCTGGAGAGCCTCGTGCTGCTCGCGGGCCAGCCCCGCCGCGCGGTCGGCCAGCACGTGCGCCGTCTCGCGCAGCACCCGGTCGCTCAGCCGGACCCGAGCCATCAGGTCGTCCAGCACCGCCCGGGCCGTGTCGACGGCGGCCGACCGGTGGCGCGTCATGGTCGTGTCCAGGCCGACCAGGTCGGAGTGCACCGTGGACAGGGCGGCGGCCGCGCGCGAGGCGCCGCTCGCCAGGGAGTCGAGGACGTCGGGCGACCCGCTCAGGGGCTCGAACGGCCGGTCCGCCGTCATCCGGCACCGTCCGTGCGAACCACCGGGGCGGGCGTCACGGCGGCGGCGACGCGTTGCGCCGTCGTGCCCTCGGCGGTGTCGAAGGTGGCGGCGGTCCGCGCGAGCCGGTCCCCGAGACCCTCCAGGGTCGCGGCGAGCGTGGCCCGGAGCGGTCCCCATGCCGCCGTCAGGTCGTCGATCGCGGCGCCGAGCGCGGGGTCGCCGGCCGCCGCACCGGCACCGGTCCCGGTGAGATCGTCGGCCATCGCGGCCGGGTCCAGCCGGCCCGCGGCAGCGTGCGCCCGCCGTCCGGCCGCGGCGAGGTCGTCGGTGTCCAGATCGAGGTGCGCCATGCGGCCGGACGCTAGTGCGCCGAGGTGCCGGCACGCCGGCGCCGTCCACAGGCTGTGGACGGCTCAGTCCCACCAGAGCCGGTACCAGTGCTCGGCCGGCCCGTCCGGCGACAGGTCACCGGGCCGGCCCCACCAGCGGGTGACCTCGTGCGGCGGGACGCGGGCGTCGTCCACCCCGAGGGAGGCGACGAACCGTTCCAGCTCGTCGCACTGGCACCCGGGGCCGTGGTGGTCACCGAGCACGAAGGCGTGGTCGGTGCGCACCAGCACCCCCTCGACCGTCACGCGTTCGTCGCAGCGGCCCGGGCCCACCACGTAGCCGTGCGCGCGCAACCGGTCGGGATGGCGGACGACGGCACGCAGCACGGTGCCGATGGTCGGGCCGTCGTTCTGCCGTTCGACGGCGAGGTAGTCGGCGTCGAGCCGGTCGAGCAGGGCGGCCGCCACCGGCTCGTCCAGTTCGGCGAACCGGTAGAAGGACGACGCACCCGCGGCATCCGGCACCAGGACGGGTTCGAGCACCTCGTGCAGACCCGCGCGCAGCACCCAGCCGTGCCGGTCGGGGCACCAGTGGTGCGGTCGGTCGGGGTCGCCCGCGAGCCGTTCCTCGGCCCGCCAGGCGGTCGCCAGGTCGACCGGCTCGGGGTGGACGAAGCGGCGGCCGGGCCGGGTGGGACGTCCGGTCGGTCCGGCGGGCGGCAGGGTCGGGGTCGGCAACGGGGCTCCTCGGGTCCGGGGACGGTGTGCAGGCCACGGTGCCGTGCCGTCGGAGTCGTCGTCGGGTCGTCGCGGCGGGTCGGTGCCCCGCTGTGGAGGCCGGGGTCGGTGGGTGGGCGTCACGCGTTGCGCCAGGGGAGAACCGGCGTGACAAGTCGCCGCCGACGGCGCATGCTCGGAACTGATGTCTGACTCCACCACGCGACCCGTGCCGCGCACCTACCCGCCGACTCCGACGAGCGAACCGGTCAGCGACGAGCTTCTCGTGGTCCACCTCAAGGGTCGAGACACGGAGTACTTCCGGCGTCCCGAGCTGATCAGCCACGAGGTCGGCGACGGCGTGCTCACGGTCACGCTGGCCGGCACCGGCGACACCCCGCGCCGCACCCGCCACTTCCCGCTCGGGGAGGTCCTCGAGTACGTCGTCGAGGCTCCCAGCGCCGCCTACGAGACGGCGTTCGACGCCTGGACGCGCGCCGAGTTCGGTGTCGACGCCGAGACCTACCGGTCGATGCGGGACACCTCCGAGGGCGTGGCGATGGCCGAGAAGATGCGACGGCAGATCGCCGAGGGCCTCGGCGTCGACCCGGACCAGGTGCACTTCGGCGGCTCCTTCACGATCGACGAGGACGACGACTGGGACTCCTCGCCCGACGACGACCAGTAGCCGCGCGGGCCGGCCGATGAGTTCCGGCCCCCCGTCACGTCGCTACCGGCATGGCCACGACGACCCGCACGCTCGACCTGCCCGGCGCCACGGTGACCTACGACGTCCGGGAACCGGCGCACGACGGCGGGCACGCCCCGCTGCTCGTGGTCGGCAACCCGATGGCGGCCGACGGCTTCGACCAGCTCGTCCCCGCGCTGGACGACCGACTCGTGGTCACCTACGACCCCCGTGGCACCGGACGGTCGCGCCCCGTCGCCGCCGACGCCCTCCTCACCGTCGACCGGCACGGTGAGGACCTGCACGCCGTCGCCCGGGCCGTCGGGCCCGGGCCGTTCGACGTCTTCGGGAGCTCGGGCGGCGCCGCGCACCCGGGCGAGGTGCGGCGGCTGGTCGCCCACGAGCCCCCGCTGACCGCGCTGCTCGCCGACCGCGACGTCGCGGTCCGGGCCCAGGCCGACATCGTGGACACCTACCGTCGCGCCGGGTTCGGCCCCGCGATGGCCAAGTTCCTGCGGCTGGTGTTCGCGACGGAACCGCTCACCGAGGACTTCCTCGACCAGCCCGACCCGGACCCGGCGGAGTTCGGCCTGCCCACGGAGGACGACGGCCGGCGCGACGACCTGCTCCTGGGGACGTCGCTGGCCGTCATGCCCGTGTGGGAGCCGCCCCTGGAGTCCCTCCGGGCGGCCACCCGCGCCGGCGGCCCGCAGGTCCTGCCCGCCGTCGGCGCCGGGTCCCTGCCCGGCGAGATGGCGTACCGGGGTGCGGTCGCGCTGGCCGAGGCCCTCGACGTCCCGGTCGTCGTCTTCCCCGGGGACCACGGCGGTTTCGCCCGGCACGAGTGGGCCCCGGACAACGACCCGGCCGCGTTCGCGACCCGGCTGCGCGAGGTCCTGGCCTGCTGACGAGCGGCGAGGCAACGCCGCCGTCACAATCGTGCGCGATCATGGGGACGGACGGTCCGTCGGCCCGTCCGTCCTGCTCACGCATCCTGGAGGCCCGAGGCATGACCTCGATCGTGGTCGTCGGCTCCGTCAACGCCGACCTCGTCGCGCGCGTCCCCGCGCTGCCCGTCACGGGGGAGACGGTGCTCGCCGACTCCATGACGGTGATCCCCGGGGGCAAGGGGGCCAACCAGGCGGTCGTGGCCGCCCGGCTCGGCGGCGACGTCGCGCTGCTCGGGGCCATCGGCTCCGACGCCTTCGCCGACATCGCGCTCGTCGGGCTGCGCGACGCCGGCGTGGACCTGGACGGGGTCGAGACGGTCGAAGGACCCACCGGTGTGGCGCAGATCTGGGTGGACGACGACGGCGAGAACTCGATCGTCGTCGTCCCGGGCGCCAACCGTGCCGTCGACGCGGACGTCGTCGCCCGCCACCACGACCTCGTGGCCGGTGCCGACGTCGTCGTGCTGCAGGGGGAGATCCCGCTGCGGGGGTCCGAGGCCGCGGCCCGCGCCGGCCGGGGCCGGGTGCTGCTCAACCTCGCGCCCGTCGTGCCGGTCGCCACCGACGTGCTGGCGCTGGCCGACCCGCTGGTGGTGAACCACGCGGAGGCCGAACGGTTGCTGGAGGAGTCCGAGCGGCCGGTGCCCGAGTCGCCGTTCGCGATCATCGCCGAGCTGCACGCTCTCGGTCCGCGGTCGGTGGTGCTCACCCTCGGCCCCGCCGGTGCCGTGGTGCTCGAGCCCGCCGCCGGGGTGGGCGAACCGGTCGTCGTGCCGACGCCGCACGTCGAGGCGGTGGACACCACGGGCGCCGGTGACGCGTTCGTCGGGGCCCTGGCCTACCGCGTCAGCCAGGGCGACACGCTCGTTGACGCGGCCCGGACGGCCGTGCGGGTCGGCGCGTTCTCCGTCGCGACCCACGGTGCCCAGCCGTCCTTCCCGACGGCCGACGACGTGCTGCCGTCCGTGCGGACCTGACGGGTCTCCCGGGACGTCATCCGGCCAGCCGCAGCAGGCCCCGCATCCCCGACTCGGTCGCCGCGCGCAGACGGGCCTGGGCGGTCTGCACCTCGGGGCGGTCGCGGTCCTGCGGTGCCACGCGGCTCGGGTTGAGGGTCGTCCCGTGCGACCAGCGGGCGAGGTCCGGGTCGGCCATGAAGGCCGCGGTCGCCAGCGCCCCGGCGGCCTGCCCGGCGACCCACTCCCGCGGGGTGGAGAAGTAGGGGGTGGACGGGCACAGCGCGTTGAGCTCGTCGTCCGGGCGCTCGCCCTGGGTGGCCTCCACGTAGCCGATGAGCGCGGCCCCGAAGCAGGGGAACCCGGCCCGCACCGGCTGGACGACGATCCGTCCGTGCGACCAGATCGGCACGGCGGGCCGCAGCCGGAGCCCCTCGGCGGCGCAGTGCACGACGACGGCGTCCCGGGGCACCGGCACGTCCCCCTCGTCCAGCCGGAGCGTCCCCGGGGACACCCGGCGCAGGTGCCCGCGGCGCACGACGCGCTCGACCGAGCGCAGCAGCTCCAGCTCCCAGCGGGCGAGCGTGGGCACGCGGGCCATCGTGGGCACGACGTCGGGGTCCAGTCGGAGCATCACCCCGGCGTCCTCGAGGCGCAGGAAGAAGTCGTCCACGGTCGGGGCCGCTGCCGCGGCCTCCATGAGCTCGGCCACCATGGTCCGGATCACCGCGGCGTCGGGCTGGACGGCGGCGCGGTCCAGCATCCACGGGTCCCGCGGGCGGACCCAGGTGATCGCGTCCGGGGAGGTGCCACGACCGAGCAGCCACACGACGGCGTCGGTGGCGGTCTTGCCGGACCCGACGACGACGAACGACCCGGCCTCGTCCGCGACGGTGGGGAGCTCCCCCACTGGAACCCACCGTGCACCCTCGTCCACGGCGAACGGCGGCGGGGTCAGCGCCGGGATCGAGGGGGCGAGGTAGTGCGCGTCCACGACCCGACGGCGCACGCGGATCTCCCGCGTCTCGCCGGTGTCGAGCGCGACGACCGAGCCGTCGTCGGCCATCTCGTGCCCGCCGAGGAACATCGCCCGTCCGGACGCCAGGAACCGGTCGGCCAGCACCCGGTCGTAGTAGCCGCAGACCTCGGCGCCCGTGGCGCGCACGTGCAGACCGGCCTCGGGGCCGGAGGTCTGGATGCCGCCGTCGAGGGAGGTGGACGCCACGCCGTAGAAGGAGGAGGCCTGGTGCAGCCGCACGAACGGGTAGGCGTCGCGCCAGTGCCCGCCGGCGGCGTCGCGGCGGTCGACGATCGTCACGTGGGCGTCGGAATGGTCCAGCAGCGTGTCCGCGAACGCCATCCCGGTCGCACCCGCGCCGACGACGAGGTAGTCCGTCTCCAGGACCTGGCCCATCTGTTCATCATGGCACGGTCGTCACGTCCGTCATGTGGCGGGCGTGGGCCCGGTCACGGACTTAGCGTGAAGGGACAGGCGCCGACGAGGGAGTGGTCCGCGATGACGTTCGAGGGCAAGGTGGCGCTGGTGACCGGCGCCGGGTCAGGGCTCGGCGAGGCGATCAGCAAGCAGCTGGCTGCACGGGGAGCCAAGGTCGTCGGGACGGACATCCGGCTCGACGCGGCGCAGCGTGTCGCCGACGAGATCAAGGCCGCAGGTGGTGAGGCGACGGCCGTGCAGCAGGACACGGCGAGCTTCGACGACGCGGTGCGGGTGGTCGACACCGCGAAGCAGGCCTACGGCGCGCTCCACTACGCGGTCAACAACGCGGGGATCGGAGGCAACGCGGCGCCGGCGGGCGAGCTCGACGTGGAGGACTGGAAGCGTGTCATCGACATCAACCTCCACGGTGTCCTGTTCGGCATGCGCGCTCAGATCCCGGCGATGCTCGAGAAGGACCCGTCCGGGTGCGCCATCGTGAACATGGCGTCCATCCACGGCACCGTGGCCGCGATCGGCAACGGGGCGTACACGGCCTCCAAGCACGGCGTCGTGGGGATCACGAAGAACGCGGCGGCCGAGTACGGCCCGGCCGGCCTGCGGATCAACTGCGTCGGGCCCGGATACATCCGCACGCCGCTGCTCGAGGGGGTCCTGACCCCCGAGCTGGAGGAGGTGCTGGTCTCCAAGCACATGCTCGGTCGGCTCGGCGAGGCGGACGAGGTCGCGAGCGTCGTGCGGTTCCTCCTGTCCGAGGAGGCGTCCTTCGTCACCGGCGCCTACTGGCTCATCGACGGCGGGTACACGGCGGTCTGACGTCCCGGTCCCGAGTGCACCTGGAGTTCACCTGATCGACGAGTGATGGTCATCTCGCTGCCGTGCCGCCGCCACGGCGAGGCAGCACGATGAGGCGTGCCGCGGGGTCGTCGGGTCGTCGTCACCGACCCCCCGGGCGACGGACATCAGCCTTGGGGGAGGCCACATGCCGGTCCGCATCGAGCAGCGCACGCCGTTCGGCACGGTCGACCGTGCCTGGCAGGCCGAGGCTCTCGGCACGGACGAGTGGGGGGACTGGTTCGCGGTGCCGGACCACGGACTGCTGCTGCTGCCGGTGGCGGACCCCTGGGTCGCGTGGTTCCGGCACGACGGCTCGGTGCGTGTGGACGTCGCCACCGAGGTGTCCGTCGCGTCGACGCTGAGCTCGTTCGTCGGGCTGGGTCTCGACGTCGTGCGGGACGCCGACGGCACGGTGCGGGCACCGGAGCGTGCGGGGTTCGTCCGCCGTTCACCGTCGTACCCCCGGGCCTGGGTCGACCTGGCGTGGGAGGCCCGCGAGGACGTGCGGCGGGACGTCGCCCGCGCGACCGAGCCGTTCGGGAGGGCACCGGACGCCTGGCTCGACCGGGCGCCGCGCCCGACGACCCGCGGCCTGTCCGCCTGACCTGACCAGTACGTCGACGAGAGGAGACCGCCGTGGACCTGCCGGCCGTCCTCGACCTCGGGCTGCGGCTCGCGGTCCTGGGCCTGGTGCTCGGTGCGATGGTCGTGCACGCCTACCGGACCCGGGGCGACCGCCCTTCCGAGCGCGAGGTCGCGGCGACGGCGCGGACCGTGCCGGTCGTGGCGCTCGCGCGCGCCCTCGGGGCCTTCGTGGCGCTGGGACTGTTCGGGTTCGCGCTGGAGAGATTCACCGGCAGCGGTCCGGGTCTGTGGATCCCGCTGCTGGTCGGGGTGCCCGCGGTCGGGCTGCTGCGGGTCACCGTCGTGCCGCTGCTGCGCGACGTCGCCGACGCCGTCCACCCGCGCGTCGTGGTCGGCACGGTCACCGACCGCCGCCGTCGTGTGGAGCGGGCCGTGGGCCAGGACGGGCCGCTGGGGCAGGCGGCCTTCTACGTCACGGTGGTCGACGACGCCGGGGCGATCCGGGAGTACCGGCTCCGGCGGGAGGCGTACCGGCAGGTCGCGCGCGGGGACCAGGTGCGGGTCGCGACGTCCGGGCTGCGCGGCAGCGACACCCACTCCCTGGTTCCGCTGCACGCACCGGCCGTCGCCGGTGCGGGCGCCGGTCCCCGCGCCCGCTGAGCGACCGGCTCAGTCCCTCGCGGCCGGGCCGCCCGGCCGCAGGTCGAGGCGCCGCAGGAGCTGGGCGTTGAGAGCCACGACCACGGTCGAGGCGGACATCAGCAGGGCGCCCACCGACATCGGCAGGACGAACCCGACCGGGGCGAGCACGCCGGCGGCGAGCGGCACGGCCAGCAGGTTGTAGCCGGCCGCCCACCACAGGTTCTGCTTCATCTTCCGGTAGGTCGCTCGGGACAGCTCGATGACGGAGAGCACCGACCGCGGGTCGTCGCTGGCCAGGACGACCCCGGCGGAGGCGATCGCGACGTCGGTGCCGGCGCCGATCGCGATCCCGACGTCGGCCTGGGCGAGGGCGGGTGCGTCGTTGACGCCGTCGCCGACCATCGCGACCTTGCGTCCTTCGCGCTGCAGCTCGGCCACGCGGTCGGACTTGTCCTCGGGCCGCACCCCGGCGAACCAGCGGTCGATGCCGAGCTCCTCGGCCACCGACCGCGCCACGGCCTCGGCGTCGCCGGTGATCATGACGACCTGGAGACCCTGCGCGTGCAGGGCACGGACCGCCTGCGCGGACTCCGGGCGCACCTCGTCGGCGAGCTCGAGCGCACCGACGACGCGGCGGTCGCGCAGCACGTGCAGGACGGTGGCCCCGTGGTCGCGCCACCCCGCGGCCTCCGGGGCCTCGTCGGCGCCGGTCTCCTCCAGGAGCCGCGGTCCGCCGACCCGGACCTCGCTGCCGTCCACGGTCGCCGTGACGCCGAGCCCGGGCTCGGAGGAGAAGTCGCCCGCCCGGGGGACGTCGAGGCCGCGGTCGCTCGCCGCGGCCACGATCGCGCGGGCCAGCGGGTGCTCGCTGTCGGCCTCGGCCGCGGCGGCCAGCGCCAGCACGGCGTCCTCGTCGAGGTCAGCGGTCGCGGCGACGTCGCCCAGCGCGGGCTCGCCGCGCGTCAGGGTGCCGGTCTTGTCGAACAGGACCGTGTCGACCGTCCGCATGCTCTCCAGAGCGAGGCGGTCCTTGACCAGCACGCCGCCGCGGGCCGCCCGCTCGGTGGCGATGGAGACGACGAGCGGGATCGCCAGGCCGAGGGCGTGCGGGCAGGCGATGACGAGCACGGTGATCGTGCGCACGACGGCCTCGTCGGGGCTGCCGGTCGCGGTCCAGACGGCCGCGGTGACCACGGCCGCACCGAGTGCGTACCAGAACAGCCAGGCCGCGGCGCGGTCGGCCAGCCGCTGCGCCCGGGAGGACGACGACTGCGCCTCGCTCACCAGGCGCTGGATGCCGGCGAGGGTCGTGTCGTCGCCGGTCGCGGTGACCTCGACGCGCAGCGCCGAGTCGGTGGCCACGGTGCCGGCGGTGACCTGGTCCCCGTCGGTGCGCGTCACGGTGCGGGACTCGCCGGTGACCATGGACTCGTCCATCTCGGCACGGCCGTCCACGACGCGGCCGTCGGCCGGGACGCTGCCCCCGGGGCGGACCAGGACGACGTCGCCGGTGTGCAGGTCCGTCGGGGAGACGGTCTCGGTCCCGGTGTCGGTGACGCGCTCGGCCTCGTCGGGCAGCAGGGCGGCCAACGAGTCGAGCGCGGAGGTGGTCCGGGCCAGGGACCGCATCTCCACCCAGTGGCCCAGCAGCATGATCACCACCAGCAGGGCGAGCTCCCACCAGAAGTCGAGACCGCCGTCCAGCACGCCGAGGCTCGCCCCGAGCGACGCGAGGAAGGCGACGGTGATCGCCAGGCCGATGAGCAGCATCATCCCGGGGGTCCGCGAGCGCAGCTCGCTCCAGGCCCCGGTGAGGAACGGGCGGCCGCCCCAGAGGTAGATCACGGTGCCCAGGACGGGGGAGACCCACGGGACCCAGCTGGCGTCGGGCAGGTCGTAGCCGAGCAGCATCGCGAAGGTGCTCGACATCGCGACCGTCGGGACGGCCAGTACCAGCATGATCCAGAACAGCTGCCGGAACTGGGCGACGTGGTCCCCATGGCCCGCGTGGCCGCCGTGGCCCGCGTGGCCGCCGTGGCCCGCGTGGTCCTCGTGGCTCCCGGTGTGCTCGGTCTGGTCCGTGCGCTCGGCGTGCTCAGTGCGCTCGGCGTGCCCGGTGTGGTCCGTGTGCGACGTGGCCATGGAACTCCTTCCGTCTCCGTCCACGGTATACCCACCAGGGGTATCCATCCATCGGCGGTTCGGGCGCGTGACGTGGGGCAGGACGAGAAAGATCGTCGGCGCGGTGCCACGCTGAACCGATGGACAACTCGTCACCCTCCGGGCAGGTCGCCCGCCTGTGGAACGACCGGCTCGGGCGGCCCGCGATCCGCGCGGCCCAGGTGCTCCTGCTGCTCGCGCTGGCCGCCTGCGTGGTCTTCGCCCTGACCCGGCTGTCGCTGCTGGTGATCCCGGTGCTCATCGCCATGGTCGTCGCCGCGGCCCTGGCCCCGCTGGTCGGTTTCCTGCGTCGCCGGGGGTGGCCGGCGCTGCTGGCGACGTGGACCACGCTCCTGGCGGGCCTCGTCCTGCTCGGGCTGGTGGTGTGGCTCGTGACCCTGGCGTTCCAGGACGAGTGGCCGAACCTCGTCGAGGAGGCCGGCCGCGGGATCGACGAGCTCGAGGCCTTCCTCACCGACGGGCCGCTGGGGATCAGCCCGGATCAGATCGAGTCCGTCCGGCAGTCGGCGGTGGACGCGCTGTCGAGCGAGCAGGTGCAGTCCGGGGCCATCCGCGGGGCGACCGCGGCGGCGGAGGCCGTCGCGAGCCTGCTGCTCGGCGTCGTCGTGCTGTTCTTCCTCCTCAAGGACGGCCGCAGCATGTTCGCGTTCCTCATCACCCCGCTGCGCGAGGCCACGCGGCAGCGGGCCCAGCGGGTCGGGGAGCGTTCGGTCGAGGTGCTCGGCGGGTACCTGCGCGGCACGGCGATCGTCGCGACGGTCGACGCCGTCTTCATCGGTGTCGGCCTGCTGATCATCGGTGTCCCGCTGGCGCTGCCGCTGGCGGCGGTCGTCTTCCTCGGGGCGTTCATCCCGCTCATCGGCGCGGTCCTCGCGGGTGCCCTGGCCGCCCTCGTGGCGCTGGTGACGAACGGTCTGGTGGCGGCCCTCGTCGTGGTCGCGCTCGTGGTCGCCGTGAACCAGCTCGAGGGCGACCTGCTGGCACCGGTCGTCATGGGCAAGGTCCTGTCGCTGCACCCGCTCGTCGTGCTCTCGGCCCTGACGGCCGGCACGATCCTCGCCGGCATCGTCGGTGCGCTGCTGGCGGTGCCGATCACGGCCGTCGCCTGGGCGGCGGTCAAGGAGTGGAACGCCACGGCGCCGCCGGGGAAGCAGCTGGTGCCGGACCACGCGTCGGAGACGGACAGTCCCTCCTCGGAGCCGGAGCCGGCCGGCGCCGAGTCCCCGACCACGGACGGCTGACGACCCCTTGCTGTTGACGCGGCGTCAACCTCTAGCGTCGGTGCCATGAGCCGTTCCATCCAGGACGTCGCCCGCCTCGCGGGGGTCTCGAGCCGCACCCTGCGGCACTACGACCGCATCGGCCTGCTGCCGCCGTCGGGCACCGGGCACGGTGGGCTGCGCCGCTACGACGACGCCGCGATCCGGCGCCTGCAGCGCATCCTGATGCTGCGCGACCTCGGGCTGCCGCTCGCCCGGATCGCCGAGGTCCTGGACGCCGGCACCGACGAGGCCACCGCCCTGCGCGGCCATCTCGCGGTGCTGCACGACGAGCGCGGCCGGATCGACCGGCAGATCGCCTCGGTGGAACGCACGCTCGCCGCACTGACCGAGAGGAGGCCGATCATGGCCGAGGAGATGCTGGACGGGTTCGACCACACGCAGTACGCCGACGAGGTGACCGAGCGCTGGGGCGCCGACGCCTACCGCGAGTCCGACGCCTGGTGGCGCGGTCTCGGCGTCGACGGGCAGGCCGACTTCCGTGAGAAGGCCGAGGCGCTGGGCCGCGCGTGGGTCGACGCCGCGCAGCGGGGCGTCGACCCGGAGTCGCCCGAGGCGCAGACCCTCGCTGCTCGCCACGTCGAGTGGCTCGGCTCGATCCCCGGGACGCCCGGGGCCGACGTCGGGCGCCCGCCGAAGGAGTACGTCCTGGGGCTCGCCGAGATGTACGTCGCCGACGAGCGGTTCGCCGCGCACTACGGCGGCGTCGAGGGGGCGACCTTCGTGCGCGACGCCCTGCGGGCCCACGCCGAGCGGGAGCTCTGACGACCCGCAGGGCTACGACCGGGCGGGGGTGGGAGACTGGCCGGGTGAGTGACGACTGGGCCCGGCAGCGCACCGAGGCCGCCCACGAGCACGCCGCCCGGTTGGCCGCCCGGCAGGACGCCGAGCACCGCCGCGCCGAGGAGTTCCTCGCCCGGTTCGTCGCGGCGGCCCGCGAGGTCGGGCCGGACCCCGAGCCGCTGCAGGTCAAGGGGTACGGCGGTCGCGGCACCGCCCGGACACCGCTGCAGGGCTGGTACCTGCGCGCCGACCGCACCGCCGCCGTCTCCACGGACGCTGAGTTCTACGTGCTCACCGCGCCGCTGACCCTGCTCGACCGGGTGCGGGGGGTGCGCCCGGCCGCGACCCGTCCGCCGCTCGTGCTCGGTGCCGGCGGCAAGGACGGGGACTCCATCGACCTCGTCGACGCGCTCGAGCGGCTGGTGCCCGGCTGGCGGGACCGCACGGCGTAGCAGCCGGTGCGCCGAACGTCTCAGGGAGGGCAGGCGCCCTCGGCCCCGGGACGCGCGGGCCGCACGGCGGTCAGCGCCTCGGCGACCAGCGCCCCGACCTCGGGAGCCGCCAGGTAGCCCGCCGGGCGGCCGTCCAGCGTGCTCGCGGCCGCGTGGTGCCCCGGGACCGGGTTCTCGACGTGCGCGTTCTCGATCGACCGGGGCCCCGGGACCGGGAACGCCGCCGGGTCCAGGTCGTTCAGCGTCAGCAGGTCGCGCGGGTCGCGCAGCGCGACCCACCGTTGCACCGGCTCCGGCCAGGTGAGCGGCGCGAGCGCACGCACGGCGTCGAGCACCGCGGTGATGGCCAGGGGGGAGCCGAGCGTGACCAGCAGCGGGACGTCGTCGGCCCCGGGAACCGCCGAGCGCAGCACCTGGTAGGCGATCACCGATCCCAGCGAGTGGGCGACGACGACGGCCGGCTCGTCCCCGGCGAACGCCGCGGCCACGCCGGTGTCGATCGTCGACCGCGCCTCGTCGTCGGTGAGGTAGACGTAGACGTCGCGGACGAAGAGCAGCAGGATCGCGCTGCTCAGCCCCGGCACCCACCGGTCGACCGCGGCCAGCGCCGCCGACAGCGCGGCCCACAACGACCCGCCGGTCAACGACGCGGGTGCGACGGACGGCGCCGCCGTCAGCACCCCGGAGCCGCTGAGCACCTCCCGCGCCACCGACAACGCGAACCGGGCGGCGTCCTCGGACAGCCCGGGCAGGCCGTGCGTGGTGATCGGCGGGGGCTCGTCCCCGCCGGTGACGGCCGCCAGGGCGTCACCGTAGAAGACGAACGTGGCGTCGTCGTCGCGCAGCCGCAGCTCCGCACCGGCGTCGGCGAGCCCCGCGTTCAGCGCGGCCAGCCAGCCGGCCTCGATGCGCTCGGGGTCGAGCCCTCCGGTGTCGCGGCCGTGCAGCAGGATCAGCCGGGTCATGCGGCCACCGCGTCCTGGACGAGGGAGCGCACGTCGTCGGCGCAGCCCCAGCTCGCCGTGACGCCCGCCCCGCCGTGGCCGTAGCAGTGCACCACGCGGCCCGCCCGCTCGACGCGGACCTCCGGGCGCGCCGGCCGCAGCCCGACGGCGTGCCGCAGCACGCGCGCCTCCGCGACCGCGGGCACGAGGCGGGCGGCCCGCTCGAGGATGTCCAGCCCCGTCCGCGGCGAGGGGTCGAGGGTGTCGTCGTCGGCCTCGTGCGTGCCGCCGACCACCACCTCGTCGGTCCGGGGCACGACGTACGTCGGTCCGCGCGCGTCCAGCCACCACCGGTCCAGGCCCCACTGCGCCAGGACGACGACCTGGCCGCGCACCGGGTGCACCGACGGGTCGTCGGCGAGCTCGCGGGCTCCCAGCCCGGTGGTGTTGACGACGACGTCGGCGTCGCCGGGCCACGAGGCCACCGTCCGACGGGTGATCGCGCCGCCGAGGGCGGTGACCCGGCCGGCCAGCCAGCCGAGGTACCGCGGCATGTCCGCCACCGGCGACGCGAAGGTCCAGCCCGCCGCGTACGACGACGGCACCTCCGTCGTCCGGGTGAGCGCGGGGACGGCGTCGCGCCACCACGGCTCGGCCGGCTGCTCGCCGAAGACCTCCGTCCCGGAGCGCATCGTGACGCCGGCCCCCGGGTCCGTCGCGGCCAGGTCGGCGAGGACCTCGAAGGACCGGGCCGACCACCGGGTGACGCGGTCCTGCGGGGAGGCGAGGTACGGGTACCAGAGCGCCGCAGCGACGGCCGAGGTGGTGTCCCGGGGCAGGTCCCGGGCGACGACCGTGACCCGGTGCCCCACTTCCAGGAGGCGGACGGCGCAGGTCAGCCCCATCACCCCAGCTCCGACCACCGTGACGTCTGCCATGGCGCGGAGTCTGCCAGAGCCCGGGGCAACCGACCACGCCCGGTCGCGCTGCCCCGGGCCCGCGGTGCGGCCGTTCCTTCGTCGAGCGAGCCGGCCGTTCAGTCGAGCGGGTGCAGGACCTGGTGCAGGAACCGACGGGTCCGCTCCTCGCGGGGGGCCGAGAACATCGTCGACGGCGCCCCCCGCTCGACCACCGCGCCGTCGTCGAGGAACAGCACCTCGTCGGCCACCGCGCGGGCGAACTGCAGCTCATGGGTGACCACCACCATCGTCCAGCCCTCCTCGGCGAGCTCCTTCATCACCGTCAGCACCTCGCCGACGAGCTCGGGGTCGAGGGCGGAGGTCGGCTCGTCGAACAGCAGCAGGTCCGGCTGCAGGGCCAGGGCCCGCACGATCCCGACGCGCTGCTGCTGCCCGCCGGACAGCTCGCGGGGGTAGGCGTCGCGCTTGGCGGCGAGCCCCACCCGCTCCAGCAGACCTAGTGCCCGTGACTCGGCCTCGGCCCGCGGCACGCCGCGGGTCTGGACGGGCCCCTCGGTGACGTTCTGCAGCACCGTCAGGTGCGGGAACAGGTGGTGGTGCTGGAACACCATCGCCGACCGGTCGCGCAGCGCGTCCCGGGCGGCCTGTGCCCGGCGCCCGGCCCGGCCCCACGCGCGGCGGGGACCGCCGTCGAACGTGACGGACGGGCCGCCGTCGAAGGCGACGGTGCCGGCATCGGGTGCGGCCAGGCCGTTGAGCGAGCGCAGCAGCGTGGTCTTGCCGGACCCGGACGGGCCGATGAGGGCCACGACCTCGCCCCGTCGCACCTCCAGGTCGATGCCGCGCAGCACGTGGTTGTCGCCGAAGGACAGGTGCAGTCCGGTGGCGGTGAGCAGGGGTGCCTCAGACATACTGCTCCAGCTTCCTCTCGAGCCGCGTCTGCCCGAAGGACAGCACGGTGCAGAAGATCCAGTAGATGATCCCGGCCTCGACGTACAGCAGCATGAACTCGCTGGTGAACGCGGCGATCTCCTGCGCCTCGCGGAACAGCTCGGTCACCAGGATCAGCGAGGCCAGCGAGGTGTCCTTGACCAGGGAGATGAACGTGTTCGAGAGCGGCGGCACGGACACACGGGCGGCCTGCGGCAGGACGATCCGCCGCAGGGTGCGGGTGCGGGACATGCCCACGACGTAGCCGGCCTCCCACTGGCCGGTCGGCACGGACAGGGTGGCGGCGCGGATCACCTCGGCGGCGTACCCGCCGACGTTGAGGGAGAACGCGATGACGGCGCTCGGCCACGGGTCGATCGTCAGCCCCAGGGACGGCAGCCCGTAGAAGATGACGAAGAGCTGGACCAGCAGCGGCGTGCCGCGGATCGCCGAGACGTACGCCCGGCCCACCCCGGAGAGCACGGGGTGGGCCGCCAGGCGCAGCATCGCGACGCCGAGGGCGAGGACCAGCCCGATCGCGAACGAGACGAGCGCGAGCGGGATCGTCCCCGTCAGCCCCCCGAGGACGAGGGGCCACCAGGAGTCGGTGAAGAGCTGGACGTCCATCAGCTCGTGACGTCGGCCCCGAAGTACTTCTCCGAGAGTGCCGTGAGCGTCCCGTCCTCACGCAGGGTGTCCAGCGCGGTGTCGATCTCCGCGACCAGGGCGGCCCTCTCGGGGGTGACGACGAACCCCATCTCGGAGGTCTCCTCGGTCTCGGCGGCGATCTCGATCGGCGCGTCGGGGTGCTCGGCCTGGTGGTCGAGCACGGTCAGCGAGTCGTTGATCGTGGCGTCGACCCGGCCGGTGCCGAGCAGCTCGACGGACTGGGCCCAGCCCTCGACGGCCTCGATCTCGGCACCCGACTCCTCGGCCAGCGCCCGCCAGTTGCTGGTCAGCGACTGCGCGGCGACCTTGCCGTCCAGGTCCTCGAAGCTCGTGATCGAGGTGTCGCCCTCGGCCACGACGACGGCGCCGCGCGAGACGGTGTACGGCTGGGAGAACTCGTAGGACTCGAGCCGCTCCGGGGTCATCGACACCTGGTTGGCGATGGTGTCGAACCGGCCGGCGTCCAGCCCCGCGAAGATCGCGTCCCACTGGGTCTCGGCGAACTCGATCTCCAGGCCGAGCTCGTCGGCGACCGCCTCGGCCACCTCGACGTCGTACCCGACGAGCTCGCCGGAGGCGTCGTGGTAGGTGAACGGCCGGTAGGTGCCCTCGGTGGCCACGGTCAGGGTGCCGTCCGAGACCAGGTTCAGCTCGCCTGTGCCCTCGGCGGCGTCCGCGCCCCCGGAGGTCCCGCCGTCGGTGCCGCAGGCCGTCAGCGCCAGCGCGGTCAGGGCGGCCGTGGCGGTGGCGAGGAGGGCGGGCGTGCGTCGCATGAGGGTTCTCCTGGGTGGTGCGTGGGCCCGGCGGCGGGGTGCCCCGGGCGGACGTGACGATCGATCAATGGTGTCGATGGGTCGCATCGACCGGCGTGATGCCACGAGCGCCAACAGGGCGGCGCTCCGGCCGTATTCCCGCTGTGAGCGACGCCACCCGGGCGCGGTGCGCGGCGCGGTCCGGTCGGACAGGTCGGGGCGGACGTGCCACGCTGGGGCGCATGAGCACCGACGACGTCGCCGCCCTGGTCGCCGAGGCCGAGGCGGCCGAGCACGAGCTCGTGCTGGCCCGGTTCACCCATGACGACGCGTGGCGGCTCGGCTGCCTGCTCGTCGAGCTCGCGGCCGAACGGGACCTGGCCGTGACGATCGACGTGCGCAAGGGGGACCAGCAGGTCTTCCACGCGGCGCGCGAGGGGACGACGCCGGACAACGACTCGTGGGTGGAGCGCAAGGTGCGGGTCGTGCACCGGTTCGGCGCGTCGTCGTACCTCGTCGGGCTGCGCGCCCGCGCGCGCGGACGGGACTTCAACGAGACGCACCAGCTGCCCCTGCAGGAGTACGCGGCCCACGGGGGTGCGTTCCCGGTCCGTGTCGAGGGTGTCGGGATCGTGGGGGTCGTGACCGTCTCGGGGCTCGCCCAGGCGGACGACCACGCGCTCGTGGTGGAGGCCCTGCGCACGGTCGTCGCCGCGAGCGCCTGACCAGCCTCTTCGCGGCCGATCCGCCTCCCGGCCTGCCCGGCGCGGGGTGGACGTCATACGGTGTGCGCGTGACCGTCCTGCACCTCGTGAACGCCCGCCTCGCCGGGCGCCCCGACCGGCCGGTGGACGTGCTGCTCGCCGACGGCCACGTCGCCGCCGTCGTCCCCACGGGCGCACCCCTGCCCGGTGACCTCGACGTCGGGTACACCGGGCCCGAACGCGTCGACCTGGACGGTCGCACCGTGATCCCCGGGCTGTGGGACGCGCACACGCACCTGACCCAGTGGGCCATGGTGCGCCGCCGCCTGGACGTCTCGACGGCGACCGGGCCCGCGCACGCCGCCGCCCTGGTCGGTGCCGCGCTCACCGACGAACGGCGCCACCCGGCCCCGGGCCGGCCGTTCGTCGGGTTCGGTTTCCGTTGGGCCACGTGGGACGACGAGCCGACCTCGGAGGTGCTGGACTACGTCGCCGGCGAGGTCCCGGTCATCCTGATCTCCGGGGACCTGCACTCGGCCTGGGCGTCGACCGCCGGGCTGCGGTACCTGGGCATCGAGCACCACCCCACGGGTCTGCTGCGCGAGGAGGAGTGGATGCCGGCCTCCCCCGAGATCGTCACGGTCTCGGCGGCCGACGCCGACGAGCTCCTCGCCGACGCCGCCCGGGCCGCCGCCGAACGCGGCGTCGTGGGCGTCGTCGACTTCGAGGTGGACGACAACCTCACCGCGTGGCGTCGCCGGGCCATGGCCGGCTGGGACCTGCTGCGCGTCCGGGCCGCCGTGTGGGAGCAGCACCTGGACGCCGTCGTCGACGCGGGCCTGCACACCGGCGACGTGCTCGCCCCCGGGTCCGGGCCGGCCGCCGACCTCATCACCCAGGGCCCCCTGAAGGTCATCTCGGACGGCTCGCTCAACACCCTCACGGCGTTCTGCTTCGACGACTACGCCGGGTTCGCCGGACCGGACGCGCACGGCATCCTCAACGTCGCCACCGACCAGCTCGTGCCGCTCATGACGCACGCCCACGCCTCGGGGCTGCGCTGCGCCATCCACGCGATCGGCGACCACGCCAACGCCCTCGCGCTGGACGCCTTCGAGGCCTCCCGGGCGCGAGGGTCCGTGGAGCACGCGCAGATGCTGCAGGCGGAGGACGTCGCGCGGTTCGCGGCGCTCGGCATCACCGCCAGCGTGCAGCCCGAGCACGCCATGGACGACCGGGACGCCTCCGACGAGCTGTGGGTCGGCCGCACCGAGCGGGCGTTCCGCCTCGCCGACCTGCACGCCGCCGGGGTGCCGCTGGCCCTCGGTTCCGACGCGCCGGTGGCACCCCTCGACCCGTGGTTCGCGATCGCCTCGGCCGTCACCCGGTCCCGCGACGGCCGCGACCCGTGGCACCCCGAGCAGCGCATCGACGTCGCGACGGCGCTCGCGGCCTCGACCGACGGTCGCGGGGTGCGGGTGCGGCCCGGCGACCCGGCCGACCTGGCGGTGCTGGAGCTCGACCCCCTCACGCTGTCCGACGACGGCACCCCGACGGGAGCGGCCGTCCTCGCCGAGGTGCTGCGCGAGCTGCCCGTGGCGGGCACCCTCGTGGCCGGCCGGTGGACCTACCGGGGGTTCTGAGGTGGTCACGCCGGATCCGGTGGCCCGGCTGCGCGAGCGGCTGGCGCTGACCGAGGACCGCATCGCCCGGCAGCGCGCCGTCGTCGACGGGATCGTCGCCTCGGTGCGGGGCGAGAACGTCGACGACGAGCACGACCCGGAGGGTGCGACGCTCGCCTGGGAGCGTCAGCAGGCGGCGGCGCTGCTCGCCGAGGCCGAGCAGGAGCGCGACGCCCTGCACGCGGCCCTCGACCGGGTGGAAGCCGGGACCTACGGCGTGTGCGAGGTGTGCGGGCGGGCGATCCCCGCCGGCCGGCTCGAGGCCCGCCCGGCGACCACCCGCTGCGTCGAGCACGCCGGCACTCGGTAGCGCGGCCCGGTAGCGCCGCCCGCCGCCCGCCGCCGGGCGCCGCTGCGAGACTGGACCGCGTGCACGCCGAGCCCACGACCCCCGACGCCGTGGTGACCCACGTCGTCGACCTCGTCCTGTCCCGGCCGGCCGACCGCCCGGTGCGGCTCGTCGTCGACGGGCACCCGTCCACCCGCCCCGAGGTGCTCGCCGACGCCCTGGTCGGCCCGCTGGAGGTCGCCGGGCGCCCGGTGGCCCGGGTGCGGGTCCGGGACTTCTGGCGTCCCGCCTCGCTGCGGCTGGAGCAGGGGCGCCGGGACCCGGACGCCCTGCTGGACGACTGGATCGACGTCGGCGGTCTCAACCGCGAGGTCCTGACCGCGGTGGTGCACCGAGGCCGCTGGCTGCCTTCGCTCCGGGACCCCGTGACGGACCGCCCGACCCGGGCGGACCGGGTCGACGCGGCACCGGGGACCGTCGTCGTGCTGGACGGATCGCTCACCCTCGGCCGCGGTCTCGACGTCGACCTGTCGGTGCACCTCGCGCTGCGGCCGGCCACCGAGACCCGGAACACCCCGCTCGACGAGGCGTGGCGGCTCGCCGCGTACACGCGGTACCGACGCGAGGTCGCGCCCGAGCGGCGGGCCGACGTCGTGGTGCGGGTCGACCATCCCGACCGGCCGGCGCTGCTGGTGCGCTGAGCCTTCCGCGGGGTGCCCAGTTGTCACCGCTGAAACATGGGCGGGGCAGAATGCACAGCATCGACTCCCACGTCGACAGGAGCTGGACATGATCGTCGCACCGTTCGGACGCTTCACCGAGGGCCGGGTCCCCGACCCGGGCATCGCCGCGCTGTTCACGCGCGAGAACCGCTGGCAGGCCCGGCTCGACGTCGAGGCCGCGCTGGCCCTGGCGGAGGCCGACGCCGGCGTCATCCCGAAGGAGTCCGCCCGGGCGATCGCGCTGACCGCCCGCATCGAGAAGCTCGACATCAAGCGTGTGCTGGCGGGCACGGCGGAGGCCAGCCACCCGCTGGTGCCGCTCATCGAGGAGTTCGCCCGCGTCGTCGGGTCCAAGCACGGCGGCTGGGTGCACTGGGGTGCGACGACGCAGAACATCACCCAGACCGCCGACGTGCTGGTGCTGCGCGACGCCCACCGCGTGCTGCTGCGCCAGCTCGGCGGCACGCTCCGGGCCGCCGCGGCCCTGGCCGAGGGGGCGGCCGACCTGCCGATGGCGGGCCGCACCCACTCCCAGCACGCCGTGCCGGTCACCTTCGGGTTCAAGGTCGCGGTGTGGATCGACCAGCTCGTCGCGCACACCGAACGCCTCGAACGGCTCGACGACCGCCTGTTCTGCGTCCTCATGGGCGGCGCTGCCGGCACGTTCGCGTCCTTCGGGGACGCCGGGCGCGTCATCGAGGCGGGCGTCGCCCAGCGGCTCTCGCTGCACCCGATGCGGGTGCCGTCCCGCTCGGTCAACGACGGCATCGTCGAGCTCGTGCTGGTCCTCGCCCAGCTCGCGGGGACGATCGGCAAGATCGGTCGCGACGTCTACGCGCTCATGCAGCCGGAGTTCGCCGAGGCCTTCGAGCCGGTCCCCGAGGGGACGGTCGGGTCGTCGACGATGCCGCACAAGCGCAACCCCCAGCTCGCCCTGGACCTGTTGACGATGTCGTCCGAGCTGCGGGCCCTGGCGACCCCGGCGCTGGAGTCGATGCTGCACGACCAGGAGGCCAACGGGGCGATGACCGCGCTGCTCGAGGACGTCTCGGCGTCGGCGGCGGTGCTGGCCGGCGACATGCTGGCCCGGCTGCAGGTCATCCTGGCCGGCCTCGAGCTCGACCCGGCCCGGATGCGCGAGAACATCAAGCTGTCCGAGGGCATGATCGGCTCCGAGGCGCTGATGCTCGCCCTGGGGGAGAAGATCGGTCGGCAGAAGGCGCACGACGTCGTCTTCGAGGTGGCGCAGGCGGCCGCCACGCAGGACACACCGTTCCTGGAGCTGCTGCAGGCGGACCCGCTGGTGGGCGGGTCGTTCGCGCCGGACGAGCTGCACGAGCTCGTCGACCCGGCCGGCTACCTCGGGTTGTCGGCCCAGATCGCCACGGAGCTCGCCGAGTGCGCGATCTCCACGGCCGACCGCCTCGACCGCCTCCCGGAGCGGGCGCCCGTCATCACGCGGTGAGCGGCCGCGCGGCGCACGGCCCGTGGGCCGCGCGGCCGGCAGCCTGTCAGAGGCTGCCCAGCGCCGCGGCCGTCCGGTCGAGCGCGCCGGGAGCCACCGCGTAGTAGGCCCACCGCCCCCGCTGGCTGCGGGTCAGCAGCCCGGCGTCGACGAGCACCTTGAGGTGGTGGCTGACGGTCGGCTGGCTCAGGCCGACGGGTTCGGTGAGGTCGCAGACGCACGCCTCGTGGCCCTGCTGGGCCGCGACGATCGAGAGCAGGCGCACCCGGGCGGGCTCGCCGAGGGCCTTGAACACGCGGGCCAGCTCCTGGGCACGCGCGGCGTCGACGCCCGCAGCGGCCGGTTCGACGCAGCAGGAGCCCGCCGGTGCGTCGGTGGCGGGCGTCTCGGTCGTCGTCATGGCCTCCATCTTGCCACGTATCGACAAGTGTGGATATGTTGTCCGCGGACACATCGACAAGTATCGATATGGAGGCAGTCATGGGGACGACGACGGAGTACCCGGTCGTGGTGATCGGCGCAGGCCCGACCGGGCTCGCGGCCGCGGCGCACCTGCTCGAACGCGGGCTCGACCCGCTCGTGCTGGAGGCCGGTGAAGGCCCCGGCGCGGCGGTGGCCCAGTGGGGGCACGTGCGGCTGTTCTCGCCCTGGCGGTACTGCGTCGACCCGGCCTCCCGCCGTCTGCTCGAGGCCACCGGCACGTGGCAGGAGCCGGACCTCGAGGCGCTCCCCACGGGCGCGGACCTCGTCCACGACTACCTCGAGCCGCTGGCCACCACCGACGCCCTGCGCGACCGCATCGCGTACGGCACCCGGGTCACCGCCGTCGTCCGCGACGGGGCCGACCGCACCCGTTCCCTGGGACGTGAGCGCCGTGCCTACCGCGTGCGGACCGTCGGGGCCGACGGCAGCACCCGGGACGTGCTCGCCCGGGCCGTCGTCGACGCCTCCGGCACCTGGACCCGCCCCAACCCCGTCGGTGCGCACGGCATCCCCGCGGTGGGCGAGGAGGCGGCGCGGACCTTCGTCACGGGGCCCCTGCCGGACGTCCTCGGCGCCGACCGGGACCGGTTCGCCGGCCGCCACACCCTGGTCGTGGGGACGGGGCACTCGGCCGCCAACACCTTGCTCGCCCTGACGACGCTGGCGGACGAGGTGGCCGGCACCCGCGTCACCTGGGCCATCCGCGGGGGCTCGGCGCGCCGGCTGTTCGGCGGTGGTGCCGACGACCAGCTCCCGGCCCGCGGGTTGCTCGGCAGCCGGCTGCGCGACGCCGTCGAGGCCGGCCGCCTCGAGCTGATCACCCGCGCCGCGGTCGACGAGCTCGTGCCCGACGGTGACGTCGTCCGCGTGCGCGGGACCGGACGCCGTGCCGGGGTCGACGGTTCGCTCGACCTCGCCGTCCACCAGGTCGTCGGGGCCACCGGGTTCCGGCCCGACCTCGACCTCCTGCGCGAGATCCGCCTCGACCTCGACCCCGTCGTCGAGGCGCCGTCCCGGCTCGCCCCGCTCATCGACCCGAACCTGCACTCGTGCGGGTCCGTCGAACCGCACGGCGAGTCCGTGCTCAGCCACCCCGACGCCGGCTTCTACCTGGCCGGGATGAAGTCGTACGGCCGGGCGCCGACGTTCCTGCTCGCCACCGGGTACGAGCAGGTCCGGTCCATCGCCGCGGCACTGGCGGGGGACCGGGCGGCCGCCGACGCCGTCCACCTGGAGCTGCCGACCACGGGGGTCTGCTCGACGGACCTGGCGGAGCCGGACGGCGGCGACGGCTGCTGCGGGACGACGGCGGAGCCGGGACCCCGGCCGGTCGCGCTGTCGTCGGCGCCGCGGTAGGTTCGTCGGCACCGGGTGCGCGCCGCCGCCGTCGCGCGACGGCCCGCACCCGGTGCCACGCTGGACGCATGACCAGCCGCTCCCGCCGTCTGGTGACGGCCGCCGCCGTCGTCCTCGTGCTCACCCTGCTCTCGGCCTGCGCGGCCGGCGCGAACCCCGCGCTCGACACCGCCCCCGCCGGCGCCGAGGACCCGGCCGGGTTCTGGTACGGGCTCTGGCAGGGCATGATCCTGCCGGTCACCTTCGTGGTGTCGCTGTTCACCGACACCGTCTCGATCTACGAGGTCCACAACAGCGGCAACTGGTACGACTTCGGCTACGTGCTGGGGATCTCGTTCGTGTTCGGCGGGCCGTTCGGCGCCAGCCGGGCCCGGCGCTGACTCGTCGCCGACCGGTCCTGACTCGCGAAGAACTGTCCTGACTCGCGAAGAACTGTCCTGACTCGCGAAGAACTGTCCTGACTCGCGCGGTGTCGTGCTGACTCGCGCGGTGGGCGGTCGGGTCAGGAGCTGGCGTCGCAGCAGTCGTCGCCGCCGCAGCAGTCGCCGGCGTGGTCCCCGTCCTCGTGGCCGACCATCGCCGCGACCGGGGTGCAGCAGGCGTCCCCACGCCACGCCTCGAGGCCCTCCCGGACGGCGAACCCGGCGATGACGAGCGCCGCCACCGGGTCGGCCCACGTCCAGCCGAGGGTCGCGTTGAGCACCAGGCCGACGAGCAGCACGGCCGAGAGGTAGCTGCAGATCAGGGTCTGCTTCGAGTCGGAGACGGCGGAGGCCGATCCGAGCTCCCGGCCCGTGCGGCGTTCGAACCAGGACAGCAGCGGCATGACGGCGAGGCTGACGGCGGCGAGCGCGATACCGACGGTCGAGTGGTCGGGTTCGACCGCCCCGAGCAGGGTGCGCACGGCCTCGACGGTGACGAACGCGGCCAGCCCGAAGAACGAGAACGCGATCAGGCGCAGCGCCACCCGTTCACGCCGGTGCGGGTCGGGGGCGGCGAACTGCCAGGCCACCGCGGCGGCGGAGAGCACCTCGACGACCGAGTCGAGCCCGAACCCGACCAGGGCCGCCGAGGAGGCCAGGTGGCCGGCGGTGAGGGCCACCACGGCTTCGACGACGTTGTAGGCGATCGTCGCGGTGACGATCCAGCGCACCCGGCGTTCGAGCACGGCGCGACGGGCGGCAGCGAGCGGGCGGGGGTGGGTGCCGAGGGACGTCATCCCTCCCACGGTATCGACCCCTGCCGGTCCTAGGACGTCGAGCCCGTGCGGGACCGCCGCTGCCGGACCCACCGGACGAGCACCCCCACGGCGAACACGCCGACCCCGGTCAGCACCGCGCCGACGGGCAGCGTCACCACGAGCACGAGGCACGCGACCAGGCCGAACCCCTGCAGCACGCGCGGGTACAGCCGGTGCTCGGGGGTCTGCGTCCAGGCGCTGGCGTTGGCGACCGCGTAGTACAGCAGCACACCCACGCTGGAGAACCCGATCGCGCCGCGCAGGTCGACGGCCAGCACGAGCGCCACGACGACCACGGCCAGCGCCACCTCGGCCCGGTGCGGCACCCCGAAGCGGGGGTGCACCGCCGACAGCCAGCGAGGCAGGTCGCCCTCGCGCGCCATCGCCAACGACGTCCGCCCGATGCCGGCCACGAGCGCCAGCAGCGCGCCCAGCGAGGCGGCCGCCGCCCCGACCCGCACGACCACCCCGGCCCACGGTGAGCCGTCGACCGCGGCGGCCAGCGGCGCCGTCGTGCCGGCGATGCCGTCCAGGCCCAGGGACCCGAGCAGCGTGAGGGCCACCACCGTGTACACCACGACGGCACCACCGAGCGCCAGCAGCACCGCCCGCGGGATCGTGCGGCGCGGGTCGCGCACCTCCTCGCCCATCGTGGCGATGCGCGCGTACCCGGCGAACGCGAAGAACAGCAGACCCGCGGCCTGCAGCACCCCGTAGGCCACCGCCCAGCCGCCGTCCGTCGGGGTGACGGCGCCGATCCCGAGCGACGGGGCGGCCGCGCCCGACCACACCACGGCGGTCCAGGTCGCCAGCACGAGCAGCACGAGGGCGACGATCCAGCGCGTCAGCCGGGCCGTGCGGGTCACGCCCCGGTAGTTCACCGCGGCCAGCGCGACCACCGCCACCGCCGCGACCGGACGCTCCCAGCCGGGCGGGGCGGCATAGGCGGCGAAGGTCAGGGCCATGGCGGCACAGCTCGCCGTCTTGCCGACGACGAACCCCCACCCGGCCAGGTAGCCCCACCACTCGCCGAGGCGTTCGCGGCCGTAGACGTACGTACCGCCGGCCACCGGGTACTGGGCGGCGAGCTGGGCCGAGCTGGTCGCGTTGGCGTACGCCACGAGGGCGGCCAGCGTCAGGGCCCCGAGCAGCGCCCAGCCGGTGCCGGCGGGCAGCACGGCGCGGGCAGCCGGGGCGAACGCGGCGAAGACGCCGGCGCCGATCATGGATCCGAGTCCGATCGCGACGGCGTCCTTCGTGCCGAGGCGGCGGGCGAGCCGGGTCACGGAGCGGTTCCTTCGGGTGGGTTCCTGTGGTGCGCGCTCATCCTGACAGGCCGCGGCCGCGCAGGTGGCGCTGGTAGGTCGTGTTGCCGCCCGACAGGTTCGCGACGTCGGCGAACCCGCGGTTGCGGAGCACGTTCTGCCCGGCGTTGGCGGTGACGCCCTTGTTGCAGTAGACGATCGTGGGCACTGCCGCGTCGAGCTCGGCGGCCCGGGCCCGCAGCTCGGCCAACGGGATGTGCACGGAGCCGTCGACGGACGAGCGCTCGCGATCCTTCGCGGAGCGCAGGTCGACCACCTGGAGGCTGCCGCCCGCGTCACGCCGGCGGTCCAGCTCGGCGGACGAGACGAGCCCGGCCCGCCCGCTGACGGCGCCGTCCAGCGCCATGCCCGTGTAGTGCACCGGGTCCTTGGTGGTGGAGAACGGCGGGGCGTAGGCGAGGTCGAGGTGGAACAGGTCCTCGGCCCGCGCCCCGAAGCTGATGGCGGTGGCGAGCACGTCGACGCGCTTGTCCACACCCGACGGTCCGACGAGCTGGGCACCGAGCAGCCGCCCGGTGACGCGGTCCGCGACGGCCTTGATCAGCATCTCCTGGCCGCCGAGGTACTCGGGCCGGTCGGGTTTGATGTTGTGCACGATGACCGGGTCGAACCCGGCGGCGCGGGCGCGGTCCTCCGAGAGCCCGGTCTGCGCCACGGCGAGGTCGAAGACGCGCACGATCGACGTCCCGAGGATCCCGCGGTGCTCCAGGTCCCCGCCGGTGAGCACGTCACCGGTGATGCGGCCCATCTTGTTGGCCGTCGACCCGAGCGGCACCCAGACCGGCTCGCCGGTGATGAGGTCGAAGCTCTCGGCGACGTCCCCGACGGCCCACACGTGCTCCACCGAGGTCCGGCCGCGGCGGTCGACGGCGATCGCGCCGGTCTCCCCGACGCGCACCCCGGCGGCCTCCGCCAGCTCGAGGTTCGGCCGGACCCCGACCGCGACGATCACCAGCCCGGCCGGCACGGTCCGGTCCTTCCCGTCCTCGTCCGCCGCGACGACGACGGCCCGGGCCGCGCCGTCGTCGGCCGTCTCGATCGAGGTCACCCGCGCCCTGGTGAGCAGCTCGACGCCGTGGTCGCGCAGCTCGTCGTCGACGCGGTCGGCGACGTCGGCGTCCAGGGAGGGCATCGCGTGCGGCTCCTGCTCGACCACGGTGACCTCGAGACCGCGCTCGGTGAGCTGCTCGGCGGCCTCCAGCCCGATGTACCCGGCGCCGACGACCACCGCCCGCTCGACGCCGCGGGACTCGATCCACTGCCGGATCGCCCGGGCGTCGGACGGGTTGCGCAGCGTGAACACGCCGTCGGCGTCCACGCCGGGCAGCGGCGGCACGACGGGGGAGACACCGGTGGCGAGGACGAGCTCGTCGTAGCCGTCGGTGAACGTCTCGCCGGTGGCCAGGTCCTGGACGGTGATCGTGCGGGACCTGGCGTCGACGTCGGTGACCTCGTGGCCGGTGCGCACGTCGATCGCGTAGCGCTGCGCGAACCACGAGGGGTCGCGCGGGGTGAGATCGTCCATGCTCTCCACGACGCCGCCGAGGTAGAACGGCAGCCCGCAGCCCGAGTAGGAGATGTCCCGGTCGCGCTCGTAGACGACGATCTCGGCGTCCTCCGACCCGCGCCGGGCCTTGGCGGCGGCCGTGGTGCCGGCGGCGACGGACCCGACGACGACGATCTTCGGCCCGTCGCTCATCGGGCGACCACCTCGACGTCGAGCGAGGCGAGCAGCTCCCGCACCCGGCGCTCGATCTCGTCGCGGATCGGGCGCACGGCGTCGATGCCCTGGCCGGCCGGGTCGTCGAGCTGCCAGTCCTCGTAGCGCTTGCCGGGGTAGATGGGGCAGGCGTCGCCGCAGCCCATGGTGATGACGACGTCGGAGGCCTGCACCGCGTCGTCGGTGAGCACCTTGGGCTGCTCGGCGCGGAGGTCGACGCCCTGCTCCAGCATCGCCTCGACGGCGACGGGGTTGATCGAGTCCTTCGGGGCGGACCCGGCGGAGCGGACCTCGACGGCGTCGCCGCCGAGCGCGCGCAGGAACCCGGCGGCCATCTGGGAGCGGCCGGCGTTGTGGACGCAGACGAACAGCACGGAGGGGGTGGGCATGTCGGACGTTCCTCTCAGAGAAGGGTGTCGATGAGGCGGTGGACGCGGGCGTCGAGCTCGTCGCGGATGGCCCGGACGCCCGCCGGCGAGGCGAGCGCGGGATCCCCGACGACCCAGTCCTCGTACCGCTTGCCGGGCAGCACGGGGACGGAGTCCCCGCAGCCCATGGTGACGACCACGTCGGCGGCGCGCACGGCGTCGTCGGTCAGCGGCTTGGGGAAGAAGACGTCGTCGGGCGCGCCGAGGTCCTCCAGCACCGGGCGGACGACGTCGTGCACGTCGCCGGCAGGCACCGACCCGGCCGAACGGACCACCACCCGGTCCCCGGCGCTGCGGGCCAGCAGCGCCGCGGCCAGCTGGGAGCGGCCGGCGTTGCCGACGCAGACGAACAGCACCTGCGGCGGGTGGTCGGGGTCGGTCCCGGGGGCCTCGACCGTGCGGTTCTTGGCGGCGTCCGCGAGGCGCTGGCGGGCGAAGTGCTCGGTGAGCGCGACGAGGTGGACGGGGATGCCCCCGCGGCGGGCCAGGGCGGTGTACGACTCGCGCACGACCCGCAGCGCCTCGTCCTCGCTGGTGCCCGGGATACGGGCCGCCAACGACTCGGCGAGCCGGCCGAGCTCGCGGTCGACGTCGGCCAGGCCGTGGAGCTCGGTCCACCGCCCGGCGCCGGGGTCCTCCGGTGTGGCGACCCGTCCGGAGTCCGCGACGGCGGGGGCGAACCGGTCCAGCAGCGTGGTCACGGCGGTGCGGTACACCGGGGCCACCCGGTAGAACACCGAGGTGCCGCGCCGGTCGGCGCTCAGCACGCCGACGTCGCGCAGCACCTTGAGGTGGTGGGAGACGGTGGGCTGGGAGACCTCGGCCAGCGCGGCGAGGTCGCCCACGTGGGCCTCGCCGCCCGGGGCGGTGGCGATGGCGGACAGCATGCGTAGGCGCAGCGGGTCGGCGAGCGCCTTGAGCACCCCCGCGACCGAGACGGCCACGTCGGGGCCGAGGGCGCGGCCGTCGGCGGGCACGGGTGCCGGTCCGGCGGTCTGGTCGGCGGATCCGCCGGGGGACTGGTCGGGTGACGGTGCGACGGTCATGCGCGGACCTCCGTGTCCGGGGGCGCGGTCATGGCGGCCTCGGTGCCGCCGGGAGCCGCGAGCGGGTCGACGCCGAACCAGCGGCGTCCGGCCCACAGGGTGACGTAGACGAGGCCCACGAGGACGGGGACCTCGATGAGCGGCCCGACGACGCCGGCGAGCGCCTCGCCGGACGTGGCGCCGAAGGTCGCGACGGCGACGGCGATGGCGAGCTCGAAGTTGTTGCCGGCCGCGGTGAACGCGAGCGTCGTGGTGCGGGCGTAGCCCAGGTCGAGGGCCCTGCCGGCGATCATGCCGAGGCCCCACATGATCGCGAAGTACGCCAGCAGCGGCAGCGCGATCCGGGCGACGTCGCCGGGGTGGTTGCTGATCTGCTCACCCTGCAGGGCGAACAGCAGCACGATCGTGAACAGCAGGCCGTACAGGGCCCACGGGCCGACGCGCGGGACGAACCGCTCCTCGTACCAGTCGAGCCCCCGGGTGCGCTCGCCGATCGCCCGGGAGGCGAAGCCGGCCGCGAGCGGGATGCCGAGGAAGACCAGCACGTTCAGGGCGATCTGCCCGATCGAGACGTCCAGGCCCGCGGTGTCCAGGCCCAACCACCCGGGCAGCACCGTGAGGTAGAAGTACCCGAGCACCGAGAACATCACGACCTGGAAGACCGAGTTGACCGCGACGAGCACGGCCGCGGCCTCGCGGTCGCCGCAGGCCAGGTCGTTCCAGATGACGACCATGGCGATGCAGCGGGCGAGCCCCACGATGATCAGCCCGGTGCGGTACGCGGGCAGGTCGGGCAGGAAGATCCACGCGAGGGCGAACATCAGCGCCGGCCCGACGAGCCAGTTGAGCACCAGCGAGCTGACGAGCAGGGCCTTGTCCCCGGTGACGGCGGCGACCCGGTCGTACCGGACCTTGGCGAGCACCGGATACATCGTCACCAGCAGCCCGAGCGCGATGGGCAGGGAGATACCGCCGACCTCCATCGCCTCGAGGGCGTCGCCGAGCACGGGGACGAACCGTCCCAGCGCCAGGCCGACCACCATCGCCAGGCCGATCCACAGCGGCAGCCAGCGGTCGAGGGTGGACAGGCGGGCGCGGACCGGGGTGTCCGCCGAGGTGAGGGGCACGACGTCTCCTAGCTGATTCGACTCCTGTCAATATAGACGAACTTCGAATCAAGCGCATCCGCCGTCACCCCTTGTGGGCAGGCTGAACACGTGTTTAATCTGGTGAACATGAGTTCAGCCCTCGCCGCCGACGCCGATCCGGGCCCGTCCTCGGCCGGTGCGCCCGGGTCGACCCGGGACCGCATCCGGGACGCGGCCGTGCTGCGGTTCGCGCGGTCCGGGTTCGGCACGTCGGTGCGCACCATCGCCGCGGACGCGGGGGTGAGCCCGGCGCTGGTGATCCACCACTTCGGCTCCAAGGACGCGCTGCACGCCGCCTGCGACGAGCACGTGCTGGCCGGGATCGTCGAGTCCAAGCGGCAGAACATGGGCCGGGCCACCGGCGGACAGCTCCTGCAGGTGCTCGCCGAGGTCGACGAGTACGCGCCCCTGCTCGGCTACGTGGTGCGCTCCCTGCAGGCGGGCGGCGACGTCGCCCGGGCGTTCGTGGAGCACATGATCGAGGACGCCCGCGTCTACACCCGCGAGGCCGTGGCCGCCGGGATCGCCAAGCCCAGCGTCGACGAGGACGCCCGGGTCCGGTACCTCACGCTGTCCTCGCTGGGCACCCTCTCGCTCGCCCTCACCCTGAACCCGCCGGAGGACCCGGAGGACGTCGGGGCCACCGTGCGCACCTTCCTGGCCGAGCACTACCTGCCGATGATCGAGCTCTACGCCCAGGGCTTCCTCACCAGCCGTCGCATGCTCGACGACTACCTGCTCTACGTCTCCGACCCTCCGACGGGCGGCGAGTCCGACGACGCACCCGCCCCCGAGACCACGAACGAGGAACCATGACCAGCACCCCGAGCGCCGGCGCGCTCCCCATCGAGATCCACGACCTGCACAAGCACTTCGGCCCCACCCGCGCCCTGGACGGTCTCGACCTGTCCGTCGCCGAGGGGGAGGTGGCCGGGTTCCTCGGGCCCAACGGCTCCGGGAAGTCCACCACCATCCGCGTGCTGCTCGGGCTCCTGCGCGCGACGGCCGGCTCCGCGCGGCTGTTCGGTGCCGACCCCTGGCGCGACGCCGTGGAGCTGCACCGCCGCCTCGCCTACGTCCCCGGCGACGTGACGCTGTGGCCCCACCTGACCGGCGGGGAAGCCATCGACTTCCTCTCCCGGCTGCGCGGACGCCCCGACCCGCGGCGCAAGGCCGAGCTGCTGGAGGCCTTCGAGCTCGACCCCTCCAAGAAGGCCCGCACGTACTCCAAGGGCAACCGGCAGAAGGTCGCCCTCGTGGCCGCCTTCGCGACCGAGGTGCCGCTGCTCATCCTCGACGAGCCCACCGCCGGCCTCGACCCGCTCATGGAGGCGGTGTTCACCGAGCGCGTGCGCGAGGCCGCGGCGCAGGGCACCTCGGTGCTGCTGAGCAGCCACATCCTGTCCGAGGTCGAGAAGGTCTGCGACACCGTGACGATCATCCGCGCCGGACGCGCGGTCGAGTCCGGCACCCTCGACGAGCTGCGCCACCTGACCCGGTCCAGCGTGACGGCCGTGGTGGCGGGCGACCCGGCGCGGGTGACCGCCCTGGACGGGGTGCACGACCTGCAGACCCACGACGACCTCGAGGGGACGCGGATCTCCTTCGACGTCGACAACACGGCCATGGGCAGCGTGCTCACCGCGCTCTCCGGCCTCGACGTGCGCTCCTTCACCGCCGCGCCGCCGTCGCTGGAGGAGCTGTTCCTGCGGCACTACGGCGACGACGTGTCCGCCGACGGCGAGTCGACCGACGGGACCGGGAACGCCCCGGGGCGGCACGCGGCCGCCCCGACGACGAGCGAGGCGGGAGCACGATGAGCACCGCCGTCGCCCCGCCCGCCGTCCGGACCGCCGAGCCCGCCCGCGGGGCCACCCTGACCGGCACCGGCGCGCTCGTGCGCTTCATGCTGCGCCAGGACCGGGTGCGCCTGACCGTGTGGACGGCCTCGGTCGTGTTCTTCTACACGTACTTCACGTTCGCCCTGAACCTGTTCTTCGACGACCCCGCCGCGATGCAGGGGCGGGCCGCCCTGATGGAGACGCCCGCCGGCATCGTCATGGGCGGCCCCGGGTACGGCCTGGACGACTACTCGACCGGGGTCGCCATGTCGAACGAGGGCATCACGTGGATGGTGCTCGCGCTCGCGATCCTGTCGATCCTGCACGTGGTGCGCCACACCCGCGCCGAGGAGGAGTCGAACCGCTCGGAACTGGTGCGGGCCGCCGTCGTCGGCCGGCACGCCCCGGCCGTGGCCGCGATGATCACGCTCGTGCTCGTGCAGGCGGTCATCGCCGTGCTGTCGGCACTGGCCATGGTGGCCGTGGGCGACCTCGCCGTGGCGGACTCGTTCGCCATGACGATCGGTTCCGGGCTCAGCGCGCTCGTGTTCGGGGCCGTCGCACTCGTCGTGTGCCAGGTGGTCGGTCACGCCCGCACCGCGACCGGGGTGAGCCTGGCCGTCTTCGCCGTCGCGTTCGTCGTCCGGGCCGTCGGGGACATCCGCGAGCTCGGCGGGTCCACCCTGTCCTGGTTCTCGCCGATCGCCTGGGCCCAGCAGATGCGTGCCTTCGTCGACCTGCGCTGGTGGCCCGTCGCGCTGAGCGTCGTCGCGATCGTCGCCCTCCTCGTGCTGGCGGCGGTGCTCGCCTCCCGCCGGGACTTCGGCGGGAGCCTCGTCGAGACCCGTGCCGGCCGGCCCGACGCCGCCGTCACGCTGCGCGGACCCCTGGCGATGGCCTGGCTGCAGCAGCGCTGGGCCCTGCTGTGGAGCTGCCTCGGGCTCGGGCTGATGTGGTTCGCCTCCGGCACCATGCTGCCGGGCATCGGCGACATGATCGGCGACATGGTCGTGGACAACCCGGTGCTGGCCCAGCTGTTCGGCGACGACCCGTCCCAGCTCGCCGTCGGGTTCATCAGCGTGCTCGTGCTGTACGCCGCCGTCTGCTGCGCCGCCTACGCCGTCGTCATGGCCCAGCGTCCCAAGGTCGAGGAGTCCTCGGGCCGTGCCGAGGTCGTCTTCTCCCACCCCGTGTCCCGGCACCGCTGGCTCGGGGCGCAGCTCGCCGTCGCCGGGTTCGGCACGGCGGTGCTGCTGGCCGTCAGCGTCTACGGGCTGTGGGCCGGTGCCGCGATCGCCGGGTGGGAAGACCAGGGGTTCGGCGACTACAGCGTGGTCGTGTGGACCCACCTGCCGGCGCTCGCGGTGTTCCTCGGGCTCGTCGTCGCGCTGTACGGCTGGGTGCCGCGGCTGACGGGGCTCGGCTGGGCGCTGGTGGCCTACACGTTCGTCGTCGGGATGTTCGGCCAGGTCCTCGACCTGCCGGACTGGGTCTACCGGGTCTCGCCGTTCGACGGGGTGCCGGAGGTGTTCTCCGAGGAGTCGTACGCCGGCGACCTCGCGCTGCTGTGGGGTGTCGCCGTGGTGCTCACGGTGCTCGGGTTCGTGGGCTTCCGGCGCCGCGACCTCGCCACGGGCTGACCGCCGGGCCCGCGCGGTACGGACCGTGCGGGCTCCGGCGGTCGGCCGTCAGCCGCCCGTCACGCGGGAGACCGCCGCGAGCGCCAGCCGGCGGGGCAGCACGCCGACGAGGGCGCCCGCCAGGGCGTTCGCCCGGCCGGACACCACGGTCGCGGGAGGCCGACGGCGGTCCAGCGCCCGGAACAGCGTGTCGGCGACCTGGTCGGCCGTCTGGAAGCGGCCCACCGCCGGCTCCTCGGACCCGACGACGTCGAAGAACTCCGTGCGCGTCGCACCCGGGCAGAGCGCGATCGCGTGGACGCCCGTCCCCCGCAGCTCGACCGACAGCGCCTCGGTGAAGCTGAGGACGTAGGCCTTGGTCGCGCCGTAGACGGCCATCCGCGGCAGCGGCTGGAACGCCGCGGTGCTGGCCACGTTGACGACCGCGCCGGAGCCGTGGGCGAGCAGGTCGGGCAGCAGCGCGCGGGTGAGGTTCGTCAGCGCCGTCACGTTGAGGGCGACCTCGTCGTCGACGCGCTGCGGGTCCTCCTCGACGAAGGGGCCGTGCGTGCCGAACCCGGCGTTGTTGACCAGGGTGCCGACGGGACGGTCGGCGGCGCGGGCGGCCTTGACGACCTCGGTGACACCGTCCGGGGTGGTGAGGTCGGCGGGCACGACGTCGACCGCGACGCCGTGCTCCGCGCGCAGCCGGGCCGCGAGCTCCTCGAGGCGGTCCGTGCGGCGGGCGACCAGCACGAGGTCGGCTCCTCGGGCCGCGAGCCGCGCCGCGACGACGGCGCCGATGCCGGAGCTCGCGCCGGTCACGACGGCGGACGATCCGTGCAGGTCGAGGGTCATGGAGCGCTCCAGGGGTCGAGGGACGGACGTCGCCACTGTAGGCCGGGTGTCGGCGCCGGCCCGGAGGGCGGGCTAGCGTGACCCGGTGACGACGACATCCGGCGACGGCCCCGACGAGGCCGTCACGGCCCCCGCGGAACCCCTCGCCCACGGCCTGCGGCCCCGGCACCTGACGATGATGGGGCTCGGCTCCGCGATCGGGGCCGGGCTGTTCCTGGGGTCCGGCGAGGCGATCGCGACGGCGGGCCCGGCGGTGCTGATCAGCTACGCCATCGCCGGGGCGATCGTCGTGGCCGTCATGCGGATGCTCGCCGAGATGGCGTCCGCCCTGCCGGCCTCCGGGTCGTTCTCCGTGTACGCCGAGGTGGCGCTCGGACGGTGGGCCGGCTTCCTGCTCGGGTGGCTCTACTGGTTCATGCTCATCATGGTCCTCGGCGTGGAGGTCACCGGCGTCGCCGAGATCGCCACCGCCTGGTGGCCGGCCGTCCCGCAGTGGGTGGTCGCCGGCGTCGTGGTCGCCGTCTTCGGCGGGATCAACCTGATCGGGGTGCGGCAGTTCGGCGAGGCCGAGTTCTGGTTCGCCCTGGTCAAGGTCGCCGCCATCGTGGCCTTCCTCGCCGTCGGCCTGCTCGTCGTCGTCGGCGTGATCCCCGTGGCGGGCGGCGTGCTGGGCGACTGGGCGGCGCACGGCGGCTTCGCGCCGGCCGGGGTGCCGGGGATCGCCGCCGGTCTGCTCGCCGTCGCCTTCGCGTTCGGCGGGATCGAGATCGTGGCGATCGCCGCGGCCGAGGCCCGCGACCCGCGCGACGCCGTCGCCCGCGCCACCCGCACGATCCTGTGGCGCATCCTGGTCTTCTACCTCGGGTCCGTGGCGATCATCGTCGCGCTGGTGCCGTGGGACGACGCCGACGCCCTCACCTCGCCGTTCGTGGCGGTCCTGCAGCTCGCCGGGTTCGACGGAGCCGCGCGGCTCATGGAGGTCGTGGTCGTCCTGGCGCTGCTGAGCGCGTTCAACGCCCAGGTGTACGGCACCTCGCGCATGCTGTTCTCCCTCGGGGAGCGACGTGACGCGCCGGCGGTGGCGACCCGCATCTCTCGGCGCGACGTGCCGTGGGTGGCGGTGGCGGTGTCGGTGTTCTTCGGGGTCGTCGCGGTCGTGCTCAACCGGCTGCTCCCGGAGGTGCTGCTCTCCGTCCTGCTCAACGCGGTCGGCTCGGCCCTGTTCGTGGTCTGGCTGCTCATCGCCGTCTCCCAGCTGCGGCTGCGGCCGCGCCTGGAGGCCGAGGCGCGGCGCACGGGGGTGCCGATGCGCCTGCGGATGTGGGCCTTCCCGTGGCTGACCTGGCTCACCCTGGCCGCACTCGTCGCCCTGGCCGTCCTCATGCTGTCCGACGACGCGGCGCGCGCCCAGCTCGTCGCCACCGCGGGGCTCGTCGCCGTCATCCTCGCGGCGTACGGGCTGCTCGTGTGGCGGCGTCGTCGCCGCGGCGGCGCCGAACAGTGGCAGCATGAGGCCCATGGCTGAACTCCTCGCCGTGTGCCGCGTGCACCAGCTCCTGCCGGACGCGGGGACCGTGGGCGTCACGGCGATCGACAAGCGCGCGGTCGCCGGGCGGGTGAAGGCCGGCACCCACGGCCTGTACGCCGACGTCCAGGCGGACCGGGTGCACCACGGCGGACCGGAGCAGGCGGTCTACGCCTACGCCGAGGAGGACGCCCGCTTCTGGGCCGCCGAGCTGGGCCGGGAGGTCACCCCGGGACTGTTCGGCGAGAACCTGCGCACCCGCGGCCTGGACGTGGGCGGTGCGCTGATCGGCGAGCGGTGGCGGGTCGGGTCGGCCGTGCTCGAGGTGACCCAGCCCCGCACCCCGTGCGCCACCTTCGCCCGGCGGCTCGGGTCGCCGGAGCGCTGGGTACGGCGGTTCACCGAGGCGAACCGCACGGGCACGTACCTGCGGGTCGTCGAGGGCGGCGAGCTCGGCGCCGGCGACGCCGTGGAGGTCGTGTCACGGCCGACGCACGGTGTGTCGGTCGCCGACTGGTTCGGCGCCTGGAACGCTGGCCCTGAGGGTCTCGCGGCGGCGGCCCGGCTGGCCAGGGCCCTGCGCCGGGCGGCCGACGACGGCGAGCTCCGACCGAGCGAGGACATGGACACCCGGATGACGAAGGCGATGAACCGATGAGCACCACGCACGTCCCCACCACCGCCGACCACGTCGTCCTGTGCGACGACGCCGGCGAGCGGACCGGCACGTTCCCGCGGGCCGAGGTGCACACCACCGACACGCCCCTGCACCTGGCGTTCTCCTGCTACCTGCTCGACGACGCGGACAACCTGCTGATCACGCGGCGCGCGCTGGTCAAGCGCACCTGGCCGGGCGTGTGGACGAACTCGTTCTGCGGCCACCTGCGCTGGACGGAGGCGGTGGAGGACTCGATCGCCCGGCACGCCGAGCACGAGCTGGGTGCCACCGTCACCGGCGTCGACGTGGTGCTGCCCGAGTTCCGCTACCGCGCCGTGGACGCCTCGGGCGTGGTCGAGCACGAGATCTGCCCGGTGTACGTCGCCCGCGTCGACGGGGACCTGACGCCGAACCCGGACGAGGTCTCCGAGCACGTGTGGGCGCCGGCGCACGAGGTCCGTGCGGCGGTCCAGGCGACGCCGTGGGCTTTCAGCCCGTGGATGGGGTGGCAGCTCGAGGCGATCGCGGCGGTGCGGGCGGACGAGCGGACCCCGGGTGCGCGCGTGCTGGCCGGGGCGCTCGGTCTCGCCTGACGCCTGACGCCGGACCCACCTGTTGCGGGTCGCTCGGTGTCCACCTAGCTGTACTGACCTGACAGGTTGGTCAATCGGGTGATGGGTGGCCGGTTCCCGCGAGCGGTGTGGGGTCGGTGGTTCTTGTACTGGTGGATCCATGCTGCCAGCGAGGCTCGTGGGACTGCTGCACGGCTAGGTGACAGCCTGGGGCCCGGGCTTCATCGTTTGACGTAGCGGCGGATAGTGGACTCGGAGACTCCCAGCGCCCTGGCTACGGCAGCCGCTGAATGTCCGTCAGCGAGAAGCGAGGCAGCCGCCTCGCAGCGGTCAGGCGTCATGACTGTGGGACGCCCCCCCGTGCGCCCGCGAGCACGGGCGGCCGCGAGGCCCGCGACGGTGCTTTCGCGGATCAGATTGCGCCCCATCTGCGCCAGCACAGCCAGCATGTGCACCATGACCCGACCTGCAACAGTTGAGGTATTGATCTGTTCAGACAGCGACCGAAGAGCGACACCTCTTGCATCGAGTCGGGTCGTGAGGTCAATCAGATGGCCCACCGAACGACCCAGACGGTCCAACTTCGTCACCACGATCGTGTCGCCCTCTTGGAGATGCTCGATGAGCTCGGTAAGGACAGGGCGGTCGTCGCGGGCGCCGGAGGCGGCCTCTACCTTGATCTTCTGACGGTCGACGTTGGCAGCCACGAGTTGGTCGAGCTGGGAGTCGAGTGTCTGTCCCGCGGTGGAGACCCGCGCGTAGCCGAACGTCATCGCCATACCGAGAACGCTATCGAAAACCCGTCTGAGGGGTTCCGATCGCCGCACTTGCTGACATGGGTCTTTGACCGAGGCGCTCCCCTGCAACCAGGCCGATCAGGTGACGGCAATGATGGTTCGTCACAAACGGTCGTTATTGGCGCAACACATAACGGAATGACAACGATCTCTTTCAGGGGGTGGCCTGGTGCACCCTGGAGGGCAATGCTGCGAGCGAAAGGCTGCGTAGACGGACAATATGGCGCGTACGCCTGTGACCAGCCAGAACGCCAGCAGAAAGGAGTGCTAGAAAGAGGGCGGCCCTCGCGCGAAGCGAAGGGTCAAACTATTCTGCCTGCAACGCGCCATCCGAGGCATGACGGCACAGAGAGGCATGTCAAGGAGTCTCTCGAGCGCATCAAACCCCAATCTGATTGGATACCAAGCAATGCGCTCCCTGCGTCCACTTCTGACCGCCGTGCTGGCCGGATTGTTGGCACTCACGATCTCCGCCCCAGCATCCGCGGATAGGGATATGTCGACCGACCGCGGTAACGACGACTGGATGAACCTGCCTATCGCCAAAGCCAACCCCAACGCCTCCAAGGAGGTCATCCTTTCTCTGCCTGGAAAGATGCAGCGAGCCGACTCCTACATTGACCCCTCGTACTCCCCGGGTGACATTATCTACTATCCCGATGGCAGGCCGGTGGAGGGCCAGAACCTTACGGCGGCCGAGACCATGGAGGCGGCGGCGGTTGCGGCTGGCTGCTCAGGAACGGTGTACGCCGGTAGCTATGGTTACTTCGGCGTCGAAGATATCTGCAGTGTAGTGATCTGGGGGCACCGAGGCTACGAGCAAAGGTACTACTGGGGCACCGGGAGCAAGTATGAAACTACTTGCATGAAGGGAAGGGGCTACTACTTCGATCGCAGCGGCTACCCAGTTAAGAAAATGTGGGACCTGGGTTGCCGCAAGTTCCATTACACTGGGGTTTCCGTGCCGTGGGGCAATGTTATCGGGAACCCATCGGTGCGCGCAGCCTCACTGGGTCTCACGCAGCAAGTTGGGTGGTGGGTCTGAGGCCGGGCAGAATTCTAGTGGTTCGACCACGGCTCCTGGGGCGCCTGGCACGGTTTGGGTGCCCCAGGGGCCGTGTAAGGCACTTTCGAGCTGCCGCATTGCGCGCATTCTAAATTTCCGCTAGCCTGAGCAGGTAGGTAACGGCGGTGATAATCATGACACTCAAACGACTTGCAGTCGTCGGATCGCTCACAGCGTTGATGGCACTCTTGCTCTACTTGATATCGACCAAGAACCCCCTCGGCGGCTGGATCGTTTCCTTGACTCTTCCAGGCATCGTCGTCTATGGCCTTGTCCGGCGCAGGGTCTCTGGAAAGAGCACGTCCGCTTCTGTCCGTCCAGCAGCACAGGGAATGAATGAAGTCCAAGACGTGGTGCTCAACCGGCCAGGAGTTTCGGTGACCTACGGATCGCCGGAAGGAACGGTGGCGACAGAGTACGATCCCCGGATCGTTGACTTCCTTGACGATCCAGGCCACCACGACGACTCGCCAGCGAATTGACAGCAGACTTACCCTCTCGGTAGAACACCTCTACTCGCCGAGGTCGCGGCCCGGTTCCAGTGCTCGTGGCCCACCGTCAAGCGGTGGGCCAACCAGTATGCGGCGGACGGGCCCATGAGCGACCGGTCCTCGCGCCAGCGCCGGATGCCGGCCAGGACCGACCCGGCCACCACACGGCGAATCGTGTCGCTGCGGCTTCGCAAGCGCCTGGGACCGGTCCAGCATGCGGCGTTGACGGGCGTGGCACCCTCGAACGCGCATCGGGTCCTGACTCGGTGCCGCCTCAACCGGCTCTAGCACGTTGACCGCACGACCGGTGAGCCGGTGCGTCGCTGCGAGCACGACCATCCCGGCGCGATGCTGTACGTGGACGTCAAGAAGCCCGGCAACATCCCCGACGGCGGCGGGTGGCGATTCTTGGGCCGCCCGCGGGGCGACCGGAACCGGGCCGCCACCGCGGGCAAGCCCAGGAACAAGCACCACTACCCCAAGATGGGCTACGCGTTCGTGGACACCGTCATTGGCGACCACTCCTGGGTCGCCTACGCCGAGGTGCACGACGACGAGACCGCCGTGACCGCGACCGGGGTGCCGCGCCGGGCCACGGCATCCTGTCGGACAACGACTCGGCCTACGTCTCCCACCTGTGGCGCGACACCCGCGCCGACCTCAAGATCAAGCACTCCCGGACCGGGCCCCGCCGCCCCCAGATCAACCGCAAGATCGAAACCTTCCATCGCACCTGGCCGACGGGTTGGGCTACGCCCGCTGCAACACCTCAGAGACCGAACGACTAGACGCCCTGGCAGCATGGATCCACCCAGTACAACCACCGACCCCACACCGCCTGCGGGAACCGGCCACGCAGCACCCGATTGACCAACCTGTCAGGTCAGTACAGCTAGCCCACGAGGTTCCACGACGCGATGGTGGGCCGCCCGTGCGAGCTCCCGAGCTCGCTGACCGCGGCGCAGCCGAGCTCCAGGTGGACGCCGAACCCCGCCTCCACCCCCAGCCACGAGGTGGCCAGCACGCGCAGCAGATGGCCGTGCGCCACGACCAGCACGGTCCCGCCGTTCGCGAGCGCCGGGCGGACGCGACGCAGGAACCGGTCGGTGCGCACCCGGACGTCGGCCAGGGACTCCCCGCTCGGGCCGCCGCCACCGGGCTCCCGGAGCGCCGGGAGGTCGACGCCGTCGCGGAAGATCTCGTACGGGCGGCCCAGTGCCCCGCCGACCTCGGCCGAGGTGAGCCCCTCCACGGGGCCGTAGTCCCACTCGGCGAGGTCGGGGTCCGTGACGGCGTCGCCGAACCCCGCCAGCTCGGCCGTGCGGTGGGCCCGCTGGAGCGGCGAGCAGTGCACGGCGACCGGCTCGAGGCCGGCGAGCCGTTGCCCGGCCGCCCGTGCCTGCCGTTCGCCGTCGCGGGTCAGCGGGACGTCGGTGCGCCCGGTGTGCCGCCCGGCCAGCGCCCACTCGGTGTCGCCGTGGCGCAGGAGCACGAGGCGGGACGGGCTCGCCGCAGGAGCGTTCATGCCTCGATCGTCCCGGATCGGGCCGGGGGTCGCGCCCGGAGGGTGATTTGTGGCATTCTTCACACGTTTGCCACATCTGCGTCCTGGAGGGCGTCCGTGCTCGTCTTCGCGCTGATCGGTGTCGCCGGTCTCGTCCTGCTCCTCGTCTCGCTCGTCGTCGGGGAGGTCGTGGACCTCGGTGACGGCGCCGTCTCCGGAACCTCCCTGGGGGTGGGTGCCGTCGTCTTCGGTGCCGTCGGCGCCGTCGTGACCGTGAACGGCTGGGCCCCGTGGATCGCGTACGTCGCCTCGCTGGCCGTGGGCCTGCTGGCGGTGCTCGTCGCCCAGCTCCTGATCCGGCGGCTCAGCGCCACCGAGGACAACGCGCACGTCGACCTCGTGGGCGTGCAGGGCACCGCGACGACGGACATCACCCAGTCCTCCGGCGAGGTCGCCCTCGATGCGGTGAGCGAGCTCGAACGACGTCTGGCGTGGTCGACGGAGCCCATCGCCTCCGGGACCCGCGTGGTCGTCCTCGAGCACCAGCCCCACAGCGTGCGCGTCGGCCCCTACCGGCCCGAGGACTGACGCCGGGGCCCATGCCCCGGCCGTGTCGACCGGCACGCCGACCGTCATCCCCCGAGAGGAGTCGCGCTCCGGCGCGCAACCATGGACAGCTCTGCCAACCTCGTGACCACGATCGCCGTCGCGGCCGTCGTCCTCGCGTTCCTCGCCATCGGCGTCTTCGTCGCCCAACGGATCCGCCGCGTCCCCCCGAACCAGGCGCTCGTCATCGTCGGCCGCGGAGCCGGCCGCAAGGACATGGCCGGGCAGAAGGTCGTCATCGGCGGCCGGACCTTCGTCTGGCCCGTCCTGCAGCAGGGCTTCCCGATCTCCCTCGAGCAGCGTCAGATCGGGATCACCGTCGAGGGCGTCGACTCGAACCGCATCAAGATCGCCATCAAGGCGTCCATCAACTTCAAGGTGCGCGGTGACGAGGAGGGCGTGCGCCGTGCGGCGCAGCGGTTCCTGTCCCAGCAGGGGCTGCTCACCGAGATCATCGCCGAGTCCCTCGAGGGGTCGCTGCGCTCCATCGTCGGCGACATGTCGATCGAGGAGATCATCTCCGACCGCAAGGGGCTGTCGGACCGGGTCGTGGAGTCGACCAAGCGGGATCTGGCCGAGCAGGGTCTGCAGGTCGACATCCTCAACATCTCCGACATCTCGACGCCCGGGTCCGACTACCTGTCGAACCTCGGACGTGCCGAGTCCGCCCGCGCCCTGCAGGTGGCCGAGGTGTCCGAGGCCGAGGCGCGCCGCGCCTCCGAGTTCGCCGTCATCGAGGCGGCCGAGCAGATCGCCGAGCGGCAGAAGGCGCTCGACCTGAAGAAGGCCGCCATCAAGGCCGACACGGACAAGGCCCAGGCCGAGGCCGAGGCGGCCGGGCAGCTCGCCCGGGCCGAGCAGGACCGGCTCGTCGCGCTCCAGGAGCGCGAGGCGCTCTCGGAGAAGGCCCGCGTCGAGCAGGAGCGTCTCGACATCGAGGTGCGCAAGCCGGCCGAGGCGAAGGCGTACGCCGAGGTGCAGGAGGCCAACGCGCGCCGTGACTCGCACAACGCGGCCACCGAGGCCGAGGCGTTCCGGCGCACCACCGTCGCCGAGGCGAACAAGAAGGCCGCCATCCAGGACGCCGAGGCGGCCGCCGAGGCCGTGCGCCGTGCCGGTGAGGCCGACCGCGACCGGCAGGTCGCGCACGCGGCCGGTATCCGGGCCGAGGGTGAGGCCCGTGCCGCCGCCACGGAGGCGGAGGGCCGTGCCGAGGCCGCCGCGACCGACGCCAAGGCCGAGGCGCTGAAGAAGTACGGCGAGGCGGCGCTGGTGCAGGAGCTCATCGAGCGGCTGCCCGAGATCGTGCGGGCCGCGGCGGAGCCGATGGCCTCGATCCAGGGCATGACCGTGATCTCCACGGACGGGGCGTCCGCCGTGACCAAGAACGTGAGCAGCGTGCTCGGCGAGGGTCAGGCCGTCGTCAAGGAGCTGACCGGGATCGACATCAACCAGCTGCTGACCGGGTTGGCGCAGAAGCAGGGAGCCGGCTCGGACCGGTCGGTCGCCGACGACCGGTCGGTGGCCAACGGCCACTGACCGGCCGTTGCCGAAGAGCTCGGCGCCCTCAGTCGAAGAGGGTGTCGAGCTCCCAGCCCGGGCCGCTCGTCGGCGTCGTCGGGGAACGGCGGGCGCCGACCGGCTCGGGCTCGGGGCCGCCCGCCGGCGCCTCCGGGGTCTCGCGCCCCGCGGCGTCGTCGAGCAGGAGCCCGTCGAGGTCGCCGCGTCCGGCGGCCCAGTCGTTCGCGGCCAGCTCGGCCAGCTCGCGGGCGCGTGCCGTGAACGGGCTCTCGACGTGGCCGCGGGCCCACCGGAACCGGACCGGACCGGTCCGCTGCGAGATCGCCTCGTCGAGGGCCTGCACGGACTCGCGGTGCGGCACCTCCTCGCCGGCGGCGGTGCGCCAGTCGTGCGCCTTCCACGTCTCCAGCCACTCGGAGGCGCACCGGAACGCCCACTGGGAGCCCGACTCGACGAACAGGGGTTCGTCGCCGGGGTGGGCCTCGACGGCCCGGCGCAGCGCGGTCAGCTCGGCGACCCGCGTCGTGCCGTGCGCGTCCCCGCCGGAGTCGAACCGGCCGGAGCCATGGGCGACCCATGCCCAGCCGATCGCGTCGCCGTCGGTCGGGCAGGAGCCGTCGGTGCTGACAATGATCACGCCGGTGTCCCTCGGAGTCCGCGGATGCTGTCGCGTGCGGTGCGACGGCCACCATTGTGCCTTCTCCCGGTGACATCCGGGTCCCCCGCCGGGTGCGGATCGTCGGAGCACGTCCTCGCGGACCACCGAAACCGCTCCCGGCGCCCTCCGGAACACACGGAGCGCCGTCGGGCGCGATCATGGTGTCCCATGGACGCGCCCACGCCCACGCCGACCCGGACACCGGCCGAGATCCGCCGGTGGCGCCGCTACCTCGCCGCCGAACGCTGCGAGGCCGCCGTGTACCGGGACCTCGCCGCGACCCGCACCGGGGAGGAGCGGGAGATCCTGCTCGCCCTGGCCGCCGCCGAGAAGAGGCACGAGCAGCACTGGCTCGACCTGCTCGGCGACGACGTCGGCATGCCGCGCCGCGGTGACCCGCGCACCCGGATGCTGGCCTTCCTGGCCCGGCGGCTCGGCGGGGTGTTCGTGCTGGCGCTGGTGCAGCGGGCCGAGTCCCGGTCCAGCTACGCCGACGACGGCCACGCCACCGCGCAGATGGCCGCCGACGAGCAGATCCACGAGGAGGTCGTGCGCAGCCTGGCCACCCGGGGCCGCAACCGGCTGTCCGGGTCGTTCCGGGCCGCCGTGTTCGGGGCGAACGACGGTCTGGTGTCCAACCTCGCGCTCGTGCTCGGCATCGGCGCCTCCGGGGTGACGACCGGCACCGTGCTGCTGACAGGTCTCGCCGGGCTGCTGGCGGGTGCGCTGTCCATGGGCGCGGGCGAGTACGTGTCCGTGCGGTCCCAGCGCGAGCTCCTCGAGGCGTCCACCCCGGCGCCCTCCGCCACGGACGCGCTGCCGGACCTCGACGTCGACGCCAACGAGCTCGCCCTGGTCTACCGGGCGCGGGGCATGGACGCCGACGAGGCCGAGGCGAAGGCAGACGGGGTGCTGCACCGGCTGCAGGCCACCGGGGTGCCGGAGGGCATCGCCGAGGACGAGGAGCAGACGAACCACGAGACGCACGGCACCGCCTGGGGGGCGGCGGTGGCCAGCTTCTTCCTCTTCTCCTCGGGGGCGATCGTGCCGGTGCTGCCCTACCTGTTCGGCCTGGAGGGGACGACCGCGGTCGTGGTGGCCAGTGCGCTCGTCGGGCTGTGCCTCCTGGTCACCGGCGCCGTGACCGGGCTGCTGTCGGGCACCTCGCCGTTCACCCGGGCCGGGCGCCAGCTCCTCATCGGGTTCGGGGCGGCCGGTGCGACGTACCTGCTCGGGCTGGCCTTCGGCACGACCGTGGCATGACCGAGGCGCGACCCCCGGCGGCCGCACGTGCACGTGGTGTGTGGAGGAGTAGATTTCCTCGGGTGTCTTCCCCTGCCGACGTCGACATCCACCACGACCCCGAGCACGGTCGGTACGAGGCCCGGCTCCCCGCCCCGGCCGGCTCGCCCGACGGCGGTGCCCACGCGATCGGCGTCCTGCGCTACCACCGCGAGGGCGACGTCGTGGTCATCCCCAGCACCGTCGTCATCCCGGAGCACCGGGGTCACGGGGTGGCGGACGCGCTCGTCCACCGGGCCCTGGACGACATCGCCGCGGCCGGCGCGACCGTGCGGCCGGACTGCTGGTTCGTCGAGACGTGGCTCCGCCGCCACCCCGACTACCAGTACCTGCGGTGGTCGGAGTAGCGTCCCGACGGCAGCATGGGGGCATGAACGACAAGCCTGCTGTGACTGTCCGTGACGACCCCGAGCGGGGCGTCTTCCTCGCCCTGCTCGACGACGGCACCGAAGCCGGCGGGGCGTACTACGAGCGCTCCGGGGACGTGGTGACCTTCGACCACACCGAGGTGCCGTCGGAGCTCGAGGGGCAGGGCGTCGGGTCGGCCCTGGCCCGCGGGGCGCTCGACACGGTGCGGGCCCGCGGCGAGCGCATCGTCGTGAAGTGCCCCTTCATCCGGGCCTACCTCGAACGGCATCCCGAGTACGAGGACCTGCGCGCCGACCGGGGCTGACCGGTCGGCGCGCGGCCCGCTACTCGCCGCCCAGCGCGTCCCCGACGACCTGCTTGGCCTCGGCCTGCACCTCGCCGAGGTGGTCGGCGGACACGAACGACTCGGCGTAGATCTTGTAGACGTCCTCGGTCCCCGAGGGACGCGCCGCGAACCAGGCGTCCTGCGTCGTGACCTTGAGCCCGCCGATCTTCTCCCCGTTGCCGGGAGCCTCGGTGAGCTTGGCGGTGATGTCCTGACCGGCCAGCGTCGTGGAGGTGACCTGCTCCGGGGAGAGTGCGGCGAGGCGCGACTTCTCCTCCCGGGAGGCCGCCGCGTCCACGCGGGCGTACCAGGACTCGCCGTACCGCTCGACGAGGTCGGCGTGGTGCTGCGACGGGGACCGCCCCGTGGTGGCGAGGATCTCCGAGGCGAGCAGCGCCAGCAGGATGCCGTCCTTGTCCGTGGACCAGACCCGGCCGTCACGGCGCAGGAACGAGGCCCCCGCCGACTCCTCGCCGCCGAACCCGATCTCGCCGCTCAGCAGGCCGGGCACGAACCACTTGAACCCGACCGGCACCTCGATCAGCCGGCGGTCCAGCCCGGCGGCCACGCGGTCGATCAGCGCGCTGGACACCAGCGTCTTGCCGATCGCCGCGGACGTCGGCCAGTCCGGGCGCGCACCCCCGTAGAGGTACTGGATCGCCACGGCCAGGTAGTGGTTCGGGTTCATGAGCCCGGCGTCGGGGGTGACGATGCCGTGCCGGTCGGCGTCGGCGTCGTTGCCGGTCGCGACGTCGTACGGGGCGTCGCCGGCCATCTGCTCCACGAGCGAGGCCATCGCGTGCGGGGAGGAGCAGTCCATGCGGATCTTGCCGTCCCAGTCCAGCGTCATGAAGGCCCAGCGCGGGTCCACCTGCGGGTTGACGACGGTCAGGTCCAGGCCGTAGCGCTCGCCGATCGCACCCCAGTACTCCACCGACGCCCCGCCCAGGGGGTCGGCGCCGATGCGGACGCCCGCCTCGCGGATCGCGTCCAGGTCCAGCACGTTCGCCAGGTCGTCGACGTACGTGGACAGGTAGTCGTGCCGGTGCGTCGTCGGGGCGGCCACGGCGACGTCGAGCGAGACGCGGTGCACGCGGGCCAGGCCCCCGGCGCGCAGCAGGTCGTTGGCCCGGTCGGCGATCCAGCGGGTGGCCTCGGAACCCGCCGGTCCGCCGTGCGGCGGGTTGTACTTGAAGCCGCCGTCGCGCGGCGGGTTGTGCGACGGCGTCACGACGATGCCGTCCGCGGCGCCGGGACCGCCGGTGCGCACCCCGCCCTCGGCCGCCGCGCCGTTGTGGATGAGGATCGACTGGGACACCGCCGGCGTGGGGGTGTACGAGTCGCGCGCGTCGATCATCACGGTGACGCCCGCGCCGGCGAGCACCTCCATCGCGGTCTGCCACGCCGGCAGCGAGAGCGCGTGCGTGTCCCGGCCGAGGAACAGCGGGCCGTCGATGCCCTCCAGCGCCCGGTACTCCACGATCGCCTGCGTGATCGTGGCGATGTGCGCCTCGTTGAACGCGCCGTCGAGCGAGGAGCCGCGGTGGCCGGACGTGCCGAACGCGACCTGCTGGGCCGGGTCCTCCACGTCGGGCCGGATGTCGTAGTACGCGCCGACCACGTGGTCGACGTCGATGAGGTCGTCGGGCTGGGCCACCTGGCCGGCGCGAGGGTGCATGGTCCGATCCTGCCAGCAGCCGCGCGGTGTGTCTCCCCTGGGGCGGGCGAGATCTGTCGCTCCGGTCCGCGCCCTCGTGGTCGGACCGGTGCTGCTCGGGCCCCGCGTATCACCGCCCCGGGCCGGTCGCTCCCTCCGGGTAGGACCGACGAGTCGACATCGAGGAGTGCACGATGAACGTCCAGCCGTGGGGAAGTTTCGGGGCGGGGGAGAGCGGCCGCGCCGTCGTGGGGATCCAGCGTCTCCTGCGCGAGCACGGGCACTCGCTGACCGTCGACGGGACCTACGGACCGGTGACCGCGGCCGAGGTCGCGTCGTTCCAGGCGGACCGCGGCCTGGCGGTCGACGGCGTCGTGGGCATGCACACCTGGCCGGTCCTGGTGGTCCCGACGCGGGTGGGTGACACCGGGGAGGCCGTCCGGGCGGTGCAGCAGTTCGGACTGGTGCGGTTCCCGGGAGACCCGGAGCTCGTGATCGACGGCGTGTTCGGGCCGCTCACGGCCGAACGGGTCCGGTTCTTCCAGGAGTCGTGGGGCCTGACGATCGACGGCACGGTCGGACCGGAGACCTGGTCGTTCCTCGGTGTGGCCCGGCTCCCGTGGCCGCTGGTGAAGGTGGGTACGTGCCAGGAGACGAACTGGCGGGTGCTCGGCTCCCAGCACCTGTTGCGCCAGCACGGTGCGCCGATCGTCGCGGACGGCTTGTTCGGCCCCCTGAGCGGGGAGGCGATCCGGAGGTTCCAGCAGGCGCGGCGGAGCCGGTTCGTCTCGACGACGGTGGGTCAGCTCGACTGGCCGGAGCTGATCGTGACCCTGCAGCAGGGTGACGCGGGCGAGGCGGTGCGTGCGGTGCAGACCCTGCTCCCGGGTGGCCTCGCGGTCGACGGGGTGTTCGGCCCGCTCACCGATGCCGCGGTCCGCGACTTCCAGGGGATGTTCGCGCCGCCGAAGGACGGGGTCGTGGGGCCGATCACCTGGCACACGCTGTTGCTGCGGCTCTTCGACTGAGGACGGCTCAGGCGGTGGACGCGGGGCCCTGGTCCTGCCGGACCGGCCGGTCCGCCTCGACGGGCCGGCGCACGGCCCGCACGGCCAGCACGAGGGCGACCAGCACCACCAGCGTCACCAGCAGCCCCAGAGCCGTCCCCGCCCCGAGGGCGATCGCGACGTACCCGGCCAGGGCCGCGACCGCGGCCCCGCCCGCGTACGGGAGCTGGGTGAGCACGTGCGTGATGACGTTCGCCCCGGCACCGGTGGAGGACAGGATCGTGGTGTCCGAGATGGGGGAGCTGTGGTCGCCGAGCACGGCTCCGGCGAGCACGGCCCCGAGGGCCGGCAGCAGCAGGTCGGGTTCGCCGAGGCTGTTCATGATGCCGCCCACCAGGGGCAGCAGCAGGGCGAAGGACCCCCAGGACGTCCCGGTGGCGAACGCCATGGCGGCCGCGAGGACGAAGACGACCGGGACCAGCCACGAGGCCGACAGGTTGGTGTCCTCGACGAGCCCGCCCAGGTAGGCACCCGTGCCGAGCTGGTCGATGAGCCCGGTGAGCATCCAGGCGAGGACGAGGATGCTGACCGCCGGCCACATGGACCGCAGCCCCTCGATCCAGCCGCGGCCGAAGTGCCGGGCCGCGAAGGCGGGGTTCGGGCCTGTGTAGCGCAGGTAGTAGAAGACGGCCGCGGCCAGCCCGAGCACGCCGCCCACGACGAGCGCGGTGCTGGTGTCCGTCTCGGCGAGGATCTCGACGGCGTCCCACGTGCCGGCCGCCGAGTACCCGGTCCACACGATCCCCGCGAAGACGCCGACCACCAGCAGCACGAACGGGACGACCAGCGCCCGCTTCTCGCCGGGGTGGTGGACCGGCAGGTCCTCCGCGAGGCGTCCGGGGATGTCGTCGTCGGGGTCGAACGGCTCGTCCTCGTGGACGGCGCGGGCCTCCTCGCGCCGCATGGGCCCGACGTCCAGGCGCAGCAGGATGACGAGCCAGACCGTCACCGCGGCGGCGATCGCGTAGTAGTTGGCGGCGGCCGCCCCGAGGAACGCCTGCACGCTGGAGGCCGTGATCGCGGACGCCGCGACGATCGGGGCGAGGATCCCCATGATGTAGGCGCCCCAGCTCGAGAACGGGGCGAGCACGGCGACCGGCGCGGACGTCGAGTCGATGATGTAGGCGAGCTTGGCCCGCGAGACCCGGTGCCGGTCGGTCACCGGGCGGGAGGCCTGGCCCACGGCGAGGGCGTTGAAGTAGTCGTCGATGAAGATGACGATGCCCATGATCGCCGGGAGGACCTGGGCGCCTCGGCGCGTCCGGATACGCTCCACCGCCCAGTCGGCGAAGGCCTTGGTGCCGCCGGACATCATGATGAGCGCCGCGATCACGCCGAGGATCAGCGTGAACACGAGGATGTAGACGTACCAGGTGTTCACCGCGCCGTCGACCCAGAAGATCGCCACGAAGGACTCCCACACGAGGCGTAGCGCCTCCAGGGGGTCCAGGTCGGCCACGAGCAGGGCAGCGGCCAGCACCCCGGCCCCGAGGCTGAGGAGCACGCGTTTGGTGAGGACCACCAGCACGATCGCCAGCACCGGGGGCACGATCGTCAGGATCGGGTAGCTCTCGAGCACGACGTCTCCCTCGCGGCCGGATCCCCCGACGGTAGGTCCGCGCGGCCCGTCCGGCATCCCGACACCAGGAACGACGGCGGAGCAACCTCTTCCCGATCCACCGCGTGTTCCCCGTGTGACAGTCGTGCGAGAAGATCCTTCCGTGCCTGAGCCATGGACCCCGGTGGTCGTGGCTCGTCCCGGCGAGCGCAGCGGTGGCGTGAGGGCGTCGGCAGGTCCCGGCCCGTCCAGGGCCGGGACCAGCCGGCGTCACCGGGCCGGGATCAGCCGGCGTCGAACCGCTCGTGGTCGTCGGTCTCCTCGTACCCCGTGTCGACCTCGACCGCGGCTCCCTTGAAGCGCGGGTCCGTGACGGCCGGGTCGTGGGAGAGCAACAGCCGCGCGAACTCGCTGTGCCGGACGCGCGCCCCGTCGTGGCCGGGCTCCTGCTCCGGCGCCTGCGTCGTCATGATCGCCTCCTCGGCCGGTTCACTCCAGCATAGGCGCGACCCGCGGACCGCACGGGGCCCGGCGTTCAGTCCAGGTACTCGTCCACGAGCCGGGCGGCGATCCCGGTGTAGGACGCCGGGGTGAGCTCGGCCAACCGGGCCGCGACGTCGTCGGGCAGCCCGAGGCCGCCGACGAACTCGCGCATCCGGGCCTGGTCGACCCGGTTCCCGCGGGTGAGCTCCTTGAGGCGCTCGTACGGGTTCTCCATGCCCTCGACCCCGGCGACGGAGGCCGCACGCATCGCCGACTGCACGGGCTCGCCGAGGACCTCCCAGTTCTCGTCGAGGTCCTCGGCCATGAGGTCGGCGTTGACGGCCAGGGCCTGCAGTCCGCGGCGCACGTTGTCGATCGCGAGCAGCGAGTGCCCGAAGGCCGGGCCGATGTTGCGCTGCGTCGTGGAGTCGGTGAGGTCGCGCTGCAGACGGCTCGTCACCAGCGTCGCGCCGAGCGTGTCGAGCAGCGAGCAGGAGATCTCGAGGTTCGCCTCGGCGTTCTCGAACCGGATCGGGTTGACCTTGTGCGGCATCGTCGAGGAGCCGGTGGCACCCGCGACGGGGATCTGGGTGAAGAACCCCATCGAGATGTAGGTCCACACGTCGGTGGCGAGGTTGTGCAGGATCCGGTTGAACCGGGCCACGTCGGCGTAGACCTCGGCCTGCCAGTCGTGCGACTCGATCTGCGTGGTCAGCGGGTTCCACGTCAGGCCCAGGTGCTCGACGAACCCGCGCGAGACGGCCGGCCAGTCGGCACCCGGGACGGCGACGGTGTGCGCGCCGAAGGTGCCGGTGGCGCCGTTGAGCTTGCCGAGGAACTCGGCGCCCTCGACGCGGCGGAGCTGGCGCCGCAGCCGGTGCGTCAGCACCGCGAGCTCCTTGCCCATCGTCGTCGGGGTGGCGGGCTGGCCGTGCGTGCGGCTCAGCATCGGCACCTCGGCGTGCTCGCGGGCCATGTCGGCGAGCTGGTCGGCCAGCGCCGTGGCGGCGGGCAGCCACACGTCGGTGACGGCCCCGCGCACCATGAGGGCGTAGGACAGGTTGTTGACGTCCTCGGACGTGCAGGCGAAGTGCACCAGCTCGCTCACGGCGGGCAGGTTCGTCTCGCCGAGGATCTCGGGGGCGTCGGCGATGCGGCGCTTGATGAAGTACTCCACCGCCTTGACGTCGTGCACCGTCTCGCGCTCGATGGCGCCGAGCTCGGCGATCTCGGTCGCGCCGAACGTCGCCGGGATCGCGCGCAGGTACGTGATCTCGGTGTCGGTCAGGCTCGGCGCGCCGGGCACCACCGGGCCGGGGACCGTGTCCGTGCCGTTGCAGAGCACGATCAGCCACTCGACCTCGACGTGGAGACGCTCGCGGTTGAGGGCCGCCTCGCTGAGGTGGTCCACCAGCGGGGCGACCGCGGAGCGGTAGCGGCCGTCGAGCGGACCGAGGGCGATCGGCGGGGTGACGTCGGCCAGGGACACACGGGTGGGCTGCACAGTGGAGGTCACGACCGGCATTGTCCCACGGGCGCCCTCCACCCCCAGGGGCGGGTGTCCACAGTGCGGGCAGGGGAGCCCGACCGCGCGGCGCCAGCGCTCCTAGCGTCCCCGACATGTTCGTGACCACCTCCGACGTCGCCACCGCCGCGGCCCTGCTCCGGCGCGCACGCCACCGGCTCGAGGACGCCACCGCCGCCCTGCACCGGGCGCGCGGACCGGGCTGGGAGTCCGCGGCCGGTGACTCCTGCCGGGACGCCGTCGCCGAGGTGCTCACCCTGCTGGACGCTGACGGCGCCACGCTGCAGCAGGCGGACGGGGCCACCGCCGGGTGTCTCGACGGGTGAGCCGGGACCCGCGGGACACCCTGCGCATCGTCGGCGGCGCGACCCTCGACCGGGTGGACGCCGATGCCGTCCGCGACGCCGCCGGGCACCTGGACGCCGCCGCGGCGTCCCTGCGGTCCGCCGCCTGGGACTGCTCGGAGGCGGGCCGTGCGCTGGAGCGCGCGGTGTGGACCCCGGCTCCGTGGGGCGAGGCCGACCCCGCCCGGCCCACCCGGCTCCGGCGTGCCGGGACGCTCGCCGGCGACACCGCCGGGGCCCTGGGGGCGCGCGCCGCGGTGTGCACGACGCTGGCCGACCGGCTGCGCCGCGCCGCCGGGCTCTACACGCACGCCGAGTCCCTCGCCGAGCAGGCCGTCGGGGCGGGCGTGACCGTCGTCGCCGGGGCCGTCGGGCTCGGGGTGACCGGGTTCCTGCGAAGTCCCGCCGGCCTGCCGGCCCTGCTCACCGGTGCCGCCGGCCTCGTCGGGCTCTCCGCCGCGGCGCCCGACCCGGACATGCCGCCGCCTGCTCCGCCGCCGCCGCCGTCGCCGTCGCCGGACGAGGACGGGGACAGGGGCGGCTGGTTGCTCCGCACCGCCGCCCCGTTCGTCGACGAGGCGTTGGCCGGTGCCGGGGTCGGGGTGGCGCTCGCGGCCCCGGACCTGGCCGCCGGGGACCTCTCGGTGACCGGGGGAGCGCGGGTGCTGTCGGCGGCGGTCTCCGCGGTGCTCGGGTCCCGGCCGGTGCACGTCGACCTCGTCGCACCGGGAGAGTTCGACGCCGGGCCGCCCGCCGGGGACGACCGGCCCCTCGCGGGCGTCGAGGAGGCGCTGGCCCGCACCGCGGACCTCTACCCCCACGGCAGCGGTCTCCCCGGACGCCCGACCCCGGGAGCGCCGCCCGGCACCGTCGCGGTGCAGGAGGTCGTCAGCGCCGACGGCAGCTCGTCGTGGACCGTGCTCATCCCGGGGACCCAGGCCCTGCTCTCCCCGGCGAACCCCTTCGACGTCGACACCGACCTCGACCTGATGGCCCACCGGTCGGCCGACGTCGCCGACGGGGTGGTCCAGGCCCTGGCCGACGCCGGGGCCCGCCCCGACGAACCCGTCGTGCTGGTGGGGCACTCCCTGGGAGGGATCGCGGCCGTCGCCCTGGCGTCCTCACCGGCGTTCCGGCGTCGGCACCGGGTGGGCGGCGTGGTCACGGCGGGTGCCCCGACCGCGACCTTCCGGACGCCGCCGGGCGTCCCCGTGCTGCACCTGGAGACCACCGAGGAGCTCGTCTCGCCGCTGGACGGGCGCTCCAGCACCGAGAACCCGGCGACGGCGGACCGGGTGACCGTGGGCCGTGACCTCGCGGACTCCCGCGACCCGGCGGACCGGTCGGCGTCCGGTGGCGTGGCCACGGCGCACTCGCTGGCCACGCACCTACGCACCCTGGAGCACGCCCGCGCGCTGGACAGCGTGCAGGTCGCCGGGGTCGTCGGGCGGATCGACCGGTTGCTGGACGGCGACCGCGCCGAGACCCGGTACTACCGGGTCCGGCGCGGATGAGCCGCCGGCGTGCGGGTCAGTCCTTGTCGCCGGGGACGACCCAGCCGATGACGGCCTGCAGGATCGCCAGGATCAGGGCGATCCACAGGTACCACCAGAAGCCGCCCTCGATCGCGAGCCCCCAGTCGCCGAGCCACCCCTGGCTGGTCACCCACTCCGTCAGCCACAGCATGCCGGCGTTGATGATCAGGTAGAAGAGGCCGAGCGTGAGGATCAGCAGCGGGATCGACAGGATGCTGACGATCGGCTTCACGATCGAGCTGACCAGCGTGAAGATCAGCCCGACGCCGAGGATGGCGAGGATGCGTCCGAGGACGTCGTCACCGCCGAAGATCTCGAAGCTGTCGAAGATGAGGTCGCAGATCCACAGGGCGAGCGAGGTCACCACGAGTCGCGCGAGGAAGTTCATGGCCGACATCGTGGCAGGTCTGGCGGCGTCCGGCACCCCTTGCCGGCATGAGGTGGCATCCTGGACCGTTGTGAGCTCACCGGCATCAGAGAAGACCGTCCCCCTGCGCCCCGCCGTCGCGGCGCTGCCCGCCTACGTCCCGGGGGCGCGCCCCTCGGGCCAGGCGTGGAAGCTGTCCTCCAACGAGAACCCGTACCCGCCGCCCGCGGCTGTGGTCGCGGCGATCACCGAGGCCGCCGTCGAGGTCAACCGGTACCCCGACATGTTCGCCACCGAGCTCGTCGAGGCGCTCGCCGCGCACGTCGGCGTCGACCCGGCGCAGGTCGTGGTCGGCAACGGGTCGGTGGCCGTGCTGCAGCACGTGCTCGAGGCGGTCCTCGAGCCAGGCGACGAGGTCGTCTACCCGTGGCGGTCCTTCGAGGCGTACCCGATCCTCACCGCCGTCGCGGGCGGAGAAGCGGTCACCGTGCCGCTGACGGCCGCGGGCCGGCTCGACCTGCCGGCGATGGCCGCAGCCGTCGGCCCGCGGACCCGCGTGGCCCTCGTGTGCACCCCCAACAACCCGACCGGCCCCGTCGTGCAGGCCGACGAGCTGGAGACGTTCCTGGCCGAGGTGCCCCGCGACGTGCTCGTCGTCGTCGACGAGGCCTACCTGGAGTTCATCCGTGACGCCGAGGCGCCCGTGGGCATCGACCTGCTGCGCCGGCACCCCAACGTCGTGCTCGTGCGCACGATGTCCAAGGCGTCGGGCCTGGCGGGGCTCCGCGTCGGGTACGCCGTCGCCGAGCCGCGGCTGGCCGCGGCGGTGCGGTCGACGTCGACCCCGTTCGGCGTGAACCACCTGGCGCAGCGGGCCGCCCTGGCCACCCTGCAGCCCGCCGTGCAGGCCGAGCTCGCCGAGCGGGTCGAGCACCTCGTGGCCGAGCGCACCCGGGTCCGGGACGCGCTTCTCCAGCAGGGCTGGGACGTCCCGGACACCCACGCGAACTTCGTGTGGCTCTCCACGGGGGAGCGGACGGTCGAGCTCGCGGCCGAGGCGTCGGCCTCCGGTGTGCTCGTGCGTCCGTTCGCCGGCGAGGGCATGCGCGTCAGCATCGGCGAGGTCGAAGCGAACGACGCGTTCCTCGCGCTGGCCGCCGGCTGGCGCTGACCGCCCGAGGTGCCGGCCGGCGCTCGTCGCCGGCCGGCACCCGCCTCACCGCGGCAGGTTGCGCAGGTTCGAGCGCGCCATCGACATGACCTCGCCCATGCCGCCGCCGAAGATCTCCTTCGTCATGGCCGTGGTGAACCCGCGGATCTGACCGGAGGTGATCGACGGCGGGATGGACAGCGCCCGCGGGTCCGTCATGACCTCCACGAGGGCGGGGCCGTCCGTGGCCAGCGCCGTCGAGAACGCCTTGGCCAGGTCCTTCGGCTTGGTCACCCGCTGGGAGGGGATGCCGACGGCGGTGCCGATGGCGCTGTAGTCGACCTCCGGCGAGTCCGTGCCGTGCGAGGGCAGCCCCTCGACGAGCATCTCCAGCTTCACCATGCCGAGGGTGGAGTTGTTGAAGACCACGATCGTCACCGGCAGGTCGTACGCCCGCACGGTGATCAGCTCGCCGAGCAGCATCGACAGGCCGCCGTCACCGGCCAGCGCCACGACCTGCCGGTCGGGCTGGGCCATCGAGACGCCGATGGCGTGCGGCAGGGCGTTCGCCATCGAGCCGTGGATGAACGAGCCGATGACGCGGCGCCGGCCGTTCGGCGTGATGTACCGGGCGGCCCAGACGTTGTTCATGCCGGTGTCCACGGTGAAGACGGCGTCGTCGGCGGCGGCCTCGTCGAGCTGGACGGCGGCGTACTCGGGGTGGATCGGGGTGTGCTTCTCCACGTTGCGCGTGTACGCGCCGACCACCTTGGTCATCACCTTGGCGTGCCGGTCGACCATCGACTCCAGGAACTTGCGGTCCGACTTGCGCTGGATGCGGGGGTTCAGCAGCCGCAGCGTCTCGCCGACGTCTCCGTGCACGGGCAGGTCCAGGCGGGTGCGCCGGCCGAGGTGGGAGGCGTCGATGTCGATCTGGGCCGTGGGGACGTCGGCGGGCAGGAACGAGTCGTACGGGAAGTCGGTGCCGACGAGGATCAGCAGGTCGGCCTCGTGCACCGCCTCGTGGCAGGAGCCGTACCCGAGCAGCCCCGACATCCCGACGTCGTGGGGGTTGTCGTACTGGATGATCTCCTTGCCGCGCAGCGAGTGCCCGACCGGGGCGGCCGCGAGATCGGCCAGCTCGAGGACCTCGTCACGGGCGTCGCGGGCGCCCGCCCCGACGAACAGGGTGACCTTGCGGGCGGCGTCGATCGCGTCGGCCAGGGCGGCGACGTCGTCGTCGTGCGGGACGACGCGCGCGGGGCAGGCGCCCGGGATGAGGATCGGGGCGTCGTCGTCGGGCACCTCTTCGTCGGCGACGTCACCGGGCAGCGTCAGCACCGCGACGCCCGGCGCGGCCAGCGCGTGCTGGATCGCCGAGCGGGTGACGCGCGGGAGCTGGGCCGCGGTGGAGATCATCTCGGAGAACACGGACGACTCGTTGAAGAGGCGGTCCGGGTGGGTCTCCTGGAAGAACTTCGTGCCGATCTGCGCGCTGGGGATGTGCGAGGCGATGGCCAGCACCGGCACCCCGGAGCGGTTGGCGTCGTAGAGCCCGTTGATGAGGTGCAGGTTGCCCGGCCCGCAGGAGCCCGCGCAGGCCGTGAGCTTGCCGGTGACCTCGGCCTCGGCCGCCGCCGCGAAGGCGGCCGCCTCCTCGTGGCGCACGTGCACCCAGTCGATGCCGTCGGTGCGGCGGACGGCGTCCACGACGGGGTTCAGGGAGTCCCCCACGATGCCGTAGACGCGTTCGACGCCGGCGGCGACGAGCTGGTCGACGAGGTGTTCGGCGACGGTGCGGGCCATGCGGGACCTCCAGCGAGAGACGTGCGGGCTCCTGCGATGCTGCCCCAGCAGGTCCCCGAGCGCGCGGTGAAGGACGACGTCGCCGCTCACGGCGTTGCTCGCGGGGCACCGTCGGGGCGTCGATCGCGGCGTCCGCCCGGAGAAGGATCGCGGGGGTGTCCGTCCTGCAGGATCCGCGACACCCTGGCGTTCGCGAGTCCCGGACGGCGTGAATCTCACGCCGTCCGTGAGCGGCTTTCGCCGGCCCCCCGGGGTTGCTGTTGCGAGCACACGTCTGATGTCGCGGCCCGTCGCCCGTCGCCCGCCGCCTGCCGTCCGAGCGCTGTGGCTCTCGCCGACGTGGCGCCTCGCCCGGGCGGTGCCGCGTGGTGGGATGGGCGGGTGCCAGGACTTCATCACGTCGAGCTCTGGGTGCCGGATATCGAGGCCGCCGCGGCCCCGTGGGGCTGGCTGCTGGAACGGCTCGGTTTCGAGCCGACCCAGCAGTGGCCGCAGGGGCGCACCTGGTCGTCCGCCGGGGTATACCTGACGCTGACGACCTCGCCGAACCTCTCCGCCGCGGACCACGACCGTCGTCGTGCCGGGATGAACCACCTCGCGTTCGACGGCGGCACGTCGGACCAGGTCGACGCCATCATGGCCGCCGGCCCGGCTCACGGGTGGACGCCGCTCTACGGCGAGCGCTACCCGCATGCCGGCGGGCCGGACCACTACGCCGGCTGGTTGGAGAACGCCGCCGGGTTCAAGGTCGAGGTCGTCGCGGATCGCACCTCCGGGTAGCCGACCGCGGGCAGACCGGCGGCGCGCCGATGCCTACCGCAGGTGACGCAGCGCGGCCGGGATCGTCTCGTCACCGGTCGTGAACCGCACGAACTTCCCGATCGTCTCGTCGATGCGCAGCGCAGCGGCCGCCACCTGGGCGACGTCGGCGCGCGGCACCTCGGACGGTGCCCCGCGCTCGACCGTCTCGCCGTCGGCGAGCACCCGGATCTTCCCCGTCGGGGGACCGTCGGTCAGCGACCCCGGCCCGAGGATGGTCCAGTCCAGGTCCGTCGAGCGCAGGTGGTCGTCGGCGGCCAGCTTGGCGTCGGCGTAGGGGAAGAAGCTGTTGTCCTCCGGCACGCCGTGGTCGGGGACCGATCCGATCCAGGACACGATGAGGTAGCGGCGCACCCCGGCCTGTGCGGCGGCGTCCATCGAGCGGATGGCGGCGTCCCGGTCGACGGCGTAGGTGCGGTCGGGGTTGCCGCCGCCGGCACCCGCGGCCCACACCACGGCGTCGGCGCCGGCGAAGGCCCGTGCCATCTCCTCGGTGCTCGCGTTCTCCACGTCGAGCAGCACCGGGTCACCGCCGAGGTCGGCCACGCGGTCGATCTGCTCCTCCTTGCGGACCACGCCCACGACGTCGGTGGCCGGCCCGCTCCCGCCGTCGGCCAGCAGCGGGACCAGCAGCTGCGCGACCTTGCCGAGCGCTCCGATGACGACGACCTTCATGACGGACCTCCGTGATGTCGGGGAAGGTCCCCCTACCGTCGCGCACGCTGCGGCGGAGCGCCACCGATACCGTCCGGTCGACGCGGGTCGCCCGGGCTGTGACATCGTCCCGTCCCGCCTACGGTCGAGGGATGGACGTGACCACGGAGCTGATGGCGATCGAGCGACGACTCGCGCGGGGGACCGGTGCCGACTACGCCGAGGTGCTGCACCCGGACGCGGTCGTCGTCGTCCCGGGCGCCGTGCTCGACAAGGCGGCCTGCGTCGCGGCGATGGACCACTCGCCGGGCTGGGACGACGTGGACCTCGGCGAGGCGCGGCTCGTGCGCAGCGACGACACGGCGACGGTGGTCTACCGGTTCACCGGACGCCGGGGTGGGGACAGCTACGCGGCGACGCTGGTCAGCACCTACGTGGCCGCGGACGCCGGATGGCGGATGCTGCTCCACCAGCAGACGCCCGACTGAGTCACCGCCCCGCGCCCACGTCCGACGGGTCGTCGCCCTCCAGGTAGCGCGGCCCGGGGCCGAGCGCCGCGGCGCGGTCGTCGGGGTTCTGCAGCGCGCACCGGTCCAGCGACAGGCAGCCGCAGCCGATGCACGAGTCGAGGTCGTCGCGCAGCCGCTCCAGCGTGGCGATGCGCTCGTCGAGCAGGCCCCGCCAGGACCGGGACAGCCGGCGCCAGTCCGCGGCCGTGGGCGTGCGGCCGTCCGGCAGCGTCGCCAGGGCGTCGCCGATCTGCTCGAGGGTCAGGCCCAGGCGGGACGCGGTGCGGACGAACGCCACGCGACGCAGGACCGTGCGCTCGTAGCGCCGCTGGTTGCCGCCGCTGCGCTCCGCGGCGATGAGTCCGCGCTGCTCGTAGAACCGCAGTGCCGACGGCGCGACCCCGCTGCGTCGCGCGACGTCACCGATCGTCAGGTACCGCTCGACCACGCCGACTCCCTTGACCTCAAGTGAACTTCATCTTTCACCATCGTGCCATGACGACACCAGCCCTCGCCCCGGACCGGGTCCGTGACCTCGTGGCCCGCGTGACCGGCGACGAGAAGCACGACCCCAGCGCCCACTCCACCCTCGACGTCGTGCGGGTCCTGTACGACCGCGTGCTGCACGTGGACCCGGACCGCCCCGACGACCCCGACCGGGACCGGTTCGTGCTGTCCAAGGGACACGGTCCGGCCTCCACCTACGCCGTGCTCGCCGCGCAGGGGTTCTTCCCCGCGGCATGGCTCGACGACGTCGCCTCGTGGAGCTCACGGCTCGGCCACCACCCGGACCGGACCCTCGTGCCCGGCATCGAGATCGGCAGCGGCTCGCTCGGGCACGGCCTGCCCCTCGCCGTGGGTATGGCCATCGGGCTGCGGGGCCGCTCACCCGCCCGGGTCGTCGTCCTCGTCGGGGACGCCGAGCTCGACGAGGGCAGCAACGCCGAGGCCATCCAGGTCGCCGGCCGGTTCGGGCTGGCGAACCTCACCTGCGTCGTCGTGGACAACCGCAGCGACGACCTCGGCTGGCCGGGCGGGATCGCGGCCCGCTTCGCCCTGGAGGGGTGGACGACGACGGACGTGGACAACCGCTCGGACGACCGGCTCGCGGCCGCGCTGAACCGGCGGGACGCCGACCGGCCCACCGCCGTCGTCGTCGACACGACCCGCGCACCGGAGGCGGCGGCATGAGCGCCGGCGCCCCGCGCGGGCCCGGCATGCGCGCCCGCTTCTACGCCGAGCTGGACCCCGTCCTGGCGGCCCACCCGGACGTCGACGTGGTGCTCGCCGTGATCGGTGCCGGGAACCTCGCGCCGGTCGCGGCCCGGCACCCCGGTCGGGTGATCGACGTCGGCATCCGCGAGCAGGCCATGATCGGGGTCGCCGGTGGGCTGGCACTGACCGGTCGCCGGCCGATCGTCCACACCTACGCGCCGTTCCTCGTCGAGCGGGCGTACGAGCAGCTCAAGCTCGACCTCGGTCACCAGGACGTCGGGGCGATCCTGGTCAGCATCGGGGCGTCCTTCGACGCCAGCAGCGAGGGCCGCACCCACCAGGCGCCGGCCGACGTCGCGCTCGTCTCCGCGCTGCCCGGGTGGACGGTGCACGTCCCCGGTCACCCCGACGAGGTCGCGGCGATGCTTCACGCCGAGGCCGCCACCGAGCGCCGCGTGTACCTGCGGCTGTCCACCGGTCAGAACCGCCGGCCGTGGGCCGCTCCCGACGGTCGTCTCGTCACGATCCGTCCCGGCCCGCCGGAGGACCCGCTCGTGCTCGCCGTCGGACCGATGCTCGACACGGTGCTCGAGGCCACCGCCGACCTGCCGGTCCGGGTGGCGTACACCGCCACCCCGCACCCGCTGGACACCGACGGGCTGCGCTCCCTGGCCGGGCCGACGCCGGTGCTCGCCGTCGTCGAGCCGTCCCTGGAGGGCACGAGCGCCGCCGCCGTGGCCGCGGCGCTCGTGGACCGCCCCAGCCGCGTGGCGCACGTCGGGGTCCCGCGGGACGCCGAGCTGCGCCGCTACGGGTCGGCCTCCGACCACGCCGCCGCGCACGGTCTGGATGCGGCCGGCGTCCGGCGGCGCGTCGAGGAGCTGCTCGGTGCGCGCCCGGGCCTGCTCGCGGTGCCCGGTGGTCCGGACCCACGGGCGGTCAGCCCGTCGCGGTGATCTCGGCGCGGATCGTGCGCAACGCGTCCCGCAGCGCGGCCACCGGTGGCGGGGCGTAGCCGAGCACGAGCCCGTCCAGCCGTAGCCCGGACCCCTCGACGACGTAGTCCTGCAGGTCGGCGACCTGCACGCCGCGCCCGCCCAGGCGCTCCACGACGGCGCGCGCCGGTGTCGTGGAGAGCTCGAGCACGGCGTGCAGGCCGCCGTCCAGGGCGCGGACCCGGACGCCGGGCAGGCCGGCGAACGCCTCGGCCACGAGGCGTCGCCGGTCCCGGTAGTCGCGGCGGCACCGTGCCACGTGCCGGCGCAGCGCACCGGTCGACATCAGGTGCGCCAGCGCGTGCTGGACCACGGAGGCCACCGTCGCACCGCGACCCGTGCGGGCCGCGAGGATCGCCTCGGCCGCCGCGGTGCCGCCGTCGGGCGCCCCGCCGGTGCCGGACGGCAGCACGAGGTACCCGCACCGCAGCGACGGGTCGAGGACCTTGGAGAACGACCCCACGTGCACCACCACCCCGTGCTCGTCCAGGGTGGCCAGAGCCGGCAGCGGCGAGCCACGGTGCCGGAACTCGGAGTCGTAGTCGTCCTCGATCACCAGCACCCTCTCGGCGGCGGCCCAGCGCAGCAGCTCCAGCCGCCGGGCGACGGGCAGGGCGCCGCCGAGGGGGTACTGGTGGCTCGGCGTGACCATGACGGCGTCGAGCGGGGCGTGCGCCTGTGCGGTGCGCAGCGCGTCCAGGTCCAGGCCGTGGTCGGTGACCGGCACCGGGGCGAGGACCCCACCCGCCGAGACGACGGCGCGTCGGCCGGCCCGGTAGCCGGGGTTCTCGACGGCGACCCGGGGTGGGCGGCCGTGGCGTGCCAGCGCCTCGACGACCAGCGAGATCGCCTCGGCCGTGCCCGCGGTGACCACCACGCGCCGCGGGTCGGGCGCGAATCCGCGGCTCAGGGCGAGCTGGGTCGCGACCTGGCCGCGCAGCGCGGGTTCGCCCGTCGGGTCGGGGTAGCGCGGTGCGACCGGGACGGCCAGGGCGTGCCGCCAGGCGGCCCGGCGGTCCCGGTCCGAGATCGTGGCCACGTTCGGGACGCCGGGCTGCAGGTCGACGACGTGGGCCGCGCGGGCGGGGGGCGGCCGCTCCGCCCGGACGGGCCGGTCCGTGGCCCGGGGCGCCCCGGCGAGGGTGGCGGCGACGCGCGGCACCGCACCGTGCCGCAGCACGAGGTACCCCTCGCCGTCGAGCTGCTCGTACGCGGCCGTCACGGTGCCGCGGGCCACGCCGAGCTCGCCGGCCAGCGTGCGCGTGGAGGGCAGGGGGTCGCCCGCACCGAGCCGGCCGTCGTGGACCATGTTGCGCACGAGGTCGGCGACACGGGCGGTCTTGGTGGTCACGCCCGTCAGTCTCGCACTGGACCGATGAGAACGGACGGATCTGGACCACGCCCTGGTCCAGCGTGCTGCCTACGGTCGGGACCGTGAGCACCGAGACCTCTCCTGCCGTCCCCCTCCCGTCCCTGCGGGTCCGCCGCAAGCCGGCGCGCCAGAGCGCCGACCCGGAGGTGCTCGACCGCCTCCTCGCCGAGGGCAGCCTCGCCCACGTGGCGATGGTCCGGGACGGGTACCCCGTGGTGCTGCCGTACCTGTACGGCGTCGGGGACCTCGAGGACGGGCTCGGGCGCCGGCTGCTGCTGCACGGGTCCACCGGCGGCGGGCTCTTCCTCGACGCGGGGCCCGAGGGGGTGCCCGTCTCCGTGGCGGTCACGCACCTCGACGGCCTCGTCTACGCCCGGTCCCTGCACGACAGCTCGGCGAACTACCGCTCGGCGATGATCGTGGGGCGCGCGACCGTCGTGCCGGACGACCGGCGGGCGGCGGCCCTGTGGTGCGTCGGTGACCACCTGATGCCCGGCCGCCGGGCGGAGGTGCGGGAGATGACCGCCAAGGAGGTCGCCGCCACCCAGGTGCTGCAGGTGCCGCTGGACAGCGTGAGCGTGAAGGTGCGCGCCGGTGGCGTCGGCGAGGCGGTGGACGACGGGGAGGACCACGGCGTGTGGGCCGGCGTGGTGCCGATGGCGACCACGGCGGGCGTGCCGGAAGCGAGCCCGCTCTCCGCCGGCACGGCGGTGCCGCCGTCGGTCCGGGCGCTGGTCGCCCGGACCGGCGGCGGAGCGCCGGTCTAGCGGCCGGGTCCGTCTAGCCGGCCGGCCGCGGTTCCTCCTGCGCGTCCTGCGGCCGGCCGTCGGGTTCCAGCCCGTCGAGGGTCTCCGGACGGGGGTTGCCGTCGTCGTCGAGCTGACCGCCCTGGTCGAGGAACTCCTGGGAGTGCTCGAACTCCGGGGTGTCGAAGACCTCGCCGGCCAACGGGTCCTCGACCGGCTCGACCTCCACGGGATCGCCCGTCTCCGGGTCGATGACGACGTCGCTCGGGTGCAGCGCCCGGTAGGAGATGATCGGCGACTCCGGCTCGCCGTCGCCCCTCGCGCCGTCGCCGTCGGCCCCCGGACGGTGCCCGTCCGACGCCGTCGGGGCGAACCCGTACAACGTCGTCGACAGGGCCGGTCCCCGTCGGTGCCGGTGCTCCGCCGGCGCCAGGTCGGGTTCGGCCTCGTCGGTCTGGGGCAGGACCTGGATGTAGCGGGGCATGGTGGCCACCTCGTGCCGGAACGCCTTGACCAGCGAGACGCACGCCAGCACGAGGATGATCGAGAACGGTGCGGCGGTCGAGATCGACAACGTCTGCAGCGCCGTGAGCGCGACGTTGCCGCCGACCACGAGCAGGACCGCGGCCGCCAGCCCCTCGAGGACCGCCCAGTACACACGGGTGGTGGTGGACGTGTGGGTGCTGCCGCCGCTGGCGAGCATGTCGATCACCAGCGACCCGGAGTCCGAGGAGGTCACGAAGAACAGCACGACGACGACCATCGCGACCACGCTGAGCAGCACCGGCAGGACGCCGGGGAACGTCTCGAAGAACTGGAACAGCGCGGTGGTGCTGTCGACCACCATCTCGCCCGTCTCCGGGTCCTCGACCAGCATGTTTCCCTGCTCGCGCTGCTGCAGGATGCCGGAGTCCCCGAAGATCGTGAACCACAGCAGGCTGGCGGCCGTGGGGGCCAGCAGGACGCCGACGACGAACTCGCGGATCGTGCGCCCCCGGGAGATGCGGGCGATGAACATGCCCACGAAGGGCGCCCAGCTCGTCCACCAGCCCCAGTAGGCGATGGTCCAGGCGGCCTCCCAGCCGTCGCTGGCGAAGGGTCCGGCGTGGAACATCGTCTCCGGCAGCAGCGACAGGTACGCCCCGGCGTTCTCGGGGATCGCCTTGAGCAGGAAGATCGTCGGGCCGAGCAGGAAGACGACCAGCGCCAGCACGGCGGCGGTCGACATGTTGAAGTTCGACAGCCACTTCAGGCCCTTGTGGACGCCGGTCACCACGGACCAGACCGCCACGGCGGTGATGCCGGTGATGAGGCCGATGATCAGCGGGTCGGTCGTCTGCGCCCAGCCGAGGAACTCCAGGCCGCCGAGGATCTGGCTGATGCCGAAGCCGAAGGAGGTCGCGACGCCGAACAGCGTGCCCACGATGGCCACGGTGTCGACGGTGTGGCCCATCCAACCCTCGACCCGCCGACGGCCGAGCAGGGGTTCGAGCAGCCAGCGCACCGCGAGCGGGCGACCGCGACGGAACGACATGTAGGCCAGCCCCAGCCCGACGACGGCGTAGATCGCCCACGGGTGGAAGCCCCACTGCAGCATCATCAGGCCGACCGACTCCCGGGCGGCGTCGTCCGACTGCGGGGCGTTGCCGAAGGCCTCCGGCGGGGTGACGTAGTGGCTCAGCGGCTCGGCGACGCCGAAGAACACCAGCCCGATGCCCATGCCGGCGCTGAAGAGCATGAGGAACCACGAGACGGTCCCGAACTCCGGCCCCTCGCCGTCGCGTCCGAGCCGGATGTGGCCGATGCGGGTGAAGGCGCAGTACAGCGCGAAGACCAGGAAGATGTTGACGGCGATGACGTACCACCAGCCGACACCGTCCGTGATCCACGTGTTGAGCTGGGAGGTCGCGTCGTCGAGGGTGTCGCCGGCGACGCGCGCGAACACGATCGTCGCGATGATCAGACCGAGGATGACGATCGACGCGGGGATGAAGACCGGTTTGAGGACGGCGGAGCGCAGCTTCCCGGCGCTCCGGTCCGGCGTGTCGGGGGTGCGGTCGGAGGTCGAGGGGGTGGAGGTCACGATGCGTCCCTGGATCGGTCGTGCGGTGGACGGATGTTCCTCGGGCGCGTGCGGCCCGGCGACTGTCGACACCCCCTGCGGTCGTCGACCGGTCCGCGCGTCCGAGGCCGGACCGGCCCTCGTTCACCTGTCCTCCACCGTAGAGGATCCGCGGGCGGGGCACCGGCGGGGGACCAGCGGGTGCCGGCGGCGTCGCCGGTGGGACCGCGACGGCGAGGGTTTGGAGGAAACCTCCAAGGCCGTGCGGAAGACCTTGGACGGCATGCTGGGGGGTGGCCGACGGGGTCGTCAACCTACGCTGTCGTAGGCTACGAAGGCGTAGGTTCCGGGTCGACGCGCGTGCGGATCGCCTCCCGGGCCTGCGCACAGCCGGAGCAGCCCAGCCCCGCCCCGGGGCCGCCAGCGAAGGAGACCGCGTGCCGCACCAGGCCAACGCAGGGTCCGTCGGCGAGTCCGCCGACGTCACCCCGCTCGTCCAGCTCGTCACTCCCACCGGGGAGCGCGTCCACGAACCCGACAACGCGGGCGACCGTCCCGGCTACGCGGCGCGTGTCGCGCACCTCGGTGCGGACGACCTGCGCGCGATGTACCGCGACATGGTCCTGACCCGCCGTTTCGACGACGAGGCCACGGCCCTGCAGCGTCACGGCGAGCTCGCCCTGTACGCCCAGTCGACCGGGCAGGAGGCCGCCCAGGTCGGTCCGGCGCACGCCCTGGCGCCCCAGGACATGGTCTTCCCGTCCTACCGCGAGCACGGGATCCTGCACGTGCGCGGCGTCGACCCCGTCGACCGGCTGCGGCTGTACCGCGGCCAGGACCACGGCGGGTGGGACCCGGCCGAGCACAACGTCTCGTTGTACACGCTCGTCATCGGCTCCCACGTGCTGCACGCCACCGGGTACGCGATGGGTGTCCAGCGCGACGGCGCCGTCGGGACCGGCGACCCCGCACGCGACACCGCCGTCGTCGCCTGCTTCGGCGACGGCGCCACCAGCCAGGGCGACGTCAGCGAGGCGCTCGTGTTCGCCGCCGTCAACGACGCCCCGGTGGTGTTCTGGTGCCAGAACAACCAGTGGGCGATCTCCGAGCCCACCACCCGCCAGTCCAGCGCCCCGCTCTACCGTCGCGGCGAGGGCTTCGGCGTCCCCGGCGTGCGCGTCGACGGCAACGACGTGCTCGCCTGCTACGCGGTGATGGCCGAGGCGCTGGAACGCGCGCACGCCGGCCACGGGCCCACGTTCGTCGAGGCGTACACCTACCGGATGGGTGCCCACACCACCTCCGACGACCCGACCCGGTACCGCGAGCGGGCCGAGGAGGAGTACTGGCGCCGGCGCGACCCGATCGAGCGCCTCGCCGCCCTGCTGCGGGCCGAGGGGCACTGGGACGAGCAGTGGGCGGCCGACCTCGCCGCCGAGGCCGACGCGCTCGGCGAGAGCCTGCGGGCCGGGGTGCGGGCGCTCGGGGCGCCGGAGACCACGTCGATGTTCGACCACGTCTACGCCACGCCGCACGCGCAGGTCACGGCCGAGCGCGAGTGGTTCGAGACGTACGAGTCCGAGACCGGCGACGCGGCGGAGGTGGCCCGATGAGCACCGAGACCATGCCCCTGGCCAAGGCCATCACCGCCGGCCTGCGCGCCGCCCTCGACGCCGACGACACCGTGCTGCTCATGGGCGAGGACATCGGCCGGCTCGGCGGCGTCTTCCGCGTCACCGACGGGCTGCAGAAGGACTTCGGCGAGCACCGGGTCGTCGACACCCCCCTGGCGGAGTCCGGGATCGTCGGCACCGCCATCGGGCTGGCGATGCGCGGCTACCGGCCCGTCTGCGAGATCCAGTTCGACGGCTTCGTCTTCCCCGCCTACGACCAGATCACCACCCAGCTCGCCAAGCTGCACAACCGCTCCGGCGGCCGCATCCAGGTGCCCGTGGTCATCCGTATCCCGTACGGCGGCGGGATCGGCGCCGTCGAGCACCACTCGGAGTCGCCGGAGGCGCTGTTCGCGCACACCGCGGGGCTGCGCGTCGTCTCGCCGGCCACCCCGCAGGACGCCTACGACATGATGCGGGCGGCCATCGCCTCCCCGGACCCGGTCATCTTCCTCGAGCCCAAGGGGCGCTACTGGTCCAAGGGCGAGGTCGACCTGGAGGCCCCGGTCCCCACGATCGCGGCCGACGCCGGCACCCCGGACCCGCTGGGGACGGCCCGGGTCGCGCGCGCGGGCACGGACGTCACGCTGGTCGCCTACGGCCCGACGGTCGCCACCGCGCTGTCCGCCGCCGAGGCGCTCGCCACGGAGGGCACCAGTGCCGAGGTCGTGGACCTGCGGTCCGTGTCCCCGCTGGACGTGCCGACCGTCGCCGACTCCGTGCGCCGCACCGGACGCTGCGTCGTCGTGCACGAGGCGCCGTCGTTCCTCGGGGCCGGGGCCGAGCTGGCCGCCCGTCTCGCCGAGGAGTGCTTCTACCACCTGGAGGCGCCCGTGCTGCGCGTCGGCGGGTTCCACGCCCCGTACCCGGTGGCGAAGCTCGAGCACGAGTACCTGCCGAGCGTCGACCGTGTCCTGGACGCCGTCGACCGCGCGATGTCCCACTGATGCCCAGGAGCGAGATGAGCACCCAGCGTTTCCCCCTGCCGGACGTCGGCGAGGGACTGACCGAGGCCGAGATCGTCGAGTGGAAGGTCGCGGTCGGCGACACCGTCGCCGTCAACCAGGTCGTCGTGGAGATCGAGACCGCCAAGTCCCTCGTGGAGCTGCCCAGCCCCTGGGCCGGCACCGTGACCGGGCTGCTCGCCGAGGAGGGCACCACCGTCGACGTCGGCACGCCGATCCTGGAGATCGGCGACGGGTCGGCGGCGTCCCCCGGGTCCACGGCGCCGGAGGCGCCGGCGCAGGCCGCTCCCGCCGAGCCGGCCGCCGCGGCGGCCGCCGAGCCGGCCGGGGAGTCCTCGGGCTCGGTACTCGTCGGGTACGGCACCGCCGATGCCGGCGCGGGCGGACGGCGTCGCCGCCGTCGCGGGGGTGCGAGCACCGCCGCGGCGACCCCGCAGGCCCCGGCGGGGCCCCCGGAGGTCCGGCAGCCCGCGGCGACCCCGCCGGCGTCCGAGACCCCCGCGGCGCGGTCCGGGCCGTCCATCGACCGCGCGATGGTCAGCGTGCCCGCGGCCTCGTCCCCGGCCGACGCGCCGACCTCGACCCGGGCGCGGGTGCTCGCCAAGCCTCCGGTGCGCAAGCTCGCCCGCGACCTCGGGGTCGACCTGGCCTCGGTCCGCCCCACGGGTCCCGGAGGGATCGTCACCCGTGAGGACGTGACGGCGCACGCGGCGGCCGCCGCACCGCGACCCCTGGCCACGTCCCACGGCGAGGACCGGCCCTGGACGGCCTCGGACGGCCTCTCCGCCGACGGGCGCACCACCCGCGTGCCGGTGAGGTCCGTGCGCAAGCGCACCGCCGAGGCCATGGTGGCCAGCGCGTTCACCGCCCCGCACGTGACGGTCTTCCGCACGGTGGACGTCACGCGGACGATGAAGCTCGTCGAGCGGCTCAAGCGCGACCGCGACTTCGCCGACGTGCGGGTCACCCCGCTGCTGATCGCCGCCAAGGCGGCGCTGCTCGCCCTCCAGCGGCACCCGGAGGTCAACGCGAGCTGGGACGAGGCCGCCCAGGAGATCGTCTACCAGCACTACGTGAACCTGGGGATCGCCGCCGCGACCCCGCGCGGGCTCGTCGTGCCCAACGTCAAGGACGCCCACCGGCTCGAGCTGCTCGGGCTCGCGCAGGCGCTCGGCGAGCTCACCGCGACCGCCCGGGCCGGGCGCACGTCCCCGGCGGACATGGCCGACGGCACGTTCACGATCACGAACGTGGGGGTGTTCGGCATCGACACCGGGACGCCGATCCTCAACCCGGGCGAGTCCGGGATCCTCGCCGTCGGGGCGATCCGGCAGCAGCCGTGGGTGCACAAGGGCAAGGTCAAGCCGCGCTGGGTCACCCAGCTCGCGCTGAGCTTCGACCACCGGCTCGTCGACGGCGAGCTCGGGGCGAGGTTCCTGTCGGACGTCGCCCGGGTGCTCGAGGATCCCGCGCAGGGTCTCGTCTGGGGCTGAGCGCGGGCCGTTCCCCAGGGTGTCCCGGGGCGAGCGTCACACCGTCGACGCGGCCGGAGCCCCGCGGGAGAGGCCTAGGCTGGACGGCGTGACAGCGCCCGCCCGCCCGACGAGTCGCCCCGCCCCGGCGTCGACGTCCGCGCGCCCGTGGTGGCTGGTCGCCGCCGGGCCGGGCGCCGTCGTCGTCGCCCTGCTCGCCCTGCTGGCCGCCGGCGCGTACTCGGGCGCCTTCGACCCGCTGGGGACGTTCAGCGACCCCGGGCCGGTGGTGCGGTGGGGCCTGCCCGCCGCGACCGTGGTCGCCGAGCTCGCGCTGTCGGTGACCGTCGGCGGGCTGTTCGCGGCGGCGTTCCTGCTGCCCCGGGGCCGGCACGCGGACCGCGTCCTGCTCGTGGCCGGCTGGGCGTCGAGCCTGTGGGCCGTCGCCGCCGTCGCCCAGCTCGTCCTCAACTACTCCTACGTCTCGACGATCTCCGTGACCGCCGACACCTTCGGGCAGGGGCTGTGGCAGTTCGCGCGGGACGTCGAGCTCGGCCGGATCGGGCTGTGGACGATCCTGCTGGCGGCCGTCACCTCCGCCCTCGCCCTCGGGGTGCGGGGACCGGTCGGAGCCCTGTGGACGGCCGTGCTGCCCGCCGCGGCGCTCGCCCTGCAGTCCACCACCGGGCACGCCGCCGGGGCGGTGAACCACGACCTGGCCGTCGGGGCGATGCTGCTCCACCTCGTCGGGGCGGCACTGTGGGTCGGCGGCCTGGCGGCGCTGCTCGTCGTCGTGCTGACCCGCACCGGCCGTCGGCGGGACGACGACCGCGTCGCCGCCTCAGCGGTCGCCCGGTTCTCGCCCGTGGCCGCCTGGTCCTTCGTCCTCGTGGCCGCGTCCGGCGTGATGAGCGCACTGATCCGCATGGAGCACCTGGACGACCTCGTCACCCGGTGGGGCCTCCTGCTGCAGGCCAAGGTGCTGCTGCTGCTGGCGCTCGGCGCGTTCGGGTGGGCGCACCGGCGCTGGGTCGTCGGGCGTCTCGCCGCCGACCCCGGCCGGGTGCGCCGGCTGTTCTGGCAGCTGCTCGCGGTCGAGCTCGCCACGATCGGGGCGGTCTCCGGCGTCGCCGTCGCGCTCGGGTCGACGGCACCGCCCGTGCCGGACGAGGAGATCGTCGACGCCTCACCGGCCTTCCAGCTCACGGGTGACGCGCTCCCGCCCGAGAACACCGTGGGCAACTACTTCACGCAGTGGAGCTTCGACCCGCTCTTCGCCGTCGCCTGCGCCGCCGGCGCGCTGGTCTACGTCACCTGGGCGCTGCGCCTGCGCCGTCGCGGCGACCGCTGGCCCGTGGGTCGGACCATCTCCTGGTGCGCCGGCATGGTCGTCATGGTCTGGGTCACCAACGGCGGCCCGTCGGTGTACGGGCACGTGATCTTCTCCGGCCACATGACCCAGCACATGGTCCTGGCGATGGTCATCCCGCTGCTGCTCGTGCTGGCCGCGCCGGTGACCCTGCTGCTGCGGGCCGTCCCGCCCCGCAAGGACGGCTCCCGCGGTCCGCGCGAGTGGGTGCTGGCGATCGTGCACTCCCGGTTCGGCAGCTTCGTCGCGAAGCCGGTCGTGGCCGCGGTCATCTTCGCCGGCGGCATGATCGCCTTCTACTTCACGCCGGTGTTCGGCTGGGCGCTGTCCAACCACGCGGGGCACGTGTGGATGATCATCCACTTCACCCTGGCCGGGTACCTGTTCGCCAACGCGCTCATCGGCATCGACCCCGGTCCGCAGCGCCCGCCGTACCCGCAGCGCTTGCTGCTGCTGTTCGCCACCATGGTGTTCCACGCCTTCTTCGGGGTCGTGCTCACCACCGGCACGTCGCTGCTCGTGGCGGACTGGTTCGGGAACATGGGGCGGCCGTGGGGGCTGTCCGCGATCGACGACCAGCAGCTCGGCGGGGCCATCGCCTGGGGGATCGGCGAGCTGCCGACGCTGGTGCTCGCCGTCGTCGTGGGCGTGCAGTGGGCCCGGTCCGACGAGCGCGAGGCGCGCCGCAACGACCGCCGGGCCGAGCGGGACGACGACGCCGAGCTGCGGGCCTACAACCGCATGCTGGCCGACATGGCCGAGCGCGACGGGCGGGACTGACCGCGCCGCCCCCCGACCCGGTCGGTCAGCCCTTGACGGACCCGGACATGAGCCCGCCGACGAAGTACTTGCCGAGCAGGATGTACACCAGCAGGGGCGGCAGCGAGGCGAGGAGCGCGCCTGCCATGGAGACGCCGTAGTCCTGCAGCAGCGCACCGTTGGCCAGGTTGTTCAGGGCCAGGGTGACCGGGCCGTTCTGGCTCGAGGAGAAGAACACGGCGAACAGGAAGTCGTTCCAGGCGTTGGTGAACTGCCAGATGAGCACCACGACGAAGCTCGGCACCGAGATCGGCAGGATGATCGACCAGTAGGTGCGCAGCATCCCCGCGCCGTCGACGCGTCCGGCCTCGACCAGCTCGTGCGGGACGGTCTGGTAGTAGTTCCGGAAGATGAGCGTCGTGATCGGTATGCCGTAGATGACGTGCAGGATGATCAGCGACGGGACGCCGCTGGGGATGCCCGCCCCGAGCATCAGCTCCAGCAGCGGGATCATCACCGCCTGGTACGGGATGAACATGCCGAACAGGATCAGCGTGAACACGACGTCGGCGCCGCGGAACGACCAGCGCGACAGCACGAAGCCGTTCATCGACCCCAGCATCGCCGAGATGATCGCCGCCGGGATCACCATCTGGAACGTGCGCCAGATCGCCGGTGAGAGGGCGTTCCAGGCGCCGCGCCAGTTGTCGAGGGTCCAGTCGGTGGGCAGGTTCCAGGCGCGGCTGGGCGAGGCGTCACCGGCACCCTTGAAGCTCGTCACGAACAGCACGTAGACGGGGATCAGCACGATGAGGACGAACAGGATCATCGCCGCGTACTTGGCGGTGCGGCCCACGGTGAACCTGTTGCGCGCGGTGTCGTCCCGGAGCTCGACGGGTTCGCCCGTGACGCCCGGCGGCGTGGAGACGTGGGTGCTCATCGCTTCTCCGCCTGATGGGTCCGGACCAGGTAGGGCACGACGACCAGCGCCACGATGACGAGCAGGATCGTCCCCACGGCGGCCGCGTCGGCGTAGTTGAAGCTCGACTTGAACACGTACATGTCCACGGCCGGCACCTTGGTCTGGTAGTTCGCCGGTTTCGAGATCGACATGATGAGGTCGAACGACTTCAACGACATGTGGCCGATGATGATCAGCGCGGACAGCGCGATCGGCGAGAGCTGCGGGAACAGCACCAGCCGGTAGACCTTCCACTCGCTGGCGCCGTCCACGCGGGCCGCCTCGCGCAGCTCCTCGGGGATGCCCCGGAAGCCGGCGAGGAACAGCGCCATCACGTAGCCGGACAGCTGCCAGATCGCCGGCAGCGCGATCGCCGTGATCCCGAAGGTGATGTTGTTCCACCAGTTGTTCTGCAGGAAGTCGAGCCCGACCATCTGGAACAGCCGGTTGAGGCCGCTCGCGCTCTCCCCCTGGTTCGAGTTGAGCAGCCACCGCCACACGACGCCGGAGGCCACGAAGGACACCGCCATCGGGAACAGGTAGATCGAGCGGAAGAACCCCTCCCCGCGGTCCGGCCGGTCCAGCATCCAGGCCCAGCCGAAGCCCATGACCATGGTGCCGACGAGGAACACGACCGTGAACAGCACGAGGTTGGTCAACGAGTGCTGGAAGTCGTCGCTGCCCAGCAGGTCGACGTAGTTCTGGAACCAGACCGTCGTCACGGGCTCCTGGCCCGTGGCCTGCGCCGCCGTGTGGTTGTCCGTGATCGAGGTGTTGAAGTTCGCCGCGATGAGGCCGTAGACGAACACGCCCAGCAGGATCAGTGACGGGGCGAGCAGCAGGAGCGGGGCTCCGAGCCGTCGCAGGCGGTGTCTCATGCGTCCTCCGCGTCCTCCGGGCCGGGAGGGCGGGGGCCGGGCCGGTGCGGCCGCGACCCCCGCCCCGACGGTGTCACATGTTCGCCGCGGCGAGCTCCGACTGGAAGGTGGCCAGGTCGGAGGCCCCGGTCGTGAACTTGCTCGTCGCGTCGGAGATCGCGTTCAGCGTCGCGATCGGTGTCGCGGCGCCGTGCGCGAGCGAGGACACGATGGTGTCGTTCGCGAACGCCTCGACGGCGCTCTGCTGGTACTCGGAGAAGTCCGAGGTGTCGGCGTCCGTGCGGGCCGGGATGGATCCCTTGGCCTTGTTGAACGCCTCCTGGCCCTCGACCGAGCCGACCGTCTCCAGCCACGCCTTCGTGCCGTCGGGGTTGGGCGCGCCCACCGGCATGGTGAACGAGTCCGCGAGGAAGTCGAACTCCCCGTCGGTGCCCGGGACCGGGAAGTAGACGTAGTCGTCAGGCGACATCGCGCCGGCCTCCTGGAACGCGGCCTCGGCCCAGTCGCCCATGACGTTGAACCCGGCCTGGCCGTCGATGACCTGCTGGGTCGCGTCGGGCCAGTCCAGACCGTCACGGTCGTCGTTCGTGTACCCCATGAGCTTCTCGAAGTCCTCCAGGGCGGCCGTCACCTCGGGGCCCTCCCAGTCGGTCGACCCGTCCCACAGGCCCGTGTAGGCCTCGGGGCCGAGCTCGGAGAGCAGCACGGTCTCCAGCAGGTGGACCTGCGTCCACGTCGTCGCGATGGACAGGGCCGTCTGGCCGCTCTCCTCGACGGCGTCGAGCGCCTCGTACCAGGCGTCGAGGTCGGCGTACTCGGCGGCGGGGTCGAGCCCGGCGTCCTCGAGCACCGTCGGGTTGGCCCACACCACGTTCGCCCGGTGGATGTTCGAGGGGATGGAGTAGATCGCGCCGTCCTCGGTGCTCAGGCGGTCGACCAGGTCGGCCGGGAACGCGTCGGTCAGGCCGAACTCGTCGTACAGGGCCGAGACGTCCTCGATCTGCGCGGCGTCGATGTAGTCCTGCAGCTCCGCACCGGCATGCGCCTGGAAGGTGTCCGGCGGGTCGCTGGCCTGCAGCCGGGACTGCAGGAGGTCCTTCGCCGCGGAGCCCGCGCCACCTGCCACGGCGCCGTTGACGAACGTGTAGTCCGGGTGCTGCTCCTCGAACACGCCCACGAGGGCGTCGAGCCCGGCCTTCTCCGAGCCTGCGGCCCACCAGGTGAAGACCTCGACCTCCCCGCCGCCGGACATCTCCTCGCCGGAGGTGCTCCCGTCCGAGCTGTCGTCGGAGCCGCCGCAGGCCGCCAGGCCCAGGGCGAGGACGGCGGCGCCCGCCGTCGCTGTCATGAGTCGTGCGCTACGCATTCTCCTCATCGCCTTCGGTGCGGTGCGAGGGGATCGAGGCCCGGGGCCACGACCAGGTGCGTCGGTGCACCCGTCATCCCCGATTTCAGAGAACGCTCGGCCTTCCCCGTTGTCAACACAGGACCCGAACTTCACCCCCGAACCGTGATCGGCTCGTGACCTGGCGTGACGCCCTGCCGGGCGGTGCTCAGAACAGCTCGTCCAGCACCCGGGGGGCCAGGCCGAGCGCGGTCGTCGTGGCCAGACCGTCGGTGACGTTGACCGTGCGCACCCCGGGCAGCGGCTCGCCGAGGACGAACGGGTCCGCGGCGGGCGAGGTCCGGGCGCGGACGGGCTCCGTCGCCGTCCAGCGGCCCAGCACCGTCAGGGGCCCGGTGCCGAGCAGCTCGGCGGCCGCGGTCAGCAGCAGCCCGTCCACCGCCTCGGACCGTCCGGGCACGTCGGCGGGGGCCCGACCGTCCCCGACCACCACGGAGCCGTCCGCCCGGGCCTGCAGCGACAGGTGGATCTCGGCGGCCAGCACGTCCGGGCGGTGCCGGCGCCACCGGTCACGCACCTCACCGAGGGCGCGGGAGTGCCGGTAGGCGGTGTCGCGCAGCAGGGTCGTCCCGCCCAGGACGACCGGCCCGGTCGTGAGGCGTCCCCGGGCGGCGGCGTCGTCCGGCATCGGGGGTGCGACCCGCAGGAGCTGGCGGCGCACCGGCGTCAGCTCGGCGCCGACCTCCCAGCACAGCGAGCCGACGTCCTGCCCGACGGCGACCACGACGCGCTTGGCCACCACCTCGCCGCGGGAGGTGCGCACCAGGGTGCGGCCGCTGCCGGCGTCGAGGGTCTGGGCGGCGGTACGCCAGGCGACGTGGACCTGGGGCCGGGTCCCCAGCCAGTCGCTGACGGCCGCCAGCGCGGCGGGCGGGTCCAGGCGCAGGTCCAGCGGCAGCCAGGCACCGCCGACGGCCCGCGTCACGGGGGTGCGGTCGGCGACGCTGCGGTGGTCCAGCAGCGTGGCGTCCCCGGCGCGCGCGGCGACCAGGTCGTCGAGGACGGCGAGCTCGTCCTCGTGCTGCGCGACGACGACGGCGCCGCTCTCGCGGACCCCGAACCCGGCGTCCCGGCCGAGCTTGAGCCAGCGTTCGCGCGAGGCGAGCGCGCAGGCCAGCGCCGTCGAGTCCTGGGTGGTGACGGCCACGTGCCCGCTGCGTCGTGCGGTGGAGCCGTCGGGACGGTCGGCGGCGTCGACCACCACCACCGAGCAGCCGCGGGCCTGGGCCTCGACGGCGTGCGCCAGACCCACGACGCCCGCACCGACGACGACGAGGTCGGCCTTGGCGGGCAACGGGGGCAGGGCGCTGTGGTGGTTCACGTCCAGAATCTGCCCGAGCCCGCGGGTGCCGTTCAAGGCGTGCGTGACACCCTGAGCAGGAGTTCGACCACTGTTCACCGGCTGTTGGGGCGGACGTTCCCGCGGCGTCGTGCAGCGTCGTGAGCGCGCTCGTGCGGGCCGGGCGGGCCCGGCGTGTGGTAGACCCGGGTAGGTGACTCAGGACACCACCGCGGACACCCCGCAGACCCCCTTCGACGACCTCGACGACTACATCGCGCTCGGGCGGCTCGGCGGCCTGGCCCTCAGCGCCGACGGACGCCGGCTGGTGACGACCGTGCAGACCCTCGACCCGGACGGCACCGGCTACGTGTCGGCGCTGTGGGAGGTCGACCCGGCGGGGGAGCGCCCTGCCCGCCGGCTGACCCGCAGCACCCAGGGCGAGGCGGCCGCCGTGTTCACCGCCGGCGGTGACCTGCTCTTCACCTCGGCGCGCCCGGACCCCGAGACCAAGGACGGCGACGAGAAGAAGGCCGCGCTCTGGTCGCTGCCCGCGGCGGGTGGCGAGGCCCGCGTCGTGGCGACGGCGCCGGGCGGGGTCGGTGGTGTGCTCGCCGCCCGTGACGCCGACGTCGTCTCGGTCTCGGCGGCCGTGCTGCCCTCCGCGGAGGGTCTCGAGGCCGACGGCGAGCTGCGCGAGGCACGTCGTGACGCGAAGGTGAACGCCATCTGGCACACCGGCTACCCGGTGCGGCACTGGGACCACGATCTCGGACCGGACGCCCCGCGGCGCTACGCGTTCACGCTCGGCGACGTGGCCGAGGGCGAGCGGGCCGAGCTGAGCCAGCTCACCGGCCCCGGCCGGCAGCTCGAGGAGCACGACGCCGCGCTGTCCCCGGACGGGCGCACGCTCGTGACGACCTGGGCCGTGGCCGACCCCGGCGCGGCGCGACGCACCACGCTGGTCGCGGTCGACACCGTCTCGGGCGAACGCCGCACGCTGGTCGACGACCCGGACGCCGAGGTCGGCGGTCCGACGGTGTCCCCCGACGGCCGCTGGGTCGCCTACGTCACCTCGACGATCACCTCGCCCACCGACCCCCCGGTGGTCCGCCTCGGCCTCGTGGCGCTGGACGGTACCGGCGAGCCCGAGGTGCTCGCCGACGACTGGGACCGCTGGCCGACGTCGGCCGCCTGGCTCCCCGACACGAGCGGCCTGGTCCTCACCGCCGACGAGGACGGCCGCGGCCCGGTCTTCCTGCTGACCTTCGACGGCGTCCCCGGCCAGGGCCCCGTGACCGTGGAGCGGGTGACGGCGGACGACGCCGTGCTGACCGACGTCCGCGTCGCCCCGGACGGCTCGGCGCTGTACGCGCTGCGGACGTCCTACGCGGCGCCCGCGGAGCCGGTGCGGGTCGACCTGGCGGCGTTCGTCGCCTCGGGCGCTCCGGGCGACCGCGAGCCCGTCGCCGCCGTCGTGCTGCCGTCGCCGGTGCCGGCCCCGGCCCTGCCGGGTCACCTGACCGAGGTGGAGACGACGGCGGCGGACGGCAGCCGGGTCCGCGCCTGGCTGGCCCTGCCGGAGGGGGCGTCGTCGGCGGACCCGGCACCGCTGCTGCTGTGGATCCACGGCGGTCCCCTCGGTTCGTGGAACGCCTGGTCGTGGCGCTGGAACCCGTGGCTGATGGTGGCCCGCGGCTACGCGGTGCTGCTGCCGGACCCGGCGCTGTCCACCGGCTACGGCCAGGAGTTCGTCGCCCGGGGCTGGGGTGCCTGGGGGGACGCGCCGTACACCGACCTCATGGCGATCACGGACGCCACGGAGGCGCGGGAGGACGTCGACGCCACCCGGACCGCGGCCATGGGCGGCTCGTTCGGCGGCTACATGGCGAACTGGGTGGCCGGGCACACCGACCGCTTCCGGGCGATCGTCACGCACGCCTCCCTGTGGGCCCTGGACGGTTTCGGCCCGACGACGGACCACGCCTACTACTGGGCCCGGGAGATGACTCCCGAGATGCGCGACGCCCACAGCCCGCACCGGTTCGTCAAGGGCATCACCACCCCGGTGCTGGTGATCCACGGCGACAAGGACTACCGGGTGCCGATCGGCGAGGGCCTGCGCCTGTGGCGCGAGCTGCTGGCCGACTCGGGGCTGCCCGCCGCGGACGACGGCTCCACCGTGCACCGGTTCCTGTACTTCCCGGACGAGAACCACTGGATCCTGACCCCGCAGCACGCGAAGGTCTGGTACCAGGGCGTGCTGGCGTTCCTGGCCGAGCACGTGCTCGAGGTGCCGGTCGGGGAGGGCGACACCGTCCTGCCGACCACCCTCGGCTGAGGAACGACCTCCTCGTGGCGCCTACCGGGGCGTCACGAGGAGGTCGACCAGCTGTTCCAGGCGCGCCGTCGCCTGCTGCTCGGGGGGCGCGCCGAGGACCGCCGCCCGGGACCCGGCGTCCTCGACGCACATGAGCAGGTCGACGGCGGTCGGCGTGTCGACGGTGAAGCGGAGACCGCACTGCTCCAGCAGGCGGTCGATGACCGTGGCGACCTCCCCGCGGAGGCGGTTCTGGTCGGCGACGTACTGCCGGGCGACCTCCGGGTCGCGCATGGCCATCAGCTCGAACTCGGCGTTCATCAGACGCCAGAGGCGGTGGTTCTCCTCGTCGAGCTCGAAGGCGAGCAGCACCTGCCGCACGGCGTCGCGGAACCCCTCGGGAGTGGCGACCTGGGCGGCGGCGATCTGCGGGCCGAGCCGTTCCAGCGCCTCGAGGTGGTCGCGCTCCTTGCGTTCCACCAGGGCGCGGAACAGCTCCTCGCGGGAGGCGAAGTTCGAGTAGAACGCCCCGCGCGTGAACCCGGCGGCCTCGCAGATCGCCTCGATCGGGGTGGCCGCTACCCCGTGCTCCGAGAACAGCGCGAAGGCGGCGTCGAGCAGGCGCTCACGCGTGCGCTCGCGGCGCGCGGAGCGCACGCTGGTGGCGGGCTCGGTCGTCACGGTGGTGGCCTCCTGGGTCCGGTGCAGGGTCCATCGTAGTCAGTACACCGGTGTATCCGATACAAACCCGTATCGGATACAGTGACGTATCGACAGCCCGTCGTCCATGTTCCGGGGAGTCCCGCGTGTCATCCGTCCTGTACTCGCTCGGCCGCTGGGCCGCCGGGGCCCGTCGGCTCGTCGTCGTCGCGTGGCTCGGGATCCTCGTGGTCACCGGGGCGGCCGGCGGCCTGCTCTACCAGGGGTTCGACAACTCGATCACGATCCCCGGCACCGAGGCGCAGCAGGCGCTCGACCAGCTCTCCGCGACGTTCCCCGAGGTCAGCGGAGCGTCCGCGCAGCTCGTCGTCGTCGCCCCGGAGGGCACCACGATCCAGGACGACGCCGTGCGGGAACCGGTGGAGGACGCCGCCGAGGAGATCGGCGAGCTCGACGAGGTCCGGGTCGTCAGCACGCCGTACGACGAGCAGCTGTCCGCCTCCGTCAGCGACGACGAGCGGGCGACCATCCTGCAGGTCCAGCTCGACGGCGACGTCTTCTCCATCAGCGACGCCACCAAGGAGGCGATGCACGACACCACCGACGAGCTGGGCGCGTCCCTGCCCGCCGGGTCGCAGGCGTCCCTCGGCGGTGAGCTGTTCTCCCAGGAGCTGCCCGCGCTGAGCATCGTCGAGGCGATCGGCCTCGTCGTCGCGCTGGTCGTCCTCGTCCTCACCCTCGGCTCCTTCGTCGCCGCCGGGCTGCCGCTGGTCAACGCGCTCGTCGGCGTCGGGGTGTCGATGCTGCTGCTGCTCGCCGCCACCGTCTTCGGGCCGATCAACTCCACCACCCCGATGCTCGGGCTGATGCTCGGCCTCGCCGTCGGCATCGACTACGCGCTGTTCATCGTCTCGCGCCACCAGGAGCTGCTGCGCGACGGCGTCGACGTCCACGAGTCCGTCGCCCGGTCCACCGCCACCGCCGGCTCCGCCGTCGTGTTCGCCGGGCTGACCGTCATGATCGCGCTCGTCGGTCTGAGCGTCGCCGGGATCCCGTTCCTGTCGGTCATGGGTATCGCGGCGGCGGTCGCCGTCGGGTTCGCCGTCATCGTGTCGCTGACGCTCCTGCCGGCCGTGCTCGCCCTCGCCGGGGACCGTCTGCGCCCCCGGCCGAAGAAGTCCCGCGGTCGCCGCAGCAAGGCCGCGCCGGCACCCGTCGAGGGCGGTGCGACCGGTCACGAGAACCGGTTCTTCGCCGGCTGGGTGGCGGGCGTGACGAAGAGGCCGGTGGTGACGATCGTGCTCGTCGTCGTCGCGCTCGGGGCCCTCGCGTTCCCCGCCACGAACCTGCGCCTCGCGCTGCCCGACGCCGGCTACCTGCCCGAGGACAACGAGGCCCGGCAGACGTACGACCTGGTCGGGGAGCACTTCGGCGACGGGTTCAACGGACCGCTCATCGTCACCGGGTCGATCATCGAGTCCACGGACCCGCTGGGGCTCATGGACGACCTCGCGGCCGAGATCGAGGACCTCCCGGGCGTCGCCGACGTCCCCCTGGCCACCCCCAACCAGAGCGCCGACACCGGCATCATCCAGGTCGTGCCGACCGGTGCGCCGGACTCCGAGGAGACCAAGGCGCTGGTCGACGAGATCCGCTCGATGCACGACTACTGGATCGACGAGTACGGCGTCGACCTGTCGGTCACCGGGTTCACCGCCGTCGGGATCGACGTCTCGGACAAGCTCGGGCAGGCGCTGCTGCCGTTCGCCGTCGTGGTCGTCGGCCTGTCGCTGCTGCTGCTCATGATGGTGTTCCGCTCGATCTGGGTACCCGTCAAGGCGACCGTCGGCTACCTGCTCAGCGTGGGTGCGGCGTTCGGCGCCGTCGCCCTCGTCTTCGAGAACGGCCTGTTCGCCGACGCGCTGCACGTGACCAAGCAGGGTCCCGTCATCAGCTTCATGCCGATCATCCTCATGGGTGTGCTGTTCGGGCTGGCCATGGACTACGAGGTCTTCCTCGTGTCCCGCATCCGGGAGGACTTCGTCCACAACGGCCGGCGGGCCCGGCGAGCGGTGCACACCGGTTTCCAGGGCGCCGCGAAGGTCGTCACCGCGGCCGCGATCATCATGTTCAGCGTCTTCGTGGCGTTCGTCCCCGAGGGCGACATGTCCCTCAAGCCGATCGCGCTCGGACTGGCGGTCGGTGTGGCCGTCGACGCCTTCGTGGTGCGGATGGTCCTCGTGCCCGCCGTCCTCGCCCTGCTCGGCGACCGCGCCTGGTGGATCCCGCGCTGGCTCGACCGGACCCTGCCGACCTTCGACGTCGAGGGCGAGGGCATCGCCCGCGAGCTGCGGCTCGCCCCGTGGCCCGGGCCGCGGGACGACGGCCGGCAGGACGCCGTCGTCGCGCACGAGGTCACCGTCGCCGGCCCGCACGACCGCCCCGGCGGGGCGCCGCTGGTGGGCCCCGTCAGCGTCCGGGTCCCCGAGGGCGGAGCCCTCGCCGTGCACGGGGACGCCACGGCCGCGGTCAACGCCCTGCTCCTGGCCTTCGCCGGCCGCATCCACCCGGACCAGGGCGCGGTGAAGACCGCCGGGTACGTGCTGCCGGAACGGGCACCGGCGGTCCGGTCGCGCGTGGCCGTGGTCGACGCCTCGGACGGCGGCGCCGCCGGGGCCGTGACCGAGGCCGTGCGCCAGGGCACGCGTCTCCTCGTCGTCGACCGCACCGACGTCGTCGCCGACCGCGCCGCCCGCGAATCGCTCGCGCACGCGCTGTCCGCCGCCGCGGCCGCGGGCACCACCCTGCTGGTCGGCTCGACCGGCGTCGCGGCCACCGACCTGCTCCCCGACGGCACCCCCGTGCTCGACGTCGGCGCCGGCTGGGGCGCCCCGAGCACCCTGCGCGGTGGGGAGGCCCCGCCGCCACCACCCTCCGACCAGCAGGCCGAGCACACCGACGACCCCGAGGAGGTCCGGGCATGAACCGCGTCAGGCAGAACCCGTGGGCGGTCGCAGCGGTCGTCCTGCTCCCCGTGCTCGTGCTGGGCATCCTGCTCGCGTCCCTGTGGAACCCGGTCGACCGGCTCGACACGGTGCCCGCGGCGATCGTGAACGACGACGAGCCCGTCGAGGTCGACGGGCAGACCGTCCCGCTCGGCCGCCAGCTCGCGGCCGGTCTGGTCGGCGGGGCCGAGGACTCCGACGTCAACTACGACTGGACCCTCACCGACACCGAGCACGCCGCCGAGGGGCTGGACGACGGCACGTACGCCGCCGTGGTGACCATCCCGGAGGACTTCTCGGCCGCCGCGACGTCGTTCGGGTCCGACGACCCCGCCGAGGCGCGGCAGGCGACGATCGACATCTCCACACCGCCCGGCGGCCGTGTCGTGGACGACGCCCTCGCCCGCATCGTGGCGACGACGGCCACCACCATCATGGGGTCCTCGCTCACCGAGACGTACGTGGACAACGTGCTCGTCGGGTTCAACGACCTCTCGGACGGGATCGGGGAGGCCGCCGACGGCGCGAACCAGCTCGCCGACGGGGTCGACGAGACCGCGTCCGGTGCCGATGACCTGGCCGACGGGGCGGAGCAGTACGCCGACGGCGTCGACCAGTACGCCGCCGGCGTGGGCGAGGCCGCGGACGGTGGGTTCTCGCTGGCTGCGGGGGCGAACCAGTTCGCCTCGGGTGTCGGGCAGGCGGCGGACGGTGGGTTCTCGTTGGCGGTGGGGGCGGACCAGTTCGCCTCGGGTGTGGGCGAGGCGGCGGACGGTGGGTTCTCGTTGGCGGCGGGGGCGGACCAGTTCGCCTCGGGTGTCGGGCAGGCGGCGGACGGTGGGTTCTCGTTGGCGGCGGGGGCGGACCAGTTCGCCTCGGGTGTCGGGCAGGCAGCGGACGGCGGCTTCGCGCTGGCCGACGGCGCCGACCAGTACGCGGCCGGTGCCGGGCAGGCCGCCACGGGAGCGGACGAGCTCGCGGCGGGGGCCGACCAGTACGCCGCGGGCGTGGCCGCGGCGGCCACGGGCGCCGAGGAGCTGGCCACCGGTGCCCGGCAGGTCGCCGGGGGCACGGACGAGCTCGCTGCCGGTCTGCAGGAGAGCGCCGCCGGCGCGGACGCGCTGGCCGCCGGGACCACCGAGCTGGCGACGGGCGCCGAGGAGCTCGCCTCCGGTGCGGGTGACCTGGCGAGCGGCCTCGAGACGCTCGCGGCCGAGGCTGCCCCGCTGCCGGACGGGATCGTGACGGCAGGGACCTCCGCGCAGGACCTGGCCGACGCGCTCGGCGCCTACATCGCGTTCGACTGCGGCGCCGACCCGACGAGCGCGGCATGCCAGGAGGTCCCCACCCTCCCCGAGATCCAGGCGGGGATGGCGGCTCTGGGTGACGGTCTGGTCGCGCAGGCCGGACAGCCGGGCACCGAGACCAGTGCTCCGACCGGCCTCTTCGCCCTCACCGCGGGCATCGCCGCGTCGAGCGACGGCGCGGACCAGCTCGCGTCGGGCGCGGACGAGCTCGCGGCCGGCGCGGGCGAGGCGGCCGACGGGGCGACGGCGCTCGCCGACGGTCTCGACCAGCTCTCCGCCGGTGCGGACGAGCTCGTCGTGGGGACCGACGGCGTGGCGACCGGTGCCGCCGAGCTGGCGTCCGGCGTCGGGCAGCTCGACACAGGAGCGCAAGAGCTGGCGACCGGGGTGAACGAGCTGGCGACCGGCGTGAACCGACTCGACGCCGGTGCGCAGGAGCTGGCCTCGGGGGTGAACGGGTTCGCCTCGGGGGTGGGGCAGCTGGACTCGGGTGCGCAGGAGCTGGCGTCCGGGGTGAACGGGTTCGCCTCGGGGGTGGGGCAGCTGGACTCGGGTGCGCAGGAGCTGGCCTCGGGCGTGAACGGGTTCGCCTCGGGGGTGGGGCGGCTCGACTCGGGTGCGCAGGAGCTGGCGTCGGGCGTGAACGGGTTCGCCTCGGGGGTGGGGCGGCTCGACTCGGGTGCGCAGGAGCTGGCGTCCGGGGTGAACGGGTTCGCCTCCGGCGTCGGGCAGCTCGACTCGGGTGCCCAGCAGCTCGCCGCCGGTGCGGACGGCGTGGCTGACGGTTCCGGCCAGCTCGCCGACGGCGTCGACCAGCTCGCCTCGGGCGCCGACGACCTCGCCGTGGGCCTCGACGAGGCCGCCGAGGGCATCCCGACCTACTCGGACGACGAACGGGAGAACCTCGCGGGTGTCGTCGCCGACCCGGTCTCCGCGCCGGGGGTCGACGACCTGTCGACCGGTGCGACGGGACCGCTGTTCGCCGTCGTCGCCCTGTGGCTGGGGGCGCTCGGCCTGATGACCGTGTACCCGCCCGTCGCGGCACACGCCCTCGGGTCCACGCGGTCGTCGGCGCGGCTCGCCCTGGAGGCCCTGGCGCTCCCGGCGGCGATCGGTGCCGGGACCGGAGCGCTGGTCGGCGGCATCCTCGCCGCGGTCGAGGGCGCGTCCCTGCTCGGCTGGGTCGGGGCGGTCCTCGTCGGGGTGCTGGTGTCGGTGTGCTTCGTCGCCGCCCACCTGGGCTTCCTCGGCTGGCTCGGCCACGTCGGCCGCGGCATCAGCCTGCTGATGGCGGTGCTGCTCATCGGCACAGGGGTCGTGGCCACCGTGCCCGACGTGCTCGTCTCGCTGGTGGAGTTCCTGCCGACCGGTGCCGGCCGGGACGCCTTCGCCGCCGTGCTGCTGCCCGCGGTCGACGGCCTGGGCATCGCGCTGACCGGGCTGGTGCTGTGGACCCTCGTCGGTCTCGGGCTGGGGGTCGCCGCGGCGGCACGTGCGCGGCGGACGCGGGTCTCGGCGCTGCTGCGCGCCTGACGGGTCAGTGCGAGACGTGGTGCCGCGACGTCTCCTCGGACGCGGGGTCCCGCGTCCAGGAGGCGGCGAACAGGTTGCCGGTGGCCTCGCGCCACCGCGCGACCAGTGCCGCGTCGGCCTGCCAGCGGGCGCTGCGGTCGAGCAGCGTCACCTGGCGGTAGTCGCGCAGCGCCACCAGGTCGTGGCTCAGCGCCCAGCGCACCGCGGCGCGGACGTCGGTGACCGTGGGGTTCCTCACACCAGGGGAGAGGGACCCGACCGCGGTTCATGACGTGATCGGGCCATCTTTTTCGGATCGGCCCCTCCGGGGCTGCGCGGCGTGCCCGGCGAGCCGCGCGCCGCGGGGTGGGCCAGACTCGCCGCATGGATCTGACCCAGGCGCGTGCGATCAAGGCCCAGCTCACCGACTACGCCCGTGACCTGGCGGGACGGTACGGGGTGGCCGTCGGACCACGCGCTGCCGGGACGGTTTCGGCACCGGACCTGGTGCGGGCCCCCACCCTCGCGATCGGGCTGGCGCCCGCGGAGCACGAGGGCGAGTACGAGATCGCCGTGCGCTACCGGCTGGGGCTGCCCGCCGCGCGCGCGGTGGTCCGCAAGATCGCCGCCGAGGCCGGGCAGGCGCCCGACGTCCGCCGCACCGGCCGCATCCGACGGCTCGCGCCCGGGCTGCGCGGCACTCCGCGGGAGACCGGTCTCGGTCCGCAGCCCCCGGTCGCGACCGCCCTCGCGGTCGGCGAGACGGGCCGGGTGCGCCCCTTGCGTCCCGGGGTGTCGATCGCGCACGTCGACGTCACCGCCGGCACGCTCGGCGCGTTCGTCGTCCCGGACGCCTCGTGCGCCGGTGCCGCGGTCGACCTGCCCGGGGACGCGGAGTCGGTGTACGCGCTGTCGAACCGGCACGTGCTCGACGGCGTCCCCGGGGACGGCGTGCTGCAGCCCGGCCCGGCGGACGGCGGCCGCGCCCCTCACGACCTCGTCGGGTCCGTGGCGGCGGTGGTTCCCCTGACCGAGGGGGAGCGCGCCACGGTGGACGCCGCCGTCGCGCTGCTCGACCGGCCCGAGATCGACCCGACCTACCCCGTGGGGGCGGTGTCGACGACGGCGGAGGCGCTGCCGGGCGACCTCGTCGAGAAGATCGGGCGGACCACCGGCCACACCCACGGGCGCGTCAGCGCCGTCGAGATGGACGACGTCCTGGTGGGGTACGGCCCCGAGCTCGGACTGCTCGCGTTCGACGGCCAGATCGAGGTCGAGTCGACCGGCACCGGGCCGTTCTCCCGGGGAGGCGACTCCGGGTCCCTGGTCTACCGCACCGACGCCACCGCCCTGGGCCTGCTGTTCGCCGGTTCGGAGACCGGAGGGCCGGACGGGACGGGCCTGACCTACGTCAACCCCATCTCGGCCGTCCTCGACGCGCTGGGCGTGCGCCTGGTGTGATCCGGCGCCGGGCCGGTGCGGGTCAGGCCCACACCGGGACGGGGGAGCGGGCCTCGCCCAGCGGCACGAACACGCTGTACCGGTCGCCACGGTAGGAGAACCGCGAGTGGATCAGCGGCGTCTGGTCGACGTAGGTGCGGCGCTCGATGCGCATGACGGCGTGCGTGCCGGTCATGGCGAGCAGCCGGCGCTCGGTGGGGGTGGCGTCCGCGGCCGTGATGGTCTCGTCCCCACCGGTCGGTGCGTGGCCGCGCCGACGCAGCTCGGCGTCCAGGCTCTCCGGCACGCCGTGGGCGAGCAGGTCGGGGGCGAGGTGCGCCGGGATCCAGGCGTCCTCCACGGCCCAGGGCTCGTCGTCGGCGCTGCGCACCCGCAGCACGCGGTGGGCGTCGTCGCCGGGGCGGATCGCCAGGAGGTCCGCCACGGGGGCCGGGCACGGCGTGGTCGAGGCCTCCAGCACCTGCGACCCCGGTGTCATGCCGCGGCGGCGCACCTCCTCGCCGAACGTCGTCAGCCGCATCTCGAGGTCGGCGGGCGGCGGGGCGACGAACGTCCCGCGGCCCTGCGCCCGCTCCAGCAGCCCGTCGGCGACCAGGGCGTCGATCGCCTGGCGGACCGTCATGCGCGAGACGCCGAAGCGGTCCCCGAGCGCCCGCTCGGACGGGATCGCGTCACCCACGGCGAGGTGGTCCACCAGCTCGGCCAGGTAGGCGCGGACCACGCGGTACTTCTGACCGGTGCCGGTCCGGCCGGCGGGGCGCGTCGCCATCGTCGAGTCGAGTCCTCCCTGACCACGCCGGACGGGGACCGGCTCGTTCCCGGCCCAGTCTGCCACCGGTCAGCGGGCCGCCAGGAGCGGGTCCCCGGGCACGACGGCGGTGCCGGGGGCGACCCGTGGTTCCACCTGCTCCGGGTCCGCCTCCAGGAGCACCACGGGGCAGACGGCGGCCCGGCCACCGTCACGCACCGCCGTCGGGTCCCACTCCACCAGGAGCTGCCCGGTCACCACCTCGTCCCCCTCGGCCACGTGCAGGGTGAACCCCGCGCCGCCGAGCTGGACGGTGTCGATCCCCAGATGCACCAGCACCGCCGGTCCGTCCGCGGGCTGCACGACGAAGGCGTGCGGGTGCAGCTTGACGATCCGCCCGTCCACCGGGGAGACCACCTCGGTCCCCTCGGGCTCGACGGCCGTGCCGGGACCGACGAGCCCGGCGGAGAACACCGGGTCCGGGACCTCGCGGACGTCGACCACGGTGCCGGCGACGGGAGAGCTGACGATCAGGGGCATCGGGGGTCCTCCGAGGAGTCGTGGGCCGTGACGGACGTGATCCTTGACACAGAGTGCCTCATCCGACAGCGTGCCAGGCACAGCAGGATCGGAGACGCGACCGCGCGGCACCGGTGGGGCGGACGGAGGTCACGGCAGCGATGAGCACGACTCTCACGGGTGCGCCCGTCAGTCCGGGCAGGGCGGCGGGCCCCGCGGCCACCATGCCTCCGCCCGTGCCCGAACCCCGCACGACCCGTCTGGAGGGCGAGGGCGTCGAGGCGGCCGTCACCCAGCTCACGGCCGCCGCCCGGGCGGTCCGCGACGAGCTGACCGACCGGGCCGGCCGCGCCACCGGCACCGCGGCCGACCTCCTCGCCGTCACCGCGGCGATGGCGGCGGACCCCGCCCTGGTCGCCGACGGCGAACGGCGCATCCGCACCGACCACCTCACCCCGGAGCGTGCGATCTGGGACGCCGCGCGCGGGCTGATCAAGCAGTTCGAGAAGCTCGGGCCGCCCCTGGCGGAGCGCGCCCGGGACGTGCGCGACGTGCGGGACCGCATCGTCGCCGAGCTCATCGGCGTCCGCCCGCCCGGGGTGCCGCAGCTCGACCACCCGTTCGTCCTGGTGGGTGACGACCTCGCCCCGGCGGACACCGCCACGCTCGACCCCGAGGTGGTGCTCGGCGTCGTGACCAGCGGCGGCGGGCCCACCTCGCACACCGCGATCCTCGCCCGGGCACTCGGGATCCCCGCCGTCGTCGCGGTCCGCGGCGCCGAGGCGATCTCCGACGGCGACACGGTGCTCCTGGACGGGGCGGCCGGCGTCGTCGTCCTCGACCCCGACCCCGACACCGTGGCGGCCGCGCAGCAGCACGAGGCGGAACGTCGCGCGTTCGACGGGACCGGACGCACCGCCGACGGCACCCGCGTCGAGCTGCTCGCCAACGTCGCCGACCCCGCCGGGGCCCAGGCCGCGCTGGAGGCCTCCGCCGAGGGGGTCGGGCTGTTCCGCACCGAGTTCTGCTTCCTGGGCCGCAGCACCGAGCCCGGGGTGTCCGAGCAGGTCGCCGCCTACCGCCAGGTGCTGTCCGCGTTCCCGCGGCGCAAGGTCGTGGTCCGCACCCTCGACGCCGGCGCCGACAAGCCGCTGCCGTTCGTCACCGCCGACGGCGAGCCCAACCCGGCCCTGGGCGTGCGCGGGCTGCGCACGGCCTCGTCACGGCCCGGCGTGCTGGAGCGGCAGCTGCAGGCGATCGCGGCCGCCGCCGAGGCCGAGAACGCCGAGGTGTGGGTGATGGCGCCGATGGTCGCCACCGCGGGCGAGGCCGCCGACTTCGTCGCGCTCTGCGAGCAGCACGGGCTGCGCCACGCCGGGGTCATGGTCGAGGTGCCGGCCGCGGCGCTGCGGGCCGCCGACGTCTTCGCCCACGCCGCCTTCGGGTCGGTGGGCACCAACGACCTCATCCAGTACACGATGGCCGCCGACCGCATGCTCGGCGAGCTCGCCGCGCTGTCCACCCCGTGGCAGCCCGCGGTGCTGGAGCTGATCCGCGCGACCTGCGAGGGGGCGGCCCGGCACGACCGACCCGTCGGGGTCTGCGGGGAGGCCGCCGCGGACGCCACCCTGGCCCCCGTGCTCGTCGGGCTGGGCGTGCGGTCGCTGTCGATGACGCCCCGGGCGCTCGCGGACGTCGCGGCGGTCCTGCAGCGGGTCACCGACGAGGAGTGCGTCGAGCTGGCGCGGCTGGCGCTGGCCGAGGACGACCCGATGGAGGCGCGCAACGCGGTGCGGGACGCCATCCGCCCGGTGCTGGTCGACCTGGGTCTGTGACCCTCGGGCAGGTCAGCCCGGTTCCGGGTCGGACAGGAACTCCTCGAGGGTGTCCAGGACCGCCGTGGCGGTCTCCTCGTCCTCGTCGTGGCCGTCGGCGTCGACCGACAGCGTGACGGAGGTGCCGGCGTCGGCCCCGAGCGTCATCACGGCGAGGATGCTGGCGGCGTCGACGGGCTCCCCGCCGTCCCGGGCGATCCGGACGGGCAGCGGCTGGGAGGCCGCGAGCTGGGTGAACAGCGCAGCGGGGCGGGCGTGCAGCCCCTCGCGGATCGCGACCACGGTGTGGCGTTCCATGAGGTCATTCTGCCCGCCGTCGCCCCGCCGGGCCGCCCGACCCCGCTGTGGGTATGGAATCTGCGGGTCCGGACCGCTCCGGACCCGCAGATTCCATACCCACAGCGGACCGGGGGCGGGGGTCAGCGGTCGGTGCGGTTCTCCGTGTCGGGGTGGGACCCGATGCGCTCGCCGCGGTCGAGGGCGGTGATCGCCGCGACCTCGTCGTCGCTGAGCGTCAGGTCGACGGCCCGCAGGTTCGAGGCGATGCGCGACGGCGTCACCGACTTGGGGATGACGACGACGTCGCGGGCCAGGTGCCAGGCGAGGACGACCTGGGCCGGGGTCGCGTCGTGCTCCTGCGCGATCCGCGTGATCGTCGGGTCCTCCAGCGCCTTGCCGCGCCCCAGCGGCGACCACGCCTCGGTGGTGATGCCGTGGCTCTCGTCGAAGTACCGCACGTCGGAGTTCGTGAACCAGGGATGCATCTCGATCTGGTTCACGGCCGGCACGATCGTCGCCTCGTCGAGCAGGGTGCGCAGGTGCGTCGGCTGGAAGTTCGACACGCCGATCGCCCGCGCCCGCCCGCTGTGCAGGATCTCCTCGAGGGCGCGCCAGGCCTCCAGGTAGCGGCCGACGGCGGGCAGCGGCCAGTGGATGAGGAACAGGTCCACGAACTCGAGCTGCAGCTCGGACAGCGTGCGGTCGAACGACGCGAGGGCGTCGTCGTAGGCGTGGTTGGCGTTGTTGAGCTTGCTGGTCACGAAGACCTCGCCGCGCTGGAGCCCCGAGGCGGTGATCGCCTCGCCCACGCCGCGTTCGTTCCGGTACATCTGCGCGGTGTCGATGTGCCGGTACCCGGCCTCGAAGGCCTGCAGCACCGCCTCTCGCGTCTCGTCGTCGCCGATCTTGTACGTCCCGAAACCGACCTGCGGGATGGGGACGCCGTTGTTCAGGGTCACGGTGGGAATCGTCGTCACCCGCCCATCGTGGCACTGCAGCGCGCCGCGGGGGAGAATGGGACCAGGAGGTGGTGGCCATGGCCACGATCGAGCAGGCCCGAGCCGCCAAGGGCGCGCTGCGGGAGAAGGTCGCCCAGGTCGACGGCGTGTGCGGGGTGGGTCTGGCCCAGCGGGGCGACTCCCACGACTGGGTCCTGCAGGTGAACGTCACCACCGTGCGGGCGCGCAAGGACGTGCCGCCCGACGTCGAGGGCGTCCCGGTCCGGGTGCACGTCGTGGGGGCCGTCCAGGCGCTCTGAGACGCATCGTGTCGGTGGCGGTGCCTACGGTGCTGGTCATGCACGATTCCGAGCCGGCGCTGTTCACGACGGAGCAGGCGATGCGCAACGTCAAGCCACGTGTCCAGGCGGCCGTCGCCCAGGGTTCCTTCCTGGCGGTGCACGAGGCCCAGGCCGCGGGCGCGAGCGAGGAGATGAAGGCCGCGATCCTGGCGTCGTACGCGCGCGCCTGGAGCGAGATCGATGCCTTCCTCGACCAGCGGGCCGGAGACGTCGACGCGTAGTCGTGCCGAGCCCCGGCCACTCCCCGGAGCCCGGCGTCCCGGTGTGCGGTCACCTCGCCGCGATCGCGCCCGCGCGGGGACAATGGGGCGGTGAGCACCATTCCCACCCTCCCGAAGGTCCGCGCGTCCGAGCTCGTCGGCCGCGGCTGGCTGAACACCGGCGGCCGTGAGCTGCAGCTCGCCGACCTGCGCGGCAAGATCGTCGTGCTGGACTTCTGGACGTTCTGCTGCCTGAACTGCCTGCACGTCCTCGACGAGCTGCGCGAGCTGGAGGAGGCTCATCGCGACGTGCTGGTGATCGTCGGCGTGCACTCGCCGAAGTTCGCCCACGAGGCCGACCCGGAGGCCCTCGCGGCGGCCGTCGAGCGGTACGACGTGCGCCACCCGGTCCTGGACGACCCGGAGCTCGTGACCTGGGATGCCTACACGGCCCGGGCGTGGCCCACGCTCGTCGTCGTGGACCCGCAGGGGTACGTCGTCGCGCAGATGGCCGGCGAGGGGCACGCGTCCGCGGTCGCGGCGCTCGTGCGCGAGCTGGTCGCCGAGCACGAGGCGAAGGGCACCCTGCACCGCGGGGACGGCCCGTACGTGGCGCCGACGCCGGAGCCCACGACGGTGCGGTTCCCCGCGGCGGCGGTGGAGCTGCCGGGCGGGAACCTGCTGGTGGCCGACGCCGGGCACCACGGCCTGGCCGAGCTCGCGCCGGACGGCGAGACGCTGGTGCGGCGCATCGGCTCCGGCGAGCGGGGGCTGGTCGACGGCGGTCCCGCTCCCGACGGCACGCACGCCGCGCGGTTCAGCGAGCCGAACGGGCTGTGCCTCGTGCCGGACGCGCTGCGGGAGCGCCTGGGCTACGACGTCCTGGTGGCGGACACGGTCAACCACACGCTGCGCGGCGTCCACCTGGAGTCGGGTGAGGTGTACACCGTGGCCGGGACCGGCCGTCAGTACATGGTCGGCGGTCACGAGAACGTGGAGGTCCCGGGTGAGCAGCCGCGGGCCCACCCGTCCGAGGAGGAGCTCTCGGCGTCGACGGTCCGGCTGTCCTCCCCGTGGGACGTGGCGTGGTCGGAGCCGCTGTCCGCCTTCGTGGTGGCCATGGCCGGCAACCACACGTTGTGGGCGTTCGACCCGGTGGCGTCCGACGAGGACGGCAGCCTGCGCCTGCTGGCGGGCACGATGAACGAGGGCCTCGAGGACGGCCCGGGTGCGGCGGCGTGGTTCGCCCAGCCCTCCCGGCTCGCCCCCACGCTCGACGAGGACCGCCGACCGGACGGGGGGTTCTGGCTCGCCGACGCCGAGACGTCCGCGCTGCGCCGTGTCACGCCCGCGGGAGCCGCGGACGTCGACGTCAGCACCGCCGTCGGGCAGGGTCTGTACGACTTCGGGCACCGGGACGGTACGGCCGCCGAGGCGCTGCTCCAGCACCCGCTGGGTGTCGCCACGCTGCCGGACGGGTCGGCCGTCGTGGCCGACACCTATAACGGCGCGCTGCGTCGGTACGACCCGCGCTCGGGGGAGGTCACCACGCTCGCCACCGGGCTCGCCGAACCCAGCGACGTCCTCGTCCAGGAGGGCGAGGGCCGGGTGCACCTGCTCGTCGTGGAGTCCGCGGCGCACCGGCTGACCCGGGTCGCGCTGCCCGCCGACCTCGTCGGCCGGGTCCTCGACGGCGGCGCGCACCGCGTCGCCCGCGAGGCCACGGAGATCGCCGGGGGCACGGTCCGTCTCGAGGTGCCGTTCACCCCGGCGCCCGGGCAGAAGCTCGACGACCGGTTCGGGCCGTCCACCGAGCTGCGGATCAGCGCCACGCCGCCGGAGCTGCTGCTCGACGGGGCCGGCGACGGCACCGACCTGGTGCGTGACCTGCGCATCGACCCCGCGGTCGCCGAGGGCGTGCTGCACGTGACGGCGAAGGCGGCCTCCTGCGACCTGCCGCCGCAGGACGTCGCCCTCGGCCCCGACGGTGAGCCGGAGGACTTCTTCCCCGCCTGCCACCTCGCCCAGCAGGACTGGGGCGTCCCCGTGACGGTCACGGCCGACGGCGCCGCGACGTTGACGCTGCCGCTGCGCGGCTGACCCGGGCCCGTCGCGTCTGCCGGGACGGCGGCGCCGTCCCCGGTTAGAGTCATGTCCCCGCCCCACGACCGGACGGAGCGCCGTGCTGGCAGTCCTGCTCCTGACCTTCGCGCTGGCCGTGGCGGCGCCCGCTCTGGTGGCGCTGCTGGGTCGGCGGGCGTTCTGGGTGCTCGCGGTCGGGCCCGCGGCCGCGGCGGGCTACGCCCTGGTGAGCACCCGGGCGGTGCTCGACGGCGACCCACCGGTCACGAGCATCCCCTGGGTGCCCGGTCTGCACCTGACCATCGACCTGCGGCTCGACGCCCTCTCCTGGCTCCTGCTGCTCGTCGTCGGCGGCGTCGGTGCCCTGGTGCTGCTGTACTGCTCGGCGTACTTCTCCCGCGATGCCTTCGGTACGGGACGCTTCGCCGGCACGCTGACCGCGTTCGCGGGCGCGATGATGGGCCTGGTCACCGCCGACGACCTCCTGCTGCTGTTCGTCTTCTGGGAGCTGACCACGGTCTTCTCCTACCTGCTGATCGGCCACTACGCCGACCGCAAGGCGTCCCGGCGGGCCGCGATGCAGGCCATCGTCGTCACGACCGCCGGTGGGCTGGCCATGCTCGTCGGCCTCATCGTGCTCGGGGTGTCGACCGGCACCTGGCGCGTCTCCGAGGTCGTCGCGGACCCGCCCACGGGCACCGCGGCCGTCGTGGCGTCGCTCTGCCTCGTCGCCGGCACCGCCACGAAGTCGGCCCTCGTGCCCTTCCACTTCTGGCTCCCGGCCGCGATGGCGGCCCCCACCCCGGTCTCGGCCTACCTGCACGCCGCCGCGATGGTGAAGGCCGGCGTCTACCTCGTGGCGCGGTTCGCCCCGGGCCTGTCCGGGGAGCCGGTCTGGCGCTGGTCGGTCGTCTCGTTGGGCGCGGCGACGCTGCTCCTCGGCGGCTACCGGGCCCTGCGCCAGCACGACCTCAAGCTCGTGCTCGCCTTCGGCACGGTCTCCCAGCTCGGGCTGCTCGTGCTGCTGCTCGGGCTCGGCACCCGCGCCGCGGCGCTCGCCGGGCTCGCCCTGCTCGGCGCCCACGCCCTGTTCAAGGCGGCGCTGTTCCTGGTCGTCGGGGTCGTCGACGTCGCCACCGGCACCCGTGACCTGCGCCGTCTGTCCGGCCTGTGGAGAGCCATGCCCGTCACGGCGGCGGCGGGACTGCTCGCCACGGCGTCGATGATCGGGCTGCCGCCGTTCGCCGGGTACGTGGCCAAGGAGGCGGCCCTGGAGGGGCTCTGGCACGACGTGACCCACGGGGCGGGCGGCCTCGAGGTCGCCGCGCTCGTCGCGGTCGTCGTCGGGTCGATCCTGACCGTGGCGTACGGGCTGCGGTTCTGGTGGGGGGCGTTCGGCACCAAGGGCTCCCTGCCCGACGGCGGTGCCCCGGCGGTGCCGCACCGTCGCCAGCCGGCGCTGCTGGTCGCGCCGCCGGCCGTGCTCGCGCTCGGCGGGCTGCTCGTCGCGCTCGTGCCGTCCGTCGGCGAGCGGGTGCTGGCGCCCTTCGCCGACACCTACCCGAGCGGTGACCCCGGGAAGCTCGTGCTGTGGGGCGGGTTCACGCCGGCACTGGCGACCTCCGTGCTGGTGCTCGCCGTCGGCGCCGTGCTCTTCGGGCAACGGGTCCGTGTGGAGCGCTGGCAGGCGTCCCTGCCGTCACCGCGCGGCGCCGACCTCGTCTACCGCCGGTCGATGCGCCGGCTGGACGACCTGGCGGCGGACGTCACCGGAGCCACGCAGCGCGGCTCGTTGCCGTTCTACCTCGGCATCGTGCTGGTCGTGCTGGCGGTCGCCCCGGGGGCCGTGATCCTGTCGGGCCTGCTCACCGGCACCACGGTCGCCGTCGACGTGGTGCCGTGGGACCGGCCCGCGCAGGCGGCCGTCGTGGCGATCGTGGCCGTGGCGTCCGTGCTCGCGGCGCGGGCCCGGCGTCGGCTCAAGGCGGTCGTCCTGGTCGGTGTCGCGGGGTACGCCAACGCCGCGCTGTTCCTGCTGCACGGGGCTCCCGACCTGGCGCTGACCCAGGTCCTGGTGGAGACGGTCACCCTGGTGGTGCTGGTCCTCGTGCTGCGCCGGATGCCGCCGTACTTCACCGACCGGCCGCTCACCGCCAGCCGGTGGGTGCGGGTCGTCCTCGGCGTCACGACGGGCGTCGTGATGATGGGACTCACCCTCGCGGCCCCGCTGGCCCGGGTGCAGCCGCCCATCAGCGTGGACTTCCCCGCCGAGGCGGTGGAGTACGGCAGCGGGGACAACATCGTCAACGTCACGCTGGTCGACATCCGGGCCTGGGACACCGTCGGGGAGCTGTCCGTGCTGCTCGTGGCGGCCACCGGCGTGGCGTCGCTGGTGTTCCTGCGGCAGCGCAGCGGTGCGGTGCTGCGGCTGTCGCGCGCCCCGGGGGCGGACTCCGGGGAGCGCAAGGAGTGGCTGGCCGCCGGCCGCACGCTCGCCCCCGAGCGTCGGTCGGTCATGTTCGAGGTCGTGACCCGGCTGGTCTTCCACGCCATGATCGTCTTCGCGCTGTTCCTGCTGTTCAGCGGGCACAACGCGCCGGGCGGGGGGTTCGCGGCGGGGCTGGTCGTGGGCATCGCGCTGGCGGTGCGCTACCTCGCCGGCGGCCGGTACGAGCTCGGTGAGGCGATGCCCGTCCCACCGGGCCTGCTGCTGGGGACCGGGCTGTTCCTGTCGGCCGGCGTCGGCCTCGGGGCTCTTCTGATCGGGCAGGAGGTGCTGGAGAGCTTCACCTTCGACTTCCACGTCCCGCTGCTGGGCAAGGTGCACCTGGTGACCTCCCTGTTCTTCGACGTCGGCGTGATGCTCCTCGTCGTCGGGCTGGTCCTGGACGTCCTGCGCACGCTCGGCGCCGAGATCGACCGGCAGGGCGAGCTGCCCGAGAACGTCGTCGCCGTCGCGGGGGAGGAGTCGCGGTGATCGTCCTGGAGAACACCCCCTCGGCCGTGCTGGTCCTCGCCGTCGGCGTGCTGTGCGGCACGGGCGTCTACCTGCTGCTCGAGCGGCCGCTGACGCGGATCCTGCTCGGGTTCATCCTGATCAGCAACGGCGTCAACCTCATGCTGCTGGTCGCGGGCGGCCGGGCGGGCGCGTCGCCGATCGTGGGCAGCTCCGACGAGCCGATGAGCGACCCGCTGGCGCAGGCGATGACGCTCACCGCGATCGTCATCACCCTGGGCCTGACCGCGTTCATCCTGGCGCTCGCCTACCGGTCGTGGCAGCTGCACGGCCACGACGAGGTCGCCGACGACGTCGAGGACCGCCGGGTCGCGCGGCACGCCGCGCTGAACGCCCCGGCCTACGAGGACGCGGACGCGGACGAGACCGGCCAGACGCTCGACGAGGAGGCCGCCGCCGTGCACGACGACGTCGCCGGTGACGAGGCCCCCGGTGACGAGGCCCCCGGCGACGACACCTCCGGTGTGACGACACCGGGGGAGGCGCGATGAGCTGGATCCCCGCGGCCTGGGGGCCGGAGACCCTCGTCCCGCTGCCGGTGCTGGTGCCGCTGTTCGCGGCCGGTCTCACCCTGGCGCTGCACCGCTACGCCAACGTCCAGCGCACGATCTCGGTCGCGGCGCTGGTCGCCTCGACCCTGGCCTCCGTGGGTCTGGTCCTCGCGGCCGATGCCGGTCCCGTCGTCGTGGACGTGGGCGGCTGGGCCGCACCGGTCGGCATCGCCCTGGTCGCGGACCGGCTCGCCGCCCTGATGCTCACGGTCAGCGGCGTGATGCTGCTCTGCGTCCTGCTGTACTCGCTCGGTCAGGGCGTGCCCGAGAACGAGGCGGAGACGGTCGACGAGGCACGCGTCGGCGGGGCGATCCCGGTGGCCATCTTCCACCCCACCTACCTGGTGCTGGCTGCCGGCGTCTCCAACGCGTTCCTCACCGGTGACCTGTTCAACCTCTACGTCGGGTTCGAGATCCTGCTCGCCGCGTCGGCGGTGCTGCTCACGCTCGGTGGCACGGCGGAACGGGTGCGGGCCGGGTCCGTGTACCTCATCGTGGCGCTGGCCTCCTCGGTGCTTTTCCTCTCGGCGATCGCGCTGATCTACGCCGCCACGGGCACGGTCAACATGGCCCAGCTCGCCGTGCGCCTGCCCGAGATCGACGACACGGTCCGGGTCGCGCTGCAGCTCCTGCTCCTGCTGGCGTTCGGGATCAAGGCGGCGGTGTTCCCGCTGTCGTTCTGGTTGCCGGACTCCTACCCGACGGCCCCCGCCCCGGTCACGGCCGTGTTCGCGGGGCTGCTCACCAAGGTGGGCGTGTACTCGATCCTGCGCACCCAGACGCTGATCTTCCCGGACAGCCCCGTGGTCGACCAGATCCTCCTCGTCGTCGCCCTGGCCACCATGGTCATCGGCATCCTGGGTGCGGTGGCCCAGAACGACGTCAAACGTCTGCTGTCGTTCACGCTGGTCAGCCACATCGGGTTCATGATCTTCGGCGTCGCGCTGGCGTCCGAGGCAGGGACCGCCGCGGCGATCTTCTACGTCGTGCACCACATCTCCGTCCAGACGGCCCTGTTCCTCGTGGTGGGGCTGGTCGAGTGGCGGGGCGGGTCGACGTCCCTGGACCGGCTCGGCGGCCTGGCGAAGCTCGCCCCGCTGCTGGCGGTGCTGTTCTTCGTCCCGGCCCTCAACCTCGCGGGCATCCCGCCGCTGTCCGGGTTCCTCGGCAAGGTCGGGCTGCTCACCGAGGGCGTCCGGATCGGCACGCCGCTGGCCTGGGCGCTCGTGGTGGGTTCGGTCGCCACCTCGCTGCTGACGCTCTACGCCGTGGTCAAGGCGTGGAACAAGGCGTTCTGGCAGACCGCGCCCGCCGAGATCCCCGAGCACGCGCCGATGCCGCGCACGATGGTGTGGCCGGCCGCCGCCCTGGTGACCTTCGGGCTGTCGCTGACGGTGGTCGCCGGTCCGCTGTACGGGTACGCGGACCGCTCCGCGGCGACGACCATGGACGGGTTCACCTACATCGAGGCGGTGTACCCGGGCGGGTCCGACCGCGGCACGGGACAGTCCGCCGACGTCACGGACGCGCAGACCGAGGGGGGTGACGGGCCGTGAACGACGCGGCGGAGAAGACCCTGCGCGCCCGGGCCGGCCGCGTGGCCGCGCAGTGGCCCGCCCTGGCCGGCCTCACCGTGGTCTGGGTGCTGCTGTGGGGCGACCTGTCCTGGGCCAACGTGCTCGGCGGGCTGGCGCTGGGCGTGCTCGTCGTCGTCGCGCTGCCCCTGCCGCCGATCCCGTCGCGCTGGACCGTCCGTCCGGGCCCCTTCCTGGGGCTCCTCGGACGTTTCGTCGTCGACCTCGTGGTGGCGTCGTTCAACGTCGCGTGGATCGCGATCCGCCCGGGGCCGGCCCCGCAGGCCGCGGTCGTGCAGGTGCGGCTGCGCAACCCGGAGGACGTCTTCCTGACCACCACCGCCGTGCTCTCCACGCTGGTGCCGGGGACGCTGGTGGTCGAGACCGAGCGGGACACCGGCCTGCTGTCCGTGCACGTGCTGGACATCGGCAGCTCCGGCGGGCCCGACGGGGTCCGCGACTACCTGCTCGACCTGGAGGACCGCGTGCTGCGCAGCTTCGCGCCGCGCGACGTGCTCGACCGGTGCCGGGCGCAGGACGGGACGGAGGCGCACCCATGATCGTCGTCGTCGTGCTGGCCGCGGTGATGGTGGCCGTCGCCGCGCTGCTGGCGCTCGTGCGTCTCGAACGGGGACCGTCGATGCTGGACCGCGCGCTGGGGCTCGAGCTGCTCGCGGCGGCCCTGGTCGGGGTGGTCGCCATCGAGGCCGCCTGGACCCGGCGGACCGAGACCATCCCGATCCTCGTGGCGATGTCCCTGGTCGGTTTCGTCGGGTCGGTCGCCATCGCCCGGTTCGCCGCACGGGAGCCGTCGGCCGTCCGGCGCCGAGCCGCCGACGACCCCGACTCCGTGCCGGGCGAGGCCCCCGAGGCCGAGGAGGGGGACCGATGACCGAGGTCGACCCGGGGTTCTGGACGACGCTCGCCGACGTCGTCGCGGGCGTGAGCCTGCTCGCCGGGGCGTTCCTCACGCTTGCCGCGGCGGTCGGCGCCGTGCGCTTCGACTCGCTGCTCGGCCGGATGCACGCGGTGACCAAGCCGCAGGTGCTGGGACTGATCCTGCTGCTCCTCGGGCTCGCGCTGCGGGTGCGCAGCTGGTCGGCGGTGACGATGCTCGCGCTCGTCGTCGTCTTCCAGCTCGCGACCGCGCCGGTGGCCGCCCACCTGGTCAGCCGGGCGGGTTTCCGGACCGGGAAGATCGACGAGGACGCGCTGGTGCCGAACGAGATGGAGCACGACGCGGCCGCAGCGCCTCCGGACCGGGACTGACCGGAGCCGGCGACGGCGTCAGCGGGTCAGCAGCCCGACCAGCTCCGCGAGCGAGTCGACGACGTCGACCCGTGCGGCCTCCGGTCGGGTCGCGTGCCAGTAGCCCCACGGTCCGCGACGGACCAGCACGGGCCGCATCCCGGCGTCGGCGGCGGGGAGCACGTCGTTGTCGAGGCGGTCGCCCACGTAGGCGATGTCCGAGGCCGCGTGCCCGGCCAGCTCGGCGACGCGGTCGAAGAAGGCCGGCGCGGGTTTCTCCACCCCCCACTCGTCGGAGGTGCGGATGGCGTCGACGGGCAGGTCCATGGCCTCGAGCGCGGCCCGGGCCTGCGGAGGCTGGTTCCCGGCGACGACGACGGCGAGCCCGGCGTCGCGCAGCGCGGACAGCGCGGGACGGACGTCGTCGTACAGGTCGTCGGCGTCGAAGTTCTCGCGGAGTCCCGTGGGGTCCTCGGCGGCCCAGCGGGCCATCTCGGAGGGGAGGTCGAGGCCCGGCCGGACGAGCTCGAAGGCCTCGACGAGCGGCCGGTCCGCCGCGGCGCAGGCGCCCACGAGGCCCAGGAACGTGCCCCGCGGCACCTCGAGCCGGTCGGCCCACCGGGAGAAGATCCTGGTCTCGTCGATCAGGGTCTCCCCGACGTCGAACACCACCGCGCGCACCATGGCACCGAGGGTAGCCGCCCCCGATCGGTGCGTCGGGACCGACCGCAGCGCCCCACGTCTTTCGGGGGTAACGTGTCCAGCGTTCTTGCAGGTGCCCGAGCTAGGGTGGCGACATGGCCGAGACGCCGATCTCCGTAACTCTCTCCACCGCGTCGGTGTACCCTCGGCGCGCGGCGTTCGCCTTCGAGGTGGCGGCCGAGATCGGGTACGACGGCGTCGAGGTGATGGTCTGGTCCGACCCGGCCACGCAGGACCCGCGCACGCTCGCGCGCCTGTCCGAGCGCACCGGGATGCCGATCCGGTCCATCCACGCCCCGACCCTGCTGATCAGCCAGCGCGTCTGGGGGCGTGACCCGGCGGCCAAGCTCGACCGCGCGGTCGACATGGCCGGCGAGCTCGGCGCCGACACCGTGGTGGTGCACCCGCCGTTCCGGTGGCAGTACAAGTACGCGCGCGGCTTCGAGGACCAGGTCCGCGAGCTCAACGCCAAGGGCCCGGTGACGGTCGCCGTGGAGAACATGTACCCGTGGCGGCCGCACTCCCGTCTCGACCGTGAGCTCAAGGCGTACCTGCCCGGCTGGGACCCCTCCGAGCACGACTACGACGCCGTCACGCTGGACCTGTCGCACGCCGCGGTCGCCCAGCAGGACGGCCTGGACCTCGTCCGGGAGTTCGGCGACCGGCTGCGGCACGTGCACCTGGCGGACGGCACGTCGAACATCCGTGACGAGCACCTGGTGCCGGGCCGGGGCGACATGCACTGCGACAAGGTGCTCACCGAGCTGGCCCACAACGGCTACCGCGGTGACGTCTGCCTGGAGATCGGGACGCGGAAGGCGAACGACGCCCACGAGCGGCACTCCGACCTGGCGGCGGCCCTGGAGTTCGCCCGCGCCTATCTCGCGCCGGTGCCCGTGCCGTACGTGACGCCGCCGCCGGAGCACCGCCACCGTCCTGCCGACGCCTGGTGGTGACGGGCGGTCAGGCCGCCATCTGAGGCCGGGCGCCGACGGCGCGCAGCACGAAGGTCTCGGTGGCGCGGATCGTGCGCTCGCGGGCTTCCTGGTCGGTCGGGATGAGCCGTCCCGACAGGCAGGCGTTGACGAGCTGCACCGTGGGCTCGATGTCCTGGGGCGGGAAGGCGCCCGTCTCGACGCCGTCACGCAGGATGCGCTTGAGGATCGACTCGACGATCTCGGCGTGCTCGCGCAGCCGGGACTGGGTGCTGCGGGACAGCACCGTGCGCAGGTCCGGACCCGGCGCGAGGTGGAAGACGGTGGTCAGCTGCGCCTGCTGGCGGATGTAGGTGCGCAGCTGGGTGACGGGGTCGTCGACCTCCGCGAGGGCGCGTTCCAGGGTGTGGGCGTACTGCTCGGTCTCGTGGGTGATGAAGCCCAGGAGCAGGGCTTCCTTGTCCGCGAAGTGGTTGTACACGGCGGTCCGGCCCACGCCGGCGGCCTGGGCGATGTCGGCCAGCGTGATCGTGTCGAACCCCCGCTCTGCCATGAGCGTGGACAACGCCGCGAACAGCTTGTGCCGGGTCATCTGGCGGTGCTCGTGAAGACTCTTGCCGATGATCTTGGGCATGCTGACAGCATAGGGCCCGGTCGTCAGGTCAGTGCCCGGCACACGCGTCCCTGTGAGCGACACCACTCCGGGGCCGGCGTGTCCCGCGCGGCATCCCGGCATCCGGACGGTCTGCTCGTTCCCGAGCAGACGTAACACGGACGTCACCTTCGGGGCTCCCGCCGCGCCCCCGAGGGGAGTAGCGTCCGCGACATGTCGTACGTCCAGGCGCTCGTCCCCCCGGAGCACGTGTCGAACCACCTGCTCGTCCTGCCTGACGCGACCGAGGTCGCGACGGTGCGACGGCTGGCGGAGTCCTGGTTCTCCGACGCCCGGTGGCTGAAGGAACCCGAGGCGCGTTCGGGGCCGCAGCCGATGCGGGGCGCGCGCTTCCGCGGGATGGCCGCGGCGGCGCCGGACCCGCGGGACGTCGGCCCGGGTGTGCTCGGGATCGGCGCCGAGCACGGTGTCGCCGGTCCCTTCACCGGGCCGGCCGAGGTCGCCGCGCAGCTCGGGATGACGGGGCCGGTGCGGGTGTTCGCCCTCGGCCGTGTCGACGGGACGTTCGACCGGCGTGGTCCGCGACCCGCCTCGCCGGACGACCGCGACGGTGTGGCCCGGGCCTTCGCGGCCGGGCTGCCGGAGGATGACGAGCTGCGTCTGGTCCAGTGGGGGGTCGCCGCGGCCCGGAAGCTCGGCGGGCTCCTCCTGGCCGACGGGCGTGAGCTCCTGCGCCCCGACCCGGCCGGCTCGGTCGACCTGCGTCTCTTCTCGGCGAACCCGATCGGCGCGGCCGACCTCCTGGCCCTGCTCCGGTCGGTCGTGGCCACGGCCGAGCACGAGGCGGAGACCCCGGAGCCCGACGGGTCCACGAGCCACCGGCTGGTCGCGCGCACGCCGTACGACGGGAGCATCGTGCTCGACGCGCGGCAGGTCGACCGCGTGCCGAGGGCGCTGGTCGACGTCGACGTGAACGACTACGGACCCTTCGCGGTCGAGGTCCGGTGGGTCCCGCAGGACCCGTACGAGCTGCGGCTGGAGCAGCCGTCGGGGGTGCACGTCATCGCCCGGAACCGGATGCGTGCGACGGTGGCGCGGCTGGCCCTGCTCATGCACGCCCGGTCCGGCGGAGTGCTGGTCGACGACGGCGCCTTCGTCGCGACGACGGCGGAGGTCGACCGACGGGTCGACGAGGAGCGGTCGCCGACACGCGCCTGGGTCTGACCAGCACGTTGTCCACAGGAGTGTGGACGCCCGCCGGCCGTGCTATCTTCCCCGGCCGCTTCCGGTGAACGCCGGGGGCCGGGAGGTGCTCGGACAGCCGCGACGAGCGGGAACGGCGTGTCTCCGTGCTGTTCATCCCCGGGATCCTGCGGTTCCTCGTACCGGTCGCGGGTGTCCGCCGCGTGTCGTCGGGCGCCCTGCGGCAGGGTGCCGCAGCCGGGCAGGGCCGTCCCGTGAACGCGTGTCCACAGATTTTGTCCACAGCGCTGTGGACGGTGTGGGGATTCCGCGCCTCCGACTGTGGACGAACCTGTGGCTGAGAATTTCGTCCGCCGGGACCCTTGCAGGGGGCCCGAGGCGGGTCTAGAAACGGCGGTAGCAGTTCCGCCGGGGAGCACCTCCGGACCGCACGGTTGCGGGCCGGCTCGTCGACGGGACGACGGTCGACCGGAGAACGACGGGCCGATCCGCACCGAGTGCGGGCCGCGGGTGACGACGCGGGTGTCCGGGCGTGGCCGGAAGACCACCCACGTCCGGGTCTCGCTGTGGAGAAACGGGGTGGACGGGGCGACGACGCACCAGGCCCCGCCGCGCCGACAGTGGCCCGGGGCCGTGACGTCGACACGGCGCCCCGCCAGCGATCGCGCGGGGAACGTGGTTCCTGCCGAGGCCCCCGGCCGCCCCGGGGGCCTCGGCCATGTCACGGACTGCTGGCGCGCGTAGGCTCCGATCCATGAGCAACCTCGAGCTGCGACCGGCCGAGCGGGTGTGCGCCGTCGGTGACGCCCCCGACGACATCGAGCTCCTCACCTCCCGTGAGGTGCCACTCGGCGGACCCCGGGCGATGACCGTCCGGCGCACGATCCCGCAGCGCCGACGGTCCCTCATCGGGGCGTGGTGCTTCTGCGACCACTACGGGCCCGACGACGTCTCGTCCTCCGCCGGGATGCAGGTGCCGCCGCACCCGCACATCGGCCTGCAGACGGTGTCGTGGCTCTTCGCCGGGGAGATCCTGCACCGCGACTCGGTGGGCTCCGAGCAGCTCGTCCGTCCGGGCGAGCTGAACCTCATGACCGCAGGGCACGGGATCTCCCACTCGGAGGAGTCGACGCCGTCCACGCCGGACCGTCCCCGCCCGCCGACGCTGCACGGCGTCCAGCTGTGGACGGTGCTGCCCTCGTCCGACGCCGGCACGGCCCCGCGGTTCGACCACCACGCCGACCTGCCGGTGGCGGACGTCGACGGGGTGCGCGTCCAGGTCTTCCTCGGCTCGCTCCGTGTCGCGGGCGACCTGCTGGCCTCGCCGGCCCGGACCTACTCCCCGCTCGTGGGGGCCCAGCTCGACCTCCCGGCCGGGAGCCGGCTCGAGCTGGACGTCGACCCCGGCTTCGAGCACGGGCTGCTGGTCGACGCCGGGGAGGCGACGCTCGAGGGGACCGTGGTGCCGCCGTCCGAGCTCGCCTACGCCGCACCCGGCCGCGACCGGCTCGTCGTCACCGCCGGTGCGGAGCCCGTGCGGGCGATCCTTCTCGGGGGTGCGCCCTTCACCGAGGACGTCGTCATGTGGTGGAACTTCGTGGGCCGCAGCCACGAGGACGTCGTCGCGGCACGGGCCGACTGGTCGGCGCAGCTCACGGACCTCGCCGACGGCTCCACCGGGTACGTCGAGGGGGCGGAAGGACGCCGCTTTGGTCGGGTGGACGGCTACGAGGGCGGCCCCCTGCGCGCCCCCGCGCTGCCCGACGTGCGGCTGAAGCCGCGCACGCAGCCGGGTCGCTGACAGCCCGCGAACGCGTCGAGGCCCCGCACCGGAACCGGTACGGGGCCTCGACGATCAGCGAGCGGGTGACGGGAATCGAACCCGCGCTGTCAGCTGGGGAAGATGACGTGGAATAGTCACCGCCCAGGTCCTCGGCTCAAGGGACCAGCGCCTCGTCGATGTCGCATCCCCCGCGCGGTTCTGGCATGGGTACCGACTCCCCGTCTTACAATTGTGAGACGGCGGGCGTAGCATGACTTCATGAGCGACACGAAGACCTCCCGGCGGAGCGCCGAGACCGGACAGGGCCGCGTCAGCTCCTCCGGACGGCAGTCCTCCTCCGTCACGGTGCGCACCTCCCCGGAGACTCGCCGCATCCTGTCCCGCCTCGCGTCCGAGGGTGTCACCAAGTCCGACGCCGTCCGCCGCGGTCTGCAGCTCGTCGAGCAGGAACGGTGGCTCGACCAGGCTCGCGCCGACATGGCCGCCAACCAGGACGAGAACCTGAACGACGAGCCGGACGCCTGGTGATCCGCGGCGCCGTCTACCCCGTCGACCTCGGCGAGGCCCGCGGCCACGAGCAGGGCGGGAAGCGGTACGGGATCGTGGTGTCCCCCAGCAGCGCCCCATGGACGGTCGCGACCGTCGTGCCGACCTCGACCAGCGCGCGGGCGCTGTCGTTCCGTCCTGAGCTCGAGGTGGCCGGCAAGTTGACGCGGGTCCTCGTGGACCAGGTGCGCACCGTCGACGTCGTCTACCTCGGCGACGACCCGGTCGACTACCTGGCCCACGATGACATGGTGCTGGTGGAGGAAGCGCTCGCCCGCTACCTCGGGCTCGTACCCGCCCCCTGGGAGGGCGCCTGAAGCTTCTCGGCGATCCTGGCGACGATCGATCCCGCCAAGAACTCGGGACGCCTGTGGGGTTCCGGACAGCCGCTGGTTGAGGGCCTTCGTCGAGTCCGCGGAGTCGGATCGGGTCTGGAGCCAGTACGTGAGCAAGCCCCGAAGGGCGCTTCGCCCAGCCGGACGGAACCTTGCGGACCGTTCCATTGGTGCGTCGGCGCTGTGTTCGTGCTGCCACTACTCTCCCGAAGTCCTCGTGGTACGGACGGCTGGGAGAGGCCTGCAGATGAGGTGGGCACCCTGAGGGAGTGCCTTCGCGGTGGAGCGGGTGACGGGAATCGAACCCGCGCTGTCAGCTTGGGAAGCTGAAGTTCTACCATTGAACTACACCCGCGCGGCGCACCGACGTCGATGCGCGCACGGCGATCATACCCAACAACCGCTGGTGACCCGAATCGGCCCCTGAGCGCGTGCCGGACCACGCCGCGGACCTCCTGACGCAGGGCCGCGTGGCGGACTACCGTGGGCCTCGTGCTGCTCTCCGACCGCGACATCCGGGCCGAGCTGGACGGCGGACGCGTCGCTCTGGACCCGTACGACCCGGCGATGGTCCAGCCGTCGAGCATCGACGTGCGCCTGGACCGGTTCTTCCGGCTGTTCGACAACCACCGCTACCCGTTCATCGACCCCTCGCAGGAGCAGCCGGAGCTGACCCGTCTCGTCGAGGTGGAGTCCGGCGAGCCGCTGGTGCTGCACCCGGGGGAGTTCGTCCTCGGGTCCACCTACGAGACGGTGACGCTGCCGGACGACGTCGCCGCCCGGCTGGAGGGCAAGTCCTCGCTCGGTCGTCTCGGGCTGCTGACGCACTCCACCGCCGGGTTCATCGACCCGGGGTTCTCCGGGCACGTCACGCTCGAGCTCAGCAACGTGGCCACCCTGCCGATCACGCTCTGGCCCGGGATGAAGATCGGACAGCTTTGCTTCTTCCGGCTCTCCTCCGCGGCCGAGCACCCGTACGGCTCGGCCCGGTACGGCTCGCGCTACCAGGGCCAGCGCGGCCCGACGGCGAGCCGGTCCTGGCAGTCCTTCCACCGCACCGACGTATGAACGGGCCCTTCAACGGCGGCGACCGTCGTCGGTACGCTCGGACCCGCCGCGCCGGCGACCTCCGTCGGCCGGACTCCCGGACCCGGAAGGAACGTCACCCGATGGCCCAGACCTCGTCCCCGCCCCTGCCACCGCTCCCGCGTGCCTCCACGCAGGGGCACCAGGCCCGGCACCTGCTCGCCGTGCCCGACGACGTGGCCGTCGACGAGGTCGAGGTGCTCGCCCTGTCCCGGTTCAGCGGCACCCGCTGGGACGTCGTCCCGGCGGACCTGCCCGGCGCCGACCTGCCCGCCGGCCGGATCGCCGGCCCCGGCGAGCCCGGTGTGCTCCGTCTGACGCGGCACAGCCACGTCCACGGCCCCTACGCGCCGTCCGGCGACGGGTTCGAGCCGGGGCTGCCCGCCCGCTCCGCCCTCGTCTTCGACGTCGTCTGCCCGCGCGAGCGCTGGGACGACGCGCCCTACCCCGGTGGCGGCGACCGCGACGGCCTCGCCCGGGCGTTCCCGGCGGGTCTGCCCACCCGCGAGGAGGACCGGGTCGTGCAGTGGCTCATCGCGGCGGCCCGCCGCCTCGGCGGTGCGGTCCGTCTGGACGTGGCCGGTCTCTGGGACCCGGCCGAGGCCCAGCGCCGCGGCGCCGGGTCCGGCGTCGTGCTGACCCCGGACCCGGGTGCGGCGGTCGACCTCACGGTGTGGTCCGACGTGTGGCTCGACCCCCAGGCCGCCCACCGGGTGCTGCAGGAGGTCCATCCCCGCGTCGTCCTGGCCACCCAGGGCGCCGACTACCAGGGGCCGCCGCAGGGTATCGCCGACAAGCCGCTGTACCCGGGCGAGAAGATGGACCCGGACCTGCGCCGTGAGGTGCACGCGCGGGCGGACGACTTCGACATCGCCGCGCTGCAGGCGCCCGTCGTCCTGGACGGCTACGGGCTGACGATCGACCTCGGCCACGACGGCTGGGTCACGGTGGAGGTCAGCGGCGACGAGGTGCTGCCGCTGCTGGTCAAGGAGCTGCCGTGGGCTGCCGCCGGGGCGATCTGCTACCGCGTCGTGTGGGACCCGCCGGACCAGTTCGAGGCCCAGATGGAGTTCCCGCAGGCCGGTCTGGTGGTCGCCCGCAAGCGGGCCGCCGACCTGGTGGCCAAGGTCGCCGCCGCGATCCACGCGGCCGTCGGCGGCGAGATCGCCGACGAGTCGGAGTTCCTCCTCGCCCCGGAGGACCTGGGCTGACGGCCCCGGTCAGCCGGCGGCGGAGCGCTCGCGGGCCAGCAGCGACTCCTTGACCGCCGGTCCGTACCGGAAGCCGCCCGTCGTGCCGTCGCTGCGCAGCACCCGGTGGCACGGGACGAACAGGGCCGCCGCGTTGTGCGCGCACGCCCCGGCCGCCGCCCGGACGGCGGCCGGGCGCCCGGCCCGGTCCGCGTACTCGGCGTAGGTGACCGGGGCGCCGGGCGACACCTGGCGCAGCACCTGCCAGGCGTGCTCGCGGAACGGGCCGGACCGCTGGACGACGGCGACGCGGCCGACGGCGTCGAGGTCGCCCGCGTAGTACGCGGCGACGGCCGCGGCCGGTCCGGAGACCGCCGCGTGCCCCGGGTCGACCTCGGTCACGGCGGTGGGGCGCAGGTCCGGGTGGACGAGTCCGACCAGCGCGTCGACGTCGTCGGTCCAGCCCGAGGCCAGGACGGTGCCGTCATCGGCGACGAGCGTGAACGCTCCGTCGGGGGTGTCGAGCGTGGTGGCGGCGATCATGGGGTGTTCCTTCCAGAGCGGGGTGCGGCGGCCTGCCACACGTGCCGGGCGGCGTACGAGCGCCACGGGGCCCAGCGGTCGGCCCGGGCGGCGAGGGAGGCGTCGTCGGGGAGCCCCAGGGCGCGGGCCCCGGCCCGCAGGGCGGCATCCCCGTCCAGCCAGACGTCGGGGTCGCCCAGGACCCGCAGGGCCACGTAGCCCGACGTCCACGTGCCGATCCCGTGCCGGGCCTCGAGGGCGGCGCGCAGGTCGGCGGTGTCGGCGCCCACGTCGACGGTGAGGGTGCCGTCGGCCAGGGCGCGGGCCGTGTCGACGACGGTGCGGCGCTGCCGGGCGGGCAGCGCGAGGTGCGTCCCGTCGTCGGCGGCCACCTGCGCGGCGGTGGGGAAGAGACGGTCCAGGCCGTCGATCGTCGACGGGTACGGCGTGCCGGCGGCCGACGTGAGCCGGTCCAGGTGCGTGCGGGCGGCGGCCACGGAGATCTGCTGTCCCACGCAGGCGCGGACGACGATCTCGTGGGCGTCCACGGCCCCCGGCACCCGGGCCCCGGGGCGGGCGGCGACCGACGGGGCGAGGACGGGGTCGTCGGCCAGCGCGGTGTCGACGGCCACGGGGTCGGCGTCCAGGTCCAGCAGCCGGCGCAGCCGGGCGACCGCGGTGGCGACGTCCTGCCACGAGGACAGCTCCAGGTGGGCCGCGAGCCGGCCGGGTCCGACGGGGGGCCCGGCGGTGACCGCGACGGCACCCGGGCCGTGCGGCAGGTGCAGGGTGCGGGCGTAGCGGGCGGTGGGGCCGTCGAGCGAGGCGGTCTCGACGCCCGCGACGGCGCGGGCCGCCAGGTAGGCGACCGTGCCCGCGGCGTCGAACGGCTCGCGCACCGGCAGGGTGAGGTCCAGGTGGACCCGGTCCCCGGCCGTCGCGGTGCCGACGGGTGCCGGACGCCGTCGCCGCAGCTCCGTGGGCGTGGTGGCGAACACGGCGCGCACGGTGTCGTTGAGCTGGCGGATGCTGCCGAACCCGGCGGCGAAGGCGACGTCCGCCACGGGCAGGTCCGTGCCCGTCAGCAGGGTGCGCGCCGTCTGGGCGCGCTGGGCGCGAGCCAGGGTGAGGGGGCCCGCGCCGAGCTCGGTGCGCAGCACCCGGTGCAGGTGGCGGGGGCTGTAGCCCAGGCGTGCGGCGAGCCCGGCCACGCCCTCGCGGTCCACGACGCCGTCGGCCACGAGCCGCATCGCGCGGCCCGCGGCGTCCCGGCGCACGTCCCAGGCGGGGGTGCCGGGGGTGGCCTCGGGCAGGCACCGCTTGCAGGCGCGGAAGCCGGCGTCGTGCGCGGCCGCGCTGGTCAGGTAGAACGTGACGTTCTCCGGCTTGGGCGTGCGGGCGGGACAGGACGGCCGGCAGTAGATGCCGGTGGTGCGCACGGCGGTGACGAACTGGCCGTCGAACCGTGCGTCGCGCGCGGCGATGGCGCGGTAGCGCTCGGCCCGTTCGTCGGTCATGGCGTCATCGTCACCCGGCGGGCGGCACGATGGCTAGCGGGAATCGGACACGACGATGGGACCCCGCGTGCGGGCGGGCCTCAGACGGCGGCGCGGATCCAGTCGACGACGACCTGCAGGTACTCCTCGCGCGCGGGGGAGGGCGAGAGCGCGAGGTCGTGCATCCCGCCGCGGATCGTGACGAGGCTGACGTCGTCCCCCAGCCGGGGGGCGATCGCGCGCATCTGGTCGACGTCGAGCACCGTGTCGCTGCTCAGGTGCTCGGTGCGGGTCGTGCGGTCCGAGGTCACCACGAGCACCGGGATCTCCAGGTCCAGCCCGCGCGCCAGACGTCGCTGCGACCGACGGACGGAGCGGAACCAGGCGGCCCGCACCGGGAACGGCTCGAGCGGCTTCCACGCGGGGTCGAAGTCCCACTCCCCCTCGTGCGCGCGGTGCAGGGCGCGGGGGTAGGCATCGTCGAGATGGCCGAGCACGGCCCGGGGCGCCAGCGGGGCGACCGCCTCGGCGACGGCGGCGGAGACCCACCGCACGGGAGCAGGGGCGTGGTGCTCGAACCACGGACTGTTGAGCACCAGCGCGTCGGCGCGTCCCGGGCGGGCCGACGCCCACAGCGGCACGACGAGGCCGCCGGTGGAGTGGGCCATGACCACGAGGTGTTCGTGCCCGGCCGCGCGGACGGCGTCGGCGGCCGCGTCGAGATCCACGGCGTGGACCGCGAGGTCCGGTTCCTGGTTCGGGTCCCGGCCGGCGGCGGCGTGGGCGTCCCAGGATCGTCCGTGGCCGCGCAGGTCGACGGCGTAGGCCGCGAACCCGGCCGCCGCCAGGGCCCTGGCCACGTGGGGGTGGAAGAAGTAGTCCGCCAGGCCGTGCACGACCAGCACGGCGACCCGTGCCGGGGCGCCCTGCGGGGCCACGGACGGCGTGTGGCGGACCAGGGTGGCCGTCGCGTCGTCGGGCAGGTGCAGTGTCCGGGCCTCGAACCCGTCGCCCAGCAGGTCCGGGTGCCAGTCGGTGCCGGGCGTGGGGGCCGTGCCGTCCTCGAGCTGCGTCATGGCCCGAGGCTAGCGGCCACGGAGGGTCAGCGCGGAGCGGCGGGCGGGGTGCCGTCCGGGTCCTGCGGAGGCTGCTGGGGGCCGGCCGGGGGTTGCTGCGGACCTGCCGGCGGCTGCTGCGCGGGTCCCTGGTACGGCGGGGGGTAGGGCTGCGGTGCGGTCTGCTGCGGTGGCACGACGGGCGGTGCCTGCTGCTGCGGCTGACCGTACCCGGGCGGGACGCCGCCGGCGGCGTAGGGCGCCGGGCCGCTCCCGGGTGCCCCCGCGGCGGGTGGACCCGGCCGCCGGTTGTTGCGCACGACGAGCGCGACCACCACACCCAGGACCGCCAGGCCGAGCACCAGGCCGACGATCCACCAGGGGAAGCCCGCGTCGTCCTGCTGGGCCGCGTCGGCGACGTCGTCACCGGTGCCGGTGGTGCCCTCGTCGGCGTCCTCGGTGGGCTCGTCGGTGGCACCCTCCTCCGGGGCTGCCGCGCCGTCGCCCACCGCGGAGCCGCGGGCGTAGACCTCGGTGACCTGGCCGAACGTGGGGGTCCACACGACGGTGGTCCCCTCGACCTCGCCCGTGGTCTCGGTGACCTCGCCGGGGAAGGTCACGGCGATGCGCATGTCGAAGCTGTCGAGGAGGCCCTCGGGCAGGTCGCCGGTGTCCCCCATGTCCGCGGCGTCCTCGCTGAGGTCGAAGACGCCGTCCACGACGAACTCGTCGCCCTCGCGGGTGACGGAGAGCTCGTCCTCCGCGCCGCCGGCCATCTCGGAGATCGGCTGGTCGGTGAACGTGACCTCCACGCCGGTGTACTCGCCGTCCGAGTACGGCTGCTCGGTGGACCCCTCGGGCATGCCCTCGGTGAACGAGTCGCCCCCCTCGTTGGACATGTCCCACAGCTCCTGGGGGTCCATGCCCATCGACTCGGCGAGCTCGTCGGAGAAACCCATGATCACGGTGCCGGACGCGGTGTCGTCCTCGTGCAGGGTCATGTCCCAGTCGACCTTCATGCAGCCGCCCAGGGCGAGCAGGCCGACGGTCGCGAGCGCCGCGACGGAGGCGCGCCGCAGCGGGTGCCGGCGACGGGGGCGGTTCGTGGCGGGCGCGTGGACGGGCGTGGTGGTCCTCACCGTTCCAGCATCGCCGACCGGGCGGGGACCGGCACCCCGGCCCCGGGTCGCCCGGCAGGATTCACCCGCGGTGCCGGGCGACGTCCCATCAGCGCCGACCCTCGCGTGGCGACGCAAAGTTGAGCGGAATAGACTCAACTCTGCGGAGGTTGACCTCAGCAGTCATCACGACCCCGGACCCGGAGGATCCATGGACACCAAGTTCACGACGATGTCGCAGCAGGCGATCGGCGACGCCGTGCAGTCGGCATCGGCGGCCGGCAACCCGCAGCTCGAGCCGGCCCACCTCCTGTCGGCGCTGCTCCAGCAGACCGGCGGGGTGGCGGTCGGTCTGCTCGAGGCGGTCGGTGCCAACCCCCAGCAGATCGGGCAGAAGACCCGCGCGGCCCTCGTCGCGCTGCCCACCGCCAGCGGTGAGGGCGTGGCCCAGCCCTCGCCGTCCCGCGCCATGCAGACCGTGCTGAGCACCGCGGCCCAGGAGGCCGAGGCGCTCGGCGACGAGTACGTCTCCACCGAGCACCTGCTCATCGCGGTCGCCGCCGGCCGCTCGGCCGCCGCCCAGGCCCTCACCGACGCCGGCGCCACCGCGGACGCGCTGCGAGCTGCCCTGCCCGCCGTCCGCGGCTCCGGGAAGGTCACCAGCCCCAACCCCGAGGGCACCTACAAGGCCCTGGAGCAGTACGGCACCGACCTGACCCAGCAGGCCCGGGACGGCCGGCTCGACCCGGTCATCGGCCGGGACGCCGAGATCCGCCGGGTCGTGCAGGTGCTGTCCCGCCGCACCAAGAACAACCCCGTGCTCATCGGCGAGCCCGGTGTCGGCAAGACGGCCGTCGTCGAGGGGCTGGCCCAGCGCGTGGTCGCCGGGGACGTGCCCACCTCCCTGCAGGGCAAGCGGCTCGTCGCCCTCGACCTGGCCGGCATGGTCGCCGGGGCCAAGTACCGCGGCGAGTTCGAGGAGCGGCTCAAGGCCGTCCTGGAGGAGATCACCGCCTCCGACGGCGAGGTCATCACCTTCATCGACGAGCTGCACACCGTGGTCGGCGCGGGCGCCGGCGGCGAGGGCGCCATGGACGCCGGCAACATGCTCAAGCCGATGCTCGCCCGCGGCGAGCTGCGCATGGTCGGCGCCACCACGCTCGACGAGTACCGCGAGAACATCGAGAAGGACCCCGCCCTGGAGCGGCGGTTCCAGCAGGTGTTCGTCGGCGAGCCCTCCGTGGAGGACACGGTGGCGATCCTGCGCGGCCTCAAGGAGCGCTACGAGGCCCACCACAAGGTCACCATCGCCGACTCCGCGCTGGTCGCCGCCGCGGCGCTGTCCGACCGGTACATCTCCGGGCGCCAGCTCCCGGACAAGGCGATCGACCTGGTCGACGAGGCCGCCTCCCGGCTGCGCATGGAGATGGACTCCTCCCCGGTGGAGATCGACGAGCTGCAGCGCGCCGTCACCCGGCTGGAGATGGAGGAGGTCGTCCTCAAGGACTCCGACGACACGGCCTCCCGGGACCGGCTGGAGAAGCTGCGCGCCGACCTGGCCGATCGCCGCGAGGAGCTCGCCGCCCTCACCGCGCGCTGGGAGGCCGAGAAGGCCGGCCACAACCGGGTGGGCGACCTGCGCGCCCGCATCGACGAGCTGCGCACCGAGGCCGACCGCCTGCAGCGCCAGGGCGACCTCGAGTCCGCCGCGCGCCTGCTCTACGGGGAGATCCCGCAGGTCGAGCGCGAGCTCGTCGAGGCCGAGCAGGCCGAGGCCTCCGAGGAGGCGGCCGAGGAGGCGGCGCACGAGACGCCGATGATCGCCGACAAGGTCGGGGCGGACGAGGTCGCCGAGGTCGTCTCGGCCTGGACCGGCATCCCCGCCGGCCGCATGCTCCAGGGGGAGACCGAGAAGCTCCTGCACATGGAGGACGTGCTCGGCGAGCGGCTCATCGGGCAGCAGGCGGCGGTGCGCTCCGTGTCCGACGCCGTGCGGCGCTCGCGGGCCGGGGTGGCGGACCCCGACCGGCCCACCGGGTCCTTCCTGTTCCTCGGGCCGACCGGTGTCGGCAAGACCGAGCTCGCCAAGTCCCTGGCCGAGTTCCTCTTCGACGACGAGCGCGCCATGGTGCGCATCGACATGTCCGAGTACTCCGAGAAGCACTCGGTGGCGCGGCTGGTCGGCGCACCCCCCGGGTACGTCGGCTACGAGGAGGGCGGGCAGCTCACCGAGGCCGTGCGCCGCCGGCCCTACTCCGTGGTGCTGCTCGACGAGGTGGAGAAGGCCCACCCCGAGGTCTTCGACATCCTGCTGCAGGTGCTCGACGACGGTCGCCTCACCGACGGCCAGGGCCGCACCGTCGACTTCCGCAACACCATCCTGGTGCTGACCTCGAACCTCGGCTCGCAGTTCCTCGTCGACCCGGTGATGGACCAGGAGGCCAAGCGCGAGAGCGTCATGACGGCGGTGCGCACGGCCTTCAAGCCCGAGTTCCTCAACCGGCTGGACGACGTGGTCCTCTTCGACGCGCTGTCCCTCGACGAGCTGGGACGGATCGTCGAGCTGCAGGTCGCGGCGCTCGCCCAGCGGCTGGCCGACCGGCGCATCACGCTCGACGTGACGCCGTCCGCCCGCCGGTGGCTGGCGGTCGAGGGGTACGACCCCGCCTACGGCGCCCGCCCGCTGCGGCGGCTCGTCCAGCGCGAGATCGGCGACCGGCTGGCCCGCCGGCTGCTGTCCGGCGAGACGGCCGACGGGGACACCGTCGTCGTCGACCGCGTCGAGGGTGCCGAGGGGCTCTCGCTGGCCTGATCGTCGCCGGGACGACGACGGCCCCGCCCTCCGTGCGGAAGGCGGGGCCGTCGGGCGCTCGCGGCGCCCGGACCGGTGCCGGTCAGATGCGGATGAACCGCGGGCTGCTCTGCCAGATCTGGCGCTTCACCACGCCGACGCCCGGACGGGCCGACTCGATGATCCGGCCGTTGCCGGCGTAGATCCCGATGTGCCCCGGCGAGTAGACCAGGTCGCCCTGCCGGGCGTTGCTGCGCGAGACGCGCGTGCCGAGGGAGGCCTGGGCCGACGACGAGCGCGGCAGGGTCTTGCCGATCGCCTTCTTGTACACGTAGGACGTGAACCCCGAGCAGTCGAACCCGGTGGCGGGCGACGTGCCGCCCCACGAGTACCGGTGCCCGATGTAGTTGTGGGCCACCCGGACGACCTTCTGGCCGCGGGTCATCTTCGGCTTGACGTGGACCTTCCGGTACTTGGTCGACTTCTTGAGTCCCTCGGCCCGGGCCGGCACCCCGACGACGCGGATCCTGTTCTTGCCCAGGTCGTACTTGCCGAGCCCCGGCCGGAACCGGACGACCCCGTACTTGTTGGTCTTCTTCACGGCGACCTTGTCGCCGGAGATGAACAGGCGCACCCGGCCCTGGACGGGCTCGCCCCACTTGCGCAGCTTCACCGTGTACTTCGGGCGGGTGTGCCACTTGCCCTTCGTGGCCGTGTGACGGCTCTTGGAGACGTACATGTTGGTCGTCGCCTTGGGCTTGATCCACACCCTGCGGTGCTTCGTCACCTGCTCCAACCCGGTGGAGGCGGCCGGCGCGACGACGACGCGGATGCCGTTGCGGCCGACGTCGTAGTGGGAGAACCCGGGGCGGAAGTGGATCGTGCCGTCCCCGTCGAGGCTCTTGACCGCGACCTTGGTGCCCTGGACGTAGAGCCGGACCCGGCCGGCGAACGCCTCGCCGTCCGCGGTCGCGCGGACCGTGTAGCGGGGGCGGGTGTGGCCCTGTCCCTTGCGGCCGGTGCTGCGGGACTTCGACACCGAGACGTCGGGCGTCGTGCTCACGACGACGGGCTCCTCGGTGGCGGTGCCGGTGTCCTCGGCGGCCGGTTCCTCGGTCGGCGTCGTGGTCGTCCCGTCCGTGGTGGTCGTCGGCTCGGGCGACGCGGTGTCCTCGACGACGGGTTCCGGCGTCGGGGTCGCGGTGCCGTCGGAGACCGACGTGTCGGTCGCGTCCGTGGTGGTCGTGCCGGCCGAGGTGGTCTCGTCGGCGACGGTCTCGTCCGTGGTGGTCGTGAGCGCGTCGTCGGCGGCGGCCGATCCGGCGCCGGCGACCAGCGTGCCGCCGGCGAGGGCCGCCGTGAGCGTCATGGCGACGGCGGCGTGGCGTTTCCTGGGGGTGCGCACGGCACCCTGCGGGCGCGCAGCATCCAGCGAGGGTGTGGACATGGGGTACTCCTCCAGCCGGCGAGATGAGCTGTCGGGTTAGGCCGAGAAGTGGTGGCCTGCCGCCGATGGACGGCTTCACCCCGAGGGTGGCGCTGACGTCACCCGAAGAACCTGGGTCTCCCGCTGCTGCCGTCGGTGCTCCGGTGGGCCGTCCCGTCGGCAGCACTGGGCACCGGGCCGGTCGCCGCCCGGTCTCCGGGCGACGACAGGACGCTAGCCCCGAAACGGTCGGAGGTCACGGTCAGATAACGGTCACCTCCTGCGCCGATGGTGGAGGCGGTGTGAAGGGATCCGGCGGCGGGACGCTGTCCGACATGACGGACACGGCGCGCCGGAACCGTCGGAAACGGCCGTCGACCGAGGGCCGGGATCGGGCGATCGACCCATCCGGGGTGCCGGGGAGGTGAAGATCGGGCACCGATCCGATGACGTTCCCGGCCGCTCAGTCCAGGAGCGAGCCGGTCCGCGTGCCGTCCACGACGGCCACGCACAGCCCCGTGCGGTCCCCGGCGGCCCAGGACTCCTCGCTCGGCGCCCAGACCACCAGCTCGACCCGTGTGGAGTCGTCCGCGCGCGCCTGCGGGCCCAGGAGGTCCGGGGTGCAGCCCCGCGCGGTGCGGGCCGCCGCCTCGTCCGCGCCGGGCCAGACGGCGTCCGCCGACGCGTCGGTGCGCCCGACCACCTCGGCCGCGTGCGGCTCGCCGCACGGCACCACCTCGACGCGTCCCACGGCGCCGTCGGTCGGGGCCTCGGCGAGGCACGAGCCGAGGACGAGCTGCACGGCGTTGACGGTCTCCGGCGCGGTGACGTCGGCCGCGACGGGTTCCCACGCCTCCTCGCGCGTGCTCGTCGTCAGGTAGGAGGCCCCCACGGCGCCGCCGACCACGAGCAGGATCAGGGCGAGGACCGACAGCACCCAGATCCGGGCCCGGCGCCGCGCCGCGGCGCGCTCGGCCGGCGTGGGTCCGGGGACGCCCCAGCGGGCCCCGGGGTCCACCGGCCGGCGGTCCGACGCGCCCGTCGGTGCCGGGCCGGGGGAGGGACGGGCCGGACCCCGCGTCCCGTCCGGGGCGGGGCCGGACGCCTCCGGGCCGGGCGAGGCGAAGGAGAGGTCGTCCTCGGGGCGCTCGGTCATGGGAGCCAACCTACCGAGCCGGGCGCTCCTTCCGGGTCCGGGCGGTTCAGACCCCCACGCGGCGCTCGACGCCCGGCAGGTCGTCCTCGCGCAGCACGTCGGACAGCCGTCGGCGGTCCAGGCGGCGCACCCACCCGGCCCGTGCGCCGTCCGGTCGCGCCTCCTGCAGCACCCACCGGCGGACGCCGAGCGCGGTGAGGCGCGCGCCGATCGCCAGGACGTCCTCGCGGGTGTGCACGGTGGGGTCGACGGTGGTGCGGATCTCGTGGTCGACCCCGGACTCGACCACGAGCCGGGCCGACTCCCACGCCGCCCGCCCGGACGGTGCCGCTCCGGTGACGAGCTCGTACCGGTCCGGCACCGCCTTGATGTCCAGGCCGACCCAGTCCACCAGGGGCAGCACGCGGGCGAGCCGGGTCGGCCAGGGGCCGCCGGAGTGCACGCCGACCTCGAGCCCGAGGTCGCGGACGTCGCGGCAGGCGTCCGCCAGGCCGGGCTGGAGGGTGGGTTCACCGCCGGAGATCACCAGGCCGTCCAGGAGGCTGCGGCGCTTGCGCAGCAGCTCGAGGACCTCCGACCAGGTCGCACCGGGCCGCCGCCGGGGGTCGATCAGGGAGGGGTTGTGGCAGTAGGTGCACCGCCACGGGCATCCCTGGGTGAACGCGGTGGCGACCAGACGACCGGGCCGGTCGACCGTCGAGAACGGCACGAAGCCGGCGATGCGCAGCGGTGCCCGGGCCGGCGCGTCAGGCGACATCGACGGTCACCGCCGCGGGCTCCCGGGAGGCCGCGGGCTCCCGGAACGGCACGCGCTCGGCGTACTCGCCCTGCTTGCCGGTGTTGAAGGACGCCACGGGGCGGAAGTACCCCATCACCCGGGTCCACACCTCGGTCCCGGCGCCGCAGGTCGGGCAGGACCGCACGTCGCCCGCGAGGTAGCCGTGCGTGGCGCAGATCGAGAACGTCGGCGTCACCGTGAGGTAGGGCAGCCGGTGGTTCTCCAGGGCACGGCGCACGAGCAGGCGGCACGACTCGGCGCCGGACATCTGCTCGCCCAGGTAGAGGTGCAGCACCGTGCCGCCCGTGTAGCGCCGCTGCAGCTCGTCCTGGCGGGCGAGTGCCTCGAACGGGTCGTCGGTGAAGCCGACCGGGAGCTGGGTGGAGTTCGTGTAGTACGGCTGCTCCGGGGTCCCGGCCTGCAGGATCCCCGGGTAGCGGGCGCGGTCCTCGCGGGCGAACCGGTAGGTCGTGCCCTCGGCAGGGGTCGCCTCCAGGTTGTACAGGTGGCCCGTGCGCTCCTGGATCTCGACGAGGCGCGTGCGCAGGTGGTCGAGCAGCTCGAGGGCCGTGGCGTGCCCGGCCGGCGTGGTGATGTCCTCGGTGTCGGCGGTGGCGTTGCGGATCATCTCGTTGACCCCGTTGACGCCGATGGTGGAGAAGTGGGCGTCGAGCGTCCCGAGGTAGCGCCGCGTCCAGGGGTACAGCCCGCCGTCCATGAGCCGCTGGACCGTCTCGCGGCGTGCCTCGAGACCGTCGGCGGCGAGGTCGACGAGGCGGTCCAGCGCCGCGTACAGCGCCTCGCGGTCCGGGCCGTGGACGTGCCCGAGCCGGGCGCAGTTGATCGTGACCACGCCGAGCGAGCCGGTCTGCTCGCCGGACCCGAACAGCCCGTTGCCGCGCGCGAGCAGCTCGCGCAGGTCGAGCTGGAGGCGGCAGCACATCGAGCGCACGTCGCCGGGGTTCAGGTCGGAGCTGATGAAGTTCTGGAAGTACGGCGTGCCGTACCGCGCGGTCATCTCGAAGATCTCCTCGGAGATCTCGGAGTCCCAGTCGAAGTCCGGCGTGATGTTGTACGTCGGGATCGGGAAGGTGAACACCCGGCCGGCGGCGTCCCCGGCGGACATGACGGCCACGAACGCCCGGTTGATCATGTCGGACTCGGCCTGCAGGTCGCCGTAGGTGACGTCGAGGACGTCGTCGCCGACGACGGGGTGCTCGTCGGCGAGGTCGGGCGGGCAGGTGAGGTCGAAGGTCAGGTTGGTGAACGGCGTCTGGGTGCCCCAGCGGGACGGCACGTTGAGGTTGTGGACGAACTCCTGCAGGGCCTGGGTGACCTCGGCCTGGCTGAGGCGGTCGACGTGGACGTACGGGGCCAGCAGGGTGTCGAAGGAGCTGAAGGCCTGGGCCCCCGCCCACTCGTTCTGCAGCGTGCCGAAGAAGTTGACGATCTGCCCGAGCGCCGAGCTCAGGTGCCGGGGCGGCCAGGAGGCGACCGCCCCCGCGACCCCGCCGAACCCCTCGGACAGCAGCTGGCGCAGCGACCACCCGGCGCAGTAGCCGCCGAGCACGTCGAGGTCGTGGACGTGCAGGTCGCCCTGCCGGTGCGCGGCGGCCAGCTCGGGGGAGAACACCTCGTCGAGCCAGTAGTTCGCGATCGTCTTGCCCGCGACGTTCAGGACGAGGCCACCGAGGGAGTAGCCCTGGTTGGCGTTGGCGTGCACCCGCCAGTCGGCCCGGGCGACGTACTCGCCCACGGCGGCGGAGGCATCGATCTGCGTACCCACGGCGACTCCTCGCATCAGGCTTGTGAAGACATTCACGAGCCTAGCGAGGCGAGGGAGGGGGCCCTCCCGACACGCCGCGGCGGCCGGCGTGACATCGATCCGGACCGGCCGTCACCTCGGCGCCTCAGACCAGGTCGAGCATCACCGGCACGTGGTCGCTGGCGCCCTTGCCGCGTCGCTCGCCCCGGTCGACCGTCGCACCGGTGACCCGGTCGCGCAGCGCCGGCGAGGCGTACGCGAAGTCGATGCGCAGCCCCTTGTCCCGCGGGAACGCGAGCTGCTGGTAGTCCCAGTAGGTGTACGTGTGCGGCGCGGGCAGGTGCTCGCGCGTCACCTCCGTGTACCCCGCAGGTCCGAAGGCCTCGAACGCCGCCCGCTCGGCGGCCGACACGTGGGTCCTGCCCTCGAACGCCGTGACGTCCCAGACGTCGGTGTCGCGGGGGATGACGTTCCAGTCGCCGAGCAGGGCGAGCTGCGCCCCGGGGTCCGCCGCCAGCCACTGCTCGGCGTCGGTGCGCAGGCCTTCCAGCCAGGCCAGCTTGTAGGCGTAGTGCGGGTCGTCCAGCGCGCGGCCGTGCGGCACGTACAGCGACCAGACCCGCACGCCGCCGCAGGTGGCCCCGAGGGCGCGGGCCTCGAGACGCGGTTCCTCGTCGGGCTTGGCGAACGTGGGCTGGTGCGGGAACGACGTCGCCACGTCCTCGACACCCACCCGGGAGACCACGGCCACGCCGTTCCACTGGTGGTAGCCGGTGTGCGCCACCTCGTACCCCGCCTCCTCGAAGGCCCGGTGGGGGAACTGGTCGTCCCGGCACTTGGTCTCCTGGACGGCCAGCACGTCCGTCCCGGACCGTTCCAGGAAGGCCAGCACGCGGTCCAGCCGCGTGCGGACGGAGTTCACGTTCCACGTGGCGATGCGCACGCGAGCACCCTAGGACACATAGAGTGCCGTCATGGGTACTGCGCTCGTCACCGGTGCGACCGCCGGTCTCGGACTCGAGATCGCCTGGCAGCTCGCCACCGCTCGCCACGACCTCGTCCTCGTCGCCCGTGACGGCGAGCGGCTCGACCGCGTCGCCGGACAGATCCGGGCCGCGGCCGGTGTCCACGTCGAGGTGATCCAGGCGGACCTGGCGCGCCACGACGACGTCACCCGGGTCGCCGAGCGGCTCACCGTGACCGGCGCGGACCCGGAGGACGACCGCCGTCCGGTCGGCCTGCTGGTCAACAACGCCGGTTTCGCCCCCGCGCAGCGGTTCGTCGCCGGGGACCTGGACATCGAGCTCGACGCCGTCGACGTCATGGTCCGGGCGGTCATGGTGCTGTCCCACGCCGCCGTCGGTCAGATGGTCCCGCGCGGCCGGGGTGCCGTGCTCAACGTCGCCTCGGTGGCGGCCCTGACGGCGGGCGGCAGCTACGCCGCCGCCAAGGCCTACGTACGGACCTTCACCGAGGGGCTGGCCGTCGAGCTGAAGGGGACCGGTGTCACCGCGACCGTGCTCTGCCCCGGCTTCACCCGCACGGAGTTCCACGACCGTGCCGGCCTGAGCACGGAGGTCCTGCCGGACGGCGCCTGGCTGCACGCCGCCGACGTGGCGGCCGAGGCGCTCGCGGACGTGCGCCGCGGCGTCGTCATCTCCACGCCCTCGGTGCGCTACAAGGCGGCCGCCGCGCTGCTGCGCGCGATGCCCCGCTGGGCGGTGCGCGCCGTCGGGCACTACCGCTGACGCGCCCCCGTACCCTGGTACCCGTGACTTCCGCCGACTTCTCCCCGACCCCCCGCGAGCAGCTGCTGCAGCTCGTCAAGGACCTCGCCGTCGTGCACGGGAAGGTGACGCTCTCCTCCGGCAAGGAGGCCGACTACTACGTCGACCTGCGTCGCATCACCCTGCACCACCGTGCGGCCCCGCTGGTCGGGCACGTCCTGCTGGACCACCTCGAGGAGGTCGGGCTCGGGACCGCCGAGGTCGACGCCGTCGGGGGACTGACCCTCGGTGCGGACCCCATCGCGGACGCGCTGCTGCACGCCGCGGCCTCCCGCGGGCAGGACCTCGACGCCTTCGTCGTGCGCAAGGAGGCCAAGGCCCACGGCATGCAGCGGCAGATCGAGGGGCCGGACGTCACGGGGCGCAAGGTCGTCGTGCTGGAGGACACCACCACGACCGGCGGATCGCCGATCACCGCGATCGAGGCGTTGCGCGGGGCCGGTGCCGAGGTGCTCGGCTGCGCCACGATCGTCGACCGCGCCACCGGGGCCGGGGAGAAGATCGAGGCGCTCGGGGTGCCGTACCACTACCTCTTCGACCTCGAGGACCTCGGCCTGAACGGCTGACCCTCGCGTTGTGGGTATGAAATCTGCCGCCCCGCACCGGTCATGGGCCGTAGATTTCATGCCCACAGCGGAGACGGCGGTGGAGTGACGGGGCGGGCGCCCCTCGGGTCAGACGCGGTCGACGAGGTCCGCGACGGACTCCACGACGTGGGACGGGCGGAACGGGTGCTCGTCGACCTCGTCCTCCACGGTCGTCCCGGTCAGCACCAGGAACGTCTCCAGGCCGGCCTCGATCCCGGCCACGATGTCGGTGTCCATGCGGTCGCCGATCATGGCCGTCGTCTCCGAGTGGGCCTCGATGCGGTTGAGGGCCGAGCGGAACATCATCGGGTTCGGCTTGCCCACGTAGTAGGGCGAGCGGCCGGTGGCGGCCGTGATCATCGCCGCCACGGAACCGGTGGCCGGCAGCGGCCCCTCGGGCGACGGCCCGGTGGTGTCCGGGTTCGTGGCGATGAACCGCGCGCCCCCCTTGATGAGCCGGACCGCCTTGGTGATCGCCTCGAACGAGTAGGTGCGGGTCTCGCCGAGCACGACGTAGTCGGGTTCGGTGTCGGTGAGGGTGTACCCCGCCTCGTGCAGGGCGGTGGTCAGCCCCGCCTCGCCGATGACGTACGCCGACCCGCCGGGCACCTGCTCGGCGAGGAACGTGGCGGTGGCGAGAGCCGAGGTCCAGATGGACTCCTCCGGCACCTCGACCCCCGACGTGGCGAGCCGGGCGGCCAGGTCGCGCGGGGTGAAGATCGAGTTGTTCGTGAGCACCAGGAAGCGGCGCTTCTTCTCCCGGAGGGCGTCGATGAACTCCGCCGCGCCGTCGATGGCCTCGCCCTCGTGCACGAGGACGCCGTCCATGTCGGTCAGCCAGCACTCGATCTTCCGCTCGGTCATGGCAGACACGGTAGCCCGTAGGCTTCGAGCGTGACCGACGAGCACGCAGATCCTCCCACCCACACCGGTGCCGTCCGCCGCCACGCGGCCCCCGCGTCCGGCACGAGCTGGCGCTCCGCCCCGGGCCTGGCGGCCCGCGGCGGGCTGGTCGGCATGGCCGAGTCCGTCCCCGGCATCTCCGGCGGGACCGTCGCGCTCATCACGGGTCTGTACGACCAGCTGCTGGCCGCGGCGAGCCAGGTCGTGCACGCCGGCCGCGAGCTGGTCCAGGGCGTGGCGCAGGGGCACGGGCTGCGCCCGGCCGGCCGGGCGCTGCGGGCGGTGGACTGGCGCTTCCTCGCCCCCGTGCTGGGCGGCATGGTGGTGGTGCTCCTCGCCTCGCTGAACACGATCGCCCCGCTGCTCGAGGAGAACCCGGTCCCGGTGCGGTCGGTGTTCTTCGGCATGATCGCGGTGTCGGTGCTCGTGCCGCTGAGCATGATGCCCCGCCGGTTCCGGCCGCTGGACGCCGTGCTGCTGCTGGGTGCCGCCGTGGTCGGGTTCTTCTTCGTCGGGCTGCCGCCGTCGCAGGTCGTCGACCCCTCGCTGTGGTACGTCGCCGGGTCGGCGGCGGTCGCGATCAACGCGCTCGTGCTGCCGGGCGTCTCGGGGTCGACGCTGCTGGTGATCCTCGGGCTGTACATCCCGGTCCAGCAGGCCGTCGAGAACCGCGACCTGGCCTTCCTGGGCGCGTTCGTCGTCGGTGCCGCCGTCGGCCTGGCCTCGTTCGTGAAGCTGCTGCACTGGCTGCTCGAGCACCGGCGGCAGGGCACGATGGCGGTGCTCGCCGGGCTCATGATCGGCTCGCTGCGGGCCCTGTGGCCGTGGCAGGACGCCGACGGCGGGCTGCTGGCCCCGGACGACGCGAGCGCCGTCGTCGGCCCCCTGCTGCTCGCCCTCGCGGGGGCCGCGGTGGTCGGCGCGCTGTTCTGGTGGGAGTCCACGCGGGACGGCGATGAGTGACCGGGTCGTCGGCGTCGGTCCGTGGGCCGGGCCCTGGCCCGACGACCCGCGCTACGACCCCGAGCTGCTCGAGCACGGCGACCGGCGCAACGTCGTCGACGCGTACCGCTACTGGTCGGTCGAGGCGATCGTGGCGGACATGGACCGACGTCGTCCGGCGGACCGGCAGCTGCACGTCGCGATCGAGAACTGGGCGCACGACCTGAACATCGGCTCCGTGGTGCGCACCTCCAACGCCTTCAACGTCGCCGGCGTGCACATCGTGGGCCGGCGGCGGTGGAACCGGCGCGGTGCGATGGTCACCGACCGCTACCTGCACGTCCAGCACCACCCGGACGCCGAGTCCTTCGCCGCGTGGGCGGCCGGCGAACGCCTGCCCGTGGTCGGCGTGGACAACGTGCCGGGCTCGGTGGCGCTCGAGCGCCGCGAGCTGCCGCCGCGGTGCGTGCTGCTCCTCGGCCAGGAGTCCGACGGGCTGACCCCGCAGGCGCAGGCGGTGTGCGACGTCGTCGTCCACATCACCCAGCACGGGTCGACACGGTCGTTGAACGCCGGCGCCGCGGCGGCGATCGCCCTGCACGCCTGGGCGTCGCAGCATCTGTGAACCGCCCGTGACGTCCCGTCGCGCCACCGATGACCCGGGCGACCGTCTCATCCTGTGCGACGCCATGTGACGGTGATGCGTCGGACGTGAGAAAATCCGGATGCATGTGGGCTGCGTGCTCGCCGGCCACCAGCGACGGTGGGACGTCGCCCGCCTGCGTCGTCCCTCGTACGTCCCCTCATTGGAGTACCGCAGATGCCTATCGCAACCCCCGAGGTCTACGCCGAGATGATCGACCGGGCGAAGGCCGGCAAGTTCGCCTACCCCGCCGTCAACATCACGTCGTCCCAGACCATCACCGCAGCCCTGCAGGGCTTCGCCGAGGCGGAGTCGGACGGCATCATCCAGGTCTCCGTGGGTGGTTCGGAGTACGGCTCGGGCTCGACGGTGAAGGACCGCGTCGCCGGGTCGCTGGCGCTGGCCGCCTACGCGCACGAGGTCGCGAAGAACTACCCGGTCAACATCGCGATCCACACCGACCACTGCGTCAAGAAGAACCTGGACTCCTGGGTGCGCCCGCTCCTCGCGCTCGAGGCCGAGCAGGTCAAGGCCGGCAAGAACCCGACCTTCCAGTCCCACATGTTCGACGGGTCGGACATCCCGCTGGAGGAGAACCTCGTCATCGCCGAGGAGCTGCTCGAGCTCTCGCAGGCGGCTCGCACCCTCCTCGAGGTCGAGATCGGCGTCGTCGGCGGCGAGGAGGACGGCCACGTCGCGGAGATCAACGAGAAGCTCTACACGACGCCGGCGGACGGCCTGGCCACGGTCAAGGCGCTCGGTGCCGGTGAGAAGGGCCGCTACCTGACGGCGCTCACCTTCGGCAACGTGCACGGCGTCTACAAGCCCGGCGCCGTCAAGCTGCGCCCGGCGATCCTCGGCGAGATCCAGAAGGCCGTCGGTGACGAGATCGGCAAGGAGAACCCGTTCGACCTCGTGTTCCACGGCGGGTCGGGCTCCACCGCCGAGGAGGTCGCCGAGGCGGTCGACAACGGCGTCATCAAGATGAACATCGACACCGACACCCAGTACGCGTTCACGCGTCCCGTCGTCGAGCACATGTTCACCAACTACGACGGCGTGCTGAAGATCGACGGCGAGGTCGGCAACAAGAAGGCCTACGACCCGCGCGCCTGGGGCAAGAAGGCCGAGGCCGGCATGGCGGCCCGCATCGTCGAGGCCTGCCAGTGGCTGCGCTCGGCCGGTCACAAGATGTGATCAGCCTCCGCTGACGCACCGACGCACCGACGCCCCGCCGCTCCTCGGAGCGGCGGGGCGTCGGTGCGTGCAGGCTCAGTGCTGGGCCGAGGTGATGTCCAGGTCGACGCCGGGGTCGTCGTCGACGATCTCCAGCAGCTCGCCGATCCGTGTGACCTCCAGCAGGAAGCGCACCGTCGGCGGTGCGCGCAGGATGCGCACCGTGTGCGGGCTGCGCGAGGCGAGGCGCGCCAGGAAGGCCACGCCGGAGGAGTCCATGAAGGTCACGTGGTGGGCGTCGATCTCGACCGGCAGCCCGGAGGCCTCCGCGTCGGAGATGGCCTCGCCCAGCTCGGAGCTGACGTCGGCGTCGATCTCGCCCGAGAGGACCACGCGAGCGCGTGAGCTCCCCACGATCACATGGATGCTCGCGGGGTCGCCGATCTGGGGCGCCGCGTTCTTGTCACCGTCCCCGTCGTCCGGGGGGTGCGCCGCATTGGATGCGTCCTGCACGGTGCTCCTTCCTCGAGCTTTCGCTCACCTCACGTCTCGGCGGACACCAATCTACGGTTGAATGGCCCCCCGATGCACCAACCTGGCCGCGAGACCTTGAGAAGGGAGGGGGCAATGGACCAAATGCCCGGTTCGTCCGCCGACGTTCTCCCCGTTCCCGCCTCCCGGCTCGCGGCCGCGCTGTCCGTCACGACCGTCCCGGCCTTCGTCACGGGTGCCTGGAGCCTCGGCATGCCCGTGCTCTGGGTCAACCGGGCGTTCGAGGAGCTGGGTGGCGTCGGCATCGAGGAGCTGGCGCTCCTCGGCCCGAACTCCCTGCTCGCGCTCGTTGAGGACGACCCCCAGCGCACCGCCGCCCAGGAGGACCTCAAGGCCGGCCGCGCGATGCGGAGGATCGTCAGCACCCGTCGCAGCGACGGCGGCACCACGTGGCTGCAGGTCGACGTCACCCCGCTGCCGACCGACCACGGGCTCCCCGAGTACTGGATCGGCGTCACGACCGACGTCTCCGAGTACGTCGACCAGCAGGCGGCGCAGCTGGCGTCGCTGGAGGTCGAACGCCGGCAGCGCGCCGACCTGGACCTCATCGCGCAGACCACCGATCTCCTCGGCGACCTGGAGTACCCGTTCGCACTGCGGGACATCGCCGACCTGCTGCGTTCCCTGGTGCCCTGGGCGGGGTTCTACGTCAACGACGACGGGCTGCTCTTCGCCGACGGCGTCGACGTCGCGTCCCCGCCGTCGGGTCGCGGCCGGCGTCACACGCGCTACGTCCCCGAGGACCGGACCCACGACCGGCTCGAACCCGCCCTCACGGGGGGCGTGTCCGAGGTTTCCGAGCCCGTGGTGGACGACGTGCAGCAGCTGCTCGACGGCGCCGTCGACGGGCCGGTGCGGCTGAGCCTCGAGGGCCGGTTCGACCCGTCCTCGGCCGCGGGGTGGTTGCGGCGGGACCTGATGCACCGGGTCGTCGCCGAGACGGGCGCGGTGCCCCGGGAGGCCGTCGTGCACGCGGTGGCCGGCCGACGTCGTGTGCTCGGTCTCCTCGTCACCTGGGACGGGGACGAACCCGTGCCGGAGCCGGGCCCCGCGCCGGGGCTGGACCACGTGTCCACCGTGGTCGAGGTCGTGGCCCGCCGCGCCGGCACCGCGATCGACAACGCGCGGCTGTACGCGCGCGAGCACCGGCTCGCCGAGGCCCTGCAGCGCGCCATGCTGCCCGAGCAGGCGGACGTGACCGGGCTGGACGTCTGGACCTACTACGCGCCGAACGCCGAGCACGCGCAGGTGGGCGGGGACTGGTACGACGTCCTCCAGATCACCGACGGGACGGTCGGGCTGGTGATCGGCGACGTCGTCGGGCACGACGTCGAGGCGGCCGCGGCGATGGGTCAGCTGCGGTCCGTGGTGCGCGCCTACGCGTACGAGCTGACGACCCCGGGGACCGTGCTGGACCGCGTCGACCAGCTCGTGGCCGGGATGCGGGTGCCGCGGCCGGCGTCGATGGTCTACGCCGCGCTGCAGCACCGGACCGAGGACGACAGCTGGGGCCTGGAGTACACCCGCGCCGGGCACCTCCCGCCGCTGCTGCTGCGGGACGGCACCACACGCCTGCTGAACGGCGCGGGCGGCAGGCTCGTCGGCTTCGGCGACGAGCCTCGCGAGACCGGCCACGAGGTCCTGCGGCGCGGGGACGTGCTGGTCTTCTACACCGACGGGCTCATCGAGCGCCGCGACCGGTCCCTCAAGCGCGGGCTGGAGACGCTGACGGAGATGTCCGGGCGCATCACGGCCCGCGACGCCGCGGGGGTCGGGGAGGAGCTGCTGTCCCGACTGGCCGACTCGCCCGAGGACGACGTCGCGATCGTCGTGGTGCGGGTCCCCGACCCGGAGGCCGACCAGCGGGTCACGGCGCTGAGCCCGCGCTCGCGCCGCTGGCTGCTGCCGAGCGAACCGGGTGCCATCGGCCGTGCCCGCCACGCGGTGCTGCGCACCTCGCAGGCGTGGGGGCTGGCGGAGTCCGCGGCGGCCGAGCTCGTCGTGAGCGAGCTGGTCGCCAACGGCGTGCTGCACGGCTGGGGCAACATCGCGCTCCGGCTGTTCGACACGGGGGACGGCCTGCGCATCGAGGTCGAGGACTCCAACCCGGCGCCACCGGTCGCCACGGACGGGCACCCGAACCGGCTCGGCGGGTTCGGCATGCAGATCGTCGAACGCCTGGCGGACTGGGGATGGCGGCCCAGCGCGTCGGGCAAGCTGGTCTGGGCCAAGCTGCGCCCCGACCTGACCAGCGGGTCAGGACCCGCGTAGCCGGCCCGGCGCCGGCGCGCCGGGCGGCTGGGCCGGGACGGGGTCAGCGCAGCGCGCGGACGTCGGCGGCCGCGACCCCGGAGTCCGTCAGGAGCTGCGCGCAGCGCTCCGCCTCGTCCGTCTCGCCGATCCGCGCGGCGGCCTCCGACAGCGCCAGCAGGGCCCGCAGGAACCCCTGGTTCGGGGTGTGGTCGACCGGCACCGGTCCCTGGCCGCGCCACCCCGCCCGGCGCAGGGCGTCCAGGCCCCGGTGGTAGCCGGTCCGTGCGTAGGCGTAGGCCGTCACGGAGCGGGTGACGTCGTCGCCGCCCGCGAGGGTCTGCTCGGCCAGGACGGCCCAGGCCGTGCTGGCCGCCGGGTGCGCCGCCGCCAGGACCGCCGGGTCCTCACCGGTCTCCAGGGCCTCCCGCACCGCCGCGTGGTCGTCGGGCAGGAGCGTCGGGTCGGGTCCGGACAGCAGGTTGTCGGTGAGAGGGTTCATGGCGTCATCCTCCCAGGGCGGCCCGCGGGCCTGCCACGCGGACGCGGCCCTCGCCGTCCCGAGGCGCGGAACTCCGGGGTGCGACGGTAGGCTCGCGCACATGATCGAGATCGCGACGTCCTCCACGACGACGACGCTCGTGATCGCCGGCGACCTCGACCTCGCCGAACGGGACCAGTTCCCCGAGATCGCGGCGCGCGTCGTCGGCCTCCGCCGCCAGCTGCTGGTGATCGACATGTGCCGGGTGACCTTCATGGACTCCACCGGCGCGGCGTTCCTCATCTCGCTCGCCGACGCGGGCCGCAGGCGCGGCGGGGCCACGGTCCTGCGCGGCGCCGACGACCGCGACCTCTTCGTGCTCGAGGTGTGCGGCGCGCTCGACCTCTTCCGGATCGACACCGACCACCACTGCGAGCAGTCCGACACGGCCACGGGTGGCGCGTCGGTCGAGCTGCCGCAGCGTCCCCGACCCGCCTAGGGCGCGCTGTCTGGGACACCAGGTCATGGCCGGGTAAACTCTGGCGAGGCCCGGCGGGATCCTCCGGGTCTCATCGACGAACGAGGAGAGTTGATCCATGCCAGCCGTGGTGCTCGTCGGCGCCCAGTGGGGCGATGAGGGCAAGGGGAAGGCGACGGACCTCCTCGGTGACCGCGTCGACTACGTGGTCAAGTTCAACGGGGGCAACAACGCCGGGCACACGGTGGTGATCGGCGACGAGAAGTACGCCCTGCACCTCCTGCCCTCGGGCATCCTGTCCCCCGGTGTCACCCCGGTCATCGCCAACGGCGTCGTGGTGGACATCGACGTCCTCTTCGAGGAGCTGGACGCGCTCGAGGCCCGCGGCGTCGACACCTCCAAGCTGATGGTGTCCTCCGGTGCGCACGTCATCGCCTCGTACCACCGCACGGTGGACAAGGTCACCGAGCGGTTCCTCGGCAAGCGGCGCATCGGCACCACCGGGCGGGGCATCGGCCCGGCCTACGCCGACAAGATCAACCGCGTGGGCATCCGGGTCGCCGACCTGTTCGACCCGAAGATCCTGCGCGAGAAGGTCGAGGGCGCGCTCGACCAGAAGAACCACCTGCTGGTGAAGGTCTACAACCGTCGCGCCGTCGACGTCGACGAGGTCGTCGAGGAGCTGCTCGGGCACGCCGAACGGCTGCGGCCGATGGTCGCCGACACCGGGCTCGCGCTGAACCAGGCCCTGGACGCCGGTCACAACGTCCTCTTCGAGGGCGGCCAGGCGACCATGCTCGACGTCGACCACGGCACCTACCCGTTCGTGACGTCGTCGAACGCGACGGCCGGCGGCGCCGTCACGGGGTCCGGCGTCGGGCCGACCCGGATCGACTCGATCATCGGCGTCATCAAGGCGTACACCACCCGCGTGGGGGAGGGACCGTTCCCCACCGAGCTGTTCGACGCGAACGGCGAGTACCTGCTCAAGACCGGCGGGGAGTACGGCGTGACCACCGGACGCGCCCGGCGCTGCGGCTGGTACGACGCGGTCATCGCCCGGTACGCGGCACGCGTCAACGGACTCACCGACCTCGTCGTGACCAAGCTCGACGTGCTGACCGGCATCGAGAAGATCCCGGTCTGCGTGGCCTACGACGTCGACGGCACCCGCTACGACGAGATGCCGGACGACCAGTCGGCGTTCCACCACGCGACGCCGATCTACGAGGAACTGCCCGGCTGGTGGGAGGACATCTCGCAGTGCCGGTCCTTCGACGAGCTGCCGACCAACGCCCAGGCGTACGTGCGGGCGCTCGAGAAGATGTCGGGCTGCCGGATCTCCGCCGTCGGGGTCGGGCCGCGGCGTGACGAGATCATCCCCATCCACGACCTGATCCACGCGCGGGCATGAGCCGCGTCGCGGAGGCCGCCGTGCTCGCCCCCACGGGGGCGCTGCGCGCCGTGATCAACCTCGGCAACCCGGTGCTCGCCCAGGGCACGGCGTCGGCGCCCACCGGCGTCACCGTCGACCTGGCCCGTGCCCTGGCCGACCACCTCGGCACGTTCATCGAGCTGTCCTGCGTCGACGCCGCCCGGGACGCGTTCGCCGCCGTCCGGGACGGCCAGGCCGACGTCGGGTTCCTCGCGGCCGAGCCGCAGCGCGCCGAGCACGTGGCGTTCACCGACCCGTACGTCCTCATCGAGGGCGTCTTCGCCGTCCCCGCGTCCTCGCCGCTCAGGTCTGCCGCCGACGTCGACGCCCCCGGGGTGCGGATCGGGGTCAAGGAGGGGTCGGCCTACGACCTGTCCCTGACGCGGACGCTGCGGCACGCCCAGCTCGTCCGGGGCGCGGAGGGGACGGCCGTGTTCGAGGCGGAGGGTCTCGACGTCGCCGCCGGGATCCGCCAGCCCGTGACCCGCTGGGCCGAGGATCGCGGCGACGTGCGGGTGCTGGAGCCGCGGTTCACCGAGATCCGACAGGCCGTGGCCACCGGGCGCGACCGGTCCCCGGACGCCGTGTCCTGGCTGCGGGACGCGGTCGCCGACCTGGTGCGGACCGGGTTCGTGGCCGACTCCCTCGCGGCGTCCGGTCAGGACGCGACCGTGCCGTCCTGACCGGGCCGCTCGGGTCCGGCGAGGCTCACCCCGCCGGGGGGATGTTCTGGTTGATCCGGAACAGGTTCTCCGGGTCGTACTCCTGCTTCACCCGGCGCAGCTTGTCGAAGCTGCCGCCGAAGTTCTCCCGCACCTTGTCGGCGTCGTCGGGGGAGGCGAAGTTCGTGTAGCCGCCCTGCTGGGAGTGCGGGGCGATCGCCGCGTAGTAGTCCTTGACCCAGGCGATGCACCGCTCGTTGTCGGCCGGGTCGGGCCACATCCCCGCGATGACGCAGGCGAAGCGGGCGTCGCGGTGACCCCACGCGGTCGACTTCTTGGGCACGTCGTGAGCGGCGCCGTCGATCGGGTAGAGGTGCATCGTCGAGTTCACGACGGGCACCTTCGGGCCGTGCTCGAGGTGGGCGGCGATGGCCTCGTCGGTCAGCTCCGTCACGAACGCCGCCTTCCAGTAGTGCTGCAGGCCCCGCGGGACCAGGCCGTCGAAGGCGCTGTTGAGCGCCGGGTACGGCATGACGCCCACGTGCTCGGCCACCGGCGTCGCCACGTCCCGCACCCCCTCCAGCAGCCTCGCGCCCTCCGCCTCGGGGCCGTTGAAGCAGGAGACGAGCGCGAGGAACGGCTCGCCCACCCGGTCCTCCGGAACGAAGGGCAGCGGGGGAGCGATCTGCCAGGCCGGGAACCCGCCCCAGGCGCGGGGTGCGTCCGCCTCGAACTCGCGGTACCACCGCAGGACGGCCTCGGCGTCCGAGAGCTCGAAGAACAGGGGGCCGCCGTAGATGTCGCCGACCGGGTGCAGCTCGAACTCGAACTCGGTCACCACGCCGAAGTTGCCCCCGCCGCCGCGGAGCGCCCAGCACAGGTCCGGCTCCTGGGTCGGGCTGGCCGTGACCTGGCGTCCGTCAGCCAGCACGATCTGCACGCTGTTCACGTTGTCGCAGCTCAGGGCGTGGGCGCGGGTCAGGTAGCCGATGCCGCCGCCGAGGGTCAGTCCGCCCACGCCGGTGGTGGAGATGATCCCGCCCGTCGTGGCGAGCCCGTGCGCACCGGCCGCCTCGTTGAACATGCCCCAGGTGGCTCCGCCGCCCACTCGGGCGATGCGACGCTCGGGATCGACCTCGACGTGGTTGATCGCGGACAGGTCGGCGACCACGGCGTCGTCGGCCGTCCCGAACCCGGGGACGCTGTGCCCCCCGCCGCGCACCGCGATGGGCTTGCCCGACGTGCGGGCGTAGTTCACCACGGCGGCGACGTCGTCGGCGTTCGCACACCGGACGACGGCCTCCGGGTGCTTGTCCACCATGAAGTTGTAGACGTGGCGTGCGTCCTCGTACGCCGGGTCGTCCGGCAGCACCACCGTGCCGGCGACACCCTGCAGATCCGTGATGGTCATGACCGCTCCTGACTCGGGTCCGTCGTGCCCTCGACGCGAGGAATCCAGGGGTGGCGTGGCGGAGAGCTCGGGCTGACCGTCCGATCGTCGGCAGCGCGCCCTGGGGGCGGCGTGGAGGGCGTCGGCGACCTCAGACCACGCTAGGCACCTCTCCGGTCGCTCGCGCGCGGACCGGCCGTCCCGTGGACGGCCCCCTGGGGTCCGGCCCGTCCACCTACACTGAGATCCCGTGAAGATCCTCGTCGTCGGGAACGGTGCTCGCGAGCACGCCATCCTCCATGCCCTCGCCGCGGAAGACGCCCTCGGGGGCGAGCCGCACGAGCTGCACGCGGCCCCCGGGAACCCGGGGATGGCCCGCGAGGCCACCCTGCACCCCGTCGACGCCGTCGACGGCGGCGCGGTCGCCGCGCTGGCCACCGACCTCGGTGCCGACCTCGTCGTCGTGGGCCCCGAGGCGCCGCTGGTCGCCGGGGTGGCGGACGCGGTCCGGGACGCGGGTGTCCCGGTCTTCGGGCCCTCCGCCGAGGCGGCCCGGCTCGAGGGGTCGAAGTCGTTCGCGAAGGAGGTCATGGCGGCGGCGAACGTGCCCACCGCGATGGCCCACGTGTGCACCACCCGCGACGAGGTCGCCGCCGCCCTGGACGCGTTCGGCGCCCCGCACGTGGTCAAGGACGACGGCCTGGCGGCCGGCAAGGGGGTCGTGGTCACCTCCGACCGCGAGGAGGCGCTGGCGCACGCGGAGGCGGCCCTCGGTGCCCGACCCGGGGGGCGGGTCGTCGTCGAGGAGTACCTGGACGGCCCCGAGGTCTCGCTCTTCTGCCTGTGCGACGGCGCCTCGGTCGTCCCGATGGTCCCCGCCCAGGACTTCAAGCGGGTGTTCGACGGCGGCGAGGGGCCGAACACGGGAGGCATGGGTGCCTACACCCCGCTGGACTGGGCGCCGTCCGGCCTCGTCGCCGAGGTCGTCGACCGGATCGCGCAGCCGACGATCGACGAGATGGCGCACCGCGGCACCCCGTTCGTCGGCGTGCTCTACGTCGGCCTCGCGCTGACCTCCCGCGGCGCCCGGGTGGTGGAGTTCAACGCCCGGTTCGGTGACCCGGAGATCCAGGCGGTCCTGACCCGCCTGACGACCCCGTTGTCGTCCGTGCTGCTGGCCGCGGCCCGCGGAGAGCTCGAGCAGCACGCACCGCTGCACTGGTCGCCCGAGGCCGTGGTCAACGTCGTCGTCGCGGCGACCGGCTACCCGGAGTCCCCGCGACGAGGCGATGCGATCACCGGCATCGAGGCGGCCGAGGCCCTGCCGGGTGTGCACGTCCTGCACGCCGGCACCGCGACGGCCGAGGACGGCACGCTCGTCTCCGCCGGCGGCCGGGTGCTGTCCGTGGTCGGCCGGGGCGCCGACCTCGCCGCGGCCCGGGCCGCGGCCTACGCCAGCGTCGCCGAGATCCACCTCGCGGACTCCCACCACCGCACGGACATCGCGCTGGCCGCCGAGCGGGGCGAGGTGCAGGTGCCGTGACGACCGAGACGCCCGAGGCCTTCGCCGGCGGCCCTCTCGACCTGCCCGGGTGGCGGCACGCCTACTCCGGCAAGGTCCGCGACCTGTACCTGCCGGACCTGCCGGCGCTCGGCGGCGTCCACCCGCTGGGCGACGTCGTGCTCGTCGTGGCCTCGGACCGGGTGTCGGCCTACGACCACGTGCTCACGCCGGGGATCCCCGACAAGGGTGTGGTCCTCACCCAGCTCAGCCTGTGGTGGTTCGACCAGCTCGCCGACCTCGTCGACAACCACGTCGTCTCGGTCGAGGCCAGCGCCGAGCCGGGTGACGGTCTCGTCCCCGACGTCGTCGCGGGCCGGGCGATGGTCTGTCGCCGCCTGGACATGTTCCCCGTCGAGTGCGTGGCGCGCGGCTACCTCACCGGCTCCGGGCTCGCCGAGTACCGCAGCACCGGCGAGGTCACCGGTATCCCGCTGCCCGCCGGGCTCGTCGACGGCTCGCGCCTGCCGGAACCGATCTTCACCCCGGCGACCAAGGCCGAGGTGGGCGAGCACGACGAGAACGTCAGCTTCGCCGAGGTGGCGCGGCGGATCGGGGCGGACGACGCCGCCCGGCTGCGCGAGCTGACCCTCGCCGTCTACGCCCGTGCCGAGGCGATCGCCCGGGACCGGGGCGTCGTCCTCGCGGACACCAAGCTCGAGTTCGGCCGGGTGCCCGACGGGTCCGATCACCCGACCGGGCCGATCGTGCTCGGTGACGAGGTGCTGACCCCGGACTCCTCGCGGTTCTGGCCGGCCGACGACTGGGCACCGGGCCGGGCCCAGGCGAGCTTCGACAAGCAGTTCGTCCGCGACTGGCTCACGTCGCCGGCCTCCGGGTGGGACCGTGCCGGGGACGCCCCGCCGCCCGCGCTGCCGGCGGACGTCGTGCGCCGGACCCGCGACCGCTACCTCGAGGCGTACGAACGGCTCACGGGTTCTCGCCTCGACTGACACCGTTCGGCGACGCCGTCGACGGTCCGCCGTCGTCGGCCGCCGCGCGCAACCCCTCCGGGTCGTGGATCGTCAGGTACCCGCGGCTCGTGGCGACCAGCCCGTCCAGGCGCATCACGCGCAGGTGACGGACCAGCGCCTCGCGGGAGATCCCCGCCCAGGACGCCAGCTCGGCCTGCGTGCACCGGACGACGACCGAGCCGTCGGGCTGCGGCACGCCGGACCGTGCCGCCAGCTGGAGCACCCAGTGGCACACGAGGGACCGGACGTTGCCGTAGGACCCGTGCAGCCGGTGCTCCTCCAGCGTGTAGGCGAGGGCGGCCAGGGTCGAGACCGCGGCCTCCGAGACCGCGGGTGTCGTGACGAGCTGCCGGAAGGCCCGCGCGGGGACGGCGAGCACCTCGGCCGGCGCGGACGTGCGTACGCTCGACAGCGCCGGGACGGCCGCGCAGACCTCGGGGAGGCAGACCGCGTCGCCGGGGCCGTAGGACAGCACGCGGGTCTCGTGGCCGCCCGGGTCGACCCGCACCGCCTCGGCGGTGCCCGAGAGGAGCACGCCGAGCGACGACGGCGTGGTGCCCTGGGTGGTGAGCGTGGTCCGGGTGGGGACCTTCGTGCGGTGCCCGGCCGCCAGCAGGTGGGAGCGATCGGGCTCGTCGATCAGCCCGATGAACGACGCCGGATCGAACGCCGGCTCTGTGCGCGCGGTTGCCATCGTGTCGGCCCTGCCGCAGCAAGGTCCCCCTCGTGCCAGCGTAGGCCCGGGCGGTGCGGCGTGCTTGCCGGGCCGACGACGTACCCGGGGCACGGCACGGCGGGCGCACGCTTGGTGCGTGCGCCCGCCGTGCTCAGGGGACTACTCGGCCGTGTGGCCAGGGATGTTGACGGTCAGGCCCACCTCCCCGTGTTCGAGGTCGGAGAACCCGGGCAGGTTGCACAGCTTCTCCTCCGCGTCGGGGTCGACGTCCGTGAGCGGCGTGATGTCGCTCGGTGCGACCGTGTCCTGCGACTCACCCTCGCCGAGAGCCACGGTGCCGACGACGAGCTCGTCGTCCGCCTGGTGGCAGACCAGCACCACGACGCGGTGGAGCTGCTCGTTGGTGAACGTCAGGTCCGGGTCGTCGCCGGCGGCGATGCGGTCGGCGCACGTCTCGGACGAGTCGACCGTGACGTCCTGCGGGTCCTGACCCACGTAGTCGTCCGGCACCACGGTCTCCGTGACCGTGTAGTCGCCGTACGGCACGTCGGCGCAGAACACCCCGGTGCTCTCCTCGGTGAGCACGATGTCGCCCGGCGTGGCGGTGAACTCCGCCCCGGCGAGCGGATCACCGTTGTCGTCGACCTTCTCCACGAGGATCGAACCGAACAGGCTGTTGTAGAACGTACAGGTGATGTCGTCGTCCGCCGCCAGGTTGACGGTCACCGTCCGGTCGGCCACGCTCCAGTCGCCGCTGTCGCACTCGATGAGATCGAGCTGTCCGGGTGCGTCCGCGGCCTCGGTCACCGTGTAGGTGCCCGCGAACACGTCGGTGTAGCCCTGGGACTCCCCGTCACCCAGTGTGAAGGTGCTCGGGGTGAGACCGCCCGTGGTGGTGAAGTCGAAGGTCTCGGACACCCCGCTGGGGTCGGTGACCTTCTCGACGGTGAGCTTCCCGCAGTTGGAGATGTTCACGTCGACGGGCTCGATGTAGTCCTTGAGCTGTGACGTGAACGAGTCCGAGGACCGCGACTTGAGGAACGCGCTGCCGAAGGACAGGCACTCTCCGGAGTCGAACAGGTAGTCGAGGTCGATGCTCGCCTCACCGAACGTCCGCGGGCTCAGCGAACCCAGATCGGTGCCGTCCCCGACCATGGCGTCCCCGTCAGCGATCGCGCTGTCGTTGATGGTTCCCGTCGCGATGTTCTCCGGGAGGACGTCGGCCGGGCCCCACTCGTTCGCGGTTGCGTCCCAGAGGCGGGCGGTGATCTCGGCCCTCGCGCCGCCCTGGTCGATGGCGTACTCGAGCAGCAGGTCACCCTCGGTCCGTTCCTTGTTGACCCCGTTGCCACAGTCCGTGCCGGACTGGTTGAGCTCGAAGTCCATCAGGGTGGTGCCGTTCGGTTCCTGGACGCGGGTCCAGAACAGGTGCAGGAATCCGGGGTCGCCCTCCTCCTCGTAGACCCCGAAGTTCAGCAGGTCGCTCTTGTTGTTCGGGATGCTGCCCGTGGTGGTGCCCGGACAGACGTCGTCCTCCTTGGACCCCCCGGCGAACGAGTCGTCGTTCTTGCCGGTCTCCGCGTCGGTGCCGACGGCGGCGTCGACGCTCTCCCAGTCCATCCAGTCCCCGCCGTCGTCGACCGTGAGGTTGGCGTCGACGTCGATCTCGAAGTCGCTGCCGGGCAGGGACGCGAGGTCATGGGCGGCGAGGGCGGGGACGGCCTGCGCGAGCAGGAGCGGGACGGCGAGCCCGAGAGCGCTGAACAGGGCTAGCCGCCGCCGTGACCTCCGACGCGTCGCGGTCGGCGTCGTGCTGTTGTCTGACATGGGTCGGTGCCTCCTCGTCGAGTCCGACCGGCCCGCGGGAGACGGGCCGGAGGGCGTCCGCCGTCGGCGGAGATCGTCCGGATCCACCGTTCTCCCGGAGGGCCGACGCCTTCTGCGTCAGGTGACGCACAGCGCCGGGTGAATTCGGCCGGTTCGACGAGGAGGCGCCAGGAGCTCAGATCCCGGAGCCGGCGACCGTCCCCTCGAGCGGGCTGCCGTCCATCGTCACGGCCTCGCAGAAGACCTCGCGGTCCCCGGACGTCCACATCTCCTCGGTCGGGTAGTAGTAGAAGAAGTCGAGGCTGGAGTCGATGTAGTCGGTGCCGACGTACTCGGTGAAGGCGCTCAGGCAGAACTCCTCGGTCTCCTTGATCACCTGCTGCTCACCGGGGAACTCCTCGCCGGCCAGCTCCTGGACGCCGAACACCTCGGAGTGGTGCGGGGACGTGCAGTCGACGGCCTCGAGCGGGGGGTCCTCGAAGCAGTCGCCGACGGTGATCTCCGTGCTCGACGCCTCGGCGAGTCCCGGGTCCGTGCCGGCGGAGTCCTCGAGCCCGAGGTCCGTGCCGGTCGACTCCTCGTAGCCCTCCTCGAAGCCCTCCACGAAGGCCTCCTGGAAGTCGTCGTTCGTGAAGAGGGCGGAGAACAGCAGGATGATCGCGGCCCACGCGACGGTGGACAGCGCGCCGAGAACGATGCCGGCGATCGCGAACCCCTTGCCGGACCTGCCGGACTTCCTGATGCGGACCAGCGCGGCGATGCCGAGGCCGAGCGGGATGATCGTCATCTGCAGGATCCCGGTCACCAGCGCGGCGATCGCCAGCCCGTCCGTCCCGGGGCGGGTCGGCGGTACCCCGTACGGCTGAGCGGGCACGTCGGCGGTGTCCGGCAGCACGGTCGTCGGTGCGTCCGGCGTGGACGGCTCGCTCTCGGTCGGCGGCGCGGACGCGTCCGCTGCGGTGGTGGTCGGGGGTGCGTACGGGTCCTGCGGCGGGTTGGTCACGGTTTCTCCCTTTTGGCTGTGGATGACCTGGACGGTAGCGGGGGACGACCACCCCTGTCTGCACCCGACCGGACGATGGTCCGGGGTCCGTGGCCGGCCGGGGCCCGCGGCTCCGCTCGACGGGTAGACTGACGCCCGGAATCCTGCCGCCGTGCTCCCGCCCGTCACCTGCCGCCGTGCTGCGTGCCGGGATCCCGGAGCGGCGGCCCAGCCGAGCGCCTGAGGAGCCCGCCGTGGGACGCGTCGTCGTCGAGGTCATGCCCAAGCCCGAGATCCTGGACCCCCAGGGCAAGGCCGTCGTCGGGGCGCTGCCGCGCCTCGGCTTCACCCAGTTCACCGGTGCCCGACAGGGCAAGCGGTTCGAGCTCGAGGTCGAGGGCGACGTCACGCCTGAGGTGCTCGCCGCCGCGCGCGAAGCAGCCGAGACGCTGCTGTCGAACCCGGTCATCGAGGACGTCGTCCGGGTCGCGGACGCCTCCGCCGAGGCGGCCGAGGTGTCGGCCTGATGAGCGCGGGCACCGTCGACACGACGCTTGACGAGGCACGCATCGGCGTCATCACGTTCCCCGGCACCCTGGACGACCGCGACGCGGCCCGCGCCGTGCGCCTCGCCGGCGGCGAGCCGGTCTCGCTGTTCCACGCCGACGGCGACCTGCAGGGGGTCGACGCCGTCGTCCTGCCCGGGGGGTTCTCCTACGGGGACTACCTGCGGGCGGGCGCGATCAGCCGCTTCGCCCCGGCCATGGACGCGCTCGTGGACGCCGCGAAGGGCGGCATGCCGGTGCTGGGCATCTGCAACGGCTTCCAGATCCTCACCGAGGCCCACCTGCTGCCCGGCTCGATGATCAAGAACGAGCACCTGCACTTCGTCTGCCGCGAGCAGGTGCTCGCCGTGGAGAACGCGGACACCGCGTGGACCCACCGGTACGAGGCGGGGCAGCACATCACGATCCCGCTGAAGAACCAGGACGGCCAGTTCGTCGCCGACGAGCGCACCCTCGACGAGCTCGAGGGGGAGGGCCGCGTCGCCTTCCGCTACGTCGGCTGGAACCCGAACGGCTCCCGCCGTGACATCGCGGGCATCACCAACGCCGCGGGGAACGTCGTGGGGCTCATGCCGCACCCGGAGCACGCGGTCGAGGCGGGGTTCGGCCCCGACGGTCCGGACGGGCCGCGCTCCGGCACCGACGGCCTGGGCTTCTTCACCTCGGTCCTGGCCTCGCTCGTCCACGCGTGATCCCGACGGCCCGTCCGCCTCGACGGCGAGAAAGGGTGGCGCCATGAGTGTCGACCTGCAGCGGCCCGCAGGCACCGGACCGGGTGGCGGCGCCGTCGAGGTCGTCCGGGTCCCGTGGGAGGACGCCGACGCCGTGGCGCTGCGCGCCGAGGCCGTGGCCGAGCTCGGCCGCCGCTACGGAGGGGACGACGACGCCCACGAGGTCATCGACCCGGGGACGGTCGTCGCCACCTTCCTCGTCCGCGTCGACGGGGTCCCGGCCGCGTGCGGGAGCGTGCGCGACGTGTCCGCCACCGACGACGGCCGGGGCCGGGGCACCGTGCACCCCGCGGCGACCGGTGAGCTGAAGCGCGTGTTCGTCCTGCCCGAGCACCGGGGGCGCGGGCTGGCCCGCCTGCTGATGGCCGAGCTGGAGCGCGTCGCCCGGCAGGCCGGGTTCCGGCGGTTCGTGCTCGAGACCGGCACCGCGCAGCCGGAGGCCATCGGCCTGTACACCGCGCTCGGGTACGAGCCGATCGAGTCGTACGGCAAGTACGCCGGCTACGACGACCAGCGCAGCTTCGGCAAGCACCTCTGACCGGGGTCGGCGTCGCCACGCGCCCACCGAACGGCCCGCTCAGTCGGCGAGCCGCGGCCTGACCTCCCGCCCGAGGAACGCCGCCAGCTCGGCGAGGTCGGGCTCGTCCGCGGTCGGCTGGATCGCGACAGCCGTCGCACCGGCGTCGGCCAGCGCCCGGACGCCCGCGGCGATCTCGTCGGCGCCCCCGGCCGCCCCGATCCCGCGCTGCGGGTCGGCTCCCCACCTCGGCAGCTCCGCCGCCAGTCGTTCCCGAGCCCGCGCCCCGGTCGCGACGACGAGGGTCGCGTGCACGTCCGGGAGCTCACGCCCGACGGCGGACGCGCCCTCCCGCGCCGTGGCGACGGCGTCGCGCACGTCGTCCGGGGTCAACGCGTTGGCCAGGGTCAGGCCGTCGGCCAGCTCGCCGGTCAGCGCCAGCGTGCGCGGGCCGACCCCGCCCGTCCACAGGGGCACCGGCGTCGTCGGCGGCCACTCCAGGCGGACGGCGTCCAGGTGCACGTAGCGGCCCGACGTCGTGACCTCCTCGCCGTCCAGCAGCGCGCGCAGGGTCGTGACGTGCTCGCGCAGCAGCGTCAGGGGTGAGTCGACGCGCACCCCGGACTGCGCCATCCAGGACTGCACCCCGTGCCCGACGGCGGGGACGAACCGGCCCGGGAACGTCCGTGCCAGCGTGGCGATCTCCATCGCGGTGATCGCGGTGCTGCGCAGCGGGACCGGCAGGAGGCCGATCCCGACCCGGATCCGGTCGGTCCACGCCAGGGCCGCGGACGCCGAGGCCAGGCCGCTCTGCTTGAAGCAGTCCTCCCACACCCACAGGTCGTCCAGCCCCGCGTCCTCGGCCGCGGTGGCCACGGTGCGCAGCGTCTCCGGGGCGTGCGTGGGGACGTGGGCGATGCCGAGACGGACGGTCATGCCGCCATCATGCCGTCGTCGGGGCCCGCGCGCCCCGACGAGCCGTCAGCTCCCGTGCCGCAGGTAGGCGAGCTGGGCCGCCACCGACTGCCGGGCGGCCCGCAGCACCGACGGGTCGACGTCGGCGTAGACGTGGGCCCCGACGTCGTCCACCCCGGCGTCGGGGCCCAGGGCGGCCAGGGCCGCGCGCACCTGGTCGAGGCGCTCGAGGCGGTGCGCCCGGTAGGCGCGGACGGCGTCACCGAGGTCGGCGATCTCCGGCCCGTGCGCGGGGACCCCGAGCCGGCCCTCCCCGACCCGCTCCAGCAGGTCGAGGGAGGAGAGGTAGTCCTGCAACGAGCCGTCGGGCTCGGCGATGACGGTCGTGCCGCGCCCCAGGACGGTGTCGCCGGTGAGCACCACCGGGTCCTCGCCCGGTGCCGTGACCGTGAAGGACACCGAGTCCGCCGTGTGCCCCGGGGTGGCGAGCACGTCGATGCGCAGCCCGGCGGCCTCGACGACCTCGCCGTCGGCGAGCGGCTCGCCGCCGTGGCAGTGCCGCCGGTCGGCGGCCCGCACCGGGGCTCCCGTCCGCGTCCGCAGCCCGGCCGAGCCGGCCGTGTGGTCGGCGTGGCGGTGCGTGATCAGCACGAGGTCCACGGGTCCGGCGGCCGCGAGGGCGTCGAGGTGCGCGGCGTCGTCCGGCCCCGGGTCCACCACGACGCACGAGGACGCACCGGGGGCGCGCAGCACGACCGACCGGGTCCCGTCGAGCGTCATCGGGCCGGGGTTGTCGGCGCGGAGCACGCCGACCGACGGGGTGAGGGGGCGCAGGTCGGGCACGGTCCTTGCTCCTTCGGTCGTCGCGGTGATCCTCGCACGTCAGCCGGCGAGCAGCTCCAGCGTCTGCACCCGGCCGGGGGTCGCGTCCAGCGGTTCGGAGGCGTAGCTGCCGGCCACCGGGACGATCATCACCTCGTCGACCCCGTGCCGCGCCGCCAGGCGGGCGACCTCGGCCCGGGCCTCGTCCGGCGTGCCGACGAGCCAGCGCGACCGCATGTCCTCGACCATCTGCTCGCCGAGGCCGTCCAGCGGGGCGGTCAGCGCCTCCTCGACCGTCTCGGCGGTGCCCATCGGCCGACCGGTGCGCAGCCGGGCCATCGCCCGGAGCTGCGGCAGCGCGCGCTCGCGGGCCTCCTCGGCCGTCGGGGCGACGACGGCGTTCAGGGTGAGGAAGGTCCGCGGCCGCTGCTGGGTCTCGCTGGGGCGGTACCCGTCGCGGTAGAGCGCGAGCACCTGGTCGATCCCGGCACCGGAGAAGTGGTTCGCGAACACGTACGGCAGCCCGAGCTCCGCGGCCAGACGCGCCGAGTAGTCCGAGGAGCCGAGCAGCCACAGCGTGGGCGTCGTCGTCGCGGCGGGCGTGGCGTTGACGTCGTAGGTCTGGCCGTCCGTGAGCCGCAACCGGGCGCCGTCGGGCTCCATGAGGGCCAGGATGTTGCGCAGGTGCTCCGGGAACCGGTCGACGTCCGACGTCGGCCCGGAGGATCGCAGCAGGGCGGTCACGACGGGGTCGCTGCCCGGGGCACGCCCGATCCCGAGGTCGATGCGGCCGGGGGCGAGCGCCTCGAGCGCGGCGAACTGCTCGGCGACGACGAGCGGGGCGTGGTTCGGCAGCATCACACCGCCGGACCCGACGCGGATGCGTTCGGTGCGTGCGGCCGCGGCAGCGATCATCACCGGCGGTGTGGAGGCCGCGACGGCGGGCATGTTGTGGTGCTCGGCGAACCAGTAGCGGGTCAGGCCCAGTGCGTCGGCCCGGCGGACCAGCGTCATCGAGGACTCGAGCGCCTGCGCGCTCGACTGCCCGGTGCGCACGGGGACGAGGTCGAGGACCGAGAGGGAGGGGGCGGGGACGTCGTTCATCGCCCGGGACAACCCACCGCCCCGACCTGCGTATTCCGGCGAGCGGATGCGCTCCTGACGTTCTGTGGCGAGGATCGCTCGGGACGAGAGGGGTCCGATGGTCGAGAAGCGGGTCGCCGGGGTCGCCCAGGCGATGTACTGGGCATGGCTGCGCCATCCACGCTGGTCCATCGCGGCGCGCGGCGCGCTCGCGGCCGGGGTGGCGTGGGTCGTGGGGATCTACGTGCCGCACCCGCTGGGGGACTTCCCCTACTACGCGCCGCTCGGTGCCATCATCGCGACGACGAGCACGCTGGTGCGGTCCGTCAAGGACTCCTATCGCGTCACCGTCGCCGTCCTGCTCGGTGCCGGGATCGCCCGCTTGGCCCAAGAGTTCCTCCCGGTCGGCCCGTTCTCGATCGCGCTGGTCATCGGCGTCGCGCTGCTGTGCGCCGGGTGGAAGTTCTTCGGCGACCAGGGGAGCTGGGTGGCGAACTCCGCCCTGTTCGTGCTCATCCTCGGCAACGCCGACGCGCTGTCGTTCGTGGGCTCGTTCGCGGGACTGGTGGCTCTCGGCGCCCTGGTGGGGATCGGGCTGAACCTGCTGCTGCCGCCCTTGCCGCTGACCCCCACGGAGAACGCGCTGGACGGGTTGAGCGCGCTGCTCGCCGGGCAGGTCGAGGACCTGGCGGAGTCGCTGGAGGAGTCCAGCGACGTGGACGCCGAGGACTGGGAACGCCGGCGCGTCGCGATCCAGCCGGTGCTCGAGGAGACCCGGGTGTCGGTGCGGGAGAGCCGTGATGCCGCGAAGGCCGGGCGCCACCCTCGGGTCCGCCGGTATCGGCGGTGGACCGAGGGGCAGGACGCCCGGGCCCAGGAGCTGGAGACGGTCGCGGCGTCCGTCGACGTCGTCGTGACGCTGCTGGTGGACACCGCCGAACCGGTGCGCCTGCCCGAGGACCTGTGCGAACCGCTCGTCGGAGTGCTGCGCTCACTCGCCGGGGTGCTCCGCGCCGACGCCTGGGGAGAGGACCGCGACGAGCTCGTCGACGCGCTGCGCGAGCAGGTCCGCGACTTCCGCCGGGGTGTGGTCGAGCGCTCCAGCGACCCCGGCGAGGGGCTCGTGGTGGGCTCGGTCGCGGTCGCCCTGCGCCGTGCGGCCGACGCGTTCGCGAGCACCCGCCCGGACGCCGAGGAGGAGATGGTCCGGGGCGAGACGGAGTGACGTCGGCCGCCGTCCGCGTCCGGCGGCCACCGCCTCGACCACCCGGTGGAGACGTCAGGATCCGGGCGACCGGGATGACGTCCCGCGGTGCCTATGGCGCGCCGTCGCCGTCCCGACGGGGCTAGGGCTGCCGGCGGCCGCCGGTGCGGGCGCCCGGCCGGCTCCGGCGCACCCACTCGCGCAGAGTCCCGGCGGCGACGCCGAGCACCAGCCGTTCGAGGTCCTCGGCGCTGGCCTCCACGGCCTCGTCGCAGGCGTCGCAGCTGGCATATCCGGCCCTGCTTCCGCCGCGACCATGCTCTCGCGACGGCGAACAGGTCTTCGCGGCCCGTCCCGGTGCCGGGACGGGCCGCGACGGCATGCTCGGCGGAACGGGGGGTCAGGCCCGCAGCGCCTGGGCGACGTCCTCGACGATGTCCAGCGGGTCCTCGAGCCCGACGGACAGCCGCACCGTGCTCTCGTGGATGCCGACGGCCGCGCGTCCCTCGGCGCCGAGCCGCCGGTGCGTCGTCGTGGCGGGGTGCGTGACCAAGGACTTGGCGTCCCCGAGGTTGTTCGAGATGTCGACGATCTGCAGCGCGTCCAGGAAACGGAACGTCCGCTGCTTCGCCTGCTCCGGGGTGGCGTCGTCGGGCACCGCGAGGTCGAACGTGACCACGGTGCCGCCCCCGGTCTGCTGGGCCTTCGCCAGCTCGTGCTGCGGGTGGGAGGCCAGGAACGGGTAGCGCACGCCGGTGACGCCGTCGGCGGACTCGAGGTACTCGGCGAGCTGCAGCGCGCTCGCGTTCTGCGCGCGCACCCGCACGTCGAGGGTCTCCAGCCCCTTGAGCAGCACCCAGGCGTTGAACGGGCTGAGCGACGGCCCCGTGTGCCGCAGGAACGTCTCGACCGGTCCGGACAGGAACTCCCGGGGGCCGAGGATCGCCCCGCCGAGCACCCGGCCCTGGCCGTCGACGTGCTTGGTCGCCGAGTACACGACGATGTCGGCGCCCAGCTCGAGCGGCCGCTGCAGGACCGGGGTGGCGAACACGTTGTCGACCACGACGACGGCACCCGCGGCGTGGGCCAGCTCGCACACGCGCCGCACGTCGACGAGCTCCTGCATGGGGTTCGACGGTGTCTCGAAGAAGACGACGTCGGCGGGGGTCGCCAGGGCCTCCTCCCACTGAGACGTCACGTGCCCGTCGACGAGGTCGACCCGCACGTCCCACTTGGCGAGGATCTCGTCGTAGATGACGTTCGTGGAGCCGAACAGGGCCCGGGCCGAGACGATCCGCGACCCGCTGCGCACCAGCGCGGCCAGCGTGGTGAACACCGCGGACATCCCGGTGGCGGTGGCGTAGCAGGCCTCGGCCCCCTCGATGAGGCGCAGGCGTTCCTCGAAGGTGCGCACCGTCGGGTTGCCGTACCGGGAGTACACGAACCGGGAGTGGTCGCCGGCGAACGCTGCCTCGGCGTCGGCGGCGGAGTCGTAGGTGTAGCCCTGGGTGAGGAACAGGGCCTCGGACGTCTCGGAGAAGTCCGAGCGGCGGTGGCCGCCGCGCACCGCGAGGGTGGCGGGACGTGCGGTCGGGGGCAGGGGCGCGTGGCCGGCGCCGCCGTACGGCTCGGGGTTCGGGCCGGGACCGGTGGGGATCTCGGTGCGGGTCACCGGGTCGGCTCGGCGTAGGCGGTGTGCGGCAGCTCGCGGACCTTCCACCCGGCCTGGTCGCGGGCGCCGAACGGGCCCACCGGCCCCTCGAAACCCTCGAGCACGTTGTAGGCGGGGCCGTAGCCCGCCGACGTCGCCAGGCGAGCGGCGCCGATGGAGCGCTGCCCGGAGCGGCACAGGAACACCACGGGCTGGTCGGTGGGCACGCCGGCGGCCTCGAGCTCGGCGAGGAATCCCGGGTTGGGTCGGCCGTCGCCGGTGACCCACTGCGTGAAGACGGTGGCCTTGTCCAGCGAGGCGACGTCGGGCACCCCGACCGTGCGCCACTCGCCCTCGGTGCGGACGTCGACCAGGACGGCACCGGGTTCGGCGGCGAGCAGGTCCCATGCCTGCTGCGGGGTCAGGTCGCCGGCGTAGCCCTGCGCGGGTCGGGGTTCGATCGGTGCGGTCACGGCACTCCTCCCATCGGTCGTGGCGGTAGCACCCGCGCCCGGTCCCGTGCTCGCTCGTCGCGGTCGACGACGACGGCACGGTCCCGCGGGGTTGCTGCGGCGTCGACGTGCCACGTCACTCGGCCGCTCGGGATGGTCTCCACGATCGTACGCGACGGCGTCCATGAAGCGGGACGTCGGTCTCGCTTGGTGGACGCCGTGCCGCGCCCCGGGCTTGCTCGACCGCGAGACGACCACATCGCGAGACCATCTGACCATCTGTTGACACCCCGGCGCGGATCCGTGAACCTGGCACCAGGTCAAGAGCGCCAGCGCCAAGCCCCGGCTCGCTGGCCGGCAACCCTCCCCTCGCGGCGGGGTGCCCCGGGTGACGACCAGGCACGGCGCCGACCGGCGTCGGGCAAGCGCGGGGAGACGGCTCCCCGGGACACCGAGGAGGACGCCATGACCACGATCGCCGAGAGCCCCGCCTGTCCGCAGGCCGACCGGGTCGACGCGCTGACGCCGGTGCTGCCCGTCCTCGGGCACGACACCCCCGCCCCGCTGGTCGACGGACGGCGCGTGCCGTACGCCAACCTCGACGTCGCCGCCTCGGCGCCCGCGCTGCAGGCCGTCGGCGACCGCGTCACAGCGGCCCTGCCGCTGTACGCCTCGGTGCACCGGGGCGCCGGCTACCTCTCGCAGGTCTCCACCACGCTGTACGAGTCCGCCCGCGCCACCATCGGCGAGTTCGTCGGTGCCCGCCCGGACGACCTCACCCTGCTGGTGCGCAACACCACCGACGCGCTCAACCTGCTCGCCGGATGCGTCCCCGCCGCGGACGGCACGCCGGGCCGCGTGCTCGTCCTCGACGTCGAGCACCACGCGAACCTCCTGCCGTGGCAGCGCACGACCGACGCCACGGTCCTCACCGGTCGCGGCACGGTCGCCGCCACGCTCGAGGCGGTCCGTGCCGAGCTCGCCGCCGGGGCGGCCGCGGGGCGCGGTTACGCCCTGCTGGCCGTCACCGGGGCCTCCAACGTCACCGGCGAGACGCTGCCGGTCGCCGACGTCGTCGCCGCCGCGCACGGCGCCGGCGCCCGGGTGGTGCTGGACGGCGCCCAGCTCGTGCCGCACCGGCGGTTCTCCCTGGCCGCGACCGGCGTCGACTACCTCGCCTTCTCCGGCCACAAGGCCTACGCGCCGTTCGGTGCCGGCGCCCTGGTCGGCCGCCGCGACTGGCTGGACGCCGGCACGCCCTACCTCGCCGGCGGCGGCGCGGTGCGCAGCGTGCGCGTGGACGGGACCGACTGGCACGACGGCCCGGCCCGCCACGAGGCCGGCTCGCCCAACGTGCTCGGCGCGGTGGCGCTCGCCGCCGCCTGCGAGACGCTCGCCGCCGTCGACACCGTGGCCCTGCGCGAGCACGAGGACGCGCTGCGGGCCCGGCTGGTCGACGGGCTGAAGGCGATCGACGGCGTCGAGGTCGTCCGTCTGTGGCCCGACGCCCCCGACGCGGTCGGCGTCGTCACGTTCACGGTGTCCGGCTACGAGCCCGGCCAGGTCGCCGCCTACCTGTCCGCGGAGCACGGCATCGGCGTGCGCGACGGACGCTTCTGCGCGCACCCGTTGCTCACCCGGCTCGGGTACCGCGCCGGGGCCGTCCGCGCGTCCGTCGGCGCCGGCACGGCGGGCGAGGAGGTCGAGCGGCTCGTGGCCGCCGTGGCCGCGCTCGTCGCCGACGGGCCGCGGGCCGACTACGCCGTCGTCGACGGGTTGTGGGTCGTCGTGGACGACCCGCGTCCGGTGCCCGAGGGGTCCGGGCTGGACGGCCTGCTGGCCACGGCCGGCCCCGGCGGTGACGAGGCGTTCGCCTGCGTCCCCGACTGACCGGCCTCACCAGACGGGCGGATGCCTCTCCGGCCAGCGCAGCACGTCCTCGAGCTGGGCGGCGAGCGCCAGCAGCGTGACCTCGCCGCCGGGACGGCCGATGATCTGCACCCCCATGGGCAGCCCGTCCGCCGTCCAGTGCGTCGGCACGGTGATCGCGGGCAGCCCGGCCACGTTGAGCCACGACGTGAACGGCGTGTACTGGCACTGCTGGGCGAAGTTGTGGTCCGGGTCGGCGGCGTCGAACCAGCCGATCGGCCGCGGCGTCATCGCCAGTGCGGGAGTGACGACGGCGTCCAGGTCGCCCATCCCGGCGATGAGGGTCCGCTCGAACCGGGTCAGCGTCGCCAGGGCCTCGGCGAGCTCGCGGGCCGGCACCTGCCGGCCGCGGCGGATCAGCCATGCCGTCAGCGGCTCGAGCTGGTCCAGCACCGCGTCGTCGTCGATCGGTACCGCCGACGCGCCGCCCATCCACAGGCTGCGGAAGGCGTCGCCGTACTCCGGGACCGGGTCCCAGGTGTGCTCCTCGACGCCGTGCCCGAGACCCGCCAGCGCCCGGACGCCCGCGTCGAGGGCCGCCCGTGCCTCCGGCGCCACGGTGACGTCGTAGTAGTCGTCCCAGGCGTTCCAGGTGGTGACCCCCACCCGGAACCGGTCGCCGTCGTCGTCCCGCCCGGGGACCTCGCCGCGCAGCGCGGCCGCGAGGTATGACCCCGCGTGCGCGGCGGGGGTGCGCAGCGTGAACCGGTGGTCGACGTGGCCGTCCGGGGTGCGGCGCAGCATCCCCTCGAGCAGCAGCGCCGTGTCCGCCGTCGTCCGGGCGATCGGTCCGTTGACCACGAGGCCGCCGAGGGCCTCGATCCCGGACCCCGCGGGCAGCAGGCCGCGCGAGGGTTTGAGACCGACGACGCCGCAGGCGGCGGCCGGGATCCGGACGGACCCCCCGCCGTCGGACCCAGGGGCGAAGGGCAGCAGGCCCGCGGCCACCGCGACCGCCGCCCCGCCGCTGGAGCCGCCGGCGCCGCGCGCGAGGTCCCACGGGTTGCGTGCCACGGGCCCCGCCAGCGGCTCGGTGTAGGCGGGGAACCCCAGCTCGGGCGTCGCGGTCTTGCCCAGGCTGACGATCCCGGCGGCGTCGAGGTCCAGGACCACGTCGTCGGACTCCTCGGGCACGAAGCCCTCCATGGCGCGCGTGCCGAAGCCGGTCGGCACTCCCGCGCGGTTCCACAGGTCCTTGTCGGCGGTCGGCATCCCCCACAGGGGCCCCGACGGCGGACCCAGCTGCGTCGCGCGCTCCCGAGCCCTCTCGGGGGTGACGCGGGCGAACGCGCCCAGCTCGTCGTTGCGTGCCGCGATCCGGGCCAGGAAGTGGTCGGTCACCTCGCCCGGGGTCAGCTCACCGGCCCGCAGCCGGTCGCGCAGCTCCAGGGCGGTCTGCTCGTGCAGGGCGTCCATGGCCCGACCCTACGCCGGGACGCCCTGCGCTACTCTCCGCCGCATGAGACCGCTGCAGATCGTCGTCGGGGGCCTGGTCATCGTCGTTCTCGACCTGCGGTTCGACGGGTTCGACGTCGTCGTCGACCTGATCGGCTGGATCCTGGTGGTGAAGGCCTTGCGGCTCCTCGCGGTCCGCGACCGGGCCTTTGCGGTCGCCGCCGTCGGTGCGGTGCTCGGCGGCCTCGGGTCGATCGTCCAGCTCGTCCCCGGCCTGACGGTCGGGGACGGCGTCCTCTCCGTGCTCGGGGCGGTCGAGACGCTCGCGCTCACGGTGGTGGTCGTGGCCACCTGCACGGGGATCATCCACGTGCTGGCTGCTGAACCGCGGGTGGTCCGGCACGCCCGGATCCTGCGGGCGCTCGACGTGGCGTTCACGGTGATCGCTCTGGGCCTCGGATCGAGCCCCCTGCTGTTCTCGGCCGGCTCGGTGCCGGGGGCCGCCGTCGGGCCCGTCGGCGCGGGTGTGGTGCTGCTCCTCGCCGCGCTGGGGTTCGCCGTCCTGATCTGGTTCCTGGTCTTCCTGTGGCGGCTCCGGGACCGTCTCGAGCTGCGGGAGCAGGAGCTGGTCCTCGCGTGACCCCGACGTCGTGGAACCCGACCGGCCTGTCCGTCACCCGCGACTGCCTGCTCGACGCCTTCGACGCGCTGGCCGATGAGCATCCCACTACGTAGGGGGGCGAGCCATCCCCTGCGGTGGTATCACTGTGGTACCACTCGTGTGGTACCGTCGTGGTACCGCATCACCCAACGCGGACGCCACCGGGGGCGCAAACACCCGGAGCACCCTGGCAAGGAGGAACCCCATGGCTCGCACGACCCGGCTCAGCCCCGAGGGGGAGCAGGCGGTCAAGCGCATCGCGACCTCCGAGGGAATCTCGGAGAACGCCGCGATCGACCGGGCACTCATTGAGTACGACACGAAGCGCGCGACCCTCCGCGACCAGCTCATCGCGAAGATCGTCAAGGAGGACAGCGGGCTTCTCGACCGCCTGGCGAAGTAGCGCCAGGAGAACGGACAGACCGTGAACGCGATCTACGTCGACGAGACAGACCTGCTCGCCGCCGCCACCGCGTTCCTCGGGCACCCGCCCGAGGTCCGCGACATGGGCCTACTGTCCTCGGCGTGCGCCCGCCCTCGAGCGGGCATGTACGGCACGGAGGCGTACCCCGGCATCCACCAGAAGGCCGCTGCCCTCCTGATGAGCCTGGTGAAGAACCACAGCCTCATCGACGGCAACAAGCGGCTCGGGTGGGTAGGCGTGAGGCTGTTCTACCTCTACAACGGGCACGACCTCCGCATGCGCGAGGACGACGCCTACGACCTCGTCATGTCGATCGCGGACGGCACGCAGGCCGATCTGCCCAAGGTCGCACGCATCCTGTCCGACCACACGAACTAGGCCGGCCGGCGGGCGCCCGCCAACGGGCGCCCGCCGAGCAGCGCCACGCCCCCGGCACCAGCGTCCGGCGTAGCCCTACCGACGCGGCGGACGCCCCGGGGGTTCAGAGCGGGACGATCTCGCCGGAGAAGTGCCGCAGGCCCTTCCGGGCGTTCCAGCCCACGTAGGCGAATCCGCCCCCGTCGCCGTCCTCGGGCGTGATCGCCACGTCCACGGTGGCGGGCAGCAGCACGGGCTTGGCGAACTCCACGGTCCACCGGTACGCGTCCCCGCGCCCGGGGCCGACGTCGGCCAGCGCCCGCGCCGCGGAGTACATCCCGTGCGCGATCGCCCGCGGGAAGCCGAACGCCTTGGCCGACAGCGCCGACATGTGGATGGGGTTGCGGTCCCCGGACACCGCCGCGTAGGCACGGCCGGTCTCCGGCCCCAGCACCCACCGGCCGGTGGGCAGGGGCGGTGTCCACTCCCCGCGCGGCCGGTCGGCCTCCGACGCGCCGTCGCCGTCCTCGAGGAAGTACCCCTTGGCCAGGTGCGTCGAGACACCGCGCCACACGGGCGGCTCCGTCTCGTCGCCGGCGTCGCGGCGGACCTCGGCGACGAGGTCCACCTGCACCCCGCGCCGGTGCGGACGCAGGTTCTCCGCCCACGCCCGCACCTCGAGGACGTCGCCGACCGTGACCGGCCCGCGCAGCTCGACCCGGTTCGCCAGGTGCACCATGCCGAGCAGGGGCAGCGGGAAGTCGTTGCGCACCATGATCCCGGTCGTCAGCGGGAAGGTGAGCACGTGCAGGTAGCCGGCCGGCATCGTGTTGCCCACCGGCTCGTGCACCAGCCGCTGGTAGTCGTGCAGGTGGCGCTCGAGGTCGTCGGTGCGCACCCCACCGACGCGGTAGGCCACGTCGGGCAGGGTGAGGTCCCCGTCCGAGGCGTCCGCCCGGGTCTCCGATCCGCGGGCCTCCCCGATGCCCGGGATCGACGGCAGCGCGCGGCCGGCCGCGATCAGGCCCGAGGCGGCCGCGCCCCGCGCGTAGAGCCCGCCGAGCCCGGGGAGGCTCGGCTGGGTCTCGACGCGCAGCTCGCGGCCGTCGGCCGTGCGCGGGGGCGCCGCCGTCACTGGCCCACCATGTGCTGTCCGCACACCCGCAGGACCTGACCGTTGACGCCGGCCGTCGCGGGCCAGGCCAGGAAGGCGACGGCCTCGGCGACGTCCACCGGCTCGCCGCCCTGGGAGAGCGTCGGCAGCAGCCGTGCCACGGACCGCGTGGCGATCGGGATCGACGCCGTCATGTCGGTCTCGATGAACCCGGGGGCGACCGCGTTCGCGGTGCCGCCGTGCTCGGCGAGCAGCGGTGCCGTGGCCCGGGTGTGCCCGATGACGCCGGCCTTGGAGAAGGCGTAGTTCGTCTGGCCCTTGTTCCCGGCGATGCCCGAGGTGGAGGCCAGGGACACGACGTGCAGGTTCTCCAGGCCGGCCTGGACCAGCGTCTCGTTGATCTGCAGCTGGGCCTCGAGGTTGACCGCGATCACCGCGTCCCACTGCGCCGGCTTCATGTTGGCGAGCAGCTTGTCGCGCAGGATGCCGGCGTTGTGGACGACGATGTCGAGCCCGCCGTGGCGCTCGCGGGCGTGCAGCAGGATCCGCTGGCCGGCGTCGGGCGCCGTGACGTCGAGCTGCAGGGCGGTGCCGCCGACCGCGTTCGCGGTACGGGCCAGCCCCTCGCCGGCGGCCGGGACGTCGACGCACACGACGGTCGCGCCGTCACGGGCGAGCGTGCGGGCGATCGCTGCGCCGATGCCACGGGCGGCGCCGGTGACGACGGCGACCTTCCCGGCCAGCGGACGGTCCGTGGTCAGGTCCGCGGCGGGTGCTCCGGCCTTCGCCGGGCCGACCCGCAGGAGCTGGCCGTCGACGTAGGCGCTCTTCGCGGAGAGGAAGAACCGCAGCGTGGCCAGCACGGACGTCTGGTCGACCGCGGCGTCGTCGGTGAGCACGATCCCGTTGCCGGTGGCGCCGCCGCGCAGCTCCTTGGCGAGCGAGCGCAGGAACCCGTCGACGGCGTTCCGGGCCGCCGACAGCGCCGGGGCGTCGCCCTCGGCGGCAGCCCGCGAGACGGTGACGACCCGGCCGTTGCCGGCCAGCCGTCGCAGCACGGACCCGGTGGCCAGCACGGCCTCGGAGGCGTCGCCGGGGCGGGCCGTCTCGGTCAGGACGAGGACGACGGCGCCGAACCGGACGTCGTCGCCGGGGTCGCGCCGCACGTCGAGGTCCCAGCCGAGCAGCGTCTGGGCCAGGGCGTCCGCGTCGGCCTTCGACGCGCCGTCGGACACGACGAGGACGGGGCCCACGGTGAGCGGCTCACCGGCACGGTAGCGGCGCAGGAGCGCGGGACGCGGCAGCCCCAGCTTCGTGGCGAGGGTCTTCGTGAACCCGGAGTTCACGGCCTGGGTGTAGCGGTCGGTCACGGGGTCTCCTTCCGGGTTCAGGCGGACTCGAGGACGGCGGTGGCACCGAGGCCGCCGGCGGCGCACACGGACACGAGGGCTCGTGCTGGCTTGCCGGTCTCGGCGGCCTTCTCGGCCACGAGCTTGGCGGCGGTGGCGACGATCCGCCCGCCGGTCGCGGCGAAGGGGTGGCCGGCGGCGAGCGAGGAGCCGCGCACGTTGAGCTTGCTGCGGTCCACGGTGCCGAGCGCGCCGGACAGGCCGAGCTCGTTCTTGCCGTAGTCGGCGTCCTCCCAGGCGGCCAGGGTGGTGAGCACCGTGGACGCGAAGGCCTCGTGGATCTCGAAGAAGTCGAAGTCCTCGAGGGTCAGGCCGTTGCGGGCCAGCAGACGCGGCACCGCGTGCACCGGGGCCATCAGCAGACCCTCGCGGCCGTGCACGAAGTCGACGGCCGCGGTCTCGGCGTCGACGAACCGCGCGAGCACCGGCAGGTCGTGGGACTCGGCCCACTCCCGCGAGCCGAGCAGCACGGTCGAGGCGCCGTCGGTCAGCGGGGTGGAGTTGCCGGCGGTCATCGTGGCCGGGGTCTCCAGCGAGCGGCCGAAGACGGGCTTGAGACCGGCGAGCTTCTCCGCCGAGCTGTCGGGGCGCATGTTGTCGTCCCGGGACAGGCCTCGGAACGGGGTGACCAGGTCGTCGAAGAACCCGGAGTCCCAGGCCTCGGCGAGGTGGTGGTGGCTGGCCAGGGCGATCTCGTCCTGGGCCTCGCGGCTGATGCCCCAGCGGGCGGTCGTGATCGCCTGGTGCTCACCCATGGACAGGCCGGTGCGCGGCTCGTCGGTGGCGGGGGTGAGCGGCTTGAGGTCGGCGGGGCGGATCCGGGCGAGCGCCTTGGCGCGCGCCTGCCAGGTCTTGGCGTGCCCGGCCTCCAGCAGGGCGCGGCGCAGCCCCTCGCTGACGGCGACCGGTGCGTCGGAGATCGTGTCGGCACCGCCGGCGATCCCGGAGTCGACCTGACCCAGGCGGATCTTGTTGGCGATGGTGATCGTCGCCTCGAGCCCGGTGGCGCAGGCCTGCTGCAGGTCGTACGCGGGCGTGTTCGGCGAGAGCGACGAGCCCAGCACCGACTCGCGGATGAGGTTGAAGTCGCGGGAGTGCTTCAGCACGGCTCCGCCGACGACCTCGCCGAGGCGTTCGCCCTGCAGCCCGTAGCGGGCGACGAGGCCCTCGAGGGCGGCGGTGAACATCTCCTGGTTGGAGGCGTCGGCGTACTTCTTCCCGGCACGGGCGAAGGGGATGCGGTTGGCGCCGACGACGACGGCGTCGCGCGGGGCCTGTGCCGAACCGGCGGACTGGGCTCGGGCGGTCTGGCGAGTGGCCACTGTGTGCTTCCTTACACTCGACGGTTTCAAGTAGTACTCACAGTACCTGATACTCTCAGTCCCGTGAGACGAGTCACAGGGGGTGACCGATGACGGTCGCGACGAACGGACGTGCCACCCGGCCGGACGGACGGTCCACCCGATGGGACGATCATCGTGCCCAGCGGCGGACCTCGCTCGTGCGTGAGGCCCGCCGGGCGATCCACGAGATCGGCCCCGGCGCGTCGATGGACGAGATCGCCGCGATGGCCGGCACGTCGAAGTCGATCTACTACCGCTACTTCGACGACAAGGCCGGCCTGCGCCTCGCCGTGGCCGAGTCCGTGGTCAAGGGGATGCACCGCCTGCTCGCGGAGGCCGCCGCGGAGGCGCCGACGCCGCACGCCGCCCTGCGTGCCATGGTGCGCACCTACCTGCAGACCATCGAGAGCTCGCCCCAGGTCTACTGGTTCGTCACCCGGACCGCGCTCGGGGGCAACGAGCCCGACGACGGCACCGCCCGCCCCGAGGCGCTGGGTGCCTACCTCGACTCGGTCATCACCCTGGTCGCCGAGCCCTTCGCCCGGGCCGTCCACGTCCCCCCGACCACGGCGGCCGCCTGGGCCGCCGGTGCCGTCGGCTTCGTCCGCGGTGCGGGGGAGTGGTGGCTCGGACACACCCGCGCCGACGGTCAGACCCGCGACGACCTGACCGACCAGGTCACCACCTGGCTCTGGAACGGGCCCGTCGGCGTGCTTCACCACGACGACACCGGCGGCGCCGAGCCGTCCCGCCACCTCGAGAAGCAGGAGTCCTGATGACGACGACGTCCGACCAGTCCCCGGCCACCCTCCCCGACCGCGACCGCACCTCCGCGCCTCGTGACGAGGACGTGCGCCTCGACGTCGAGGCGGTCTCCGAGCTGCTGCTGGGCCGGTGGCCCGAGTGGCGCCGGCAGGCGCGCGAGCGCGCCGGCGACCCCCAGTTCCACAAGGACGAGTCCCTGACCCCGGCCGAGCACCGCGAGCGCGTGCTCGCGCAGATGCGCGTCATGGTCGAGGGCGGCAACAAGCTGTCGTGGCTCGCCTTCCCGGAGCGGATGGGCGGCCTGGACCAGCCCGGCGCCAACCTCGCCTGCTTCTCCGAGCTGGTCGCGGCCGACCCGTCGCTGCAGATCAAGTCCGGTGTCCAGTGGGGTCTGTTCTCCGCGGCGATCCTGCACCTGGGCACCCCGGAGCAGCAGGACCGGCTGCTGCCGGACGCCATGGACCTCACGGTGCCCGGGGCCTTCGCGATGACCGAGACCGGTCACGGCTCCGACGTGGCGGCCATCGGCACGACGGCCACTTACGACCCGGAGACCCAGGAGTTCGTCATCGACACCCCGTTCCGCGGGGCGTGGAAGGACTACCTCGGCAACGCGGCCCTGCACGCCACGGCCGCGACGGTGTTCGCCCAGCTGATCACGAACGGTGTGAACCACGGCGTGCACTGCTTCTACGTGCCGATCCGTGACCCGAAGACCCAGGAGTTCCTGCCCGGGGTCGGCGGGGAGGACGACGGCCTCAAGGGCGGTCTGCGCGGTATCGACAACGGCCGGCTGCACTTCTCGGGCGTGCGCGTGCCGCGCGAGGACCTGCTCGCCCGCTACGGCTCGGTGGCGCCCGACGGCACCTACAGCTCGCCGATCGAGAGCCCGGGCCGCCGCTTCTTCACGATGCTCGGGTCCCTCGTCCAGGGCCGTGTCTCGCTGGACGGCTCCGCGGTCAACGCGGCCAAGATCGGTCTCGCCATCGCGGTGAAGTACGCGGCCGAGCGGCGTCAGTTCGCGGGTGCCGGCGCCGAGGAGACCGTGCTGCTCGACTACGCCACGCACCGTCGCCGGCTGTTCCCCGCCATCGCGGAGGCGTACGCGGGCCACTTCGCCAACGAGCGGCTGCTCGACCTGTTCGACGACGTCTTCTCGGGCGAGCACGACACCCCCGAGCGGCGCGAGGACCTCGAGACGACGGCGGCCGCCCTGAAGTCGACCTCCACCCGGTTCGCGCTCGACACCCTGCAGGAGTGCCGCGAGGCCTGCGGCGGCGCCGGGTTCCTCACGGAGAACCGGATCACCTCCCTGCACGCCGACCTCGACGTGTACGCGACGTTCGAGGGGGACAACACCGTCCTGCAGCAGCTCGTGGCCCGTCGACTCGTCGCCGACTACGGCCGCGAGGTCAAGGGCGCCACCAAGACGCCGGCCGGCATGGCACGGTTCGTGGTGGAGCGGGCCACCGGCGCGGCGCTGGACCGGACGGGGCTGCGCCGCGTCTCCCAGGCGATCGCCGACGTGGGCGACCCCCGCCGGGCCGCCGGTCACCTGCGGGACCCGGAGACCCAGCGCGAGCTGCTCGCCGACCGCGTGGCCACCATGGTCGAGGACGTCGCGATGGCGCTGCGGCCCGCCCAGAAGGCGGAGCCGGCCAAGGCGGCGCGCATCGTCGACGAGAACCAGGTGGCGCTGGTCGAGGCGGCCAAGGCGCACGCCGACCTGCTGCGCTGGGAGGCCTTCACCACGGCCCTGACGGAGATCAAGGACCCGGGCACCCGCCGGATCATGACCTGGGTGCGCGACGTCTTCGGCCTGACGGTCATCGAGCGGAACATGGCGTGGTACCTGCTCAACGGACGTCTGTCGGACCAGCGCGCCCGCACCGTCACCGCCTACGTCGACCGGCTGCTGCGTCGGCTGCGCCCGCACGCGGTCGACCTGGTGGACGGTTTCGGCTACGGCCAGGAGCACCTGCGGGCGAAGATCTCGTCCGGTGCCGAGGCCGAGCGGCAGTCCGAGGCCCGCGCGTACTACGCCGCGCAGCGGGCGAGCGGTGCCGCCCCGGTCAGCGAGAAGGCGCTGCGCAAGTCCTCGCGCTGAGCCGACCCGACGACGCGACGCCCCCGGTCACCAGGTGACCGGGGGCGTCGTCCGCTGGGGTCAGGCGGCGACCGCTGCGGGTTCCGCGACCTGCGGCTCGGGCACGATGCCCGTCGTCGCCACGGCGTCAGCTTCGTCGGCGCTCTCCGTGGCGACCGGGTCGCGCAACGGGAGGCCCAGGGTGACGGTCGACGGACGGACCGGCGCCCGTGGCGCCGGTGTCGCCGCCGCGACCAGGGTGGCACCGGCGATGCCGGCCCCCACCAGGAGGATCGCGACCACGGTCCAGCCGAGCGCGATCGTCGTACCGAGCAGGACACCGTCGCCCAGTGCGACGGCTCCGCCCGCGAGGAGCACCTTCTTCATCAGTTTCCGACCCTTCTCCGCGGTCCGCCTCAACCGCGTCTCCACCAGCACACGTCATCCACGGCGAGGACGCATCCGCTGGAGGGGCCGATCGGGTCACAAGTCGATACCGACTGCGTGACGCCGACCGGGACAAGGGGTCAGAGCCGGGGCAGGGCGTCCCCGAGGCCGGACCGGGCGGAGACCGAGAGGCTGTGACCGAGCAGCAGCGGTGAGGGTTCCGGCGCCGCGGCGCGCCGTGCCTGCTGGTGGACCTCGCCGCACATCCGCAGCGCCAGCTCGAGGCGGACCGGCACGGCACAGTCACCGCGGAGCCGCCCGCCGAGCGCAGGGTGCGGCATGAAGGTCAGCACCTCGTCCGCAGCGGGCACGACACCGTGCTCGGCGGCCTCCAGCACGAGGTCCTCGAGCAGGAGCTCCTGACGTCCCTCGGGGGAGTCCAGCTCGGCGGAGAGCTCGACGGCCGTGTGCCACCGCAGCTCGAGGGTCCCTTCGACGGTGTCGAGGAACCACCACCCCTCCAACGACTCCAGCAGGACGTCGCCGAAGACGGTGGCGAAGCGTGGGTTCTTGCCCCGGAGGCCGAGCCACGACCACGCCGCCAGCCCGTACTCGAAGGCTTCGGGGGCAAAGGGTCGAAGGTGTTCCACGCGCGCATCAAAACACGGTCTCTACTCCGGAGAAAGCGTGTCAACGAGTGAACAAGATGTGACCCGGTTCACGCCGGTGCGTCACTCGTGCCATGAGTTGTTCATGGCCCGGCAGATGGGTCAGGGAAGCGATCGTGCGACGTCCCCCGGGGAGGGGTCCAGCGGGCGCGCCGACGTGTCCCCCCGGAGCCGCTTGACCACGAGCTCGGCGCTGATCAGGCACATCGGCAGCCCGATGCCGGGGATCGTCGTGCCGCCGGCGTGCAGCAGCCCGGTCACGTGCCGCGACTGGTTCCCGGGCCGCAGCATCGCGCTCTGCGACAGCGTGTGCGCCGGGCCGAGCATCCCGCCCGACCAGGAGGCGAGGTCCGCCGCGAAGTCCCCGGGGCCGACGGTGCGGCGCACGGCGATCCGGTCCCGCAGGTCCGGGACGCCCGCCCAGGCGGCCACGCGGTCGATCGCGTCGTCGGCGATCGCCTCCACCTGCGGGTCCCCGGTGCCGTCCTCGCCGCCGCGCCCCAGCCCTGGGTCGGCCGGCACCGGGACGAGGAGGAACAGGTTCTCGTCGCCGGCGGGGGCGACCGTGTCGTCCGTGCGCGAGGGGGCGCACACGTACAGCGACGCCGGGTCCGGGACCCGGCCGTCCGCGATGGCCCCGAAGTTCTCGTGCCAGTCGGCGGTGAAGAACAGGGAGTGGTGCGCGAGCTCGGGGATCCGGCCACGGACACCGAGCATGACCAGCACGCCGCCGGGCCCGGGGTCACCGCGTCGCCACCGGCGCTCGGGCTGGCTGCGCAGCCGTGCGGGCAGCAGGTCCTGCTCGACGTGGTGCAGGTCAGCGGCGGTGACCACGACGTCCGCGGCGGAGTGGTGCTCCAGGCCGGAGGCGTCGCGCCAGCGCACGCCCGTCGTGTGCGCGCGGGGTCGGCGGGGACCGGGGACGCCGCCGCGCCCGCCGGGCCGTTCGCCGGCGGCCGTGGTGACCGCCGTCACGTGCGCGCCGGTCCGGATCCGTGCGCCGGCGCGCTCGGACAGCCCGGCGACCGCGTCGATCAGGCGGGCGAACCCGCCGGCCGGGTAGCGGACGCCGCCGTCCAGGTCCAGGGCGCTCATCAGGTGGTACAGCGCGGGGGTGCGGTCCGGGGAGGATCCGAGGAACACCGCCGGGTAGCCGAGGACCTGCTGCAGGCGGACGTCCTCGAACCGCCGGCCCACGTGCGACTCGAGCGAGCGGGTCAGCAGGGGCAGGAGGCGGTGGGCGCGGGTGATGACCCGACGGTCGGCCAGGGGCAGCCAGGAGGCGAAGGTCGTGTACAGGAAGTGGTCCAGCGCCATGTCGTAGGCCTCGTGGGCCTCGTCCAGGTACCGATCCAGGCGCGCCCCGGCGCCGGGTTCGACGGTCTCGAAGGCAGCCAGGTTGGCGGCGCGGTCACGCCGCACGTCGAGCGGGTCCCGGTGCCCCTCGTGGAAGACCCGGTACGCCGGGTCCAGGGCGCGCAGGTCCAGCTCGGCCTCCGTCGAGCTGCCCATGAGGTCGAACCAGTGGTCGAAGACCTCGGGCATGAGGTACCACGAGGGACCCGTGTCGAACCGGAAGCCGTCGCGCTCCCACGACCCGGCGCGGCCGCCGAGCGTCTCGTGCCGCTCGAGCAGCTCGACCTCGTGCCCGTCCCGGGCGAGGAGCCCGGCGGTGGCGAGCCCGGCGATGCCGCCCCCGACGACGACGACCCTCACGCGACAGCCACCTTCCGGCGTTCACGGACCATGGCGGAGAGCACGAGCCGGCCCTTGACGGCGTCGGGCACCCGGACCCGGCGCGTGCGCAGCTCGTCCGCGGACGTGGCGCGCAGCCGGCGGGAGAGCTCGGCGAACAGGTCGTGGGCGGCGCGCACGGCGACGCGGCTCGACCGGGGCAGCTCGACGATCGTCGCCGAGGCCGTGGCGAGGTCGGCGTCGATGTCGTCGAGGAGGCGGTCGCGGACCGAGTCGTCGAAGTCGACGTCGTAGTCGGGGAAGTACGCGCGGCCCCGGTCGTCGAGGTCGTCGGCGAGGTCGCGCAGGAAGTTGACCTTCTGGAACGCCGCCCCGAGGCGGGCGGCACCGGGTGCGAGCCGGCCGTACGCGGCCTCGTCGCCGCCGGTGAAGACGCGCAGGCACATCAGCCCGACCACCTCGGCCGACCCGTAGACGTAGCGCGCGAAGCTGTCGGCGTCGTGCTCCCTCACCGTCAGGTCCGTGCGCATCGAGGCGAAGAACGGCGCCGTGAGGTCGGCGCCGATGCCGAACCTCCGTGCCGTGACGGCGAAGGCGTGCACCACCAGGTTGGTGCTGCGGCCGCGGCGCACGGCGGCGTCGACCTCGCGCTCGAGCTCGTCGAGCAGCGCCGCGCGCTCGTCCAGGCTCAGGGGTGCTGCCATGTCGTCGACGATCTCGTCGGCGACCCGGACCAGGGCGTAGACGGCACGCACGTGGTCGCGCACCTCGGGGCCCAGCAGCCGGCACGCCCACCCGAAGGACGTGGAGTACCGATCGATCACCACCGCGGCGCTGCGGTACGCGACGTCGTCGTAGGCGGAGTCGGCATCCTCGGCGGCGTCCGACGTGGGTTCGGTCAGTCCGTGGCCTGGCATGTGGCTAGCCTAGCAAGATTCTTGCTAGCCGAACTAGGTACAGTGGGTGTCGTGAGCACCTCCTCCCTCTCCACCTCGTCGCCGTACTGGTACGGCGACGAGGACGCGGCGGCCCGCGAGCTGCTCGAGGCCGTCCGGGTCTTCCGCCGCTCCGACGAGGTGATGCGGCAGCGGGCGAGCCGCGAGATGGACATGAACGTCACCGACCTGCGGGCGCTGCGGTTCGTCATCGCCGCCCAGCGGCGGGGCGAACCCGTGACCCCGCGCGGCCTGGCCGAGTACCTCGAGATCTCCACCGCCTCGACCACCAAGCTGCTCGACCGGCTCAGCCGGACGGGGCGCCTGCAGCGGCAGCCGCACCCGCACGACCGCCGCTCGTTCGTCGTCCTGGCCACGGAGGGTGCGCAGGAGGAGGTCCGCGAGCGGCTGACCCGGGTGCACCGCGAGATGTTCGAGGTCGCCCGGCAGGTGCCGGAGCACTGCCGCGGGGCCGTGCGCGACTTCCTGCTGGGGCTGGCCGCCCAGGTGGACGAGCCGGAGGACGCGGCGGCCGCCGCAGCGGCCGGGGGCGACGAGGGGGCGACCCCGGGAGGCCTCGCGGCGCGCCGGTAGACTGGCGGACGCTCGGCCCGAGCATCCCGTGCGACCCGAGGGAAGTTGATGACCGCCGCTGCCCAGGCTGCCACCCCCCGTCCGACGCTCGACACCGTCGACAACGCCGCCGCCACCCCTGACGAGGCCCTGCCGTTCGGCGAGCTCGGCCTGAAGCCCGACGAGTACCAACGCATCCGCGACATCCTCGGGCGTCGCCCGACGGCGGCGGAGCTGGCGATGTACTCGGTGATGTGGTCCGAGCACTGCTCGTACAAGTCCTCCAAGGTCCACCTGCGCAAGTTCGGCGACCGTGTCACCGAGGAGATGAAGCGCCATCTGCTCGTCGGCATCGGGGAGAACGCCGGCGTCGTCGACATCGGCGACGGCTGGGCCGTGACCTTCAAGGTCGAGTCGCACAACCACCCCTCCTTCGTCGAGCCCTACCAGGGCGCGGCCACGGGTGTCGGCGGCATCGTGCGCGACATCATCTCCATGGGCGCACGCCCGGTCGCCGTGATGGACCAGCTCCGCTTCGGCGCGGTCGACCACCCCGACACCGCACGCGTCGTGCACGGCGTGGTCTCCGGCGTCGGCGGGTACGGCAACTCCCTCGGGCTGCCGAACATCGGCGGTGAGCTGGTCTTCGACCCCTCCTACCAGGGCAACCCGCTGGTCAACGCCCTGTGCCTGGGCGTGCTGCGCCACGAGGACATCCACCTGGCCAACGCCTCGGGTGCCGGGAACAAGGTGATCCTCTTCGGCGCGCGCACGGGCGGCGACGGCATCGGCGGCGCGTCCATCCTCGCCTCGGAGACCTTCGAGGACGGGGTGCCGGCCAAGCGGCCCAGCGTCCAGGTCGGCGACCCGTTCATGGAGAAGGTGCTCATCGAGTGCTGCCTGGACCTGTACGCCGCGCACGTCGTCGAGGGCATCCAGGACCTCGGCGCGGCCGGCATCTCCTGCGCGACCTCCGAGCTCGCGTCCAACGGTGACGGCGGCATGCACGTCGACCTCGACGACGTCCTGCTGCGCGACCCCACTCTCAACGCCGGCGAGATCCTCATGTCGGAGTCGCAGGAGCGGATGATGGCCGTCGTGCGGCCGGACAAGCTCGAGGAGTTCCTCGCGATCACGGGCCGCTGGGACGTCGAGACCTCCGTCATCGGCGAGGTCAACGGCTCCGGCCGCCTGACCATCGACCACCACGGGCAGCGGATCGTCGACGTCGACCCGAAGACCGTGGCCCACGAGGGTCCGGTCTACGAGCGTCCCTACGCGCGGCCGGCCTGGCAGGACGAGCTGCAGGCGGCCTCCGTCGTCGGGCTGGGCCTCGAGCGACCGGTCACGGGTGCCGAGCTGCGCGCGACCGCGCTGCGGCTGCTGGCTTCCCCGAACCTGGCCTCCCCGGCCTGGGTCACCGACCAGTACGACCGTTTCGTGCAGGGCAACACCGCGCTCGCCCAGCCCGACGACGGCGGTGTCGTGCGTGTCGACGAGAGCACCGGTCTGGGCGTCGCCCTGGCCACCGACGCCAACGGGCGGTACGGCAAGCTCGACCCGCGGGCGGGTGCGCAGCTCGCCCTGGCCGAGGCGTACCGCAACGTCGCCACGACCGGGGCGACCCCGCTGGCGGTGACCGACTGCCTCAACTTCGGGTCCCCCGAGCACCCGGACTCGATGTGGCAGCTCGTCGAGGCCATCGAGGGGCTGGCCGACGCCTGCCAGGAGCTCGCCGTGCCCGTCACCGGCGGCAACGTGTCCCTGTACAACGGCACCGGGGAGGCCGGGCAGATCGACTCGGCCATCCACCCCACGCCCGTCGTCGGCGTGCTCGGCGTGCTGGAGGACGTCCGCACGGCGCTGCCGTCCGGGTGGCGTGCCGCGGACCAGTCCGTGCTGCTGCTCGGCACGACCGCCGACGAGCTCGACGGCTCCGCCTGGGCCGACGTCGAGCACCAGCACCTCGGCGGGCTGCCGCCGCGGGTCGACCTGGCGGCCGAGCGTTCGCTCGCCGAGGTCCTGGTGGCCGCGCGCCGCGCCGGTGCCGCGACGGCGGCGCACGACCTGTCCGAGGGCGGTCTCGCGCAGTCCCTGCTCGAGGCGTCCCTGCGTTACGGCGTGGGCGTCGCGGTCTCCCTCGACGAGGTCGCTGCGCGGGACGCGGTGACGCCGTTCGCGACGCTGTTCAGCGAGTCGACCGCCCGGGCGCTCGTGGCCGTGACGCCGGAGCGCGAGGCCGAGGTCGTGGCGCTCGCCGAGGGTGCCGGGGTGCCGGTCGTGCGTCTGGGCCGGACCGGTGGCGACACCGTGTCCGTGACCTTCGGCGAGGACTCCTTCGAGATCGCGCTCGACGAGGCCCGCGAGGCCCACGAGGGCACGCTGCCGCGGCTCTTCGGCTGACCCCTCCCGTCGCCCCTTGGTTGTGGGCATGAAAAATGCAGGTCCCCGAGACGGGGACCTGCATTTTTCATCCCCACAACGGGGACGCGACCTGGGCGGGGAGTCAGACCTCGTGGTTCTCGGAGGACATCATCCAGGCCTGCTTCTCCAGGTCGTGGATGATCTCGTGCAGCAGGTCGGCCGACGTCGGGTCGGCCGCGTCGACGTCGTCGTGCACCTCGCGCACGACCTCCGCGACCTGGGCGACGCGCTCGACGACGGCGTCCACGGTGTCGGTCACGGACACGAGGCCGGCGGGATAGGGCGAGAGGTCGGTCGACGTGGCCACCGTCTCGGAGCGTCCGTCGGGCACGGCCTGCAGGGCACGGAGCCGCTCGGCGACCGTGTCGCTGTGCTGCCGGGCGACGTCGACGAGCTCGTCGAGCTGCAGGTGCAGGTCGCGGAACCCGCGGCCGGTGACGTTCCAGTGCGCCTGCTTGCCCTGGACGTGCAGGTCGACGAGCGCCACGAGGACACGCTGCAGGTGCCGCGTGAGGGTCTCGGAGGCCTCGGCACGGTCCGTCGTGCGATGGATGGCGGGCGTGGTCATCGTGCTCCTCGCTCTCTCGGGGGTCACCCGGTCGCTTTTCTGGAACGATTCCAGAATAGGGCGCGTCGTGGGATCGCGCCAGCGGGCCGAGCCGAACCCTCGCCGTGCGTCAGGCCGTGGGCCCGCGAGTCAGGACTCCCTCGCGCGAATCAGTCCTGACTCGCGGACGGGGGGCCGGGGTGCCGGGGCCGGGGGCCCGGAGCCCGGGGCCAGGGGCCGGGGGAGCAGGTCGGGACGCGGCGAGGTCGCCGCACGGTGAGACGGGTCACTAGAATGGGTGTCTCGGAGGCGCACGATGTCGTGGTTCGCAGTGTTCCTGCTGACGACCGGATCGGTGGTCATCGGTCTGGCCGTGCGATCCTGGCTGCGCTCGGACGCCCACCACGACGCGGTGGCCCGCCGTCGTCGCCGCCGGGCGGGTCCCGACCCCCTGGTCACCCTCGCCATCCAGATCCGGCTCGGCCAGCTCGCGGAGGAGCTCCGCACCGTCACCGAGGATCCCGGGCTGTACGCGCGTGCCCACCACTGGCGGGCCGTCCAGGACGCCTACGACGCCATGCTGCGGGACGCCTGCCGCGTCGCCGGTCTCGCCGTGGTGGACGAACCGCTGCGTCCCGACGAGCGCGTCTCGGAGGACGAGCGGCTGCGCGAGGAGCTGGAGCTCAGCGCCCGCGGCTGGTCCTGGTAGCGACGCACCTCCTCAGACGGGTCGGCGCCTGAGGGACCAGCTGGTCCGGGGCGCCGACCCGTCGGGTGCCGGCCCCTGAGGGACCAGCCGGGATGACTCAGAAGGAGTCGATCGCGCTGTTGAGCGTCTTGGAGGGGCGCATCACGGCCGCGGCCTTGTCACCGTCGGGCCGGTAGTAGCCGCCGACGTCGGCCGGGTTGCCCTGCGCCGCGACCATCTCGTCGACGATCGTGGCCTCCTGGGCCGCGAGCTGCTCGGCGAGCGGGCCGAAGACCTCCGCCAGCGCGGGGTCCTCGGTCTGCTTCGCCAGCTCCTGCGCCCAGTAGAGGGCGAGGTAGAAGTGCGAGCCGCGGTTGTCGATCCCGCCGATGCGGCGCGAGGGGCCCTTGTCCTCGTGGAGGAACGTCTCGGTCGCGCGGTCCAGGGTGTCCGCCAGGACCCGGGCGCGGGGGTTGTCCTCGGCCTTGGCCAGGTGCTCGAAGGAGGCGGCCAGGGCGAAGAACTCCCCGAGGGAGTCCCAGCGCAGGTAGTTCTCGGCGAGCAGCTGCTGGACGTGCTTCGGGGCGGAGCCGCCGGCACCCGTCTCGAACAGCCCGCCACCGTTCATCAGCGGCACGATCGAGAGCATCTTGGCCGACGTGCCGACCTCGAGGATCGGGAACAGGTCCGTGTTGTAGTCGCGCAGCACGTTGCCGGTCACCGAGATGGTGTCCAGGCCCTCGCGCATGCGGTCCAGCGAGTACCGCGTGGCCTCGGCCGGGTTCATGACCAGGATCTCCAGGCCGTCCGTGTCGTGCTCCGGCAGGTACTGCTCGAGCTTCGCGATGAGGTTGGCGTCGTGGGCACGCGTCTCGTCCAGCCAGAACACCGCCGGGGCGCCGGACTCGCGGGCGCGACGCACGGCCAGCGCGACCCAGTCGCGGATCGGGGCGTCCTTGGTCTGGCACGCGCGCCAGATGTCGCCGGCCTCGACGTCGTGGGAGGTGAGCACGTCGCCGGCGGAGTTCACGACCTCGACGGTGCCGTCGGCGGGGATCTCGAAGGTCTTGTCGTGCGAGCCGTACTCCTCGGCCTTCTTCGCCATGAGGCCGACGTTCGGGACGGAGCCCATCGTGGCCGGGTCGAGGGCGCCCTTGGCCTTGCAGTCGTCGATGACGGCCTGGTACACGCCGGCGTACGAGGAGTCGGGGATGACGGCGAGCGTGTCGTGCTCGGCGCCGTCGGGCCCCCACATGTGGCCGCCGATGCGGATCATGGCGGGCATGGACGCGTCGATGATGACGTCGGAGGGCACGTGCAGGTTGGTGATGCCGCGGTCGGAGTCGACCATCGCCAGGGCCGGGCCGTCGGCCAGCCCCTTCTCGATGGACGCCTTGACCTCGGTGCCGTGCTCGAGCGAGTCCAGGCCCTTGAGGATGCCGCCGAGGCCGTCGCGCGAGGACAGGCCCGCGGCCTTGAGCTCGGCGCCGTACTTCTCGAAGACCTCCGGCAGGAACGCCTCGACGATGTGGCCGAAGATGATCGGGTCCGAGACCTTCATCATGGTGGCCTTGAGGTGGGCGGAGAACAGCACGTCCTCCGCCTTGGCCCGCTCGATCTGCTCGGCGAGGAAGGCGTGCAGCGCCTTGACCGACAGGAAGGTCGAGTCGACGACCTCGCCGGCCTCGACCGCCAGCCCCTCCTTGAGGACCTGCGTGCCCTCGGCGGTGCGCAGGCGGATGGTCAGCGTGTCCGCCGACGGGATGACGACGGACTGCTCGTTGGAGCGGAAGTCGTGGGCGCCCATCGTGGCGACCTCGGTCTTGGAGTCCGCGGTCCACTCGCCCATGCGGTGCGGGTGCGCCTTGGCGTAGTTCTTGACCGCCGAGGGGGCGCGCCGGTCGGAGTTGCCCTCGCGCAGCACGGGGTTCACCGCGGAGCCCTTGACCTTGTCGTACGCGGCGCGGGCCTCGCGCTCGGCGTCCGTGGCCGGCTCCTCCGGGTAGTCGGGGATCGCGAAGCCGGCCTCCTGGAGCTCGGCGATGGCGGCCTTGAGCTGCGGCACGGAGGCCGAGATGTTCGGCAGCTTGATGATGTTCGCCTCGGGCGTGGTGGCCATCTGGCCGAGCTCGGCCAGGGCGTCCTCGACCCGCTGGTCCTCGCCGAGGGTCTCGGGGAACTGGGCGAGGATGCGCCCGGCCAGGGAGATGTCGCGGGTCTCGACGTCGATCCCGGCCTTCGCCGCGAACGCCTGGACGATCGGGAGGAACGAGTAGGTGGCGAGCAGGGGCGCCTCGTCGGTGTACGTGTAGATGATCTTGCCGGCCGCAGGCCGGGACTCGGTGTTCATGCGCAGGTGCTCCTGGGGACGACGAGATGGTTTGATATCAAGATACTTTGCCGCCCGCGGCCGTGTCGAAACCACGCGGCGAGCGCCCGGGCGGCGGTGCGCGTGCGTTCCCATCGTGTCCGACGGCGCGGCTCCTGTCTCCCCGCGCGATCAGGCGCGGGCCCCACTACCGTCGTGACGTGCCCATCCGCCAGCTCCGGATCGCGTCCGCCACCCCCGAGGACGTCGGGAGTGCGCTGGCGACGCTGCGTGCCGAGATCGGGCTCCCGGCGATGTACCCGGCCGAGGCGCGGGCGGAGGCCGAGGCCGCCGCGCGGGGCGACCTGAAGGACTTCCGCCAGGACCGCCGGGACATCGGCTTCGTGACGATCGACCCGGCCGGGTCGAAGGACCTGGACCAGGCCGTCCACGTGGCCAGCTCGGGTCACGGCTACATCGTGCGGTACGCCGTCGCGGACACCGCGGCCTTCGTCTCGCCCGGCGGGGCGCTCGACACCGAGGTGCACCGGCGCGGGGTGACCTACTACGGCCCCGACACCCGCTCCCTGCTCTACCCCGCCGTGCTGTCCGAGGGTGCCGCGAGCCTGCTGCCGGAGGAGGACCGGCCGGTGGTGCTGTGGACCGTCTCCCTCGACTCCTCCGGGGAGATCGGCAGCGTCGCGGTGACGCGCGCGGTCGTCCGTTCCCGCGCCCGGCTGACCTACGGCGAGGCGCAGACGGCGCTCGACTCCGGCACCGCGCCGGAGTCACTGGTGCACCTGGCCGACGTCGGGCGGCTGCGGCAGCAGCGTGAGCGGGACCGCGGCGGGGTCTCGCTGGACGTGCCCGAGCAGGAGGTCGTGCAGCGTGCGGACGGGTCCTTCGACCTGGAGCTGCGCCGGACGCTGCCGGTCGAGTCGTGGAACGCCCAGATCTCCCTGCTGACGGGCATCGCGGCGGCCCGGCTGATGCGCGAGGCCGGTGTGGGTCTGCTGCGCACGCTGCCGCCCGCTCAGGAGCGGGACGTCCGGCGGCTGCGTCGCACGGCGGCCGCGCTCGGGATCGACTGGCCCGACGACGTCCCGTACGGCGAGCTGCTGTCCACGGTCGAGTCCCGCCGCGCCGCGCACGCGGCCTTCCTCACCGAGGCGACCACCCTCTTCCGGGGGGCCGGCTACCTGGCCTTCGGGGTCCCGGGGCCCGGCGGCGGGGCGCGGGTCGGGCTGCCGGACGACGCCCGCCACGCCGCCGTCGGGGCCGAGTACGCCCACGTCACGGCACCGCTGCGCCGCCTCGCGGACCGGTACGCGACGGAGGTCTGCCTCGCCCAGTCGGCCGGCCGGGACGTCCCCGGGTGGGTGCTGGAGGCGTTGCCGCACCTGCCGGGCACGATGGGTGCGGCCACGGCGCGCGAGGCCGCGTTCGAGCGGTCGTGCATCGACATCGTCGAGGCGGCGCTGCTCGCCCCGCGGGTGGGGCGCCGCTTCGAGGCCGTGGTGGTCGACGACGGCGGGGAGCCCCGCCCGGACGGCCTGCGGCGGGGCGAGGTGATGCTGCGGGACCCGGCGGTGCGGGCCCGGGTCCAGGGCACCGAGCTCCCGCTGGGCGAGCGGATCAAGGTCACCCTCGCCGAGGCGTCGGTGGCCGACCGCCGGGTGCTGTTCACCGCGCCCTGACCGTTCGGCCTAGGGTGTCGCCATGCCTGCGCGACGACGGACCGATCCGGCGACCGGACGTGCCGCCGTCGCGTCCTGGCTCGCCGGGGACGCCGACCGGCGCACCACGACGACGGCGGTGCGGTTCACCCTCGAGGAGCTGGCCGCCGTCGCGCCCGGCAACGCCGTCGAGGTCCGCGTGCCCCCGGCCGGTGCCGTCCAGGCCGTCCCGGGGCCCCGGCACACCCGCGGGACGCCGCCCAACGTCGTCGAGACCGACGTCGACACCTGGCTCGGCCTCGCCACGGGACGGAGCCGCTGGGCTGACGCGGCGGCCGCGGGCAGGGTCCGCGCCTCGGGGGAACGCGCCGACCTCAGCGCGTGGCTGCCGTTGCAGGCGGCGCGCGAGCGCTGACCGACACGGCCTGTCGCCGTGCTTTCGTCGGTGCCGACCGCTACTGTCGCGGCCACCCGCCCCCTGTCGGCATCACGCTCGTGACCTGCGGTTCAACTGGGGTTCACAGGATGCTGCTTCGCTGGGCGTCCTGTCATCCCTGCCCTGGAGGATCAGCGTGACCCGCACCTCAACAGCCAGACCCTCGCGCCGTACCGGGTACGCCGCGGTGCTGGCGGCCACCCTCGCCGTCCCGTCCGTCGCCGCGCTCCCCGCGGCCGCTGTGCCGTCCGTGGACGCGCCCGTCCTCATCGACGAGGTCTACGGCGGCGGCGGCAACAACGGCGGCGCCTACGACCGCGACTTCGTCGAGCTGTACAACCCCGGTGACGAGCCCGTCTCCCTGGACGGCTGGTCCGTGCAGTACGGCTCCGCCGGCGGGACCACCTGGTCCTCCCAGACGGACCTCACCGGTGAGATCCCGGCCGGAGGGTCCTTCCTCGTCGCCCAGGCGCCGGGCAACGACGACTCGCAGCCGGACCTGCCGACGCCGGACGTCGAGGGCGGCATCTTCATGTCCGGCTCCGGCGCCGAGGTGGCCCTGGTCCGCTCCACCGACCGTCTCGACTGCACCGGCAGCGCCTGCGCCGAGGTCACCGACCTCGTCGACCTGGTCGGCTGGGGCTCGGCGAACACGTTCCTCGGTGCGGGCCCCGCGCCCGGGACGTCCAACGCCGTGTCGGTCGCCCGCGTCGAGCACAAGAACACCGTGGACAACGCGGCGGACTTCATGACCGGTGAGCCCACCCCGCAGAACAGCGGGACGACGCCGGGCACCGACCCGGAGCCCGAGCCGGAGCCCGAGCTCGTGCCGATCGCCGAGATCCAGGGCACGGGGGACTCGTCCCCGCTCGACGGCCAGGACGTGACCACGCGCGGCGTCGTCACGGCGGCCTACCCGACCGGCGGCTTCAACGGGTTCATGCTGCAGACGGCCGGCACGGGCGGCGACCCCGCCGACGACGAGACGCCGGGCGCCTCGGACGCGGTGTTCGTCTACACCTGGGCGGGTGCCCAGGAGGTCGCCGTGGGCGACCACGTCGAGGTGACCGGTGAGGCCACCGAGTACTACGGCCTGACCGAGGTCTCCGCGGAGTCCTGGACCGTCCTCGACGAGCCGGCCGAGCCCGTCGAGCCGACGGTCACGGGGTGGCCCGCCACCGAGGAGGAGCGTGAGGCGCTGGAGAACATGCTCCTCGCGCCGTCCGGCGACTTCACGGTGACCGACACCTACCCGACCAACCGCTACGGCACGGTCGGCCTGGCCGCGGGCGACGGCCCGCTGGTGCAGCCCACCACCGCCGGCCGACCGGGGTCGGACGCGGCGGCCGAGCAGGCCGCCGACAACGCCGCCCGGGCCGTCCAGCTCGACGACGGTTCCTCGTGGGACTACAGCCGCGACTCGCGGACCGACGTCCCGCTGCCGTGGCTGAACGGCACCGACCCGGTGCGGGTGGGAGCGTCCGTGACGTTCACCGAGCCCGTCGTGCTCGACTACCGCTACAGCACCTGGTCCTTCCAGCCGCAGCAGCAGCTCAACGGTGACGACGCCGCGGGCGTCCAGCCGGCGACGTTCGAGAACACCCGCGAGTCCTCGCCGCAGGACGTGGGCGGTGACCTGCAGGTCGCGACGTTCAACGTGCTCAACTACTTCACGACCACCGGCGACCAGCTCGACGGCTGCTCCTTCTACACGGACCGTGAGGGCAACCCGATCACCGTGCGGTCCGGCTGCCTGGCCCGCGGGGCCGCCGACGCCGAGAACCTCGAGCGCCAGGAGACCAAGATCGTCGCGGCGATCAGCGGCCTCGGTGCCGACGTCGTGGCGCTCGAGGAGGTCGAGAACTCGGCCGCCTTCGGCAAGGACCGCGACCAGGCCCTGTCCGACCTGGTCGACGCGCTCAACGCGGCCGACGGCGCCGGCACCTGGGCGTTCGCCCCCTCGCCGGCCGAGCTGCCCGCGGACGAGGACGTCATCCGCAACGCGTTCATCTACCGCACGGCCGGTGCCGAGCCGGTGGGCGCGTCGCGGATCCTCACCGACGCCCCCGAGGCGTTCCAGAACGCCCGCGAGCCGCTGGCGCAGGTCTTCCAGCCCGCGGGCGGCAAGGACAAGGCCCCGGTGGACGACGTCGTGGTCATCACGAACCACTTCAAGTCCAAGGGGTCGCTCGGTCCGTGGCCGGGTGACGTCGACGCCGGCGACGGGCAGGGACGCAACAACGAGTCCCGCGTGCGGCAGGCGACGGCGTTGGTGGACTTCGCCGACGAGGTCGCGTCCGACGCCCGGACCGACCGCGTGCTGCTCGTGGGTGACTTCAACGCCTACGAGCAGGAGGACCCGATCATGGTCCTCGCCGATGCCGGCTACACGGACCTCGGGCCGACGACCGGCAAGTACACGTACAACTACGACGGTCAGGTCGGGTCGCTGGACCACGTGCTCGCCTCGGAGGGGGCCCTCGAGGACCTCGCCGGTGCGGACATCTGGAACATCAACGCGTACGAGCCGGTCGCGAACGAGTACAGCCGGTACAACAACAACGTGACCATCCTGTACGACGAGTCGCCGTTCCGGTCCTCCGACCACGACCCGCTGCTGGTGGGGCTGGACCTGGTGCCGGGTGCCCCGGCCTGGGCCGAGGACCGTGTCGCCGAGGCGCGCGGCACCCACGGCGGCTGACCTGCCGGTGAGCCGACCGGCGGCCCGGGCGGGCGCGTCCCTCACGACGCGCCCGCCCGGGCCGCCGGGTTCGCCACCGGGTGCTGTCGTCGGGGGCGATAGGCTCGTCGGGTGAGCAGCACCTCTCCCGAGCAGCCCGCCGACACCCCCGACGCCGTCGAGGAGACCCGGCCGGACCAGGGCGTGACGTCCGGCGGCGCCGTCGCCGACGACGACGCGGAGGACCACCTGCTCGTCGACCCCACCCGGGTCCGCCGGGCTCCGCGCTACCGCGCGTTCTTCACCGTCGGCGCGATCGTGGGCCTCGTGGTCGGCGTCGTCGCCGGCACCTGGCTCACGAGCGTCGCGGTCGACGAGGAGATCCTCCTGCTCAAGCCGGGCGTCTTCGTCTCCGTCTTCACGCTGGGCACGACGACCCTCTTCGTGCTCCTCGCGGGGGGTCTCGCGGTGCTCGCCGACCGGCGCAGCCTGCGACGTCGCTGACGGTCGGGCCGCGGCCGTCCCGGGGGACGACCGCGGCGGCGATCCCCGGACACGTGTGTGGGATACTCGACACATGCCCTTGCGCCCCGACGGCCGCCTGAACCACGACCTCTTGCCCGGCGAGAAGGGCCCGCAGGACGCCTGCGGGGTCTTCGGTGTCTGGGCCCCCGGTGAAGAGGTCGCGAAGCTCACCTACTTCGGCCTGTACGCCCTGCAGCACCGGGGGCAGGAGTCCGCCGGGATCGCCACCAGCAACGGTGAGCAGATCCTGGTCTACAAGGACATGGGCCTGGTCTCCCAGGTCTTCGACGAGACCGCGCTCAACGCGCTGGCCGGGCACATCGCCGTCGGCCACTGCCGGTACTCGACCACGGGCGGCGTCACCTGGGAGAACGCGCAGCCGACCCTCGGCGCGACCGCGGCCGGGACCGTCGCCCTCGGGCACAACGGCAACCTGACCAACACCGCCGAGCTGGTCGACCTCGTGGCCGAGCGGTACGGCGCCCAGCGCCGGGGCGAGCTGGCCCGCGGCAACACGACCGACACCGCGCTCATCACGGCGCTCCTGGCCGGCGACGAGGACCACACCCTGGAGCAGACGGCGCTCGAGGTGCTGCCGCGGCTGCGGGGCGCCTTCTCGCTGGTGTTCATGGACGAGCACGCCCTCTACGCGGCCCGCGACCCGCAGGGCGTCCGGCCGCTCGTGCTGGGCCGCACGCAGCGGGGCTGGGTGGTCGCCTCCGAGACCCCCGCCCTGGACATCGTGGGCGCCTCCTTCGTGCGGGAGGTCGAGCCCGGCGAGCTGATCTGCATCGACGACGACGGTCTGCGGTCCACCCGGTTCGCCCCGGTCGAGCGCGCCGGCTGCGTGTTCGAGTACGTGTACCTGGCCCGCCCGGACAACACCATCCAGGGCCGACCGGTGCACGCCGCCCGGGTCGAGATGGGACGCGTGCTCGCGCGCGAGCACCCCGTGGACGCCGACCTGGTCATGCCCGTGCCCGAGTCGGGCACGCCCGCCGCGACGGGGTACGCGGCCGAGTCCGGGATCCCGTTCGGTCAGGGGCTGACGAAGAACGCCTACGTCGGCCGGACCTTCATCCAGCCGTCGGACACCCTGCGCCAGCTCGGCATCCGCCTGAAGCTCAACCCGCTGCGGGAGGTCATCCGCGGCAAGCGCCTCGTCGTCGTCGACGACTCGATCGTGCGGGGGAACACCCAGCGCGCGCTGATCCGGATGCTCCGTGAGGCCGGTGCCGCCGAGGTGCACGTGCGGATCTCGTCCCCGCCGGTGAAGTGGCCGTGCTTCTACGGCATCGACTTCGCCTCCCGTGCCGAGCTCATCGCCAACGGCCTGACGCCGAGCGAGATCGGGCAGTCGCTCGGGGCGGACTCCCTGGGCTACATCTCGACCGAGGGCATGATCGCCGCGACGGAGCAGCCCGCCTCGCGGCTGTGCGCGGCGTGCTTCACCGGGGAGTACCCGATCGAGCTGCCCGAGGAGGACCGGCTCGGCAAGCACCTGCTCGAGCAGTCCGAGCTGCCGCTCGGCGCCCCGGAGGACGGGCTGTCCCAGCTCTCCGTCGGTGTGGGCGGCCAGTCGGCGCTCGAGCACCCGTGACCCGGCGACCCCGCCACCGTCCGACCAGGAGTCTGAAGAACACGTGACCGAACGCCTCACCTATGCCGCCGCCGGCGTCGACACCGAAGCCGGTGACCGGGCCGTCGAGCTGATGAAGGACGCCGTCCGCCGCACCCAGGGGCCCGAGGTGCTCGGTGGTGTCGGGGGGTTCGCGGGTCTGTACGACGCATCGGCGCTGACGCGCTACCGCAAGCCGTTGCTGGCGACCTCGACGGACGGCGTCGGCACGAAGGTCGCCATCGCCCAGGCCCTGGACGTCCACGACACGATCGGCTTCGACCTCGTGGGCATGGTCGTCGACGACATCGTCGTGGTGGGTGCCGAGCCGCTGTTCATGACCGACTACATCGCGACCGGCAAGGTCGTCCCCGACCGGGTGGCCGACATCGTCCGCGGGATCGCCCGCGCCTGCGAGGTCGCCGGGACCGCCCTGGTCGGCGGGGAGACCGCGGAGCACCCCGGGCTGCTCGCCGCCGACGAGTACGACGTGGCGGGCGCGGCCACCGGTGTGGTCGAGGCCGACGACGTGCTCGGACCGGACCGGGTGCGGGCCGGGGACGTGCTGATCGGCATGGCATCCAGCGGTGTCCACTCCAACGGCTACTCGCTGGTGCGTGCCGTGATCCGGCACGCCGGCTGGGAGCTGGACCGGCACGTCGAGGAGTTCGGCCGGACGCTGGGGGAGGAGCTGCTGGAGCCGACGCGCGTCTACGCCGCCGACTGCCTGGCGCTCGCCCGCGACGAGGCCGCGCAGGTGCACGCTTTCACGCACGTCACCGGCGGCGGACTGGCGGCGAACCTGGCACGGGTGCTGCCGGTGGGCACGGTCGCCACGGTCGACCGGTCCAGCTGGGAGGTGCCCGCGGTCTTCCGCACGGTGCGCGACCTGGGCGACGTGCCGCGGGGCGACCTGGAGAACACGCTCAACCTCGGTGTCGGCATGGTGGCGGTCGTCGCGGCGGACGGCGCCGACGCCGCCCTCAGGCTGCTGCAGGAGCGGGGGGTGCACGCCTGGACCCTGGGCACGGTCGCCGACCTCGACCCCGCGGACGCCGGCGACGACCTCGTCGCGGGAACGAAGGGAGTCCGGGCGGGCGCGGTGCGGCTCGTCGGCGACTACCGCTGAGCGGCGGCGCCGTCCGGCCCCAGGTGCACGAGAGGCCGGACGGTGCTCACCGTCCGGCCCTTCGGTCATCGTCCGAGACGCTCCGAGTGCCGTCGAGCGTCAGTATCGTCGGTCGTCGTCCCAGTCCGCGTCGTTGTCGTAGGCGGAGTCCGCGGCGCTTCCCCACCGGTCGTCGGTGACGACGTCGGTCTGGGAGGCCTTCAGCTCCTGCTCCAGCGCGTGGTAATTCGTCTCAGGGCTGTAGTACTTCAGCGCGCGAGCAACTTTGGTCTGCTTAGCCTTCTGACGGCCGCGGCCCATGGCTCCGACCCCCTCAACGTAGGAGCGGGGCGGCGACGTCCCAGACGCGCGGCCCCGAGAGAAGATTTCGTCTGTTCAGGTTCCAACGGTACATGGTGCTCAGGCATTCCCTCCACTCGATCCGCCATTCCGATGGTGTCGTGTCCTGGGTGGACGTCACGCCGGGGCCGCGTCGTGACGTATGTCACGTGGCGATCGGGGTGTGGCCAGGTGTCCGGCACGGGGGACGTCGCGGACAGCCCGGACCAGCGGTGCGAGGCGGGCTCGACGGTTCAAGTCGCCTCAATCCCACTTTCTGCCCACAATGGCAAGACACGGCCGTCGAGCTGTCCGGGCGCCGTCCGGACCGGTCGCATGCCAGGAGGTGCAGGGGATGTCGTTCCACGGTGACTCCGAGGTCCTGTTGACGCCCGCCGAGGTGGCCAGCCTGTTCCGTGTCGACCCGAAGACGGTCACGAGGTGGGCCAAGGCCGGCAAGCTCTCGTCGATCCGCACGCTGGGTGGCCATCGCCGCTACAAGGAGTCCGAGGTCCGGGCGCTGCTCGGTGCCGCGTCGGACGCCGCCGAGGCCGAGGCCGCGGCGAACGCGGGCGGCACGCCCGACAGCGCGGGCGACCAGAACAAGTAGGGCGCACCAGCCGCGCGGGCGCCCGACGAGGGAGCCCGGACGGCCGGCGCGCCGGCGTCGCTCAGCGTCGAGCGACCGCCCGGACGACGAGTGCGGTCAGGGCTGCCGCGCCCAGGGCCGCCGCACCCAGGAGGATCTTGACGTTGCGCGACCGGGGTGCGTCGTCGGGCAGACCGGTCCCGTCGAACAGGCCCCGCGCGTCCGTCGCGGCCTGCCTCGTGCCGTGCGCCAGCCGTGACGCCTGGTGGGCGGGGGAGAGGCGCGTGGTCAGCGCGTCGAGGGCGTCACCCAGCTCGCGGCGGGCGTCGACGACGTCGGCCTGGAGCTCCTCACGGCTCCGTGCCGGCACGCCGTTCTGCATCGCCGGGTCGGTCGTGGACTGCTGACTCACCGCTTCATCCCCTCCTTGACGGTGCTGACGTCCTCCTTGACCCGGTCGATCGTCTCGGGCCGGGTGCTCGCCTGCTTGAGCTGAGCGGCACCGATGCCCACGAGCAGTCCGGCGAACAGCACGAGCGCCACACCGACCACCAGGGCGGACAGCCACAGGGGCCAGGCCTCGGCGAGACCGAGGATCGCGGACCAGATCAGGACGCCGACCGCGTAGAGCACCACGACGAGCGCCACGGCGATCAGACCGGCACCGATGCCGGACCGCTTCGCCTTCTCCGCCGCCTCCGCCTTCGCGAGCGCGATCTCGGCCCGCACCAGGCGGGTGGCCTGCTCCGAGATCTTCTCCACGAGCCGGCCCACGCTCGGGGGCCGCTCGGCGGGCGGAGTCCGCCCGTCGTCCCAGTCCGTCATCGACAGTTCCCCTCCTCGACGCGTTCGTGGGTACCACTCAACCTGTCCTGGCCGGTCCAGGCAATTCCAACGGCCCGGCGCGTCGTCGCGCCGCACCTCCGGGGACGACGACGGGACCCCCCCGAACGCGATGTCCGAGGGGTCTTGGTGGGGTGGCTCCGACCGGCGTCGACCCGGTGCGCCGGCCGGAGGCCGACGGCGCGGTCGGGACTGAGGGTCGCGTCGTCAGTCGGTGGCGCGACCGGCTGCGGTGGCGGCCTCGATCTCGACCAGTCGGCCGGTGCGGACGTCGTACACGAGCCCGTGGACGGGGATCCGGCCCGGTACGAGCGGGCTGTTCCTGATGCGCACGACGTCGTCGACGACGGCCTGGGCCTGGTCGGAGATCGTGAGCCAGTCGACGTCTGCGCCGGCGCTCGTGCCGGGACCCTCCCCGACGTCGCGGAAGCCGTCGGGCCCGAGCTCGGCGGTCTCGAGGCTTTGCGCCAGCAGCCCGCTCATCACCTCGTCGGTGAAGAACTCCATGCCGCAGTCCGTGTGGTGGATCACGAAGAACTCGCGCGTGCCGAGCAGCTTGTACGAGATCACCAAGGAGCGGATGGCGTCGTCGGAAGCCCGCCCGCCGGCGTTGCGGATGACGTGGGCGTCGCCCTCGGCGAGGCCCGCGTACTTCGCAGGATCGAGCCGGGCGTCCATGCAGGTGAGGATGGCGAAGCCGCGCGCGGGCGGCAGCGCCAGCTCGGACCGCGCGCCGAAGTCGGCGGCGTAGGACCGGTTCGCGTCGAGAATCTCGTCGAGCACAGACATGGTGTCCTCCGGTGCGGCGGGGTCGGGATCGGTGCGACGCTCGTCCACCAGGCTATGTCGTGGCGGGGGTCGATCGCCGCACGAGGGGCGACTACGACGAGGCCGGAAGCAGGCCGGGCGTTCGGTCCAGGACGAGTGCTCGACGGCCGCAACACAAGACCCCCCGGACCTGAGGTCCGGGGGGTCTTGTTGGGGGTGGCTCCGACCGGCGTCGATCCGGTGACCTTTCGATTTTCAGTCGAACGCTCTACCAACTGAGCTACAGAGCCAGGACACGAAAGCCCGGGCGCCGTTGCCGACGTTCCGGGCGCTCATGCGCGACCCTGACGGGACTTGAACCCGCGACCTCCGCCGTGACAGGGCGGCGCGCTAACCAACTGCGCTACAGGGCCATGATCGGGATGATCTCCCGATCGAGGTGCTCGTTTCGAGCCGAGAAGAAGCGTACCCCATGCTGGCCCGGATCTGAAAATCGGATCCTGACCAGGAGAAACACTCCTGATGCCGGTGCCGGACGTGGCCCAGGCCACGCCGACAGCCGACCCGTGCGGACGCCGGGGCGCCTGCTGAGTACCCCCAACGGGATTCGAACCCGTGCTACCGCCGTGAAAGGGCGGGGTCCTAGGCCGCTAGACGATGGGGGCCGGCCGGGGACAGCATACCGGTCACCCGCCGACCGGGTCGCCTCCGCCCGTGGGGGAGGATGGACCGGTGGTGGAGATGTCGCGCGAGGAGTTCGAGGCCGCCGTCTCCGAGGGCCTCGACCAGGTCCCGGAACAGCTGACCCGTCTGATGGACAACGTCGTGGTGCTGGTCGAGGACGACGCCCCGGCGGACGACCCCGATCTCCTCGGGCTGTACGAAGGGGTGCCGCTCACCGAACGGGACCAGGGCTGGGCCGCCGGCTCGCTGCCGGACCGCATCACGATCTACCGGCACCCGACCCTGGCGATCTGCTCCTCGCCGGACGAGGTCGCCGAGGAGGTCGCCGTCACCGTGGTGCACGAGATCGCCCACCACTTCGGGATCGACGACGACCGCCTGCACGAGCTCGGCTGGGGCTGACCGCGGTCAGCCGATCGGCTTGTACTCCCAGTGCCAGGCCTCCGGCTTGCGTCCGTCGGCCCGGGCCCACGCGGGGTTGTCCCAGCCGAACTCCGGGGCGTGCTTGCGCATCCAGGTGTACTCGGCGGTGCCGAAGGACTCGACGCCGTCCCCGAGGTCGACGGCCACGCCCCAGCCGTGGTTCGAGTAGCCCGGCACGGCCGCCATGTAACCCTTGCTCGCGCGGGTGGCGACCTGCGAGGAGTACGACCGGTAGGAGTCGTTGACCGACAGGTTCCGGCCGAACTTGGCGCGGTAGGCGACGTTGAGCCGCTCGAGCTGCGCCGCGGCGTCGGCGCGCAGGGTCTCGCCCCTGGCGAAGGAGAGGTTCTTCAGCTTGCCGCCGGGGATCTTGCCGTTGGCGAACCCGTCGAGGGAGTCCGCGTGCCGGGAGATCTTCTTCGCGGCCTTCTCGGCCTTGGTCGCCTGCTCCTTCGCGACCTCGCGCGGCGTCGGCGGGGCCGCCTCGACGTCGACAGCCGAGGTCTGCGCACGGTCCAGCAGCTTCGTGAGCTCCTGGGCTGCCGTCGTCAGCGACTTCTCGGTGGCCTTCGTCGTCGCCGAGCCCTGGTCGGCCGCCGACAACGGGGCGCGCTCGGCGGCACGGGAGGCGCCGGCCTCCGAGCGCGTCTCGAGCATCGCGGACAGCTTCTCCGCGCGGCGCTCGATCCGGCGCTCCTGCTTGCGCGGCAGGGACTCGGTCTGCTGGACGACGGTCTCGGCCCGGTGCAGGGCGGCCGTCGCGGTGAGGGTGGCGCTGTCGTCGGAGGTGACGACGGACGCGGTCGGGTCGTCCGACGGCGCGGTGCTCGGGGCTTCGCGCGTCTGCGCGGGGGTGCCCGTCTCGGCGCCGGCGATGCCGGGGGTGACGGCGGTCGCGACGGCGGCCGTCAGGGCCAGGCCGGCCATGGCGCCGCCGACGGCGGTGCGGGGGCTGCGCGTCGCGCCGATCCGGTGCCGGGGCGCGACGTGGCTGCCGGTCCGGCGCCAGGGCAGGGTCAAGCGAGGTGCGATCACGGGGATGTCCTTGGAAGTACTCGGGGTCCGGGTTTCGGGCCGCAGACCATCGTGGTGCCTCGATGTGACAGCACTCTGCCGAGGAGGGGACGATCGGTCGAGAGTCTCGCGGGCGAAGTGCGCCGCGTCGGTGAAGAGGGGGCGAAAGCCGCATCCCGCACCCGATGGCGGTGGTGGTCCGCATCCTGAACGGAAGCGTCCCGGTCAGGCATCCCGGTTTCGCCCCGGGGCACCGCACCACGAACACTACGGGCATGACGCCCACACCCGTGACCGTGTCGATCCACCGTATCGTCAGCCCCGAACGAGTGCCCGAGGTGACCGCCTGGGTCCAGGCGGGTGTCCGGCTCGCCAACCGGTGGCCCGGGTTCCTGGGCTCCGGGTGGATCCGCGCCGCCGAGGGGTCGACGGACTGGATCATGCTCTACCGGTTCGCCGACGCCGAACGTCTCGAGGCCTGGGAGACCTCCGCCGATCGCCGGAACTGGCTCGCGGAGGGTGAGGGGCTCGTCACCGAGCACGCCGTCACGAAGCGGACCGGCATCGAGGGATGGTTCGACCCGCCCCTGCGCCAGGACGAGCCGTCCGGCCCACCGCTGCTGCCGGCTCCGCCCCGGTGGAAGCAGTCGATCGCGATCTGGCTCGGGTTCTTCCCCGTCAACCTGACGTTCACCGCTCTGGTGGCTTGGCTGGTCCCCGCCTTCGACGGGTTGCCGCTGGTGCTCCAGGTGCTCGTCACGACGCTGATCCTCACCCCGATCATGTCGTTCTGGGTGCTGCCCTGGGTGACCGGCCGGCTCCGCACCTGGCTGCACCGGCCCCCACGCCGACGGTTCGCCCCGACCACGTCCTGACCCGCCGACGGCTGCGCACGATCCGCCTGGCGTCCTTAGGCTGATCCTCATGTTCCTGGACGGTGATGGCGGAGGAATCGACGAGGAGACGGTCGACCAGACGGTCGAGGCGACGGTCTCCCTGACCGTGACCCTGGCCTGGGCCGGGGCCGCGCTGGTGGTGGCGTACCTCCTGGTGACCGTGGTGTCGGCGCTGATCCGGCGCCTGGCCCGGCGTCGGCCGCTGCTGCGCGACATGGCGACCCGGCTCCGCAAGCCCTTGCGCGCGCTGCTCATGACCGTCGCCGTGTGGGTCGCGGTCACCGTGTCGGCGGACCGGGACCAGGCCTGGTACGGCGTGGTCCAGCACACGCTGGTCATCACCGCGATCCTGGCCGGGGCCTGGTTGGTCGGCGCCATGGCGTTCGTCGTGGAGGACCGCACCCTGGCCCGGCTCGCCGGCAGCCACGACGACCGGCACAAACGCCGCGTGGAGACCCAGATCTCCATCGTGCGGCGGTTCACCGTCGCGGTCGTCGTCGTGTTCGCGATCGCCGCCGTACTGCTCACGTTCCCGCAGATGCGCACCGCGGGTGCCTCGATCCTGGCCTCGGCCGGTGTGCTCTCGCTGGTCGCCGGCCTCGCCGCGCAGTCGAGCCTGGCGAACACCTTCGCCGGTATGCAGATCGCGTTCACCGACGCGATCCGCGTGGACGACGTCGTGGTGCTCGAGGGCGAGTTCGGCCGGATCGAGGAGATCACCCTGACCTACGTCGTCGTCCACGTGTGGGACGACCGGCGCATCATCCTGCCCAGCACCTACTTCACGACGACGCCTTTCGAGAACTGGACGCGGCGGGCCGCCGACCTGCTCGGCACCGTGGAGTTCGACGTCGACTTCCGCGTCCCGCTGGCGGCGATGCGGGCCGAGCTGGAGCGGATCCTGCGCGCCTCGTCCCTGTGGGACGAGCGGCTCGGCATCCTCGAGGTGACCTCCGCCACGTCGGGGTACGTCCGCGTCCGTGCCCTGGTCAGCGCCCAGGACTCGCCGACCCTGTGGGACCTGCGGTGCACCGTGCGCGAGGGCTTGGTGTCCTGGCTGCAGCGCGAGGCTCCGTACGCCATCCCGCGGACCCGCTTCGAGGAGGCCGACCACGTGCTGCCGGCCGTCGAGGACAACGCAGCCCCGAGCGAGGACACGACGCAGCCGGAGCCCGATGACACCGCGGCCCTCTCGCCCGGGGCCGAGCAGGACGAGGACGACGGCCTCATCGTCGTCCCGGGTCGCACGGCGACCTCCGGGCCCCGCCGGACCTCCGTCCGCGAGCGGGGTCTGCTCCGCCGGCTGCGCGACCGTCGCTGGGAGGAGCCGGCGCCGACGCCAGGTGCCGCGGCCGACGCGACGATGGTGCTCGACAGCGTCGACCGTCCGGGGCTGTACAGCGGCAGCGAGTCGGCCGAGGAGCGGTCGCGGACCTTCAACGGTCCGGGGCAGGACGTCATCGAGGAGCGCGAGGAGAACGCCGAGCGCCGGCTGACGGGGGAGATCGCGATCGACGACGACAGCAGCGGCACGCCCGACGACCCGCGGGTCGCCGCGGACGGCACCTCCGAGGACGGCGCCGCCGCGGAGTCCGACGACCCCGCCGACGACGAGGCGCACCGCCGGATGCGTCGGTCCGGGCTGTCCCGGGACTCCGGGGAGGGCGGCCCGGTCGAGGGCGGTGACGGCGGCTAGCCGGCGACCGAGCCCGCCCCGCGCCGCGCCCGCCCGCTGAGCCATCCGCGCAGCTCGCCGGGCCGGTCGGTCACCACGCCGTCGACGCCGGCGTCGAGCAGGAGCTCCCACTCCCGGGACGAGTTGGCGGTCCAGGGCATGACCCGGCGGCCCGCCGCCTGCGCCCGTGGGACGAGCGCCGGATCGGTCAGCACCGACGCCACGGCGGGGTTGACGGTCACGACGTCGAGCTCGGCGGCGGCGTCCAGGAGGTCGGCCGGCACCTCCTCGCAGAGCAGCCCACGGGGCAGGTGCGGTGCGGCCTCCCGCAGCGCCGCCACCGTCCCGCGGTGGAACCCCTGGACGATGCAGCGCCCCGCCAGCCCGACGGCATCGATCGCGGACGTCGTCGGGGCGACCTGCTCCGTCGTCCAGGGGCCCTTGTACTCGCACAGGAGGTCCATGCCGGGCCGGGCGGCCAGGAACGCCAGGACGTCCTGCAGGAGCGGGATGCGCTGCCCGGCGAACGCCGACGAGAACGGGCCCCCGGCGTCGAGGCCCTGGAGGGTGTGGACGTCGAGGTCGGCGACGGCGCCGGAACCGTCGGTCACCCGGTCGACGACCGGGTCGTGGATGACGACGGGGACGCCGTCGGCGCTGAGCCGCACGTCGAGCTCCAGGGCCGGGGCGCCGGCACGCCACGCCGCGTCGAAGGCGGCGAACGTGTTCTGCGGCGCCACGGCCGAGTAGCCGCGGTGGGCGACGACGACGGGACGGTCGGGGTCCGGGCGGTCGGGCAGCAGCGTGGTCACGACGACCATCCTGCGCCGTGCCGGCCCCGGCGTCACCCCGCGTGCGTCGCACCGGGCCGAGGGGCTCCGCCGCGCGAGCGCACGGGACGCTGTCTAGCGTGGTCAGCGTCCGTACCGCGCACCCGGCGGCGCCGCGGCTGCAGCACGACCCAGGGAGGGTTCCCATGTCCGCTCCAGGTCCCGTCACCCGTCCCGGCAGCGTCACGTTCGTCGTGGTGCTGACCTGGCTGGTCGCCATCGCCTCGGTCGTCGGCGGGGTGCTCATGCTGCTCGCCACCGACGAGGTGCTCGCCGATGCCGGCATCGGCGCGAGCGAGGCCCCCGTCTACGCCTGGGTCGAGATCGCCCTGGGCCTCGTCGTCGCCCTGGTCGCGGTCGGCCTCGGCAACGGGAACCGCTTCTCGCGGTTCCTGGTCACCCTGCTGATGGCGCTGCGCGTGGTGCTCTCCCTCTGGGTCGTCATCGTCTGGGGGGAGTACGCAGGGTTCTGGTCCGCGCTCCTGTCCGGGCTGTTCGCCCTCCTGATCATCGTGATGCTCTGGAACGCCCGGGCGAACGCGTTCTTCCGCGCCACCTGAGCGTTCCAGAGCTCACGTCAGCCCACCTGGAGGACCCGCATCATCTCGTGGTCCTCGTGCGACAGGATGTGGCAGTGCCAGACGTACCGGCCGCTCTTGGTGAAGTCGGCCTTGATCCTCACCATCTGCCCGGTCGGCGGAGCACCGTCGGGATCCCCGGGCAACGCGGTGACCATGTCCTTCGGGGCGTTCTCGAAGTACTCGCTCCCCACCGACGCCGGCGTGAGGTTGCGGATGTTCGAGATCTCCGGTGCGTCCCCGGTGGTGCCGTTGTGCTGGGTCGTCGTCTGGGTCCCGGTGATGTCGTACTCGAAGTCCTGCCGGTCGAGGATCTCGAAGTTGACGAGGTGCAGGTGGATCGGGTGCGCGTCGGCCGTGAAGTTGTAGACCTCCCAGATCTCCGTGTCGCCCGCCGTCGGGGTCTCCGTCGGGGGCTGGAACCAGGTGTACGCCGTCGCGACGTTGGTCCCGCTGATGTCGTTCGCCACGGTCCCCAGCAGCGGCTGGAGCCGGCCGAACTCGTCGGTCCCCTCGAACAGGGCGACACGTCGTGTCCTGTCCTCGGGCCCGACGCCCCCGTAGCCGGACAGGTTGTTCGGGTCGAAGTCGTCCGGGACGTCCGACAGCTGGACGACGACGTCGAACGCCATGATCCGGTCGGTCTGCCGGTCCACGAAGGTGTCGTCGGGATCGAGATCGTCCCCGAAGGCTCCGCCGAAGGGTGCGTCGCCGCCGAGGTTCTTCAGGATCACCCGGCTGCCCGCCGGCACCTGGGAGAAGTCGACGACCACGTCGTAGCGCCCGCCCGGCTCGATGACGAGCGTGTCGGTCTGCGCGGGTGTGCCGAGCCCCTGGTCGGAGCCGATCACCCAGAACGGCACGGGCGTTCCCGAGCTCGGGTCGGTCGCCCCGGCGTTCACGGCGACGAACTGTGTGACGAGGAAGCGTGAGTCGCAGCCGTTGAGCAGGTGCATCCGGTAGTTCCGCGGCTCGACGTCCGCCTTGGGCCAGATCTTGCCGTTGACGACCATGTGGTCGCCGAAGAACTCGGCGAGCGCGGTGGGACCGCCCCCGGGGAACAGCGCGGGATCCAGGACGATGCCCTGTTCGGTGATGAACTCGGCGTAGAACGGGTCGCCGGGGAAGGCCGGGTAGAACAGCGCTCCACGGTCGGTGAACATCCGGTCCTGGATCGCGTAGGCGAGCTCGTAGGGGAACGCCGGAAGGCCCAGCGGGTTGTCGGCCGTCCCGGTGTCGACCTCGTCCCGGACGAAGTAGAAGCCGGCCAGACCCGCGTACACGTTGAGCCGCGTGATGCCCAGCGTGTGGTCGTGGTACCAGAGGTTCCCGGCGGGGACGGCGTTGTCGTAGCGGAACGTGTTGGTGAACCCGCCGTCCACGAAGTCCCACTGCGGCCCGGTGACGAGCCCCTGGCGTCCGTAGAAGAACTCCGGGTTGCCGTCGTACTGGAAGTCCGTGTTGCCCCCGTGCAGGTGGGTGATCATCGGGACGCCGTTCTTCCTGATGCTGTACTGCCGGTAGTCCACGCCGTTCGCCGAGCCGGCATCGTGCAGCGAGTAGGCCCAGTGCAGGTTCTCGTCGACCGGCAGCAGGTGCCGGTTCGGGAGCTCGTTCTCCCAACGCACGGTCGTCTCGTCCGCTCCGCCGGCTGACGCGCTGGTGACCTGGAAGGTCTGTCCCGGCCACGAGACGGTGCTGTCGCCGTAGCCCCAGACCGGGGTCGTGAGGCGGCGCCCGTTCTTCGGTTCGATGAGCCCGGTCTGCTGGACGGTCTGTCGGGCCCGGAGTCTGAAGTTCGGCCGCGAGGCCGGCCCGCCTCTCTCGTTGAGGTCCTTGAAGAGGAATCCCGGATCCAGTGCGTTCGGCACCAGCTCGGTGAACTTCGGTTGCAGCGCCGGGTCGCTCAGCCCGGCGGTGAGCGGTGCCGCGAACGCCGCGTATCTCGAGGGTGCGGCGGTCGGGAGCACCGGGACGCTGCTCAGCGCCACGGCGCCGGCGCCGGCACCGGCAATTCTCAGGAAATCTCGCCTGCTCAGCTCCATGATCGTGCCTTCGTCATCAAGGTTCGGGGCGCAGGGCAGCTGTGGCGTCGCGAACGTGACCGGAACCCTGGGCGACACCGTCGTCGGTGTCGCGCGATGCGCCCCCTCCCCCTCGAAGGTCGCTGCCTCTACGAGAAATCGTTCGCCCGGCCCCGAGGACCGTCAAGGTGCCAAAAGTCCCGAACCTCGGTGGTCGGCCGGAAATCACCCGGTCCCGCCCCGGAGGGTTCGGGCGAAACGGGGGACCTGACCGACAAGGCGACCGAAGGATCGGATCGACGCGTCGCGGCCCCGACGTCCTGCGGGCCGCGGCGCACCGGAGCAGGGGGACCGCCCGCGCTATCGACCGTCGTTCCTGCGGTCCTCGAGCGTCTCCCGTGCCCGGCGGTACTCCTCGTCGGTGATCTCCCCGCGGGCGAAGCGCATCTCCAGGACCTCGGTGGGCGTGGGGGGTGCCGCGCCGTCGTCGCGCCGGCCGCTGCGGGTCAGGGCGACCACGCCCCAGACGATCAGTCCCAGGACCACGACCCAGACGACGACCCAGACGAGCATCATCCACCCGCCGGCCCCGCCCATGCCCCAGCCGTCTCCCATGTGGCCCCAGCCGGTCCCGCCGTCGTCGGCGACCAGGGTGCCCGGTGCGATGCCGATCACGATGCCTCCCTCCGCTGTCCGGCCGGCCCCCGCTGGTACCGACTCCTTCGAGGATGTCGCGGCAGACCGGCGGACCGATCTCCGGCCGGTGAAGAAACGATCAAGACGCCGGCCGCGGGTCGTGCGCGGGCAGCCGGACGACGAACCGTGCTCCGTCGGCAGGACCCTGCGGGCCGCTCGCCTCGAGCCGGCCACCGAGCTCGACCACGACGGCCCGGGCGATGGTGAGGCCGAGCCCGCTGCCCGACCCGTCGGCGGTGCGCGAGGGGTCACCGCGGTGGAACCGCTCGAAGATCGCCTCGAGCTGTTCGGCGGGGACGCCCGGCCCGGTGTCCGTCACGGTCACCGTGACCTGGTCGTCGCCCCGGGTCACGCCCACGTCGACCCTCCCGCCGGGCGGCGTGTGGCGCACGGCGTTGTCCAGCAGGTTCCCCAGCACCTGCCCGATCCGGTCACGGTCGGCGAGCACCTCGGCCGTCGGTACCTGCGGGGGCACCAGCGCCACGGTGATGCCGGCGGCCGCTGCTCGTGGCTCCACGAGTGCGACGGCGGAGGCGGCGGACTCGACCATGTCCAACGGCTCGCGACGCAGGTCGAGCGCGTGCTCCTGGGCGGCCGCGACCTCGCGCACGTCGCTGCTGAGGCGACGCAGCCGGTCGACCTGCTGCTGGGCGGTGTCCCACGACTCGTCGGTCAGCGGGACGACACCGTCCTGCATCCCCTGCAGATAGGCCTCGAGCGTGGCCAACGGCGTCCGCAGCTCGTGGGCGAGGTCGGCGAGCAGGCGGGCGCGGCCGCTGTCGACGTCGGCCAGCCGCCGCGCCATCTGCTCGAAGGAGTCCGACAGCTGCCGCATCTCGGAGCTGAACGCCGCGACGGGGACCGGCACTTCGCCGCGTCCCGTCGCGATGGCGTCCGCCGAGTCGGCGAGCTGCTCGATCGGGCGGACCAGACGTCGCACCAGCACCCACGAGACCAGGCCGGCGGCCGCGAGCGCCATCAGGGCTCCGACCGGCAGGGCGATGCCGAGGGCGTCCGTGAACGCGGACCGGACATGGCCGAGCGTCTCCTCGTCCGGGGCTCCGGCGCGGGCGAGGTGGTCGGAGAACAGCCCCGGGGCGACGAGGAAGGCGGTCCCCAGCAGCGTGACCGCCCCGGCGGTGATCACCAGGAGCTGCGCCAGCATCAGACGCACGGCCAGGCCGTCCCGGATCCGGCGTCGCGGCCCGCGCGCCCGGGCGGTGCTCACCGCGAGACCGCCCCGTAGCCGACGCCGCGAACGGTACGGATGTAGCGGGGCACGGCGGGATCGTCACCGAGCTTCCGGCGCAGATGCCCGACGTGGACGTCGACGACGTGCTCGTCGCCGAACCAGCCCGGCCCCCACACCGCCTCCATCAGCTGCTCGCGGCTGAACGCCGTGCGCGGTCGTGCCGCCATGGTGGCCAGCAGGTCGAACTCGGTGCGGGTCAGGTCGACCTCCCGGCCGTCGACGGTGACCTGCCTCGACTCGGGGTCGACCGTCACGTCCCCCAGGGCGAGCACGCGGGTCGCGGCCGCCCGGTCGGGAGCCGCGGAGCGTGGTCGGCGCAGCATCGCCTGCACCCGCGCGACCAGCTCGCGCGGGGAGAACGGCTTGACCACGTAGTCGTCGGCGCCGACCGACAGACCGACGACCTTGTCCGTCTCCTCGTCGCGGGCCGTGAGCATCACGACGTACGCGTCGCTGAAGGTGCGCACCCGGCGGCAGACCTCGATGCCGTCGAATCCCGGCAGCATGATGTCCAGCATGATCAGGTCCGGTGCGTGGGTGCGGGCCGCCTCGACCGCGGCCGGGCCGTCATGGGTGACGAGAACGTCGAACTGCTCCCGGCGCAGATAGCCGGCGATCACGTCGGCCAGCGCGCGTTCGTCCTCGACGACCAGTGCCCGGACCCGGTCCGCCATCGCCACTCTCCTTCGTCGTCCCCCTCGATGCTAGGACCCGGCGGCACCCCGGGCGGGGTCCGGACGGTCCTCGGTAGGCCGCCTTGATGGAACCTTCATCGAACTCGCGGCGTTCTCTCCTCCTGACGGGGCCACGATCGTCATGTGCCGAGCCCCGCGATCCTCGGCTCCGGGTGTCGCGCCCGGCGTCACCGCCCGCACGCATCCCACCACCGACCCGAGGAGCTCCCCCCATGAACCGCCCCGCCGTCCTCGCCCTCGCCGCCGTGCTCTCCCTGGTCCTGTCCTCGTGCGGCGCCGCCGAGCAGGAGGGGGGAGATGCCGTCACCGGTGGGACGCCGACACCGACGCTCTCGTCCTCCCCGTCGTCGGACACCACGGCCGGGTCCTCCCCGTCACCGTCCTCCCCGGCACCCGAGGAGAACGGTCCGCGCGTGCGGACCGTGGAGCTCGACGAGGCGATCAGCCACGTCCACGGCCTGGTCGTGGACGAGGAGGGTGTCGTGCGCGCCGGTACCCACGAGGGCGTGCGCGTCATCGACGACCAGGGGGGCGTGACCGCCGTCGGCCCGCAGGACGACCTCATGGGCATGACCGGGCTGCCCGGCACCCGACGTCTGGTGTCCTCCGGCCACCCCGGTCCGGGCAGGCCGCTGCCCAACCCGCTCGGGCTCCTGCGCAGCGACGACGGGGGCGAGACCTGGGACCCGGTGTCCCTGACCGGCGAGATCGACTTCCACGCCCTGGCCGTCACCGACGACTACCTCGTCGGTTTCGACGGCGTCACCGGGCTGATCGTCTCGACCGACGGCGGGTCGACCTGGGACCAGGGGCCGCGGATGGCGGCCGCGTCCCTCGCCGCGGTCGGTGACGAGGTGTGGGCCGCCACCCCGGACGGCCTGATGCACAGCACGGACCGAGCGGCCTCCTTCGCCCCGGTGGACGGGGCGCCGCTGCTGCGGCAGGTGTCCGCCGGGGTCGACGGCTCGCTGTGGGGTGTGGACGTCGACGGGACGGCCTGGGTCAGCGCCGACGGCCGGCAGTGGACCGAGCACGAGGAGATCGCGTCGGCGCAGGCGATCGCCGCGCTCGACCGCTCCACCGCCTATGCCGTCGACGAGACGACTCTCTTCCTCCTGTCGGTCTGACCGCCCGCACGGCGGTGCGTTCTTTCGAGACCGGGGTCAGTGCCCCACGGCGCTCTTGACCAGGACGACGACGGCAGCGAGCGTGAGCGCAACCGCGCCCGTGACGAGACTGGTGAGCCAGGGCCTCCCTCGAAGCCGCGCGATCGCCACGCCCGTCACCGCGGGGAGCGTGGCCAGCAGCACGAGCGAGCCGATCAGCGCGGCCGCGCCGTCGAGGAGAAGGAACGGAAGGGCAGCGACAGCAGCGACGGCGACACCACCGGCGATCTGGGCGCCGGCCTCCCGGGCGGCGGACTCCGTCGCGAAACCGCCTCCCACGGTGAGGTGTGACGCCAGGCGGAAGGCGAGCCAGTGCGCCAGGGTCAGGCCGATCGCACTGCCGACCAGCAGCCCGGCCACCGCCTCGTCCGAGGGCAGCCGGTCGGTGGGCACCGCCACCAGCGCGGCCAGGAGGACCAGGGCCATGTAGAGCGCTGAGGCGAAGAACTCCCGCGCAGCGAGACGTGCTTCCGCGTCGTCGTGATCTGCCTCGGACACTGCAGGGCCTCCCGCCGTTGCCGGTGACTCGTGAGGGTGATCATGCCAGTGACGGACCCGCGGGCCTCGGCGGCGCGGCCGCCGTGGCGCCTGGTGGGCCCCCAGGGGATCGAACCCTGAACCCACGGATTAAAAGTCCGTTGCTCTGCCGATTGAGCTAGAGGCCCGCCGCCGACCGTCCGGCCGGAGGCTGTGGCCAGCCTACTGGCGCCGCGCGCCGGCGGGCGCTGCGCCGCCGCGTGCTGCGAGGAGTCTCACATTGCGGTCGGGAGGGCAACATAAGCCCCGCCGGCAGGTCTGTCACCTGCAGTCTCACAGGCCGGGACGTTCTCCGGCGATCGCGGCGAACCGTTGCGTTCGCCGCGTGGTCCTGATTCGGTGGACGAGTCGCGTACCCGACGAGAGGAGCTCCCATGCTCACCGTGACGGACAACGCCCGCACCGCCGTCGACTCGCTGGCCGAGCAGGCCGGCGTCCCGGCCGAGGGCGGTCTGCGTATCGCGCAGTCCGCCGAGCAGCCGGGCAACTTCGAGCTCGCGCTCGTCCCCGCGCCCCAGCCCGAGGACCAGGTGGTCGACGAGTCCGGCGAGACCAACGTCTTCGTCGACTCCAGCTCGGCGCCGGCTCTCGACGCGCTGCAGCTCGACGCCGAGCCCTCCCCCGAGGGACCGGGATTCGTGCTCACGCCGCAGGCCTGAGCTCCCCAGCTCCGCGACGGCGGGTCGTCCTCCCGAAGGAGGGCGGCCCGCCGTCCTTCGTCTCGCATGGCGCCGAGCGGACATGTGCGCCATGGTGAACGGCACGCCGCGACCGTCGCGGCGACCAGGAGGTGTCCACGTGTCATCCACGTCCCAGAGTGCCCAGGGCGCTGCCCGGCAAGCCCGCAACCATCCGGCCGTCCGCACCCTCGCTCGGGCCGGCTACGCGGCCTCGGGTCTGCTGCACCTGATCATCGGCTGGCTGGCGGTGCAGCTCGCCTTCGGGTCCTCCTCCGGGCAGGCCGACTCGTCGGGTGCGATGCAGCAGGTCAGCCAGGCGCCGGGCGGCGAGATCCTGCTCTGGGCGGCGACCGTCGGCTTCGCGGCGCTGGCGCTGTGGGAGCTCACCGAGGCGATCATCGGTGTCCCCGGCGTGTCGGACAAGAAGGAGGCCGGCGCCCGCGTGAAGGCGGCGGGCAAGGGCATCCTCTACGCCGTGCTCGCGTTCACGGCGGGTCAGTACGCCACCGGCAGCGGGTCGGGCGGCGGTGGCAACAAGGAGGAGAGCCTCACCGCCTCCGTGATGGGGGCTCCCGGCGGCGTGCTGCTGGTGGGCGCCGTCGGTCTCACCGTCATCGGCGTCGGGATCTACCACATCTACAAGGGCGCGACCAAGAAGTTCCTCGAGGACCTGCGGGGCACCGGCGGTGGCGCAGTGGGTAACGCGGTCGTCCGCCTCGGCCAGGTGGGCTACATCGCCAAGGGCATCGCGCTCGGCGTCCTGGGCGGTCTGTTCGTCGCCGCGGCCGTCACGCACGACGCCGACCAGGCCGGTGGCATGGAGGAGGCGCTGACCACGGTCCGTGAGCAGCCGTTCGGTGTCGCGCTGCTCGTCGTCCTGGGTGTCGGGATCGCCGCGTACGGCGTCTACTCCTTCGCCCGGGCCCGCTACGCGAAGCTCTGACGAGACCGCTCAGGCGGTCGTGACCGGTCCGACGATCCATGACCCGCCGAGCACCAGTGCACCGACCGTCACCAGGAAGAAGATCAGGACCCAGACGATCCCCGGCACGCCGGTGAGCCGTCCGAGCTGATCCGCGTCCGAGGTGCGGGCGCGGCCCCTGGCCCGCTGCGACTGCAGCTCGGCCACGGGCCGCACCGCACCGAGGAGCAGGAACCAGGTCACGGCGTACGCGACGGCGGACTGCACGGTCGGGTCGAGCCACCAGGACACCCCGACCAGCAGGGCGCCGCTGACGAGCACGGACCACAGGCCGAACCAGTTGCGGATCTTCAGCAGCAGCAGGGCCAGCAGCACGACGAGCAGCCAGAGCAGCCCGACGGCGTACCCGGCGCGCAGCAGCCAGGCCGCGCCGAGGCCGACGAGCCCGGGGCCGACGTATCCCGCGAACGCGGTGAGGATCATGCCCAGGCCCCGGGGGCGGCCCGCCGTGACCGTGAGCCCCGAGGTGTCCGAGTGCAGGCGGATGCCGTCCAGTCGCCGCCCCGTGAGCATCGCCACGACCGCGTGCGCCCCCTCGTGCGCGATGGTGATGACGTGCCGTGCGACACGCCACACCGGGGACACGGCGACGACCGCCAGCGCCACCAGGCCCGCGGCGATCACCACCGTGCGGTCGGGCGGGTCCACGGCGGTGGTCGCGGCGGTCCAGATCTGCGCGAGCACGTCGCCGGCGGTCGTGAGGAAGTCGTCCACGGCCGCCATTCCACCACGTCGAGCCCGGGGCACGGCGGGTCCGAGCGACGGGCCGTGTGACAATGGGACCCGAGGGCGGCTGCGACACCCGCGCGCCCGGCGTCGTGGAGATCCCCCCGGATTGCGTGCGGCGGACCCCGACCGTGGACGTCGTCGACGTCCGGAGAGGCTTTTCTGTTGACTTCTTTCGCCGCATTCGGCCTGCCCGCCCCCGTCGTGGAGCACCTGACCCGGACGGGCATCACCACCCCCTTCCCCATCCAGTCGGCCTCGTTGCCCGACACGCTCGCGGGATCCGACGTCCTCGGCCGCGGCCGGACCGGGTCCGGCAAGACGCTCGCGTTCTCGTTGCCCGTCGTGACCCGGCTGGCGCAGCGTGCCGCGCGGGAGCGTGCGGCAGGCCGCCCGCGCCGGGTGCCGAACAGGCCCACCGCGCTGGTGCTGTGCCCGACGCGTGAGCTGGCGAACCAGATCGACGCGACGATGAAGCCGCTCGCCGAGGCGCTCGGCCTGCGGACGACGACGATCTTCGGCGGCGTCGCGCAGTCCCGCCAGGTCACGGCCCTCGGTCAGGGCGTCGACGTCGTCATCGCGTGCCCGGGGCGTCTCGAGGACCTGCTCAACCAGAAGGTGCTCACGCTCGAGGACGTGGCGATCACGGTGCTGGACGAGGCAGACCACATGGCCGACCTCGGGTTCCTGCCCGGCGTGAAGCGGATCATGGACCGCACGCCGCGCACCGGCCAGCGCCTGCTCTTCTCGGCCACGCTGGACAACGGCGTCGACGTCCTGGTCAAGCGCTACCTGAAGAACCCGGTGACCCACTCGGTCGACGAGGCCGCGGCCGCGCCGCCGAAGATGACGCACCACATCCTCGCGGTGGCGGACAAGGAGTCCAAGAAGCAGGTCGTCCACGAGCTCGCCCGCGGGACGGGCCGGCGGGTGCTGTTCACGCGGACGAAGCACCAGGCGAAGAAGCTCGCCCGGCAGCTCACCGCCGCCGGGGTGCCGGCCGTGGACCTGCACGGCAACCTCGGGCAGGGTGCGCGCGAACGCAACCTGGCCGCGTTCTCGACCGGTGACGTCAAGGTCATGGTCGCGACGGACATCGCCGCGCGCGGCATCCACGTCGACGAGATCGAGCTCGTCGTGCACGTCGACCCGCCGGCCGAGCACAAGGCGTACCTGCACCGGTCCGGGCGCACGGCGCGCGCCGGCTCGGGCGGCGACGTCGTCACCGTGATGCTCCCCGAGGAGCGCGGCGACGTGCGCGACCTGACCCGCAAGGCGCGGATCACCGCCCGCCCGCAGCCCGCCGCGCCCGGTGACGCGACGCTGACCGCGCTGGTCGGCGAGGTCGCCCCCTACGTGGCCCCGTCCGAGACGCCGCCGCAGCAGCAGGCGGGCCGCGCGTCCGGGAAGAAGCCGTCGGGGCAGGCCGCGACGGCCGGCGCCGGTGGCACGGGCGACGGCCGTCGCCGTCGTCGCCGGGGTCGTGGTGGCCAGGGTGGTCAGGGCGCGACCGCGCAGCCGCGTCAGGGTCAGCAGGGTCGGCAGCGGCCGTCGCGGTCCGGCGGCTCGCGGCAGCGCTGAGCCGGGGAACACCGCTCGGACGTGCGGTGTTGGCGCCGACATGAGCTACGACGTTTCCAAGACTGACGACCAGTGGCGCATCGAGCTGTCCCCGCAGGAGTTCTCGGTGCTGCGCCAGGCCGGGACGGAGCGGCCGTGGACGGGTGAGCTCCTCGACGAGCAGCGCGAGGGCGTGTACCGCTGTCGCGGCTGCGGCGGCGAGCTGTTCCGCAGCGAGACCAAGTTCGAGTCCCACTGCGGGTGGCCGTCCTTCTACACCCCGTTGGCGGAGGACCGCGTCGAGCTGATCGAGGACCGGTCCCTGGGGATGGTGCGCATCGAGGTGCGCTGCGCGCGGTGCGGGTCCCACCTGGGCCACGTGTTCGACGACGCACCCCAGACGCCGACCGGTGACCGCTACTGCATGAACTCGGTCAGCATGACGTTCGAGCCCGTCGAGGGCTGAGCGACCGTCGGGGACCGCCCGTCCGGGGCGGCCCCGCGGTCAGCCCGCCGTCGCGACGGACGGCGTGCCCGACGTGGCGGGCGACTCCTCACCCTGACGGGTCCCCAGCCAGCGGACCACGTCGGCCGAGTAGCGGCGCAGCAGCGTGGCGAGCTCGGCGATGTCCTCCTCGGACCACGACGCCAGGGCACCCTCGAGCATGCCGATCCGGGCGTCGCGGGCGTGCTCGAACCGGGCGACGCCGTCGTCGGTGAGCGTGATGCACTGCCCGCGCGTGTCCTCGGGGTCGGTCTCGCGGTGCACCAGTCCGAGGTCCGCCATCCGGCTGAGCTGCCGGGAGACGGTGGCGCGGCCGACGCCGAAGTGTGCCGCCAGGTCGGACCCGCGGCTGTTCGGGTACTGGGCGATGTGGGCGAGCAGCGGGTAGGCGGACGCGTCGAGCTCCGGGTGGATGAGCCGGGCCATCTGGGCGGCCGTCGACTGGGCCCGCCGGATCAGCACGCGGACCTCGCGTTCCAGGGCACCCAGGGGGTCCGTCGTCGGGTCCGGCGGGGTCGTGGGCGCAGCGCTGTCGTGCATGTGCCCCATCATGGCGGTCCCTCGACGCTCTCGGGACGTTCCGGAGGTCACGATTTGAACTCCGGCCCCCTGGAGCGGGTGAATTTCCCCCTGCCGGGCCGGGTGCCGGTCACTCCCGGGGGTCGACGGCGGGCGTGGTCCGATCCTCCGCGGCGGGGACGGGAGCGGGGTCCGTCGCCGCCTCCTGCTCCGCGACGAGGTCGCGGGTCTGCTCGATGCCGGACCGCTCGCCGAGGGGGATCTCGACGATGAAGCAGATCGCCACGAGCGCCACGACGGCCATCGGGACGGCGACGAGGAAGATCCCGGTGATCCCCTCGGTGTAGGCGGAGGACACGACGTCGGCGACCGGTGCCGGCAGCGTGGACATGTCGGGCACGGAGCCGCTGGACCCGCCGAGCGTCCCGGCGGGGACCCCGAGCCCGGCCAGGCCGCGCGTGATCTCGTCACGGACGTCGGCCGCCAGGACGGCGCCGAGGGCCGAGACGCCGATCGCGCCGCCCAGCGAGCGGAAGAACGCCACGGTGGCCGTGCCCGCGCCCATGTCGCGCAGGCCGAGCGTGTTCTGGGTGGCGAGCACGAGGTTCTGCATGAGCGCGCCCACGGACAGCCCGAGCCCGAACAGGAACACGGAGACCACGACCAGGCTGGTGCCGGTCCCGATCGTCGACATCCCGAACAGGGAGGCGGTCAGCACGACGGCCCCGCCGATCATGATCGCCTTGTAGCGGCCCGTGCGGGAGATGATCCGGCCGAGCACGATCCCGCCCACCATGGTGCCGACCACCATGGGGATCGTCTGCAGACCCGACTGGGTGGGTGTCATGCCCCGGGCCAGCTGCAGGTACTGGGCGAGGAACACCGCGGTGCCGAACATCGCCACGCCCACCGCCGCCGAGGCGACGACGGACAGCACGAACGTCCGGTTGCGGAACAGGTGCAGGGGGATGATCGGCTCGGGTGCGCGGCGCTCGACGAGGGCCGCGGCGAGGAGGGCGACGACGGCGCCGCCCACCATGGCGGCCGTCTGCCAGGACGCCCAGTCGAACTGGTCGCCGGCGAAGGTGACCCACAGCAGCAGGAGGGCGACCCCGAGGGCGATGAGCGCGGCGCCGGCGGCGTCGATGCGCACGGTGCGCAGCGGCCTGGCGGGCAGGTGCAGGGTCGTGCGGAGCACGACCAGGGCCACGACGGCGAACGGCACCCCGACGAAGAACGTCCAGCGCCAGCCGATCGAGTCGGTGATGACGCCGCCGAGCAGCGGGCCGCCGATCTGCGCCACGGCCATGACACCACCCATGAGGCCCATGTACTTGCCGCGTTCGCGGGGGCTGATGATGTCGGACATCAGCACGGTCGCCAGGGACATCAGCCCGCCGGCGCCGACGCCCTGCAGGGCGCGGGACGTGATGAGCATCTCCATGTTCTGGGCGAACCCGGCCGACGCCGCGGAGACCACGGTGACGACCAGCGCCACCTGGATGAGCGTCTTGCGGTTCGTCAGGTCGGCGAGCTTGCCCCACAGGGGGGTGGAGATCGTCATCGTCAGCAGCATGGCCGTGACGACCCAGGTGTAGGCGTGCTGGGAGCCCTCGAGGTCGGCGACGATCCGCGGCAGCGCGGTCGAGACGATGGTGGTGGCGAGCAGGGAGACGAAGACGCCGAGCAGGATGCCCGAGAGGGCCTCCAGCGTCTCGCGGCGGGTCATCGCCGGGGCGCGGCTCGTCGCGGGCGTGTCGGTCGGGGTGGATCGGGTGGACGTGTCGGTCATCGGGGAGGGGCCTCCTGGCTGACGGAGCTGATGGCGTCCGCGACGTCGCGGATGTGGTCGATGGCGTCGGCGAGGTCCTCGGCCGACCAGTCGGCGAAGGCCTCGGCGACGAAGGCGTCGAACCGGTCGTCGCTCTGGGCGGCGAGCCGGTGGCCGGCGTCCGTGAGCTCGAGGGTGCGGGCGCGCCGGTCGGTCTCGTCGACGGTGCGTCGCACGTAGCCGCCCTCGACGAGCGCGCCGACCTGCCGGCTGGCGACCGAGGCGTCCACGCGCAGGGTGTCGGCGACCTCGCAGAGCTGGACGGGGCCGCGGACGCGCAGCAGTCGCACGACGCCGAGCGCGGCGCGGGGGCGCCCGAGGTCGCCGGCGATGCGGGCCGCGGCCTCGCGCTGGGCCCGGCTGAGCCGCTCGAGGGCCGTGACGAGAGCGGTGGTGGCGTCGTCGGACATCGCGCACCCCCTTTCGTTGCTTCGAGAAACAATAAGTCAAGTGCTTGCAGCATGCAAATATTCCGGTCGCCGACTGCGAGACTGGTGGGGTGACCGACCGCCCCCGCTTCCGCCGCCCCGCGATGCTCGACCCGGTCGAGGCCGAGAGCCTGCCGGGAGAGCTCGATCCCGCACGCCGCGACGAGGTGGCCCACACGACCGCCCGCGCCGTGGTCCACACCGCGCGCGCCGCCGAGGACCCGGAGGTGGTCGCACGCCTGGTCCGGCTCGTGGAGGAGGAGGGGCTGGACGTCGTGGCCGAGCTGTGGTCCGACGCCGCCCCCGCGTCCCTTCCCGGGGCGCTCTGGCGGCTGTACGCGCTGCGCGAGTGGGTGCGCCGGGACCCCCGGACCATCGGCCTGCGCTACCGCCTCGGGGTCGACGTGGCGCCCGTCCACGAGGTCGTCGCGGGGGTGCCGCGGCCGCCCACCCCGAGCGACCTGCGCGAGCTGGCCGACCGCGTCCTCTCGGGCGTCTACGGCGGCGACCTCGCCGTCGCGCTCGAGCGGGCCGCCGCCTTCTGCCGGATCCTGGCCACCGGCGCGGCCTACGACGCGGACGCCCGCGAGACGGCCGACCCGGACGCCGCCGCCCGCATGACCCGCGGGGCGAGCGACCTGACGCGCACGGCGGAGGAGCTGGAGCACGCCGCGGCGCTGTGGCGTGCGGGATCGCTCGACTGAGGCGAGAGGTTTCGACGTGTGCGGGTCGCGCCCTTACGATGGTGGGGCGGCGCCGGGCCGCGGTAGCCCCGGGCTCCATCTTCAGCCGCTTCGAGCGGCCACGCGCCGAGAGGCGCTCCCGGTCCGGCGTCGCACTTCTTCTCCTCCCACCGTCACGGAGCGGTGAATCTCCGTGACCGGAGTACGCGCTGCCCCGGGGCGGGTCCTACCCTGTGACTGACCAAAGCGTTCTTTCCCACCGGGGGTCTCTGTGCGTCTGCGCCTCACTCCGCGCGACTCGACCTACTACGAGCTGCTCGCCGCCCTCGCGCGGCACACCGTCACCGGTGCCTCGCTGCTCGCCGAGCTGCTGGGCGCCTCCCGGCCGGAGCGCGAGCAGATCGTCGCCCGCCTCGCCGAGGCGGAGCACCTCGCCGACGACGTCACGCACTCGATCAAGCGGCGGCTCAACCAGACCTTCGTGACGCCCTTCGACCGGGACGACCTGTACCACCTGGCCTCCGCCCTGGACGACTGCATGGACGCCATGGACGAGGCGGGGCACCTCATCGTGCTGTACAAGGTCTCCGAGCTGCCGATGGCCGTCTCCGAGCAGGTACAGGTGCTGCAGCGCTGCGCCGAGCTCACCGCGGACGCGATGCCGCGGCTGCGCAAGCTCGACCAGCTCCCCGAGTACTGCGTGGAGATCAACCGGCTCGAGAACCAGGGCGACAACCTGCACCGCTCCCTGCTCGGTCACCTGTTCGACAAGGTCGCCGACCCGATCCTGCTCATCAAGCTCAAGGAGATCGTCGACACCCTCGAGGAGGCCACCGACGCCTTCGAGCGCGTGGCCCACCTCGTCGAGTCCATCAGCGTCAAGGAGTCGTGACGGTGGAGGTCGCGCTGGTCGTCGTCATCGTGGTCGTCGCGCTGGGGTTCGCCTACACCAACGGCTTCCTCGACGCGGCGAACTCGATCGCGACCTCCGTCTCGACGCGGGCCCTGACCCCGCGCATCGCGGTGACGATGGCCGCGGGCATGAACTTCGTCGGCGCCCTGCTCGGCACGGAGGTGGCCGAGACCATCGCGACCTCGATCGTCGACCTCGACGGCGCGACCGCCCTGCAGTCCCTCGTCGTGGTGCTCAGCGCGCTGCTCGGCGCGATCGTGTGGAACCTGTACGCCTGGTGGTCCGGGATGCCCACCTCCTCGACCCACTCGCTCATCGGTGGGCTGCTGGGCGCCGGGCTGGCCGGCGGGATGGCGGTGTACGGCGCCGAGGTGGTCGACAAGGTCGTGCTGCCGATGCTGCTGTCCCCGGCGGTCGGGTTCGTCGGCGCCTTCGGTCTCATGCTCGCGCTGATGTGGCTGCTGCGGAACGTCGCCCCGGCACGGGTCAACCGGCGGTTCCGCCTCGCGCAGACCGCCTCGGCCGCCGCCATGGCGCTCGGGCACGGACTGCAGTCCGCGCAGAAGACGATGGGTGTCATCTGGCTCGCGCTGATCACCGTCGGCGCGGCCACGACGAGCGGCGGTGTCCCGCTGTGGGTCAAGATCTCGGCGGCCACCGCCATGGGGATCGGCACCTACGCCGGCGGTTGGCGCATCATGCGCACGCTCGGTCAGCGGATCATCGACCTCGACCCGGCGCGCGGGTTCGTCGCCGAGTCGGTCTCGGCGGTCGTGCTGTACGCGAACGCCATCGTGCTCTACGCCCCGGTGTCGAGCACGCACACCATCACCTCGGCCATCATGGGCGCCGGCGCCACCCGGCGCTGGACCGCCGTGCGCTGGGGCGTGGTCCGCACGATCGCGATCTACTGGTTGCTCACCGCCCCGGTGGCCGCGCTGCTCGCGGCGGCGGCGACGCTGGCGCTGCTGCCGCTCGTCGGCGGCTGACCCTCACCGGGGCCGGGCGCCCAGCCGGGTGCTGATCGCGGCGGCCGCCCGGGACACCTGGTCGGCCAGCCGCTCGCGGTCCTCGGGGCCCCGGTCGGCGGACCGGAAGGTCAGGGCGAGCCCGGCCACCGGCCGGTCGAGGTGGTCGACGACGACGTCCGCCACCGAGGCGAACCCGTCGGTCACCTCGCCGTCCTCGACCGCGTACCCCCGCCGCCGGACCTCGCGCAGCACCGTCCGCAGCTCGCTGAGCGTGCGCGGCCCCCGTCCCGTGCGGTCGCTGAACGCCCCGGTGGTCGGGTAGGCGGCCCGGACCTGGGCGGCGGGCAGATGGGCGAGGACCGCCCGCCCGGACGCCGTGAGGTGGGCGGGCAGGCGGACGTCGACGTCGGACACGAGCGGCGGGCGGCCCGGTGCCCGCTGCTCGACCAGGTAGAGCACCTCACGTCCGTTGAGGAGCGCGAGGTGGCCGTTCTCGCCGGTCGCCTCCACCAGCCGGGAGACCACGGGGCGGGCCAGCCGCGTCACGGGTGCCTGACGCGTGTAGGCGGTGCCGAGGCCGAGCGTGGCGACCCCGAGTCCGTAGCGGCGCTCCTCCGGGTAGTGGGTCACGAACCCCTCGTCGGCCAGGACGGACAGCAGGTGGTAGACGGAGGACCGGGGCAGGTCGAGGCTCGCGGCCACGGACGACGCGGGGACCGGGCCGGGCTGGGCGGCCAGGTGGGCGAGCAGGCGCGCCGTGGCGCGCGCCGCGGGGACGTCGCTGCTGCCTGCCACGCCGCACCACCTCCCTCGGCTGACCGGGACGTACTGTCTGGTATCCCAGACACTATCGCCGTCCGACGGCTCCCCGCCGACCGTCGACGGGTGTGCGATGAGGGCATGAGCACGACGCACCCCTCGCCGCCGTCCCCCGTCACCGACGGCCGGGGGACCACCACGGTCCTGCTGGACGGGTCCCCCCTGCGGGTCGACCAGGTCGTCGCCGTCGCACGCCACGGCGCCCCGGTCTCCGTGGGTGCCGCGGCCCGGGACGCGATGGCGCGCTCCCGGGCCGTGATCGACGCGCTGGCGGACGACGTCGTCCCCCACTACGGCGTGTCCACCGGGTTCGGCGCCCTCGCCCGCCGGCACATCCCCGCCGGGTCGCGGGCCCAGCTCCAGCTCTCCCTCGTGCGCTCCCACGCCGCGGGGTCCGGGCCCGAGGTGGAGACCGAGGTGGTGCGCGCCCTGCAGCTGCTGCGCCTGGCCACGCTGTGCACCGGCCGCACGGGTGTCCGTCCCGAGGTCGCCGAGACCTACGCGGCGATGCTGAACGCGGGGCTCACCCCCGTCGTCCACGAGTACGGCTCCCTGGGCTGCTCCGGCGATCTCGCACCGCTCGCCCATGTCGCCCTGGCCGCCCTCGGCGAGGGCGAGGTCCGGGACGCCGCGGGCACCCGCCACCCGGCCGGGGAGGCGCTGGCCGCGGCCGGGATCGAGCCGCTGGCCCTGCAGGAGAAGGAGGGGCTGGCCCTCATCAACGGCACCGACGGGATGCTCGGCCAGCTCTGCCTGGCCCTGGACGACCTGCAGGGCCTGCTCGCCGCCGCCGACGTCGCGGCCGCGCAGAGCGTCGAGGCGCTGCTGGGCTCCGACGCCCCGTACGCGGCCGACCTCGTGGCGATGCGCCCCCACCCGGGGCAGGCGGCGTCGGCGGCGAACCTGCGGGCGTTGCTCGCCGGGTCCCCGCTCATGGCCAGCCACCGCGAGCTCGAGCCCGACGGGACGCCGTCCTGCACCCGCGTCCAGGACGCCTACTCGCTGCGCTGCGCCCCCCAGGTGCACGGCGCCGCCCGCGACACCCTCGACCACGCGCGCCTCGTCGCCGACCGGGAGCTGGCCGCGGCGATCGACAACCCGGTGGTGACGGTGGACGGCCGGGTGGAGTCCAACGGCAACTTCCACGGCGCCCCCGTGGCGTACGTCCTGGACTTCGTGGCGATCGCGGTGGCCGACGTCGCCGGCATCAGCGAGCGCCGCACCGACAGGTTCCTCGACGTCGCGCGCAACGAGGGCCTGCCGCCGTTCCTGGCCGACGACCCCGGCGTGGACTCGGGGCTGATGATCGCCCAGTACACGGCCGCGGGGATCGTCTCCGAGCTCAAGCGTCTCGCGGCGCCGGCGAGCGTGGACTCGATCCCGTCCTCGGCCATGCAGGAGGACCACGTCTCCATGGGCTGGGCCGGTGCCCGCAAGCTGCGCCGCGCCGTCGACGGGCTGAGCCGGGTCCTGGCGATCGAGCTGCTCACCGCCGCCCGGGCCCTGGACCTGCGCGCCGCCGCGGACCCGGCCCACGGGCCGGCCGCGGGCACCGGCGCCGTCCGCGACCTGCTGCGCACCCGGGTCGCGGGCCCGGGGCCCGACCGGTACCTGACGCCGGAGATCGACGCCGTCGTCGACCTCGTGGTCGGCGGGGCCGTGCTGGACGCCGCGACCGCCGCCGTCGGCGAGCTCGCCTGACCGACCCGACCCACCCGAGGAGTCACCGATGACGACCTACGACCGCGGCACCCCCGTGCCGGTCCGTGCCCCGCGCGGCACCACCCTGACCGCCCGGAGCTGGCAGACCGAGGCGCCGCTGCGCATGCTGCAGAACAACCTCGACCCGGAGGTCGCCGAGCGTCCCGACGACCTGGTCGTCTACGGCGGCACGGGCCGTGCCGCCCGGGACTGGCCGAGCTTCCACGCGATGGTCCGCACGCTGACGGACCTGCGCGCGGACGAGACGATGCTCGTGCAGTCCGGCAAACCGGTGGGGGTGCTGCGGACCCACGAGTGGGCGCCGCGGGTGCTCATCGCCAACTCCCACCTCGTGGGGGACTGGGCCACCTGGCCGGAGTTCCGCCGTCTCGAGCAGCTCGGGCTGACGATGTACGGGCAGATGACGGCCGGGTCGTGGATCTACATCGGCGCGCAGGGCATCCTGCAGGGCACCTACGAGACGCTCGCCGCGGTGGCCGCCCAGCGTTTCGGCGGCACACTGGCCGGGACGCTGACGGTCACGGGCGGCTGCGGCGGCATGGGCGGCGCGCAGCCGCTCGCCGTCACCCTCAACGGGGGTGTCTGCCTCGTGGTCGACGTCGACCGGGCGCGTCTCGACCGGCGCGTGCGCGAGCGCTACCTGGACGTCGTCGCCGACTCCCTCGACGATGCCCTGCAGCGGGTGCAGGAGGCGAAGGCCGCCGCCCGGCCGCTGTCGGTCGGGCTGACCGGGAACAGCGCGGAGGTGCTGCCCGAGCTGCTGCGCCGCGGCGCGGACGTGGACGTCGTCACCGACCAGACCTCCGCGCACGACCCGCTGTCCTACCTCCCGGTGGGCGTCGACGTCGCCGACTGGGCCGAGTACGCCGCCGCGAAGCCCGAGGAGTTCACCGACCGGGCCCGCGAGTCGATGGCCCGGCACGTGGAGGCCATGGTCGGCTTCCAGGACGCCGGTGCCGAGGTGTTCGACTACGGCAACTCGATCCGCGACGAGGCACGCCAGGGCGGTTACGAGCGGGCCTTCGCGTTCCCGGGCTTCGTGCCCGCCTACATCCGCCCGCTGTTCGCCCAGGGCAAGGGGCCGTTCCGGTGGGCGGCGCTGTCCGGGGACCCGCGCGACATCGCGGCCACCGACCGGGCCGTGCTCGACCTCTTCCCCGACGACGACCACCTGCACCGGTGGATCCGCGCCGCCCAGGACAAGGTCGCCTTCCAGGGGCTGCCCGCGCGCATCTGCTGGCTCGGGCACGGCGAGCGCGACCGGGCGGGGCTGCGCTTCAACGAGCTGGTCGAGTCCGGCGAGATCAGCGCGCCGATCGTCATCGGGCGCGACCACCTGGACTCCGGCTCGGTCGCCTCGCCCTACCGCGAGACCGAGGCGATGGCGGACGGCTCCGACGCGATCGCGGACTGGCCGCTGCTCAACGCGATGGTCAACACCGCCTCCGGCGCCACCTGGGTGTCGCTGCACCACGGCGGCGGCGTCGGGATGGGGCGGTCGATCCACGCCGGCCAGGTGACCGTCGCCGACGGCACCGACCTGGCCGCGCAGAAGCTCGAGCGGGTGCTGTCCAACGACCCGGCCACGGGCGTGCTGCGGCACGCCGACGCCGGGTACGACGACGCCCTCGCCGCGGCCGAACGTGGTGGCCTCGAGCTGCCGATGCGGGGTGACACGTGAGCGGTGTCGCGGGACTCCTGCGGGACCTCGCCGACGTCGGACGGGCCCCGAGCGGCGGGTACGCCCGCTTCGCCTGGACGACGGCGGACCTCACCCTGCGCGAGTGGTTCGTCGCCGAGGCCGCCGCCCGCGGGCTCGACGTCACCGTGGACCGCGCCGGGAACCAGTGGGCGTGGTGGGGCGACCCGGACGCCGACGGCCCCGGCGTCGTCACCGGCAGCCATCTCGACTCGGTGCCCGGGGGCGGCGCGTTCGACGGCCCGCTGGGCGTCGCGAGCGCCTTCGCGGCCGTCGACCTGCTGCGGGCCCGCGGTGTGCGCCCCGCCCGGCCCCTCGGCGTCGTGAACTTCTCCGACGAGGAGGGCGCCCGGTTCGGGCTGGCCTGCCTCGGGTCCCGGGCCGTGACGGGCACCGCGGGTGCCGACCGTCTGCTCGGTCTGCGTGACGACGCCGGGGACACCCTCGCCGACGTGCTGGCCGGGGCGGGCCTGGACCCGGTCGGCTACGGGCGCGACACCGAGGCGCTGGCCCGGGTGGGCACCTTCGTCGAGCTGCACGTGGAGCAGGGGCGGTACCTCGCGGACCTGCACGGCGACGACGAATCGCCCGTCGCGGTGGCGTCGGCGATCTGGCCGCACGGCCGCTGGCGGGTCGACCTGCACGGCGAGGCGAACCACGCGGGCACGACGCCGCTGGCCCACCGGCACGACCCGATGCTGGACCTGGCCGGGCTGATCCAGGAGGTCCGAGCCGCCGCCGGGTCGGCCGACGCGCTCGCCACCGTCGCGAAGGTCTCCGTGGAGCCGAACGGCGTCAACGCGATCCCCTCGCGGGTCCGGGCCTGGATCGACTCCCGGGCACCCCGCGAGGACGCCGTGCACCGGGTCCTCGCCGACCTGTCGGGCTACGGCCCCGTCGAGGAGTCCTGGTCCCCGGCCACCGTGTTCGACCCGGCCCTGGCCGCCCGCCTGGCCGACGTCGTCGGACGACCCGCCGGGGGCGCACCCGCGCCCGTGATCGGGACCGGCGCCGGGCACGACGCCGGCATCCTCGCCGCCACCGGCGTGGCGACCGCGATGCTGTTCGTCCGCAACCCCACGGGTGCCTCCCACACCCCCACCGAGTACGCCGAGGCGGCCGACTGCGAGGCCGGTGTCGCGGCGCTCGCGGACGTCCTGACCGACCTCCTGGGGGAGGCCGCGTGAGCTTCTGGTGCGAGCACGCGTGGCTGCCGGGCGGCCTCGCCGCCGGGGTGCGCGTCGAGACCGACGCCGGCCGGGTGACCGCCGTCGAACCCGGGACCACGCCGGACCCGACCGACACGGTGCTGCCCGGCGTCGTCCTGCCCGGGCTGGCGGACGCGCACTCGCACGCCTTCCACCGGGCGCTGCGCGGACGCACGCACGACGACGGCGGATCCTTCTGGACCTGGCGCGAGCGCATGTACGCCGTCGCCGACGTCCTGACCCCCGCGGCGTACGAGGAGCTGGCCACGGCGACCTACGCGGAGCTGGCGCTCGCGGGTGTGACGGCGGTCGGGGAGTTCCACTACGTGCACCACGCGCCGGACGGCGGCCGGTACGACGACCCGCACGCCATGGCCGGGGCGCTGCGGCGGGCCGCCTCCCGGGCCGGTGTGCGCCTGACGCTGCTCGACACCTGCTACCTCCACGGTGGTCTCGAGGACGGTTCGTACCAGCCGCTCGCGCCCGCGCAGCGGCGCTTCGGCGACGGGGACGCCGACGCCTGGCGGACCCGCGTGGAGGAGCTCCGGTCGGCCTGGGCGGGAGCGGACGACGTCCGCGTCGGGGCGGCCGTGCACTCGGTGCGGGCCCTCGCCCCGGAGGAGATCGCCGTCGTCGCGGCCTGGGCGCGGGAGCACGGGGCCCCGCTGCACGCGCACCTGTCCGAGCAGCCCGGCGAGAACCGGGCGGCACGGACGGCCCACGGGACGAGCCCCACGGGGGTGCTCGACGCCGCCGGTGCGCTCGGCCCGCGCACCACCGTGGTGCACGGCGTCCACCTGGACGCCGACGACGTCGCCCGGCTGGCCGCGTCCGGCACCGCCGTGTGCGTCTGCCCGACGACCGAACGCGACCTGGCCGACGGACTCGCCCCCGTCGACCGACTCGCCGCGACCGGGGTGCCGCTGTGCGTCGGCTCCGACCAGCACGTGGCCGCCGACCTGCTCGCCGAGGCACGCGGGCTGGAGGAGCACGCCCGGCTGCGCACCGGCCGCCGGGGCGTGCTCGCACCCGCCGCCGTGGTCGAGGCGGCCACCGCGGCGGGCCACCGCGCGCTCGGCTGGGACGACGCCGGCCGGATCGAGGTCGGGGCGCGGGCCGACCTCGTCGCCGTGGCCCTCGACACGCCGGCCACGGCGGGTACCGACCCCGCCCAGGCCGCGCTGGTCGCCGGGGCCCGCGACGTGCGGACCGTGGTCCGCGACGGACGCACCGTGGTCCGCGACGGGCGGCACGTCGACCTGGACGTGGCCTCCGCCCTGCGGACGTCGATCGCGAGGATCTGGGACCTCGTGGAGGAGGGACGATGACGGAACCGGCCGAGGACCGCACGCTGCTCGTCACGGGCATCGGCGAGCTCGTCGCCCACGACCCCGCGCACGGCCCGTCGGGGGTCCTGACCGACGCCGCGCTGGTGGTCTCCAGCGGTCGGGTCGTCTGGACAGGCCCCGCCGCACGGGCCCCGGCCGCGGACGACCGGCTCGACGTCGAGGGACGCTGCGTGGTGCCCGGGTTCGTGGACTCGCACTCGCACGTCGTCTTCGCCGGGGACCGGTCCGCGGAGTTCGCCGCCCGGATGGCCGGCGAGCCCTACACCGGCGGGGGCATCGCCACCACCGTGGCGGCCACGCGGGCCGCCTCCGACGACGTGCTGCGCCACGGCGCGGGACGCCTCGTGGCGGAGATGCTCGCCCAGGGGACCACGACCGTCGAGATCAAGAGCGGGTACGGCCAGGACGTCGCCACCGAGGAACGCATGCTGCGCCTGGCGCGCGAGCTCACCGACGAGACGACGTTCCTCGGCGCCCACACCGTGCCGGCCGAGCTCGACCGTCGTGCCTACCTCGACCTCGTCACCGGGCCGATGCTCGCCGCCTGCGCACCCCACGCGCGGTGGGTCGACGTCTTCTGCGAACCCGCCGCAGCCACGGCGTTCGACGCCGACGAGTCCCGGGAGGTCCTGGAGGCCGGGATCCGTGCCGGGCTGCTGCCCCGCGTGCACGGCAACCAGCTCGGGCCCGGTCCCGGCGTCCGGCTCGCCGTCGAGGTCGGTGCCGCCAGCGTCGACCACTGCACCTACCTCACCGGCGACGACGTCGCGGCACTGGCGGGGTCGAGCACGGTGGCGACGCTGCTGCCCGCCGTGGAGTTCTCCACCCGCTCGCCCTACCCGGACGCGCGGGCGCTCCTCGACGCGGGCGTCGCCGTCGCCCTGGCCACCGACTGCAACCCCGGCAGCTGCTACTCCTCGTCGATGCCGTTCGTCGTGGCGCTCGCCGTGCGGGAGATGGGTCTGACACCGCTGGAGGCCGTGCACGCCGCCACCGCCGGGGGAGCCGCGGCCCTGCGGCGCGACGACGTCGGGACGCTCCGGCCCGGGGCGCGGGCCGACCTCGTCGTGCTCGACGCGCCCTCGCACGTGCACCTGGCCTACCGCCCGGGCGTGCCGATCGTCCGCACGGTCCTGCGGGGCGGGCGCCCCGTCGGCTGACCGGTCCGGTGCGGGCGGAGCCTCAGAAGACCTGCGGAGCCACCCGCTCGGCAGCGACCACCTTGGGGCCCTTCGGCGTGCGCGCCACGTGCGCGACGAGCGCCTCGCCCGGCTCCAGGTAGGGGTCGCGCCGCGGCAGCGTGGAGGCCACCGACCGGCTCGAGTGCTGGCCGAGCACGTCCAGCACCGTCGGCAGCACGGGGCGGTGCGTGCACAGCACCGAGGCCCGGTCGGCCTCCAGCAGGTCGCGCACCGCCGCCGCGACGCGCGCCGGGGAGCGTTCGTGCTGGGCCTCGCCGAGGTTGTCGCTGTACTCCGGGCGCAGGTTGGCGGCGCGCACGTACGGGTCGATCGTCGTCGCGCAGCGCTCCCAGCGGCTGGAGATCACCGCGTCCACGCCGTAGGAGGCCAGCACCGGCACGAGGGCGGCGGCCTGCCCGTGCCCCAGGGGTGTGAGCGGACGGTCCTGCTCGACGCCGTACCAGTTGGCGCGCGGCAGGGCCCGTCCGTGCCGGACGATGACGACGGCGTGCGTGGCCAGCTGGCCGTCGCGGTGCGCCTCGACCAGCGCGTCCAGCGGCCCGCGGTCGGTGCTCCGGGTCAGCCGCTCGGCGGCGTCCTCGGCGTCGAGCCACTCGGCCTTGTCGATCTCCCGCTTCGAGGCGGGGGCGACCGGCGTCCGTGCGGCCAGCGCCCGGGAGTCGTGCTTGGCCGAGGCGCGGCGCGCGGCCCAGTAGTGCACCCGCTTCACCCGGCCCTCCGGCGTCAGGTACTGCAGACCGGGCAGCGGGAGCCCGAGGACCACGGGTTTGCCCGTCTCCTCGGTGACCTCCCGCACGGCGGTGGTCGCCAGCGACTCGCCCTCCTCGTGCTTGCCCTTGGGCCACGACCAGTCGTCGTAGCGGGGGCGGTGGACGAGCTGGACCTGGAGGCGGTCGTGGCGGATGCGCCACACGACCGCACCGGCGGTCTGGATCACCGGGGCGTGCTGCACGGACGTCGGCCCCAGCGGGTCGACGAACGGGGTCGCGGTGCGCAGGACGCGTCCGGACTGGGACGTGGTGCTCATCGGGCGGCTCAGCGGGAGCTCGGCGGACGCCGGCGGTGACGGTCGACCAGCACGGACTGCAGGTCCACCGTCGGGCGGCCCTCGTCGTCCTCGACCTGGCGCCGCCAGGTGCCGTCCGGCTGGAGGTGCCACGCGGCGGTCCGGGCGGACATCGAGTCGTTCATCAGCTCGAGCAGCTCGAGGATCTGGCCGGTGTCCTTGACCCGGATGAGCGCCTCGACCCGGCGGTCCAGGTTGCGGTGCATCAGGTCGGCCGAGCCGATGAAGACCTCCGGCCCGTTGCTCTCGCCCTCGCCGATGGCGGGGCCGACCGAGTTCGCGAACGCGAAGATGCGCGAGTGCTCCAGGAACCGGCCGAGGATCGACCGCACCCGGATGTTCTCGCTGAGCCCCGGCACCCCGGGGCGCAGCGCGCAGATGCCGCGGACCACGAGGTCGACCTTCGCCCCGGCCTGGGAGGCGCGGTACAGGGCGTCGATCGTCGCCTCGTCGACCGCCGAGTTGACCTTGATCCGCACCCACGCCTCGTGCCCGGCACGCGCGGCCTCGGCCTCGCGGTCGATCCGCTCGATCAGCCCGCTGCGCACCGTGCGCGGCGCCACGAGCAGGCGGTGGAACTTCGAGTGCGGCGCGTACCCGGAGAGCTGGTTGAACAGCCGGGTCAGGTCCTGGCCCACGTCCGGGTCGCAGGTCAGCAGGCCGTGGTCGGTGTACAGCCGCGCCGTCTTCGGGTGGTAGTTGCCCGTGCCCACGTGGCAGTAGCGGGCCAGCCCGTCCGACTCCTGGCGCACCACCAGGGAGAGCTTGCAGTGCGTCTTCAGCCCCACGATGCCGTACACGACGTGGACGCCGGCCTCCTCCAGCTTGCGGGCCCAGGAGATGTTGGCCTGCTCGTCGAACCGGGCCTTGATCTCCACCAGGGCCAGGACCTGCTTGCCCGCCTCGGCGGCGTCGATGAGCGCGTCGACGATCGGGGAGTCGCCCGACGTGCGGTACAGCGTCTGCTTGATCGCCAGCACCTTCGGGTCGGCCGCGGCCTGCTCGAGGAACGTCTGCACCGACGTCGAGAACGAGTCGTAGGGGTGGTGCAGGAGCACGTCCCGCTCGCGGATCGCGGCGAACACGTTGCCGGGCATCGCCGACTCCACCTCGGCGAGCTGGCGGTGCGTCGTCGGGACGAACGGCGGGTAGTGCAGCTCCGCGCGGTCGATGTCGGCCAGCACGTTGAGACCCGTCAGGTCGAGCGGCCCGGGCAGCTGGTAGACCTCCTCCTCGACCACGCCGAGCTCGCGCACCAGCAGCTCGCGGATGCGCGGCGAGATCTCCTCGTGCAGCTCGAGGCGGACCGGCGGGCCGAAGCGGCGCCGCAGCAGCTCCTTCTCCATCGCCTGCAGGAGGTTCTCGGCGTCGTCCTCCTCGACCTCCACGTCCTCGTTGCGGGTGACGCGGAAGGTGTGGTGCTCGCGGATCTCCATCCCGGGGAAGAGGTAGTCCAGGTGCTGGGCGATGACCTCCTCCAGCGGCACGAAGGACTTCTGCGTCCCACCCTTCTGGGTCGGTGTCGGCGCGCTGGGGCGGCCCCGGTCGTCGACGGCGATGAACCGCGGCAGCAGCGGGGGCACCTTGACCCGGGCGAAGTGCTCCTTGTCGGTCAGCGGGTTGGCCACCACGACGGCCAGGTTGAGCGACAGCCCGGAGATGTAGGGGAAGGGGTGCGCGGGGTCCACGGCCAGCGGCGTGAGCACCGGGAAGATGTGCTTGCGGAAGAACTTGTGCAGGCGCTGCTGCTCCTTCTCGAGCAGCTCGTCCCAGTGCACGAGCGTGATGCCCTCGTCGTGCAGGGCCGGCGAGACGTCGTCGCGGAACACCCGGGCGTGCCGGTCCATCAGCTCGTGGGCCTTGGCGCCGATGCCGGCGAGCACCTCGCGCGGGCTGAGGCCCGAGGCCGCGGTGACGGCGATCCCGGTGGCGATGCGGCGCTTCAGGCCGGCGACCCGGACCATGAAGAACTCGTCCAGGTTCGAGGCGAAGATCGCCAGGAACCGCACGCGTTCCAGCAGGGGCAGGGACTCGTCCTCGGCGAGCTCGAGCACCCGTTCGTTGAAGGCGAGCCAGCTCAGCTCGCGGTCGGCGAACCGGTCCTCGGGGAGCTCCGGCTGGTGCAGGGACTCCTCGACGACCTGGTCCTGGTCCGGCTCCTCGGCGATGTGCTCGGCGATGTGGGCGGCGAGCTCGGGATCCATCCGGCGGGGTCCTGCCTTCGCTGTCGTACGGGTCTCGGACGAGGTGGAGGTGGCGGCAGCCACGAACCGGCCACGGGCGTCGCGTCGACGCGCCGCGGGGGTGGAGGAGCCTGTCATACGCCCCATCGTGGCACTGATTGCCGACCGGTGGGTGACGCAGGCGTCGACCGGGTCAGGGGCGGGCGTACTGCACGTCCACCGCGGCCCGGGTGAACCCGGCCCGCTCGTAGGTGCGCAGCGCCGGGACGTTGTCGCCCTCGACGTACAGCACGGCGCGCGTGCAACCCACGGCCGCCAGGTGCTGCAGCCCCGCCCGGGTCAGCAGCCGCCCGAGTCCCTCGCCCTGCGTGCCCGGGTCGACGCCGAGGGCGTAGATCTCGCCGTCGGCCTGCCCTGCCGGCTGGTCGGTCTCCACCTTCGTCCACACGAAGCCGGCCGGCCGGCCGTCCGGACGGTCCAGCACGAGGAACCCGGCCGCGTCGAACCACGGCTCGGCCAGCCGGGCCCTCAGGTCGTCGGGGCCCAGGCGCCCCTGCTCGGGGTGGTCGGCGAACGCCAGCGCGTTGAGCGCCAGCCAGGCGTCGTCGTCCTCGCCCGGCCGGAACGGACGCAGGACGTAGCCGTCGGGCACGGCGGGGGCGTCGGCGGCGTCGCCCGCCCCGTCGAGCGGGCGGGCCAGGAACAGCAGCTCGCGCACGACGGCGTAGCCGTGGGACTCCGCGAAGGCCCGGGCGGCGGGCAGGTCGCCGTGGGCCCACACCCGCAACGGCTTGCCCCGCTGGTCGGGGGCCCCGGACCGCTCCGGCAGCCGCGCGTCGCGCTCCGCGGTCCGCAGCAGCAGGCTGCCCACGCCGGCGCGCCGGTGCTCGGGGTGGACGACCATCTCCGCACCGGCCACGTCGCCCCCGCGGTCCACCTGCAGGTAGCCGATCGTCGCGCCCGCCCGGGACCGGACCACAGCGTGGGTCAGGTCCGCGCCGTCGTCGCCGAGGCGCAGCAGCGGCTGCTCCGAGAGCGAGTCCACGCCGTCGTGGGCCGCGGCCGTCGAGGCCAGGGTGCGCACGGCGTCCTGGGCGGACGGGGACAGGGGACCGATCTCGATCGGGACGGGAAGTCGCACCCGACCATTGTGGCCCCTGGCCCGTGCCCGCCGGCGCTCCGGCGAGGGTCCGCGCCGGTGGTAGCGTCCGACGCCATGGCGATCGGCGCACCCGTGGAGCTGTGGCCCGAGGCCGAGCGGCTCATCGACGCGTTGTCCCCCGAGCTCGTCGACCTGCTCGACGAGATGTCGGGCACGATGTTCTGCGCCAAGGACGTCACCGGCCGGTACGTGCTGGTCAACCGCACCTTCGTGGACCGCGCCAACCGTCGCTCGCCCCGCGACGTCGTCGGCCGCACCTCGGCCGAGCTGTTCGCGCCCGAGCTCGCCGCCCGCTACGAGGAGCAGGACGGCAGGGTGCTCAGCGAGGCCTGGCCGCTGCGCAACGAGCTCGAGCTCATCCGGCGCCCCGGGGGTGTGCCGGGGTGGTACCTGACGACCAAGCTCCCCGTGCAGCGGGACGGCGTCGTCCTCGGGCTCGTGTCCACCTCCCGGGACCTGAACACCCGCGACGTGCACGACCAGGTGATCGGGTCCATGGCCCGCGTGGTGCAGGTCGTCGAGGACCGTCTGGGCGTGGGCGTGACCCAGGCCGAGCTGGCCGAGGTCGCCGGCTGCACGACCGGCGCCCTGGACCGTCGGATGCGACGGATCTTCGGGCTGACCCCCAAGCAGTTCGTGCTGCGGGCGCGGGTCGACCACGCGACCACCCTGCTGACGCAGACCGACCTGACCCTCGCCGAGGTGGCGGTGCGGGCGGGGTTCTACGACCAGCCGTCGTTCACCCGGACCTTCGTGCGGCTGACGGGGGAGACGCCGTCGGTCTACCGGCGCAAGAGCCGAGCGCTGGCCACGGAGTGACCCGGCTGCCGCGTGACCCCGCCGCGTGACCCCGCCGCGTGACCCACACCCGCCGACGACGGCGAGGTCGTACCGTCCGCGTCGCGGTCGCACCCGCGGGGTACGACGGGGACGCGGACGGTACGACCTCGCGGTCGTGGTGGGCTCGCTCCGGCTCAGTCCTCAGGGCCTGTTGCTCGGACGGAGCCTGCGCTCGCGAGCTCGCTCCGGCTCAGTCCTCAGGGCCTGTTGCTCGGACGGAGCCTGCGCTCGCGAGCTCGCTCCGGCTCAGTCCTCCGAAGGCTTGCCGAGGCCGGCCTGGATCAGGTTCATCACCGACGAGTCCGCCAGCGTCGTGGCGTCGCCGACCTCACGGTTCTCGGCGACGTCGCGCAGCAGGCGACGCATGATCTTGCCGGACCGGGTCTTGGGCAGCTCGGGCACGACGAGGATCCTGCGGGGCTTGGCGATCGGGCCGATCTCCTTGGCCACGTGGTCGCGCAGCGTCTTCTCGATGCGCGCCGATCCCTCGTCGGTCGAGGCTTCGTCAGCGTGCTCGCCGCGCAGGATGACGAACGCCACCACCGCCTGGCCGGACATCTCGTCGGACGCCCCGACGACGGCGGCCTCGGCGACGAGGTCGTTGGACACCAGGGCCGACTCGATCTCGGTCGTGGACAGCCGGTGCCCGGAGACGTTCATGACGTCGTCCACGCGACCGAGCAGCCAGATGTCGCCGTCCTCGTCCTTCTTGGCGCCGTCCCCGGCGAAGTACAGGCCGGGGAACCGGGACCAGTAGGTGTCCTTGAACCGCTGCAGGTCGCCCCAGATGCCGCGCAGCATCGACGGCCACGGCTCGGACAGCACGAGGTAGCCGCCTCCGCCGTCGGGCACCGGCTTCGCCTCGTCGTCGACGACGTCGGCGCTGATGCCCGGCAGCGGGACCTGGGCCGAGCCCGGCTTGGTCGCGGTGACGCCGGGCAGCGGGCTGATCATGATGGCGCCCGTCTCCGTCTGCCACCAGGTGTCCACGATCGGGGTGGTGTCACCACCGATGACGCGGCGGTACCACATCCACGCCTCGGGGTTGATCGGTTCGCCGACCGAGCCGAGGAGCCGCAGCGAGGACAGGTCGAAGCCGGCGGGGATCTCCTCGCCCCACTTCATGCAGGCCCGGATCGCGGTCGGGGCGGTGTAGAACAGCGAGACCTTGTACTTCTCGACGAGCTCCCACCAGCGGCCCTTGTGCGGGGTGTCCGGGGTGCCCTCGTACATCACCTGGGTGGCGCCGTTGAGCATCGGTCCGTAGACGATGTAGGTGTGCCCGGTGACCCAGCCGATGTCCGCCGAGCACCAGTAGACGTCGCTCTCCGGCTTGAGGTCGAAGACGTTCTTGTGCGTGTAGGCGGCCTGGGTGAGATACCCGCCGGTGGTGTGCAGGATGCCCTTCGGCTTCCCGGTGGTCCCGGAGGTGTACAGGATGAAGAGCGGGTGCTCGGCCTCCACCCAGGTGGGCTCGTGGACGTCGTCGGCGGTGTCCACGACGTCGTGCCACCACACGTCCCGGCCCTCGGTCCAGTCGACGTCCTGCTCGGTGCGGCGGACCACCAGCACGTGCTCGACGCTCTCGGCGCCCTCGCCGCGCAGGGCCTCGTCGACCGCGGGCTTGAGGGGGCTGGGTGCACCGCGGCGGTAGCCGCCGTCGGCGGTGATGACGACCTTGGCCTCGGCGTCGGCGATGCGGCTGCGCAGGGCGTCGGCGCTGAACCCGCCGAACACGACCGAGTGCGCGGCGCCGATCCGGGCGCAGGCGAGCATGGCCACGGCCGACTCGACGAGCATGGGCATGTAGATGACGACGCGGTCGCCGGACTCGACCCCGAGCGCGGCCAGGGCGTTGGCCGCACGGGACACCTCGCGCTGCATGTCGGCGTAGGTGACGGTGCGGGTGTCGCCGGGCTCGCCCTCGAAGTGGATCGCGACCCGGTCGCCGAGGCCGGCCTCGACGTGCCGGTCGACCGCGTTGTAGGCGGCGTTGAGGGTGCCATCCGCGAACCAGCGGGCCACCGGCGCACCGGACCAGTCGAGGGTCTCGGTGAAGGGCGTCCGCCAGGTGACGAGGTCGCGGGCCTGGCGCGCCCAGAACTCGAGGCGGTCGGCCGCCGCGTCGTCGTACAGCGACGGCTGGGCGTTCGCCTGGGCGGCGAACTCCCCGCTGGGGGGGAAGGTGCGGGTCTCGTGGAGCAGGTTCTCCAGGCTCGGGCTGCTGGACTGGGTGTCGGTCACTGGTTCCTCCGCGTCGTCGCGTTCCGTCCGTCCGCGTGCCTCTCCGGGCCGCATCACAGGCGAGTCTAGACCCGCACCGTGACCGGGATCACGCCCGGGACGCCGAAAGTAAGGAATGCTCCGCAATCCGCTCGGCGGCGCCGTTCCGCGAGCGGTCGCCCTGGTCCGCCGAGCGGTCGTGGTCGCGCCCGGACGGTGCGTGACCGGGTGGGGTGCCGTTCGAGCGACGGTCCCGACCCACCACGCGAACGGCGCCCGGGCACGGTGGCCGGGACGCCGTTCACGCCGGACAGGACACGGGTAGCAGGCGCCTTGTCCTCGATCGCCGTACCGGGTCCAGCCCGTTCGACGAGTCCTCGACGTGGACTTCCTGAGCGTGGGTCCCGCGTGCCGTCCTGACCCGTCCATCAAACGCCCGGGGGACGTCCACCGCAAGCGCCCGCGTCAGGCGAGGTCGCGTCCCTGGCGACGGCGCCACCACCACGTGAGGCCCACCGCGCCGAGCAGCCCGACCGCCGCCAGCACCGGGACCGGGCGCACCCGCGGGCGCAGCGCCACCGGGCGGGTGAAGGTCAGCATCTCCCACCCGTTCTCGGCGGCCATCCGGCGCAGCGCACGGTCGGGGTTGACCGCGTGCCCGTGCCCCACCGCGGCCAGCATCGGCGCGTCGGTGACCGAGTCCGAGTAGGCGTAGCAGCGGTCCAGGTCGTAGCCGCGCTTCCGCGCGAGGTCCCGGATCGCCGTCGCCTTGTTCTCCCCGTAGGCGTAGAAGTCGATCTCCCCGGTGAACCGGCCGTCGGCGACCGCCATCCGGGTGGCGACCACGTGGTCCGCCCCGAGCATGGCGGCGATCGGCTCCACCAGCTCGGTGCCGGACGCCGAGACGACGACGACGTCGTGCCCGGCCTCGTGGTGCTCGGTGATGAGGTCCACCGCCTCGGCGTAGACGTACGGGTCGACGTGCTCGTGCACGGTCTCGGCGACGATCTGCTTCACCCGGGCCACGTCCCACCCGGTGGCCAGGTCCGACAGGTGCTGGCGCATCCGCTCGGTCTGGTCCGCGTCCGCGCTGCCGGCCATGTAGAGGAAGTGCGCGTAGGCGCTGCGCAGCACGTCGCCGCGCGTGATGAGCCCGCCGGCGAGGAACGAGGGGGAGAACACCGCGGTGGAGCTCGTGGCGATGATCGTCTTGTCCAGGTCGAAGAACGCGGCGACCCGTCGGCCCGTCGACGTGCCGCCCCCCTGCTGCTGCGGCTCCAGCGGCGAGGTGCTCATGGGGGCGAGCCTAGCGCCGTCCTGGAGGAGGTCGGCAGGGCCGCGGGAGCGTTCGGGGACGTCACCCCCAGGTCTCGTCGTCCCCGGCGGCCGCGTCGTGGCCCGCGACGGTGTGGTCCGGCCCGGCACGGTGGCCGCCATGGACCTCACCACCACCCCTGCGGACGGCGTGCCCCCCGTGCCGTCCGCCGCACGTCTCGTCGGGGTCCTCGGAGCCTGCGGCGGGGCCGGGACCTCGCTGCTCGCCGCCGCGCTCGCCCGCGCCCTGAGGCGGCGGGTGGGGGCGACCGCGCTGGTCGACCTGGACGTCCCGGGCGCCGGTCTGGACGTGCACCTCGGGATCGACGGCGTCGCGGGTGCCCGCTGGAGCGACCTCGCCGGCGCCCGGGGCACGGTCGACGGTGACGCCCTCGTCGCCGCCCTGCCCCGGTGGGGTGCGGTCCCCGTCCTGTCCGGAGGGCACCGCGACGCCACCGCACCCGACGAGGCCGTCGTGCTGGACACGACGACGGCCGTCCTGCGCACCGGGCACCGGGTCGTGCTCGACCTGCCCCGCCCCTGGATCTGCACCGCGGCCGCGGCCACGCTGGTCGGCGCGGCGGACGCCGTCGTCCTGGTCACCCCGCTGCGCACCGGCGGCGTCGCCGGAGCGCTGGCCGCGCTGCGACAGCTGGACGACGTCGGTGCCCCGCACGTCCTCCCGGTCGCCTGCCGGCCCGCGCACGGCCGGGTCGACGAGCGCGGGCTCGGCGAGGTGCTCGGCCACCCGGTGGTCGCCACCGTCGGCTGGGACCCGCGGCTCGCAGGCCGCCTGGAACGCGGCCACGGCCCGAGCACGGGACGCCGGGCGCCGCTCGGACGTGCGGCGACCCGGCTCGTGGACGCGCTGACCGGCACCGCGGCCCGACGGGAGGCGGCGTGACGACGCTCGACGACCGGCTTCTCCACGACGTCCGGACCCGGCTCGGCGGTCCTGGCCGCACCACGCCGCCCGATGCCGCTGAGGTCGCCGCGGCGTTGCGGTCCACCGGCCGGGTCCTCGGGTCCGACGCGCTCGCCGACCTCACCCGCGCGGCCCGGGCCGAGCTGGTCGGCGCCGGTCCGCTGCAACCGCTCCTCGAGACGCCCGGCGTCACGGACGTCCTGGTCAACGGGCCCGAGGAGGTCTGGCTGGACCGGGGCCACGGCCTGGAGCGTGCCGACCTGGCGCTCGCGTCCCCGGGTGCCGTGCGCGAGCTCGCGGTCCGCATGGCCGCCGTCGCCGGCCAGCGTCTCGACGACGCCAGCCCTGTCGTCGACGCCCGCCTGCCCGACGGCACCCGGCTGCACGCCGCCGTCGCGCCCGTCGCCCCCGAGGGCGCGGTGATCGCCCTGCGGGTGCTGCGACAGGCGACCCACGACCTGCGGGCGCTCGCGGAGCGCGGCGCCCTGCCGGACGCGTGGGTGCCGGTGCTGCACGGGCTCGTGCGGGGACGGGCGAACCTGCTGGTGACCGGGGGCACGGGCACCGGGAAGACGACCCTGCTCGCCGCCCTGCTCGGCCTGGTCCCCCACGACGAACGCCTGCTCACCGTCGAGGAGGCCCGTGAGCTGGCCCCGGTCCACCCCCACGTCGTGGCGCTCGCCGCGCGGCGGCCCAACGTCGAGGGGGTCGGCGAGATCACGCTGGCCGACCTCGTGCGGGGTGCGCTGCGCATGCGTCCCGACCGCATCGTCCTGGGCGAGTGCCGCGGGGCCGAGGTGCGCGAGCTCCTGCTCGCCCTCAACACCGGGCACGACGGCGGGATGGCCACCGTGCACGCCAACGCCGCTGAGCACGTCCCGGCGCGCCTCGAGGCGCTCGCGGCGCTGGCCGGCATGTCCCGCGCCGCCGTCGCCGCGCAGGCCACGGCCGCCCTCGACGTCGTGCTGCACCTGCAGCGCCGGCGCGGGGTGCGCCACCTGGCCCAGATCGCCACCGTGCACCGCGACGGCCACGGCGACCTGCAGGTCGTCCCGGTCGCCACCTGGCAGGGTCCGGGCGACGTCGCCGAGCCGGTCCCCGGCCACGGGTGGGACGCGCTGCGGCGGAGGTGGGTGGCGTGAGCGTGCTGGCCGGCCTGTGCGTGGCCGGTGCGGTCTGGTGCGTGACCGCTCCCGGCGGACGTCGGCCCGCCGGGCTCCTGCCGGGCGCGGGCGGGGCGGACGCCCCCCGACGAACGCCTCGACGCCGCGGGCGGGGCCGGGCTCCCGACGACGTCCGGGTCGCCCTGGCCCGGGTGGTCGCCCTGCTGCGGTCCGGGGCCGCCCCGGCCACCGCCTGGGCGCGCGGGCTGGACGTGTCCACCGATGTCGACGGCCTGCCCGTCACCGGGCGCCTGGCCGAGGTCGTGACCGACGCCCGGCAGGCGGCGGCGGTGATCGCCGGGGCACGCCTGTCGAGGGACGTGGGCGCGCCGCTGGGACAGGTCCTGGAGTCGGTCGCGGACGCGCTCGTCGCCGAGGCCGAGGCCGCCGCGGAACGGGACGCGGCGCTGGCCGGCCCGCAGACCACCGCGCGCGTGCTGGTCTGGCTGCCCGCGCTGGGCGTGCTGCTCGGCGGGGTGCTCGGTGCCGACCCGGTGGGGTCGGCCACGGACGGCGGGTTCGGCACCGCAGCGGTCGTCGCGGGCGGGATCGCGCTGGCCGCCGGCCGGTGGTGGACGACCCGGCTCGTCGGTGCCGCCCGGCGGGCCGGAGGTCCGTCGTGACAGCCGTCGTCGTGGGCGCGTGCGTGCTCGTCGGCCTCGCCCCCTGGTGGTGGACGCCTGTCGGTCCGCGGGCCGCACGCCGGCGCGGTGCCGACCGCCTGGGGAGTCACGACCCCGACCGCGCGGGCCGCCCCGTCGGGGACGACCCCGGCGGTCCGGTCGACGTGGCCGTGCTGCTCGAGCTCGTCGCCACGGCCGTGCGCAGCGGCGTCGGCGTCCCCCGGGCGCTGGAGGCCGTGGGGTCCGCGGTCGGTGGTCGGGACGGCCGGACCCTGCGCGCCGTGGCGGCCTCCCTGCGGCTCGGCGGCGACTGGCGCGTGGCCTGGGAGGCCTCCGGCGGTGTGCGGCCCGGTACCGGCACGGCCCGGCTCGCCCCGCTGCGGGACGCGCTGCGCAGCGCATGGACCGACGGCGTCGCACCGGGCGAGTCGTTGCGGGCCGCCGCGGCCGAGCTGAACCAGCGCCGACGTGCCGCGGCCCGCTCGGCGGCGGGTCGGCTGGCGGTACGGCTCGTGCTCCCGCTGGGCCTGTGCTTCCTGCCGGCCTTCGTCCTGCTCGGGCTCGTGCCCGTCCTGCTCTCGCTCGGTGTGGACCTCGTGTCCGGCTGAGCGCCGACCCCCGCCACCGGCGGGTCCGACCCCGGCCGTCCGGCCCGGGTCCCGACGGGCGGCCGACCTCCGCGGCCGGCCGCCCGCGACCGAGAGGAGAACACATGACCGTCGAGACGACGCCCGAGAGCCCGGGGGCCGCGGTGCCCGAGGTGCCGGAGCCCGCTGCGTCCGTGACGCCCGACCTCGACCCGGAGGCGGGGCTGGCCACCGCCGAGTACGCCATCGCGACCATCGCGGCGGCCGGGTTCGCCGGGCTCCTCATCCTCGTGCTGCAGAGCGACACGGTGCGCGGGATGCTCGAGTCGATCATCAGCTCGGCGTTGACGGTATGAGCCCCCGCGACCGGTCCGAGCGTGGCGCGGTGACGGCCGAGCTGGCCGTCGGTCTTCCCGTCGTGGCGCTGCTGCTGGTCGCGGTGCTCACCCTCGTGGCCGCGTCCGCCGCACAGCTGCGTGCGGCGGACGCGGCGCGGGCGGGCGCGCGGATGGTCGCCGTCGGGGAGGACGAGGCCGCCGTCCGTGCTGCCGTGGCGCGAGTCGGCGGCGCCGGGGCCGAGGTGACGGTGATTCCCGAGGGCGACTGGGTGCGGGTCGTGGTCACGCGTCCGGTGGCCGGGGGCGTCCTGGCCGGGATCCCGCTGGAGGCGACCGGCGGGGCCGTCGCCTGGGTCGAGCCGTGACGGCTGTCGACCGCGAGCGCGGCGCCGGCACGGTGCTGGTCCTGGGTCTGGTCGCCGTCGTGCTGCTGTGCCTGACCGGGCTGCTGGCCCTGGTGGAGACGCAGCAGGCTCGGGCGGGAGCGCGGACGGCCGCCGACCTCGGCGCGCTCGCCGGTGCCGAGGCGCGCCGGTGGGGGTACGACGCCTGCCCGGTGGCCCGCCGGACGGTGGTGCACCACGGTGCCCGGCTCGCCCGCTGCGAGCAGCACGACGGCGGCGTCGTGGAAGTGGTCGTCCGGCGGCCCGTCAGCGGTCCCGGCTCCCGGTTCGGTCTCGGCGCCGCCACGGCGAGCGCCCGGGCCGGACCCGCCGGGGCGCCGCGGCGAGCGCGCCGGCGGGGTGCCGGCCGGCGAGGGTCAGGAGGGTTCGACCCGGAAGAGTCGCGCGCGCTCGGAGATCAGGCGGGCGCGGGCCAGGCGCGGCTTGTCCGACCCGTCGCGGATCACCGAACCGGAGGCCTCGAACTCCGCCAGGAAGTCCTGGGCCCAGGCGACGTCCGCCGGTGCCGGGGACAGGACCTCGTTGATGACCGCCGGCTGCTCCAGGTCGAGGCAGATGCGTCCGGTCATCCCCATCGCCACGGCGTCGCCGGACTGCTCGCGCAGGAGCGGGTGGCTGGACCCGACGGTCGGGCCGTCGATCGGTCCGGGCAGCTCGCCGATGCGGGAGGCGTTGACGAGACGCGACCGGGGGTAGGCCATCGCCAGCGGCTCGTTGGCGGCACCGGTGTCGCGGCGGTAGTCCCCGGAGCCGAAGGCGAGCCGGAACGCGCCCGGCGCGCGCGCGATGCGGACGGCGTCCTCGATCCCCAGGGCGGACTCCACCAGGGGGACGACCGGGACGTGGCCGCCCAGCCGCTGGACGGTGTCGACCACCTGGTCGGGGCTCTCGCACTTGGCGAGGATCACGCCGCACAGCCCCTCGGCGTCGCGGAACGCGGTCATGTCGTCGGCCCAGGCGGCCGCGCCGCGCTCGTTGACCCGCACCCAGGCGCGTCCGCCGGTGCGGAACCAGTCCAGCACCAGACGGCGGGCCTCGTCCTTGCGCGACTCGTCGACGGCGTCCTCGCAGTCCAGCACGAGCTGGTCCGCCCGGGACAGCTGCGCGGCGTCGAAGTCGTCGGCGCGCAGCGCGGACAGCAGCAGCCACGAGCGGGCGTTCGCCGGGTCGACACGGGTGTTCTCGCGCCGGTCACGGCGTGCGGTGAGTTCGTCCTCGGGGGTCACGCCTCGATCGTAGGGGGTCTCACGACGTCGGGGCGCCCGCCGGGGCGTGGGACAGCACGGCGTCGAGCAGTCGCACGGCCCCCCTCTTGTCGAGCGGGGAGTTCTCGTTGCCGCACTTCGGGGACTGCACGCAGGCCGGGCAGCCGTCGGCGCAGGGGCAGGCGGCCACGGCCTCCCGGACGGCCCGCAGCCACTGCGCCCCGAGCTCGTACCCGCGTTCGGCGAACCCCGCACCGCCCGGGTAGGCGTCGTAGACGAACACGGTCGCCTCGCCGGTGTCGGGGTGCCGGGCGGTGGAGACGCCACCCAGGTCCCAGCGGTCGCACGTCGCCAGCAGCGGCAGCAGGCCGATCGCGGCGTGCTCGGCGGCGTGCAGCGCGCCGGGTGCCGTCTCCTCGTCCACCCCCGCCGCACGCAGCACGAAGTCCGGCACCGACCACCACACGGCCGTCGTGCCCAGCGTGCGGGCCGGCAGGTCCAGGGCCTCGGTGTCCAGGACCTGCATGTCCGGGATGCGCCGGCGCTGGAAGCTGACGACCTGGCTGGTGACCTCCACGGGGCCGAGACCCCAGGTCACGGGTCCCCACGCGCGACCGCGGGCGGGTGGCGCGCCCTCGGGCGCGGGGTGCTCGGCGTCGCCGGGCTCGGCCAGGCTGATCTCCATCAGCTCGCGCGACCAGGTGGCGTGGTCGACGTCCCGGCGCGCGACGAGCGCCACGTGCTCGGCGAGGTCCAGGTGGTCGACGACGAACGTCACGCCCTGGTGCACGTAGACGGCGCCGTCGTGCACCTGACCGTCGGCGGACGCGGCGTCGACCGTCCCGAGGAGCCGACCCGTCGAGGCCTCGACCACCCGCACCGGACGTCCGCCGCTGCCGCGCAGGTCGGCCAGGTCGGCGGCGGGCTGGGCGTGCGTCCAGTACCAGCCGGAGGGGCGGCGCCGCAGCGCCCCGCGGGCCACGAGCACGTCGAGGATCTCGCGGACCCGGGCCGGGTCGCCGAACCGGGCCAGGCCCTCGCTGCGCAGCGGCAGCTCCTGCGCCGCCGCGCAGAGCTGGGGAGCGAGCACGTACGGGTTGGCGGGGTCGAACACGCAGGCTTCCAGGGGCGCGTCGAACACGGCCTCGGGGTGCGTGACGAGGTAGGTGTCCAGCGGGTCCTCGCGCGCGACGAAGGCCACCAGCCCGTCGGCGCCGGCCCGTCCGGCGCGTCCGGCCTGCTGCCACAGCGACATCCGGGTCCCGGGCCAGCCGGCGACGAGCACGGCGTCGAGACCCGAGATGTCCACCCCGAGCTCGAGGGCGTTGGTGGTCGCCAGGCCGAGCAGCGCTCCCGAGCGCAGGGCCTGCTCCAGCTCGCGGCGCTCCTCGGGCAGGTAGCCGCCACGGTAGGCGGCGATCCGGCCGGCCAGCTCGGTGGAGACCGGGCGCAGGTGGTCGCGGGTCTGCTGCGCCACGGACTCGGCGCCGCGCCGTGACCGCGTGAACGCCAGCGTCCGGGCCCCGTGCGCGGCGAGGTCGGCCAGGAGGTCCGCCACCTCGGCGGTGGCGGACCGGCGCGGGTGCTCGGCCTCGCCGGACGGGGTCAGGACGGCGTCGGCCTCGTGCGCCTCCCGGTCCAGGGGGTCGGGCAGTGCCCACGGGTCCGCCGCCGGGTCGAGGCCGTCGGCGCCGACCCGCTCCACGGCGGGTCCGGTGATCTCGGGCGGGCGCCACAGCGCCACGGTGCGCCGCCCCGACGGCGAGGAGTCGCGGGTGACGGCCGTGACCTGGTCCGGGTCGACGCCGATCAACCGGGCGGCGCTGACCGCCGGGTCCGCGGTCGTGGCGCTGGCGACGACGACGGTCGGGGCCGCGCCCCCGAGGTGCTCGACCAGCCGGGCCAGGCGTCGCAGCACGAGCGCGACGTGCGCGCCGAAGACGCCGCGGTAGGTGTGCCCCTCGTCGACGACGACGTACCGCAGTCCCCGCAGCAGCCGCGTCCACCGGCGGTGCTGGGGCAGCAGCGCGAAGTGCAGGAAGTCGGGATTGGTCAGGACGACGTCGGCGTGGTCGACGACCCAGCGCCGCTCCTCGGTCGAGGTGTCGCCGTCGCAGGTGGCGGTGCGCACGTCGCGGATGCCGGCGGCGTCGAGCAGCCCCGTCAGACCGGAGAGCTGGTCCGCGGCGAGGGCCTTGGTGGGCGACAGGTACAGCGCGGTGGCGCCCCGGTGCCGTGCCTCGATCCGTCCGGCGTCGGGCGTCGCGGCCCGCCGGGCGTCGCGGACGGCGGTCAGGGCGGGCAGCCAGAACGCCAGGGACTTGCCCGAGCCGGTCGAGGTGGCCAGCGCCACGTGCTCGCCGCGCCAGGTGGCCTCGGCCGCGGTGACCTGATGGGTCCAGGGCCGTTCGACCCCGAGCGCGCGGCACCCGGCGACGAGGTCGGGGTCGGCCCACGCGGGCCAGTCGGCGTGCTCCCCGGTGCGCGCCGGGAGGGTGCGCAGGTGCGTCAGGCGGTCGGCCCGGGCGCCGTGCGCGGTCAGCACGTCCACGAGGGGATGGTTGTCCCCGGGGACGGCGGCAGGGTCGCGGGACGGCACGCCGACAGTGTGGCACCCGCGGCCTGGTCGGTCTGTGCGGAGGCGTCCGGTTCGCCCGAGCACGGGTGCGTGGTGGCGGCGAGGGTTGTGTGAAGGAACACGGCGCGGGGCTGTTATCAGATCGTGATCATCGTTTCCTGGTCGCCATGACCACACCCCTTCGGCGGCTCGGCGCGACCGTGGCCGCGGCGACCGCAGTCGCCCTCGTCCCCGTCGCCGGCCTCCCGGCGACGGCCGCCTCGGCCGCCGCGGCGCCGTCCACCGCCACCGCGGCGCCCGCCGCCGTCGGCCCCGTGCCGACCGCCACCACGACGACGTACCGCTGGGTCAAGGCCGACCGTGCCCGCACGACGGTGAAGCGCAGCCCGAGCAGCCGGACGATCGCGCGCCCCGACGACGGCACCCGGCTCGTCGTGCTCGACCGGTACCCGAAGCGGCTCAAGGTCCGCCTCCCCGACGGCCGGGTCGGCTGGGTCGGCAAGAAGCGGGTCACGTCCGTCCCGCTGCGCGACATCACCGGCCGGACCTACACGACCAAGCGCTTGCGCGTCACGAAGGACATCCGCACGACGTCGCGCACGATCACCTATGCCGACCTCGGGACGCGCGTCGTCAAGCGCGCCCGCACGACGCAGCGCGACGTGGACCGGATCAAGGTGAAGCTGCCCGGCGGGCGCACCGGCTGGGTGCGCGAGGGACGCTTCACGAAGCGCGACGTGTGGGGCGAGCTCGCGCAGTGCGAGTCCGGGGGCCGGGTGCGCCTGAACACCGGCAACGGGTACTACGGGATGTACCAGTTCTCGTCCAGCACCTGGCGCGCCGTCGGCGGCTCGGGACTGCCGCACTACCACGGCGCGCAGGAGCAGACGAAGCGCGCGCAGATCCTCCAGCGGCGCGCCGGCTGGGGGCAGTGGCCGCACTGCACGAGCAAGCTCGGGCTGCGCTGAGCCACCCGCCCGGGCCGGGTCAGCGCACCAGCACCGCGCCCATCGCCCGCATCAGGTACCAGGGGTCGACGACGGCGGTCAGCTCGCGGGCCGAGTGCATCGACAGGATCGGCACGCCGACGTCGACGACCCGGATCCCGAGGCGCGTCGCCGTGATGGGGCCGATGGTCGAGCCGCACGGGATCGTGTTGTTGGACACGAACTCCTGGGTCGGCACCTCGGCCGCGTCGCACGCGGCCTGCCAGGTCGCGGCCCCGTGGGCGTCGGTCGTGTAGCGCTGGTTGGCGTTGATCTTCAGGATCGGGCCGCCGCCGGCGACCGGCTGGTTCGCCGGGTCGTGCCGCTCGGGGTAGTTGGGGTGCACGGCGTGACCGACGTCGGAGGAGATGCACAGCGACGCCGCGAGCGCACGGTGGCGGTCCTCGCCGCTCGCACCGAGCGACCGGGACACGCGGTCCAGCACGTCGGCGAGGAAGGGGCCGGCCGCGCCGGAGCGGGACTCCGAGCCGATCTCCTCGTGGTCGAAGGCGGCGACGACGGCCACCCCGGTGAGGGCGTCCGGCTCCGCCGCGAGCAGGGCGGTCAGGGCGGAGTGCGTCGAGAGCAGGTTGTCCAGGCGACCGGAAGCCCACAGGTCGCCGCGGGCCCCGAACGCCCGCGGCTCCTGGGTGTCGGCGACGACCACGTCGTACCCGAGGACGTCGGCCGGGTCCACGGCGCCGCCCGCGACGCGGGCGGCGAGCTCGCCGAGGACGTCGTGCTCGCTGACCTCGCCCAGCCCCAGCACGGGCTGGGTGTGGCGCTGCTTGTCCAGGGTGAGGCCGTCGTTGACGCTGCGGTCCAGGTGGATCGCGAGCTGCGGGATGCGCGCGAACGGCCCGGTGCGCACCAGGTGCTCGGCGCCGTCGCGGGTCACGACGCGTCCTGCCAGCTCGAGCTCGCGGTCCAGCCACGAGTTCAGCAGCGGGCCGCCGTACACCTCGACACCGGCCTGCACCCAGCCGCCGCGACCCGTGGTCGGCTTCGGCTTGAGCTTGAACCCGGGGGAGTCGGTGTGCGTGCCGAGGATGCTGAACGGCGTCCTTGGGCCCGCCGTCGGCGGGACGACGAACGCGATCGCGGACCCGTCCCGGACGACGACGTAGCGGCCGCCGGGCGTGACCTCCCAGACGTCGGTCTCGGTCAGGCGAGTGAACCCGGCCTCCTGCGCGCGGCGGGCCGTCTCGGCGGCCGCGTGGTACGAGGACGGGGACGCGCTGACGAACCGGCCGAGGTCCTCGGCGTGTACGCGGGCGGCGTCGGGGACGGTGCGAGTGGTGTCCTGCATGGTCCGCATCCTGCCACGGTGGCGGATGGCCGGATCAGAGGTGGCCGGCGAGGGTGGTCAGCGCGCTCGCGCCGACCAGGTCGTCGCCCAGCAGCGGCACCTCGTCGCGCGGCAGGTGTCCCAGGTGCTCACCCAGCGTGGCCAGGTGCGCCTCCTCGCCGACCCGGCGGGCGGCCAGCAGGTCCCCGGCGTCGGCCGGGGAGCGCTTGTTCACCACCAGTCCGCCGACGGGCACGCCGATGCCCTCCAGGGTGCCGACCAGCTCGACCGACTCCAGCACGGGCAGCCGCTCGGCCGCGAGCACGACGACGAACGCGCACCGGGCGGGGTCGGTGAGCACCTCGCGGAGCAGCGCGAACCGTTCCTGGCGACGGGTGAGCACCGCCCGGATCTCGGCGTCCCGCCGGGCGGCCTGCTCGGCGCGCCCGCCCAGCATCTGGGCCGCTGCGCCGAAGCGCTCGGAGCGCTCGCGGCGTCGCAGCAGCCCGTCGGTCCACGCGCCCATCGTCTCCGGCAGCGACAGCAGCCGGGTGGTGTGCCCCGACGGCGCGGTGTCGAAGACGACGAGGTCGTACTCCTGCGTCCCCTGTTCCACGAGGTCGGCGACGCGTTCGAGCACCGCCGCCTCGTGCATCCCGGGGGCGTCGCGGGCGAGGTCGAGGTGGCGGTCCACCTCGCCTCCGAGGTGCTCGGGCACCAGCCGCCGGAGGGTGGTGCGCACGGCCGACAGGTGCGCCGCCGTCGTCCGCTCGGGGTCGACCTCCACGCCGTCGAGGTGCCCATCGGACCCTTCGGCGAGCCGCACGACCTCGTCGCCCACCTCGCGGATCCAGAGGTGGCCGAGGTTGTGCGCCGGGTCGGTGGAGACGACGAGGACGCGTCGGCCCTGGCGCGCCTGGTGCAGGGCGACGGCGGAGGCGACGGAGGTCTTGCCGACGCCGCCCTTGCCGCCGAGGAAGAGCACCTGCCGCCGGGCGGCGAGGTCTAGCAGCACGAGACTCCCTCCAGCGGGGAACGGTCCATGCCGAGCCGCGTGTGCCACTCGTGCACGCGGTCGGCCAGCAGCGGCAGCAGCTCGACGGTGTAGTACGTGGCGGGGTTCGGCACCCCGAGCGCCTCGGCGAGGACGACGATCGTGAACAGGTCGTCCTCGTCGCGCCGGGCACGGGAGAGGGTGCGCCGGTAGGGCGCCTCGTAGAACTCCCGCAGCCCGGCGGACAGGGCGCTCAGGGTGCCGGCCACGTCAGGACTCCCGCGTGGTGGCGGTGGTCCCGGCGGACTGCCCGGCGGCCACCGGTTCGTCGGTCTCCGGGTCGAACTCGCCGCGGCGGGCGGCGATCATCGCACCCGTGGCCTCGACGGCGACCCAGGCCGAGGCCACGAGGATCACCACGTCGAGCCCGAGCAGGAACCAGTTCTGGTCGGCGTAGAACGTGCCGAGCTGCACGATCAGCGCGTACACGCTCATCGCCAGGACGAACACGAGCGGGACCAGCACGACCACGGGGTTGCGCTTCCGGCGCAGCAGCATCACGGCCACGATCGACAGCGTCAGGGAGGCCAGCAGCTGGTTGGTCGTGCCGAACAGCGGCCAGATGAGCAGGCCGCCCGCGCCGTCGCCGCCCGCGCTGAAGGTCAGACCGACCGCGACGACGAGCACGACGATCGTGGCCAGGCCCTTGCGGACCGTCACACCCATGACCTCGCCGGCCTCCTGGACCACGAAGCGCTGCAGCCGCACGCCGGTGTCCATGGTCGTCGCGGCGAACAGCACCGCCATCGTGGCCAGGATGGTCGCCGACAGCGACACGGGGAGGCCCAGGCCGGTGTTGACGATCGACGCGCCGCCGTCGATGAACGCGGAGACGCCGCCCTCGTTGAACGCCGAGTAGACGGCCTCCCAGTCGGCCAGCGTCCGGAACCCGGCGGTGGCGGCGATGATCGCACCGAGCGCCAGCAGGCCCTCGCCGACGGCGCCGAAGTAGCCGACGAACCGGGCGTCGGTCTCCTTGTCCAGCTGCTTGGCGGAGGTGCCGGAGGCGACCATGCCGTGGAACCCGGAGATGGCGCCGCAGGCGATCGTCACGAACAGCAGGGGCACCATGCTCGGCGTGCCCTCGGGCACGTTCTGGTTGACGGCGGGGGCGACGACGGCGGGGCTGGCGAGCAGCACCGACAGGTACAGGATGCCGAGGCCGATGAACAGCTGGACGCCGTTGATGTAGTCGCGCGGCTGCAGCAGCACCCACACGGGCAGCAGCGAGGCGATCCCGGCGTACAGGAACAGCGCCACGATCCAGAACGTCGCCGGGGACATGCCCAGCACGGAGTCGGGCAGCACGACGGGGAAGCGGTCGCCCAGCAGGATGAGCCCGTACAGGGCGGTCACGCCGATCAGGGTGGTGACCGGCAGGTTGATCTTCCAGCGGTAGATCATCTGGCCGATGATCGCGGCCACGGCGATGGCGCCCCAGACCGGGATCACCGAGGTCGGCGTGGAGATGAGCAGGTTCTTGATGACCGTCGCGAAGGCGGCGATCACCATGAGCAGCAGCAGGAAGATGACCACGAGGAACAGCGCCCGCCCCCGCGAGCCGATGTAGCGGCCGGACAGCATCCCCATCGAGCGGCCCTTGTTGCGGACCGAGGCCCACAGGGCGCCGAGGTCGTGCATCCCGGCGAAGAACACGGTCCCGAGGGTCACCCACAGGAACGCGGGCAGCCAGCCCCAGATCACCGCGACCGCGGGTCCGACGATGGGTGCCGCGCCGGCCACGGAGGTGAAGTGGTGGCCCCACAGGACGAACTTGTTCGTCGGGACGTAGTCGACGCCGTCCCGCATCTCGTGGGACGGCGTCCGGAAGTTCTCGTCGAGGCGGTAGATGTGGCGGGCCAGGAACTTCGAGTAGAGGAAGTACCCGGCGAGGACCATGGCGAGGCCCACCACCATCAGCACAAGGGAGTTCACGTGTGGCTCCGATCAGTCGTCATTGACGTCGTGGCCGGATCCTATGGCCGGACGGTGCCCCGGTCACCCACCATTTCGTGACAGGCATCACAGATGAGTAGACTCGCGCGCATCCCGTCGTCAACGGCGACGACGGGCTCTCACAGGCTTCCCGTGCGGTCACCGGCGACCGGGCGGGGCGTGGCAGAACGTCGAGGAGGACGGATGCTCACACTCGGGTCCGACAGTCTGACGATCGTCGCAGTCATCGCGGTGATCGCCCTGGCAGCGCTGGTCTGCGCAGGAACGCTGCGCCGCCAGGTCCTCGCGGCCGACGAGGGGACCGCCGCCATGCAGGACATCGCGCGTGGTGTCCAGGAGGGTGCCTCGGCCTACCTGAACCGGCAGTTCCGCACGCTGGCCATCTTCGCCGTCATCGTGTTCGCGCTGCTGTTCCTGCTGCCCGGCGACGGTGGGGTGCGCATCGGCCGTTCGGTCGCGTTCCTCGTCGGCGCGGGCTTCTCCGCCGCGATCGGCTACCTGGGCATGTGGCTGGCGGTGCGCGCCAACGTGCGCGTCGCCGCGGCCGCCGCCCTGCCCGGGGGCCGTGCGCTCGGCGCCCGGATCGCGTTCCGCACCGGTGGCGTCGTCGGGATGTCCGTCGTCGGGCTCGGCCTGCTCGGTGCGGCGGGGGTGGTCCTCGTCTACCGGGGCGACGCGCCCGCGGTGCTCGAGGGCTTCGGCTTCGGCGCCGCGCTGCTGGCGATGTTCATGCGTGTCGGCGGCGGCATCTTCACGAAGGCGGCCGACGTCGGCGCGGACCTGGTCGGCAAGGTCGAGCAGGGGATCCCGGAGGACGACCCGCGCAACGCCGCGACGATCGCCGACAACGTGGGGGACAACGTCGGCGACTGCGCCGGCATGGCCGCCGACCTCTTCGAGTCCTACGCCGTGACCCTGGTGGCCGCGCTCATCCTCGGCAAGGCCGTGATGGGGGAGCAGGGGCTCGTCTTCCCGCTGGTGGTCACAGCGATCGGTGCCTTCGTCGCCCTGCTGGGCGTCCTCATCACCCGCGTCCGCGGTGACGAGTCCGGGCTTACTGCCATCAACCGGGGCTTTTACATCTCCGCGGTGGTCGGGGCGGCGCTGGCCGCCGTCGCAGCCTTCGTCTACCTGCCGGACAGCTTCGAGGGCATGGGCGGCACAGCCGACCTCGCCGGCGTCACCTCCGACCCGCGCGTGGTCGCCTCGCTGGCCGTGCTCGTGGGCATCGTCCTGGCCGGCATCATCCTGTGGATCACCGGGTACTTCACCGGCACGGACTCCAAGCCGACCGAGCACGTGGCCGCGACCTCCCGCACCGGGGCGGCCACGGTGATCCTGTCCGGCATCGGCGTCGGCTTCGAGTCCGCGGTGTACACCGCCGGCATCATCGCCGCCGCGATCTGCGGCGTGTTCCTGCTGGCCGGCGGGTCGATCTGGTTGTCGCTGTTCCTCGTGGCGCTCGCGGGCTGCGGTCTGCTCACCACGGTCGGGGTCATCGTCGCGATGGACACGTTCGGGCCCGTTAGCGACAACGCCCAGGGCATCGCCGAGATGTCCGGCGACGTCGACGAGCAAGGTGCGCAGACGCTGACCGACCTGGACGCCGTCGGCAACACCACCAAGGCCATCACCAAGGGCATCGCCATCGCGACCGCCGTGCTCGCCGCGACGGCCCTGTTCGGCTCGTACGCCGACGCGGTGGAGACGGCGCTCGGCGGCGTGGTCGTGGCCACCGACGGACTCGTGGCCTCGATGCTCAGCTACGAGATCATCTCCCCGGTGACCCTCGTGGGCGTCATCCTCGGCGCGGCCACCGTGTTCCTGTTCTCCGGGCTGGCCATCGACGCGGTGACGCGGGCGGCCGGTGCGATCGTGTACGAGGTGCGCCGCCAGTTCCGCGAGCACCCGGGCATCATGACCTACGAGGAGCGCCCCGAGTACGGCCGCGTCGTGGACATCTGCACGAAGGACTCCCTGCGTGAGCTGGCCACCCCCGGCCTGCTGGCCGCGTTCGCCCCGATCGCGGTCGGGTTCGGGCTCGGCGTCGGTCCGCTGGCCGGGTTCCTGGCGGGCACCATCGGCGCCGGCGTGCTCATGGCGATCTTCCTGGCGAACTCGGGTGGTGCCTGGGACAACGCGAAGAAGATCGTCGAGGACGGTGCCTACGGCGGCAAGGGGTCCGAGGCGCACGCCGCGACCGTCATCGGTGACACCGTCGGGGACCCGTTCAAGGACACCGCCGGACCGGCGATCAACCCGCTGATCAAGGTGATGAACCTCGTGTCGCTGCTCATCGCCCCGGCGGTGGTCATGCTGTCGGCCGGTGAGGACGCGAACCACACGCTGCGCATCGCCATCGCCTGCGTGGCGGCCGCCATCGCCATGGGTGCGGTCGTGCTGTCGCGGCTGCGGGCAGCCCGCGTCGACGGGGAGACCTCGGACGTCGAGGAGAAGCCGGCACCGGTCTCGTCCCGCTGACGATTCGTGCGCCGACGCTGCCGGTCGCAAGGCTTCGGTCCTGCGGCCGGCAGCGTCGGCGTCTCGGGTACCTCGCAGAGGCGGAGGAGCCCAGAGGTCATCTGCCCGACGGTGACACGTGCCGGCGTCCCGACCGCATCGTTTGGTGCGTCGACGCCCGCGAAGGCGGCGACCACCATCGAGCAGAACCCCGTGGCCGGCCGACGGGAATCGCCGGTGCCGCCGACGCCCGAGCGTTGACAGAAATATTCGCGAAGGCGAAACTTTCTGTCATGGGCGGGTTCATGGCGGTCTCGGAGGCCGCTGAGAGGCTCGGCGTCTCGGTGCGGCAGGTCCAGAACCTGGCGACCCGCGGCGAGCTGCGGAAGGTCGCGCGCGGCCTCGTCGATGCGACCTCCGTCGAGAGGCACCTGGCCGTGCGCATCGACTCGCACACGCGCGCGTGGTCGAGCTCCACGGCATGGGCGGCGATCTCGCTGCTGGAGGGCGACCAGCCGGACTGGCTGGGCGTGAGCCAGCGGTCACGGTTGGCGAAGCGTCTTCGCGAGATCTCCGTGGACGAGCTGATCGAGAGATCGCGGGGGAGAGCTCAGGTCTTCCGGTACGCCGCGCACTCCAGCGCCCTGCGTCACCTCCGGCACGAGGTGGTGCACAAGCGAGAGGCCGAGTCGCGCCTCGGGCTGGCGTCCTCCGATGCCGTCGACGGCTATGTCGCGGAGTCGGCTCTCGGTGGCCTCGTCGGTCGGTACGGACTTGCCCGGGACGACGACGGACTTGTCACGCTGCGGGCCACGGCCATGAGGCTCGACGTGGTCCGCCGGCTCGCCGACCGGGGTCCTCTGCTGGCCGCCGTCGACCTGGCGGAGTCCCTCGACGTGCGGGAGCGCAGTGCCGGGCGCGACGCGTTGGAGCGAGCGTTGGGGGAGTACCGTGCCTGATCGTCCGCTGCTCGACATCCCCAGCCCGCCCGGTGGGTGGGGTCCACCGTGGTGCAACGTCGCCGAGCTCGCCGCGGTCCTGCCGGGTGACCGGTGGACGCTCGTCGGCGGTCTGATGGCCCAGCTCCACGGTGTGCATCAGGGGATCGGCATCGTGCGCCCGACGAACGACGTCGACATCATCGTGCATGTCGAGACCACCCCTGGCGTCGTCGCGGAGACAGCGCGTGCCCTCGAGTCGATCGGCTACGGGTTGGTGACATCCATCGACGAGCGCAACACGACGGCTCACCGATTCCGGCGGAGCGAGGACACGGTCGACGTCGTCACGGCAGGCGACGACGTCGTCGACGTCCTGATCGCCGACCATGCTCCACCTCGTGTCGTGGAGCCGTTGCGGGGCCGAGACATGGTGGCGATCGAGGGCGGGACGCAGGCACTGAGGCGGACGGTCGACGCCCGCCTCACCATCGGCACCGAGGGGTCGACGACGATCAGCGTCCCGTCGGCGATCGGCGCCACGATCCTCAAGGCCGCCGCCTACCGCACCGACTCCCGGGACACGGGACGACATCTCCAGGACGCGGCGCTCCTCCTCGCCTGCATCGAGGACCCCTTCGTCGAGCGCGAACGGTTCGCGGGGTCCGACCGCTCAAGGATCCGGACACTGGCACGAGCCCTCCCCGACGGCGCCCGTGAGTGGCGTCTCCTTCCCGAGACACGCCGGAACGACGGTCAGGCCGCGCTCCGCATCCTCGCCGCCGACCCGCCGGCGACCTGACACGACGCTCGCAGCAGCCGCATCTCCCCGGAGGGAGGACGACAGGCATGCGCTGCATGCCTGTGACGACGGTGTTCGCAGGTCAGAGCCCGACGCGCCCGTCGATGCACTCGCGCAGCAGGTCGGCGTGACCCATGTGCCGCGCGTACTCCTCGACCATGTGGATCACGACGTCGCGCACCTCCACGGTGCCGTCGTCGAACGGCACCTCCCGGTCGAGGTCCTCCTCGATCATCAGCTCGTCGGCCGCGTCGACCGCGGCGTGCCACGCCTCCCAGGCCTCCGCCACGGCTTCCGGCGTGCCGACCGCCTCGTCGAACTCGACGTCCTCGACGCCGGGCCGCTCGAACGGGGCGTCCGCCGTCGAGCCGCCGAGCACGCGGGAGAACCAGTGGTGCTCCCCGTTGGCCAGGTGGCGTACGAGCCCGAGCAGGGAGAGCGACGAGGGGTAGACGCTGCGCCGCGCCAGCTGGTCGGCGTCGAGACCCTCGCACTTCATCACGAGGGTCATCCGGTAGCGGCAGAGGTACTCCCAGAGCGTCTCCTTCTCGCCGACCGGATCGATACCGGTGGCGCGCGGATCCTTCTCGGGTGCTACCCACATGCCCGTCGTCGTCGATGTCACTCGCACAATCTGGCGGTCAACCGGGTCCCAGGTCAAGGTCACCAAGGCAAGGATCGGGCAACTCGATCTCGGTGCCCGGGGGTCACCCGGTACTGTTCGCCGACATGAGGCCGACCGACGTGCACCACGACGTCCCCGATCCGGACGGGGACGACGCGGGGCAGCACGGCGGCCCGGAGGTCCCGGTGGCCCCGCCCTGGGCCTCTGCGACCGTCGGCACCGACGTGCCGGCCCTCGACGACGTGCTGGGTGGCCGCTCCGCAGCGGGGCCGCAGTCGTCCTCCCCGGGAGGGGAGAAGGGCACGCGGCGCGGGAAGCGTGGCGGGGCCGGGGGTCGCGGCAAGCGCGACGACGCGGCCGCTCAGGGGTCCGGGGGCCGCCGGCAGCGGGCCGCCGACGCCGGTCGGGACGCCGCGGACAAGGTGGCCCATCGTGCCGCCGGGATGAGCCGACGCGGGGTCGTGCTGGCCAGGAGCCGTCCCGGCGGCCGGTTCGCCCGACGCAGCTCCCTGCTCGTCGTCACCGCCGCCGCGCTGATCGCCGGCGTGGGCGCGGGTGCCGGGTTCGACGCCGTCAGCGGGCCGGGCGGAGGATCCGAGGCGAACGCCACCTTGCTGACCACCGCGCCCGAGACCTGCGCGGCGGCCCAGGTCGCGTGGTCGCGTGCCGCCGCCGCCCAGGTGCAGATGGACCTCGAGTCGCCGAAGTCGCTGCGCACCGGCTTCGTCGCGGCACGCAACGCTCTCACGGGCCTGACGCCTCCCGCCGAGGTGGCCGCCGACTGGTCCACCGTCGCGACCTACGTGACCGTCGTGGCGGACGCGGCGGAGGAGGCGGAGGCCTCCGACGTCGAGGCGGCCGTCGCGGGCGCGATGGCCGAGCTGGACACGGCCGCCATGGCGGCGGCGTCGGAGCGGGTCACGAAGCATCTCGCCTCCGACTGCGGGGCGACGGACGGGTGAGGTCCCGGACGGCAAAGCCACCGTCTGATCGTCGTCCGCCGGGTCCGGCCCGGCTTGCCGGGAACGCCCGGAAGGTCGCGGGCGCGGCGCCCACGCGCGGCGCGCCCGATTTCCGCACGGCCCCGGGCGTGGGTCACCATGGGTCGATGCTGACCACCCGTCGACGTTCCCGCCGAGCCGCCGCCACCGCCGCGGCGACGCTCGCGACCGTGCTGGCCGCCGGTGCCTGCAGCGGCGGCGAGGAGTCGGACGGGTCGGCGTCGGCCGAGCCCATGCCCGCCATCTCGATCGGTTCCGACCTCGTGATGAGCAACGGCGACGACGACGGCGACGACGAGTCCCCCGCGCCCTCCCCGTCGGTGGACGAGGAGTGCCTGGAGCTGCAGCTCGTCTGGGCGGAGACCAACCGCGCCATCACCGGCATCGACGAGCAGCACCCCCGGGCGCTGGTGTCCGGCTTCCGGGAGGCCTACCGGGCGATCTCGTCGGTCGAGGCGCCCGACGTCGAGGGCTGGGCGGGGATGACCAGCTACCTGGACAGCGCCGTCGACGCGCTCGCCGACGTCGACACCGACGACGCCGACGAGGTCGCCTCCGTGATGACGCTGACCTTCTCGGAGGCCGACACCGCCCGAGCGGCCGTCGCCCACGACCAGGTGACCCAGTACCTCGACGGCGGGTGCCGCGGGTGACGGTTCCGTCGGCGTCCGGCGACCCGGCCGCGCTGCGGTCGGCGCTGGAGCGGGTGGACTACACCGTCGACGGGGTCGAGGACCTGCTCGGCCCGCTGGCCGCCGCGGCGCTGCACCGCGAGCAGACCGTCCCCGCGGACCGTGTCCTCGCCCGGCACGCGGCAGACCCGCGGGCGGCGCTGGCCCGGCTGTTCCTGCTCGGCCGGGAGGTCACGCGGGGTGCGATCGACGCGGCCCTGCCCGGCGTCGGCACCTCCGGCGCCCAGGCCCTGGGTCTGGTCGAGGCCGCGGGGTCGGGTGCCGCGGACGCGGTCCGGGCCCTCTGCGATCTGCGTCCCTATGCCGCCACGGACGCGGGCGGTCCCGTGCAGTGGTGGCTGGCCAGCGACCTCGGCGAGCTCGCGACCGGACGTCGGCTGGCCGCCGACCACGTGCTCGGTGCGGGCGGGGCGTCGACGACGCTCGCCCAGGTGACGGTCCGTACCCCGGTCTCGCGCGTGCTCGACCTCGGGACGGGGTGCGGCATCCAGGCGCTGCACGCGGCCCGGCACGCCGAGGCGGTGGTGGCCACCGACGTCTCGCAGCGCGCTCTGGGTTTCACGCGGTTCAACGCGGCGCTGAACGCCCCCGGGGCCGACCTCGACCTGCGGGCCGGCTCGATGCTGGACCCGGTGCGGGACGACCGCTTCGACCTGGTGGTGTCCAACCCGCCGTTCGTCATCACCCCGCACGCGGGCGCGGCGGGTGCCGTCGTCTCCGAGACGTTGGGCGCCTTCGAGTACCGCGACGGCGGTCGGGCCGGCGACGACCTCGTGCGCGACCTGATCACCGGCGTCGGCGAGGTGCTGTCCCCGGGCGGTGTGGCCCAGATGCTCGTCAACTGGGAGCGCCGTCTCGGCGAGCCCTGGACCGACCGGGTCGGGGCCTGGCTCGACGCGTCCGGTCTGGACGGCTGGGTGATCGAGCGGGAGCTGCTCGACCCCGCCGAGTACGCCGAGACCTGGATCCGCGACGGCGGCACGACGCCGGACCGGGAGCCCGAGGCCTGGGCCGCGGCCTACGGTGCCTGGCTGGACGACTTCGCCTCCCGGGACGTCGAGGGCGTCGGCTTCGGCCTCGTCACGCTCCGGCGGCCCGCCGCCGACGACCGCCCGACGTTGCGGCGCCTGGAGGAGCACCACGGTGCGCTGCGGCAGCCGCTGGGCGGGCACGTCGCGGCGTCGTTGGCCGCGCACGACTGGCTGGCGGTGCGCTCGGACGCCGAGCTGGCCACCGAGCGGCTCGTCGTGGCCGGCGACGTCACCGAGGAGCGGTACCTCACCCCGGGCGCGAGCGACCCGAACGTGGTGATCGTGCGCCAGGGCGACGGGCTGGGCCGCGGTGTCCAGGCGTCCACCGGCCTGGCGGCCTTCGTCGGTGTCTGCGACGGCGAGCTGACCGTCGGCCAGATCCTGGGCGCGCTCGGCGCCCTGCTCGAGGTGCCGGCGGACGACCTCGCCGCCGAGCTGCTGCCCGTCGTGCGCGACCTCGTGCGCGACGGGTTCCTGGCCCCGGCCCCCGCCGGCTGATCCGCCGCGACGGCCGGTCAGCCGATGACGACGGCGGACTCGGGCCGCCGGTAGAGCCGTCGGCGCTCGCGCAGCGCGAGCCCGGTGCCCAGCGTGATGGGGCCGAGGCGTCCCAGGAACATCAGCAGGGCCAGCAGGCACTGGTGCCACGGCTCCAGGTCGCCGGTGATGCCGGTGGACAGACCGGTGGTGCTCAGCGCCGAGACGACCTCGAACAGCACGCGGTCCAGCGGGACCACCTCCGGCGGCACCGTGACGGTGATGGCGAGGGTCGTGACGACGACGGCGGCCATCGCGACGAGCGCGACGGTCCCGGCCTGGCGCTGGGTGAAGGGGGCGAGCCGCCGGTCGAAGGCGGTCACGTCGGGGTCGCCGCGCAGCTCGGCCCACAGGACGACGGCCAGCACCGCCAGCGTGCCGACCTTCACCCCGCCGGCGGTGCCGCCGCTGCCGCCCCCGATGAACATCAGGATGTCGGTGAAGAACCACGACCCGTGGTTCAGGCCTTCGGTGTCGATGCTGTTGAACCCCGCCGTGCGCGGCATGACGGCCTGGGTGAAGGCGGCCAGCATCTTGCCGGGGACGTCCAGCGGGCCGAACGTGCGCGGGTTGGCCCACTCGACGGCCAGGAAGAACAGGGTGGCGACGGCCAGCAGCACGGCGGTCATGAGGAGCGTCAGGCGGGTGTGCACGCTCCAGCGCCCGGGGCGGCGCAGCAGCAGCACGGGGCGGTCGCCGGAGGTGGTGCGCCGGGTGAGCTCGACGAGGACCGGGAACCCGATGCCGCCGATGATCACCGCCGCGCTGATCGGCAGGCAGACCCAGGGGTCCGCGACGAACCGCATCAGCGAGTCGCCGTACAGCGAGAACCCGGCGTTGTTGAAGGCCGACACGGAGTGGAACAGGCCGGACCAGGTGGCGTGGGCGACGGACTCGCCGTAGCCGATGCGCAGCCGGAGCGTGATGACCGTCGCCACGAGCACCTCGGCGATCACGGTGAACTGCAGCGCGCCGATCATCACACGGCGGACCTCGCCGAGCCCGATGGTGTGGGTCGACTCCGCGGCCACGAGCCGGGTGCGCAGCCCCATGCGCCGGGACAGCAGCAGCCCGAGCAGGCTGGCCACCGTCATCACGCCGAAGCCGCCGATCTGGATGAGGACGAGGATGACGGCCTGCCCGAACGGCGACCAGAAGGTCTCGGTGTCGACGACGACGAGCCCCGTCACGCAGGCGGCCGAGGTCGCGGTGAAGAACGCCTCGACGACCGAGGCGGTCCGCCCCGTCGCGGCGACGGGCAGGCTCAGCAGGAGGGTGCCGGCGGCGATGGCGCCGAGGAAGCCGGCGGCGACCACTCGCGCGGGCCGTCGGCGCAGGCTCGCCGGGGAGACCTCGGGGGAACGGCGGCGGTCGGCCAGGAGCCGCAGGATGCGTGACTGCACGAAGGACAACTGTGGCACCGTCCGGCCCGCCCCGCACCGGTCCGGTGGTCAGTCCTCGCGGAGGTACTGGTTGGCCCAGGCGCTGATGATCCGGGCGGCGCGCTGCGCCTGACCGGGTCGCGTGAGCAGGTGGTCGGACCCCTCGAGGGAGACGAAGCTGCGCGGGTGGCGGGCCGCGGCGAAGATCTTGCTCGCGTTCTCGATGCCCACGACCTGGTCGGTGGGCGAGTGCATGATCATCAGCGGGGTGTCGAGCTCGGAGATGCGGTGCTCCAGGTCGGCGTCCCGGACGTCCTCGACCATGCCGCGCTTGAGGTTGAGCCGCTTGCCGCCGACCTGCCAGACGGCGTTGCCCTCCTCCAGCACCTGGTCGACCAGGTCGTCGTAGTGGTTCTCGGCGTGGCTGGGGTCGAAGGGTGCGCACACGGAGGCCACCGCCCGGACGCCGGGGATCTCGGGCGCGGCGGCGATCGCGGCGGCGCCACCCCAGGAGTGGCCCACGAGCAGCTCGACCGGGGTGCCCCGGTCGGCCATGAACTCGGCGGCGCGCACGACGTCGGCGACCTTGATCGTGAAGGAGCCGTCGCCCCAGTCACCCTCGGAGTCGCCGAGACCGAGGTTGTCGAACCGCAGCATGCCGATGCCCTCGGCCGCGAGCTGCTTGGAGATGCGCGCTGCCGCCGGGGAGTCCTTGCCGAGCGTGAAGCCGTGGACGAACACGCCCCAGCCGCGCACCTCCCCCTCCGGCTCGTCGATGATGCCGGCCAGCATCGGTCCGGTGCTGCTCGCGAACGTCACGCGCTCCGCCATGATGACTCCTCCTGCCGTCGTGCGGCACCATTGCCCCAGGAGCCTATGTCGCCCGCGGCTGCGTCCGCCTGGTGACCAGGCACACTCCGCAGATCCATCCCCCCGACAGGATGCCCGGGATACCATCCCGGTATGGAGATCGACCTCCGCCACCTCCGGCTCGTGACCGTCGTCGCGGAGCACGGCAGCGTGACCCGCGCGGCCGCCGCGCTGGGGATGGCGCAACCTGCCCTGACCGCGCAGCTCAACCGGATCGACGACGCCCTCGGCGGCTCCGTGTTCGTCCGGGACCGCCGCGGTACCCGGCCCACCCCGCTGGGCGATCTCGTCCTCCGGCACGCCCGCGTGCTCCTGCCGGCCATGGACGCGTTCGGCGAGGACGTGCGCCGCCACGTCAGCGGCCGGACCGACGTCGTGACCGCGCTCCGGGTGGGGACCGTCGCCACGGTGCTGGGCGGGATCTTCCTCAACCGGTTGCGCGCCGACCTGACCGGCATCGCGCTGACGTCGTTCACGGCGTGGTCGGCGCAGGAGGCGACCCGGCGGCTCGCGGCCGGTGACCTCGACCTGGCGCTCGTCGGCGCCTGCGAGAACGAGGTGCTGCCCACCGACGGCGACGTGGTGTGGACCCGGCTGTTCACCGACCCGGTGTTCGTGCTGCTCTCCGACGCGCACCGGCTGGCCGACGACGAGGTCGTCCCGCTCGGCGAGCTGGCGGAGGAGTACTGGCTCTCGGCACCGGGGGAGGGGTGCTTCGAGCGGTGCTTCGTGGCGGCGTGCGTCCGGTCCGGCTTCACCCCGCGTGAGGTCAGCGAGACCGAGCGCGCCTCGGCCATCGAGCAGGTGCGGGACAACCACGCCGTCGCGCTGGTGCAGCCGCTGCTGCTCGACCAGCCGGGGGTGACGCCCGTGGCCCTCGAGGGCGAGCCTCTCGCCTGGACCCAGTACGTCGGCTGGCGTCGCGACGCCGAGAAGCGGTTCGACGTCGAGGCCGTGCGTGCGGCCGCGCACGAGGCCCACCGCCAGGCCGTCCGGCGCACCCCGGCCTACGAGCGGCATCTCGCGCAGCGCTAAGCTGCATCGACCCTGGGCATCGGCCCTGGCGACCGGTAGCGTGCGGCGGTGATGAGCCCTCGACATGCCGTGCCCTCGTGGCGTTCGCCCGTTCGGCTCGGTGTCCCGTTCGTCATCGGCCTGGGCCTGCTGGCCGTCCTGGCCGGGGTCGCCCCTGACGCGCTCCGGTCGGGTCCGGAACGAGCGGATCCCGCGGGATCGACCGCGGCGGCGCCGGCCGGGCCGTCGTTCGTCCGCCCCGTGGGTCCCCCCGGCGTGACGGACGCCGCAGGGCCGGGGGATCCGGGGCCGTCCCCGGACGTCGCCGCGAACCTCGGGCCGGCGATCGTCGTGGACGGCGAACGCTCGACGGAAGAGGTCGCCCCCGCGGTGCGGGTGCAGCCCGCCCCGTCGCCGACACCCGACCCCCGGGCGGCCTCGGAGAAGCCGGGGGGCGAGGGCTCCGGTCACGCGGACGGTGAGGGCCCGGCAGGCGCCGCGGCCGCCGCGGTGCTCGAGCTCGTCAACGCGGAGCGGGCGGACGCCGGGTGCGGACCGCTCCGGCAGGACCCCGAGCTCGACGCGCTCGCGACGGCGCACTCGCAGGACATGCGCGTGCGCGACTACTTCGACCACACCGACCCCGACGGTCTGACCCCCTGGGACCGGGCGGACGCCGCGGGCGTGAGCGGGCTGGCGGCCGAGAACATCGCCGTCGGTCAGCCGGACGCGGCGGCGGTCGTGCAGGCCTGGATGGACAGCCCCGGCCACCGGGCGAACATCCTCGAGTGCTCGCACACGCGTCACGGCCTCGGGAAGGAACCCGGCCAGGGCGGCCCGTGGTGGACCCAGGTCTTCGGCCGCTGAGAGCTCGCGCCCTCGGCCGCCGACGGCGGGAGACTGGATCATGACCGTGCTGAGATCCGTCGTCCTGTTCGTGGCCGCCGCCCTGTTCGAGATCGGCGGCGCCTGGTTGGTGTGGCAGGGCGTCCGCGAGCATCGGGGCTGGCTCTGGATCGGTGCGGGGGTGATCGCGCTCGGCCTGTACGGGTTCTTCGCGACGCTGCAGCCGGACGCCCACTTCGGCCGCATCCTGGCCGCCTACGGCGGGGTGTTCGTCGCCGGGTCGTTGGTCTGGGGGATGGCGGTCGACGGGTTCCGCCCGGACCGCTGGGACGTGATCGGCGCCCTCGTCTGCCTGGTCGGCGTCGCGGTGATCATGTACGCGCCACGCCCGGCCTGACGCGCGCGTCCGTCACGGTGCCCCGGGCGTCCTGGGGGAGTCCGGCAGCGGTTCGACCCCGGGCAGCACGGCCCGGAGGATCGCCTCGATCGCGAACGCGGTCGACTCAGCCAGGTCGACGACCTCCGGGTCGAGCAGCCACTGGGTCTGCAGTCCGTCCATCACCCCGATGACGGCGCTGGCCGCCCGGACGGCGTCCTGCTCCGCGAGGTCGATGCCGCGCTCGTCCGCGACGGTGCGCAGCGCCGACGCGATGTCCTCGCGCAGCACCCCGAAGCGGGTCCGTGCCCGGTCCGCGGCCGGGTGCCCGTCGGTGACGGCCTCGCCGGTCAGGACCGTGTAGGCCTGCACGATGCCGCGGCGGTCGGCGTTGCGGCGGGCCGTGGTGACCAGGTGCCGGAACAGCTCGAGCCCGCCGGGGATGTGCTGGCCCTCCAGGTGCTCGACGTCGACGCGGTCGCGGTACTCGAGCACCTCCCACAGCAGCCGGTCCTTGCTCCCGAAGTGGTGCAGCACCCCGGCGTGCGTGATGCCGACCTGCTCCGCGACCTCGGCGAGCGAGCCGGCGCGGTACCCCTTGGAGCCGAACACGCGGGCGGCGGCCGCCAGGATCTCCTCGCGCCGCTCGGCACGGGGGACGCGGCGGGACCGGGGAGGTGTGGCCTGGCTCATGACGTCACCATACTGTGATCCAATCCACTTACTAACAAGTAAGTAAGTATGGTTCACTGTGACGCGACGCACAGCCGCGCCGGAACAGGAGACATCGCGTGTCATCGCCGACCGCCCTCCCGACGACCGTCGGGACACCCACCGAGGAGACCGTCCTGGACGGGCTCCTCACCCGCCTGACCGCCGAGGAGAAGGTCTCCCTCGTCGTCGGTGCGGGCATGTGGTCGACCCGCGGGATCGAGCGCATCGGGCTCGCGCCCGTCGTCATGTCGGACGGCCCGGTCGGTGTGCGCCGGCCCGACGGCTCGTCCAGCTCCGCGATGCTGCCGGCCCCCTCCGCGCTCGCCGCCACCTGGGACGTCGCGGCGGCCCGCGGGGTGGGCCGCCTGTTCGCCGCCGAGGCCCGCCGCCACGGGGTGCACCTGGTCCTGGCACCCCAGGTGAACCTCCAGCGCACCCCCGTCGCCGGCCGGCACTTCGAGTGCTACAGCGAGGACCCGCACCTGACGGCCGAGGTCGCCGTCGCGGTCGTCACGGCCGCCCAGGAGGACGGCGTCGGCATGTGCGTCAAGCACTACGTCGCGAACGACTCCGAGACGGACCGCACCCGCTACCTCGCCCGGGTCGACCCCCGCACGCTGCGCGAGGTCTACCTGGCGCCGTTCGAACGGCTCGTCGTGGCGGGCGCGTGGAGCGTCATGGGCGCCTACAGCGGCGTCGACGACGGCACCACCGCCGCACAGGTGCTCGAGCACCGGCCGCTGCTGACCGGGGTGCTCAAGGACGAGTGGGGGTTCGACGGGCTCGTCGTCTCCGACTGGGTCGCCACCCGCTCCGTCGCGCCGGCAGTCCGCGGCGGGCTCGACCTGCAGATGCCCGGTCCCGACGGCGCCTGGGGCGACGGCCTGGGCGCGGCCCTCGAGACCGGGGCGGTCACCGAGGCCGACCTCGACGACAAGGTGCGACGTCTGCTGCGGCTCGCGCACCGGGTCGGCCGCCTCACGCCGCCCGGCGACGACGCCGCGGTCCCGGAAGGTCGAGCCTCGCGACCGGCCCCGGCGTTCGCCGTGCCCGAGGCGCGCGAGACGTTCCTGCGCGAGCTCGCCGGGCGCTCCACCGTCGTCCTGCAGGACCGCGCCGGGCTCCTGCCGCTGCCGGGCGTCGAGGACCGCGCGCCGCTGCGCGTGGCGCTGCTCGGGGCCGCCGCCGTCGAACCGTTCTTCCAGGGCGGGGGCTCCTCGTTCGTCGTCCCCGACCGGCTGTCCTACCCGGCCCCCGCGCTCGCCGAGGCGCTGCCGGAGGGGTCGCACCTCGACGTCGTGGCGGGGTCCCGGGCGCTGCGCAACCCGCCTCCCCTGGACCTGGACCGGTGCACGGACCCCGTCACCGGAGCACCGGGGATGCGTCTCGAGGTGCTCGACCGGACCGGTGCGGTGCGCCGTGCCGAGACGCGGACGCGGTGGGACGGCTGGATGACCGACCTGCACGCCGAGGACGTCACCGTGCGCCTGAGCGCACGGGTCGACGTGGCCGAGCAGGGCGTCCACGAGATCGGGGTCGGCACGGTCGGCGTGCACCGCGTCGTGCTGGACGGCCACGAGATCGCCGCCGGTGACGTCGTCGCCACCGAGGACGTCATCCTCGCCTCGGCCCACAACCACCCGGTCGCCGCCACGGCGCGGGTCACGGGGTCGTCCGCCGAGCTCGTCGCCGAGCTGCAGGTCGTCCACCCCGTCGGCTACGACCGGTTCGTCCGCGCCCAGCTCGTGCACCGGCGCCCCGGACCCTCCGCCGAGCAGGAGCTCGACGCCGCCGAGCAGGCCGCCCGCGCCGCCGACGTCGCCGTGGTCGTGGTGGGCACGACCCACGAGGTCGAGTCCGAGGGGTTCGACCGCACGGACCTCGGGCTGCCCGGCAACCAGGACGAGCTCGTCCGCCGCGTGGCGGCCGTGAACCCGCGCACCGTCGTCGTCGTCAACGCGGGCGCCCCCGTGCTCCTGCCCTGGCTCGCCGAGGTGCCCACGGTGCTGTGGGGCTGGCTGCCGGGGCAGGAGGCCGGGGCCGCGCTCGCCGACGTGCTCACGGGGGTCACCGAGCCGTCCGGCCGGCTGCCCTGGACCCTGCCGGCGCGCGCCGAGGACGTCCCGGTGCCGCACGCCGTGCCGGCCGACGGCGTCGTCGACTACACCGAGCGGCTCGACGTCGGCTACCGGGCCTGGGAGCGCCGGCGCGACGCCGACGGCGCGGCCTCGCGCCCGGAGCCGGCCGCCCCCTTCGGGCACGGCCTCGGCTGGACCACGTGGTCGTACGAGGCGGCCGAGCTCCTCGACCCGCCCGTGGACCCCACGGCCGGTGCCGTGGTGCGGGTCCGCGTGCGCAACACCGGGCCGCGGTCGGGCCGGGAGGTCGTCCAGGTGTACGTCGAGCCGCCCGCCGGGACCGCCGTCCGTGACCCGGCCCGGCCCGTGCGCTGGCTCGGCGGGTTCGCCGTCGTCGACGTCGCGCCGGGCGGGACCGCCGAGGTCGACGTCACGGTCCCGCGCCGCGCACTGCAGACGTGGGACGCCCACGCGGGCTGGACCACGCCGTCGGGCACCTACCGGCTCGTGGCCGGCCGCTCCGTCCGTGACCTGCGGTGCCCCGTGGACGTCCCCGTCCACGGGGCCACCGACCGACCGTCCCCCCAGGAACGCTCCACCGAAGAACACGTGCAAGGAGGCACACCGTGAGAATCCGCAAGCTCTCCGCGTCGCTCGCCGGGGTCGCCGCCGTCGCTCTGCTGGCGACGGCGTGCGGCGGCGGTGGCGACACCGACACCAGCGCCGACACGGCCGACGACCAGACCGCCGCGGCCACCGGCGAGGTCCTGACCGTCGGCATGCCGAACGGGACCCAGACCGAGAACCAGTCGCCCTTCGCGACCGGCTCGGCCGCCCTGTCCCTCGGCTACGCCTTCGTCATCTACGAACCGCTGATGATGGCCAACGACGCCAAGCCCGCCGAGGAGCCGCAGCCCTGGCTCGCGGAGTCCATCGAGTGGAACGACGACTACACCCAGGCCGTCGTCACGCCGCGCGAGGGCGTCACCTGGTCCGACGGCGAGGCGTTCGACGCCGAGGACGTGGCCTTCTCGATCCAGCTCCGCCAGGACCACGAGGGGCTGAACACCTCGGCCCTGCCGATCGAGTCCGTCGAGTCCGACGGGACCACCGTCACCGTGACCTTCGGGTCCCCGCAGTACGTCAACACGGCCAAGCTCGCCGACATGCTCATCGTGCCCGAGCACCTGTGGGCGGACGTCGAGGACCCGACGACGTACACCAACACCGAACCGGTGGGCACCGGCCCGTACACCCTGGAGTCCTGGACCCCGCAGGCGGCGACCGTCGTGGCCCGCGACGACTACTGGGGCGGCGAGCTGTCCGTGCCGGAGATCCGCTACTCCTCGTACAACGACAACAACGCGCTGACCACGGCGCTCACCACCGGTGAGGCGCAGTGGGGCTGGACGTTCATCGCGGACTACGAGAACGTCTACATCGCCGCCGACCCGGAGCACTACCACCAGTACGCGGCGGCCGGGCTGGGCATCGACGCGCTCTTCGTCAACAACGAGGAGAAGCCGTTCGACGACGTCGCCTTCCGCCGGGCGCTCAACATGGCCCTGGACCGGCAGTCGATCACCGACGTCGCCACCTCCGGCGTCAACCCGCCCATCACCAGCGTCACCGGGCTGCCGCTGCCCGCCGGTGAGGAGTTCATCAGCGACGAGCTCGCCGGCGAGGAGCTGTCCGCGGACGTCGAGGGCGCCAAGCAGGTCCTCACCGACGCCGGGTACACCGGGGTGGGCGAGCAGCTCGTGGACCCCGACGGCGAGCCCGTCACCTTCGAGCTGACCAACCCGGCCGGCTGGAACGACTACCTCACCGCGCTCGACCTCATCAAGAACGCCGCGGCCGAGCTCGGCGCCGAGGCCACCGTCCAGCCCGCGAACGCGGACGGCTGGTTCGCCGACATCGTCCCGCCCGGCAACTTCGACGCCACGCTGCACTGGACCGACGGCGGCGCCACCCCGTGGGACCTGTACTCCAACATGATGGACGGGGCGCAGTACGAGCCGCTCGGTGAGCCGGCGTCGTGGAACTTCGGCCGCTACCGGAACGAGGACGTCACCGAGGCGCTCGCGACCTACGCCGCGACGACCGACGACGCCGAGCGCTCCGAGGCGCTGGCGACGATCCAGCAGCACTTCGTCGAGGACGTCCCCGCCATCGCCCTGTGGGCACGTCCGGCCACGGCGCAGTACTCGACCGTCAACTACGTCGGCTGGCCCTCGGAGGAGGACCCGTACAACCAGCCGCAGCCGACCGGTTCGCAGGCGCTGCAGATCCTGCTCGAGCTCGAGCCCGCGACGGACTGACCAGGACGTCGCGGTCCCGTCCCGCCGTCCCTTCCCACCCAGGTGACCGCATGAGTACCTCAGCAACCGACCCGTCCCCGGCCGCCACGGAGCGCGACGTCCCGGTCCTGCGCGCCGTCGGCCTGACCAAGCACTTCCCGGTCCGCGGCCGCCGCGGCGCCGTCGTCCACGCCGTGGACGACGTCGACCTCACGCTGCACCGCGGCGAGGTCGTCGCCCTGGTCGGCGAGTCCGGGTCCGGCAAGTCGACCATCGCCCGCCTGCTCGCCCAGCTGATGCCGCGCACCGCCGGGAGCCTCGAGCTGCACGGCCGGGACGCGACCGTGCGTCGTCGCCGAGGATTCCGGGCCTACGTCGGGCGCGTCCAGATGATCTTCCAGGACCCGTTCGGCTCGCTGAACCCGGTCCACACGGTGCGGTACACGCTCTCGCGCAGCGTGCGCATCCACCAGGGCAGGCTGCGCGGCGCCGAGCTGGAGACCGCGATCGAGCGGTTGCTCGAGCGGGTCCGGCTCAGCCCCACCGAGCGGTACATCGACAAGTTCCCGCACGAGCTCTCCGGGGGTCAGCGGCAGCGCGTCGCGATCGCCCGGGCCCTGGCCGCCGACCCCGAGGTGCTGCTGGCCGACGAGCCGATCTCGATGCTCGACGTCTCGATCCGGCTCGGCATCCTCAACCTCCTGCAGGACCTGCGCGACCGTCTCGACATCGCGATCCTCTACATCACGCACGACATCGCCTCGGCCCGCTACTTCGCCGACCGGACGGCCGTGATGTACGCCGGGCGGGTCGTGGAGACCGGTGACAGCGAGTCGGTCACCCAGGACCCGCGGCACCCGTACACCCAGCTGCTCATCGGCTCGGCGCCGGACCCGGACGACCTCGCGACCCGGGCCCACGGGGCTCGCGGCGAGGCCCCCAGCCTCGTCGACCCGCCCGCCGGGTGCCGGTTCCACCCCCGCTGCCCCTTCGCCACCGACGTGTGCCGCACCGAGACGCCGGCGCTGATCGAGGTCGCCGCGGGACGCGCGGTCGCCTGCTGGGGGTACGCGGACCGTGCCGACCGCCCGCGCCTCGGCGACGTCCTCGACGCCTACGGGCGGCGCACCGACGAAGGAGGGACCCCGTGAGGTTCGCCGTCCGCCGCACGATCTTCTACCTGATCACCGCGTGGGCCGCGGTGACCATCAACTTCCTCATCCCGCGTCTGATGCCGGGGGACCCGGTGACGGCCCTCATGGGGCGCATGCAGGGACGGATCGACTCCAACGCGGAGGAGTCCATCCGGGTCCTGTTCGGCCTCGACACCAGCTCCTCGATCTGGCAGCAGTACGTCGACTACTGGGGTCTGCTGCTGCGCCTCGACCTCGGGCTGTCGTTCACGTTCTTCCCGACGCCGGTCGCCGAGATCGTCCAGCAGGCGCTGCCGTGGACGATCGGGCTGGTGGGGATCGCCACGATCATCGCCTTCGTCCTCGGGACGTCGATCGGCGTCGCGATCGGGTGGCGCCGGGGCACCTGGGCGGACGCCCTGCTGCCGATCACGACCTTCTTCTCCGCGGTGCCGTACTTCTGGCTCGGCCTCATCGCGATCACCGTGTTCTCGGTGACGCTCGGCTGGTTCCCCTCCTCAGGCAGCTACGACCGCGGCATGGTGCCCGCGTGGTCGTGGGAGTTCGTGGGCTCGGTGATCTACTACGGCTTCCTGCCCGCGCTGACGGTGGTGCTGTCCTCGATCGCCGGCTGGATCCTCGGGATGCGCAACATGGTCGTCACGGTCTCCTCGGAGGACTACGTCACCGTCGCGCACGCCAAGGGCCTGCCGGAACGCACCGTGATGGTCGGCTACGCCGCGCGCAACGCGATCCTGCCGCAGGTCTCCAACTTCGCCCTGTCCCTCGGGTTCGTCGTCGGCGGCACCCTGATCATGGAGATGGTCTTCTCCTACCAGGGCATCGGCTACACGCTGTTCCAGGCGGTCAACACCCAGGACTACCCGCTGATGCAGGGCTGCTTCCTCGTCATCACGCTCGCCGTGCTCGGCGCGAACATCATCGCCGACTTCGTCTACGCCGCGCTCGACCCGCGCGCCCGTCAGGAGGGGTGACCCATGGCCCAGGACACGTCGCTGGTCGAGTCCGAGACCGTCGTCGAACCCGCCGTCGAACACCGGACGCGCGACCCGCGCCGACCGAAACGGTTCCTGTTCCTGCGCAACGGCAAGGCCCTCACCGGGATCGGCATCCTGCTCTTCTTCGGCGTCCTGGCCGTGGTCGGGCCGTGGATCGCCCCCTACGACCCCAACCAGGTCTCGGTGGACCTGCTGCAGCCGCCGTCGTGGACGCACTGGCTCGGCACCGACCACACGGGGCGGGACATCCTGTCCCAGATCGTCGTCGGTACCCGCGGGGTCCTCGTGGTCGGGCTCATCGCCGGGGTGTCGGCCACCGTGCTCGGCGTCGTCGTCGGCGTGACGGCAGGGTTCGTCGGCGGGGCCGGGGACGAGACGCTCTCGGCGCTGTCGAACGTGTTCCTCGTCATCCCGCAGCTGCCGCTGATCATCATCATCGCCGGCCAGCTCCCCACCGCCGGCGGTGTCACCGTCGCGCTCGTCATCGGGGCGACCGGCTGGGCGTGGGGCGCGCGGGTGATGCGCGCCCAGACGCTCTCGCTGCGCAAGCGCGACTTCGTCGAGGCGGCGCGGGCCAACGGCGAGCGCACCTGGCGCCTCGTGCTCGCCGAGGTGCTGCCCAACCTCACCGCGATCATCGCCGCCGGGTTCGTGGGCACCGTGACGTTCGCCGTCATGTCCCAGGTGACGCTGGCGTTCATCGGCATCACGCCCGTCTCCGACTGGAACTGGGGAACCATCCTGTTCTGGGCGCAGAACAACCTCGCGCTGCAGCGCGGCGCCTGGTGGTGGTTCGTCCCGGCGGGCCTCTGCATCGCCCTGCTCGGCATGGCGCTGACGCTGGTCAACTTCGGCATCGACGAGTTCGTCAACCCGCGCCTGCGCAGCACCGGGATGAACGCCCGCGTCCTGCGGCGCCGGCGCATCCGTCCGCGGATCGGCTTCACGCCGGTCCTGCGCACGCCACCGGGGGCAGGACCCCGTGCCGGCGCCGCCGCCGGCCCGACCCGCAAGGAGCGCTCATGACCGCCTCGACCCTCGACGTGCCCGCCCCGACGGGGGCGGTCGGCGAGCCGGTGCTCGAGATCGAGAACCTCTCGGTCGACTACGGCTACGTCGACGACGCCACCCACGTGCTGCGGGACGTCTCGCTCACCCTGCACCGCGGCGAGGTCCTGGGCCTGGCCGGCGAGTCCGGCTGCGGCAAGTCGACCCTCGCCTACGCCGCGACCCGGTTGCTGCCGCCCCCCGGGCTCATCACCTCCGGCAGCGTGCACTTCACCGACCGGGACGGACGACGCACCGACGTGCTGCGCCAGAGCGACGCCGAGCTGCGCGCCTCGCGCTGGCGGGACACCGCGATCGTGTTCCAGGGGGCGATGAACTCGCTGAACCCCGTCTACCGCGTCGGCCGACAGATCGCCGACGGCATCCTGGCGCACCGTCCGGGCATGCGCCGGCGGGAGGCCTGGGACCAGGCCGCGTCGCTGCTGGAGATGGTCGGGATCAACGCCGACCGGCTGCGCGACTTCCCGCACCAGCTCTCCGGCGGGATGCGTCAGCGGGTCATGATCGCCATGGCGCTCGCGCTGGACCCGCAGGTCCTCGTCATGGACGAGCCCACGACGGCGCTGGACGTGGTCATGCAGCGGCAGATCGTCGAGGAGATCGCCGACCTCCGGCAGCGTCTCGGCTTCTCCGTCGTCTTCATCACCCACGACGTGTCGCTCCTCATCGAGATCGCCGACCGCATCGCGATCATGTACGCGGGCGACATCGTCGAGGACGCCGGTGCCGAGGAGATCTACCGTCGGCCCCGGCACCCCTACTCGTCGGCCCTGCTGCACTCCTTCCCGCCGCTGCGGGGCGAGCGCCGTGAGCTGACGGGGATCCCCGGGGCCCCGCCCGACATGCACCGGCTGCCGCCGGGCTGCCCGTTCGCGCCCCGGTGCGCGCACGCGATGGACGTGTGCCGGGAGGTGCGGCCCGGTCTGACCGCCACGGCGCTCGGGGACCGGGGCGCGCAGGAAGCGGCGCGCCGCGTGGCCTGCCACCTGCACGACCCGGCGTCGGCCGGGGCCCACGGCCTGCCCCCGGACCTGTCCCGCTGACCCGGACGCGTCGCCGTCCGGAGAGTGCACCGGCCGTCCACCGGAACATCACACGGACTGGTTATCCTGACCTGCATGAACGGCGACTTCCACGAGGTCCCGGTCGCGCCGCCCCGGCCGACGGGCGCGACGACCGCACAGGGATCGCGGCCGGTGGCGCAGGTCGCCGCACCTCCGCAGCCCGAGACCCGTCCGCTGGCCCAGGCCGCGGCGGCGGTGATCGCGCTCGTGGCCGCGCTCGGGGTCTGGCTCACGTACCGGGTGCTGGTCACGACCCTGCCCGGTCAGCAGCTCGACGACCTCGCCCGCGACGGCGCGCTCTACGGGCAGGACAGCCTGTGGCGGGTGGCCGAGCCCGTGCTCGACGTCGTGTCGGTGGCGTTCGTGGTGGCCGGGATCGGCGCCGCGATGCTGGTCGCGGTGGTCCGTCGACGGTGGGTCGTGGCGCTGCAGGTCGCGGCCCTGGTCGGCGGGGCCAACCTCACCACCCAGGTGCTGAAGCACTACCTGCTGACGCGCCCCGACCTGCTGCCGGGCTGGTACAGCGGCAACACGCTGCCCAGCGGGCACACCACGGTGGCGGCCTCCGTCTCGGTCGCGCTGCTCTTCGCCACCCCGCGGGCCTGGCGGGCCGTCGTCGCGCTGCTGGGTGCCTCGTACACGGCCGCGACGGGTGTGGCCACGCTCGTCGGGCAGTGGCACCGGCCGTCCGACGTCGTCGCGGCCCTGTTCGTCGTGCTCGCCTGGGGCGCCCTCGTGTGCGCCCTGACGCCGTCCTCGTCGCTCGACGTCGCCCCGCGCCGGCACCGACTGCCCACGGGCGAGGCCCGGCCGAACGCCTTGTCGTCGCCCGGTTCCTCCGTGGTCGCGGGACTCCTGCTCCTCAGCGCCCTGGTCGCCGGCACGGTGGCCCTCGCGGGCGGCGTGCGGCTCGTCGACGCCGCCAGCGTGCCCATCGGCGAGGACGTCACCGCCTACGCGGTCGGGGTCCTCGGCGTCCTCGCCGCCACCGCGGTGACGTTCGCGCTGCTCCTCCTGATGCGTCAGGCGACGGCACGACCGCGGGACTGAGCGCCGCCGCCCGGTGGTGGCCCTGTGGACCGCCGTGCGCCGGGCCGGGCGTGCCTCGGTAGAGTTCCGCCGTCGTCGAGCGTGTCGTACCGTGACAGGACGCGACGCTCCCGGCGCCGCGTCCCGCCATCACCGTCGGAAAGCAGGAACGGATGCCTCAGGCCCGCAAGCTCGTGATCGTCGAGTCCCCGACGAAGGCTCGCAAGATCCAGGGCTACCTCGGCGACGACTACGTCGTGGAGGCCAGCGTCGGCCACATCCGTGACCTCCCGCAGCCGTCCGAGCTGCCGGCGGAGATGAAGAAGGGGCCGTACAAGAAGTTCGCCGTCGACGTCGACAACGGCTTCGAGCCCTACTACGTCGTGCACGCCGACAAGAAGTCCAAGGTGCGGGAGCTGAAGGCCGCGCTGAAGGACGCCGACGAGCTGTACCTCGCCACGGACGAGGACCGCGAGGGCGAGGCCATCGCCTGGCACCTCATCGAGGAGCTCAAGCCCAAGGTGCCCGTCAAGCGGATGGTGTTCCACGAGATCACCCGCGAGGCCATCACCCGGGCGCTCGAGAACACCCGTGACCTGGACGACGACCTCGTCGACGCCCAGGAGACCCGCCGGATCCTCGACCGCCTCTACGGCTACGAGGTCTCGCCCGTCCTGTGGCGCAAGGTCCGCCAGGGCCTGTCCGCGGGCCGGGTGCAGTCCGTGGCCACGCGGCTGGTCGTCGAGCGCGAGCGGGACCGCATGGCGTTCGTCACCGCCGACTACTGGGACGTCACCGGCTCCTTCGCCCCCGAGTCCGGGGACGACGCCGGCCAGCTCTTCCGCGCCCGCCTGACCGGTCTGGACGGCGACCGGGTCGCGACGGGTCGCGACTTCGACGACCTGGGCCGCCTCAAGGTGCGCACCGGCGTCGTACACCTCGACGAGGCCGCCGCGGGGGCGGTCGTCGCCGGGCTCGACGAGGCGGCCTTCACGGTCCGGTCCCTGGAGACCAAGCCGTACTCGCGCAAGCCCGCCGCGCCGTTCACCACCTCGACCCTGCAGCAGGAGGCGTCGCGCAAGCTGCGCATGGCCTCGCGGCAGACGATGCGCACCGCGCAGGCGCTGTACGAGAACGGCTACATCACCTACATGCGGACCGACTCGCCGGCGCTGTCCGCCGAGGCGACCGACGCCGCCCGGCGCCAGGCCGCCGAGCTGTACGGCTCCGAGTACGTGCCCGGTGCGCCGCGGCTGTACGCCTCGAAGAACAAGGGCGCGCAGGAGGCGCACGAGGCGATCCGTCCCGCGGGCGACTCCTTCCGCACCCCGGCGCAGGTGGCCGGTGAGATCTCGGGGGACCAGTTCAAGCTCTACGAGCTCATCTGGAAGCGGACCGTCGCCTCGCAGATGGCCGACGCCAAGGGGTCGACGGCGTCCGTCAGGCTGGGCGCCCGTCTCGGGGACGGCGCCGGTGACCGGGCCGGTCGCGACGCCGTCTTCTCGGCGTCGGGCACGGTCATCACCTTCCGCGGTTTCCTCGCCGCCTACGAGGAGTCGACGGACGTCGAGACCCCTGAGGGCGGCGGCTCCGCGCCCGCCGGCCCCAAGGAGAGCCGGCTGCCGCGCATGGCCGAGGGCGACGCCCTGGCGGGGACGGAGATCGCGGCCGAGGGGCACTCGACGAGCCCGCCCGCGCGCTACACGGAGGCGTCGCTGGTCAAGGCGCTCGAGGAGCTCGGGATCGGGCGCCCGTCCACCTACGCGGCGACGATCTCGACGATCCAGGACCGCGGCTACGTGCGCACCAAGGGCCAGGCCATGGTGCCCACGTGGCTGGCCTTCGCCGTCGTGCGGCTGCTGGAGGAGCACTTCGCCCGGCTCATCGACTACGACTTCACCGCCGAGATGGAGGCCGACCTCGACCAGATCGCGTCCGGTGACCGGGAGCGCCTGGCCTGGCTGACGCGGTTCTACTTCGGGGACGGCTCCGGCGGCGACGAGCAGTGGGGTCTGCGCGACCTGGTGGAGAACCTCGGGGAGATCGACCCCGTGGTCATCAACTCGGTCGAGATCGGCGAGGGCATCCGGGTCCGGGTCGGTCGGTACGGGCCGTACCTGGAGGACCTGCGGGCGGAGCCGGGCAAGGACGGCAAGGCGCCGCGGGCCTCGGTGCCCGACGACGTGGCCCCGGACGAGCTGACGGTCGAGAAGGCGCGTGAGCTGCTCAAGGCCGGTGCCGACGACGGGCGCGTGCTCGGTGTCGACCCGGAGTCGGGCCACGAGATCGTGGCGAAGAACGGCCGCTTCGGACCGTTCGTCACCGAGAAGCTCGACCTGCCCGAGATCGACCCGAACCTCTCCCAGGCAGCCCAGAAGAAGGCGAAGGCCGCCCAGCCCAAGCCCCGCACCGGGTCGCTGCTGAAGACCATGTCGTTGGACACGGTGACGCTGGAGGACGCGCTGCGGATCCTGTCGCTGCCGCGCGTGGTGGGCACCGACCCGGAGACCGAGGAGGAGATCACCGCGCAGAACGGCCGGTACGGGCCGTACCTCAAGCGGGGCACGGACTCGCGGTCCATCGAGTCCGAGGAGCAGCTCTTCACGATCACCCTCGACGAGGCGCTGAAGGTCTTCGCCCAGCCGAAGCGTGGCCGGGGCCGGACGGCGACCCCGCCGCTGCGCGAGCTCGGTGACGACCCGACCAGCGGCAAGCCGATCGTGGTCAAGGACGGGCGGTTCGGTCCGTACGTGACCGACGGCGAGACCAACCGGACGCTCCCGCGGGACGCCACCCCGGAGTCGATCACGGCCGAGCGGGCCATCGAGCTGCTCGCCGAGAAGCGGGCCCAGGGGCCGAAGAAGCGCAGCACGTCGGCCAAGAAGTCGACCGCGAAGAAGCCGGCCGCGAAGAAGACGACCGCGAAGAAGTCGTCGACGACCAAGAAGTAGCGGTCAGCTGCCGGTCGCCCGCCGGTAGGCCGCCGCTCCCGCGGTCCCCGTCCGGCGCCAGGCGGTCGCCGCGGGGCCGCCGTCGAGGGGGACCGAGGCGTGCCAGGCGTACGTCGTGGGCCAGGTGCGGAAGACCGGCAGCACCGTGGTGACGAGGCGCATCAGCCACGGCAGTCGGCGCGGACGCCACCGCCGGGTCACCGCGAGCTCGACCTCCGCGCGACCGTCGACGACCTCGACGCTCCAGGTGCCGCCCGTGAGCAGCGCGTCGTCGAGCAGCACGCGCCACGCACCATGACGGGCGTCGCCGTCGGCGAGCTCGCCCGGGTCCGGCAGGGGCGGGCGGAAGAGCACCCGCGCGGCATGTCCGTCCGCGGTGGCGCGGACGCCCCGCAGCGCGTCCCCGTCGGTGGGAGCGGCCTCCCCGGGCCCGCCCGCGACGGCCGGGGGATCGCCGTCGCGGTTCAGCTCCAGCACCCACAGCCGGCCGGAGGTCTTGACCAGCAGCCTGCCGTGGAGGCGGCCTGCGGGCAGCCGGCCGGTCGCCACGTCCCGGCCCCCGATGCGGACCACGGGGTCGTGACCCGGGACCGCGCGCAGCAGGTCGAAGCTCGGCATCCACACGAGCATCAGCGAGGCCGGCTGCCGGATCGCGGCACCCAGGGGCGCGAGGAGCGCTGCCGGCCGCCGGGGGCCGGCAGCGCGGTCGTCGACGTCGATCTCGACCACGCGGCCGTCGGCGTCGGCGAACCGCACCTGCGCCACCGTGCCGGCGACGCTCACCTCGAGCCGGTCCCGGTCGAAGTCGATCTCGCGCCACGACCGGATGCCGCCGCCGATGCCGTAGCGGGCGCGGTCCAGCCGCAGGCCACGCTGGACGGCGTAGTCGACGGTGCCGTCCGCCCGGCGGGTGAGGAACGCGAGCATTCCGGTGCCGTGGTCGGGGTCGTCGAACCGCTGGAGCTCGAAGCCGTCGTAGACGGGGTCGTCGGCGAGCTCGGCGTTGAGCATGGCGGGGACCTGTCCCAGGCGCAACGAGATCGGCACGGCAGCGTGCGGCGTCGTCATGGCGGCCCCCGCGCGGTCAGTCGGGGTGGCGCTCGACGACGTAACGGTGGCCGTCGGCCCCGGTGACCTGTTCGTAGGTGCTGTGCAGGCGGGCCTCGCGAGCCAGGTCCTCGGCGCTCGGGGGCACGGGCGGTGTCCTGCGGATCGACGCCGGCCCGAAGACCGGCAGGAACGACTCGGTGAACCGCATGCCCCAGGTGCGGTCGTCGTCCGGGCGGCGGCGGAACAGTCCCACGGCGTCTCCTGATGTGTGGCCCACCAAAGATTGGTGCACCAACTATATGTCGGACCGGAGGGCTCGGCCTACCCTGAGCGCATGGACCGACCGGTGGATCCCCTCGCGCTCGAGACGCAGGTCTGCTTCGCGCTGTCGGCGGCGTCCCGGGCGATGGTGTCGCTGTACCGCCCGGTGCTCGAGCCGCTCGGTCTCACCCACCCGCAGTACCTCGTCCTGCTGGGCCTGTGGGAGGACGCCGGTGCAGGGCGCACCACGACGGCGACCGGGCTCGCCGGCCGGCTGTACCTCGACCCGGGCACGCTCTCGCCCCTGCTCAAGCGCCTGGAGCAGCAGGGACTCCTCGAGCGGCGACGGTCCGCCGCGGACGGGCGCGTGGTCGAGGTGCACCTCACCGAGGCCGGCCGGGCCCTGCGGTCCGAGGCGGTCGAGGTGCCGGGTCGTGTCGTGGCGGCCTCGGGGCTCGGCCTCGACGACCTCGATCGGGTGCGCGCCGCCTCCGCGGCGGTGATCGCCGCCGCCCACCGCGACGCCGCGCCTACGGTGGACCCATGACCGATCGCACCGCCGCCACGCCGTCCACCTACGCCGCCCGTCTCACCGCCGACGACCTCGCCGGCACCGTGCCCGACCTGATGGCCGCCCCGGCGATCCGGTGGGGGGTGCTCGGTGCGGGGAACATCGCCGGGTCCTTCTCCGACGGCGTCCGGGACCGCACGGCGTCGCGGGTGACCGCCGTCGGCTCCCGCTCGGTGGACAAGGCCCAGGCCTTCGCCGACGCCCATGCACCGGGTGCGCGGGCCCACGGGTCGTACGAGGACCTGGTGGCGGACGACGACGTCGACGTGGTCTACGTCGCCACCCCGCACTCGCACCACCTCGAGCACGCCCGCCTCGCGATCGCCGCCGGCAAGCACGTCCTCGTGGAGAAGCCGCTCACCCGCTCGGTGGCCGAGTCGCGTGCGCTGCTCGACGCCGCGCGCGAGGCCGGGGTGTTCCTGCTGGAGGCGGTGTGGACCCGCTACCTGCCGCACGTCGCGGCGATCCGCGCGGCGATCGCCCGCGGCGAGATCGGCGAGGTGCGCACGGTGCTGGCCGACTTCGACATCTACCGGGACTACGACCCGACGCACCGGCTGTTCGCCCCGGAGTTGGCGGGGGGTGCGCTGCTGGACCTCGGCATCTACCCGATCACCCTCGTGCACGACCTGCTGGGCGTGCCGGCCGAGACCGTCGCCCGCGGGACGCTGGCGGAGACGGGCGTCGACGACCACGTCAGCATGATCCTGCGGTACGAGTCCGGCGCCCAGGCGGTGCTGCACACGTCCTCCACCGCCAAGGGCGCGGCCGGCGCCCGCATCATCGGCACGCGCGGCCACATCGAGATCCCCGAGTGGTTCTTCACCCCGACCGGCTTCCGGGTGGTGCGGGACGACGGCACCACCTGGTCGTTCACCTCCCCGGCGGGGGAGGGCAAGGCGTACGAGGCCGCCGAGGTCGCCCGGTGCCTCGCGGCCGGGCGGACCGAGAGCCCGCGGATGCCGTGGGAGCACACCCTCGAGGTGATGAGCATCCTGGACGACGCGCGCGCCCAGCTCGGGGTCGTCTACCCCGGCGAGTGAGCGCGACCGCCGGGGAGCCAGCGACCGCCGGGGCCGCCGCGGCGGGCCTGGCGGCGCCCGCCGGTCACCGGGTGAGCCGGCGGCCGCTCATCTCGGTCGGCGTGATCCGGACCCAGACGTTCTTGCCGTCGTCGAGGTAGGGCACGAGCTCGGTCGCCTCGGCGGCGGCGATGTCCTCGTCCTTCTCCAGGACCTCGGCGGTGCCCTTGAGCACGACGCTCGAGGCGGTGTCGAAGCGCCACTCGTCCGCCTCGAAGGCGACACGGTTGTTGACCGTCACCTCGACCAGCTTGCTGCCCGGACGGGTGAGGAAGTAGACGTGTCCGTCGGCGACGGCGTGCGAGACCGGGAAGATCTCCGGTTCGCCGGCGACGGCGGTGGCGAGGCGGCCGATCGGCTGCGCGGCCAGCACGGCCCAGCACTCGTCCGGGGTGAGCGTGGTGGTTGTTCCGTCGTCGGTCATCGTCGTCCCCTTCGGTCGTGGTGTCCCTATCGTCCCGCTACCGGGGGGGTCCTGCGTGCCGAGGACCCCCTGATGCGACCAATACCACAGCACGAGCCGTGTGGGACGGCCCGGTTAGGGTGTGGGCGTGAGCAGCGCACCCGGGTACTTCGTGTCCTTCGAGGGCGGTGACGGCGCCGGCAAGTCGACGCAGGCCCGCCTGCTCGCGGAGTGGCTCGGCACGGTCACCGGGCGCGAGGTCGTGCTGACCCGCGAGCCCGGGGGCACGGCCCTGGGGGCGGAGCTGCGCCGGGCCGTGCTGCACGGCGGCGACGTGGACCCCCGCACCGAGGCCCTGCTGTACGCCACCGACCGGGCCCACCACGTGGCCACCGTGATCCGGCCGGCGCTGGAACGCGGCGCCGTCGTCGTCACCGACCGGTACCTCGACTCCTCGGTCGCCTACCAGTCGGGAGGGCGCGAGCTGTCCCAGGACGAGGTCGAGAACCTCTCGCTGTGGGCCACCGACGGACTGCTGCCGGCCGTCACGGTGCTGCTCGACGTCGATCCCGCCACCGCCGCCGCGCGCCGCGAGGGACAGCCCGACCGGCTCGAGCGGGCCGGACTCGACTTCCACCGCCGCACCCGCGACGCGTTCCTGCGTCGGGCGAGCGCGGACCCGGGCCGGTGGCTCGTGATCGACGCCACCGGCACGGTCGACGACATCCAGGCGCAGATCCGCGTGGACGTCGCCTCGCGCCTGGACCTGACCCCCGTCGTCGGCGAGGCCGTGCGGTTGGCCGACCCCGAGGTCGCCGCCGTGCGCAGGTGGGCGTCGGCCGATCCCTCCGACGTCGGGCCCGAGCACGCCCGCACGGACCAGGAGGGGACGTCGTGACCGTCTGGGACGACGTCGTCGGCCAGCCCGAGGCGGTGGGCGTGCTGCGGCGCGCCGCGACCGACCCGAGCGCGATGACCCACGCATGGCTGCTGACGGGACCGCCCGGGTCGGGCCGGTCCGTCGCGGCGCGCGCCTTCGCCGCCGCGCTGCAGTGCCCCGAGGGCGGGTGCGGGCGCTGCCGCGCGTGCACGACCACCCTGGCCGGGACCCACCCGGACCTGACGGTCGTGGCCACGGACAAGGTCGTCATCGCGATCGACGAGGTGCGCGACCTCATCACCACGGCGTCGCGCACGCCGTCGGCCGGCCGCTACCGCGTCATCGTCGTCGAGGACGCCGACCGGATGGTCGAGCGCACGACCAACGTGCTGCTCAAGTCGATCGAGGAACCGCCGGCGCACACCGTGTGGGTGCTGTGCGCACCCAGCAGCCAGGACGTCCTCCCGACGATCCGTTCGCGGTGCCGCAGCGTCGCGCTGCGCGTGCCCCCGGCCCGGGACGTCGCCGACCTGCTGGTGCGCCGCGACGGGGTCGACCCCGCGGTGGCGCTGCAGGCGGCGCAGGCCGCGCAGTCCCACGTCGGGATGGCACGCCGGCTGGCGCGGGACCCGGAGGCTCGGCAGCGCCGGGCGGACGTGCTCCGGATCGCGCGCCGCATCCGCGGGGTGCCCGACGCCGTGCTGGCCGCCGCCGACCTCGTGGAGGTCGCCAAGGCCGAGGCGGCCGCCGCGACCACCGAACGCGACGCCGCCGAGAAGTCCGAGCTCCTGCGTGCGCTGGGCGTGGCCGAGGGAGAGACCGTCCCGCCCAAGCTCCGGTCGCAGGTCAAGCAGCTCGAGGACGACCAGAAGCGCCGGGCGACCCGTAGCCAGCGCGACGTCCTCGACCGGGCGATGGTCGACCTGCTCTCGCTCTACCGCGACGTGCTGGTCGTCCAGCTCGGCGCGGACGTCGAGCCGGTCAACGGCGAGCAGGCCGACACGGTGCGCGGCCTGGCCCGCGACTCGACACCCGAGCAGACGGTGCGTCGCATGGACGCGATCGGTCAGGCGCGGGAGCGGCTGGAGGGCAACGTGGCGCCGTTGCTCGCCGTCGAGGCGATGGCGATCGCACTGCGTCCCCAGGGCTGACGGCCCCTTCCTGTCATCAGCGACGACGCGCCGGAGGAGGTTCGGTGAAGGTGCCGGGCCGGGCTCGACGCGGCCGGTAGGTTGTCCGGGTGAAGTTCCCCGCCCGCCACCCCCGCCCGTACCCCGACGTCCCCGCCGGCCGACGGACCGGCGTGCTGGCAGGGGTGACCGCCGCCGCGCTGGCGCTCGCCGGCTGCACGGCCGACGCGCCGGCCAAGACCGCGACCCCGGTGGGCGAGGCGACCGTCGAGGCGGGCTCCGACCCCGTGGCCGGCGGCCCGGAGGGTTTCGAGGACTTCTACGCCCAGGACCTGGAGTGGTCCGGCTGCCGTGGCGGGTTCGAGTGCGCGACGGCGACGGCGCCGCTGTCCTGGGACGACCCCGAGGCCGGGAGCATCGAGCTGGAGCTCGTGCGCACGCGGGCCACGGGGGAGAAGGTCGGCTCCCTGCTGGTCAACCCGGGTGGACCCGGCGGGTCGGGGACCGACTTCGTGGAGAACGGCTCGTTCGGGGAGCCGCTGCGCGAGTCGTTCGACATCGTCGGCTTCGACCCGCGCGGGGTCCAGGACTCGACGGCGGTCACCTGCTTCGACGACGCCAAGAAGGACGAGTACCTCAGCGAGGACTACGACCTGACCACCGACGCCGGTCTCGAGGACGCGCGGGAGTCGGCCGCCGCCTGGGCCGAGGCGTGCGAGCAGAACACCGGCGAGCTGCTCGGTGAGGTCGACACCCAGAGCGCCGCGAAGGACATGGACCTGCTGCGCGCGGTGCTCGGTGACGACCAGCTGCACTACCTCGGGTTCTCCTACGGCACGAGCCTGGGTGCGACCTACGCGGGGCTGTTCCCCGACCGCGTCGGCCGACTGGTCCTGGACGGCGCGATCGACCCGACCCTCGACGCCGACGAGATCTCCGCCGGGCAGGCGGTCGGTTTCGAGAACGCGCTGCGCGCCTACGTCACCGACTGCCAGGCGGGCGCGGACTGCCCGCTGACCGGGTCGGTCGACGAGGGCATGCAGCAGGTGCGCGACGTCCTCGACCGCGCCTACGACAACCCGTACCCGACCAGCGGGGACCGCGACGTCACCCAGACGCTCGCGTTCTACGGGGTCGCGGTCACGCTGTACGCCGAGCAGAGCTGGCCGGTGCTCACCCAGGCCCTCGACGAGGCGATCAACGCCGGTACCGGGGACACGCTGCTCTACCTGGCCGACTTCTACAACGACCGGAACGCCGACGGGTCGTTCGCGACCAACTCCACCGAGGCGTTCACGGCGATCAACTGCCTGGACAGCGCGGGTGCGACGGACGTCGAGACGATGCGTGCCGAGGCGAAGGAGATCGAGGAGGCCGCCCCGACGATGGGCTCCTTCTTCGGGTACGGAGGCCTCTCCTGCGCCGACTGGCCCTACCCGCCGGCCGAGCAGGAGTACGACGTCGCGGCGCCCGGGGCCGACCCGATCGTCGTCATCGGCACCACCAACGACCCGGCGACGCCGTACGTGTGGTCCGAGGGGATGGCCGACGCGCTCGACTCGGGGGTGCTGGTCACCTACGAGGGCGAGGGGCACACCGCCTACGGCCGGTCGAACGACTGCATCGCCGACGCCGTGGAGAACTACCTCATCGAGGGCACGGTGCCCGAGGACGGCCTCACCTGCTGACCGGCTCCCCGCGAGTCAGGACCGTTCCTCGCGAGTCAGGACGATCTTCCGCGGGTCAGGATCGTTCCCCGCGAGTCAGCACACTCCGCGCCGAGTCAGCGTGGCCTGCCGCGAGTCAGGGCGGTCTGCCGCGAGTCAGGACGGCGTGCGTCGGGCCGTTCATAGAGTGTGACCGACCCGACGACGTCGCTCCACGGATCGCTTTGGAGTCCGGCCTGACCGTCGGGTAGTGTTGCCTCGCCCGCTGATCGGGACCTGTCCCGGTCGTGCACGGCACGCCGCCTTAGCTCAGTCGGTAGAGCGATTCACTCGTAATGAATAGGTCGTCGGTTCGATTCCGACAGGCGGCTCCCTCCGAAGCCCCAGGTCAGGCCAAGCGCCCCGCCTGGGGCTTCGTCGTTCTCCGTGCGTGCATCGCCCCGCAGCTCAGGCATGACCACCGTGGGCCTCGAGCAGCCTCGTGATCTCGGCCGTACCCTCACGGGCCTTCTTGTGCCGCCGGCGCTGGGCCCACGTCCACGGCGTCTGCTTGCCCGTCGTGCGGGCATTGACGTCGGCGCCGGCTTCGAGCAGGCGTTCGGCAGCCCGGGGGGCGACGAACAGCACGGCCCAGTGCAACGGCGTCTCGTCGAAGCTCGTGCGCACGTCCGGGTCGGCCCCCGCCGCGATCATGGCGTCGACGAGCTCGGGCGAGTCGTTGACCACTGCCAGGAACAGCGGCGTCGGCCCGGTGCGGGACTTGCTGAAGGGGTGCACGGCAAGAGCTTGGCCGATCAACGTGCCGTGGCCCCAGGTCTCGACGGTGATCGGCGGGTACTGGACGGGGCTCCAGATGTCCGCGCTGCCCTGAGAGTTCAGCGCCAGTTCGTAGCGGCGGTTCACGTCGGCGCCCAGCTCGACCAGGCGCAGGGCGATCCGCGCCTGGTCGGCTGTCATACGGCGTCCGGCCATGGCGTAGACGAACGGGATGACGTCGGTGGCACGCGCCCGTCCGGTGTCACCCGCGAGCGCCAGGCCGAGGAGCCAGTCGATGCCGTGGTCGTCGTCCCGGGCGACCTCGGCGAAGCGGTCGTCCATGACGAGCTGGGACACCTCGTCGACCCTGCCCTGCTGGACGGCCACCCCCAGCTCGTCGCGCAGACTCGTGAGGGCCTTGCGCCGCTCGATCTCCTCCTTGGTGTGAGCGCCGCTCTCACGGATGGTGTCCCGGCGAGGCTCGCCACCGGCGGCTTCGAGGAGACGGACGACCTCGTGGAACGGTTCCCGCGCGCTCTCCGGCCTGATCTCCGCCGCCTGCCGCGCCACGTCGTGGGGGCTCATGCGCTTCTCCGACAACGCGTTGACGTCCGCTCCGAGCTCGACGAGTGTGGAGACCACCTCCGCACGGCCACCCTCGGCGGCGTCGTGCAGCGGCGTGCGGCCCTTGCTCGTGCGGACGTCCACATCCGCGCCGGCCCGAACGAGGGCTCGGACGGTCCGGGCATCCTCGGCGCAGTGGAGCGGGGTGCCGATCAGCTTCGCCTCGGCCGTGACGTCGGCGCCCCGGTCGAGGAGCAGCCGGACCATGTCGGGGTCGCGGGTGACCGTGGCCAGGTGCAGCGGCGTCGCATGGGTCATGCGGTCCTGCTGGTTGACGTCCTCACCCTGGTCGAGCAGTCGCCGGACCAGCTCGATGTCGTCGGCGCGGACTGCCTTGGCGAGCTTCTTCACGGCCACCCTCTCCTTCGAGGTGCTCCCGTCGCGTGACGGCCGGACGCGAGGGCGCGGCGGTCGACGTCGTGCCGGCCAGGGCCGGTCCTTCGGCTTGTATACCGCCGTGACCCTCCACCTGCACGACGATGGTCGTCCGTCCGTCGGCGATCTCACCGTCGACCTGATGACGGCGTAGGAGCTCCTCGACCCCCCGCGACTCCCGGTCGTGGTGCCGTCCCGGGGTTGCCGGTTCCTGGTGACGGCGGGCGACCGGGCGACACCGTCGATATCGTCGCTGGGCATGGACATGCTCACGGGTGACGAGATCGCCCGGGCCGGTTTGACCGACTGGCGCAAGCTGGCTCAGGGGCTGCACGCCCGCTACCTGACCGCCGACTTCGACACCGGCGTGCGCTTCGTCGCCGCGCTGGGCGCGGTGGGCGACCCGATCGGTGACCACCTGAGCGTGTCGATCGGCGCGGGGCACGTCGACCTCCGGTTGATGAGCGACGACGCCGTTTTCCGCGACGACGAGGGCACCGAGCACGTCGTCCAGTGGGTGACCCAGCGCGACGTCGACCTCGCCCGACGGATCTCCGAGATCGCCGCCGAGCACGGGGTCGATGCCCACCCCACCGCGGTCGGTGTCATCGAGCTCGGCCTCGACACCGCCCGTTCCGGGACCATCGCCCCGGTGTGGGCCGCCCTGCTGACCGGGGACGCGGAGGCGCAGGGCCACGGATCTCCCAGCGACGAGGTCCGGGACGCCACGGGACGGGTGCCGAACCTGTGGTTCGGGAGCTCTGGCGAGCAGGAGACCGCGGGGCAGCGGTTGCACGTCGAGGTCTACGTGGCACCCGAGGTGGCCGAGCAGCGGGTCGCCGCCGCCGTCGCCGTGGGCGGGACCGTCGTCGACGACAGCGACGCCCCGGGGATCACCGTGGTCGCCGACCAGGACGGCAACACCGCGACCGTGTGCGTCGACGTGTCCGCCGCACCGCCGGACTGAGCCGGCGACCCGCTCCGGCCAGGCAGCGCTCGTCGGCGTCCTACTCGGCGACCCAGTCCCAGGCGGCGTCCTGGTCCGTGAAGAACTGTGCGTCCTGCGCGTAGAACGGTTCGGCGAGACGCGCGAGCCACTTCTCCCAGCCGTGATCCCCGACGACGGCCATCCGCTCGATGACGTGCCGGAAGTGCTCACCGAACCGGAGGTCGGCACCCCAGGCCTCGGCCTTCTCCCACCGGAAGTCGGTCAGGTCCAGCAGCAGCCGCGCTCTGCCGTGCTCGTCGACGACGGCCTGCACCGCCGGCACGAGCTCCTCGTAGTCCTCGCGGGTGACGTCCCCGACGACCCGGTAGCCGAGCACCGCGTCGTCGCTGCGGGCGATCCTCTCGATCATGTCGTCCTCCTCCGACGGCCACGGCCAGCGTCACCGCGATCCGCCCGGCCCGCACCTTCTCGGGCCACGCGACCTGTGTCCGGTGGAGAGGTCGTGGAGGGGTGAGGACGCGCGGGTGAGCCTCGTCGTCCGCGCGCTACGGTGGCGTCTTCCCTGGTTGTCGGGTCGCCGACGGAGGCACCCATGCAGGCAGACCACGACGACGGGTTCGCGCGGGAGTACCAGGAGACGAACACCTCGGGTCTGTTCAACACCGCCGTTCTTCGGGTTCCTGTTCTTCGTCCTGGAGGCGCGGTAGACGTCGCCGGGGCGTCATCACCCGCGGTCACCCGCGGGCGGTGAGCCAGTCCGTGGTGCTGCGCAGGGTCTCGCGCAGCGTGCGGCCCTCGCGCCACTCCCGCCACGTCAGCAGGACGATCAGCGCGTCGAAGACCGTCAGCAGGGCGACGACGACGGTCGGGTGCACCACGAACTCGTAGACCTGGTAGCCGAGGAATGCCAGCAGCACCGCGATGGCCCAGGGGTAGACCCGTCGCGTCCCCAGCACCAGCGCCCCGACGATGCCGATCTTCACGACCCCGTGGATCAGCAGGTACGCGGCCAGGAACGACGCGGTCCCGGCGTCGAGGTTCTCGACGCCCCGCAGCAGGACGTGTGCGAGCAGGTCGTGCGGGTCCTCGGCGAGCTCGGGCGCGGTCAGGGCGTCGGCGGCGTCGCGGAGCTGGGCCGGTGTCACGATCAGCAGCACGACGCCGACGATCAGCTCGACGACGCCGTCGACCCCCTTGAGCAGCACGCCGACCAGGAAGACGAGGTCCAGCACCCGGTCGCGCATCGCTCGGTCAGCGCCCGAGCTGCGCGTCGAGCGCCGGGCGGTCGAGCAGCTCCCACACGTGGGTGATGCGCGGACCGTCGAACCGGAAGAAGAACATGTGCTCGACCTCGATCGAGCGCCCGGTCGGGGCGAGGCCCTGCCAGGGGCCCCGATGGGTGCCGTGGAGCGTCGCATGGACCGCCGCCACGTCGTCCGACGCCGTCACCGCGTGCACGTCGAACCGCAGGTCGGCGAACGCCTCGTGCCAGGCGCCGACGATCACCTCGAGCTCGGCGAGGTCCGTCGTCCGGTGCTGACCGCCCACGTGGAGCTCGAACGTCCCGAGCGCCGGGGCGAGCGCGTCGAACCGTCTCTCGTTCCAGCCCTGTTCGAAGACGGCCCGCACGATCCCTGCCCGGTCCATCCACGTCACGCTAGCAACGACCTCGTCGCCAGGCGTCGAGAGGATGGTGCCGGGGCTGCTCTGCGGGGGACCGGGCGTGCGGATACCGTGAGACCGCCGGTGACACGCGGAGGTGGGCGGCATGGGTGAGGCGGTCGGCGTCACGATCGGCTACGCGGTCGGTATCGCGATCAGCCCGCTGCCGGTCGCGGCGGTGATCCTCATGCTCTTCAGCAGGCGTGCCCGCGTGAACAGCCTCGTGTTCATGCTCGCCTGGATCGTCGGCGTCGCGGGCGTGGTCACGCTCGTCCTGCTGATCCCGGGGCTCGGGACCGACAGCGGTGAGCCGGGCACCACCGCGGGGTGGGTCAAGCTCGTGCTGGGTGCGCTCCTGCTGCTGACGGCCGGCCGTCAGTGGGCCGGGCGGCCGGGCCCCGACGACGAACCGCCCGTCCCGGGCTGGATGTCGCGCATCGACGAGCTCCGCCCCGTCGCCGCCGCGGGCCTGGGGGTCGCGCTGTCGGCGGTGAACCCCAAGAACCTCCTGCTCGCAGCGGCCGCCGGCGCCTCGTTGGGCGCGCTGTCGCTGTCGACCGGCGGGACGGTGGCGTCGGTGGCGGTGTTCACCGCCCTGGCCACGCTGACGGTGACGCTGCCCGTGCTCGGCTACCTGGTCGCGGGACGACGGCTCGCCCCCGCGCTCGACCGCACCAAGACGTGGTTGATCGCGAACAACGCCACGGTGATGGCGGTGCTCCTGGTCGTCTTCGGCGTCAGCCTGCTCGGGGACGCGCTCCAGATCCTGACCTGATCGGCGAGGTGACCCCACGGGAGGAGGCCCGGATGGACGACGTGGAGGCGGTACCGGCCATCGGCGACTGGAGCCTCGCCGAGAACATCTCCATCTGGATCGAGGTCGTCGCGATCGCGGTCATCACGGTCGCCGTCGTGGCGGCGTTCGTCGCCGGGGCCAGGACGTGGCGGACCGCCGGGGTGCGCGACGCCGTCGAGCGCGTCAAGCAGTCGGTGGGCCGGGGCCTGCTGCTCGGACTGGACCTGCTGATCGCCGCGGACGTGATCCGGACGGTCACGCTCGAGCCGACCTTGCAGAACGTCGCCGCGCTGGGGCTGCTGGTAGTGGTGCGGACCTTCCTTTCCTGGTCCCTCATGGTCGAGCTGCACGGGCGGTGGCCGTGGCAGCGCGGCCGGGGGACGCTGCAGGACTGAGCCGGGGACCAGGGCTACCCGCCCGAGGCCGGGCAGGGACGTCCGGCGAGATCCGGGGCCGACTGCTCCATCGACACCGTCGTCTGGTCGATCAGCGCCGGGGACACCCGTCCGGAGCCGGCGGAGAAGGGACTGTTCAACGCTGCGACCAGGAGCACGAGCACGGTGGTGAACGACGCGGCGAGCCCGACGAGCACGGACTGCGTGCGTCGTGCAGCGGGCAGCGTCACGGCGAAGATCAGCGCGACGACGAGCAGCCCACCTCCCAGCACCAGTGCCCACAGCAGCACGGGCAGGACGGTGGTGGCCGCGACGAGGCGGGTCTCGCGGGCGGTCGAGATGGACCCGATCTGTACGAGGACGTTGGTGGCCGTGGCGGGCCCGAAGGTTCCCTGCGGAGGTTCCTGCGCCTGCCCCAGCGAGGCGACGAGGTCGGCGTAGGCGTCGTCGACCTCCGGGGCGGACGTGCCCTCCTGCATCGCCGGCCAGTCGTAGGCCGACGCCGCCCGGGCGTAGCAGATCAGCGCGTGCTGCACGTCCGGCGCGGCCTCGTCGAACAGTTGCACCTCCTCGAAGGCGGTGCCGATCGAGGTCGCCTCGTCGCCGACGGCGCTGCGGGCCCCGGCGTACGCCCCGAACAGGTAGAGGATGGAGAAGCCGATCACGATGCCGTAGGCGGTCGCCACGTAGGAGAGGGTCGCGGACCAGGGGGCCGGCTCGACGGAGCCGAGCCGGGGGGCCGTACGGCGCACGACGATCGTGATCGTGCCCGCGACGAGCCCGACGAGGATGATGATGACGGCACTGACACCCGGACCCCACGACATGACCTCACGTCCTCCCCGCTCGACGACGCGTGCTCGACCCGTGCCCTCGACCACGTGCACCGGTGCGAGCCCGGTCGGGAAGGTTCATGGTGGTTTCCATGGCCCTTCACTCGTCCGAGTCCTCAGAGTTGCAGGAGTTCGAGCGGCTCGCGATCGCTCCGCTCTACGCGCGCCCGCGGGCGACGCACGGCATGCCGGCGGAGGTGATCCCGGACGACGGGATGGATCCGCCGATCGCGTACAGCATGATCCACGACGAGCTGATGCTCGACGGCAACTCGCGCCAGAACCTGGCCACGTTCGTCACGACGTACATGGACGACGAGGCCCGGCTGCTGTTCGCGGAGACCTCGGACAAGAACATGATCGACAAGGACGAGTATCCGCAGACCGCGGCGATCGAGGGCCGTTGCGTCCGGATGATCGCCAACCTGTGGAACACGCCCGAGGGTGAGGAGGCGACGGGCACGTCGACGACCGGATCGAGCGAGGCCGTCATGCTCGGGGGGTTGGCCCTGAAGTGGCGGTGGCGCGAGCGCCGTCGTGCCGCCGGGCTGCCGACGGACCGGCCCAACCTCGTCATGGGGATCAACGTGCAGGTCGTGTGGGAGAAGTTCTGCCGCTACTGGGACGTCGAGCCGCGCTACGCACCGATCGAGGAGGGCCGGCTCCAGCTGAACGCCGAGGAGGCCGTCAAGCTCGTCGACGAGAACACCATCGGTGTCGTCGCGATCCTCGGGTCCACCTTCGACGGGTCGTACGAGCCCGTGGAGGAGATCGCGAACGCGCTCGACGAGCTCGCCGCCTCCGGTGGGCCGGACGTCCCGGTCCACGTGGACGCGGCGTCCGGCGGGTTCGTCGCGCCGTTCCTCGACCCGGACCTGCGCTGGGACTTCCGCGTGCCGCGGGTGCGCTCCATCAACTCCTCGGGGCACAAATACGGGCTGGTGTTCCCCGGGGTCGGCTGGATCGTCTGGCGCACGCCGGAGGACCTCCCGGAGGACCTCGTGTTCCACGTCAACTATCTCGGCGGGGACATGCCGACCTTCGCCCTGAACTTCTCGCGGCCCGGTGCGCAGGTCGTGGCCCAGTACTACAACCTCATCCGCCTGGGTCGGGAGGGCTACCGGCAGATCCAGCAGGCAGCACGGGACACCGCAATGTTCCTGTCGGGGGCGATCGCCGGGATGGGACCCTACGAGCTCCTGTCCGACGGCTCGGAGCTGCCGGTCTTCTTCTTCCGGCTCAGGCCCGAGGTCACGAACTACACGGTGTACGACGTCTCGGCGAAGATGCGCGAGCGTGGGTGGCAGGTCCCCGCCTACACCCTGCCGGCAGACCTCACCGACGTCGCGGGGCTGCGGGTCGTGGTCCGCAACGGTCTGTCACGCGACATGGCCGAGATGTTCCTCGCCGACCTCGCACGGTCCACGGACTTCCTCGAGAGCCTGGAGACGAAGCTCCCGCACGACCCGAGTCACACGGAGTCGTTCCGGCACTGACCGCGCGACACGTCAGCCCGCGAGGATCTTCGCCTTCTGCTGGGCGAACTCCGCGTCGGTGAGGACCCCGGCGTCGCGGAGCTTCCCGAGCCGTTCGAGCTGGGCGAGCATGTCGTCCGCGCCCGCCGGGGCGGCGGCCGGAGCCGGTGCGGGTGCCGGGGGCGGCGTCGGTGGGGCGCTGTACTGCGGCGGTGGTTCCTGGGCGTACGCCTGGTTCGCCCACCGGTTGGCCTGCCGTCGGGAGACGCGGTTCGAGACGGCGGTGGCGGTGCCGGCGATGGCCGCCGTCCGCGCCACGCCGCGGAGCAGTCCGGGCATGTCAGATCTCCTCGGATCGGGGTCGGGTCGTCACGATGCGTCCTCGCCGTCCACGGCGTCGAGCAGCACGTCCAGGGGGATGCGGCCGAAGGCGACCAGCTCGCCGCCGCTGCGTCGCATCGCCGCGGCGAAGGGCGCCGCCCAGGTGTTCTCGTACAGCAGCACCCCGGCGGCGCTGCCGGGCTCGAGGGCGGCAGCAGCCTCCGCCAGGTCGTCGTCCCCCAGCAGCCCGGAGCGGGCGCCCTCGAAGACCTCGAGCTCGACACCGTCCGCCCCGAGGTCCTCCAGCGCGAGCCCGCTGACCGAGCCGTCCTCGGCCTTGCGCAGGAAGGCCAGGTCCAGGATGCGGATCACGCCGCGGTCGACGAGGTCGACGAGGATCGGCCAGCCCTCACCGGTCATGCGGTCGCCACGGAACTCGATGACGAGGTAGTCGACGGGCCCCATCAGCACCTCGTCCGATCCGGGTGCCGCCGCCGCGTCGCTCACGTCGAGATCCTCTGGTGCGTGTCGTCGGCCATCTGCGCAACCTCCCGTCCGTCGCCGCGCTCGAGCGTCGTCCGACCGCGTCCGTTGCGTCCATGATCACGCCGCGCGGGCGACGTCGCACACCCGGACGCCCACGGGGGCCACGGGTACCCTCGGGGGCATGCCTTGGACCTTCGGGCGTCGGCGCCCCACCACCTACCTGCTCGGTGAGCCCGTCGACCCGTACCCGGCCCAGGTGCCGGAGGCGCGGCGCGGTCGCGCGCTGCGCATCACCGAGATCGGGGAGCCGGTGCTGCACGGCCCGGCGCGGCGCGTCGAGCAGTTCTCGACGCCGGAGCTCGCGCGGCTGGTCGACGACCTGTTCGCGACGATGGAGGTGGCGCAGGGTGTGGGCCTGGCCGCGCCGCAGGTGGGGGTCGACCTGCGCGTCTTCGTCTACGACCTCACGGACGACCGGGGTGACCGCCACGTGGGTCACGTGGTCAACCCGGTGCTCGAGATCGACGACACCGCGGAGCTGGTCACCGAGGACGAGGGCTGCCTGTCGGTGCCTGGTGCCTACGAGCCGCTCGCGCGGCGCGCGGGGGCGAGCGTCCGGGGCGTCGACCAGCACGGAGGCCCCGTGCAGCTCGACGCCACCGGCTACCTGGCGCGGGCGTTCATCCACGAGTGCCAGCACCTCGACGGCGTCCTGTACTGGGACCACCTGTCCCGGGACCTGCAGCGGGACGCGCTGCGTCAGCGCGACGAGGAGCGCGAGGGCGTGCTGGCGGACCGGCGCGAGATCGCCCTGGAGCTGGGCAAGCGCCCGGCGGACTATCCCGAGCAGCCGGCCGGAGGTCGCTGAGGGACCTCAGTCGGCGCGGAACCGCGCCCGCAGGGCCACGGCGCCACCGACCGCGACGCCGACCGCGGCCAGACCCAACCCGATGGCGGCCCAGGTCTCACCGTCCAGGATGCGGTCCTGGGCGCTCCACAGGTCGCTGTCGCCGGGTTCACCGCCGGCCGGACCGTCGGCGAGCGGGACGGCCGACGGCGACGGCGTCGGGCCGGTCTTGGTGAAGGTCGGCGAGGGTGTGGCCGACGGCGACGCCGACGCGCTCCGGCTGGGCGACGGGGTCGGCGTCGGGGAGGGGGTCTCCTCCTCCGGCGTGGGCTCGGCGGAGGTCGGCTCGGGCTCGGGGGCCGGCTCGTCCTTCGGCTCCTGGGGCGCCGTCGTGGTCTGGTCGGAGCTCGACGGCGGCCGCGCGGTGGACGTGCCGGTGCACCGCTGGCCTCCGGAGCTCTCGCGGAACTCGCCGACGCCGGGGACCCGGACGTACGTGACGCAGTAGCCGTCGGGCATGGCGCCGGGCGCCTTGGTGAACGGGACCTCGCCGGCACGGCCCATCGACATCGGTTCGGTTAGCCACTCGAACCGCCACTCGTCCAGGCTGCGGATGGCGTAGGTGACCTGGTCCTCGTGCGCGCGCTGGTCGCGGTCGCGGTAGGTGACGCCGTTGGTGGTGACGTCCAGGTCGTCGTCGGCGGCGACGGCGGAGGAGCCGATCCCGCCCGCGGCACCGGCCAGCACGATGCTCACGACGACACGGGAGACGAGGTGGGCGCTACGCACGTGGACCTTCCGACGCTGGGACCGGCTCGCGCCGGACGGCGACCCACATGCTAGGGGAACAATCGTCGTTCCCGGCACTCGTGCCGGCGATCGGCGTGGCTCGACCTCAGAGGGAGTCGACCCACTCCGCCACGGCGTCCGCCACGTCGTCGACGGCCTTGACGTCGTGGGCGCCGCGCAGCGTCGTCCGCGTGACGGGGCCGGGGATCGCCGCGGTGTGCTCGGCGAGCTCCTCGGGGCTGCCGAAGGGGTCGCGGTCGCCGGAGACGAAGAGCACGGGCAGGTCGAGCTCAACGAAGTGCTCCGTGCGCAGCTTGTCGGGCTTCCCGGGCGGGTGCAGCGGGTAGCTGAGCAGCACGAGCCCGGCGGCGGGCAGGCCCTCGGCGACGGCCATCGAGCACATCCGGCCGCCGTAGGAGCGTCCGCCGAGCAGGAGGCGGTCCGTCGGGACGCCGAGCCGTGCGGCCAGTGCCTCGGTCTCGGCCCGGACGTGGGCGATCGCGACGGGAGGTCGGTCCGGGGCGCGCTTCCCGGCGGTGCGGTAGGGGAAGTCGACGCGCTCGACGGGCAGCGGTGGGTCGTGGGCGGCCAGGCGGTCCTCGACGGCGCGCAGGGTCGGGTGCTCGCGGTCCGCACCGGCACCGGGGGTGAGCAGCAGGCCTGCGGGGGTGGTCGCGGTGGGCATGGGGCCAGTGTGACCCCGTCGTGTCCTCGGCGCGTGCCGGCTCAGCCGTGGAGCACGGTCACGGGACTGCTCGCGTAGTCGAGCACCTGCCGCGCCGTCGAGCCCAGCACCAGGCGGTCGAACCCGCCGAGGCCGCGCGTGCCGACCACGATCCGGTCGGCACCGGCCGAGGCCTCGATGAGGACCTTCGCCGCCTGGCCGTGCACCACCCGTGGCCGGACCCGGTCGGGCGACAGCGGCAGCTCGACCGCACGGATGACGTCCTCCAGGCGTTCCCGTGCGAAGCGCTCGTAGTCGTCGATCGGGGGTGCCCATCCCCACGAGCCCGGCAGCGGCGCGAGCGTCGTGATCTGCCAGGCGAACACCGGTTCCAGCACCGCCCCCAGGCGTGCGGCTACCCGTGCGGCGTGCACGAGCGCGGCCACCGAGTGGCCGGAAGTGTCCACGCCCGCGACGACCCGCGGCTTGTCCGAGGGTTGGTCCGGGCCGCTCTGGTCGCCGTCCTCGGGGCGGCGCACGACGGTCACCGGGATCCGGCTGTGCTCCACCACCGTGGTCGAGACCGAGCCCAGCAGCCGGCGACCCAGGCGGTTGCGCCGTCGTCGGCCGAGCACCAGCATCTCCGCGTCGTCGGCCGCCGCCATCAGCGCCTCGGGCTCCGGGCCGTGCACCACCCGGACCTCCGCCTCGAGCTCACCGCCGTGGCGCTCGCGGGCGCGTCCGAGGATCTCCGCGGCCTCCGCCTCGCGCTCGGCCAGCACGGCGCCGAGCGACTCCTCGTCCCGCTCGCGGGCGACCATCACGACGACCAGCGGCAGGCGTGCCGACATCGCCTCCGCCGCCGCCCAGTCCAGCGCCTCGTCGGCCTCGACCGACCCGTTGACCCCGACCACGATGCCGTCCATGGACCCACGGTAGGACGGTGGTCGTGACCAGGCACGACGACGGCGGGCCGGGAGGCTCAGCGGCGCTCGGGCGGATGCAGCAGCGACCGGATCGGTCGCGTCACGACGGTCACGCGGTCCACGAGGTCGGCCGGACCGGTGATCACCAGACCGCGTCCCGGGGTCGCGACGTGCACGGCGACGACGTCGCGCACCTGCACCTCGGTGGCGGCGACAGGGTGCCCGTCGACGTCGAACGTGTCGTGCTCCAGCTCGACCGCGTCGACCTCGGCCACGATCGCCCGCATCGCGCTGCGGTAGTCCGCGAAGTCGTCGGCGAAGTCCCGGCCGGGCCGCGGCGCCGGCTCGGCGTCCGGCTCGACGGGCGCCGCGATGTCGGCGTGCAGGGGTGCCGCCAGGGCTCCGCTGGCGGCGGCGCGGACCACGTCCTCGACCGCGTCCTCGGCCACCGCCGTCCGGAGGGTCTCGACCTCGAGGGACTCGCCGGCGAACGTGCGGTAGGAGCGCACGAACCGGTCCGACGTCGGGTCGGTGTCGTCCTCGCAGCCCGTCAGCGCCTCGTCCTCCAGGTCGAGACCCCAGGTCAGGGGGTCCTCGACCTCGCCGACCTGCCCGGCGAAACGCGCCATCCGCGGGTCGACGTCACCGGCGTGCTGCGGGTTCGGGGTGGTGTCCTGGCCGGCGCTCTCGTGCCCGGCGTCGTGCCCGCCGTCGTCCATGGGGACCTCCCGGTGCGTGTGGCCACTTGCCCTCACTTTTCCCCGCCCGGCGCGAACCGGCAACGGGCCACGCCGTCACGCCCCTGGCGAACACGGGCATTCCGAGGCCGTTCGGTGAGTTGGGAGCGAATAGAGTCGTAGCGGTCAGGCTGTCGCCGTCACACCGACGGGGTGCAGGAATGCCGCCCGCATGAGGAGCAGCACATGTTCGAGAGATTCACGGACCGAGCCCGTCGGGTCGTCGTCCTCGCCCAGGAAGAGGCGCGGATGCTCAACCACAACTACATCGGGACCGAGCACATCCTCCTCGGCCTCATCCACGAGGGTGAGGGCGTGGCGGCCAAGGCGCTCGAGTCCCTGGGCATCTCGCTCGACGGCGTCCGCGCACAGGTCACCGAGATCATCGGCGAGGGCCAGCAGGCCCCCAGCGGGCACATCCCGTTCACGCCGCGCGCCAAGAAGGTGCTGGAGCTGTCGCTGCGCGAGGCGCTGCAGCTCGGCCACAACTACATCGGCACCGAGCACATCCTCCTCGGCCTCATCCGCGAGGGCGAGGGCGTGGCCGCCCAGGTGCTGACGAAGATGGGCGCCGACCTGAACAAGGTGCGCCAGCAGGTCATCCAGCTGCTGTCCGGCTACCAGGGCAAGGAGCCGGTCGCCGCCGGGAGCCCCCAGGAGGGCCAGCCGTCCGGCTCGGCCGTGCTGGACCAGTTCGGCCGCAACCTCACCCAGGCGGCCCGCGAGGGCAAGCTCGACCCGGTGATCGGCCGGACGACGGAGATCGAGCGGGTCATGCAGGTGCTGAGCCGCCGCACCAAGAACAACCCGGTCCTCATCGGCGAGCCCGGCGTCGGCAAGACGGCCGTCGTCGAGGGGCTGGCCGCGGACATCGTGCGCGGTGACGTCCCCGAGACGCTGAAGGACAAGCAGCTCTACACCCTCGACCTCGGTGCGCTGGTGGCCGGGTCGCGCTACCGCGGTGACTTCGAGGAGCGCCTCAAGAAGGTCCTCAAGGAGATCCGCACCCGCGGCGACATCATCCTGTTCATCGACGAGATCCACACCCTCGTCGGGGCCGGCGCCGCCGAGGGCGCGATCGACGCCGCCAGCATCCTCAAGCCGATGCTGGCCCGCGGCGAGCTGCAGACCATCGGTGCCACGACGCTCGACGAGTACCGCAAGCACGTCGAGAAGGACCCGGCCCTGGAGCGCCGCTTCCAGCCGATCCAGGTCAACGAGCCCTCCCTCGAGCACACCATCGAGATCCTCAAGGGCCTGCGTGACCGGTACGAGGCGCACCACCGGGTGTCCATCACCGACTCCGCGCTGGTCTCGGCCGCCCAGCTCGCCGACCGGTACGTCAACGACCGGTACCTGCCGGACAAGGCGATCGACCTCATCGACGAGGCGGGCGCGCGCCTGCGCATCCGCCGCATGACCGCCCCGCCGGAGCTCAAGGAGCTCGACGAGGAGATCTCCGAGGCGCGTCGCGAGAAGGAGTCGGCGATCGACGAGCAGGACTTCGAGAAGGCCGCGGGTCTGCGTGACACCGAGAAGCAGCTCACGCAGAAGCGCGCCGAGAAGGAGAAGGCCTGGAAGTCCGGCGACCTCGACACGGTCGCGGAGGTCGACGACGAGCTGATCGCCGAGGTGCTGGCGATGTCCACCGGTATCCCGGTGGTCAAGCTGACCGAGGAGGAGTCCTCCAAGCTCCTGCACATGGAGGACGAGCTGCACAAGCGCGTCGTCGGTCAGGACGCGGCGATCAAGGCGCTCTCGCAGGCCATCCGCCGCACGCGTGCCGGGCTGAAGGACCCGAAGCGTCCCGGTGGCTCGTTCATCTTCGCCGGCCCCACCGGCGTCGGGAAGACCGAGCTGGCCAAGGCGCTCGCCGAGTTCCTCTTCGGGGACGAGGACGCGCTCATCCAGCTCGACATGTCCGAGTTCTCGGAGAAGCACACGGTCTCGCGGCTGTTCGGCTCGCCCCCCGGCTACGTCGGCTACGACGAGGGCGGCCAGCTCACCGAGAAGGTCCGTCGCCGTCCGTTCTCCGTCGTGCTGTTCGACGAGGTGGAGAAGGCGCACGCCGACATCTTCAACTCGCTGCTGCAGGTGCTCGAGGACGGTCGCCTCACCGACTCCCAGGGTCGCGTGGTCGACTTCAAGAACACCGTCATCATCATGACGACCAACCTCGGCACGCGGGACATCGCCAAGGGCGTCCAGACCGGCTTCAACGCCGGCGGCGACCTGGGCACCTCGTACGAGCGGATGAAGGCCAAGGTCAACGAGGAGCTCAAGCAGCACTTCCGGCCCGAGTTCCTCAACCGTGTCGACGACATGATCGTGTTCCCGCAGCTCTCCGAGCAGGAGATCATCGAGATCGTCGACCTCGAGATCGCCAAGCTGGACCGCCGTCTGCGCGACAAGGACATGGCGATCGAGCTGACCACGGCCGCCAAGAAGCTGCTCGCCGAGAAGGGCTACGACCCGGTCCTCGGTGCGCGGCCGCTCAAGCGGGCGATCCAGCGGGAGATCGAGGACTCGCTGTCCGAGAAGATCCTGTTCGGCGAGCTCAAGCAGGGCGAGATGGTCGTCGTCGACGGCGAGGGCGAGGGCATCCTCGGGGAGTTCACTTTCCGCGGGGTCCCCAAGTCCGAGCACGACCGCGGTCCCGTCTCGGTCGGTGCGTCGGCGGCGCTGGACGCCCCGTCCGGCGTCTCGGTCAAGGACCTGCCGCCCACCGGGCAGATGCAGGCCGGCGCCGAGTGACCCGGTGACCGCGTGAGCGACACCGCCTGACACCGCGAAGGCCCCGGAACCCGTGGAGGGTTCCGGGGCCTTCGTCGTGCCCGACGTCCGGCTCAGGCCCCGATCGCGTGGACGCCGACGCCGACACCTGCGCCGGCGTCCACGGTGATCGCAGCGGTGACGGCGAACGCGAGCGCGGTGACCTCTTCGACCATGTCGACGGCGCCGGCCTCCTGCAGCTCGCCGTCCGGTGCGTAGCCCCAGGCGACCCCGAGGCAGTCGATGCCGTGCGCGGCGGCCCCGTGCACGTCGTGCTCCCGGTCGCCGACCATGAGCACCGGACCGTGGGCGGGGTCGACGGGGGAGAGGCGACCGGAGCCGGCCAGGGCGGCGGCGACGACGTCGGCCTTCGTCGAGGTGCTCCCGTCGCCGGCGGAGCCGTGCACGCGGTCGACCAGGTCGCTCAGCCCGAAGCGGTCGCAGATCGGGCGGGCGTACATCTCGGGCTTGCTGGTCGCCACGACGAGCTCGTACCCGGCGGCCCGCAGCTCGCCCAGCGCGTCCGCCACCCCGTCGAACACGGAGCAGTCGAACATCCCGCCGGCGGTGAACGCCTCGGTGTAGGCCTCCACCGCGGCGTCGGCGCGGTCCGCCGGGACGCCGTGGCCCGCGAAGGACTCGCTGACCGGCGGGCCGACGAACGTGCGCAGCGTGGCGTCGTCGGGCACCGGCAGCCCGATCGTGCGGTAGGCGTGGGCGACCGAGGCGGTGATCCCGGGAGCGGAGTCCATCAGGGTACCGTCGAGGTCGAGGAGGACGAGGGGCTGGGTCACGCCGGTGAGCCTACGGTCAGATCGCCCCGGCATGCTCGACGAGCCGGTCGAAACCGGCGTCGAGCACCGGGTCGACCTCCTGGGCGGCACGGTGGGCGTCGAACCAGGCGATCTGCTCGTGCGCCGCCTGGTCGTACGTGACCGTCGTCGCGAAGTCGGGCACCAGCGCCTGCAGCTTGGCGCAGTCGAACAGCATCGAGTGCGCCTTGTCGCCGAGCAGACCTGGCCCGACGTCGGGCAGCACATGGGCGATCGTCTCGGAGGCGACGTGCACGATCTCCGGGTCGGGGACCCCGGCCGCCTGCCCGAGCCAGGTGTAGACCTGGTTCCAGGTGGGCGCGTGGGTGCCCATGATCTGCAAGGTGTCGCCGATCGCCAGCGGGTGGCCGAGCAGACCGACGAACCCGACCGCGAAGTCGTCGGTGTGGGTCAGGGTCCACAGGCTGGTGCCGTCCCCGGGCACCACGACGGGCCGTCCCGCGCGCATCCGGGCGACGTCGGTCCAGCCGCCGAGCGTGGGCAGCAGCGTGCGGTCGTAGGTGTGGCTCGGGCGCACCACGGTGGCGGGGAAGGCGTTCTCGCGGTGGGCGCGGACGAGCAGGTCCTCCCCGGCGATCTTGTCGCGGGAGTACTGCCAGAACGGGTTGCGCAGCGGCGTGGACTCGGTGACCGGCAGCCGCGCGGGGGGCGTCTGGTAGGCGGACGCGCTCGAGACGAACACGTACTGGCCGGTACGGCCGGTGAAGCGGGCGATGTCCCGGGCGACGTGGTCGGGGGTGAAGGCGCGGAACTGGGCGACCACGTCGAAGTCGCGGCCCTCCAGCACCGCGTCCACGGCGGCGTCGTCCGAGACGTCGGCGGTCAGCTGCTCGACCTCGGCCGGCAGCTCGCGGTGCGTCGACCGGCCCCGGTTGAGCACGGCGACACGGTGCCCCTGGGCGACGGCACGGTGGACGGACGCGGCGCTGATCACGCCGGATCCGCCGAGGAACAGGATGTCGAGGGGGTTGCGGGTCATAGGGGTCATGCTGCCCGACGGCGTCACACCGCGCCGGGTGGCGACGGTGCGACCGACGGTCACGGCCGGGCTGGGTACGGTGGGGCCGTGGCCTCGACCGAACCCTCCGCCTCGTCCCCGGACGACACCCCGACCGCGGTGCGGCTCCTGGTCGTCGGTGTCCTCTTCGCGCTCGCCGTGTCGCCGGCCGTGCTGCTGTTCGGACTGCGCGGCGCCGGAGCGGCCGGGACGGCGCTCGTGGCGCTCGCGCTGGTGTTCGTGGGTCCGGCGTTCTCCGCGGCGGCGTTCGCGCTGGGGGACAGGGCGATCGAGGAGGGTCTCGGACCCGTGGCGGCGTTCGGGCGCGGCTACCGGATCAACGCGATGGACGCCCTCGTGCTGTGGGTGCCCAGCGTGCTGGCGCTCGCGGGACTGACGCTCGCCGTGGCCTCCGGGATCGGCACGGCTCCCGCCTGGGCGACCGGTGTCGGGATCGGTGCCGCGGTGCTCCTGCTGCTCTGGCTGGTGCAGGCCACCGTGATCGCGTCGTTCTTCTCCTTCCGTGCCCGGGACACCGCCAAGCTCGCCCTGTACTTCCTCGGACGGCTGCCGCGGTCGACCCTCGTGGTGCTCGTCGCCGTCGTGCTGGCCGGTGCCGTCGGGTGGCTGATGTCCCCGGCGCTGCTCGCCCTGCTCGGAATCCTGTGGGTCGCGGCCGTGCTGCGCGCGGACCGGCCCCTGCTCGCCGAGACCCGGCAGCGGTTCGTCGCGGACGACTCCTGAACCGTTCGCGTCCCGGCGTGCACCGCGGGTCGCCCCGGCGAGGACACACCGGGTGAATTCGTTCTGCCGGTGAACAGGAGGCGGAACCGGCACGGAAGCCCTGAACAGGCGGAAAAGCGGGCCAGCGGTGCACAGGGGACGTGTCGGACGGGGCCGCACGGTCCGGCCCGGGTGCGGTCGGTGTCCCGTCGCAGGTCACGGGTGCTCTAGGCTTCCCAGGCCGTCTCCACGCCGATCCCCCGAGAGTGAGCTCCCAGCGATGACCGCTGCCCGTCTACGCCTACCGATCGCCATGATCGCCACCGCCGTGCTGATGTTGCTCGGCGCCCTCGTGGCCCTGCCCGGCGCCGCCCTGCCCGCGGGAGGTGCCGCTGTTGCCGGGAACGGCAACGGCCAGGCGACCTGCCCCGCCGACGGTGAGTGGTCCAAGATCGACGACCTCACCGGGACCGAGTACCTCGCCGAGGCGAGCGAGGGCCACCTCATCGCCGAGGTGTGCGTGAAGTCCGCGCGCACCGTCGAGCGACTCCTGGTGGACCCCCCGGCGAAGACCTTCCTGATCGTCTCGCCGTCGGACAACGGCAAGGGCAGCGTGCAGGAGATCAGCCACGTCTCGATCCGCGAGGTCGCGGACGACGGCGGCTGGCCGTACCCCGCGCCGACCTGCGAGGCTGGCCTGACGGTGACCTACCCGGACGGCGTGTCCGGCAACGACGTCAACGTCCGCGTCCGCAACCTCGACACCGACGCGGTGGAGACGTTCAACTTCCACCACGACACCGGCCGGTGGACGGGTGTGGAGAGCTTCGACCCGACGTCGCTCGACCAGTGGCCCGGCTGGTCTCGCTACGCCTACGAGTGGGTGCAGGTCGACGGCACGAACTACCACTGGGAAGGCCTCGTGGAGTGCGAGGAGCCGACGCCGGAGCCGAGCGTCGAGCCGAGCACGGAGCCGTCGGACGAGCCCTCCGTCGAGCCCTCGGTCGAGCCCTCGGTCGAGCCCTCGGCCGAGCCCAGCGAGGAGCCGTCCGTCGAGCCGAGCACGGAGCCGTCGGAGGAGCCGTCGGTCGAGCCGTCGGAGGAGCCCTCCGTCGAGCCGAGCGCTGAGCCCTCGCAGGAGCCGTCCGTCGAGCCCTCCCAGGAGCCCAGCGAGGAGCCGTCCGTCGAGCCGAGCGTGGAGCCGTCGGAGGAGCCGACGTCCGCTCCGATCGAGCCCTCGCTGGCCGGCTCGGTCGCCGTCGGCGAGTGCGTCGCGAACGCGCCGTGGATCTCCTTCGACGTGGTCCTGACCGACCCGGACGGCCTGTCTCCCGAGCGCGCCGTGACCCTCGTGCTCACCGACGGGACGCACACGGAGACGCTTCAGCTCGGCACCCTCGGTGAGGACGGCACGCTGTCCGGTCGCACGCTGTGGCCCGGAGCCGCGGTGGCGGACGACGGGGAGACCCCGACGGCCTGGCCGGGCTGGGCGCAGCTCGAGGACGGTACCTGGGTGCCGACCAACGGCAACGACGCCTGGACGCGCGGGGACATCGAGGCGACGCTCGTCGTGAACCCGGAGATCTCCGTCGACCTGGTCTACCCGCCGGCCACGCCGAACTGCGCCGCCGCGCCGCCGCAGACCGAGCCGACGCCGGAGCCGTCCGTCGAGCCCTCGGAGGACGCCTCGGAGACTCCCGAGGAGGAGCCGACCGTCGACCCGACGCCGGTGTCCGGCGACGAGGTCGAGTCCGGCGCCGACGAGCTCCCGCAGACCGGCGCGCAGGTCACGCTGATCGCGATCGGCGCGCTCGTGCTGATCGGCGCGGGCGGGGCCATCGTCTGGCTGCGACGCCGGGCCTGATCCGCGGGGTTCGCACGGAGGCCCGCCCGGGACCCCCCGGGCGGGCCTTCTGCCGTCCGGCACCTGGCTTCGTCCGGCATCCGCTCGGCGGCCCCCGGATCGGCGACCCCGAGGCCCGGATCATGATGGGCCGGGAAGATCGGGCAGAACGGACAGAAGTCCTGAGTCCGCGATATCACCAGGGGGTAACGGTCCGCGGACGGGCCTTCCGACATGGCACGGACTCCCCTAGGCTGCCAAGCGCCGCCTCGTCACGACCAGCCTGAGAGTGAGACACCAGCGATGACCGCTGCTCGATTCCGCTTGCCGATCGCGTTGATCGCCGCCGCCGCTTTGTTCCTCCTCGGTGCCCTCGTGGGGCTTCCCGTGGCCACGGCCACGCCGGGCGCCACCATCACGACCAGCGACGAGCAGGTTTGCCCGGACGAGAAAGACGGGTGGATCAAGACCGAGGACATCGACGAGACCACGTTCGAGGTGACGGCGTCCGAGGGCTACCTGATCACGAAGATCTGCGTGAAGGCGGCGAACGACGGGGTCACGTACATCACGCTGGACGAGCCGGTCGCCGAGTACCTGGTCGAGTCCCCGGCAACCAACAACAACGGCCAGGTGCAGGAGATCAGCCACGTCTCCGTCCTGGAGGTCAAGATCGAGCCGTCGCCGTCGCACTCGCCGGCCCCGTCGACGTCGCCGTCGGTGTCCCCCTCGCCCTCGATGTCGCCCTCCCCGTCGATGGAGCCGTCGGAGGAGCCCTCGATGGAGCCGTCGGAGGAGCCCTCGATGGAGCCGTCGGAGGAGCCCTCGATGGAGCCGTCGGAGGAGCCCTCGACCGAGCCGTCGGAGCAGCCGTCCACCGAGCCCTCGACCGACGTCTCCGACGAGCCGTCCCCGGGCGACAGCATGGAGCCCACCACGGACGAGCTCCCGCAGACCGGTTCCGAGGTCACGGCCATCGCGATCGGGGCGCTCGCGCTGATCGCCGCCGGTGGCACCTTCCTCTGGATGCGCCGCCGGGCCTGATCGCCTGACGTTCTTCGAGGGCCCGACCGGGAGCTTCCCGGTCGGGCCCTCGCCGTCTGTCCTCGGAGCGGGGCGACGCGGCGTTCCAGACGTGACCTGGGGGTGCTACGGCCGACGGCACGCAGAACGCCGCGACGAGCCGTCGCTCGTCACCGGCCGACGGGCGTCCGCGTCTCCGGTGCGGCGTGGCGTGCGGACCCGGAACCGCCCCGCGACCGGTCTCGCGCGGCCAGCGTGAACCGCGCCCACACGCGCTTCTCCCAGGCGGAGTCGCGGTACCAGCCGACCTCGTCGGCGACACGCAGCGCCAGCTGGAGGCCGAATCCGCCCTCACCCAGATCGCGGTGCGGGCTGAGCACGGGCGGGAGGTCGGGGCGCTGGTCCGTCACGGAGACGACGACGGTCGCGCCGTCGCAGCGCAGCTCGACCCGTGCCGGCCCGTCCGCGTGCTCCAGCGCGTTGGACGCCAGCTCGTTGGCGATGAGGACCACGTGGTCCGGGCTCGCACCCGAGGGGGCGAAGCAGTCGCAGTCCACCGCTTCCATCCGTTGCAGGGCGCGGTCGAGGTCCGTGCGGATACGCGCGAGGTCTCCCGGGGAGTCGATCGCCCATCGGGCCATGACCGTGTTCGGGGATCCGCTCGTCATCCCGTGACACCGCCCCGGACGAGCATTGCTACCCCTCACGATTGGCGGACTTCGAGACTGACCCGCCGTCGAGCCTACAATGCGCCGGACGGGACCGCCTGACGGCCTTTCGCCGAGTCGGCGGACTCAGCGGAACCGCTGGACCGCCTGCGGTGCCGCCTCGGCAAGCTCCTGCACCACCGGGTGCGTCGCGGTCGCCAGCACCTGCGAGAGGCTCCCGGAGGTCACGAAAATGCCGTCGGCGAGCACGTGCACCGTCGGGCAGAGTCGCTCCACCAGCTCCAGGTCGTGGGTCACCAGCAGCACGGCGGTGCCCTGGGCCGAGGTTGCCTCGCCCAGCCGGCGCACGACCTCACCGCGCATCGCCGGGTCGACGGCGGTCAGGGGCTCGTCCAGCAAGAGGGCGTCCGGGCGGGTCGCCAGCGCGGAGGCGAGCGCGACGCGCTGTTTCTCGCCCCCGGAGAGCGTGCCGATCTGCCGGGGCGCGAAACGCGGCTCGAGGGCGACGTCGGCCAGCAACTCCTCGACGGTGCGGCCCGAGGGGCGGCCGGCCTTGCGGGCGTCGGTCAGGGCCTTGCCGAGCACGCGGTCGACGGTCCAGCGGGCGTCGGCGTCGGCGATGCCCTCCTGGGTGACGCGGCGGACCTGGGTGCGGAAGGCCTTCTTGTCGCGCAGCCCGATGCGGCTCACGGTGCGGCCGTGCCAGGTGGCGTGACCGCTGGTGGGCCGGACACGGCCGACCAGCGCGCGCACGATCGTGGACTTGCCGGCCCCGGACGGCCCGACGATACCGACGGGAGCGGAACCGGTCGTGAGCTCGAGGTCGATGTCGCGCACGACGTCGGGGCCGCCGTAGCCGGCCGAGAGGCCGGTGGCGCGCAGGATCGGGGTGGTGTTCGAGCTCATCGGGACCTTCGGGGTGCAGGGGAGTGGTGGACCGCCGGAGGACAGGGTTCCGGCGGGCCACACGGTACGACGAACGGAGGCCGCAGGCGGTTCCCGCTCGACGGAGCAGCCGTCAGGACCCGTCGAGCGCCCGGCGCATCAGCACGCGCGGGAACCCGTCGAGCGTCGACGACGTCGCGGCGACGACCGTGAAACCCGCCTGCTCGAACATCTCCCGGGTGCCGACGTAGGCCATGGTGGTGTCGATGCGCTCGCCCTGGTTGTCCAGCGGGTAGGCCTCGACCGCCGGTGCGCCGCGGTCGCGGGCGAACCGGACCGCCCCTTCGATCAACGGGGCGGTCAGCCCGGTCCGGCGGTACCCGGGCCGCACGCGCAGGCACCACAGGGACCACGCGTCGACGTCGTCGACGTGCGGGATGCGGCGGTTCGTCGCGAACGACGTGTCGGCGCGGCGGTGGATCGCGGCCCAGGCGACGGGCTCGCCGTCCAGGTAGGCGACGACGCCGGGAGGGGGATCCTGCGCGCAGAGCTCGCGGACGCGCTCGCCGCGGGCCGGCCCACGCAGGCGCCGGCTCTCCGTCGAGCCGATCCGGTAGCTCAGGCAGAAGCAGACGGTCGCGTCGGGACGCCGCGGTCCGACGATCGCGGCGACGTCCTCGAAGACGGTCGCGGGGCGCACGTCGACGTCCGCCGGCGTCGGTGCGGCGGGGTCGGGGACCGGCATCCACTCACCTCCCGGACGTGTCGCCCGGAGCGCTCCGGACGCCTCCAGTCCTAGCGGGTCCCGCCGGGCCCGGCAACGGGACGCCGGAGCGGGCGTCCCGTCGCCCGGTCGTCAGGCGGCGACCTGCAGACCGGTGCCCCGCACGGCCTGCTCGAGCACCTGGGCGTAGCCGGACAGCATCCGCACGTGGCTGAACCGCTGCCGGGCCGCGGTGAGCGCCCCGCGCAGCTCCCCGCGCCGGGCGGCGGCCTCGATCCACGTCTCGGCGATCTCGGCGGCGTCGAAGCCCGTCACGAACCCGATGCGCTCGACCAGCCGCGCGCTGTCGCCGACGGGCGTGGTCACGGGGACCGCGCCGCTCATGGCGCCCTCGATGAGGCACAGCGGCGCGGCCTCGCCGTAGGCCGAGGTGAGAGCGACGACGTCGGCCATCGCGTAGACGTTCTCCATGTCGCGGCGCACGCCGAGGGTGTGGACCCGGGCGAGCAGGTCGGGGCGGTCCCCGAACGACCGGTCGAGCAGCTCCGCCAGTCCGGTGTTGTCCCGCGTCATGCCGGCGCCGCACATCATGACGTGGCCGGAGTCGTCGCGCTCCAGGAACTCCCGCGCGGCGGCGACGAAGAGCCTCGGGTTCTTCATCGCGTCGTAGCGGGCCGCGTAGGCGACGAGGGTCGCGTCGGCCGGGATACCGGCCGATCCCCGCAGCGCCAGCCGGCGCACGCGGCGCAGCGGGTGGAACCGCGTGAGGTCGATGCCGTTGGGGACCACCTTGAGCAGGTGCTCCGGGACGCCGGCCGCGGCGTAGGCGTCACGGGTCGACTCGGCGCAGCACACCGCTGCCGCGAGCAGCCCGCTGTCGGCGGCGGTACGCAGGTCGTCCAGGGCCGCGCCGGAGTTCTCCGGGTCGGAGCGGTGCAGGCACGCCACCACCGGACGGTCCGGGAACCCGGCCGCGTTCGCCAGGCGCAGCGGCTGCTCCTTGAGCGACAGGACGACGTCGGCCCCCGTCGCCTCGCGGCGGGCGATCTCCATCTCGGCGTCGGTGAAGACGCGCGGGTCGTGGTCGTCGTCCGTCGACCGGCCCAGCGTCGAGATGCGGACGCCCGCGGCGCGCAGCGCGAGGAACCGGGGGTCGTCCTCCATCCGTTGCAGCATGGTCTCGCGGCGCACGGCGCTGTACAGGCTGAGCGCCGAGTGCTGCTGGTGGCCGTGCGCGTGGAGACCCGACACCACTGTCGAGTGCAGCACGCGGGCGCCACCGGAGAAGAAACCCTCGTAGAGGGACAGGACACGCAGTGAACTGTGTTCGAACACCTCGACCACCTCCTGGGACCACGGTGAAGCCACGTGATGTGGCAGGGATGACCGTCGTGTTAAGTCTTCATGACACTTCAGAGGGCGCTGCCTGAGGCAACCCCGGTGCGGGGTCGCGCGACGGCGCGCGGTGCGTCTGGCTTCGACAGGTCAGGAGGGCGGCAGCACGGAGGAGGTTCGGCGCGGGGAGCACGACGATCAGGCACAGGTTAGGCCACGGAACGGATCTCCTGCTCGGCGACGCTCGGGGTGAGAGGTCGGCAGCCGAGCTCCGTCCACCGGCGCACGAGCTCGGGCTCGGCGCGCATCAGACCCCAGCCGCGTCGCAGCAGCGTGAACGGGGGTTTGCGCGACTCCGCCAGGTCGCGCAGCAGCCGGAACCAGAACGTCACGAGGCGGGGCCGCGCCAGGCAGATCGCGTCGGCGAGGATGCCCTCGGCGCGCAGGTCGGCCACGAGCTCGGCGGCGAAGACGCCCTCGGCGAGCACGACCTTCTCGCCGTGCGCGTCGACCACCGCGTCGCCGGTGCGTCGCGACGTCGGGATGTCGTAGACCGGCACCTCGGTCCGGCCCGTGGCGGCGAGCGTGCGCAGCGCCTCCAGGGCGGCGTCGTGGTCCCAGCTCGCCGGGTCGTCCCAGTCGACGATGCCGAAGGCCCGCGGCATCCCGGGGTGGTCGTGGTCGCGGTAGAAGTCGTCCAGCATGACGACGGGCAGCCCGAGCCGGCGCGTCAGGGCGGACTTGCCGCTGCCCGAGGCCCCGGTGAGCAGCACGATCCGGGTGATCGGGCGGCGGGCCTCGGCGGGGACGTCGAAGAGGGCGTCGGACGCGCGTGCGGAAGCAGGCAGATCGCTGTCGGTCACGGAACCCCATTGTGCCGGTCGGGCCCGGACGGTTGATCGGCGCGCCGTCGCGCGGACCATTGCGAAACCGTTATCGATAACGATATCTTCGCGTTGTCCGGTGGACAGGTGAGCCGCCGGGCTCCCTCCAAGGAAGGAACAACGATGTCCCATCCCTCGAGCACGAAGCGTGCGGTCGCCGTCGCGGCCTCGACGCTCACCGCTCTCGCCCTCACCGGCACCGCGGTCCAGGCCTCCCCGCCGGAGGCGACCCTGCGCGCCGAGGCGCCCCAGGACCTCAAGATCGGCAGCGCCGTCTGGGCCCAGCGCGACCTCCTCGATGCCGACCCCCAGAACCCGACCGAGTTCCAGCAGATCCTCGCCTCGGAGTTCGACTCGCTCACCGCCGAGAACGACATGAAGTGGGCCGAGATCCACCCCGAGCCGGACGTCTACGACTTCTCCGGTGCGGACGCCCTCATGGCCTTCGCGCGGGCCAACGGCCAGGAGGTCCGGGGGCACACCCTGCTGTGGCACAGCCAGAACCCGGACTGGGTGACCGAGGCGAGCGAGACCTGGACCTGCGACGAGGCGCGTGACGTCCTCGAGGACCACGTCCGCACCGTGGTGGGCCGCTACGCCGGTGACATCTACGAGTGGGACGTGGCCAACGAGCTCATCCAGGACGAGTGGGACGCGGGCGGTGTGCAGCTGCGCACCGAGGCCAACCCGTTCCTCAAGGCCTGCTCCGAGGACCCGGTCGGCCTCATCGGTGACGTCTTCCGGTGGACGCACGAGGAGGACCCGGAGTCCGTGCTGTTCCTCAACGACTACAACGCGGAAGGCATCAACGCCAAGACCGACGCCTACTACGCGCTGGCCCAGGAGCTGCTCGCCGACGGCGTGCCGCTGCAGGGCTTCGGAGCCCAGGGCCACCTGAGCCTGCAGTACGGTTTCGACGAGTCCATCCAGGCGAACTTCGAGCGGTTCGCCGACCTCGGTCTCAAGGTGGCGATCACCGAGGCCGACGTCCGCATGCCGCTCGGCGAGGACGGCGAACCGACCGCCGAGCAGATCGCCCTCCAGGCCGAGCGCTACGACAAGATGCTGCAGGCCTGCCTGAACGTCGCCTCCTGCACCAGCTTCACGGTCTGGGGCTTCGACGACGGCCGGTCCTGGGTCCCGGGCGTCTTCCCCGAGGGGTACGCGACCATCATGACCGAGGACTACGAGAAGAAGCCCGCGTACGACGTGCTGCTCGACAGCCTCACCGAGGCCACCCCCGGGAAGTCCCCGCGGACCCCGCCGGGTCTGAACAAGTAAGGACGGACCGCCGAGGGGCACCGGGGGCGCAGCACGGTTGCTGCGCCCCCCGGTGCCCGTGCGTTCAGGGGGACGGCGACACGAGAAGCACGTGCAGCGTGCGCGGTCCGTGCACCCCTTCGACGCGGTCGAGCTCGATGTCGCTGGTGGCGCTGGGGCCCGAGATCCAGGTCTGCGGCCGTTCGGGATGCTTGGCGAGCCGGCGGACCATCTCGGGCACGGTCTGGACGACCTGGTCGGTCCGTACGACGCACAGGTGCACGTCGGGCACCAGGGAGATCGCCCGACGGCCCTGGTCGGCCTCGGCGTCGAGCACGACGGTGCCGGTCTCGGAGCAGGCGACCCGGGCGGCGGTGAGCACAGCGGCGACCTCGTCCAGGTCGAGCGCGGTCGTCGGTGCGTCGGGGGAGTCCCGGTGCACGCTGATGTCGCGCGGAAGGGCCTCGAGCCACCGGTCGTCGAGTCCGGGCGGCACGACGACGGACGGCGCGCCACCGAGGTCGCCGACCAGGCGCGCCACCTCCGCGGGCAGCTCGTCCGCCGTGACGCGGTGGACGTGGGCCCGGTAGTCCTCCAGCCGGTCGACGAGCTGCTCGACGGCGGCCCGCGACCCGGGTGCGTCGGCCCCGGCGGTCCGGTACTCCCGCGGCGCGTCCACGGCGGCGGGCGCCGTGCCGACGCGCCCGGCCGGCGTCGTGCCTGTTCCGGCCTCGCCGAGCGCGGCCCGGATCCGGCGCAGCACGCCCTCGCGCGCGCTCATCGCTCGCCCCCGTCCTTCTCGTGCTCGGCCATCCACTGCCGGAACGTCTGCCGCGGCGGCGCGGGCAGGTCCCGTGACCGGGTCCACGCGGACGCCGGTGGCGGCGCCGTCGAGAGGACGCCGTCCCGTCCGCCCACCACGTGCCCGAGCGTGGCGGCGCGACCCGCGAGGCCGAACCGGTCGCCGTCGGACATCACCCAGGAGGCCGCCTTCATCGCGGCGCGCCACGGGTCGACGGCGCGGCCGCGGTCGGCATCGACCTCGCGGGCCCGTAGGTCCACGAGGATCGAGGGGATGTCGATCTTCACCGGGCACACGTCGGAGCAGGCGCCGCACAAGGTCGAGGCGTAGGGGAGTGCGGCGTTGACGTCGTCGGTGCCGGACATGCCGCCGGACGACGCCGTGAGCTGCGGGGTGAGGATCGCGCCGATCGGGCCGGGGTAGACCGAGCCGTAGGCGTGCCCGCCGACCCGTTCGTACACCGGGCACACGTTGAGGCACGCCGAGCAGCGGATGCAGTGCAGGGCGGAGCGGCCCACCTCGTCGGCCAGCACGTCGGTGCGGCCGTTGTCGAGGAGCACCAGGTGGAACTCCTGCGGCCCGTCGCCCGGGGTGACGCCCGTCCACAGGGAGGTGTACGGGTTCATGCGCTCGCCGGTGGAGGACCGCGGCAGGAGCTGCAGGAACACCTCGAGGTCGGAGTACGTGGGGATGAGCTTCTCGATGCCCATCACCGTCACGAGGGTCTCGGGCAGCGTGAGGCACATGCGCCCGTTGCCCTCGGACTCGACGACGGCGAGGGTGCCGGTCTCCGCGACGCCGAAGTTGGCGCCGCTCACGGCGACCTTGGCCGAGAGGAACTTGCGCCGCAGGTGCGCCCGGGCCGCCATCGCGAGCTCGCGCGGCACGTCGGACAGGTCCTCGGGGGCGTCGCCCATGCGCCGGCGGAAGATGTCGCGGATCTCGGCTCGGTTGCGGTGGATCGCCGGCACGAGGATGTGGGAGGGCATGTCGTCGGCGAGCTGCACGATGAGCTCGGCCAGGTCGGTCTCGATCGCTGCGATGCCCTCGGCCGCCAGGTGCTCGTTGAGGCCGATCTCCTGGGTGGCCATCGACTTGACCTTGACGACCTCGTCGGCCTCCTGGGCCCGCGCGATCTCGGTGACGATGCGGTTGGCCTCGGCGGCGTCCCGTGCCCAGTGCACGACGCCGCCGCGCGCGGTGACGTTCTTCTCGAGCCGGGCCAGCAGGTCGGGCAGGTTCGCCAGGACCTGCTGCTTGACCGCCGAGCCCGTGTCGCGCAGCGCCTCCCAGTCCGGGACCTCACTGACGACGGCCGCCCGCTTGGCGCGGATGGTCCGGGTGGCGTGGCCGAGGTTGCGGCGGAGCTGGTCGTCCTGCAGCGTCTGCCGCGCCGCCGCGGGGAACGCCTCGCCCCAGCGCAGCGGCTCGTCGGGGTGGGGGACCGGGCCGAACGGCTCGGAGCCCTCGGGCGCCGCGTCGTCGGACCGGCGCCGGACGCCCGGGATGCCGAGGAACGTGCTCATCGGGTCACCTCCACGGTGTCGGCGCCCGTGCGGACGCGGGGCAGCGGGGTCGGTTCCTCCCGGGTGGAGGCGAGGATCTCCGCGAGGTGCAGCGTCCCGATGCCGGCACGCTGCCGGGAGAGCCCGCCGCCGATGTGCATCAGGCAGGACGTGTCCCCGGCGGTGACGACGGCGGCCCCCGTGCCGCGGACGTTCGCCGTCTTGTCCGCCAGCATCGCGGCCGAGGTGTCGGCGTTCTTCAGGGCGAACGTGCCGCCGAACCCGCAGCACGACTCGGCCTCGGGCAGCTCGACGAGGTCGATGCCCCCGACGGCGCGCAGCAGGCGCAGCGGCCGGTCGCCGACGCGGAGCATGCGCAGCGAGTGGCAGGTCGGGTGGTAGGTGACGCGGTGCGGGAACCAGGCGCCGACGTCGGTGACCCCGAGCACGTCGACCAGCAGCTCGGACAGCTCGTAGGTCCGCGCGGCCACCGCCTCGGCGGTGGCGGCGAGGTCGTCGAGCCCGGCCCGGCGGCAGACCATCGCCTGCTGGTGACGCACGGACCCGGTGCAGGAGCCGGAGGGGATGACGACGGCGTCCCACGCGCCGTCGGCCACCGGCGCGAAGGTCTCGACGTGGTTGCGCACGACGGGGACGGCCTCCTCGACGTAGCCGGTGTTGATGTGCATCTGGCCGCAGCACGCCTGGCCGCGGGGGAAGACGACGTCGTGGCCGAGCCGTTCGAGCAGGCGCACGGTGGCGCGAGGGGCGCCGGGGAACAGGGTGTCCGCGAGGCAGGTCGCGGCCAGGGCGATGCGCACGGTCCGGCTCCTTCGGCGGGCTGGCAGGTGCACACCATGATGCCAGGTGTGGTCAGACCAGCGACTAGGATCGGGACGTGCGCACCCACGAGAAGGTCCTGGCCCGCATCGAGTCCGACCTGGCCGCCGGACGCTGGGCGCTCGGCGAGCGGCTCCCGGCCGAGCGGGCGCTCGCCGAGGAGCTGCAGGTCTCCCGCCCCTCGGTGCGCGAGGCGATCCGGATCCTCGAGGCCATGGGCATGATCCGCACCGCCGTCGGCTCCGGGCCGGACGCCGGGGCGACCGTCATCGACCGGCCCGCCGCCGGGCTCGGTGCGGCGGTCCGCCTGCACGTGGCCTCCGGGACCCTGCCGGTGCACGACGTCGTCGCCACCCGCGCGACGTTGGAGACCTGGGCGGTGCGCGAGGCGGCCGCCCGCAGCGGTGACACCGACGACGGCTGGGCGGCGGAGGCGACGCGGCTCCTCGAGGCCATGGAGGTGCCGGGCCTGGGCGTGGACGAGTTCGTCCGGCTCGACCAGGACTTCCACCTCGTCCTCGTGCGGCTCGCCGGCAACCAGCTCGTCGAGGCGATCCTGGCGGGGCTGCGCAGCGCCGTCGCGTCGTACGTGGCCCGCGGCGTGCAGCAGCTGCCGGCCTGGCCCGCCACGGCCGACCGCCTCTGCGGCGAGCACCGGGAGATCCTCGACGCCGTGGTCGCCGGGGACGTCGACCGTGCCGAGCGCGAGACGCGTGAGCACATCTGGGGCTTCTACCGGGAGACGGGGCTCGCCGGCGACGCCTCCGCCTCCTAGGACTCGAGGCGGGCGGACTCCGCGAACGACCCGCTCAGCGGGAGGTCCGGCACCAGCAGCGCCTGGACGGCGTGGTAGATGTCCGGCTTGCCGTCCCAGACCGTCGCCGACGGCTGGTCGTGGGCGTCCAGCTCGTGGTGCCACGACCCGCGGTCGGTGTCGACGAACCGCCGGCGCAGCAGGCCCCACCAGCTCGCGGCGAGCTCGCCGTAGCGGGACTCACCGGTCACCATGGCCAGCACCTCCGCGGCGGCGACGGCCTCCGCCGCCACCCAGTGGAACCGCCGGCGCTCGACGGGCGTCCCGGACCAGTCGACCGTGTAGACGAACCCGCGTCCGTCGAAGCCGTCCGCCAGGGCCCGGTCGAAGAGCTGGAGGGCGACCTCCGTGCGTCGTCCGGGGTGTCCCGTGGCGACGTCCAGCTGCAGCATCAGGCGGGCCCACTCGAAACCGTGGCCGGGGGTGGAGCCGTAGGGCTTGAAGGGGTCGCGCGGGCGGTCGGCGTTGAGCTCGAGGTCGGGGGTCCAGTCGGCGGTGAAGTGCTCCGGGACGCGCCACCGGGTCGCCTCGGCCCACGCGGCGACCCGGTCGGTGACACGCACCGCCCGCTCCAGCCACCGGGGGTCCTCGGTCGCGTCGGCGGCGGCGAGCATCGCCTCGACGCCGTGCATGTTCGCGTTGATGCCCCGGTAGGTCGACAGCACCGTCCAGCTCCGGTCCCACTCGTCCACGAGCAGCCCGGCGCCGTCGTCCCAGAAGCGGCGGTCCAGCACGTGGAGCGCGTCGTCGAGCAGCGCGCCGGCTCCCGGGCGGCCGGCCTGGACCGCGGAGGAGGCGGCGAGGACGACGAACGCGTGGGCATAGGCGGCCTTGGTGCCGTCCAGGGCGTCCCCGGGCCCGACGGAGGCGAACCAGCCCCCGTGCTCGGCGTCGTGGAGCGGGCCGGACAGCCCGCCGAGCGCGCGGTCGGCGAGGGTCCCGCAGCCGGGGGCGCCGAGCAGCTCGCCCAGCGCGTAGGTGTGGGCCATCCGCGCGGTGATCCACGTCTGTGCCGGTCGTGAGGGGTCGGGACGTCCGCGGGCGTCGAGCCAGCGGGCACCGGAACCGTCGGGGAGGGAGGCGGCGCCGAAGGCGAGCAGGCGCCGCACCTCGGCGGCCCGCCACGGGCGTCCGTCCGGGGCGTCGACGCGATCGGCGGGTGCGGCGTCGTCGGTCACGGGTCGGTCCTCTCGGTCGGTCCGTGCCGCCGCGGCGGCGGCTCGCTGTCCCCAACCTAGGACACCGGCCACCGGGCCGCCCACGCCCAGCGCGTGCGGCGCCCTGCCGACCGGCCGGACCGAACCGCCGGGCGCCGGGCGGCAGGTGGCCGGCTGCTGGCAGGATGGGGCCGTGCTGCTCAAGGTGCTCGCGGTGGTCGTCCCGCTCGCGTTGGTCGGCGCCGTCAGCCCGATGATGCTGAGCGAGCAGACCTTCCTCCTCTCCGGCCGGGACGGACGGCGGGTCGCTGCGCGCTACGCCCTGGGCGTCGTCCTGACGCTGCTGGTCATCCTGTCCGCACTGGTGCTCTTCGGCCGTTCGCTCGCACTGCCGAAGGAGCCGACCCTGAGCGCCTCGCTCGACATCGTCCTCGGCTCGCTGCTGGTGCTCCTCGCCGTCGCCCTCGAGGTCCGCCGTCGCCGGCACCGACCGACGGAGCCCCGGAGCCGCGCACTGGGTCCCGGCGCCGCCTTCGGTTTCGGCGTGTTCTCCATGGCGACGAACTTCACGACCATGGCTGTCCTCGTCCCGGCCGCCAAGGAGATCGCCGCCGGTGGTCTCGAGGTCGTCGGTCGTGTCGTGGCGATCCTCGTCGTGGTCGTGGTGGCGTCCCTGCCGGCCTGGTTGCCCCTCGTCCTGACGCTGGTGGCGCCCGGGCCCGCCGGCCGGGGGCTGAAGGCCTTGGCGGACTTCGTCGCGAAGCGGGGCGCACAGCTGACGGTCGTCCTGGTGGCGGGGCTCGGGCTGTTCCTTGTCGGACGTGGCCTCGTCCACGTTCTCGGCGGCTGAGCCCGACGTCTCGCACTCCGGCCCCCGGGCGGAGGGCCGGGTCCGGCATGCCATGATCGGTGTCATGCTCTCGCTGCCTGCCGGCGCAGCCGGCTCCCGGATCGTCGGCCTCGGTCACCACCAGCCCGCCCGGGTGATGACCAACGACGACGTCGCCGAGCTCGTCGAGACGAACGACGAGTGGATCCGCTCGCGCACCGGCATCATCACCCGCCACGTCGCCGCCGACGACGTCACGGTCGCGGACATGGCCACCGCCGCGGCGGAGCACGCACTCGCCGACGCGGGGGTCGCGAACGACGACGTCGACCTGGTGATCGTGGCCACGACGACCGCGATGGACCGGTCGCCGAACACGGCCGGCCGGGTGGCCTACGCCTTGCGCACCGGTGTCCAGCCCGGGGCGAGCACGCCCGAGGGCGAGGAGGAGCCGGACCTGCGGGGCGTCGTCGGGCCGGGCGTCATCGACGTCAACACCGCCTGCTCGGGGTTCGCCTACGCCGTGGGTCTGGCCGACCAGGCCATCCGCACGGGCAGCGCCCGGACGGCCGTCGTGGTCGGGTCGGAGAAGCTGACCGCGGTCACCGACTGGTCGGACCGGTCGACCTGCATCCTCACCGCCGACGGGGCCGGGGCCGCCGTGCTCCAGGCCGCGGACTCCCCGGGTGTCGGGCAGGTCGTGTGGGGGTCCGAGCCGGAGATCACGCCGGCGGTGCGCATCGAGGCACCGGCGGAGCGGTTCGCCCAGGACGGCCGTGCGGTGTTCAAGTGGGCCATCACCCGGGCCGCCGAGCGGGCCCGCCGCGTCGTGGAGGCGTCGGGGCTGACGCTGGACGACGTCGAGGTCCTGGTCGCCCACCAGGCCAACCTGCGCATCATCGAGCCGCTGGCCAAGTCCCTCGGACTCGAGGACCGGGTCGTGGTCAGCGACATCACCGAGTCCGGCAACACCTCGGCGGCGTCGATCCCGCTGGGGCTGTCCAAGTGGTGGCACGACGGCCGGATCCCGGCGGGCGTGCCCGCGCTGCTGTTCGGGTTCGGTGGCGGGTTCACCTGGGCCGGCCAGGTGGTGACCACCCCGCAGCGGTGAGCCCGCCAGGAGAGACGCGGCACCCCGGAGGCTCGGCATGACGGACTACGGACACGAGATCGTCGTCGGGGCGTTCATCACGCCGTCGAACGCCGATCCGCAGGGCCCGGTCCGCCTCGCCCGGACCGCCGAGTCCGCCGGGCTGGACCTCGTCACCTTCCAGGACCACCCCTACCAGCCGCGGTTCCTCGACACCTGGACGCTGATCTCCTACGCCGCGGCCGTCACGGAACGGATCCACCTGGCCGGCAACGTCCTCAACCTGCCGCTGCGCCAGCCCGCTGTGCTCGCCCGGTCCGTGGCGAGCCTGGACCTGCTCAGCGGCGGGCGCGTCGACCTGGCCCTCGGCGCCGGCGGGTTCTGGGACGCGATCGCGGCGATGGGCGGGGCGCGGCTCACCCCCGGGGAGTCCGTGACCGCGCTGAGCGAGGCGATCGAGATCGTCCGGGGCATCTGGGACGCCGGTGAGCGGACGCCCCTGCGCGTCGAGGGGGAGCACCACCGGGTCACCGGGGCCAAGCGAGGCCCGACGCCCGCGCACGACGTGCCCATCTGGGTCGGTGCCACCAAGCCGCGCATGCTGCGTCTGGTCGCCCGGCAGGCCGACGGCTGGCTGCCCTCGTACGGCTACCTGCAGGACGACGGCCTGGCTCGCGGCAACACGATCATCGACGAGACCGCCGAGGAGGTCGGTCGGCACCCGGCCGAGATCCGGCGGCTCCTCAACGTCGGCGGCGAGGTCACCGCCGACCGGCGTGGGTTCCTGAAGGGTCCGGTCGACCAGTGGGTCGAGGAGCTGGCCGGTCTGGCCCTGACCCACGGCGTCGGCACGTTCGTCGTGGCGACCGACGACCCGCGCATGCTCGAGGTGCTCGGCGAGGAGATCGCGCCCGCGCTCCGCGAGCTGGTGGCCCGGGAACGGACGACCGGCACCGCCTGACGGCTCCGGACCGGCGGGACCGTCCGCGACGGCGGGTCAGGCCGGGCCGACGGCACCCACGACGGCGGAGAACAGCACGGCTGCGAGGACGCCGAGACCGAGCAGCGCGCCCGCCAGCCCGCGTCCCACGCCCGGGTGCCCGTCGCGGTCGGCGACGTGGCTGCCGATCGATCCGAGCGTGAGGGCCGCCAGTCCCAGGGGTGCCGCCAGCCAGTCCCCGACGACCGGGACCAGGGCGCAGGGCAGGCCGGCGATCCCCAGCGCGAGCGACCACTCCACGGCGCGGGGTGCGTGCGCGCGGGCGGGTCCGTCGTCGTGCATCGCGCCTCCCCGACTGCCTGCTGCCCGCAGGAACCCGGCCGGTCCGGCGCGGTGATCTCGATCCTGCTCGTGCGTCGATCCTACGCGCCGGGTGCTCCCGCCCACCGGGCCGGTGCGTGCCAGGATGAGGCCATGCCTCTCGCCGACCACACGGGCACCTGCTGGTTCGTCGGGCTGACGACGCTCGACGTCGTGCACCGGGCCGCGGGCCGCCCGGACCGGGACGAGAAGGTCACAGCCTCGCGGCAGGACGTCGCGGCGGGCGGTCCGGCCGCCAACGCCGCCGTGACGGCGGCCGCGCTCGGGGCGCGCGCCGTGCTGGTCACCGCGCTCGGCGACAGCCCGGTGGCCCGTGCCGCCCGCGCCGACCTGGAGACCCACGGGGTCGAGGTGCACGACGTCGTCGCGCCGGGCCAGGACGTCCCGCTCGCCGTGTCCGCGGTGCTGGTCGACGAGGCCACGGGGGAGCGGTCGGTCGTCTCGGCGGACGCGGCGCTCGCGGAGGCCCCGCCGCCGAGATTCCTCGGCGACCTCCCGCACCCGGACGTCGTCCTGTTCGACGGTCACCACCCCGTGATCGCGGGTGCCGCCGTCGGGCACCTGGAGAACCGCGCCCCGCGGCCCCTCGTCGTCCTCGACGCCGGGCGCTGGCGGCCCCTGTTCGCCGAGCTGCTGCCCGTGGCCGACGTGGCGGCGGTGTCCGCGCGGTTCGCGGTCCCCGGGCACGACGACGTGACCGCCGGGGCGCACGATCTCGGGGCGCGCGGGGTGGTGGTCACCCACGGCGACGGCCCGGTCGAGTGGTCCTCGGGCGACGAGACCGGCACCGTCCCCGTCCCGGCGGTCGAGGCCCGGGACACCCTCGGGGCCGGTGACGCGTTCCACGGAGCCCTCGCCGTGGCGCTCGCCGGCGGTGCCGCGCTGCCCGAGGCCTGCGTGACGGCGGTCGAGGTCGCCGGGACGCGGGTGCGGCACGTCGGCCCGCGGTCCTGGCTGGCCGAGGTCCGGCGATGAGGTGCACGACGGCGGAGCTCGTGGAACGGGCCCGGGCACTCGTCGTGCCGGGGGAGCGGGCGATCCTGGGGATCGTCGGGGCACCCGGGTCCGGCAAGTCGACCCTCGCTCAGCGGCTCGTCGAGGCGCTCGGTCCGCACGCGGCCGTGGGCGTCGGGATGGACGGGTTCCACCTGTCGGACGCGGTCCTGGCCGCGCACGGCAGCCGGGAGCGGAAGGGTGCGATCGACACCTTCGACGACGCCGGGTACGCCGCCCTGGTCGCGCGGCTCGCGGACGCCCGTCCCGGCGACCGGCCGATCTACGCGCCGGTGTTCCGGCGCGAGATCGAGGAGCCGGTCGCCGCGGGCGTCGAGGTGCCCGCCGAGATCCCGCTCGTGGTCACCGAGGGCAACTACCTGCTGGCCGGCACCGGGGCCTGGCCGGCCGCCCGGGCCCGCATGACCGAGGTCTGGTACGTCGAGGTGGCCGAGGACCTGCGGCTGGCCCGGCTCGAGGAGCGGCACCGCGTGTTCGGCAAGAGCCCGGCCGACGCCGCCGTCTGGGCCCGCGGGTCGGACCAGGTCAACGCGGAGCTGATCGCCCGGACACGGGGTGCGGCGGACCTGGTGGTCGAGCTCGGGTGATCCCCCGTCAGGTGCGGTCCTCGGCGGCCACGACCGTCTCGCGGGGCCGGCGCTCCAGCGTCAGCGTGGCGCCCAGTCCCAGCAGGAGGAAGCCGCCCGCCACCCAGGCGGACCAGCGGGTCCCCTGCGTGAGGGCGGCCCGCGCGTCGTCGGCGGCGGACGCCGTGGCCGGGGCCTGCTCCAGGCCGGCGATGGCGCCACCCGCGCTGTCCACCACGGCCGTCACGGTGGCTTCCCGGGCGGCGTCCGGGACGCCACGGTCCGCGAGCCGGGCGTCCAGGTCGGCCGCGGTGGTCGTGAACAGGATCGTGCCGAGGATGGCGATGCCGAGCGCTGACCCCACCTGACGTGCGGTGCTCTGGGTCCCGGAGGCGGCACCGGAGACCCGCACGGGAACGTCGGCGAGGACGACGCCCGTGAGCTGCGCGGTCGCCAGCCCGACCCCGAAGCCGTAGACGACGAGGAACGGGACGACGGTGACCCAGGTGGAGTCGGGACGGGCGACGGCCCCCAGACCCACGACGCCGACGATCTCGGCGGCGATGCCGAGGCGCACCACCGGCACGGCACCGAACCGGACGGTGAGGGCCTGCGCCGCCCCGCTGGCCAGGAACGATCCGCCCGCGAGGCCCACCAGGATCCAGCCGGTCGCCAGGGCGTCGTAGCCGAGGACGTTCTGCAGCCAGATCGGCAGCGACAGCAGGATCCCGAACTCCCCGAGCGAGACGACGAGGGCGGCGACGTTGCCGTTGCGGAACGAGGCGATGCCGAACAGGTCCAGCGGGATCAGGGTCGGCAGGCCGTGGCGGGCCCGACGCAGACCGCGCCGGACGAACAGGACGCCGGCGGCGACGCCCACGGTGAGCGCGACCGGCACCGGGGACAGTCCGAGCGGCCACCACTGGGCGGCGGCGTCGAGCGTCGTCCACCAGCCCAGCGATCGTCCCTCGATGAGCCCGAAGACGATCCCGCCGAAGGTCAGCACGGACAGCAGGGCAGCCACGAGGTCGGTGCCGCGCTGCTCGTCGGCCCGGGACTCCGTGACCACGAGGGCCGCGGCGACCAGGATGAGGACGCCCAGGGGGATGTTGATGCCGAACGCCCAGCGCCACGAGTAGTCGGTGGTGAGCCAGCCACCCAGCAGGGGCCCGACGGCGGCCATGCCGCCGATGGTCGAGCCCCAGACGGCGAAGGCGATGCCGCGCTCGCGGCCGCGGAAGGTCGCGTTGATGATCGACAGGGTCGTGGGCAGGATCATCGCGCCGCCGAGGCCCTGGACCAGCCGGGCGCCGATGAGCACGCCGCCGGTGGGTGCGGTGGCCGCCAGCAACGACGACGCGGCGAAGACCGCGACACCCGCCATCATCATGCGGCGGCGGCCCCACCGGTCGGCGAGGACGCCGAGCACCAGCAGGAGGGAGGCGAACACGAGCGTGTAGGACTCCTGGACCCACTGCACCTGGGTCGAGTCGATCCCCAGGTCGGCCACGATCGACGGGATCGCCACGTTGACGATCGTCGAGTCGACGATGATGAGCGAGACGGCGACCGAGACGGTCACCAGCGCGAGCCAACGGCGGCGGTCTGCCACGGGTCCTCCAATACACAGCATGCTGAGTATTGGCGACTGTACTCCTCCGCCGTGACGAGCGGGACTCAGAGCTCGCGGCGGAGCTTCTCCACCAGCGGCTGCACCCGGTAGGGGATGAGCTCGCCCATGGCCAGGGACGTCTCGGTGCGCTCGACCCCCTCGATCTGCAGGATCGCGGCGTCGATGCGGAACAGGTGGTCGGTGTCCCGGCAGACCACGTGCACCCGCAGGTCGGCGGTGCCGCTGTGACCGTACGCCTGCACGATCTCCGGGATGCGGGCCAGGTGCTCGACGATCCGCACCAGGTCGCGCTGGTGCACGGTGATCTCGATGAAGGCCAGCAGCGGGTGGCCCAGCACGGCCGGGTCGATGCGCCGGTCGAAGTGGAGGAACGCGCCGGCACCCTCCAGGCGCGCCAGCCGGGCGGCCACGGTGTTGCGGGAGATCCTCAGGCGCTGGGCGAGTGCGACCGTCGTCGCGCGGGGGTCGTCGGCGAGCGCCCGCAGCAGATCCAGGTCCACGGCATCGATGCTGTGCACGCGCGCCAGCCTAACGTCGCTCGGGGCCGGAGGTGACGGCCCGGCAGGTCGTGCTCGTCGGATCTGCCCGGAATGGCCCTCGCGACGCGAGATGGCGCACGGTCATCTCCTTGTTGCGCAGAACGTCCGGCGACGTGGTGGTGGATGAAGCACTCTGCTCAGTCGGCCGAGGGCTGGTGGTGCGGTGTGACGGAGCAGCGTTACCTTCGCCACAACGGCGCTCGACGACGAGCGACGACCCGATGCGAGGTGAGGCTCACCCATGCCCAGCACCACGGATCCGAGGACGAAGGACGACCTGTCACAAGCGGGTGAGTCGGCATCCTCGGCGGACACTGCCCACGGCGGCGCACGTGACCACGTGCCGGCCGGTTGGGTGCAGCGCGACACGGAGAACGGCGCGCGGCACCTGGACGCAACCCTGGACGACGGCGGCGTCGACCACACCCCCGTGCGTCTGATCGACCCGGACGGCACCCGGCACGAGGTCCCCGAGCTGGACCGTTGGCTCGACGACGTCGACGACGCCGCGATGCTGGGGCTGTACACCGACATGGTCGCCGCCCGCCGGATCGACACCGAGGCCACCGCCCTGCAGCGCCAGGGCCAGCTCGGCCTGTGGCCCCCGATGCTCGGCCAGGAGGCTGCGCAGATCGGGTCCAGCCGCGCGCTGCGCGAGGACGACTTCGTGTTCTCCAGCTACCGCGAGCAGGGTGTGGCGTACGTGCGCGGCATCGCCCCGACCGACCTGCTGCGCGTGTGGCGCGGTGCGGCCCCGTCCGGCTGGGACCCCTACGAGTACCGGATGGCCCCGATGCAGGTCATCATCGGCGCCCAGACGCTGCACGCCGTCGGCTACGCCGTCGGCCTGCTCCTCGAGACCGCCACGGCCGGCACCGGTGCCCACGGCGGGATCGGCATCTCCCGCCCGGAGAACGACGGACCGGACGCCCCCGAACGGACCTCCGCCACCATCTCGTACTTCGGTGACGGCGCGACCAGCCAGGGTGACGTGCACGAGGCGATGACCTTCGCCTCCACGTGGTCCGCCCCGACGGTCTTCTTCTGCCAGAACAACCAGTGGGCGATCTCCGAGCCCGTGGACCTGCAGTCCAAGGTGCCGCTGGTCGAACGGGCCCGCGGCTACGGCATGCCCGGCGTCCGGGTCGACGGCAACGACGTCCTGGCCGTCCTGGCCGTGACCCGCGAGGCGCTGCACCGCGCCCGCGCCGGCCTCGGACCGACCTTCATCGAGGCGGTCACCTACCGGATGGGCCCGCACACGACGGCCGACGACCCGACGCGCTACCGCGACCGGAGCGACCTCGAGGAATGGTCCGGCCGGGACCCGATCGCCCGGCTGGCCGCGCACCTGCGCGACCGCGGCGTCCTCGACGACGACGCCGAGGCGGCCGTCCAGCAGACCGCCGACGAGGTCGCCGCCACGATGCGCGCCGGCGTCTACGCGGTCGCCGACCCCGACTGGTCGACCGTGTTCGACCACGTCTACGCCGAGCCGCACGCCGTGCTCGACGCCGAGCGGGACGCCTACGGGCGCTACCTCGCCGGCTTCGCCGACAACGACACCCAGGAGGCCGCCCGATGAGCGACATGACCCTGGGCCAGGGCCTCAACACCGGGTTGCGGCAGTCCCTGGCCGACGACGACAAGGTCGTGCTCCTCGGTGAGGACATCGGCTCCCTCGGCGGCGTGTTCCGCGTGACCGACAAGCTCCAGCGCGAGTTCGGCCCCCACCGCGTGATCGACACCCCGCTGGCCGAGTCCGGGATCCTCGGCACGGCCATCGGGATGGCGTGGCGCGGGTTCCGACCCGTGGTGGAGATCCAGTTCGACGGCTTCGTCCAGCCGGCCTGGGACCAGATCGTCAACCAGGTCGCCAAGATGCACGCCCGCACGGTCGGGCGCGTCACGATGCCGATCACCGTGCGCATCCCGGTGGCGGGCGGCATCGGCGCCGCCGAGCACCACTCGGAGTCGCCGGAGGCGTACTTCGTGCACACCGCCGGGCTGCGCGTCGTGTCGGTGTCGAACCCGCAGGACGCCTGCACCGTGCTGCGCCAGTCGATCGCGAGCGACGACCCGGTCATCTTCTTCGAGCCCAAGCGGCTCTACCACGTCAAGGGCCCGGTCGAGGTGGAGCCGCTGGAGAGCGCTCTGCCCATGTCCCGCGCCCGGGTCGTCCGTCCCGGCAACGACGTCACCGTCGTGACCTGGGGCTCGCACGTGGCGGGCGCGCTGGACGCCGCCGAGGCGATGAAGGACGACGGCGTCTCCGTCGAGGTCGTCGACCTGCGCTCCCTGTCTCCCTGGGACTCCGAGACCGTCGTCGAGTCGGTGCGCCGCACCGGGCGGGTCGTCGTCGTGCACGAGGGCCCCCGCCAGGGCGGGGTCGGGGCGGATATCTGCTCCGTCGTCACCGAGCGGTGCTTCGCCGACCTGGCGATGCCGCCCGTGCGCGTGACCGGCCACGACGTGCCGTACCCGCCGGCGAAGGTCGAGGGCCACTACGTGCCCGACATGGACCGCGTGTGCTACGGCATCGACCAGGCACTCGGACGCGTCCCGTTCGAGACCTTCACCCCCGCGACGTCCACGGAGGTGGCCGCATGAGCACCCAGGAGATCTTCCGACTGCCGGACCTCGGCGAGGGACTCACCGAGTCCGAGATCGTCGAGTGGAAGGTGTCCGTGGGCGACACGGTGACGCTCAACCAGGCGCTCGCCGAGGTCGAGACGGCCAAGGCGATGGTGGAGATCCCGTCGCCGTTCGCCGGGACGGTGGCCGCGCTGCACGCCGAGGAGGGCGACATCGTCGAGGTCGGCGAGCCGCTGGTCACCTTCGGCGACGGCACCGGCGGGGACGGCGCGGGCGACGACGCTCCCGCCGAGGCGTCGGCCGAGGGCGTCGCGTCCGCGCCGGAGCCGGCGCCCGAGTCGACGGCACCCGAGCCCACGGTTCCCGCGACGACGGTGGAGCCCGCTCCCGCGGCGAGCGCCACCACGAGCACCGCGGCGGAGCGGTCGGCGTCGTCGGCGTCGACGAACGGCTCCGTCGAGGAGTCCTCCGGGGCGAACCTCGTCGGCTACGGCACCCGTGCCGCCCGCAAGGGCAAGCCGACGCGCCGGCCCCGCAAGCCCGTCGACGCCCCGCCCGCGCCGGTGCGCAACGCCGGGCCGGCGGCCGCCCCGGTGGCCGCCCGGACGGCCGAGCACCGCGTGAAGGTGCGCAGCGTGCGCAAGCACACCGCGGCCGCGATGGTCGCCAGCGCCCGGGTGCCGCAGGCGACGGTCCACCTCACCTGCGACGTGACGGAGACGCTCGCCCTGGTCGCCCGGCTGCGCGAGCACCCTCGCACCCGGCACACCAAGGTCGGGCTGCTCACGGTCATCGCCCGTGCGGTCTGCGGGCTCGTCCCGCAGCACCCGGCGATCGTCACCCGCTGGGAAGAGAAGGACGGCGGCCAGGCCGAGCTCGTGCGGTCGCCGCACGTGAACCTCGGCATCGCGGTCGCGACCGACCGCGGACTCGTGGTCCCGCACATCCCGCACGCCGACGAGCTGTCGATGCTGGGGATGGCCCGCGCCCTGCGCGAGCTCGCCACCACCGCCCGCTCGGGCCGCACCCGTCCGGACCGACTGACCGGCGGCACGATGACGCTGACCAACGTCGGGGTCTTCGGCGTCGACGCGGGCAGCCCGCTGCTCAACCCGGGCGAGTCGGCGATCCTCGGCATCGGGCAGGTCGCCCGCCGGCCGTGGGAGCACGAGGGCGAGGTCGCGCTGCGCGACGTCGTGACCTTCAGCCTCACCTTCGACCACCGCGTCGTCGACGGCGAGCAGGGCGCCCGGTTCCTCGCGGACCTGGGCGGGCTGCTCACCGACCCGGCGCTGGCGGTGCTGCTCGGCGGACGTGACGAGCCGGAGCAGGACGAGGCGGAGCAGGACGACGGCGCCGCGGGACGCAACGGCGCGGCCTCGTCCCGCCAGGCGGTGACCGTATGACCGTGCTGACGTCCGCCGTGGACCCGGCGGCCGAGGCCGCCCGGGCCAACGCCGACGCGCAGCGCGCCCTGGCCGACACCCTGCGGGAGCGCACGGCCGCGGCCGCGCGCGGCGGTCCCGAGCACGCCCGGGAGAAGCACGTCGGGCGGGGCAAGCTGCTGCCGCGCGAACGGGTCGAGCGGCTGCTCGACCCGGGCAGCGCGTTCCTGGAGATCTCCCCGCTGGCGGCGTACGACCAGGACGACGGTGCCTGGCCGGGCGCCGGGGTGATCGGCGGCATCGGCCGGGTCGCCGGGCGGCAGGTGATGGTCGTGGCCAACGACCCCACCGTCAAGGGCGGCACCTACCACCCGCTGACGGTGAAGAAGCACCTGCGCGCCCAGGAGATCGCGCTGGAGAACCGCCTGCCCTGCGTCTACCTCGTGGACTCCGGCGGGGCGTTCCTGCCCCGCCAGGACGAGGTGTTCCCCGACCGGGACCACTTCGGGCGGATCTTCTACCACCAGGCCCGGCTGTCGGCCGCGGGGATCCCGCAGCTGTCCGCCGTGCTCGGCTCCTGCACCGCCGGTGGCGCCTACGTGCCGGCGATGAGCGACGAGACGGTCATCGTGCGCGACCAGGGCACGATCTTCCTCGGCGGCCCGCCGCTGGTGAAGGCGGCCATCGGCGCCGAGGTGACCGCCGAGGAGCTCGGCGGCGGCGAGCTGCACGCCCGCCGCTCCGGCGTGGTCGACCACCTGGCCGACGACGACGAGCACGCCCTGGACATGCTGCGGGACATCGTGGCCACGCTGCCGCCCGACCCGGAGCCCGTCTGGGAGGTCGTGCCGACCGTGGAACCCGTCGGGGACCCGGCCGACCTGTACGCCGCCGTGCCGGTGGACGTCCAGCAGCCGTACGACCCGCGCGAGGTGATCTCCCGGATCGTGGACGGCAGCGAGCTCACCGAGTTCAAGCCGGAGTACGGCACGACGCTGGTGTGCGGGTTCGCCCGCATCCACGGGCACCCCGTCGGCGTCGTCGCCAACCACGGCGTGCTGCTCAGCGAGTCCGCGCTCAAGGGCGCGCACTTCGTCGAGCTGTGCGACCAGCGCGGCATCCCCCTGGTGTTCCTGCAGAACATCTCCGGGTTCATGGTCGGCCCCGACGCCGAGGCCGGCGGCATCGCCAAGGACGGCGCCAAGATGGTCACCGCCGTGGCCACCACGCGCGTGCCGAAGCTCACCGTCGTCGTCGGCGGCTCCTTCGGGGCCGGCAACTACGCGATGTGCGGCCGTGCCTACTCCCCGCGGTTCCTGTGGACCTGGCCCAACGCCCGCGTGTCCGTCATGGGCGGCGAGCAGGCCTCGGCGGTGCTGGCCACCGTCAAGCGCGACCAGCTCGCCGGCCGCGGCCAGGACTGGGACGCCGAGGAGGAGGCCGCGTTCCGGCGCGGCATCCGCGACACCTACGAGGCCGCCGGCGACCCGTACCACGCCACGTCCCGGCTGTGGGACGACGGCATCATCGACCCGACCGACACCCGCCGGGTGCTCGGCATGGCGCTCGCGACCTGCGCGCGCACCCCGCTGCCCGAGCCCTCCTTCGGGCTCTTCCGGATGTGAGGCCCGTGTTCACCAGAGTGCTCGTGGCCAACCGCGGCGAGATCGCCTGCCGCGTCATCGCCACCCTGCGCCGCCTCGGCATCCGCTCCGTGGCCGTGCACACCCCCGTCGACGCCGACGCACGGCACGTGCGCGAGGCCGACGAGGCGGTGCTGCTGGCCGGGGACGGGCCCGGCGGCTACCTCGACGCCGACGCCGTGGTCGCGGCCGCCGTCGCGGCCGGTGCCGAGGCGATCCATCCCGGGTACGGCTTCCTGTCGGAGAACCCGGCGCTGGCGCGCGCCTGCGACGCCGCCGGGATCGTCTTCGTCGGACCGCCCGTGCGCGCGATCGAGACCATGGCGGACAAGGTCGCCGCCAAGCGTCTCGTCGCCCAGCACGAGGTACCGGTGCTCCCCGGCACCCTCGACTCCTCGCTGCCCGACGACGCCCTCGTCGCCGCGGCCGAGGACGTCGGGTTCCCGCTGCTCGTGAAGCCCGTCGCCGGTGGTGGGGGCAAGGGCATGGTCGTGGTGCGCGACGCCGCCGCGCTGCCCGACGCGCTCGCCTCGGCCCGGCGCGTGGCGAGGTCCGCGTTCGGCGACGACGGCCTGCTGCTCGAACGGCTCGTGGACACCCCGCGACACGTCGAGGTGCAGGTGCTCGCGGACACCGCGGGCACCGTCGTGCACCTCGGCGAGCGCGAGTGCACCCTGCAGCGCCGCCACCAGAAGATCGTCGAGGAAGCGCCGTCACCGGCGCTGGACGACGCCGCCCGCGACCGGATGGGGCAGGCCGCCTGCGAGGTGGCCCGCTCGGTCGGGTACGTGGGCGTCGGCACCGTGGAGTTCCTGGTGCCGGCCGAGGCGCCGGACGACTTCTCGTTCATCGAGATGAACACGCGTCTGCAGGTGGAGCACCCGGTGACGGAGATGGTCACCGGCCACGACCTCGTCGAGGCCCAGCTCCGCGTCGCCGCGGGGGAGAAGCTGTGGTTCGCCCAGGACGACGTGCACCTGACCGGGCACGCGATCGAGGCGCGGATCTACGCCGAGTCCCCGGCACGCGACTTCCTGCCCTCGGTCGGGGACGTGCTCCTGCTCGACGACGCCGGGGCGGCACCCGGGCCCACCGCGTTCCCGCTGCGCCTGGACGCCGGCGTCGAGACCGGGGACGCCGTCACCGGGTACTTCGACCCGATGATCGCCAAGGCCGTCGCCCACGGGACCGACCGGGACGAGGCGCTGTCCCGCCTGGACGGGCTGCTGTCCCGGCTGACCGTTCTCGGCGTCGAGACCAACACCGGGTTCCTGCGCGACCTGCTGGCCGACCCCGACGTCCGGGCCGGTCGGATGGACACGGGGCTCGTGGACCGGTTCACCGCCGGTCTCGCCGAGCGGTCCGCCGCCGCGGCGGACGGCCCGCCGGACGCCGGGGCCGTGGTCACGGCGCTGCTCACCGGCACGTCGCCGCAGCCCGCCGGCAGTCCCACGGACCCGTGGGCGGCCGACGGCTGGCGCCTCAACGCCGCGCCGGCACCCCGCCGGGTCGGCCTGCGCGGACCCGGCGGCACGGAGGCGGACCTCGACGTCACCGGCGGCCGGCACGCCGCGACGGTCGTGCCCGTCGGCGGCGAGCCCGTCGCGGCCGCGCTGCGACCCGCCGGTGGCTCGTCGCACCGCTGGCTGCTGACCACGGACGGACGGACCCGGCCGGTGTCGGCCGTGGTGACCCCCGCCGGCGACGACACCGTCGTCTGGGTGTCCGTCGACGGCGACACCGCGCTCTACACGGTGGTCGACCGCTCCTCGCGGGCGTCGTCGCGCCGCCAGGAGCGGGCCGCGGCGGCAGCCGCGGCCGGCGCCCCCGCCGCGGTGGGGCCGGTCGAGCTCCGGGCGCAGATGCCCGGCACCGTCACGGCCACCCACCCCGCAGGCCCCGTCGACGCCGGCGCACCCGTCGTCGTCGTCGAGGCCATGAAGATGGAACACCCCCTCACCGCACCGGCCGCAGGGACCCTGCGCGTCCTGGTGAACACGGGCGACCAGGTCCGCCTCGACCAGGTGGTCGCCGTCGTCGAACGCGAAGGAGCGTCATGATCCACGAGACCTCGTCCACCGCACTGACCGACCGTCAGCGCAAGCTCAGCCAGACCGTCCGCGAGTTCGCCGACGAGGTCGTCGCTCCGGCGGCGTACCAGTACGACACCGAGCGCCGTCTGCCGATCGAGATCATCCACCAGATGGGTGAGATGGGTCTGTTCGGGCTGCCGTTCCCCACCGAGGTCGGCGGGCAGGGCGAGGACTACGTCTCCCTGTGCCTCGCCGTCGAGGCGCTCGCCCGGGTCGACCAGTCCATCGCGGTGACCCTCGAGGCCGGCGTCGGGCTCGGCATCATGCCGATCTTCCGGCACGGCACCGACGCCCAGCGCGAGGAGTGGCTGCCCGACCTCGTCTCCGGCAGGACCCTGGGCGCCTTCGGCCTGACCGAGGCCGGCGCCGGGTCCGACGCGGGGGCGACCCGCACCACGGCCCGGCTCGACGGCGACGAGTGGGTCATCGACGGGTCCAAGCAGTTCATCACGAACTCCGGCACGCCGATCACGAGCCTGATCACCATCACGGCGGTCACCGACCGGTACGAGGACGGCAGCCCCGAGCTGTCCACGATCCTCGTCCCCTCCGGCACGCCCGGGCTGACGGTCGGGGAGAGCTACGACAAGGTCGGCTGGCACACCTCCGACACCCACCCCCTGACGCTCGAGGGCGTGCGGGTGCCGAGGACCAACCTGCTCGGCGAGCGCGGGCGCGGGTACGCGAACTTCCTGCGGGCTCTCGACGAGGGCCGCATCGCGTTCGCGGCGCTCGCCACCGGTGCCGCCCAGGGCTGCCTCGAGGAGGCCGTCCGCTATGCGAAGGAGCGCGAGGTGTTCGGCCACTCCATCGGCCGGCACCAGCACGTCGCGTTCACCATCGCCCGGATGCAGGCCCGCGTGCAGGCCGCCCGGCTCTGCTGGCTCGACGCCGCGCAGAAGATGATCCACGGCAAGCCGTTCAAGGCCGAGGCCTCCGTGGCCAAGCTGACCTCCGGCGAGGCGGCGATGGCGAACGCCCGCGACGCCTCCCAGATCTTCGGCGGCTACGGGTTCCTCAACGAGAACCCGGTCGCGCGGCACTATCGCGACGCCAAGGTGCTGGAGGTCGGCGAGGGCACCACCGAGGTGCAGCTGATGATCATCGCCCGCGACCTCGGCTTCACGGCCTGACCGCGGCACGCCGCTGAGGAGGAACGATGCGTGAGGAGACCCAGCGCGGGTTCTACTACGACGAGCTCGAGGAGGACGTCCGCTACGTCCACCGGCCCGGACGAACCATGACCGAGGCCGACGACGTGCTGTTCACCTCGGCGACGATGAATCCGCAGGCTCTCCACCTCGACGCCGCGTGGGCCGCCACGCAGCCGTTCGGGAAGCCGTTGGTCAACTCGATGCTGACCCTGGCCACGCTCGTCGGGCTGTCCGTGGCGCACCTGACCCGGGGCACGATCGTCGCGAACCTCGGGTTCAGCGACATCCGGTTCCCGGCGCCGATGTTCCACGGGGACACGCTGTACGGCGAGACCGTGATGACGGGACGGCGCCTCTCGTCGTCGCGCCCGGGCCAGGGCATCGTCACGCTGGAGCACACCGGGCGGAACCAGGACGACGTCGTCGTCGCGGTCGCCACCCGGTCGGTGCTCATGTGGACCAAGGACGGCCACGCCGACCTCGGCCGGGAGGGATCGTGACTCCCCGGCCGTTCACCCTCGGGCCGGCGCTGCTGTTCTGCCCGGCCGACCGCCCCGACCGGTTCGCCAAGGCCGCCGACCGGGCCGACGCCGTCATCCTCGACCTGGAGGACGGCGTCGACCCGGCGGCCCGCGCCGAGGCGCGCCGGGCCGTGCGCGGCACGCCGCTCGACCCGGCCCGCACCATCGTGCGGGTCAACCCGGTCGGGACGGAGGACCACCAGCGTGACCTCGACGCGCTGGCCGACACCGACTACACCGTGCTGATGCTCCCCAAGGCCGACGGCCGGTACGTCGGTCCGCTGCTGCGGCACGACGGGTCTCCGTACGCCATCGTGGCGCTGTGCGAGACGGCGGCCGGGGTGCTCGCCGCACCGGCCCTCGCCGCCCGTCCCGACGTCGTCGCGCTGGCGTGGGGTGCCGAGGACCTCGTCGCGTCCCTCGGCGGCACCGCCAGCCGTCGCGACGACGGCACCTACCGGGACGTGGCCCGGTACGCCCGGTCCGCGGTGCTGCTGGCCGCCGGGGCCGCCGGCAAGGCCGCGATCGACGCCGTCCACCTCGACCTGGAGGACCTGGACGGCGTGCGGGACGAGGCCGTCGACGCCGTCGCCGTCGGCTTCTCCGCGACGCTGTGCATCCACCCGTCCCACGCCGCCGTGGTCCGGAAGGCGTACGCGCCCACCCCGGAGCAGGTGGAGCACGCACGGGCCGTCCTCGCGGCCGCCGCCGGACCGGGGTCGACCGGCAGCGGCGCGGCGCGGTTCGACGGGCAGATGATCGACGCCCCGCTGCTGCGGCACGCCGAGGCGGTGCTGGCCCGTGCGGCCAAGCCCGTCCTCGACGACCGTTAGGGTGCTGTGCGGCGGGGACCCGGCCCGCCGTCCAGGACGGGAGGTGCCTCGGTGGAGCTGTCGCTGGTGCTCGGGCCGATGAAGTCCGGCAAGTCGCTCGACCTCATCGCGCAGATGGCACCGCTGGCGTACTCGCGGCTCAGCTGTGCGGTGGTGCAGTCGTCGCGGCACGTGCGCGACGACAAGATCGTGTCGCGCACGGGGGCGTCGGTGCCGACGATCAAGCTCGACACCCTCGAGCCGCTGCTGCACAGCACCGAGGACGTCGTCGCGATCGACGAGGTCCACATGTTCACCCCGGCGGACGTCCGCGTCGTCGAGGAGCTCGTGCTGCGCGGCACCCGCGTGCTGGCGTGCGGCATCGACCTGGACCACCGGGGCGAGCTGTTCGCGACGATCCGGGCCCTGCTGGAGCTCGGGCCCACCGACGTGCGCTACCGGCGGGCGGTATGTGACCGCTGCCAGGACCTGCACGCCGCGTTCACCCAGGTGCTGCGCAACGGCGTGCCGTTCCTCGAGCCGCTGGGGGCCTCCGAGCCCCTGCCGGACGACGGCACCTTCACCTACGAGGCGCTGTGCCGGCGCTGCTTCGTGCTGCCCGAGACGGCGATCATCACCGGTTCCACCGTGCCGCGCCCGACGCGTTCATGACACGATCGGGACCGTGAGCACGCGTGACACCAGCACCCACCAGGTCCTGATCCTCGCCGGCCGCGGCCGCTACGAGGACCCGTGGCACGACCACGCCGCCACGAGCCATCGCCTGGCCGAGGTGCTGGAGGACCTCACCGTGCACGACCGCTCGACCTCCGTGGTCGTGCGGTCGACCTTCCCGGACGCGCTCGACGACCTGGACGAGGTCGACCTGCTGGTCGTCAACTCGGGAACGTCCTGGCCGGGGTTCCTCGAGGCGGGCATCGGGCCCGACGACGAGGCGTGGCGGCCCTTCCACCGGCGGCTCGCGGAGTGGGCGCGCGACGGCGGGCGCATCCTGGCCGTGCACCAGGCGGCGAACACCTTCGCCGACTCCGAGGACTGGCGCGACCTGCTGGGCGGCCGGTGGATCCCGGGGGAGTCCTACCACCCGCCGTTCGGCCCGGCGGCGGTCCGGCTGGCCACCGGCGGGCACCCGATCGTGGCCGGTGCCGCGGAGACCGTCGAGCTGCAGGACGAGCGGTACTTCGGGCTGCGGGTGGCCCCGTCGACGCAGGTGCTGGGCTGGGTCCCCGACGACGACGGCGAGATGCAACCGGTGGTCTGGGCGACCGAGGAGCACGGGGGACGCACGGTGTACAGCGGGCTGGGGCACGACGTGCGGGCCTACGACTCGCCGTCGTACCTGCGCCTGCTGCAGCGCGCGGCCACCTGGCTGCTGTCCTGACGGACGCCGGCGCTCAGCCGTTCTGGTTCGGCAGCGGGTGGCCCTCGGACGCCTGCACGACGACGAACCCCTGCCCGGACAGCCCGAGCTGGTAGGCCTCCCCGGAGCCGCGGCCGATGACGGCACCCATCTTCGCGGTCTTGCGCACCGAGCTGGTCAGGGAGGTCGACCAGAGCACGGCGGACTGCATGTCCACGAAGGTCGGCTCGTCCACGTTCAGCACGATCGGTGTGCCGTACGCCGTCACGGCCAGCGCGCCGGAGCCCGTGAACGTCGTGTTGAACAGCCCGCCGGTGAGCATCGAGGCCCCCTGGACACGGTTGATGTCCCAGGTCAGCGAGGACTCGAACGCCAGGATGTTGTCCCCGGAGACGGTGACGGACTCGTTCTCCAGGAACAGGACGAAGACCTCGTCCGCGTCCTGGGCGAGGAAGACGTCGCCGCGGCCGGAGACCTTCATGAGGGACATGCCCTCACCGGTGAAGGCTTTCTTGAAGAGCTTGCTCACGGATCCGCTGCCCTCGTAGGCGAAGTCGACGTCGCCCTGGTAGGCGACCATCGATCCCTGCTTGGCGTAGAAGAACCCGCCGGAGCCGGCGAGGTCGACCTTGAGCATCCGCGGGTTGGCGAGCTGGAACGAGCCGGGCTCGCCCTCGGGTTCGGTGTGCTGGAACAGGTGGGAGCGCATGACCCCATCGTGGCGGCTCGTGCCGCCGTTCGCGGGGTGGGCGCGCGGTACGCGCCCGACGTGCCGGTCAGGCTCCGTCGAACCCCCGCTGGCGCCACGCCTCGTAGACGGCGATCGAGGCCGAGTTCGTCAGGTTGAGCGAGCGTCGGCCCGGCAGCATCGGGATCTTGAGCTGGTCGGTGATCCGCGGGTGCGCCAGCACCTCCTCGGGCAGGCCCGTCGGCTCGGGGCCGAAGAGCAGCACGTCGCCGGTCTCGTACGCCACGTCCGTGTACGACGTCGTCCCGCGCGTGGAGAACGCGAACACGCGGGCGTCCGGCAGCGCGTCCAGGACGGCGTCCAGACTCGGGTGCACGTCCATCACGGCCAGGTCGTGGTAGTCCAGGCCGGCGCGCTTGAGCTTCGCCTCGGACAGGTCGAACCCGAGCGGCTCGACGAGGTGCAGACGGGCGCCGGTCACCGCGGCGAGCCGGATCGCGGACCCGGTGTTCCCGGGGATGCGTGGCTCGAAGTAGACGACGTGGGCGAACGGGGGCTGGTCCGGTGCGGGCACGACGACGATTCTCCCACCGCTCGCCGCCGGTCCTCCCACCCCCCGCGGGGAGCGCTACGGCGCCCCGGGCGGACGCTCGGCCAGACGGCGGCGGTAGGCGGCGACCTTGCCGTCGATCACCTCGCGGCACTCGACGAGGGTGTCGATCTGCTCGGTCAGGGCCCGGGAGTGCGCCTCCATGAGCGCGATGCGCTCGTCCTCGTTGCCCTCCCCACCCCGGACCAGCCGTGCGTACTCGGCCATGCGGGCCACGGGCATCCCCGACGCGCGCAGGCGGGCGAGCAGCCGCAGCCACTCCACCGTCTCGGGTTCGTAGCGGCGTCGTCCCGACTCGGTCCGGGGGATCTCCCGGGGGAACAGCCCGCGGGACTCGTACCAGCGCAGCGTGTGCGTGGACATGCCCACGGCGCGCGCGAGCTCGCCGATGCTGTAGCCCTCGGGCGACGGGGCCGTCGACATCTTCACCAGACCTCCTTGACTTCGAGCGAACTCTCAAGTCTATGTTCGGTCGTATGACCGACTCCACCCCGCACACCGCACGCCAGGAGCCGCTGGGCACGCCCTTCGGCTACCGATCCTCCGCCGACGACGTGCTGGCGGAGCACGACCTCACCGGGCGGCGAGCCGTCGTCACCGGTGGGTACTCCGGACTCGGCATCGAGACCGTCCGTGCGCTCACCGCCCGTGGTGCCACCGCCGTCGTCCCCGCCCGCCGTCCCGCGGCCGCGGCCGAGGCGCTCGCGGACGTCGACGGCGTCGAGGTGCACCCCCTGGACCTGTCCGACCTCGACTCCGTGGCGGCGTTCGCCCGAACCCTGCGCGGGGACGGCAGACCGGTCGACCTCCTGATCAACGCGGCCGCCGTCATGGCCACGCCCGAGGGCCGCACCGCCCAGGGCTGGGAGACGCAGTTCGGCACGAACCACCTCGGTCACTTCGCCCTCGTCGGGGGCGTCGCCCCGCTGCTGACGCCGGGCGCCCGCGTCGTGTCGTACTCCTCGATCGGTCACTTCCGGTCGCCCGTGCGGTTCGACGACCTCGGTTTCGACGAGGAGGAGTACGACCCGTGGGTCGCCTACGGGCAGTCCAAGTCGGCCAACGCCCTCTTCGCCGTCGGGCTCGACGCGCGGGCCGACGCGGGGGTGCACGCGTACTCGGTCCACCCGGGCGGCATCATGACCGAGCTGCAGCGGCACATGTCCACGGAGGAGAAGACGGCACGCGGCTGGATCGACGCCGACGGCAACCCGAACCCGCTGTTCAAGACACCGGCGCAGGGCGCGGCGACCGCGTTGTGGGCGGCGACCGCCCCCGAGCTGGAGTCACGGGGCGGCGTGTACTGCGAGGACTGCGACGTGGCCGCCCTCGTCGCCGACGACACCACGGACGTCCGGGCCGGTGGCGTCAAGCACTGGGCGGTCGACCCCGCAGCCGCCGACCGGCTCTGGGCGTTGTCGGTCGAGGCGACCGGCGTGGAGCCGTTCGCGGCCTGACCCCGGCCCACCAGGACGGTCGGGACCGGATGACCTAGTGTCGATGGATGGAGCCGATCCCGGACCGGATGAAGGCCGTTCAGCTCGTGGGGCACGGCGGGCTCGACCAGCTCGTCTACCGGGACGACGTGCCCACGCCGAGCCCGGGGCCCGGGGAGGTCCTCCTCGACGTCCACGCCTGCGGGATGAACAACACCGACGTGTGGGTGCGCGAGGGCGCCTACGGCAGCGAGACCGACCCCGCCGAGGTCTCCACCTGGCGGCGAGGACGCTCCACGCTCCGGTTCCCCCGCATCCAGGGCACGGACACCGTGGGCAGGATCGTCGCGGTCGGCGACGGGGTCCCCGCGGACCGTGTCGGCGAACGCGTCATGGTCGACTTCTCGATCTACAACCGGCCCGAGGGCGACGACTCCCTGGCCGACATCGACTACATCGGGCACGGCCGCGACGGCGGGTACGCCGAGTACCAGACGGTGCCGGCCGAGAACGCGTACGAGATCACCCGCGACATCAGCGACGCCGGGCTCGCCACCTTCTGCTGCGCCTACCTCACCGCCGAGCAGATGCTGGACCGGGCCCGGCTCGCCGAGGGCGAGCGCATCCTGGTCACCGGGGCCTCCGGCGGGGTCGGGTCCGCGATCGTGCAGCTCGCCCGGGTCCGCGGCGCCGTCCCCTACGCGGTGACGAGCAGCGGCAAGGAGGAGGCCCTGCGCGGGATCGGTGCGGAGGACGTCGTCCTGCGGGACGGCGACGACCTGGTCAGAGAGGTCGCCCGCGTCGTGGACGGGCCGGTCGACGTCGTCGCGGACCTGGTGGGCGGGGCGATGTTCAACGACCTGCTGCGCATCCTGCGGCCGGAGGGCCGGTACACGACGGCCGGGGCGATCGGCGGGCCGGTGGTGAACCTGGACCTGCGCACCATGTACCTCAAGCAGCTCGAGCTGCACGGCTCCTCGCAGGGCACGCGCACGGCCTTCCGCCGCCTGCGGCGCTACATCGAGGACGGCGACATCAGGCCGCTGCTGGACCGGACGTTCCGGCTGTCCGACTTCCACGAGGCGCAGCGCACCTTCATGAACAAGGCCTACATCGGCAAGCTGGTCGTGGTCCCGGACCGGCACTGGGAGGACGTGGGAGCTCCCCATGCACCGTGAACGCACGCTGCACCTGATCGACACCCAGTCCGGCGGCGACGTCAGCCGGATCGTGACCGCCGGCGTCGAACCCCTGCAGGGCACGACCGTGCTGGAGAAGGCCCGCTACCTGCAGCGTGAGGGGGACGGGTTGCGGCGGCTGCTGCTGTCCGAGCCGTACGGGGACCCGGCGATGTCGGTGGACCTCATCGTCGAGCCGAGCCACCCCGAGGCGCAGGCCGGCTACATCATCATGGAGGCGATGGGGTACCCCCTCTACTCGGGGTCCAACACGATCTGCACGGCGACGGCGCTGCTCAGCAGCGGCATGATCCCGATGGTCGAGGGCACCCAGAGCGTCGTGCTGGAGTCGCCGGCGGGGCTCGCCCGGGTGACGGCACACAACGAGGGCGGCCGGGTCCGGTCCATCACCACGCAGGGCGAACCGGCGTACGTGGCCGACGAGGGCCTGTCGGTCGACGTCCCGCGCTACGGCCGCGTCGAGTTCGACCTCGTGTGGTCCGGGGCGTACTACGCCCTCATCGACGCCGCCCGGTACGGGTTCACGATCGACCGCGAGAGCCAGATCGCGCTGACGGCGTTCGGGGACGCCTTCGTGCGCGCGGCACGCCCGGGCCTGCGTGAGGAGCACCCGGAGCTGGGCCACGTCGGGCCGCTGCCGTTCGCCCACTTCATGGGGCCCGTCCGGCAGATCGGCGAGGGGCGGTACGAGTCGCCGTCGGCCACCTACGTGCACCCCGGCGTGCTCTGCCGCAGCCCGACGGGGACCGGCACCTCGGCGCGCCTGGCACTGATGGCCCGTCGCGGGCAGATCGCGGAGGGCGAGTCGCTCGAGACGATCTCGCCGCGCGGGAACCGGTTCGTCGGTACCGTGCTGGAGGACACCCAGGTCGGTGAGTTCGGGGCTCTGCATTCGACGATCACCGGCGGGGCCAAGCTGCTGGCGCACTCGCAGATCACCGTCGACCTCGACGACCCGCTGGTGGACGCGTCCGACCTGGAGCACGTGCTGGTCGCCCAGGCACCCGTGCCGCCGGAGGCCTACTGACGGGACGCCGCTGCAACGTCAGCGTCCATGGCCGACCCGACCGCGCGGGGGTCCGAGCTTGCTCGACCGCCCGCGCACGTGCATCTCGTCCAGCATCCCGTACCGGGCGGCGACGGGGCCGGCCGAGGCGCCGTGGAGCAGGACGGAGAGCATCACGGTCGTGGTGATGGTCGCGACGGCCGACAGCACGGGTTCGGACTCGCCGAGACTCTCGACCGCCAGGAGGGCGAACACCACCGAGGCGAGCCCCCGTGGGCCGAACCAGCCGAGGAACAGCACGTCCCGGGAGGCCAGGCCGGTGCCCGTCATCGCCAGCACCACCGGGAGCATCCGCACGACGGTGAGGCTCAGCAGCGCGTAGCCGACCGTGGCGACGCTCAGCTGCTCGATCGCGATCGGCACCAGCGCTGCGCCGAACAGGAACCACACCACGAAGGTCATGAGCTCCCCGCCCAGCTCGGTCAGCTCGGTGAGCTCGTGCTCGTCGCCCTGCTCGCGGTCGACGACCAGACCGAAGACCAGTCCGCCGACGAAGGCGGCCACGAACCCGTTGCCGGAGACGGAGAGCGACACGGCGAAGGCCCCGACCCCGGTGGCCAGGGTCCCGATCGGCAGCGCACCGGGTTCGGCCCACCCGCGCCGGGCGGACAGGGTCACGCCCCAGGCGCCGAGCAGACCGATGCCCCCGCCGACGGAGACTCCCAGGCCGAGCTCCAGCAGTGCACCGGCAACTCCCGTGCGTTCCAGCGATCCCACGCCCAGCGTGATGCCTGCCAGGGCGATCGCGAGCGTCACCACGGGGGTGACCACGCCGTCGTTGAGTCCGGACTCGACGTTGACGGCGACGCGCAGGCGACCGGGCACCCGCCGGTCGCCGATCACCTGGGCGCTGAGCGCGGCGTCGGTCGGAGCCAGCGCCGCCGCGACGAGCAGCGCCAGCTCCCACGGCAGGTCGGCCAGGATCAGTACCGCGGCCCCGAACCCGAGCAGCAGCGTGAGCGGGAACCCGACGAGGAGCAGCCGCAGCGGCAACGTCGCGTTGCGCCGCAGGTTGCGCAGGTTGATGCGGGCGGCGTCGGCGAACAGCACGAGGGCCAGCGTGATCTCGGCGAGGGTGTGGACCGACGCCGTCTCGATGTTCACCGGGAACGGCCCCCAGGCGTCGTTGGCCAGCAGGGCCCCGGCGGCGACGAAGACGAGCGGCCCGGTCACCTCCCGGCGCTGCAGGGCGCCCGAGACGAGCGCCCAGGCGAGCACCAGGACGGCGAAGGGGGCGAGCACCGCGATTCCCATGGGATCGATCGTGGCAGGAGCGCCGCGGGCCCGCCGCGCGGTGCGCTAGGTTGGCCTCATGACGGGGCGTAACGACTGGTGGCGGCTGCGACTGCAGCCGTGACCTGACGCGCCCCGAGCCACCCGAGTCCCGAGCTGCCCGCCGCAGCCCGGGACTCGTCGCGTATCGGCCGACGTCGGGCCTTCGGTGGGTCGCTCCCCACCGAAGGAGCCCACGATGACCGCCGCGACCGACACCGAAACCGCCTCCGTCCGGGCCGCCCGTGCCCGCAGCGCCGAGATCGAGGCGCAGATCACCCGCGACCCCTCCCGGTTCCGGGTCCTGACCGGGGACCGACCCACCGGCGCCCTCCACCTGGGCCACTACCTGGCCACGCTCGCCAACCGGGTCAGGCTGCAGCAGGCGGGCCTCGACGTCGTGCTCGTGATCGCCGACTACCAGGTGATCACCGACCGTGACGAGACCGGTGACCTGCCCGGAGTCGTGCGCGAGGTGGTGCTCGACTATCTCGCGGCCGGCATCGACCCGGACCGCACCACGATCTTCACCCACTCGGCGGTCCCCGCCCTGCACCAGCTCATGCTGCCCTTCCTGTCGCTGGTGACCGTCGCCGAGCTGGAACGCAACCCGACGGTGAAGTCCGAGGCCTCGGACGCCGCCGGCCGGCAGGGACGAGGGATGTCCGGCCTGCTGCTCACCTACCCGGTGCACCAGGCCGCCGACATCCTGGCCGTGCACGGGAACCTGGTGCCCGTCGGCGCCGACCAGCTGCCGCACCTGGAGGTCTCCAGGGCGGTGGCGCGGCGGTTCAACCAGCGTTTCACCGCCGCCCAGCCGTACTTCGCCGAGCCGGACGCGCTGCTGACGGACGCGGTGACGGTGCTCGGGCACGACGGCGTGAAGATGGCGAAGTCCCGGGGGAACTCCCTGGAGCTGAGGGCGTCGGAGGACGACACGGCGGCGTTCTTCCGGCGGGCGCGCACCGACTCCGAGCGCCACATCACCTTCGACCCCGAGACCCGCCCGGAGGTCGCCAACCTGCTGCGCATCGGTGCCCACTTCGCCGGGACGACACCGGAGTCGCTGGCGGCCTCCGTCGGTGCGGGAGGTGCGGGTCGGCTCAAGCAGGTCGTCACCGAGGGGGTCGTCGAGGGGCTGCGCCCGGTGCGTGCCCGCCGGCGGGCCCTGGCGGCCGACGGTGCTGCCGTCGTCGGCGACGTGCTGCGCCGGGGCAACGCCCGCGCGAACGTGCTGGCCGAAGGGACGCTCACCGACGTCCGCGAGCTGATGGGGATGCGCTACACCTGAGACCTCCGGCAACGAGCGTGCCCGGTGTCGACGCCATCGTGACGGATGACGTCCACACCGGGCACGCTCGTTGGTCTCCCGGGGTCAGCGCAGGCGGCCGCGCAGGCGCTCGAGCTGCGTCGTCATCTCGCGGGGCAGGTGGTCGCCGAACCGGGCGAAGAACTCCTCGGTGAGGTCCGTCTCGGCGAGCCAGGCCTCGGCCGGGACGTCGAACAGCGCCGCCATCTCCTCGTCGGACAGGTCGAGGCCGCTGGTGTCGAGCGCCCCGGCGGCGGGGAGCAGGCCCAGGGGCGACGCGACCGCACCGCTGTCGGTCCGCACGCCGCGGGAGCGATCGATCTGCCCGGCGATCCACTTGATGACCCGGGAGTTCTCCCCGAACCCGGGCCAGATGAACCGACCCTCGGCGTCCTTGCGGAACCAGTTGACCTGGAAGATCTTCGGGCGGTGCTCGGCGGGCAGGCCGGCGCCGACCTCCAGCCAGTGGCCCCAGTGGTCGGCCATGTTGTAGCCGCAGAACGGCAGCATGGCGAAGGGGTCGCGGCGCAGCTCGCCGACGGCGCCCTCGGCCGCGGCGGTGCGCTCCGAGCTGATGGTGGCGCCCATGAACACGCCGTGGTCCCAGCTCGTCGCCTGGGTGACCAGCGGGACGTTCGACGCCCGGCGGCCGCCGAAGACGATCGCGTCGACCGGGACGCCGGCGGGGTCCTCCCAGACGTCGGCGATGGTCGGGCACTGGGCGGCCGCGACGGTGAAGCGCGAGTTCGGGTGGGCCGCCGGGCGGTCGGAGTCCGGGGTCCAGTCCTCGCCCTGCCAGTCGATCAGGTGCGCCGGCGGCTCCGGGGTCAGTCCCTCCCACCAGACGTCGCCGTCGTCGGTCAGGGCCACGTTGGTGAAGATGACGTCGTGCGTCAGCGTCTCGATCGCCGTCGGGTTGGTGTCCACGCCGGTGCCGGGGGCGACGCCGAAGAACCCGGCCTCCGGGTTGATCGCACGCAGGGTGCCGTCCGGGCCGGGACGCATCCACACGATGTCGTCGCCGATCGTCTCGACCGTCCAGCCGGGGATCGTCGGCTGCAGCATCGCGAGGTTGGTCTTGCCGCAGGCGCTGGGGAAGGCGGCGGCCACGTGGTACTGCCGCTGCTCGGGGGAGGTGACGCGGATGAGCAGCATGTGCTCGGCCAGCCAGCCCTCGTCGCGGGCCATCGCGGAGGCGATGCGCAGCGCGAAGCACTTCTTGCCGAGCAGGGCGTTGCCGCCGTAGCCGGAGCCGTAGGACCAGATCTCGCGGCTCTCGGGGTAGTGCACGATGTACTTGGTGTCGTTGCAGGGCCAGGCGACGTCCTCCTCGCCCTCGGCCAGCGGCGCACCCACCGAGTGCACGGCCGGCACCCACTGCTGCCCGCCGTCGATGAGGTCGACCACGCGCGGCGAGACCCGGGTCATCACGTGCATGGACACCACGACGTAGGGCGAGTCGGTGACCTCCACGCCGACCTGGGAGATCGGGCCGCCCACCGGCCCCATGGAGAACGGCACGACGTACATCGTGCGGCCCCGCATCGAGCCCTCGAAGACCCCGTCGAGCTCGTCGCGCATCGTGGCCGGGTCGCACCAGTTGTTGGTGGGGCCGGCGTCCTCCTCGCGCTCGGAGCAGATGAAGGTCCGGGACTCGACCCGGGCCACGTCGGACGGGTTCGACCGGGCGAGGTAGGAGTTCGGGCGCTTGTCCTCGGCGAGCTTCACGAGGGTGCCCGTCTCGACCATCTCGTCGATCAGACGCTGCTTCTCCGCGGCGGAGCCGTCGCACCACACGATCTCGTCGGGCTGCGTGAGCGCGGCGATCTCGTCGACCCACGCGCGCACGTCCCGCGGCGACGTCCGGCCTGCCGATCCCGTGTCGGTCGCGGTGAGGCCGAAGCCGTCGGTGCGGTCGAGGACGTCCGGGGTGAGCTCGGCGAGGGCCAGCCGTGTCCGGCGGGGGTTCGCGGTGAAGGTCATGGCTGCTCCGTCCGTCGGGTGTGCCCGCCGGGACGACGAGCTCCTGCTTCACATTCTCCTCCTGGTCAGGCGGTCTTTGGTGCCGTGGACGCTATGAAGATCGGCTGATCTTCACGTAGCGTGAAGAGATGACCGTCGAACCGACGTCGGAGGCCCCGGACCTGATCACCCTGGGGCGCCGCATCCGCCACGCCCGGACGTCCCGCGGGCTCACGCTCGAGGCCCTGGGGCGTCAGGTGGAGTCCGCCCCGAGCCTGCTCTCGCTCGTCGAGAACGGGCGACGCGAACCCCGGCTGTCCCTGCTGCGGGCGATCGCCGAGACCCTCGAGGTGCCGTTGACGGACCTGCTCGCCGACGAGCCGCCGTCGCGTCGCGCCGCGCTGGAGATCGCGCTCGAGCGTGCGCAGCGCGGACCGTTGTTCGGAGCCCTCGGGCTGCCGGTCGTGAAGCCCAGCCAGCGGTTGCCCGTACCGGTGCTGGAGCACCTCGTGGGGCTGCACGACGAGCTGGCGCGCCGCGAGGAGGAAGCGATCGCGACGCCGGAGGAGGCGCGGCGGGCCAACACCGTGCTGCGCCGCGAGCGCCAGGACCGCGACAACCACCTGCCCGAGATCGAGGCGCTGGCCGAGGACATGACGCGGCGCGCCGGCTACACCGGTGGTGCGCTCACGCACCGCACCGTGGCGCAGATGGCCGGGGAGCTGGGCCTGACGATCCTGCACGTGGACGACCTGCCGCGCTCGGCCCGGTCGGTGACGGACTGGAAGAACGGGCGCGTGTACCTGCCGCCGGCGTCGATCCCGGGCGGGCACGGTCTGCGCTCGCTGGCCCTGCAGGCGATCGCCCACCGGGTCCTGGGCCACGAGCGTCCGCGGTCCTACGCCGACTTCCTGCGCCAGCGCGTCGAGATCACCTACTTCGCCGCGGCCTGCCTCATGCCGCAGTCGACGGCCGTCAGCTTCCTCGAGCAGCACAAGCGGGCCAAGGACCTGGCGGTGGAGGACTTCCGCGACTCGTTCGGGGTCACCCACGAGGCCGCCGCCATGCGGCTGACCAACCTCGCCACCGTCCACCTCGGCATCCCGCTGCACTTCCTGCGGGTCGGGGACGACGGCGCCCTGTTCCGCGGCTACGCGAACGACGGGCTGCCGCTGCCGCAGGACGTGACCGGCGCGATCGAGGGGCAGCTCGTCTGCCGGCGATGGCCCGCGCGGGAGGCGTTCACGCGGCGCGACCGGGCGACCGAGTCCTACCAGTACACGGACACCCCGGCGGGGACCTTCTGGGACTCGGTGCAGACCGGGACGGCGGCCGACGGAAGCCAGTTCTCCATCACGGTCGGGGTGCCGTACGCCCACGCCAAGTGGTTCCGCGGCCGGGACACGCGGGTGCGGCGCACGTCGACCTGCCCGGACCCGGCGTGCTGCCGGCGGCCCCCCGAGGACCTGGCGCAGCGGTGGGAGCGTGCGTCGTGGCCGAGCGCGCGCATGCACCAGCAGGTCCTCGCCGCACTGCCCCGGGGGGTGTTCCCGGGCGTGGACGACACCGACGTGTACCGGTTCCTCGAACGGCACGCCCCCGACCCCGACCAGGACGACGACCCGTCCCCCTGAGCCGGGTCGGCACCGGGCCCGCACCTCAGTGCGGACCCGGTCCTCCCGGGTCGTGCGGGCCGCGTCCCGGACCCACGTGCAGCGCCCGGATCCGCTGCCGGTCCACGGCGGTCACCGTCAGCGTCGTCCCGGCGACGCGGACGACGTCGCCGGGGACGGCGATCCGCCCCAGGGCGGCCAGCACGAATCCCGCCGCGGTCTCGTACGGCCCCTCGGGCAGCTCGATCCCGGTCTCCCGGGCGAAGTCCTCGAGCGTGAGACCGGCGTCGACCTCGTCGGTGCCGAGCTCCGGGCTGCGCGGGTCCGGTTCGGCGCGGATGTCCCGCACGAGCTCCTCGACGAGGTCCTCGAGGGTGGCGATGCCGTCGGTGCCGCCGTACTCGTCGCGCACGACGGCCAGGTGGATGCCCTCCTGGCGCATCGTGGTCAGGGCGGGCAGCAGCCGGTTGGTGCCGGGCATCTCCAGGGCCGGGCGGACGATCTCCCGCAGGGTCCGCCGTCGTCGGGCCGGGGTGCGCAGCTCGCGGACCAGGTCGCGCAGGTGCACGAACCCGACGACGTCGTCCACGCCGTCGTCCACGACGGGGAACCGAGTGGAGGGCTCGTCCCCCACGGCGTCGACCGCCTCGTCGACGGCGAGGTCCGCCGGCAGGAAGGTGACGTCGGGGCGCGGGCGCATGACCTCGGCCAGCGTCCGCTCGGAGGCCGTGAAGACGTCGGTCACGATCTCGCGCTCCTCGGGGGAGAAACCGGGGTGCTCGCTGACCGCCCGGCGCAGCTCCTCCCCGGTCATCTGCGGTGCCCGGACGTCCGGGTTGCCGCCCAGCAGCCGGACCACCGCGTCGGTGGAGCGGGACAGCAGCCAGATGACGGGTCGGATGATCCGCGAGAACCGGTCCAGGGGCGGTCCGACGACGAGGGACACCTGGACCGAGCGTTGCAGGGCCAGCCGCTTCGGGACGAGCTCGCCCAGCACCAGGGAGGCGTAGGCGACGAGCAGCGTCAGCGTGACCAGGGCGGCGGTCGACGCCGCACCCGGCGAGAGGCCGAGCGACTCCAGCACCGGCGCGAGGTCGGGGGCGAGCGTCGACGCGCCGTAGGCGGCGGAGAAGAACCCGGCCACCGTGACGCCGATCTGCACGGCGGCGAGGAACCTGTTGGGGTCGCGGGCGACGGCGGCGACCCGGCGCCCGCGCGACCCGTGGCGCTCCAGCTCGGCGATCTGCCCCTCGCGCAGCGAGACGAGGGCGAACTCGGTCCCGGCGAACACCCCGCCGAGCAGCACGAACCCCAGCACCAGGGCGATGTTCCGCCAGGTCTCCGCGTCCACGGCTCCCTCCGGGTTCGGGCCGCCGGGGCGGCGCTACCGCTGGTCACGAGACTTCCGCAGGTCGGCGCTGTTCGCGCGTCAGCGCCCCCGGCGCACCGGACGGTTCAGTCGCGCACCGGACCGCCCCGGGCGTCGAGGCGGTCGAGCAGCGTCGTGAACACGTCGCCGGCGCGCAGCCCGTCGTGCTCGAACTGGTTGGTGACCCATGCCCGGGCGTTCCCGACCCGGGAGGCGGTGTCCAGGGAGAGCGCGGCGTCGACGAACATGTCGTCGAAGTAGACCGCCGCCTCCATCGGCACCTCGTTGGCGGCCAGCACCGCGGTGTCGTACAGGTCGCCCCAGTCACGGCGGGCGGCCAGGGCCTGCGCCGCGTCGCGGAACGGGCGCAGCGCGGCGACCTGGTCGAACATCCAGGGGTAGATCATCTCGCCGGTGAACAGCAGCGGGCGCGCGCCCGCGGCGAACTTCGGGTCGCTCTCGCGCACCTGCTGCGCGGCCCACGCCGTCGGCCCGGTGCCCGCCTGGGCGTAGATCGACTCGTGCAGCACGGCGTACATCGGGTTGGTGGCGAACCCCGTGGCGGCCTCGACGTCCGCGAGGAAGGTGTCGGTGAGCTCGTCCGGTGCCCCGGCGTCGAAGGCCTCGTCGACGATCCAGTGCACGCGCTCGAACCCGGGGCCCATGCCGAAGGCCATCCCCAGCGACTGGAAGCGCTCGATGCTCAGCAGGTCTCCACCGGGCAGCCGCACGTCGCCGTCGGCGATCCGGTCCGCGATCCGGGCGATCCGGGGCACGTCGTCGGGGTACCGGCCGCGGTACTGCGCGTTCTTCGTCGCGACCCGCGCCTGCGTGCGCCGGTAGACCTCCTCGGGCCCGGCGTCGAGGCCGGCCAGGCCCCCGGTCACGTAGGACGCCGCCAGGCCCTCGGGGGCGAGCGACAGGTAGGTCAGGGTGACGAACCCGCCGTAGGACTGTCCGAGCGTCGACCAGCGACGGCCGCCGTAGATGGACTTCCGCACGTGCTCGGCGTCGCGGACGATGGAGTCGGCACGCAGGTGCGACAGGTACTCGGCCTGGACCTCGGGGGAGCCGAGGGCGGCGAGCGCACGGGCCCGCACCGCCGTCGAACGCCCGGTGCCGCGCTGGTCGAGCAGCACGACCCGGAACCGCTTCAGCGCCTCGCCGACCCAGCCGTCGGGACCCGTGGGGCGGGGACCCTTGCCGCCGGGGCCACCCTGCAGGAACACCAGCAGCGGCAGGTCCTCGGACCGTTTCGTCGGATCCACCAGCTCACGCACGAACACGCTGAGCGTGCGGTCGTCGGCGGGGGCGGACCAGTCCAGCGGCACCGTCAGGGTGCGGTCGGTGACGTGGACGCCGGGGATCGTGTACGCGGACTCGCTCGTGACGGTGCTCTTCACGACGCCAGCCTACGAGCCTCGCCCCGCACCGCACGGCGCGGACGAGCCGAGGGGACGGCACGACCCGTGCGACCGTCGATGTTCCCGAAGTGGAGCGCCCCCCAGGGCGCGTGAACACGGTCGTGCGGGTCGTGCCGTCCCCTCGGCGGCACAACTACTTGGTGTCTTCGTCGACCCAGTCGAAGGTCTTGGTCACCGCCTTCTTCCACTGGCGGTACAGCCGCTCGCGCTCGTCCTCGGGCAGCGACGGCGTCCACCGCTGGCCCTCGATCCAGTTGTCGCGGACGTCCTGCTCGCCCGACCAGAAGCCGACGGCGATGCCGGCGGCGTACGCCGCACCGAGGGCCGTGGTCTCGGCGACCTCGGGCCGCACGACGTCGACGCCGAGCTGGTCCGCCTGGAACTGCATGAGCAGGTTGTTGGCGACCATGCCGCCGTCGACCTTCAGCTCGGTCAGGTCCACACCGGAGTCGGCCCGCATGGCGTCCATGACCTCGCGCGTCTGGAAGGCGACCGCCTCCAGGGCCGCGCGGGCGATGTGGTTGCGGTTGACGTACCGCGTCAGGCCCACGAGCGCACCGCGGGCGTCCGACCGCCAGTACGGGGCGAACAGGCCGGAGAACGCCGGCACGAAGTAGGCGCCGCCGTTGTCGTCGACCTTGCCGGCCAGGTACTCGATGTCCGGGGCGTCGTCGAACAGCCCCAGGTTGTCCCGCAGCCACTGGACCAGCGAGCCGGTGACGGCGATGGCACCCTCGAGGGCGTAGACGGCGTCGGCGTCCCCGATCTTGTAGCAGACCGTGGTGAGCAGACCGTTCTCGCTGGCCACCTTCTCGGTACCGGTGTTGAGCAGCATGAAGTTACCGGTGCCGTAGGTGTTCTTCGCGGTCCCGACCTCGAAGCACGCCTGGCCGAAGGTGGCGGCCTGCTGGTCGCCGAGGATGCCCGCGATCGGGACACCGGGGACCATGCCGCGGGGGCGTCCGTGACCGTAGATCTCGGACGAGGACCGGATCTCGGGGAGCATCGACAGCGGGATGCCCATGTCCGCGGCGATGTCCTCCCGCCAGGAGAGGGTGTCGAGGTCCATGAGCATGGTGCGCGAGGCGTTGGTGACGTCGGTGACGTGCACGCCGCCGTCCGTCCCGCCGGTCATGTTCCACAGGACCCAGCTGTCGGTATTGCCGAACAGCAGGTCGCCGCGGTCCGCGGCCTCCCGGGCGCCCTCGACGTTGTCGAGGATCCACTTGATCTTCGGGCCGGAGAAGTAGGTCGCGAGCGGCAGCCCGACGATCGACTTGTACTTCTCGGGGCCCTCGGAGCCGCCCAGCTCGTCCACGATCGCCTGGGTGCGGGTGTCCTGCCAGACGATGGCGTTGTAGACGGGCTTGCCGGTGTTCTTGTCCCACACGACCGTGGTCTCACGCTGGTTCGTGATGCCGACGGCGGCGACGTCCTCGTGCGAGAGGTTGCCGCGGGTGAGGGCGAGGCCGACGACCTCGCGGGTGTTGTTCCAGATCTGCTCGGGGTTGTGCTCGACCCAGCCCGCCTTCGGGAAGATCTGGTCGTGCTCGAGCTGGCCGGTCGAGACGATGCGGCCGGAGTGGTCGAAGACGATGGCACGCGAGCTCGTGGTGCCCTGGTCGATGGCGAGGACGTAGTCAGCCATGGGTATGTCCTTCGTGTCGTTGCGTCATTGCGGTACGGATGGGTGGTCGCCGGGCCGGGCTCAGCCGAAGGCGACCAGAGGAGCGAACAGGCCGGCGAGGACGCCGCCGACGATGGGGCCGAGGACCGGCACCCAGGAGTAGCCCCAGTCGCTGGAACCCTTGCCCTTGATCGGCAGCAGCGCGTGCGCGATGCGGGGGCCGAGGTCACGGGCCGGGTTGATGGCGTAGCCGGTGGGGCCACCGAGGCTCGCACCGATCCCGACCACCAGGAGGGCGACGGCGAGCGGGCCGATGTCACCCGGCCAGTTGCCGAAGTTCAGCACCACGAACACCAGCACGAAGGTGCCGATGACCTCGGTGACGAAGTTCCACCCGTAGGAGCGGATCTCGGGTCCGGTGGAGAACACCGCGAGCTTGATCGGCGCCGGCGCCTCCTCGTCGAAGTGCTTCTTGTAGGCGAGGAAGGCGATCGCGGAACCGAGCGCGGCACCGACGATCTGGGCGGAGATGTAGATCGCACCGTTCGCCAGGGTGACGGGGATGCCCGGACCGAACTCCTCGGCGCCGCTGGCCCAGATGCCGAACGTCACGGCCGGGTTGATGTGGGCGCCGCTGGCGAACGCGACGTACACACCGGAGAACACACCCAGGCCCCATCCGAAGTTGATGAGAAGCCATCCGCCGTTGAACCCCTTGTTCTTCGGCAGGATGACGTTCGCCACGACACCGGCACCGAGGAGCAGCAGCATCCCGGTTCCCAGCATCTCGCTGACGAAGAGTTCGCCTGTTGACATCGTCGTCTCGCTTTCTCTTCTCGGTCCGGGCCCGTGCCCGGAGCGTCGTGCCACGACCTCGTCGCCGCGGCGAACCGGCCGCGCCGCCGATGCTGCGACGGCGCGACCGGGGGTCCTGTCAGGTGCGCAGAGGCCGCAGCGTCGTCAGGTCGCCGGCGTTGCCCCGGGCCTCGGCGGCCGCCTCGTCGTCGGGGGCCTGGGCCGCCGCGTCCTCGGCGTCCGCCCGGGCCCGGTAGCTCTCGATCTCCCGCTTCCTGGTCTCGTCGTCCCAGCCGAGCAGGGGTGCGGCGATCCCGGCGATCTCCTCGAGGGCGGCACGCCCCTTGTCGGCCACCTCGTAGACGAGCCGGGTACGTCTCACGAGCAGGTCCTCCAGGTGCAGCGCGCCCTCGTGGCTGACCGCGTAGTGGATCTCGGCCCGCAGGTAGGCGGGGGCGTGCTCCAGCGGTTCGGCGAGCCCCGGGTCCTCCTCGCACAGGGTCACGAGCTCGCGCAGCGCCGAGCCGTAGCGGTGCAGGAGGTGGTCGACCATCGCCGGGCTCCAGCCGTACCGCTGCGCCCAGGTGCGGGCCTGGCGACGGGCGGCGGACAGGCCGACCGCGCCGATGAGCGGGATCTGGTGGGTCACCGACGGCAGCGCGTGCGCCCGCTGGCCGATCGCGAAGTCGACGGCGTCCTTGGCCATCACGCGATAGGTGGTCAGCTTCCCGCCGGCGATGACGGTCAGGCCCGGGGCGGGGGAGGCGACGGTGTGCTCGCGCGAGACCTTCGCCGAGCTCGTGCCCTCCTTGGTGCCCGGCTGCAGCAGCGGACGCAGGCCGGCGTAGGTGCCGATGACGTCCTCGCGCGTGAGCGGGTGGGCCAGCACCGCGTTGGCGTGGTCGAGCACGTAGTCGATGTCGGCCGCGGTGGCCACCGGATGGACCGGGTCCAGCTCCCACGGGGTGTCCGTGGTGCCGATGATCCAGTACCGGGACCAGGGGATGATGAACAGCACCGACTTCTCGGTCTGCAGGATCAGGCCGACCTGCCCCTTGATGCGCTCCCGGGGGACGACGACGTGGATGCCCTTGGAGGCCAGCACGTGCAGGCCGCCCTCGTCCCCGGCCAGGGCCTCGGTGTCCTCGGTCCACACGCCGGTGGCGTTGATGACGTGCCGGGCGCGGACCGTGATCTCGCGACCGGTCTCCAGGTCGACGACGACGGCCCCGTTGACCGTGCCGGTGCTGCTCTTGGTGAGCTCGACGACCTGGGTGCGGGTGGCGGCGTGCGCGCCGTAGTCGACCGCGGTGCGGACCAGCGTGGCGACGAGGCGCGAGTCGTCGACGGAGGCGTCCCAGTACTGCACGGCGCCGATCGCGGCCTCGTGCGCGAGGTCCGGGAACTTCCGGCTGATCTGCCGACGGGTCAGGTGCCGGTGCAGCGGCATCGCGCGCTTCCCCGGGGCGACCGAGGCCAGGGTGTCGTACAGCGCGATGCCGGCCCCGACGTAGGCCCGTTCCCACACCCGGTGCTCGAGGGGGTACAGGAAGGGGACGGGCTTGACGAGGTGCGGGGCGAGCTCCTTGAGGAGCAGGTCGCGTTCGGTGAGCGCCTCGTGCACGAGGGAGAAGTCGAGCATCTGCAGGTAGCGCAGGCCGCCGTGGACCAGCTTGCTGGACCAGCTGGAGGTGCCTGCGGACCAGTCCTGGGACTCGACGATCGCGGTGGACAGCCCGCGCGTGACGGAGTCGAGAGCGATGCCGGCGCCGGTGACCCCGCCGCCGATGACGAGGACGTCGAGCTCGGAGGCGGAGTCCTGCGAGCTCTCGAGCGCAGCCAGGGCGCGGGTTCGTGACTCGGCAGTGAGTCGGGAGGCCATCGGGGGTGCTCCTCTCGGTCGGACTGGAACTCAGAGCACCATCGGTCGAACATTCTCGCAAGCCAGATGCACGAACGTGCATCTGGCGGCATGCTGCGGCACCCTGGTTCCGTGACGACTCCCCGGGAACGCGACGTGGTCATGGCCGCGACCATGTACTACCTGCAGGACATGAAGATGGAGACGATCGCGCGGCACCTGCGCACGTCGCGGTCGACCGTGTCGCGCCTGCTCAAGAGGGCGCGGGAGACCGGTGTCGTGGAGATCACGCTGCGGCCCACGCACACTCGTGCACCCGGTCTCGGCCAGCGGCTCGCGGCGCAGTACGACATCGACACCTACGTCGTGCCGGTGCCGGACGCCGCCGACGACGCGCAACGGCTCGGTCAGGTGGCCCGCACCACCGCCCGTCTGGTGACGCGCTGGTTCGACTCCGACATGGTGCTCGGCATCGCCTGGGGGACCACGCTGGCCGCCGTGGCGGGCCACCTCATGGACAAGCCCACCCGGGGCTCCGCCGTCGTGCAGCTCAACGGCGCGGCGAACAACCGGACCTCCGGCGTCGCCTACGCCGGGGACCTCCTGGACCGTATCGCGGCCACCTTCGAGGCCCACGCCCACCCGTTTCCCGTGCCGGCCTTCTTCGACTTCGCCGAGACCCGGGACGCCATGTGGCGGGAGCGGTCGGTGCGCCGCGTCCTCGACGTGCAGGCCAGGACGGATCTCGCGGTGTTCTCCGTGGGTGCGCTCACCGGCGGTGTCCCGTCGCACGTCTACTCGGCCGGGTACCTGGAACCCGAGGACGTGGCGGCGCTCGAGGGCGCGGGTGTGGTCGGCGACGTCTGCACGGTCTTCCTGCGTCCTGACGGGTCGTTCCGCGACATCGCCATCAACGCTCGGGCCACGGGGCCCACCCCGGACCAGCTCCGGCGGTTCCCGCGACGGCTGTGCGCCGCCGCGGGCGACAACAAGATCGCCCCGTTGCGCGCCGCGCTGGCCGCCGGGGTGGTCACGGACCTCGTCGTCGACGAGATCACGGCCGCGGGGCTCGTCGAGGCCGACTGATCCGTCCGCGGCCGCTGTGCGGGCCGCGTGCCGGCGTCGCGCGTAGGGTGCTGACGTGCCCGACCTGTCGAACGCACCGTTCCGCATCCGGCCCGCCCTGCCCGCGGACGTCCGCGGCGTGCGCGACCTCGTCGCCCCGTACGCGACGGACCGCATCCTGCTGGCCAAGGAGCTCGTCGGCTACTACGAGTCGGTGCAGGAGTTCCTCGTGGCCGACGCCGGGCCGGAGGCGGGCCTGGTCGGGTGCGGCGCGCTGCACGTGATGTGGGCCGACCTCGCCGAGATCCGCACGCTCGCCGTCGACCCGGCCTGGAGGGGGCGCGGGCTGGGGCACGCTCTCGTCGAGGAGCTGATCCTGCGGGCGCGGGAGATGGGACTCAAGCGCCTGTTCTGCCTCACGTTCGAGGTCGACTTCTTCGCCGCCCACGGTTTCCGCGAGATCGACGGGACCCCGGTGACCGGCGAGGTCTACGCCGAGCTGCTGCGGTCGCACGACGACGGGGTGGCCGAGTTCCTCGACCTCGCGCGGGTCAAGCCGAACACCCTCGGCAACTCGCGCATGCTGCTGGACCTCTGAGCAGCGACGGCGGCCGGAGAGTCACGCCGGGAGCATGAACCGGCCGGCCTCGTCGGTCTCGGCCAGCCCGTCCTCCACCAGCCCGGCCAGGCACCGGTCGAGCTGGGACTCCGGACCGGCGTCGGCCAGCAGAGCACGGTGCACGGGGCCTTCGGCGGTGCGCAGCGCGGCCATGACCCGGCCCCGCACCTGCCGGTCGGTGCCGTCCCAGGACTGGGTCCGCCGCCGGTGCGCGTGCTCGTCCGGCGGGAACCCGGCCAGGCGCCAGGCGCACAGGTCCTGGACCGGGCACCGGTCGCACCGCGGGGTCCGGGCGGTGCAGACCAGCGCCCCCAGCTCCATGGACGCGGCCGCCCACGTCGCGGCGTCCTCGTCGCCGTCGGGCACCAGGGAGACGGCCAGCCGCCGCTCCGCCGCCGTGTACGACGGCGCCGGCAGCGCGACGCCGGTGACGGCGCGGGCCTGGACCCGCCTCACGTTCGTGTCCACGACGACGGCGCGGCGGCCGAAGGCGAAGGCGCGGACGGCCCCCGCGGTGTACTCCCCGATGCCGGGCAGCGCACGCAGGGCCTCCTCCCCGGACGGGACCTCCCCGTCGTGCCGGGCCACGATCGCCCGCGCGCAGTCCGCGAGCCGCAGCGCCCGGCGCGGATAGCCGAGCCGGCCCCAGGCGCGGAGCACCTCGGACGTCGGGGCGTCGGCCAGCGCCGCCGGGGTGGGCCACCGCTCCATCCACTCGCGCCACACGGGCTCGACCCGGACGACCGGGGTCTGCTGGAGCATGACCTCGCTGACCAGGACGCCCCACGGGGTCCGGTCCGCGGCGCGCCAGGGGAGATCGCGTGCGGCGTGGGCGAACCACGCCGTGACCCGTTCGACCAGTGCATCCACGGTCGCCCATTGTGCCTGGCCGGAGCGGCTTCCCGGGACGGCGGCGCGGCGCCTCCGTCGGTCGGTCCGCACCACGTAGCGTGGTCTGCGCAGAGGTGTTCGTCGAGATGCGGGGGAACGGTGGCGGCAGCGAAGGACCGTGGGCGAGGAGGTGCCGCGCGGGGGCGCCAGGCGTCCGGGGGACGCACGCCGTCCTCGCGCGCCACGTCGTCCCGGGGCTCCTCCCGTTCCGGCTCCGCAGCGAGGGGATCGTCGGGGGGCCGGTCGACCACGTCGGGCGGTGCGGCGAAGAAGGCGGCCCCGCAGAAGGCCGCGCCGAAGAAGGCGGCCCCGCAGAAGTCCACCACCAGGACGTCCGCCCCGAAGAAGTCCAGCGCGACGAGCTCTCGGGCCCAGAGCACCCGACGCACGACCTCTCGAGGCGCCGCCACGGGTGCCGCGGGGTCGACGCGTCGCAGGACGGGGGCCACCGCCGGCCGGGCGACCTCGTCGAGGAGCCGGTCGGCGGGTTCCGCGTCCCGGTCCACCGGGGGTCGGGGGTCCGCCCGCGGAGGTCGCCGGTCGGTGGCGACGAACGGCCTGGTGGCTCCTGGCAGCACGCCGCGGCCCCGGTCGCGCCGACCGGCCCCGGCGAGGAGCCGCACCGCCCACCGCGGTCCCGCGATCGTGCTCCTGGTGCTCGGCCTGCTCGTCGGCGCCGGCACGGCGACCGGGTACGGGATCGGTCGCGCCGTCGACTGGGCGCGGGACGCCTGGCCCGAGCCGCGGCTCGAGCTCGTCGCCGAGAAGCAGGCCCCGCCGGAGGCGATCGACCCCGCCGGGGTGGCGGAGACGTGCACCCCCTCGGCGGTCCGCGCCGAGCTCTCCGGCGACCGCGACACCCTGGTGCTCGGCGAGGCGGTGTCGATGACGGTGCGCGTGACCAACGAGGGGCGGATGCCGTGCCTGCTCGACGCGCACCGGTCGAGCATGCAGGTGGTCGTCTCCGGGGCCGACGGCGGCGAACGCGTCTGGTCGTCCGCGGACTGCATCGGCGCGGGCGAGGAGCTCGTCCTGCTCGGGACCGACGAGCGCTGGGAGCTCACCGCCCGCTGGTCCGGGAGCGGGTCGACGCCCGGCTGCGACGCCCAGGGTGACGTGCCTCCCGGCGAGTACACCGCGACGGTCCTGCTGGACGACGTCCCCGGTGCCGAGGGTGAGCCCTGGGACGTCACCGTCGAGGCGGCGCCCGCGCCGGAACCCTCGGCGGACGCCGAGGACGCCGAGGGTTCCGCGCAGGACGCGTCCACGGACGACGGCACCACCGCCGAGGAGGATGCCGACCCCTCCGAGGAGGGCCGGTCCGGCGACAAGGCCTCCGAGAGGTCGGGCGGCCGGTCGGACTCAGGGAACGGCAAGAAGCCCGGCGGTGACGCCGGGACCGAGGGCTGAACCCCCTACACGTACCGCTCGAGGATGCTGGACTCCGCCAGGCGGGACAGCCCCTCGCGCACGGCGCGTGCCCGGTGGTCGCCCACGCCCTCGACGCTCATGAGGTCGTCGACGCTCGCGGCGAGCAGCTTCTGCAGGCCCCCGAACTGCTGGACCAGTCGCTCGACGATCGTGCTCGGCAGGCGGGGGACCTTCGACAGCAGCCGGTAGCCGTGCGGCGCCACGGCCGCGTCGAGTGCCACCCCGGCACCCGGCAGTCGCAGGACGCGCCCGATCTCCGACAGGTCGAGCAGCTGGGACGAGTCGAGCCGGGCCAGGTCGGCGTGGACGGCCGCGAGGCTGCGGCCCGAGCGCTCGACGTCGACGTAGTCGCGCACGACGAGGTCGCGGTCCGAGCCGATCCCGCCGAGGAGCTCGTCGAGCTGGAGGGCGAGCAGCCGGCCGTCGGTGCCGAGCTCGACCACGTACCCGTCGATCTCGTCGGAGATGCGCCGCACCATCTCCAGGCGCTGGACCACCGCGCAGACGTCCCGCACGGTGACCAGGTCCTCGATCTCGAGGGCCGACAGGGTGCCGGAGACCTCGTCCAGTCGCGAGCGGTAGCGCTCCAGGGTCGCCAGCGCCTGGTTGGCGCGGCCCAGGATCGTGTCGGAGTCCTCCAGCACGTGCCGCACCGAGCCCGTGTAGATCGCGACGATCCGCATCGACTGGCTCACGGAGACGATCGGGAAGCCGGTCTGCTTCGCGACGCGCTCGGCCGTCCGGTGCCGGGTGCCCGACTCGCTCGTCTCGATCGAGGGGTCCGGCAGGAGCTGGACGGCGGCGCGGCGGATCCGGGTGGCGTCCCGGTCGAGGACGACGGCGCCGTCCATCTTGGACAGCTCGCGCAGCCGCGTGGCCGAGAACTCGACGTCGAGCTCGAAGCCGCCCGAGCAGATCTCCTCGACCGTCTTGTCGAGACCGAGGACGATCAGGGCACCGGTCCGCCCTCGCAGGATGCGCTCCAGGCCGTCGCGGAGCTCGGTGCCGGGGGCGACGGCGGCAAGGGTGTCCCGCAGCAGGGCGTCGGGTTGCGCGATGTTGGGGGCCACCTGGGCATTCTACGTCCTGGAGGCGTTTCGTTCAGCGGCTGCGGGACGCGTCGCCGGTCGGGGCCGAGGCCAGCTCCACGGCCTCCGCGAGATGGTGCGCCTCGGCCACCTGCAACCCGGCCGGCGCCCGGACCGCGGCCCCCGCCGGCACGACGGCGCGGGTGAACCCGAGACGGGCGGCCTCGCTCAGACGCCGCTCCAGACCCGTCACGGGCCGGATGTCCCCGGCGAGGCCGACCTCCCCGACGGCGATCGTGCCCGACGGCAGGGCCTCGCCGCTCCGGGCCGAGACGATCGCCAGCGCGGTGGCGAGGTCCGCGGCCGGCTCGGTGACCCGCGCACCACCGATCGTCGAGGCGTACACGTCCGCGTCGGCGAGCCGCAGGCCGGCGTGCCGGTGCAGCACCGCGAGGATCATCGCCAGCCGTTGCGACTCGACCCCGCTGGTGGCCCGGCGAGGGTTGGCCAGGGGTGACGGGGCCACGAGGGACTGGATCTCCAGGGCGAGCGGCCGGCGTCCCTCGAGCGTGACGGTCACGCAGGTGCCCGGCACCCCCGCTCCGAGGTGGGACAGGAACAGCCCGCTGGGGTCGCTCAGGCCCTCGATGCCGGACTCGGACAGGTCGAAGCACCCCACCTCGTCCGTGGGGCCGAACCGGTTCTTCACCGCGCGCACCATGCGGAGCCTCGAGTGCCGGTCGCCCTCGAACTGGCAGACGACGTCCACCAGGTGCTCGAGGGTCCGTGGTCCGGCGACCGCGCCGTCCTTGGTCACGTGGCCGACCAGCAGCACCGGGACCTGACGCTCCTTCGCCGCGGCGATGAGGGCGCCCGCGACCTCGCGGACCTGGCTCACCCCGCCGGGGACGCCGTCGACCTCCGCGGAGGCGATCGTCTGGACCGAGTCCACCACCAGCAGCGCCGGGTCCGCCGCGTCGAGATGGCCGAGCACCGTGGCCAGGTCCGTCTCCGCCGCGAGCAGCAGGGTCGGTGCGAGGGCGCCGATCCGCTCGGCCCGCAGCCGGACCTGTCCCGCGGACTCCTCGCCGGTCACGTACAGCACCGTGCGCGCGTCCTGGCCGTCGGTGCCGCGGGCCGCGTTGGAGGCCACGGACAGCAGCAGCGTCGACTTGCCGACCCCCGGTTCGCCCGCCAGGAGCACGACGGCTCCGGGGACGAGGCCGCCGCCCAGCACGCGGTCCAGCTCGTCGACGCCCGTCGGGGTGGCGCGCGCGGAGTCGACGTCGATCTCGGCGATGGGACGGGCGGCCGAGCGCACCGGCTGCACCGCCGTGGTGCGCGGTCCCGCCGCCGGGCCGTCCTCGGCGACCGTGCCCCACGCCTGGCACTCGCCGCAGCGGCCCACCCACTTCACCGTCGTCCAGCCGCACTCGGTGCAGCGGAAACCGGGGCGGGAGCTCTTGGCGCGGCCTGCGCGCGAGGTGGTCGTGGTGCTCACGCTCGACACGGTAGGCGTCGGCACCGACACCAGGGCCGCCGGACGTCGTAGGCTGCACGGCGACGCCGTCGTCGGCGCACCGGCACCAGACCAGGAGGACGTCGATGGCCGACCGCAAGCCGGGGTACCTGACCCCGGGATTCCGGACCCCGGGGGAGAAGGTGCACCAGAAGAGCTCGCGGGCGGCACAGGTCCGTCGCCGCCGCATCGTCCTGGCGGTGGTGCTCGTCGTCGTGGCGGGGATCGCGGTCGTCACCGCGTTCTTCTGGCCCGGGTTCGCCCAGGAGGAGCCCGAGCCGCTGCCCGAGGTCACGGTCACCGCGGCGCCGCCGACGCCGACCGCCGAGCCGAGCCCGCTGCCCGAGGACGCCACCGACTTCCAGTCGGCGATGCCGGACTCCGCCCTGCAGCTCGTCCGCCTCGACGTCACGGAGGGCGCGTGGATCGACGAGGCCGACGCCGTCGAGGCGTGGGACGTCGTCTACGCCGACGGGTCGGCGGACGGAGCGCGGGTCGACCTCGTCGCCGGTCAGTGGTCGGACGGTGACGCCGCGGCCGAGGTGTACGCGACGCTGCTGCAGGCCGCCGGAGACCCCGAGGCCGAGGGGGACGTCACCGTCGGCGGCGAGACCGTCGGCGACTACGCCGTCACCCCCGGTGCGACCGCCGGGGAGTCGGTGGTCACCTGGCGCAACGACACGGCCGTCTTCCAGGCCACCGGGCCGGAGCAGCTCGTCCAGGACTTCTACGAGACGTTCCCGATGTGAGGAGAGACCACGTGAGCACGCAGATCGCCGGGACCCGGGTGGCCTTCGTCGGGACCGGCACGATGGCCGAGGCCGTCCTGGCCGGTGCCCTGTCGTCCGGGCTCGACCCGGCCGACGTCGTCGCCACCGTGCGTCGCGAGGACCGGGGCGCCGAGCTGGCCGAGACCTACGGGGTCGCCACGACGACGGACAACGCCGCCGCTGTGTCCGACGCCCGCCTCGTCGTCGTCGGCGTCAAGCCGAAGGACGTCGCCGCCGTGCTCGACGAGATCGGTCCCGCGCTGCCCGCCGACGCCGTCGTCGTCAGCGTCGCCGTCGGCCTGCCGCTGTCGTTCTACGCCCGCCACCTGCCCGCGGACCAGCCCGTCGTCCGGACCATGCCGAACACCCCCGCCCAGGTCGGCGCCGGGGTGACCGCCGTCGTCCCCGGACCGACGACGGACGAGGACGACGTCGCCCTCGTCGAGGCGCTGCTGGCCGGCACCGGGGAGACCCTGCGCATCACCGAGAAGGAGATCGACGCGTTCGGGGCGCTCGCCGGCTCCGGCCCCGCCTACGTGTTCTACGTCGTCGACGCGATGGCCGAGGCCGGGGTGCTGATGGGCCTGACGCGGGCCGTCGCCCGCCGGCTGGCCGTGCAGACGGTGCTCGGCGCGGGGACGCTGCTCGCGCGGACGGGGGAGCACCCCGTGGTCCTGCGCGAGAAGGTCTCCTCACCCGGTGGCACCACGATCCAGGCCCTGCGGCGGCTCGACGACGCCGGTGTGCGGGCGTCCTTCGTCGCCGCGATGGAGGCGGCGCGCGACCGGTCGGCGGAGCTCGGCCGCGAGCTCGGCTGACCGCAGATGTCCGACCCGTCGCGTCGAGGACGCCGCCCAGCGGGCCAGAGCACGCGCGGGGCGGTGCTGGAGGCCGCCCGGGCGGAGTTCGACGAGCGGGGCTACGAGGCCGTGTCCCTGCGGGGCGTGGCCCGACGGGCCGGTGTCGACCCGGGCACCGTGCGGCACTGGTTCGCCGGCAAGACCGAGCTGCTCGCCGCCACGCTGGGCCTGACCGACATCGACCCGTCGGCCGTCACCCGGTCCGCCGCCGACGGCCCCGTCGAGGACATGGGGGAGCGGCTCGTGCGGGCGGTCGTGCGGACGTGGGACGCGGACGGCGGCGCGACGGTCCGTGTCGTCGTCCCGGCCATCATGGCCGACCCGGGTCTGCGGAACCTCCTGCAGCGCTTCCTGGGGGTGGAGGTCCTCGGCCCCCTCGTGCAGCGGCTGGGTGTCGCCGACGCGGAGCTGCGCGCGTCCCTGGCCGGTTCCCAGGTGGCCGGCCTGATGATGATCCGCTACGTGGTCGGGGTCGAACCGCTGGCCTCGGCCTCGGCGGACGATCTCGCCACGCTGGTGGGCCCGACCCTGCAGCGCTACCTCACCGGGGACCTGGGTGACGTGACGACTGCTCGATGAGCACCATCGTCTCCTCCAGCGTGGCGGCCTCTTCCGCGACGTCGGCCGGCACGCCGGCGGCGTCGAGGGCCGCGCGCACGCGCTCGGGCGCCGTCCCGGCGACGCGGCTGGTGCGGCCGGCGAGGGTCACCGGCAGACCCGCCTCGTCCAGGGCGGCGAAGGCCGCGGACCACTCCTCGGTGCGCACGACGGCGGTGCGCGAGGTCGCGGTGATGTCCCCGACCGCCCCACGGGCCACGCCGCGGCCCCGCGACATGATCACCAGGCGGTCGCACTGCTCGGCCTCCTGCATGTAGTGCGTCGTCACGAGCACACCGGCACCGGCCTCGGCCTGCGCGTGGATCGTGTCCCACAGCCGTGCCCGGGCGAGAGGGTCGACGCCGGACGTCGGTTCGTCGAGGACGAGCAGGCGGGGGGAGTGCAGCAGGGCGCAGTAGAAGGCGAGCTGGCGCTGGCGGCCCAGCCCGATGCGCCCCACGGGCTGGTCGGCGACGGCGGCCAGCGTGGTCGGCAGCGCCGGGGCGTGACGCACGGAGAAGGCCGCGGCGACGAAGTCGACGTTCTGCCGGACGCTGAGCGCCTGGGACAGGCCAAGCCCCTGGGGCACGTACCCGAGCGCCTGGCGGTCGGCGTCGGCGGGCGGGTCGCCGAACACCTCGACGTGGCCGGCGTCCGCCGCCTCGAGCCCGAGCAGCACGCGCAGCAGCGTCGTCTTGCCGGCCCCGTTGGAGCCGAGCAGGCCCACGATCTCCCCGGCGTGCACGTCGAGGGACATGTCCTCGACGGCGGCGAACGCGCCGAACCGCTTGGTGACGCCGTCGGCGTGGACCAGGGTGGTCATCGGGTCTCCTCCTGGCGGGCGAGCGTGAGGGCGATCAGGGTGTCCTCGAGGTCGGGCGGGACCGGGCGGCCCGGGGCCGTCGCGCCGTCGGGCGTCCAGGTGTGGAACGACCGACCGCGGCGCCACGTCCGGTCGTGGCCGCCGGGTGGGTCGTCGCCGACGGACACCGTCCCCGGCACGGTGCCGACCACGTCCGCCGGGCTGCCGGTGGCGAGCACCTGCCCGTCCTGCAGGGCGACGACCGTCGCGGCCCGCTCGGCCTCGTCGAGGTAGGTCGTCGTCATCAGCACGGCGGCGCCGCTCCGGGCCGCCTGGGTGATGAGCCGCCACAGCTCGACCCGGCTGACGGGGTCGACACCGGTCGAGGGCTCGTCGAGCAGCAGCAGGTCGGGGGTGTGCAGCATCGCCAGGCAGAACCCGAGCTTCTGCCGCATGCCCCCGGACAGGTCGCGTCCGAGCCGGTCCCGGACGTCGTCGAGGCCCGCGGTCGCCAGCAGGTCGGCGGCGCGGGTCCGGATCCCGGCGGCGGACATCCCGTACGCCGAGCCGACGAGCTCGACGTTCTCGCGGACGGTCAGGGTCGGCCACACCCCGGACGTGGAGGGTTCGTGGCCGATGCGCGGGGCGGGCGGGACGTCCACGGTGCCGCGCACGGCGGCGACGCGTCCGAGCAGGGCCCGCAGCAGGGTCGTCTTGCCGGCCCCGTCCCCGCCGACGACGGCGGTCACCTCGCCGGACGGGACGGCGACGCTCACCTCGGACAGCGCGGTCGCGCCGCCGAGCTCCACGGTGAGGTCCCGTGCGCCGTACATCAGCGGGCCCCGCGGGCCGGTGCGATGTCCCGGCGCAGCCGGACCACGGCGACGCCGAAGACGAGGACCGCCATCCCGGTCAGGACGACGACCGGCAGCCACATCGACTCCCATCCGGCCCCGCGCAGCATGACGCCCTGGGAGAGCTTGACGAACCACGTCAGCGGCAGCAGGTAGCCGATCCAGCGGACGCCGGCGGCCATGGCGTCCAGCGGGAAGATCATCCCGGACAGCAGGATCTGCGGCAGCATCGTCATCAGCGCGACCTGCACGGCCTGCCCGGTGGTCTGGGAGACGGTCGAGATGAGCACCCCGATCCCGAGGACGGCGAACAGGAAGATCGCCGCGCCGATGCCGAAGAGCAGCGCGGACCCCCGGAACGGGACGCCGAACAGCCACACACCGAGCAGGGTCACGAGCACCATGTCGAAGCACGCGAGGAGGAAGTACGGGGAGATCTTCCCCAGCACGACCGACGTGGGGGACAGCGGCATGACGGCGAGCTGCTCGAGCGTGCCGGCCTCGCGTTCACGGACCAGCCCGATGCTGGTGATGATCGTGCCGATGAAGGTCAGGATCAGGCCGATGATCGCCGGGACCATCACCCAGGAGGTCTCGAGGTCCGGGTTGTAGAGGATCTCCGAGTCGACGCGGTCGCCGAGCTGGGCCACGAGGACCGAGGCGCTCTGGGCGGCGAAGAGGTTGGAGCCGTCGACGAGGACGGTCGGGCGGCCGCCGTCGGCGTCCGAGGCGTCCCCGCTGAGGATCGCGACGTCGACCTCGTCGTCGCGGAGCATGTCGCGTGCCTGGCCGGACCCCGCCTCCGCGTCGACGTCGGTGAGGTCGAGGGTGGTCGGTGCGTCCTGCGGCGCCTGCGCGACGAGCTGCTGCACCTGGTCCGCCTGGTCGCCGACGACGGCGACCTTCAGCTCGTCGACGGTGAAGTTCGCGGCGTACCCGAAGATGACCAGCATCAGCAGGGGCAGGGCGACGAGCATCGCGACGGTGCGGTGGTCGCGCCGCAGCTCGCGGAACTCCTTGACGATCATGGCGCGCACGGCGGCTCCCTCGGTCCGTGATCATAATTCCTCGGATGAGGAATTATCCGGGAGCCTACTCCACGACGCCTCCGCGGTCACGTCCGTCGAGCACGACGAGGGGGCCCTCGTCCGGGGTGGGGACCTGGAAACCGTCGAGGTAGGCCTCCGCGCGCGCCCGGGGGACGGCGACGTCGTCGGGTCCGCGGTGCCGGCGTGCGGCCAGCCGCTCCAGCACGACGTCCCGCGGGGTGTCCAGCAGGTGCACCACCGGCTCGACGCCGTGCGGGCGCAGCAGGTCGCGGTACGCGTCCCGGGACGACCGGGACCAGAACGACGTGTCCACGACGACGCGGTCCCCGGCGGCGACGTGCCGCAGCAGCTCGCGCTGCAGGTGGGCGTGGACGGCGGCCGCGTCCTCGGCGTCCACCGGGTGATCGCGCAGCCCGCGCCGCCAGGCCTCGGCGTCGAACGACAGCACCGTGTAGCCGTCGTCCGCCAGGCGCCGGGCATGCGTCGACTTGCCTGCGCCGGCCGGACCGCAGACGAGGACCACCGACGGCGACGACGGTGCCGCGGTGCGCCCCCGGTCCGTGCTCACGGCCTCGCCGAGAAGCGCTCCAGCAGGTCCGCGTGTCCCGAGCAGACCAGCAGGTCGTTCGCGCTGACGCGGGTCTCGGGAGTGGCGTAGGTGAACTCGATGCCGGGCGACTTCACGCCGATCACGGTGATGCCGTACTTCTTGCGGATGTCCGACTGGGCGAGCGTGAACCCCTGCATCTCGCGCGGGGGGCGCATCTTGACGATCGTGAAGCCGTCCTCGACCTCGATGTAGTCCAGCATCTTGCCGCTGACGAGGTGGGCGACCCGCGAGCCGGCGTCGGACTCGGGGTACACGACGTGGTGGGCGCCGATCCGCGTCAGGATGCGCCCGTGCTCGGCCGAGATCGCCTTGGCCCAGATCTGGGGGGTGCCGAGGTCGACGAGGTTGCCCGTGATGAGCACCGAGGCCTCGAGCTCGGTCCCCACCCCCACCACCGCCACGCCGAACTCCTGGGCGCCGAGCTGCTCCAGGGCCTCCGGGTTGGACGCGTCCGCCTGGACCAGCGGCAGGCGGCCGGACCACTGGTTGACGAGGCGGTCGTCGGTCTCGACCGCGAGCACGTCCTGGCCGAGCCGGTCCAGCGTCTCCGCCAGGGACGACCCGAACCGGCCCAGGCCGATGACGAGCACGCCGGCGTCCCGGTCGTCCTTCTTCTCTGCCACGGTTCTCCTCCGGTCGGTCGGTGGTGTCGGCGACGCGCCGCTGCCGTCTGGCGCGCGGGTCGTCAGCCGATGATGGGGCGCTCCTCGGGGAAGCGTATGACGCGGCGCCGGTCCCGCAGGGCCAGGGCGCCGAGCACGGAGATGGTGCCGACGCGCCCCAGGTACATCAGGGCGCTCAACCAGTACTTCCCGCCGTCGGGCAGGTCGCCGGTGATCCCCGTCGAGAGCCCCACCGTCGCGAACGCGGAGATGACCTCGAACAGGATCTGGGACAGGGAGAAGTCGGTGATCCGGACCAGGGCGATGCAGGAGACCAGCACCATCGTGGCGCCGATGAAGACCACGGCGATCGACAGCCGCAGCGTGTCCCGGGGGATGCGCCGGCCGAAGACGTCGACGTCCCGGTCACCGCGTGCCTCCGCGACGATCGCGAGCAGCATGACGGCCAACGTGGTGACCTTGATGCCGCCGGCGGTGGAGGCCGACCCGCCGCCGACGAACATCAGGGCGTCGGTGACGAGCCAGGACTCCGCCCGCATGGCGCCGACGTCGAACGTGTTGAACCCGCCGGACCGTGGCATGACGGAGGCCATGAGGGCCGAGAGGAACTTCGTGCTCAGGTCCTGGCCGCCGAGCGTCTCCGGGTTCGCCCACTCCATCGCGCCGATGATCACCAGACCCGCCACGAGCAGCGCGACGCTGGTCGTGATCGTCAGCTTGGTGTGCAGCGAGAGGTGCCGCAGGAACCGGCGCCCGTGCCGGCGCGCCTGCAGCAGGTTCAGCATCACGGGGAAGCCCAGGGCGCCGATGAACACGCCCAGGACGACGGGGATGATGACCAGCCAGTCCGAGGCGTACGGCAGCAGCCCGTCCACGGTGGGCACGAACCCGGCGTTGTTGAACGCCGAGATGCCGTAGAAGGTCGAGTGCCACAGCGCCAGCCCGAGACTCTCGTCGAGCGCGAGGAACCGGGGGAGGAGGATGAGGGCGATCGTCAGCTCGATCGAGGTGGAGACCACGATGATCAGCCGGATCAGGGATCCGACCTCGCCCAGCCGCGTCGTCCCGGTCTTCGTCTCCGAGGCGGTGAGCAGCTTCTGGGTCAGTCCGATGCGCCGGGAGACGGCGATCCCCAGCAGGGACGCGATCGTCATGACGCCCAGCCCGCCGACCTTGATGCCGAGCAGGATGACCGCGCGGCCGTACTCCGACCAGTACTCGGCCGTGTCGACGACGACCAGGCCGGTGATGCACACGGCGGACGTCGCGGTGAACAGGGCGTCGACGAACCGGGCGCCCGTGTCCGTGGCCGTCGCCCAGGGCGGCAGCAGCAGGAGCGTGAACAGCGTGATGACGGCGGCGAACACCGTCATCGCCAGCCGGGCCGGGTACTCCCGGGCCGTGCGGTCCACCCACTCGCGCAGCATCGAGGCGCGGTCCTGCACCGATCGGGCCACCGGCCGCGCCCTCCCTCGTCGTCCGCACTGGTCGCCGCCCAGCCTGCCACGGCTTGGGCTACCGTGGCGGGATGTCGGTCGCCCAGCTGCTGTGGAGTCCCGAGCTGCTGCGCTACGACTTCGGGCTCGGGCACCCCATGGCGCCGGCGCGGCTCGCCCTGACGATGCGCCTGATCACCGAGCTCGGACTGCTCGGCGAACCCGGGCTGGAGGTGGTCGACCCGGTCTGCGCACCGGACGAGCTCCTCGAGACCGTGCACGACGCCGACTACGTCGCCGCGGTGCGCCGCGCGGCGACCACGGGGGAGCCCGACGTCGCCCGGGGGCTCGGGACGGAGGACGACCCCGTGTTCCCCGCCATGCACGAGGCCGCGGCCCGGCTCGTGGGGGCCTCGGTCGCCGCCGCGGACGCCGTCTGGTCGGGACGGGCGCAGCACGGGATCAACATCGCCGGCGGCATGCACCACGCCCGCCGGGACGCGGCGTCGGGCTTCTGCGTCTACAACGACGCCGCCGCCGCCGTGCAGCGGCTGCTGGACAGCGGGGCGGAGCGGGTCGCGTACGTCGACCTCGACGCCCACCACGGCGACGGCGTCGAGGCGATCTTCTGGGACGAGCCGCGGGTGCTGACCTTCTCCGTCCACCAGGACGGCCGGACGCTGTTCCCCGGCACGGGCGACCCGGCGGACACCGGTGCCGGGCTGAACCACTGCACCGCGGTCAACGTCGCGCTCCCGCCGCGGACGGACTCCGCCGGATGGCTGCGCGCCGTCGACGCGGTGCTGCCGACCGTGCTGCGGGAGTTCGCCCCCGACGCCATCGTGTCCCAGCACGGAGCCGATGCCCACGGCAACGACCCGCTCGCCGACCTCTCCGTCGGCGTGCACGCGCAGAAGACCGCGGCCCGCTGGCTGCACGAGCTGGCGCACGAGCTCTGCGAGGGTCGCTGGGTGGCCCTCGGCGGCGGAGGGTACGCCGTCGTCGACGTGGTGCCGCTGGTGTGGGCGGCGCTGGTGGCCGAGGCGGCGCACGTCCCGCTGGAGACGGGGATGCCGCTGCCGGCAGCGTGGCGGGAGGCGGCGGAGGAGATGTCCGGGCTGCCCGCGGCCAGGACGCTGGGCCGCGGACCGGTCACCTGGCAACCGTGGTCGGCCGGCTACGACCCGTCGGACCCGACGGACCGGGCCGTGCTCGCCACGCGCCGCCACGTCTTCCCCGAGTTCGGCCTCGACCCCTTCCTGGACTGACCGGCCGGTCCCGCGGCCGGGGTGACCCGGCGCACGCCGCCGTGGCCCGAGGCACCGGCCGTGATCGGGTATTCTGATAGACGGACTTTTCTCGCGTTGGTCGGCTGCGCCCGGGCTCACGGGCGCCGGTGCCAACGCCGTCCGACCACCGATCAGCATTGTGAGGACCTCATGGGCTCCGTCATCAAGAAGCGCCGCAAGCGCATGGCGAAGAAGAAGCACCGCAAGCTGCTGCGCAGGACGCGCCACCAGCGTCGCAACAAGAAGTGAGGCACCGCCCGCCGTCCGGCGGGTCGTGCTGAGCGAGCCCGGTAACCCTAGGGGTGCCGGGCTCGCTGCGTCCGTGGGGAGGGGCGCCCCCGGTCAGCGGCCCCGGACGCGTCGGCGCATGGCACGCTGCGCGGCCCGGAGCACGAGGCCCGCGACCCAGGCCGCGCCTGCCCACGACGCGGTCCGCACGCCGCGGTGCGCCACCCGCTGACCGCGACCGCGGAACTCGCGGATCGGCCAGCCGACCTCCTTGGCGTGCCGACGCAGACGCACGTCGGGGTTGATCGGGCAGGGGTGGCCGACGGACCGCATCATCGGCAGGTCGTTCAGCGAGTCCCCGTAGGCGTACGAGTGGTCCAGGTCGAGCCCCTCGCGCTCCGCGAGCTCCCGCACGGCCGCAGCCTTGGCCTCGCCGTGCATGAGGTCGCCCACCAGCGCGCCGGTGTAGTACCCCCGCTCGTGCTCCGCGATGGTGCCGAGGCAGCCGGTCGCGCCGAGCCGGCGTGCGATGAGGCCGCCGATCTCGACCGGCGTCGCGGTGACCAGCCAGACCTGGTCCCCGGCCGCCAGGTGCTCGTCCAGGAGTCGCTTCGTGCCGGGGAAGATCCGCAGCTCCAGGACGGTGTCGTAGACCTCGTCGCCCACGGCGGTGATCTCGGCGACCGAGCGGCCGGCGATGAGGGACAGCGCCCGGCTGCGCACGGTCTCGATCTGGGTGCGCGACTCGCCGAAGAGCAGGTACTTGGCCTGGATCAGCCCGAACCGCAGCAGGTCGGCGGTCCCGAAGAACTCGCGCCGGTACAGCGCCCGGGCCAGGTGGAACGAGCTGGCGCCGCGGATGATCGTGTTGTCCACGTCGAAGAACGCTGCCGCCGGCGGGCTGACCGGGGGGTCGGCGTGAGACGGCATGCGGTCCACTGTAGCCGCGCGGATACGCTGTCCTCGTGAGCGGCACCCCGACGACCCCTGAGGAGACGGCACGGGTGGTGATGTACACCCGACCCGGCTGCCATCTGTGCGACGACGCCAGGCAGGTGGTCTCCTCGGTGTGCGACCAGGCGGGCGCCGCGTGGCGGGAGATCGACATCGAGGCCGATGCCGCGCTGACCGAGCGGTACGGCGACTACGTGCCCGTCGTCGAGGTGGACGGCGTGCAGCAGGGGTTCTGGCGGGTGGACGCGGTGAGGTTGGCGCGCCGTCTGGCGGTCCCCCCGGGAGGGAAGCGGACGTGATCGAGATCGGTGAGGTGACGGTGCCCGCGGCGACGGTGGCGCGGCTTCCGTTCTACCTGCGTGCCCTGCGCGACCTGTTGAGCGACGGCGTCACCACGACGTCGTCCTCCGGGCTGGCGGAGCGGTCCGGCGTGGGCTCGGCCCAGCTGCGCAAGGACCTGTCCTACCTGGGGTCCTTCGGGACCCGCGGGGTCGGGTACGACGTGGAGACGCTGGCGTCCTCGATCAGCGCCGCGCTCGGGCTCGGGTCGGAGCACCGGCTCGCCATCGTCGGCGTGGGCAACCTCGGCAACGCGCTGGCGAACTACTCGGGCTACGCGGCCCGCGGGTTCCGGCTGGTGGCCCTGATCGACGCCGACCCGGACGTGGTGGGTCGCAGCGCCGCCGGCCTCGAGGTCGAGCACTCCGACCGTCTCGAGGAGATCCTCGCCGCCCGGGGGGTGTCGATGGTGATCCTGGCGACGCCGGGTGCGGCGGCGCAGGCGGTGGCCGAGCGGATCGTGGCCTGCGGGGTGCGCGAGATCCTGTCGTTCTCGCCGGTGGCGCTGCAGCTGCCCGACGACGTCGTGGTGCGCAGCGTCGACGTCGCGGGTGAGCTGCAGATCCTCGCGTTCCACGCCGCGGCGCGGCACGCGCAGTCCGGGGACGCCGTGGGTGTCGACGGTGACCCCGCGGTGGTCGGGGTCCAGCCCTCCGCCTGAGCCCGCGCACCTTCCTGCGGGCCGGGCCGTCTCGCCGCGGGTCAGGACGGCCCGTGACGAGTCAGGACGACCCGTGACGAGTCGGGCCCCCGCTGCACGAGTCAGCGCACGGGATCCGCGCGGACGCGGTTCCCGTGCGCTGACCGGCGACGGCGAGGTGCGGCGGGCACGACGCCGACAGGCGCCGGTTCACCGGCGTGGTGGGATCAGTTCTGCTCGATCGCCGAGACGTCGAGAGCGATCTTGACCTTCTCGCCGACCAGGATGCCGCCGGTCTCGAGCGCGGCGTTCCAGGTCAGGTCGAAGTCCTTGCGGTTGATGACGATCTCGGACTCGAACCCGGCGCGCTTGTTGCCGAACGGGTCGGTCGCGGCACCCTCGAAGGCGACCGGCAGGTCCACCGACCGGGTCACGCCGTTGATGGTCAGGTCGCCGGTGACGATGTAGGCGTCGTCGTCGGCGGTGACCGAGGTCGAGGTGAAGGTCCAGGTGGGGCGCTCCTCGGCGTGCCAGAAGTCCGCGCTCTTGAGGTGCTGGTCGCGGTTCTCGTCACCGGTGCTCACGGCGCTCGCGTCGAGCGTCACCGCGACGGAGGAGGACTCGAGGTCCTCGCCCACGGTGATCGTCCCGGCGGAGATGCCGACGGTCCCGCGGACCTTGGAGATGCCGGCGTGGCGGACGGAGAACGACGCCGTGGAGTGGCCGGCGTCGACGGCGTAGGTGCCGGTGGTCAGGGCCGGGGGCAGGGGGGTGGCCATGGGGTGGCTCCTTGTCAGATCGGTTGCAGGACGTGATGCGATCGCGTCCGGATCATTCCATCGAAATGCATGAACATGGCACCCCGGCGCAGTATTCCCGCGCCGTCCGGACGAGTTCGGAGACCGGTCCGCGGCCCGATCGTGACGCGGCTCACGACGCCCGTCGCGCCGACCGGTCCACCCCCGGGATCTGGGACACTAAGGCGCATGGCCACCACCACCGTCCACCTGATGCGGCACGGCGAGGTCCACAACCCGGAGGGCGTCCTGTACGGACGCATCCCGGGCTACCGGTTGTCCGACCGCGGTCAGCAGATGGCGCGACGCGTCGCGGACCACCTCACCGACACCGGCCGGGACGTCGCCGCCGTCGTCGCGAGCCCGCTGCAGCGCGCCCAGGAGACCGCCGCGCCCGTCGCCGCCGCGTTCGGCCTGGAGCTGGCCACCGACGACCGGCTGATCGAGGCCGGCAACCTGCTCGAGGGCTCGACGATCGGCACGAACCCCGCCCAGCTCGCCCACCCCCGGTACTGGAAGCTGCTGTGGAACCCGCTGCGGCCGTCCTGGGGCGAGGCCTACGCCGACCAGGTCGTGCGCATGCGGGCCGCCGTCGACGACGCCCGACGTGCCCACGCGGGGCGCGAGGTCGTCCTGGTGAGCCACCAGCTCCCCGTCTGGCTGACCCGGCTGGCCTTCGAGGGCAGGCGCCTGGCCCACGACCCGCGGCGTCGCCAGTGCGCGCTGGCCTCGCTGACGTCGCTGACGTTCACCGACGACCACTTCGCCGGACTGCACTACGCCGAACCCGCCGGGGACCTGCTCGTCGGCGCCGAGCCGCAGGCGGGCGCCTGATGGCGCGCCGCCACGCGGCGGGCGTCGTGCTCGCCCTCGGGACGGCCCTCGCGCTGGCCGGGTGCGGCGCCGCCGACTCCGGCGCGGGCGACGTCGTCGGCCAGGGGTTCGTCTCCGGCGACGGCACCGTGCAGCAGTGGGAGCCGGCCGACCGGACCGAGCCGGTGGTCGTCGAGGGCACCAGCTTCGAGGGTGACGAGGTCTCCACCGCCGACTGGCGCGGGGACGTCGTCGTGCTCAACACCTGGTACGCAGGCTGCGCGCCCTGCCGCGCCGAGGCTCCGGCCCTGGTCTCGATCGCGACGGACCGCGCCGACGAGGGGGTGCACCTGCTGGGCATCAACACCGAGGACGAGGCCGGTGCCGCGCTCGCCTTCCAGCGCACCTTCGAGGTGCCCTACCCGTCGATCGAGGACCGCAGCGGCCAGGTCGTGGCCGGGCTGTCGGGCGTCGTGCCGTTGCAGGCGGTCCCGTCCACCGTCGTGCTCGACGCCGAGGGTCGCGTGGCCGCCCGCGTCGTCGGCGAGGTGTCCGAGAGCACCCTCAACAGCCTGATCGACGACGCGATGGCGGGTGCCTGAGATGGGAGAGCTGTTCGCGACGACGGCGGTGAGCGGGTCGATGCTGCTCGCCGTCCCCGTCGCGCTGCTGGCCGGTCTGGTCTCCTTCGCCTCGCCGTGCGTGCTGCCCCTGGTCCCCGGCTACGTGGGGTACGTGGGTGGCATGGCCGCCGCGAACGCCGGCCCGGTCGAGACGTCCCGGGGCGGGACGACGACGGCGGCCCCGGCGGCCGCGCCGGCCCGTGGCCGGGTCGTGGCCGGGGTCGGGCTCTTCGTCCTCGGCTTCACCGCCGTGTTCGTCGCCCTCATGGCGGCGGCCGGGGCCGCCGGTGCCTATCTGGTGCGCTACGAGGACGTCCTCACGCGCGTGCTCGGCGTCGTCGTCGTCCTCATGGGCGTCGCCTTCCTCGGCGGGATCGGCTTCCTGCAGCGGGAGCGCCGACTGCACGTGACACCGCGGGCCGGTCTGTGGAGCGCACCGCTGCTCGGCGTCGTGTTCGGCATCGGGTGGACCCCCTGCATGGGCCCGACCCTGGCCGCCGTCCAGTCCCTCGCGCTGGACGAGGCGTCGGCCACCCGGGGCGTCCTGCTCGGGATCGCCTACTGCGTCGGCCTCGGCGTGCCCTTCCTGCTGGTGGCCCTGGGCCTGCAGTCCTCCGAGCGGATGCTGAGCTTCCTGCGACGGCACCGGCTGACGATCATGCGGGTCGGTGGTGGGCTGCTCATCGTCATCGGCCTGGCGATGGTGACCGGTCTGTGGGGTGCGACCACCAGCCTGCTGCAGAGCTGGATCAGCGGATACACGACGGTGGTGTGATGAGCGAGCGGACCTACCGTCCCGAGGGCATCGCGGACGACTTCACCACCGGTGAGCCGACGTCCGCGGCGGACGCCCGACCGGAGCCGTCCGGGGCGCCGTCGTCCCCGCGGGGCCCGCAGGCCCCCCAGCTCGGCTGGCGGGGGATGCTGCGCTGGACGTGGCGGCAGCTGACCAGCATGCGCGTGGCGCTCATGCTCCTCATGCTGCTCGCCGTCGCGGCGCTGCCCGGCTCGATCCTGCCGCAGCGCGACCAGGACCCCGCGGCGGTCGTCGAGTACCTGGGTGACCACCCGACCGCCGGCGAGTGGCTGGACCGGTTCGGGTTCTTCGACGTCTACACGTCCGTCTGGTTCTCGGCCATCTACCTGCTGCTGCTGGTGTCGCTGGTCGGCTGCATCGTGCCGCGCACGATCGCGCACGCCCGGGCGCTGCGGGCCCGCCCGCCGCGGACCCCCGCCCGGTTCGAGCGCTTCCCGGTGCACGTGACGGGGACGACGTCCGCGACGCCGGACGAGGTGGCCGACGCGGCGTCGACCCACCTGCGCGGCCGGTGGCGACGCCTGCCGACCTTCCGGGTCGAGACCGGGGCCGAGGACGCCCGGGCCGCCCGCGGCGCGCTGCCCGGGCGGCCTGCTGCGCGGACCGTCGCCGCCGAGCGAGGGTATCTGCGCGAGAGCGGCAACCTGCTGTTCCACCTGGCTCTGGTGGGCCTCGTGATCGCCGTCGCCGTGGGCCAGCTCATGCACTACCGCGGGCAGGCGATCATCACCGAGGGGCGCGGTTTCGCGAACGCGGTGGTCGACTACGACACGTTCGAGTCCGGCGCGTGGTTCGCCCCGGAGTCGCTCGTGCCGTTCTCGATGACGCTGGACTCCTTCGAGTCCGAGTTCGCCACGGACACCGTCGCGTTCGCCCAGTCCCGCGACTTCACCGCCGACGTCACGGTCACCGAGCCGGACGGCTCCTCGCGGGCCGAGACTATCCGGGTCAACCACCCTCTCGAGGTCGACGGTTCCAAGATCTACCTGCAGGGCAACGGGTACGCCCCCGAGATCACGGTGACCGACGCGGAGGGTGCCACCGCGTTCAGCGGGCGGGTGCCGTTCCTGCCGGAGGACCAGGTGTACACCTCACGAGGCGTCGTCAAGGTGCCGGACGTGTCGCCGGGGCTCGACCAGATCGGGCTGATCGGGTACTTCCTGCCGACGGCCGTCATCAACGAGGACGGCACCGCCGAGTCGGTGTTCCCGCTGCCGGAGGACCCGCTGCTCGTCCTGGAGGTGTACCGCGGCGATCTCGGGCTCGACGCCGGCGTCCCGCAGAACGTCTACCGCCTGGACACCGCGAACCTCACGCCGTCCCTCGACGACGACGGCGGACGGGTCACCCTGCTGCTCGAGCCGGGCGACTCGGTCGAGCTGCCCGACGGGCTGGGCACGGTCGCGCTCGGCGAGGACGTCCCCCGGTTCGTCGCCCTGGACCTGCGGCACGACCCCTCGTTGGCGTGGGTGCTGACGTTCGCGCTCCTGGCGCTGCTGGGGCTGACGGGATCGCTCTTCCTGCCGCGACGCCGCGTGTGGGTGCGATCATGGACGTCCGGCGGCGTCACGCGAGTCGAGGTCGCCGGGCTGGCCCGTGGGGACGACGCCGGGCTGGAGACCGAGGTCGACAAGGCCTTCGGAGCGCTGCCGGACGTCGAGCGCGACGGACCGGACGGCGCCGGACGGACCGGTGGGTCCGGTGCCGGGACGACGGACGGTCGAGCGACCGGGAGCGAGGAGGACTGAGATGGAGATCGCCGAGCTGAGCGATCTGCTCGTGTGGGCGGCGGCGACGACGTTCGCCGTGGCGATGATCGCCTTCGCGATCGACCTGGGACGTCGGACCGACGAACGCCTCGAGGCGCGGACCGAGGCGCGGGCGACGGTCGGTGCCGGTGCGTCAGGCGCGGTCGCGGCGCCGGACGGCGCAGGACCGGCTGCGGACGTCGGCCACGGCGGTCCGGCCCGACGGCGTGCCGCCGGGATCGGCCTGTCCACGTCATGGCTCGGCACCGCGATGCTCGGCGTGGCGATCCTGCTGCGGGGCCTCGCCGCCGGGCGCACGCCGTGGGCCAACATGTACGAGTTCACGCTCGTGGGGTCCTTCGTGGCGATGGTGGTGTTCCTCGTGTGGAACCTGCGCCGCGACGTGCGGTTCCTCGGCGCCTTCGTCACCGGGCTGGTCACGCTGTTCGTCGTCGTGGGACTCAACTCGTTCCACGTCGCGGCGACCGGCGTGCAGCCGGCGCTGCAGAACTACTGGCTGGTCATCCACGTGGGCGTCGCGATCACGGCGACCGGGATCTTCACGGTCGCGTTCGTGCTGTCCGTCCTGCAGCTGCTGCGCGACGCGCGGGAGACCGGGTCCCCGTTCCTCACGCGCCCGGGATTCCGCTGGCTCGACCGCATGCCGGCCCCGGCCGCGCTGGAGTCGATGTCCTTCCGCCTGAACGCCGTCGGCTTCGTGATGTGGACGTTCACGATCATCGGCGGAGCCATCTGGGCCGAGGACGCCTGGGGCCGGTACTGGGGCTGGGACCCCAAGGAGGTCTGGAGCTTCATCATCTGGGTCGTCTACGCGGCCTACCTGCACGCCCGCACGACACGGGGCTGGTCCGGCCGGCGAGCCGCCTGGTTCGTCGTCGTCGGCTACGCCTGCGTGCTGTTCAACTTCACGGGCGTGAACCTGATCTTCAACGGCAAGCACTCGTACTCGGGCATCAGCTGACCCTGACCCGCGCGGGCCACCTCGACCCGCGCGGGTCAAGACGATCCTGCGCGGGTCAGGGCTCCTCGCCCCGAGTCAGGGCACTCCTGTGCGAGTCAGGACTCGACGCCGCGGGTCAGGACGATCCTGCGCGGGTCAGGGCTCGACGCCGCGGGTCAGGACGATCCTGCCCTGAGTCAGGACGATCCTGCGCGGGTCAGGGCTCTTCGCCCCCGAGTCAGGGCGTCGTGCCGGCGGTGCCGGGATGCTCGCTCGGGGACGAACCTGTGCCGACCCAGGCACCCGGGCGTTCTCCTGACTCGCGGAGCGCTGCCCTGACTCGCGGTGGATGACCCTGACTCGCGGAGCACTGCCCTGACTCGCGGGGGATCGCCCTGACTCGCGGGGGATCGCCCTGACTCGCGGGGCCGCCCGTGCGGCCGGGAAGGGTCCGGCCGCGGCGATCAGGCCGACGGCGCGTCGGGCCCCTCCTCGTCACGCTTCCTGCGACGTTCCTCACGCCGCTTCTCCTGCTCGATCCGCCACAGGAAGTCCGGGTCGTCGTCGGGCGCGACCGGTCCGGAGGGGCGTCGCGGTCCGCGCCCGGGGCGGCCGGTACGCCCGCCGCCGGACCCACGGCGCCGGGTCCGCTTGGTCACGAGCCACGAGATCGGCCCGAAGACCGGCAGGAACACGATGATGATCAGCCAGAGCCAGGTGGGCAGGCCGCCGCGATCCTCCTCCTCCGACCCGGCCAGGTCGGCGAGGGTGTAGACCATCAGGCCGATCACGAGGAGGATCACCACGACGCGCAACATGCCTCCAGCCTAGAACGACCGCGAGGGTGCACCGCATCCGGGGCTGTCGGCACGGCCTTACCCTGGTGACGTGCCACTGCTCATCTACTCCGCGCTGCGCCTCCTCGTCTTCGTGGCCGCGCTCGTGCTCGGATACCTCGTCGGTCTCGGCGGGTGGCTGCTGCCGCTCGTGGCGCTCGTCGTCGCGTTCGCCGTCTCCTACCTCGCGCTGCGTCGGCAGCGGGACGACGCCGCGGCCTGGCTCGCGGAGCGCGACCGGCGCCGCAAGGAGCGCACGCGCGGCGACACGCGGATCGACGAGGACGCCGCCGCCGAGGACGCGGTCCTCGACGCCGACCGGTCGGAGCACGCCGACGGCACCGCGGCCGACGGCCCGCAGCAGCGTTCCTGAGACCCGACGCGGCGGCCGGTCACAGGGCCAGGCCGAGCCCCAGCAGGATCCCGTAGGCGAGCTCGAAGAGGCCGGTCCCGGCCAGGACGGGCACCAGGGCGCGTCCCTGCGCCCCGGCCAGCACCGGCAGCACGAGCAGGACCGTGGGCAGCAGGAGCAGCGCCACCAGGAAGGCCCACGGGTTCCAGATCGCGCAGACGAGCCCGAGCAGCACGGGCACGACGAGCCACAGCGCGTACAGCCGGCGAGCACGGTGGTCGCCCACCCGGACCGCGAGCGTGCGCTTGCCCGCCAGCACGTCGGTGGGGATGTCGCGCAGGTTGTTGATCATCAGCAGCGCGCAGGCGATCAGCCCGACGCCGACGGCGCCCAGCACCGCGGGCCACGAGATCCGGTCGGCCTGGGTGTACGTGGTGCCGAGCGTGGCCACCAGCCCGAAGAAGACGAAGACGCCGACCTCGCCGAGCCCGGCGTAGCCGTAGGGGCGCTCGCCACCGGTGTAGTACCAGGCGGCCAGCATGCTCAGGGCGCCGACGGCGATCAGCCACCAGTGCCCGGAGACGGCGCACAGGGCGAGCCCCAGCACGGCGGCGACGCCGAACGCCGTGAACGCCGCCCCCTTGACCTGACCGGGCCGCGCGGCGGCGGACGCGGTGAGCCGCAGCGGCCCGACCCGGTCCACGTCGGTGCCGCGCACGCCGTCGGAGTAGTCGTTGGCGTAGTTGACGCCGACCTGCAGCGCCAGGGCCACGCCGAGCGCGAGCACGGCGGGCAGCCAGGCGACGGCGTCGAGCTGCGCCGCCGCGCCGGTGCCGATCGCGACAGGGGCCGCGGCGGCCGGCAGCGTGCGGGGGCGCGCGCCGGCGAGCCACTCAGCGGCGGTGGCCATGGGTTCTCCTCTCAGCGGTGTGCGTCGTGGTGACGCACGAGATCCACGACGGCGGCGCGGTCGACCTTGCCCGGACCACGCCGCGGGAGCCCGGCGACCTCGAGGATCCGCCGCGGCGCCGCGGGCCGCCCCAGCCTAGCGGCGACCGCCGACCGCACGGGCGCCAGCGCGGCGTCGGGCAGCCAGCCGGCCGGCGTCCCGGGCGGTCCGGTGACGACGGCGACGACGGCCTGCCCCCACTCGGGGTCCGGCACGCCGACCACGCACACCTCCCCGTCGAACAGCTCGCCGAGGACCGCCTCGACCGCCACCGGCGCCACGTTCTCCCCACCGGTGACGACGACGTCGTCCGCCCGGCCGAGGACGCGCAGCACCCCGTCCCGGAGGGTCCCGAGGTCGCTGGTGCGGAACCAGCGGCCGTCAGGACCGTCGTGGAAGGCGGCCGCGGTGGCCGTCTCGTCCCCGACGTAGCCGGAGGCGAGCACCGGGCCGGAGAGCTCCACGACCCCCGGTGCGCCCGGGTCCGCGTCGATCCGCACCCGGACGCCCGCCAGCGGCACGCCGTCGTACACGCACCCGCCCGACGTCTCGGACATGCCGTAGGTCCGCACGACCCGCACCCCGGCCTCCCGGGCGCGACGGACCAGCACCGGCGGGGCGGCGGCGCCGCCGAGCAGCACCGCCCCGCAGCGTGCCAGCGCGTCCAGCGGCCGGGGCGCCCCGTCGTCGGCCGCCTGCACGACACGGTGCAGCTGGGTGGGCACGAGCGAGACGTGGACGGGGTCGTCGCCCGCGAGCGCCTCGGCCAGCAGGTCCGCGAGACGGGACGGCGTGAACGGTTCGTCCGGTGCGGCCGCGACCAGCGGCGTGCCGGCCAGGACCGACCGGGCCACCACCTGCAGCCCCGCGACGTGCGTCGCGGGCAGGGCCAGCACCCAGCGGCCGGGCGCACCCAGCCGGTCCGCCGTGGCGGCGGCCGAGGCGCGCAGCGCGGTGCCGCTGAGGGCCACCTCGCGGGGTGTCCCGGTGGACCCGGAGGTGCGCACGACGGCAGCGGTCCCGGGCGGCGGGGCGGCGTCGCCGAGGCGGGGGAGCGGGACGACCGGCGGGCCGCCGTCGAGCGCGCGGCGCGTCCTGTCGACGAGGGCGGACACGTCGGGGGGCAGCACGCAGGTCACGATAGTGCGCCGCTCGGGCCTGGCGGGCCGTAGCCTGTTGCCACCCTGCACGAGGAGGAAGTGGTGGCACGACGTCCGACGGCGCTCGCGCTCGTCCTGGCGATGCTCATGCTCGCGGGATGCTCCGCCGAGCCGCCCGAGGCCCCGGCCCCGGTCACCGTGGCCCCGGACGTGTCGCGCGCGAAGATCGGCCCGCCGGCCCCCGCCGAGCCCGAGCCGTCCCCGACACCGGAGCCCCCGCGCTGGCCGTTGACGGGCAAGCGCACGGACAAGGTGCCCGAGCGGCCCGCGGTGGCCGTGAAGATCGAGAACTCCCCGGCGGCCAGGCCGCACTCCGGGCTGCACCGGGCCGACATCGTGTGGGAGCAGGTCGTCGAGGGCGGCATCACGCGCTTCGTGGCCGTGTACCACTCGAGCTACCCGGACGCCGTCGGCCCGATCCGGTCGGTGCGGCCCATGGACCCGGCCACCGTCGCCCCGATGGACGGGATCCTCGCCGCCTCCGGCGGGATTCCGGCCTTCCTGCGCGCCGTGGAACGGTCCGGCACCCAGCTCGTGATCAACGACGACGGCGACCCGGGGTTCTGGCGGTCGTCGCGCCGGTACATGCCGCACAACGTGTACGGCGACGTCGGGACCTTCGCCCGCCAGGCGGACCGGCGACGGGCGGAACCGCCGCCCGCCCAGTTCACCTACGCCCGCGGCTGGAAGGGGTCGACGGCGCGGTCGGACGGGCGGCGGGGCCGCGTCGCCGACGTCCGCCTGTCCCGGGCGCAGCGCAGCACCTGGACCTGGAACGCGGGCGACCGCGCCTACCGGCGCAGCGACAACGGCGTCCCCTCGATCTCCTCGGGCCGGCGCGTCACGGCGCGCAACGTGGTGCTGCTGCGGATGAAGGTCACCAACACCTCCCACCGCGACGCCTCGGGCGCCAAGGTGCCCAAGACGGAGCTGGTCGGCTCCGGCACCGGGACGGTGCTCAGCGGCGGCCGGGCGGTCGACGTGGAGTGGACCAAGAAGGGGCGCGGCAAGCCGCTGCGGCTGACCCGGCCGAACGGCGACGAGGTGCTGCTGGCCCCGGGCCGGACGTGGGTCGAGCTGGTGCCGCGCCGCGACGGGTCCTGGTCGGTCTCCTGACCGCAGGCCCGGCGCGGCCGGTCAGTACGCGTAGGGGAACCGGCTCCAGTCGGGCTCCCGCTTGCCGAGGAACGCGTCGCGGCCCTCGACCGCCTCGTCGGTGAGGTAGGCGAGCCGCGTCGCCTCCCCGGCGAACACCTGCTGGCCCATCAGGCCGTCGTCGGCCAGGTTGAACGCGTACTTCAGCATGCGGATCGCCTGCGGCGACTTGCCCGCGATCGTCAGGGCGTACTCCAGGCCGAGGGCCTCCAGGTCCTCGTGCTCGGCGACCTCGTTGACGCCGCCCCAGCGCTCGGCGTCGTCGGCGGAGTACTCGCGGGCCAGGAAGAAGATCTCCCGTGCGCGCTTCTGCCCGACCTGGCGCGCCAGGTAGGCCGAGCCGTAGCCGCCGTCGAACGAGCCGACGTCGGCGTCGGTCTGCTTGAACCGCCCGTGCTGCCGGCACGCGATCGACAGGTCGGCGACCACGTGCAGGGAGTGCCCGCCGCCGGCGGCCCAGCCGTCCACGACGGCGACGACGACCTTCGGCATGGTGCGGATCAGCCGCTGCACCTCGAGGATGTGCAGGCGCCCGGCGCGGGCGGGGTCGACGGCGTCGGCCGTGTGGACCTCGCCGCCGCCGTCGGGCGCCGTCGTGTACTGGTAGCCGGACCGTCCGCGGATGCGCTGGTCCCCGCCCGAGCAGAACGCCCAGCCGCCGTCCTTGGGGCTCGGGCCGTTGCCGGTGAGCAGCACGGTGCCGACGTCGGAGGTCATGCGGGCGTGGTCCAGCACCCGGTACAGCTCGTCGACGGTGTGCGGTCGGAAGGCGTTGCGGACCTCGGGGCGGTCGAACGCGACCCGGACCACCGGCAGGTCGCGGACCTGCTCGGTGCCGTCGGCCGCCGTGGACCGCTCCACCCCCCGGTGGTAGGTGAGGTCGGTCAGCCCGTCGAAGCCCGTGACGGGGCGCCATCGGGTCGGGTCGAACGTCTGCGAGACCTGCGGGGGGACCGGAGGAGTGCTGTCGGAGTGGCTCACGGCCTCAGGGTAGTCGCGGCTCGACACGCCGATCACGCGAGATGTGCGCGTCATCCGTGGAATCTGCACAACTGCAGTTGCACCATGGGGGCATGGACAAGACGCGATCCCACAGCGCCGAGGTCGCCGACCCGGACGAGGTCGTGGACGAGCTGATCGCCTACGACGCCGCCGAGGTCCGGCGCGCCACCGTCACCACCCAGAGCGTGCCCGTCGCCACGGTCGGCACTCCCGGCATCCTGCGGCACATGCCGCCGGAGGAGTTCACCGACTGACGGTGCCCGGTCCCCCCGCGTGCTGCCGAGCCGCGGACGACCTCCTACCCTGAGGACGTGCCCGTCTCCCTGCCCGCGACGCCCCGGCGCCGCTACGTCTGGTCCGCTCCGCTGCGCACCCCGTTCCGGGGACTGACCAGCCGGGACGGTCTGCTCCTGGCCGGCGAGGCCGGGTGGGGCGAGCTGAGCCCCTTCTGCGAGTACGACGACGCCGAGTCCGCCACCTGGCTGCGGGCCGCGCGCGAGGCGGCGGACCTCGACTTCCCGCCAGCCGTGCGTGACGCCGTCCCGGTCAACGTGACGGTGCCCGCCGTCGACCCGGAACGCGCCCGCGAGATCGTGCTGGCCTCCGGCGGGTGCCGGACGGCGAAGGTCAAGGTGGGCCAGCGGCTCCCCGACGGCTCGGTCGAGCCCGTCGAGGCCGAGCTCCGCCGGGTCGAGGCGGTCCGGGCCGTGCTCGACACGCTGCACGGACCGGCCGTCGGCCGGATCCGCGTCGACGTCAACGGCACCTGGGACGTCGACGCGGCCCGCCGCCGCATCCCGTTGCTGGACCGCGCCGCCGGGGGGCTGGAGTACGTCGAGCAGCCCTGCGCGACGGTGGAGGAGCTGGCGGCCGTCCGCCGTGCCGTCGACGTGCCGGTCGCGGCCGACGAGTCGATCCGCCGTGCCGAGGACCCCCTGCGGGTGGTGCGCGCCGAGGCGGCCGACGTCGTCGTGCTCAAGGTCCAGCCGCTCGGCGGGGTGCGGGCCTGTCTCGACCTGGCCGAGCAGGTCGGCCTGCCGGTCGTGGTCTCCTCGGCCCTGGAGTCGTCGGTCGGGCTGGCGGCCGGGGTGGCGCTCGCGGCCGCCCTGCCCGAGCTGCCGCACGCGTGCGGGCTGGCCACCTCCCAGCTGCTCACGCGGGACGTCACCGACGAACCGCTGCGCCCGGTGGACGGGACGCTGCCGGTGCGCCGGGTCGGCCCGGGCGCGGGGGCGCTCGCCGCCGTCGCCGCCCCGCCGGAGCTGGAGCAGCGCTGGCTCGACCGGCACGACCGGCTCGCCGCGCTCCTCGACGGGGCCGACGCGTGAGCCCCGCGCCCGACGGCGGCACGGCCGCCCCCGCGGTCACGGCAGCCCGCGCGCTGGTCGCGGACCTGGCCGCGCAGGGCGTGCACGACGTCGTGCTGGCACCCGGGTCGCGGTCCGCCCCGCTGGCCTACGCGCTGGCCGAGGCGGACGCCGTCGGCCTGGTCAGGCTGCACGTGCGCATCGACGAACGCTCGGCGGGCTTCCTCGCGCTCGGACTCTCCCGGGGGTCGGCGGCCGGTGCCGCGGAGGCAGCGGTACCGGCCCCGGTCGCCGTGGTGACCACCTCGGGCACCGCGGTGGCGAACCTGCACCCCGCCGTCCTGGAGGCCTCGCACAGTCGTGTGCCGCTCGTCGTCCTGACGGCCGACCGGCCGCACGAGCTGCGTGGCACCGGCGCCTCCCAGACCACCGACCAGGTCGGGCTCTTCGGCGCCGCCGTCCGCTACACCCTCGACGTGCCCGCGCCCGACGGACGGGACGGCGAGGTGCGCGACCTGCTGTCCGCCGCCCGGCGGGCGGTGGCCGCCGCCCGGGGTCTGCGCGACCGGCATCCCGGCCCGGTCCAGCTCAACCTCGCCTTCCGGGACCCGCTGCACCCCGTCGGTGGCGCGGAAGACGACGCGGCCACCGCGCCCGCGCAGCCCGGCCGGGGTGTCGAGGTCGTGCCGCCGGCGGCGGGGCCGGGGGCCGACCCGGCGCTGCCGCGGGACCCGACCCGCACCCTCGTCGTGGCGGGGGACGGTGCCGGTCCGGACGCGCGCCGGCTCGCCGAGGCCCGCGGCTGGCCCCTGCTCGCCGAGCCGACCTCCGGCGCCGGCGGCGGCCCGCGGGCCGTGGCCGCGTACCGTTCGGTGCTCGGCGCCGACGGGCTCGCCGACGACGTGGAGCACGTCGTCGTCCTGGGCCGGCCCACGCTGTCGCGCCCCGTGCAGCGCCTGCTCGCCCGCCCCGACGTGCACGTCACCGTGGTCGCGCCGGGGGGCGGGCCGTGGCCGGACCCGGCCCGGCACGCCGCACGGGTCGTCGACCGCCTCGCCGACCGCTGGTTCGCACCCGGCGAGCCCGCCGACGGCGGGGCGTTCGCCGCGCGGTGGCAGGCGGCGAGCCGCGCGGCCGCCGCCGAGGTCGACGCCGTCACCCGGACCGACGCCGTCGACGCCGACCTCGTGACGGCCCCGCACGCGGCCCTGGTCGTGGCGCGGGCCGTGGTCGCCGCGACCGGGGCCGGTGACGTGCTGGTCGTGGGCGCCTCCAACCCGGTGCGGGACGTCGACCTCGTCCTCGGTCTCGACGCGGCGCCGGACGCCCCGCCGGCCCGGATCCTGGCGAACCGCGGGCTGGCCGGTATCGACGGGACCGTCGCGACGGCCTCGGGAGTGGCCCTGGCCGCCGGCCGCCAGGGGTTGCGCACCCGGGCCCTCGTGGGCGACCTGACCTTCCTGCACGACCTCAACGGCCTGCTGCGCGGCCCCGCGGAGGACCGTGCCGACCTGCAGGTCGTCGTCGTGAACGACGACGGCGGGTCGATCTTCGCCACGCTCGAGCACGGGGCCCTGGCCCAGGAGGGTCTGGAGGCTGCCGCGACCTTCGAGCGGGTCTTCGGCACGTCGCACGGTGCGGACCTGGCCGCGCTGTGCGCCGGGTACGGCGTGGCCCACCGGCGGGTCGACGACCTGACCTCCCTGACCGGCGCGCTCGCGCGGCCACCGGCCGGGGTGAGCGTGGTGGAGGTGCGCGTGCCGCGGGCCGACCGGCTCGCGGAGTCCCGGGACCTCGCCGCCCGGATCGCCACGGCCGTCCGGTCCGCCACGCGCTGACCAGGGGACGACGGGTGTCCTCGGCACGAGGGGACGGCGGTTGACAGGAAACTCTCAGGTCCGCCCAAGGCTCGGCCAAGGCTGATGGTGTGGTGTAGGGGCAGACATCGAGGAGGGCACATGAGCACCGAGCACACCCCCGCACCGCAGCAGCCGTCGGGCCAGGAGCACCCCGTCGAGCAGCCGACGCACCCGCTGCCGGCCGCACGCCACGAGGGCGCCGCGACGCAGGCTCCGGCACCCGACCGGCAGGCCGCGCCGCAGCCCGTCGGCGCGGCGCCGTCGTACCAGCCCGGCCCGGCCTACGGCCCGTCCTACCAGACCGGATGGTCCGGGGGCGCGCCGACGTACCCGCCGGCGGCGGGCGCCGAGCGGCGTCGCACCCCGTGGGTGCCGGTCGTCGCCGCGGCCGCCGGCGCCGCCGTGCTCGCGAGCGTGGCGACGGTCGGCGCGGTGTCCCTGCTCGATGACGGCACGAGCGAGTCCTCGCTCGCCGAGGTGGGCGCGTCCACGACCTCGCAGGCGGCCCCCGTGGCCAGCTCGACCAGCGAGAACCCGGACTGGCAGGCCGTCACCTCGGCCGTCGCGCCGTCCGTCGTGGCGATCCAGGTGAGCAGCCAGTCCGGCGGGTCCGAGGGGTCGGGTGTCGTCGTCGACGAGGCCGGGCACGTCCTGACCAACAACCACGTGGTCGCCGGCGCCGCGGACGGCACCGTCCAGGTCACCCTGTCGGACGGGCGCCTGTACGAGGCCACGATCGTGGGCACCGACCCCACGACCGACCTCGCCGTGGTCCAGCTGGTCGACCCCCCGGACGACCTGCAGCCCGCGACGTTCGGCGACTCGGACGCCGTCCAGGTCGGTGACTCCGTCCTGGCCGTCGGCAACCCGCTCGGCCTGGCCAACACGGCGACCACCGGCATCGTCTCGGCGCTGGACCGCCCCGTGGCGGCGTCCGGCAGGGGCGGTGGCGACGTCGTGGTGACCAACGCGATCCAGATCGACGCGGCCGTCAACCCGGGCAACTCCGGGGGACCGCTGTTCGACGCGCAGGGCCGGGTCGTCGGGATCACCTCGTCCATCGCGACGATGTCCGGCGGGGCGGGCGGCGCCTCCGGGTCGATCGGTCTCGGGTTCGCGATCCCGGTGAACCTGGCCACGAACGTCTCCGACCAGCTCGTCGAGGACGGCACCGCCGAGCACGCGTTCCTGGGCGTGTCCCTGCGGGACGCGACGGCGACCGCCGACGGCGTCACGCGCCGGGGTGCCGAGGTCGTCGAGGTCGTCGGCGGTTCACCCGCCGCGGAGGCCGGCCTGCAGGCCGGTGACGTCGTCGTCGCCATCGACGACGACTCGGTCAGCGGTGCCGAGTCGCTGACCGCCTACGTGCGCGAGCGCACCGCGGGCGAGTCGGCGTCCGTCACCTACGTGCGTGACGGCCGGGCGGCCTCGGTCGACGTCTCCTTCGCGGTCCGCGAGGAGACCGTCGGGTCCGGCCAGGGCGGACAGGACCAGCAGCGCGACCAGCAGCAGGACCAGGACCAGCAGCGGGACCAGGACCAGCAGCAGGAGGGTCAGGACGGGTCGTCCGACCCGACGGCGCCGGACAACGTCCCGAACTGGCTGCGCGAGCTGTTCGGCGACTGACCGGTCCCCTCCCGGTCACACCGGTGCGGTCGCGCGGAGCGGGTCCGGTCGAGCTGTCGACCGGACCCGCTCCGTCCGTGAGGACGGGACGTCGCTCAGACGCCGAGGGCCCAGCGCATGGGCACGAGCTTCGCCTCCGACTCGGCGAGCTCCGCCTCCGGGTCGGAGGCCGCGACGATCCCGCAGCCGGCGAACAGGCGGAGGTGGTGCGGGTCGTCGGCGAGCTCCGCGGACCGCAGCGCGATGCCCCACTCGCCGTCGCCGTCGGCGCCGACCCAGCCCACCGGCCCGGCGTACCGCGACCGGTCCATCCCCTCGATCTCGCGGATGAGGTCGCGCGCGGCCACCGTCGGTGTGCCGCACACGGCCGCCGAGGGGTGCAGCGCCGCGGCGAGCGACAGGGAGCTCGACGGCGTGCCGGGGTCCAGCACCGCGGTGACGTCGGAGGCCAGGTGCATGACGTTCGGCAGGTGCAGCACGAACGGCGTGTCCGGGACGTTCATCGACGAGCAGAACGGCGCCAGGGAGCGCGCGACCGAGGCCACGGCGAACTCGTGCTCCTCCAGGTCCTTCGACGAACGAGCCAGGTGCGCGGCGTGCAGCAGCGCGTCGTCGTCGCTCATCCCGGGTTCACGGCGGATGGTGCCCGCCAGGACGCGGGAGGTGACCAGACCCTTCTCGCTGCGCAGCAGCAGCTCGGGGGTGGCGCCGATCATCCCGGCCACGGAGAACGTCCAGCAGGACTCGTAGCGCGCCGCCAGCCGGCGCAGCAGCCAGCGCGGGTCCACGGGACGTTCGGTGGTGGCGACGACGTCGCGGGCCAGCACGACCTTCTCCAGCTCGCCGGCCTGGATGCGGGCGACCCCCTCGGCCACGACCGCAGGCCAGTCGCGGGCGCCGACCGCCCCGTCGGTGAGCGTCACCCGGCCGGGGTCGTGGACCGGGGTGCGTGCCGTGGCGGCCAGGCCGGCGTCCCCGGGGGCCTCGAGCGTCCCGTCGACGGCGATCGTGGTCATCCACGTCACGTCGCCCCGGCGCCCGACGACGACCCGCGGCACGACGAGCGACCCCTGCGGCGAGGACCCGTCGAAGGCCTCGCCGGTCCCGCCGTCGTCGAACGCGAACGTGCCGAAGGCCACCGGGCCGCTGCCGGGCAGACGGACCTCGTCGCGCACGACGGCGCGGGCGAGGGCGGCGCGCCAGGCGGCGTCGGCGTCGGCGAATCGCCCCGGGCCGTAGGTGTCCAGGCGCAGGGCCTCGCCCCAGCCGACGATGCCGTCACCGCGGCGGACCCAGGTCAGCGGGCGTTCGTCCGGGAGCAGGTCGACCAGCGCGGTGAGCTCGCCCGGCAGGGGGTCCAGCCGTGTGGTGCGGACCACGAGCCGCGGCGGCTCGGGTGCGGGGACGGGGGTGCCGGCGGACGCGCCCGACGGCGGGACCGGCGCCGGGTGGGGCGTGGCGGACATCAGGGTCCAGGGTACGCCGCGTGGGGACCGTCGACCGTCGGCCGTGGGACGATGTGGCCATGTCGCGCGCCAGCCTGGAGAAGAAGCCCGTCGAGGTCGCCTCGATGTTCGACGGGATCGCCGAGCGCTACGACCTCACCAACGACATCGTCTCCCTGGGCCAGGACCGCTCCTGGCGGCGGGCGACGGTGGCCGCGGTCGGGGCCGGCCCGGGGGAGCGGGTGCTCGATCTCGCCGCCGGGACGGGGACCTCGAGCGAGCCGTTCGCGGACGCCGGTGCCGTCGTCGTCCCGTCCGACTTCTCGATGGGGATGCTCCAGGTCGGCAAGCAGCGTCGGGCGGACCTGCCCTTCGTGGCCGGCGACGCGACGCGGCTGCCGTTCGCGGACGCGACCTTCGACGCCGTGACGATCAGCTTCGGTCTGCGCAACGTCGTGGACACCTCGGCCGCGCTGCGCGAGATGCTGCGGGTGACGCGCCCGGGCGGGCGGGTGGTGATCTGCGAGTTCTCGCACCCCGTGTGGGCGCCGTTCCGTCAGGTCTACCTGGAGTACCTGATGCGTGCGCTGCCGGCGGTGGCCGGGGCGGTCACGCGGGACAAGGGGTCGTACGAGTACCTGGCCGAGTCGATCCGCGCCTGGCCGGACCAGGACGGGCTCGGCCGGCTGATGCTGGGGGCCGGGTGGAGCCGCGTGGCCTACCGGAACCTCACCGGCGGCATCGTGGCCCTGCACCGGGCGACCCGACCCGCCGACTGACGATCGCCGGGAGGTCGGGCCGGGGTCGCTCAGTTGCCGGAGGCCCGCGTCTGGGCTCCGGCGACCTTCTCCTGCACCCGGGGGTCGTTCCAGGTGTCGACGGCCAGCTTCCTGGCCTGCTCGAGCTTCTCCCTGCCCTGCTCGGTGCCGAGGTAGTACCCCACGGCGACGCCGACGGCGAGTGCGGTCACGGCCTTCATCTTCAGGTGCCTCCTGTGGCTGGACGATCGGGGCGATGCGCTCACGACCGTATGCCGTGACCCGTCGTGCCGCCACCGTTCCTGCTCGTCGTGGCGCCCTCCCGGGCCACCCCGTGACCGCCCCGGCGTCAACGAAGGGTTGCCTTCCTACACATCGGTCGCTGAACGTGGTTAGAGTGCACGCAGAACGTTGTGAGCGGGTTCACAAGTGGCCTCGGCGAGGGTGCCGAGGTCTCCTGCGGCGGGAGGTGAGCAGTGCGAGCGGTAGATCGTGACGACGCGGACGTGATCGTCGTCGGTGCAGGTCCCGCCGGGGCCGCGGCCGCGCACTGGTGCGCCGTCGCCGGCCTGGACGTGCTGCTCCTGGAGAAGTCCGCCTTCCCGCGCGACAAGATCTGCGGTGACGGCCTGACGCCGCGCGCCGTGGCCGAGCTCGCCCGCATGGGCGTCGACACCCGCGCCGAGGACGGCTGGATCCGCAACGAGGGGCTGCGCGTCGTCGCGGGCGGCCGCTCCTGGGAGCTGGCCTGGCCGGAGCTGACCACCTACCCGGGGTACGGGCTCGCCCGCTCCCGCATGACGCTCGACCACGGCCTCGTCCAGCACGCGCAGGCCTCGGGCGCCAAGCTCCTCGAGCGCACCAAGGTCACCGGCCCGGAGACCGACGAGCGCACGGGCCGCGTGGTCGGGGTGCAGGCCCAGCCGCTGGACGCCCGCGGACGCGCCGACGGCGCCCCCCGCACCTACCGGGCGCCGGTCGTGGTGGCGGCCGACGGCGTCTCCTCCCGGTTCGCGACCGCGCTCGGGCTGACCCGGCGGGACGACCGGCCGATGGGGACGGCGGTGCGGACCTACTACCGCACCGAGGGCACGCCCCGGCACGCGGACCGCTTCATGGAGTCGCACCTCGAGCTGTGGGACGGCACCCCGGGCGCGTCGAACCTGCTGCCCGGCTACGGCTGGATCTTCGCCCTCGGCGACGGCACCGCGAACGTCGGGCTGGGTTCCGTGAGCTCCACCCCGGCGCGCCAGTCCGCCCAGGGGCACGACTACCGGGCCATGATGACGGCCTGGACCGCCAACACCCCGCCGGAGTGGGGGTTCACCCCCGAGAACCAGATCGGGCCCGTCCGGGGCGCCGCGCTGCCGATGGGGTTCAACCGCAGCCCGATGTACCGCGACGGCACCGTCCTGGTCGGCGACGCCGCCGGGATGGTCAGCCCGTTCAACGGCGAGGGCATCGCCTACGCCCTGCAGGCCGGCCGCGTCGCCGCCGACGCGATCGCGCAGGCCCGCACGCGGCTGACCGACGACGCCCGCGAGCGCACCCTGGCCACCTACACCGACCGCATGCGCGACGACCTGGGCGGCTACTACACGCTGGGCCGCTGGTTCGTGCAGCTCATCGAGCACCCCGCGGTGATGCGGGCGTGCGTGAAGTACGGGCTGCCGCGACCGGTGGTCATGCAGTTCGTGCTCAAGCTGCTCTCGGACTGCTACGAGCCCCGCGGCGGCGACTGGATCGACCGGGTCATCGCCGGACTGACCAGGGTGGTCCCGGCGTCATGAGCGCGAGGAGCCCTCGCGCAGGGACGGCGAGGAACGAGACGTGCCGGAGCGGGGCACCGCACCGTTCGTGCGGGAGCGACCTGGCATGAGGCGCGTCGTGGCACGAGGAAGTGACACAGGCATGGGTGAGGAGAACCGATGAGCAACCCGTACGTCCCGGTGCTGGTCCTCATGGGGATCGCCGCCGTGCTGGCCCTCGGCGGGGTCGGTGCGAGCGCGGTGATCGGACCCCGCAAGTACAACCGGGCCAAGCTCGACGCCTACGAGTGCGGGATCGAGCCCACCCCGCACGCCACCGGGGGCGGTCGGCTCCCGATCAAGTACTACCTGGTGGCGATGACGTTCATCGTCTTCGACATCGAGGTCGTCTTCCTCTACCCGTGGGCGGTCGACTTCACGGTGTTGGCCGGCTTCGGGCTGGCGGCGATGCTCGTGTTCCTGGCCCTGATCACCGTGCCGTTCGTCTACGAGTGGCGGCGCGGCGGGTTCGACTGGGTCTGACGGGCAGTTCGGCAAGGGTGCCGGCGGTCGCCGGCACCGAGATCTCCGCGAAGGAGGAGTCATGGGTCTGGAGGAGTCCCCCTCGGGGTTCCTGCTGACGACGATCGAGGATCTCGCCGGCTACCTGCGCAAGGCGTCGGTGTGGCCGGTGACGTTCGGCCTGGCGTGCTGCGCCATCGAGATGATGGCGGCCGGCGCCTCGCGGTTCGACCTGTCGCGGTTCGGCATGGAGGTCTTCCGGGCCTCGCCGCGCCAGGCGGACCTGATGATCGTGGCGGGCCGTGTCAGCCAGAAGATGGCGCCCGTCGTGCGGCAGGTCTACGACCAGATGAGCGAGCCCAAGTGGGTGCTCTCCATGGGCGTGTGCGCCTCCAGCGGCGGCATGTTCAACAACTACGCGATCGTGCAGGGCGTCGACCACGTGCTCCCCGTGGACATCTACCTGCCCGGCTGCCCGCCCCGCCCGGAGATGCTCATCAACGCGATCCTCGCGCTGCACCAGCAGATCCAGGACTCCCCGATGGGCGTCAACCGCGTCGAGGCGGCGAAGGCCGCCGAGGCCGCGGCCCTCGAGGCGACGCCGACCTCCCAGATGCCGGGACTGCTGCGATGAGCGAGCACTCCGGCGAGGTCGAGCGCCGGCAGCAGGGACCGACGGCCGAGGTCGTCCGCGAGACCACCGGCATGTTCGGGGTGCAGGGCACCGGGGACACGTCCGGCTACGGCGGGCTGACCCGCACGGTGACGATGCCGGCCGCGGCGTCGCGCCCGTACGGCGGGTGGTTCGACGAGGTCGTGGACGTGCTGGCCGAGGTGCTCGGCGAGGCGGACGTGGCCTTCGCCGACGCGGTCGAGCGCGTGGTGATCACCGACCCGCGGCGCACCGCCGAGGGAGAGGGCCCGAGCCGGGACGCCGAGATGACGCTGTACGTCGCCCGCGAGCACCTGCTGGCGGTCTGCCGGGCGCTGCGCGACGACCAGGACCTGCGCTTCGAGCTGTCCCTGGGCGTCTCGGGCGTCCACTACCCGGACGACGTCGGCCGCGAGCTGCACGCCGTCTACCACCTCACCTCCGTGACGCACGGCCGGCGCCTGCGGCTGGAGGTCACCTGCCCCGACGACGACCCGCACCTGCCGTCGACGACGACGGTCTACCCGGCCAACGACTGGCACGAGCGCGAGACGTGGGACTTCTTCGGGATCGTCTTCGAGGGCCACCCCGCGCTGGCCCGGATCGAGATGCCCGACGACTGGCCGGGTCACCCGCAGCGCAAGGACTACCCGCTCGGCGGCGTCCCCGTGGAGTACAAGGGCGCCACGGTGCCACCGCCGAACGTCCGGAGGGAGTACTCATGACGGCCCCGGCGCACGACGTGCCGCACTCGGTGCACTCGACCGGACCCGCGGCCGAGGACTACGGACCCGGTGTCGCCGGTTTCGAGGCCTCGGGCGGCGACTGGGACGAGATCGCCCGCGAGGCGATCGGCGAGGAACGCATCGTCGTCAACATGGGTCCCCAGCACCCCTCCACGCACGGCGTGCTGCGCCTGATGCTGGAGATCGACGGCGAGACGGTGACCGAGGCCCGGTGCGGGATCGGCTACCTGCACACCGGCATCGAGAAGAACATGGAGTACCGCACCTGGACGCAGGGCACCACGTTCTGCACCCGGATGGACTACCTGGCGCCGCTCTTCCAGGAGGCGGCCTACTGCCTGGGGACCGAACGGCTGCTCGGCATCACCGACGACGTGCCCGAGCGGGCCAGCGTGATCCGCGTGCTGATGATGGAGCTCAACCGGGTCGCCTCCCACCTGGTCTGCCTGGGCACGGGCGGCAACGAGATGGGCGCCACGACGATCATGACCCTCGGGTTCACCGCCCGGGAGGAGATCCTGCGCCTGTTCGAGGCGGTCACCGGCCTGCGGATGAACCACGCGTACATCCGGCCCGGCGGCGTCGCCCAGGACGTGCCCGAGGACTTCACCGAGAACGTCCGCTCCCTGCTGCCGAGCCTGCGCAAGTACATCGGGATGCTGGGCGACCTGATGCTCGCGAACCCGATCTTCAAGTCCCGGCTGCAGGGCGTGGGCGTGCTGAACCTGTCCGGTGCCTTCGCCCTCGGCGTCACCGGCCCGGTCCTGCGGTCGGCCGGGCACCCGTACGACGTGCGCAAGGCGTTCCCGTACAGCGGGTACGAGGACTACGACTTCGACGTCCCCACGGACACGGCCGCCGACTGCTACGCCCGCGTCGTGCTGCGGATCGAGGAGTGCTACCAGTCGCTGAAGATCGTCGAGCAGTGCCTGGCACGGCTCGACGACACCGCCGGGGCACCGGTGATGGTGGCGGACAAGAAGATCGCCTGGCCCGCCCAGCTGGCCGTCGGCTCCGACGGCCAGGGCAACTCCCTGGACCACATCCGCAAGATCATGGGCACCTCCATGGAGGCCCTCATCCACCACTTCAAGCTGGTGACCGAGGGCTTCGGGGTGCCGGCCGGGCAGGCGTGGCAGACGGTCGAGCACCCGCGCGGCGAGCTCGGCGTCCACGTGGTGTCCGACGGCGGCACGCGCCCCTACCGGGCGCACTTCCGCGACCCGTCGTTCAACAATCTCCAGGCCGTGTCGGTGATGTGCGAGGGCGGCCAGGTGGCCGACGTCGTCGTCGCCGTCGCGTCCCTGGACCCGGTGCTGGGAGGGGTGGACCGATGACGGCCGAACCGGTGGGCGCACGCTCGCGCACGGGGTACGACGCCGAGACGCTGGCCGCGCTCGAGGCCGACGCGGAGACGATCAAGGCCCGCTACCCGGACCCGCGGTCCGGACTGTTGCCGCTGCTGCACCTGGTGCAGTCCGTCGACGGCTACGTCAGCCGCGACGGCATCGTCTTCTGCGCCGAGCAGCTCGGCATGACCGCGGCCGAGGTCTCGGCGGTGGCGACCTTCTACACCCAGTACAAGCGCCGCCCCAACGGCGAGTACACCGTCGGGGTGTGCACGAACACGCTGTGCGCCGTGATGGGCGGGGACGCGATCTTCGACCGGCTCAGCCAGCACCTGGACGTCGGGCACGACGAGACGACGCCGGACGGCTCCGTCACGCTGGAGCGCGTCGAGTGCAACGCCGCCTGCGACTACGCCCCCGTGGTGATGGTCAACTGGGAGTTCTTCGACAACCAGACCCCGGAGTCGGCCGCCGAGCTGACCGACCGGCTGCGCGCCGGCGAGCAGGTCACCCCGACGCGCGGGGCGGACTCGGTCTGCTCCTTCAAGAAGATGAGCCGGGTCCTGGCCGGCTTCGACGACGGCCGCGCCGACGAGGGCGTCGGCGCCGGCGGCCCGACCCTCGAGGGCCTGCGGATCGCCCGCGAGCGCGGCTGGACCGCACCGGGCACCGACCAGCGCGAGATCTCCGGCACGCCGCGTGCCGAGGTGCCGCCGGAGACCGGCACCGGACAGTCCAGCGCCGAGCGCAAGCCGACGACGCCGTCGGACGACACGGGTCCCGCCGGGCCGGCCGACGCGAAGGAGGGTGACGATGACTGACACGTTGACGCCGGTCCTGACCGACACCTGGGACGCGGAGGGCTCGTGGAAGCTCGCCACCTACGAGGCGGCGGGCGGCTACACGGGGCTGCGCACGGCGCTGACCCGGGACCCCGCGGACCTCGTCCAGCTCGTCAAGGACTCCGGGCTGCGCGGTCGTGGCGGCGCCGGGTTCCCCGCCGGGATGAAGTGGGGGTTCCTGCCCCCGCCCGACGGCGGCCCCCGCTACCTGGTGGTCAACGCCGACGAGTCGGAGCCGGGCACCTGCAAGGACATCCCGCTCATGCTGGCCAGCCCGCAGCACCTGGTCGAGGGGGTGGCGATCACCAGCTACGCGATCGGCTGCCACCACGCCTTCATCTACGTGCGTGGCGAGGTGCTGCACGTGTACCGCCGGCTGCTCGCTGCCGTGCGCGAGGCCTACGACGCCGGCCACCTGGGGAAGAACATCCACGGGTCCGGCTTCGACCTCGAGGTGACCGTGCACGCCGGGGCCGGGGCCTACATCTGCGGCGAGGAGACGGCGCTGCTGGACTCGCTCGAGGGCCGTCGCGGTCAGCCGCGGCTCAAGCCGCCGTTCCCCGCCGTCGCGGGGCTGTACGCCCGGCCCACCGTGGTGAACAACGTCGAGTCCATCGCCTCCGTCCCGGGCATCGTCGCCCACGGAGCCGACTGGTTCTCGTCGATGGGCACCGAGAAGTCGACCGGGCACGGGCTGTTCTCCCTGTCGGGCCACGTGACCCGGCCCGGGCAGTTCGAGGCACCGCTGGGCATCACCCTGCGCGAGCTGCTCGACCTGGCCGGCGGGGTCCGCGAGGGCCACGAGCTGAAGTTCTGGACGCCGGGCGGGTCCTCGACGCCGCTGTTCACCGCCGAGCACCTGGACGTCCCGCTGGACTACGAGTCCGTGGGGGCCGCCGGGTCGATGCTCGGCACCCGCGCGCTGCAGATCTTCGACGAGACGACCTGCGTGGTGCGGGCGGTGAGCCGCTGGACCGACTTCTACGCCCACGAGTCCTGCGGCAAGTGCACCCCGTGCCGCGAGGGCACGTACTGGCTCAAGCAGATCCTGCACCGCATCGAGGCCGGCGCGGGGGAGGCCGGGGACATCGAGGTGCTGCTGGACCTGTGCGACAACATCCTCGGCCGGGCGTTCTGCGCCCTGGGCGACGGAGCGACCTCGCCGATCACCTCGTCCATCGAGTACTTCCGCGACGAGTACGAGGCGCACCTCGACGGGCGCGGGTGCCCGTTCGACCCCGCCCGCTCCACGCTGTTCGACGACACGCCCCAGGCGCCGCCGGCGCTCGCGGGTGCAGGAGGCCACTGATGACCGCGACCACGGACCGGCACACCGACCAGCCGGTGGAGACGGTGACCTGCACGATCGACGAGGTCGAGGTCACCGTGCCCAAGGGCACGCTGGTGATCCGCGCCGCCGAGCAGGTCGGCATCGAGATCCCCCGGTTCTGCGACCATCCGCTGCTGGAGCCCGCGGGGGCCTGCCGGCAGTGCCTGGTCGAGGTGGAGATGCCCGACCGCGAGGGCAACCTGCGGCCGATGCCCAAGCCGCAGGCCTCGTGCACGATGACGGTCGTGCCGGGCATGGTGGTGCGCACCCAGCGCACGTCCGCGGTCGCGGACAAGGCCCAGCAGGGGGTCATGGAGCTGCTGCTCATGAACCACCCGCTGGACTGCCCCGTGTGCGACAAGGGCGGTGAGTGCCCGCTGCAGAACCAGGCGATGAGCCACGGCCGGGCGGACTCGCGCTTCACCGACGTCAAGCGGACCTTCCCCAAGCCGATCCAGGTGTCCACGCAGATCCTGCTCGACCGGGAGCGCTGCGTGCTCTGCCAGCGGTGCACGCGGTTCAGCGAGGAGATCGCCGGCGACGTCTTCATCGACCTGCAGGAGCGCGGCGCCCACCAGCAGATCGGGCGCTTCGACGAGGACGTGCTCGACTTCGCCCCGCCGTGCGGCCAGCACCGGGCCGAGACCGCCGTGGACGTCCCGCAGGGTGTCGCCCTGCCCGACGCCTCGGGGCAGCCGTTCGCCTCCTACTTCTCCGGCAACACGGTGCAGATCTGCCCGGTGGGTGCCCTCACGGGGGCGCGGTACCGGTTCCGGTCGCGTCCCTTCGACCTCGTGTCCACCCCCGGCATCGCCGAGCACGACGCCTGCGGCTCGGCGATCCGCGTCGACCACCGCCGCGGCTCGGTGATGCGCCGGCTGGCCGGCGACGACCCGGCGGTCAACGAGGAGTGGATCACGGACAAGGACCGGTTCGCGTTCACCTGGCAGGACGCGCCGGACCGTCTGACCACCCCGCTGGTCCGCGAGGACGGCGCGCTGCGCCCCGCCTCGTGGGTGGAGGCCCTCGAGGTCGCCGCCCGGGGACTGGCCGCGGCCCGCGACGACGGCGGGGTCGGCGTGCTGCCGGGCGGCCGTCTCACCGTGGAGGACGCCTTCGCCTGGTCCCGTTTCGCGCGCACGGTGCTGCGCACCGACGACGTCGACCAGCGCGTCCGGGTGCACTCGGTGGAGGAGGCGGACTTCCTCGCCCACGCCGTGGCCGGCACCGGCGTCGGCGTGACCTTCGGTGACCTGGAGGCGGCACCGGCGGTGCTGCTCGCCGGGCTGGAGGCCGAGGAGGAGGCCGGCGTCACGTTCCTGCGGCTGCGCAAGGGCGTCAGGAAGGGGACCCGCGTGTTCTCGGTCGCGCCCTTCACGAGCCGGGGCCTGTCCCGGCTCGACGGCACGCTGCTGCCCGCCGCCCCGGGCACGGAGGCCGAGTGGCTCGGCGCCGTCGCCCGGCAGGCCTCCGGGAGCACCAGCCGGGCCGACTCCGACGACACCCGTGTCCTGGAGGCCGCCGAGGCGCTGGCCCGACCGGGCGCGGTGCTCCTGGTCGGCGAGCGCCTGGCCGGGTCGCCCGGTGCCTACGCCGCCGCCCTGGAGCTGGCGGAGACCACGGGTGCACGGCTGGCCTGGATCCCGCGCCGCGCCGGGGAGCGCGGTGGCGTGGAGGCCGGTCTGCTGCCGGGCCTGCTGCCCGGCGGCCGGCCGCTGGAGGACCGCACGGCCCGCGCCGAGGTCGCCGCCACCTGGGGCGTCTCCGTGGACGACCTGCCCGCCACCCGCGGTCTGGACACCGCCGGGATCCTCGACGCCCTGAGCGTGGGGCAGCTCGCCGGGGCCCTGGTCGGCGGTGTCGAGATCGCCGACCTGCCCGACCCGGAGCACGCCCGCCGTGCCCTGGCCGCGGCCGGGTTCGTGGTCTCCCTCGAGGTGCGCCGCAGCGAGGCCACCGAGCTGGCCGACGTCGTGCTGCCGGTGGCCCCGCCGGTCGAACGCGGCGGGTCCTACTGGAACTGGGAGGGCCGCGTCCGGTCCTTCGGCCAGGCCCTGGAGTCCACGGCGATGCCGGACCACCGGGTGCTGCACGAGCTCGCGACGCTGCTCGACCACGACCTGCAGTCGGCCGAGCCGGTGCGGGCCCACCGTTCGATCGCCGCGCTGCGCTCCTGGGACGGACCGCGGGCGCACCCGCCGCAGCACGCCACCGACGACCCGCCCGGCGTCCCGCCGGGGTCCGCGGTGCTCGCGAGCTGGCGGCTGCTCCTGGACGACGGCTCGATGCAGGACGGCGAGGAGTTCCTGGCCGGCACCGCCAAGACGCCGGTGGCCCGGATGAGCGCCGCGACCGCGGCCGGGGTCGACGTCTTCGACGGCGACCAGGTCACGGTCTCCACGGAACGCGGGGCGATCACCGTGCCGGTGGCGATCACCGACATGGTCGACCACGTGGTGTGGCTGCCCCTGGCGTCCCGCGGCTGCCGGGTGCACGACACCCTCGGGGTCTCCCCGGGCCGCCAGGTCCGGGTCGCCCCGGCCGAGAAGGGAGTCCAGGCATGATCCCCGGCGTCGCCGCCGACTTCAGTGCCGACACGATCTGGGTCTCGGTCGTCAAGGCCGTGCTCATCGTCGTCTTCCTGCTGACCAGCGTGCTGTTCGCGATCTGGTTCGAGCGCAAGCTCGTGGCCCGGATGCAGCTGCGGCCGGGCCCGAACTGGCACGGTCCGTTCGGTCTGCTGCAGTCGCTCGCGGACGCGATGAAGCTGCTGCTCAAGGAGGACGTGACGGTCACCAACGCCGACCGCCGCGTCTACCTGCTGGCCCCGATGATCTCGGTGTTCTGCTCGCTGCTCGTCTTCGCCGTGATCCCGTTCGGCCCGTCGGTGACGATCCCGTTCACGGACTTCACCACCCCCGCCCAGCTCACCGACTTCCCGGTGGCCGTGCTGTACATCCTGGCCTGTGCCTCGATCGGCGTGTACGGCATCGTGCTGGGCGGCTGGTCGTCGGGCTCGACGTACCCGCTGCTGGGGTCGGTGCGCTCCACCGCCCAGGTGATCAGCTACGAGCTGGCGATGGGGCTGAGCCTGGTCAGCGTGTTCATCATGGCCGGCTCGATGTCGACGTCGTCCATCGTGGAGTCCCAGACGAGCCTGTGGTGGTTCATCCCGCTGGCCCCCGCGTTCGTCATCTTCCTCATCTCGATGGTGGGCGAGACCAACCGGCTGCCGTTCGACCTGCCGGAGGCCGAGGGCGAGCTCGTCGGCGGGTACATGACCGAGTACTCCTCGATGAAGTTCGCGTGGTTCTTCCTCGCGGAGTACATCGCGATGCTCAACGTCTCCGCGGTCGCCACGACGCTGTTCCTCGGCGGGTGGCGCGCCCCGTGGCCGCTGTCGCTGGTGGGTGACGGGGTGCTCAACACCGGCTGGTGGCCCCTGCTGTGGTTCCTGGCCAAGGTGTGGCTGCTGATGTTCCTCTTCGTCTGGGTGCGCGGCACGCTGCTGCGGCTGCGCTACGACCAGTTCATGGTCTTCGGCTGGAAGGTCCTCATCCCGTTCGCGCTGGCCTGGGTCGTGATCCTCGGGGTCTTCCAGTGGGCGGGCCTGGCCGGTGTGACGCAGACCCAGATGATCGTCGGGATCCTCGTGGCCCTCGCCGTCGTGATGGCGGTGCTGTGGCTGTGGCCCGAGAAGAAGCCGACCGGGGCCGAGGCGATGACCGACGGCGAGGGCGGGTTCGACGCCTTCGCCGGCGGCTACCCCGTCCCGCCCGTCCCCGGCCAGACCCTGCCGCCCTCACCGCGGGCGCGGCGCACGGTGCCGCCCGCCGAGGACGCCGAGACCCGCACCGCGACCGCTGTCGACGACGAGGAGACGCGATGAGCGACCAGCCCTACGAGCCGTTGCGCCCGAAGAAGGGACCCCTCGGTGAGCTGTTCGCTCCCGTGGCCGGCTTCGGCGTGACGTTCTCGTCGATGTTCAAGCCGACCGTCACCGAGCAGTACCCCCGCAAGAAGACGCCGCCGCAGACGCGGTACCACGGGCGCCACCAGCTCAACCGGTACGCGGACGGGCTCGAGAAGTGCATCGGCTGCGAGCTGTGCGCCTGGGCGTGCCCCGCCGACGCGATCTACGTCGAGGGCGCGGACAACGCCGACGCGGTGGACGGCGCCCCCGAGGCGCACATGAGCCCGGGTGAGCGGTACGGCCGCGTCTACCAGATCAACTACCTGCGCTGCATCTTCTGCGGGTTGTGCATCGAGGCGTGCCCGACGCGGGCGCTGACGATGGGCCCCGACTACGAGCTCGCCGGGCCGACGCGGGAGGGCCTGATCTACGAGAAGCAGGACCTGCTGGCGCCGCTGGCCGAGGGGATGCTCGCCGCCCCGCACCCGATGGCGGAGGGCACCACGGACACCGAGTACTACCGCGGCGAGGTCACCGCACCGACCGCGGAGCAGGTGGACTGGGTGCGCGAGCACCGCCCGGACGACCCGACGCTGGACGCCGCGTCCGCCGTCGTGGCCGGCGACGCCCCGCCCCCGGTCCCGGACACCCACCACCTGCGGCCCGACCAGGACCGTGCCGAGGCGACCCGTGCCGCGGCGACGCAGTCCAGCCTGGACCACCGCCCCGTGCAGACCGAGGAGGCCCGGCCATGACCGTGTCCGGCGGCGAGACCGTCCTGTTCTGGGTGCTGGCCCCGCTCATGGTGCTCGCGGCCTCCGGGCTGCTGGTCGTGCGGCGGGCCGTGCACGCGGCCGTGTGCGTCGTGTTCGTCATGATCTCCCTGGCCGTGCTCTACGTGGCCCAGGAGGCGCCGTTCCTCGGCGTCGTCCAGGTCGTGGTGTACACCGGCGCGGTGATGATGCTGTTCCTCTTCGTGCTGATGCTCGTCGGGGTGGACGCGGCCGACTCGCTGACCGAGACCATCCGGGGTCAGCGCTGGGTCGGCCTGCTGCTCGGACTGGGGCTGGCGTCCGTGCTCGGCGGCGTCATCGCCCGGTCGACGTTCCCGCCGCCGCGGGGCCTGGCGGAGACCGGCGGGGTGACCAACCCGGTCGCGCTCGCCCGCGTCGTGATGGAGCACTACGTCGTGGCCATGGAGGTCGTCGGCATCCTGCTCGTCACCGCGGCCGTGGCCGGCCTGGTGCTGACCCACCGCCGCCGCCTGGGGGCCAAGCCCACGCAGCGCGCGCTGGCCGAGGCCAAGATCGCGGCGCTGCCCACCGGCCGCCACCTGAGCCCGCTGCCGGCGCCCGGCGTGTACGCGCAGAACAACGCGATGGACACCCCGGCTCTCGACCACACCGGCCGGCCGCTGGAGCACTCGGTGCCGCGGGTGCTGCGCATCCGCGGTCAGCAGCGCGAGGCCGCCGAGCTCCTCACCGCCGAGGAGACGCTGGTGCACCGCGAGCTGGACGTCCCCGACGACCCGGTGCCGAGCGTCGGACCGGACAGCAGCGAGGGGGAGACCCGCTGATGGAGCTGACGAACTACCTCTACCTGTCGGTCGTGCTCTTCGCGCTCGGCGCGACGACGGTGCTGCTGCGCCGCAACACGATCGTGGTGTTCATGGGGATCGAGCTCATGCTCAACGCCACGAACCTCGCGCTGGTCACCTTCGCGCGGATGCACGGCGACGTCACCGGCCAGGTCCTGGCCTTCTTCGTCATGGTCGTCGCCGCCGCCGAGGTCGTGGTCGGGCTGGCGATCATCGTGACGATCTTCCGTGCCCGCCGGTCGGCCTCGGTCGACGACGTCAACCTGCTCAAGAGCTAGGAAGGCCACGACTTCGATGACGACGCAGACGCTCTCCCTCGCCCCGTGGCTGGTCGCGACCCCCTTGATCGGCGCGGCGCTGCTGCTCCTGATCGGGCGCCGCGGCGACCGGTGGGGTCACTGGCTCGGTGTGCTGGCCTCGACGGCGACGTTCGTGATCGGCCTGGTCATCCTGCTCGACATGCTCGGCGTCGACGCCGAGCAGCGGGTGGCGACCTCCTCGGTCGGTACCTGGATCGACGCCGGGCCCCTGACGGTCGACCTCGGGTTCCAGCTCGACCCGCTGTCCATGACGTTCGTGATGCTGGTGACGTTCGTGGGCACGCTGATCCACGTCTACTCCGTGGCCTACATGTCGCACGACCACGACCGGCGGCGGTTCTTCGCCTACCTCAACCTGTTCGTCGCGGCGATGCTGCTGCTGGTGCTCGCGGACAACTACCTGCTGCTGTTCGTCGGCTGGGAGGGCGTGGGCCTGGCCTCGTACCTGCTCATCGGGTTCTGGGACCACCACCTGCCCAACGCGGTGGCCGGCAAGAAGGCGTTCCTCATGAACCGGGTCGGCGACATGGGCCTCATCGTGGCGATGATGCTCATGCTGGCCACGTTCGGTGCCCTCGACTTCGGCACGGTGCTGGGCTCGGCCGACGCCGCCGACCAGGGGCTGAACACCGCGATCGGGCTGATGCTGCTGCTGGCGGCCTGCGGCAAGTCGGCACAGCTGCCGCTGCAGGCCTGGCTCGGGGACGCGATGGCCGGTCCGACCCCGGTCTCGGCACTCATCCACGCGGCCACGATGGTCACCGCCGGCGTCTACCTGCTGGTGCGCTCCGGCCCGCTGCTCGAGGCGGCGCCCGACGCCCAGCTCGTCATCGCGATCGTCGGTGCGCTGACGCTGCTGTTCGGTGCGGTCGTCGGTTGCGCCAAGGACGACATCAAGAAGGCGCTCGCCGCGTCGACGATGTCCCAGATCGGCTACATGATGCTGGCGGCCGGGCTCGGCCCGATCGGGTACGCGTTCGCGATCTTCCACCTGGTCACCCACGGCTTCTTCAAGGCCGGGCTGTTCCTGGGCGCGGGCTCGGTGATGCACGGCATGGACGACGACGTCGACATGCGCCGCTTCGGCGGGCTCTGGCGCCTGCTGCCGGTCACGTGGATCACGATGGGCTTCGGCTGGCTGGCGATCCTCGGCGTCCCGCCGTTCTCGGGGTTCTGGTCCAAGGACAAGATCATCGAGGCCGCGTTCGTCGGCGAGGGCTGGCGTCCCTGGGTGTTCGGCACGGTGGCGCTCGTCGGCGCCGGCATCACGGCCTACTACATGTCGCGGCTGTTCTTCATGACGTTCGCGGGACGTCGGCGCTGGAGCGCGGACGGTGCGGACGGCACGGTCGAGCGGCACCCGCACGAGTCGCCGCTGCTGATGACGGTGCCCATGGTCGTCCTGGCGCTCGGTTCGGTGGGGCTCGGCTGGGTGCTCGCCGCCGGTGACGGGTTCGTCCACTGGCTCGAACCGGTCACGGGGCACGCCGAGCACGACGAACCCGTGCTCGCGGTGCCGGTCATCATCGGGCTGACGCTCACCCTGGTCGTGGTGGGTGCGGCCCTGGCCTGGGTGCAGTACGCCACCCGCGCGGTGCCGACGACGGCGCCGCCCGCGCCGGCCCTGGTCCGGGCGGCCCGGGTGGACCTCCACCAGGACGACGTGAACGAGACCCTCGTGATGCGTCCGGGGCAGTACCTGACGCGGTCGATGGTCTTCGCCGACCGGACCGCGGTGGACGCCGGCTGGCTGGGGCTGGCCGGAGGGGTCGGCCGGCTCGGGAGCTGGTTGCGGGGCTGGCAGTCGGGGTACGCGCGGCAGTACGCCGCGATCACCCTGGGCGGCCTCGGTGTGATCGTGCTCGTGATCTGGCTCGTGGCGACGACGGCGGGCTGAGGCGTGGAAGGGATGACGATGTCGACATTTCCCTGGCTGACGGTGCTCGTCGCCTGGCCGCTGGTGGCTGCGCTGGCCACCGCACTGACCGGTGTGGGCCGCGGGCGGCCGGCTGCCGGCGCGGCCTCGGGCGGCGGCGCGTTCAGCGCAGGCACCGCCCGGACGGTGGCCCTCGTCGGTGCGCTGGTGGAGGTCGCCCTGGTGGTGGGGGCGTTCCTCGCCTTCGACACGGGTGCGGCCGGTACCCACCAGCTCACCGAGACCTACCCGTGGATCCCGGCGTTCGGCGCCAGCTACGCGGTCGGCGTCGACGGGGTGGCGCTGCTGCTGGTCGCCCTGTCCGCAGGTCTGGTGCCGCTGGTGATCCTCGCCGCATGGCACGAGCAGGGCGGTGACGCCGTCCGGCTGCGCCGCTACCTGGCCACGGTGCTGGTGCTGCTGAGCTTCATGGTCCTGGTCTTCACCGCGCGGGACGTGTTCCTGTTCTACGTGGTCTTCGAGGCCATGCTGATCCCCGCGTACTTCCTCATCGGCGGGTTCGGGCAGGGTGCGCAGCGCCGGTACGCCGCGGTGAAGTTCCTGATGTTCTCCCTCGGCGGCGGGCTCATCATGCTGGCCGCCGTCGTCGCCCTGTACCTGCAGGTGCCGGTCGACGCCGCCACCGGGCTGCGGCCGCAGGACGCGTTCCTCACCGACAACCTCACCGGGCTCGCCCTCGACCCGATGGCCGAGCGGCTGATGTTCGCCGCGTTCTTCCTGGCCTTCGCGATCAAGGCACCGATGTTCCCGGTGCACACCTGGCTGCCGGACGTCACCCAGAACGCCACGCCGGGCACCTCGACGCTGCTCATCTGCGTGCTGGACAAGGTCGGCACCTTCGGGATGCTGACCCTCTGCCTGCCGCTGTTCCCGGAGGCGAGCCGGTGGGCCGCGCCCTTCGTGGTGGTGCTGGCCGTGATCTCGATCCTGTACGGCGCGATCCTGGCGATCGGCCAGTCGGACGTGCTGCGCCTGATCGGCTACACCTCGGTGTCGCACTTCGGGTTCATCATCCTGGGCATCTTCACCTTCACCTCGGTGGGAGTCTCCGGGTCGAGCTTCATGATGCTCAACCACGGCATCTCCACCGGGGCGCTGTTCCTCCTGGCGGGCTTCGCGATCGCCCGGCACCCGCGGCACAGCCAGCTGGTGTCGGACTACGGCGGGATGCGCACGGTCGCCCCGGTCCTGGGCGGCACCTTCCTCGTCGCGGGGCTGTCGGCCCTCGCGCTGCCGGGGCTGGCGACGTTCGTCTCGGAGATCATGGTCTTCCTGGGTGCCTACGGCCGGTGGCCCGCAGCGGTGCTGGTCGCCGTCCCCGCCGTCGTGCTGGCCGCGACCTACGTGCTGCTGACCTACCAGCGCATGTTCACCGGCCCGGTCGGCGCGGAGGTCGCCGGGGCCAAGGACCTGGGCGGCCGGGAGAAGACCGTCGCCGGGGTGCTGGTGGCCGCGCTGGTCGTGCTGGGCCTGGTGCCCGGGCCGGCGCTCGACTACGTCCGAGAGCCGGCGGAGGTCTCCGTCGAGCTCGTCGGCGCCACCGATCCGCAGCCCGTGCTCGGTGCTGCAGAGGGGAGCGAGCAGTGAACGAGTTCGTCGCACCGGAGATCGACTGGGCGGTCCTGTCGCCGGTCCTGGTGGTCCTGGCCGCCGGGGTGGTGGGCGTGCTGGTCGAGGCCTTCGTCCCCGCGCGGGCCCGCCGCGTGGTCCAGCTCGTGCTGACGCTCGGCGCCCTGGCGGGGTCCCTGGTGGCCGTGGCGCTGCTCTGGGACCGGGTGCTCACCGACGGTCTCGCCTTCGTCGTGGACGGCACGGTGCTCCTCACCCCGTTCACGCTGGGCATCCAGGCCGTGGTGGCGCTGCTGGCCCTGCTCGGGGTGCTGGTCGTCGCCGACCGCACCAGCACCGGGCAGGACGCCTTCGCCCCGACGGCCGCGGCGGTGCCGGGCACCGCCTACGAGGACGCCGCTCGCCAGGCCGGGCTGCAGCAGACGGAGATCTACCCGCTCATGCTGTTCGCCACGGGCGGCATGCTGCTGTTCCCGGCCACGGACAACCTCATCGTGCTGTTCATCGCCCTCGAGGTGCTGTCCCTGCCGCTGTACGTGCTCTGCGCGACGGCCCGCCGCCGCCGGCTGCTCAGCCAGGAGGCCGCGTTCAAGTACTTCCTGCTGGGGTCGTTCGCCAGCGCGCTGATGCTGTTCGGCATCGCCCTGGTGTACGGCGCCACCGCGACGGTCAGCCTCGAGCTGGCCGTGTCCAGGTTGGCGAACCCGGACAGCCCGGTCCTGACGATGATGCCGGACCTCGTGATCGCCGCCGTGCTGCTGATCTCCGTCGGCCTGCTGTTCAAGATCGGAGCGGCGCCGTTCCACACCTGGACCCCGGACGTGTACCAGGGTGCGCCGACCCCGATCACCGCGTTCATGGCCGCCTGCGTCAAGGCGGCCGCCATCGGCGCGATGGTGCGGGTGCTGTTCACGCTGGCCGCAGGTCTGGACGAGCCCCTGCGTCGGGACCTGGAGACGGGCCTGTGGGTCGTCGCGATCCTGACGATGCTCGTCGGCACGGCCGCCGGAGCCGTGCAGACCGACGTCAAGCGGATGCTGGCCTACTCCTCCATCGCCCACGCCGGGTTCCTGCTGGTGGCGATGGTGGGACTCGACGAGGTCGGCGCGCAGGCCGTGCTGTTCTACGTCCTGGCCTACGGGCTGGCCACGCTCGGCGCCTTCGCCGTCGTGACGCTCGTGCGCGAGCAGGACGCCGACGGCGTCGTGCTCGGCGAGGCGACGCACCTGTCCCAGTGGGCGGGCCTCGGGCGGCGTTCGCCGCTGCTGGCGACGGCGTTCTCGCTGTTCCTGCTGTCGATGGCGGGGATCCCGCTGACGGCCGGGTTCCTCGCGAAGTTCGGTGCGTTCTCGGCCGCGGTCGAGGCCGGCGCCTGGCCGCTGGCCGTCATCGGTGTGCTCGCCTCGATCGTCGCGGTGTTCTTCTACGTCCGGCTCATCGTCCTGATGGTGCTCACGCCGCCGGTGGAGGAGACCGCCGACGACGGCGTCACCCCCGCCGGTGCCGTCGCGGCCGACGGGACCCCGGACGACGGGCTCCGGGACGGCGAGGGCGTCGAGGACGGGCCGGAGCCGGCCCGCACCGGGACGCTCACGGCGGCGCGGGCCCTCGCCGGGCGCGCCGCCGTGGTCGTGGTCGCCTCCCAGGGGCCGACCGCCGTGGCGATCACGGTCTGCGCCGTCGGCGTGGTGCTGCTCGGCATCGTCCCGGCAGCGGTGCTGGACTGGACGACGCAGGCGGCGGCGTTCCGACCCTTCGGCCCGTGAGCTCCGTTCGGCTCCGGGCGCGTCGGGAAGATAGGTTCGGATCGTGACCCGTGCTTCTGACGCGCCTGCGGGCGCTGCTTCGACCCTGCCGACCGGCATCCCGCTGACGGACTCCGCGTTGGCCGACCGGATCGCGCAGCGGCTGGCGCAGGTCGACACGATGCTCGACGACGCGGTGGCCTCGACCGACGCACTCGCCGACGACGCCGGTCGCCACCTGGTGGCGGCCGGCGGCAAGCGGTTCCGGCCGCTGCTGACCCTGCTCGCCGGCGAGCTCGGCGACGGGTCCGCGCCGGAGCTCGTCGAGGCCGCGGTCGTCGTCGAGCTGACGCAGGTCGCCTCGCTCTACCACGACGACGTCATGGACTCCGCGCCCGTGCGCCGCGGGGCCCCGGCCGCGCACACCGTGTGGGGCAACACGGTGGCGATCCTCGTCGGCGACCTGCTGTTCGCCCGCGCGTCCGCCCTCGTGGCCGGTCTCGGGCCCGAGGCCGTGGTGCTGCAGGCGAACACGTTCGAGCGGATGTGCCTGGGCCAGCTCCACGAGACCACCGGTCCCGGCGAGGGGGACGACCCGGTCGAGCACTACCTGCAGGTGCTCAGCGACAAGACGGCCTCCCTGCTGTCCACCGCGGCCCGGCTGGGCGCGATGTTCGGCGGATGCCCGGACGATGTCGTCGAGGCCGTGGCGGCCTACGGCGAGAAGGTCGGCCTGGCCTTCCAGCTCGCCGACGACGTGCTGGACGTCGCCTCCTCCGGGGCGGAGTCCGGCAAGACCCCCGGGACGGACCTGCGCGAGCACGTGCCGACGATGCCGGTCCTGCTGCTGCGCCAGCGCGTCGCGCGCGGGGAGGGCACCGCGGCGGACGCCGAGCTGCTGGCGCGCCTGGACGGGGACCTGTCGGACGACGCCGTGCTGGCGGCCGTCGTCGCGGACCTGCGGGAGCACGACGTGCTCGCCGAGACGCGGCGGCGGGCCGTGCGCCGGGCCCGCGAGGCGGCCGCCGAGCTCGAGCCGCTGCCGGAGGGGCCGGTCAAGGCGGCCCTGACCGACCTCGCCACCGCGCTGGCGGACCGCACCGTCTGAGATCCGCTGCCCGTTCCGGACGTGCGCCGGAGCCGACGCCGGTCGCCGTCAGCCCGCGAGCAGGCGGTGCGCCGTCAGGGCGACCGCGGCTCCGCCGAGCATGAACGGCCCGAAGGCGATGGCGGTGGACCGCGTGGCCCGCCGGGTCGCGAGCAGCACCAGGGCGGCCGTGCCGCCGAGCAGGAACGGCAGCACGGCGGTGGCCGCGAGGACCGGCCAGCCGAACCAGGCGGTGACGAGCCCGAGCGGCACGGCGAGCTTCACGTCCCCCAGCCCCAGGCCGCTCCGGTGCAGCAGGTGCAGCACCAGGTACCCGCCACCGAGGACGGCCGCGCCGAGCAGGCCCCTCGCCACCACGGCCCAGGCGCCCGTGGCGGCACCGGCGGCGGCCAGCAGGCCGGTCACGAGGGCCGTCGTGGGGTAGGTGAGGGCGTCAGGGAGCCGGTGGGTGCGGACGTCGACGGCGAACAGGGCGAGGCCGGCGACGGCGGCGACCGCGACGGCCGGGGTCGCCCAGCCCGGCCCGCTGACCCACACGGCCCAGGCGATCACGGGCAGGGCGCCCGACACGACGGTCCGCCGCACGGGGGCGACCTCGCTGCGCGTGCGCTGCATCATCGTCGGCATGGCCGGATGCTAGGCCACGGCGTCGCGAGACGGTTTGTCCGCCAGGCAAGACGGCCTGTTCATCCCCCGAGACGGGTGTGGCATCCTGGGATCCCGTTGAGACCCTGGCAGTGAGGTAGACCTCATCTCTGCCGAGGCAGAACCTCCTAGAATCGAACTCCACGCAAGCCCCGATCCGGAAGGCGTACCTCGCAGTGAGCAGCACCCGACCTCTGCGCGTCGCGATCGTCGGTGCAGGCCCCGCCGGCATCTACGCCGCGGACATCCTGTCCAAGACCGACCTCGACGTCAGCATCGACCTCTTCGAGCGGCTGCCCGCCCCGTTCGGACTCGTGCGCTACGGCGTCGCCCCCGACCACCCGCGGATCAAGGGCATCATCAACGCCCTGCACAAGGTGCTGAGCAAGGGTGACGTACGCCTGCTCGCCAACGTGAACTACGGCGTCGACCTCAAGCTGGAGGACCTGCGTCAGTACTACGACGCCGTCGTGTTCTCCACCGGCGCCATCAAGGACGCCGCCCTGCCGATCCCCGGGATCGACCTCGACGGCTCCTACGGCGCCGCCGACTTCGTCTCCTGGTTCGACGGCCACCCCGACGTGCCGCGCACCTGGCCGCTGGAGGCCCAGCACGTGGCGGTCCTCGGCGCCGGCAACGTGGCCCTGGACGTCTCGCGGATCCTGGCCAAGCACCCGAAGGACCTGATGTCCACGGAGATCCCGGCGAACGTGCAGGCCGGTCTGGAGGCCTCGCCGGTCACGGACGTGCACGTCTTCGCCCGGCGTGGACCCGCCCAGGTGAAGTTCTCGCCGCTGGAGCTGCGCGAGCTCGGCCACGTGCCGGACGTCGACATCGTCGTCTACCCGGAGGACTTCGACTTCGACGAGGGCTCGATGCAGGCCATCGAGGCGACGAACCAGACCAAGCAGGTCGTCAAGACGCTCACCGACTGGACCCTGGTCGAGCCGTCCCAGCAGACCGCCTCGCGGCGCATCCACCTGCACTTCCTGCACTCCCCGGCCGAGGTCCTCGGCGAGGACGGCAAGGTCACCGGGCTGCGCACCGAGCGCACCGCGCTGCAGGGCGACGGCACGGTCAAGGGGACCGGCGAGTTCCACGACTGGCCCGTGCAGGCCGTCTACCGGGCCGTCGGCTACTTCGGGTCCCCGCTGCCGGAGATCCCCTTCGACGACCTCAAGGGCGTCATCTCCAACCGCGAGGGGCGCGTCGTCGACCTCGACGGCGAGCACCTGCCCGGCGTGTACACCACCGGTTGGATCAAGCGCGGACCGGTCGGCCTCATCGGCCACACCAAGTCCGACGCCTCGGAGACGATCCGCCACCTGGTCGAGGACGTCACCGGCGTCGGCGACGGCGGCGACGTGACCGAGGGATCGCCGGAGGGTGGTCGCACCGCACCGCACGGCGAGCCGCAGCAGATCGTCGACTTCCTGGCCGAGCGCGGCGTGGACGTCATCACCTGGGACGAGTTCTCCCTGCTGGACGCCCACGAGCTGTCCCTCGGGGAGACGGCCGGCCGGGAGCGCGTCAAGGTCGTGCCCCGCGAGGAGATGATCGACATCGCGAAGGGCCGCCACTCCTGAGCGGCACCTGATCGACGCACGAGGCCCGGCAGCGGTGGGAACCGATGCCGGGCCTCGTGCGTTGCCCCGGTGGGATCCTGCCGCAGCACCCGTGCGGCCGGTCGGAGGAAGGAGTCACCTGGTGGGCCATCGCCACTTCAACGGTCTGAAGACCGTGCTGCTCTTCGGTGTGCTGTGGGCGGTGCTGCTCGGCCTGTGGGCGGTGTTCTTCCGTGGCAGCCAGGGGATGCTGTTCCTGTTCATGGCGTTCGGCCTCATCGGCACGTTCATCGGGTACTGGAACTCGGACAAGATCGCCATCAAGGCGATGCACGCCTACCCGGTCACCGAGCTCGAGGCCCCCGAGATGTACCGGATCGTGCGCGAGCTGTCCACGGTGGCCCGCCAGCCGATGCCCCGGCTGTACATCTCGCCCACCCAGGCGCCCAACGCGTTCGCCACCGGGCGCAACCCGAAGAACGCCGCCGTGTGCTGCACCGAGGGGATCCTGCGCATCCTCGACGAGCGCGAGCTGCGCGGCGTGCTCGGCCACGAGCTCATGCACGTCTACAACCGCGACATCCTCACCTCCTCGGTCGCCTCGGCGCTGGCCGGTGTCATCACCTCCCTGGCGCAGTTCCTGCTGATCTTCGGCGGGGGAGACCGGCGCGAGGGCGGCAACCCGCTGGCCGCGCTGGCGCTGGCCATCCTCGCCCCGTTCGCCGCGATGCTGATCCAGATGGCGATCTCGCGCACCCGCGAGTACGACGCCGACGAGGACGGTGCCAAGCTCACCGGTGACCCGCTCGCGCTCGCCTCGGCGCTGCGCAAGCTCGAGCAGGGCACCAAGGCAGCCCCGCTGCCGCAGACGCAGTCCCTGGAGAACGTCTCGCACCTGATGCTCGCGAACCCGTTCCGCGGCGGCGGCATGGCGAAGCTCTTCGCCACCCACCCCCCGATGGACGAGCGCATCGCCCGGCTGGAGAAGATGGCCGGCGACGGCTTCGGCCCGGGCGGCATCACGCGGTACTGACCCGGGCGGTCCTGGCCTCCAGGAGACTCCTGGGTGCCTTCGCTACGCTGGCGGACGATGAGCGCCGACGTCCCACCGCCCCGCCCCCTGGCCCCCGAGCACGACGAGGACCCCCGTGTGGTTGCCTGGGAGCAGCGCACGGAGTGGCCGCTGATCGCGGCTGCCGGCCTGTTCCTCGTCGCCTACGCCATCCCGATCGTCTGGCCCGGCGTGCCGGCCGCGGTCCACGAGCTCTGCTCCGTCGTGGTCTTCGGGGCCTGGTTCGTGTTCGTCGTCGACTACGTCGGTCGCCTGCTGCTCGCGCGTCGGCGGTGGCGGTTCGTCCGGCGTAACCTGCTCGACCTGGCGATCGTCGCCGTCCCCGTGCTGCGCCCCCTACGGCTGCTGCTGCTCGTCAAGGCGATCAAACGGCTGAACCGGGCCGGCGCCAGCGCGATGCGCGGTCGCGTGGTGCTCTACGCGGCCGCCGGATCCGCGCTGCTGGTCCTGGCCGGGTCCCTGGCTGTGACGGAGGCCGAGCGCGGCGCCGAGGGCAGCACGATCCAGAACGTCGGGGACGGGTTCTGGTGGGCCCTGGTGACGATGGCCACCGTGGGGTACGGCGACACCTACCCGGTCACGGTCACGGGCCGTTTCGTGGCGGTGGGCATGATGCTCGGCGGGATCGCGGTGCTCGGCGTGGTCACGGCGACCCTCTCCTCGTGGCTCGTGCAGAACGTCGAGGCGGACACCGAGGAGAGCCGGACCGAGCCCCGGGACGCCACCGACGACCTCTGGGCGCGCCGCGGGGACGTCGAGAGCCTGGTCACCGAGGTCCGGGCACTGCGCGAGGAGGTCTCCCGGCTCCGGGCCGACGGCGCCGGGGTGGGGACGCGATCGGGCTGACGTCACACGGAGCGGAGGGCCGCCTCGAGCGTGGCGGCGACGCCGTCGTCCTCGGCGCTGCCCACGACGACGTCCGCGCCCGCCAGCAGGTCCGGGTGCGCGTCGGCGACGGCGTGCCCGCGCCCCGCCCAGCGCAGCATCGCCAGGTCGTTCGGCATGTCGCCGAAGGCCCACACGTCCTCGGCGTCGATGCCGAGCCGGGCGCACCAGCGCGCCAGCGCGCCGTCCTTGGTCACCTCCGGGGCCAGCAGCTCGGCGAGCCCGGCCGCGCCGGAGAAGGCGAGGTGCGCGCGCTGCCCGACGACGGACCGGACCGTGGCGAAGAACTCCTCCTGGTCCGCGTCGCCCGCGTCACCGCGCTGCACGTCGCCAGGTCGGGTGGAACGCCCCGGACCGGGCCGGACGGCGAGCAGCTTGCCCACCGGTGCCGGACGGCCGGTCCGCACCGTGGCGGGGTCCAGCGTGCGCTCGACGGGGACGGCGTGCACGGCGTCGGGCAGCCCGGGCTCGCCGCGGGGGAACCAGGGGTCGAACGTCGGTCCGTCGTGGCGTTCGAGGGCGAGCGCGACGTCCTGGACGGCGTCGCGCAGGTCGCCGACGATCGTGCGCAGCGTGTCGTCCTCGAACCCGTGGACGTCCTCCGCCGTCCCCGTGGCCAGGTCCCACACGGCGGCCCCGCCCAGGCACACGACCCGGCCGTGCCCGCCCACGCAGTCGGCGAGCCCGTCCAGCCAGCGCGGCGGACGTGCGGTGACGAAGAGCACCTCGACACCGGCGTCCTCGACGGCCCGCAGGGCCGCCCGCGTGCGCTCCGAGACGGTGCCGTCCGGGCGCAGGAGGGTGCCGTCCAGGTCGGTGGCGACCAGGCGGGGGAGCGGCGCCGTGGTGGTCACCGGTAGTTCGTGAACTGCAGCGCGACGTCGAGGTCGGCGGACTTGAGCATCGCGATGACGTCCTGCAGGTCGTCGCGCTTCTTGGAGGTCACGCGCACCTCGTCGCCGGTGATCTGCGTCTTGACGCCCTTGGGGCCCTCGTCCCGGATCAGCTTCGTGATCTTCTTCGCGTTCTCGCTGCTCAGCCCCTCCTTGAGGGAGGCGACGAGGCGGTACTCCTTGCCCGAGGCCTGCGGCTCGCCCTCGCCGGTGTCGATCGCCTTCAGCGAGACGCCGCGCTTGATGAGCTTGGTCTGGAACACGTCCAGTGCCGCGTTGACCCGTTCGGCGCTGTTGGCCGTGATGACGATCGACTCACCGCTCCAGGCGATGGAGGCACCGACCCCGCGGAAGTCGTAGCGCTGGTTGATCTCCTTGGCCGCCTGGTTGAGGGCGTTGTCGACCTCCTGGCGGTCCACCTTGGAGACGATGTCGAAGGACGAGTCGGCCACGGGTGTGCTCCTTGCGTGCGTGGGTCAGGGTTCGGTGTCCACGGTAGCCGGTGCGGCGGCGGCCAGGCGGGTCGCACGGGACTGCCGCAGACCGTCCACGGTGAGCACCACCAGGGCCACCCAGACGAGCACGAAGCCCGCCCAGCGGGTGGGCGGCATCTGCTCGCCGAAGAGCAGCAGGCCCAGCAGGAACTGCAGGAACGGCGTCAGGTACTGCAGCATCCCGACCACGGACAGGGGCAGCCGCCGGGCGGCCGCGGAGAAGAGCAGCAGGGGCAGGCCCGTCACCACGCCGCACGAGGCGAGCAGCAGCGCGTGGCCGACGCCCTGGGTGCTGAAGGTCCCGGCGCCGATCGCCGCCAGCCAGAACAGGTACGCGAGGGCGAACGGCGTGGCGACGGCGGTCTCCGCGGCCAGTCCCGGCAGGGCTCCGACCCCGCGGCCCACACGGTTCTTCACCAGCGAGTACAGGCCGAAGGCGCCGGCCAGGACCAGCGAGATCCAGGGGATGCCGCCGACGCCGGTCGACAGCACGACCACCGCGACCGCGCCGAGCCCGAGCGCGACCCACTGCGCGACGCGCAGCCGCTCGCGCAGGACGACGACGCCGAGCGCGACCGTGAGCAGGGGGTTGATGAAGTAGCCGAGCGCCGCGTCCAGGACGTGCTGGGTCAGGACCGCGTAGACGTAGGTGGTCCAGTTGACGATGATCAGCACCGACGCGACGGCGAGGAGGGCCATCGTGCGAGGCCGGTGCAGGACGTCGACGAACGAGTGCAGGGACCGGGTCGCGGCGAGCAGCACGATGCAGAAGACGAGCGACCAGACGATCCGGTGCGCGATGATCTCGAGTGGGCCGGCCGGCTCGAGCAGGGGGAAGAACAGGGGCATCGCGCCCCAGATCAGGAAGGCGGAGAACCCGAGCGGGAGCCCCCAGCGATCCTGCGCGGCAGGAGGTGTCACCACCCGAGAGTAGACCGCCGTGACGGGCCTGGCCCGCAGGGTGACCAGGGCCACGTCGAGCGGATTTCCACCCGGGCCGTCGGACCGCTATGGTTGTCTCCGCGAGTTCGTCCGCGAACTCGCCCGGCAGGTTGCCCGAGCGGCCAAAGGGAGCTGACTGTAAATCAGCCGTCATCGACTTCGGGGGTTCGAATCCCTCACCTGCCACCGCGAGGATCGACCTCACCCCTGGTGAGGTTCTTCCATCGCTCGGGGGAGACGCCCGTGCGGTACCGCGGACCGGATTTCGTCCGGGCCCACGGAGCCGTGTAGAGTCTTCCCCGCGCCCCGATAGCTCAGTCGGTAGAGCATCTCCATGGTAAGGAGAAGGTCAAGGGTTCGATTCCCTTTCGGGGCTCTGTGTGACGAGCGCGGGATCGTCGTCCGAACCATCGGTCCGACGGTCCCGCGTGGTCACGCGCGGCGGGGTAGCTCAGCTGGTCAGAGCGCACGACTCATAATCGTGAGGTCGCGGGTTCGAGCCCCGCCCTCGCTACCAACACACAACACGCGGTCCGACGGCCGGCGTCGGACCACATCCTTGACGCACGTAGCGCCTTCCGGGGGCGCGAGAGGTGAAGACCCATGGCTGCCAAGAGCGCTGACGTCCGCCCGAAGATCACGCTGGCCTGCGTGGACTGCAAGGAGCGGAACTACATCACGAAGAAGAACCGCCGGAACAACCCGGACCGCCTCGAGATGGCGAAGTTCTGCCCGCGCTGCGGCAAGCACACCGCGCACCGCGAGACCCGCTGAACCCGTCTCGGATCAGACGTCCCGACGTGACGAACCCGGACTTCGCAGGCCGTGAGTACCCGGCCACCGAGCCGTACTCGGTCGGCCGCGAGAAGATCCGCGAGTTCGCCGACGCCGTCGGAGCCTCCCACCCCGCGCACCACGACCTCGTGGCGGCGCGGGGTCTCGGCTATCCGGACCTGGTCGCGCCCCCGACGTTCGCCGTCGTGGTCGCCCAGCGGGCCGAGCAGCAGTACGTCGCCGACCCGGAGGCCGGCATCGACTTCTCCCGCGTCGTGCACGCGGACGAGACCTTCACCTACGACCGCCCGATCGTGGCGGGGGACGAGATCGCGGCCGTCCTGCACGTCGACTCGGTCACCCAGCGCGCCGGCATCTCGATGGTGACCACGCGGTGCGAGCTGTTCGCCGCCGCCGACGAGGGCGCACCCGGCGAGCACGTCGCGACCGTCACCTCCAGCCTCGTCGTGCGCGGGGAGGACTCCTGATGGCCCGCCCGCAGCTCGCGGACCTCACGGTCGGCGACGTCGTCGCCACCCGCACGGTCGAGATCGACCGCGCCACCCTGGTCCGGTACGCCGGTGCCAGCGGGGACTTCAACCCGATCCACTGGGACGAGCAGTTCGCCACCGAGGTGGGGCTGCCCGGCGTCATCGCGCACGGCATGTGCACGATGGGCACCGTGGTCGACGTGGTGACCGACTGGGCCGGCGACCCCGGCGCGATCGTGCGCTACGGCACCCGCTTCACCAAACCCGTCCCGGTGCCGGCCCGCGGGGCAGCCGCCGTGGAGGTCGTCGCCACGGTCGGCGCGACCGACGCGGACGCCGGCACCGCCCGGATCGACCTGACGGTCACGCACGAGGGCGTCAAGGTCCTCGGTCGCACGCAGGTCGTCGTCCGCCTGTCCTGAGCCGACCCCGATCGGCAGATCACGGCGTGATCACAACCCTTCCCAGCCGAAAGTGACACGAGTAATCTACGCTTGGTAGCGCTCCCAACGTAGGGGGCTTTCGTCGAAGGAGATGCTCATGCCTGGTCCCAGCACGTCACCCCTCACCGCGGCGGTGTCCCGCCGCGGCGTCCTCATCGCCGGTGCGGCCGGTGCGGCAACCCTGGCCGCCGGGATGCAGGCCTGGGCGTCCCCCGCGACTCGCGGCGGGGTCGCGGGCTCGATGTCGAGCGCCGACTCCCTCGAGCGGGCGCACGCGTTCCTCGGCGCGATGACCGACGCCTACCCCGAGGTCAACAGCGGGCCCCGCATGGCCCAGTCCTACGCCGACCAGCTCGGTCTGTTCTCCACGGCGTTCGTGTACGACGTCGCGCTGACGATCTGCGCCTCGCTGGCCGGCGGCCACGTGGGCCGTGCCACCACCCTGGCCGACGGCCTGCTCTTCGCCCAGCAGAACGACCCCACCTACGACGACGGCCGCCTGCGCCAGGGCTACAACACCGGCCCGTACACCTTCTACGACGGCACGCCGCAGCCCTACGGGCTCGAGCTCCCCGACGGCACCGCCAACATCGGCTGGCAGTTCGGGTTCCTCGGCACCGCCGTGGGCGACATGGCCTGGCCGGGCATCGCCCTGCTGCACACCTACAGCGCCACCGGTGACGGCCGGTACCTCGACGGTGCGGTCCGCATCGGTGAGTGGATCCTCGACAACACGTGGTCCGAGCGTCCGCTCGGCGGCTTCTCCTTCGGCGTCGACGGCGGCAACAACCCGATCCCCAACGGGTCGACGGAGCACAACATCGACTGCGTCGCGTTCTTCCGCCAGCTCGAGGCCCTCGAGGGCGGTGACCGCTGGCGCCGTGCGCAGGAGCACGCCCGCGCGTTCGTCGACATCATGTGGGACCGCCAGGGCGGCTTCTTCTACACGGGCACGAACGACGGCGTGGAGATCAACCGCGACCCGCTGCCGCTCGACCCGGCGACCTGGGGATGGCTGGCGCTGCAGGCCGAGCGGTACGGCCGCTCCGTGGACTGGGCCGCCGACGACCTCGCCACCCGCGACGTCGCGGGCGAGGGCAACTCCCAGCTGCCGGGCGACGTCACGATCTCCGGTGTGACGTTCTCCAGCGCGAGCCTGGTGTCCACGGCGTCGTACAACGGGCTCCCCGTGCACCAGCAGGGTGTGTGGCTCGAGGGCACGGGTCAGCTCGCCTGCGCCATGGCCGACCGTGGCCGCGGGACCCGGGACTCCGGGCGGGCGCACGACCTGCTGGACGAGATCCGGGTCGCGCAGAACCTGGTCGGCGCCGGCCAGACCGTCGGCGGCGACCTGCTGCCCGACCGCGGTGGCGTCGTGGCGGCCTCGAGCCTCATCGACACCGGCTTCGGGTTCGGCTACTTCCAGATCCAGCACACCGGCGCGACGTCCTGGTACGTCATGGCGGCGGAGGGCGTGAACCCGCTGCAGGTGGGCGGCCTGGGGGTCTGACCGCACCCCCGCACCCCGCCCCTTCCGCTGTGGGCATGGTATCGGGGGGGCCCCCCCCCCAGGGGGGGGCCCCCGCACAGGCCCCCCCCCCGGCCCCCCGTGGGTGGTCCCGGGCGGGCCCCCCCCCCGGGGGGGGGGCACCGGGGGGGGGGGGGGGGGCCCGTCCCCTCGGCGGCACAACTACTTGGTGTCTTCGTCGACCCAGTCGAAGGTCTTGGTCACCGCCTTCTTCCACTGGCGGTACAGCCGCTCG
>NZ_JAUQYN010000001.1:0-304112 GCF_030586525.1 Isoptericola sp. 178 | reverse complement strand
GGGGGGGGGGGGGGGCGGGGGGGCGCCCCCCCGGGGGGGGGGGCCCCCGGATTCCATGCCCACAGCAGTGCACGCCGCTGACGTGCTACGTTGCTCGTGATCCCACGGGAGCCCTGGCAAGGGCTGAGATCGGACTGTCGCCGTCCGGACCGTCGAACCTGACCGGGTCATGCCGGCGTAGGAAGCAGGAGCACACATGCAGAACGACGCACCGTCACGCGCGCTCGCCGTCGAGCGCGACCCCCAGTCCGGGATCGCCGTCCCGGTCACCGAGATCACCCTGGCCGACTCGCCCGACGGGTCGGCGAACCCCCCGGTGCGGGTCTACCGCACGGACGGCCCGGGCGGGGACCCGACCCGGGGCATCCCCGCGCTGCGCACGGCGTGGATCGTCGAGCGCGGCGACACCGAGGAGTACACCGGCCGTGACCGGGACCTCGCCGACGACGGCCGCGGCGCCACCCGCCGCGGGGCCGCCTCGGCCGAGTGGCAGGGGGCGCGCCGCCGGCCCCGCCGCAGCGCCACCGGCGCCCCGGTCACCCAGATGGCCTACGCGCGCCGTGGCGAGATCACCCCCGAGATGCGCTTCGTCGCGATCCGCGAAGGGGTCGACGTCGAGCTCGTGCGTTCGGAGGTGGCCGCCGGGCGGGCGATCATCCCGAACAACGTCAACCACCCCGAGTCCGAGCCGATGATCATCGGCAAGGCGTTCACCGTGAAGGTCAACGCCAACATCGGCAACTCCGCCGTGCACTCCTCGATCGCGGAGGAGGTGGAGAAGCTGCAGTGGGCCACGAAGTGGGGCGCCGACACGGTGATGGACCTGTCCACCGGCGACGACATCCACACGACCCGGGAGTGGCTGCTGCGCAACGCCCCGGTGCCCATCGGCACGGTGCCGATCTACCAGGCCCTGGAGAAGGTCGACGGCGACGCCTCGCGGCTGACCTGGGAGGTCTACCGCGACACCGTCGTCGAGCAGTGCGAGCAGGGTGTCGACTACATGACGGTGCACGCGGGCGTGCTGCTGCGGTACGTGCCGCTGACCGCGCAGCGGGTGACCGGCATCGTCTCCCGCGGCGGGTCGATCATGGCCGGCTGGTGCCTGGCCCACCATCAGGAGAACTTCCTGTACACGCGGTTCGACGAGCTGTGCGAGATCTTCGCGGCGTACGACGTCGCGTTCTCCCTCGGCGACGGGCTGCGGCCCGGGTCGATCGCGGACGCGAACGACGCCGCCCAGTTCGCCGAGCTCGACACCCTGGCCGAGCTGACCAGGCGCGCGTGGGAGCACGACGTGCAGGTGATGGTCGAGGGGCCGGGGCACGTGCCGCTGCACCTCGTGCGCGAGAACGTCGAGCGGCAGCAGGAGCTGTGCGACGGCGCCCCGTTCTACACGCTCGGCCCCCTGGTCACCGACATCGCGCCGGGCTACGACCACATCACCTCGGCCATCGGCGCGACGGAGATCGCGCGCTACGGCACGGCGATGCTCTGCTACGTCACGCCCAAGGAGCACCTCGGCCTGCCGAACCGGGACGACGTGCGCACCGGCGTGGTCACCTACAAGATCGCCGCGCACGCCGCCGACGTCGCCAAGGGGCACCCCGGCGCGACGGCGCGTGACGACGCCCTGAGCAAGGCGCGGTTCGAGTTCCGCTGGCGGGACCAGTTCAACCTGTCGCTCGACCCCGAGCTGGCCGAGTCCTACCACGACGAGACGCTGCCGGCCGAGGCCGCCAAGACGGCGCACTTCTGCTCCATGTGCGGCCCGAAGTTCTGCTCGATGCGGATCTCGCAGGACATCCGCGACGAGTTCGGCGACGCCGCCGCGCAGCAGGAGCGGGTCGCGGCCGCCGAGGCGGGGATGGCCGCGAAGTCGGCCGAGTTCCGGGCGGCCGGGGGAGAGGTCTACCTGCCGACGCCGGTGATGCCGCCGCGCTAGCCGGCGGCGGGGGCGCTAGCCGACGGGTGCCGGACCGGTCGTCGTGCCGGGCACGAGCCCGACCGGCAGGGAGACCGACGTCGGCTCCTCCCCGGCGAGGAGGCCGATCGCGGCCTGGCCGAGCCGGGTGCCCTTCTCGCGCAGCGGCTGGTGGACGCTGGTCAGCACGTCGGGGGACAGCCACGGCAGGTCGAGGCCGTCGAACCCGGCGACGGAGACGTCCTCGGGGATGCGCAGGCCGAGCTCGCGGGCCGCGATGACGGCACCCGCGGCCAGCAGGTCGGAGTGGGCGACGATCGCGGTCGGCCGCTCCGAGGCCGGCACCCAGGTGCCGAGGATCTCGGTGGCCGCGTCCCGCCCGTGCTCCACCAGGGAGGCCGGCGTCTCCCAGGTGATGACGGGTTCGACGACGTCCCGGATCCCGGCCATGCGGTGCACGGTCGGGGTCCGGTCGGCCCGGCCGATCCGGTCGGCGTCGACCGGACCCGAGCGTTCCCCGCGCCCGAACGGCAGGGAGATCTCGGCGATCCGCGTGTGTCCCAGCTCGACCAGGTGGCGCACCGCTTCGGCGGCGCCGGCCCGGTCCTCGAGCGCGACGAGGGGAGCCCCCTCGACGGCTCGTCCCTCCCCGACGACGACGGGCACGTCGCGGCGTTGCAGGGCGGCCAGGGTCGGGTCCTTGGTCAGCACGCCCCACACGAGCACGGCGACGTCCATCGCCGCGGTCTCGATCAACGGGTCGACGGCGTCCTCGCCCCCGTCGACGCCGGGGATGAGCAGGACGCCGAGCTTCTCGGTGCCGAGGGCGTCGACCAGGCCGTCGAGCACCTGCACCGCCACCGGGTCGCGGAACGCGCGGCGCGGGTGGTCGCCGATGACGACGCCGATGATGCCGGACCGCCCGCGGCGCAGCTGGCGGCCCAGGGGGTTCGGGCCGGTGTAGCCGAGGTCGGTGGCCGCGGCGAAGACCTTGTCCCGGGTCTCCGGGGTGATCGGCCCCGACCCGGAGAAGGCGAGGGAGGCGGTGGAGACGGAGACGCCGGCGCGTTCGGCGACGCGGGCGAGCGTCGGTCTGTTGCTCGGTGTGCGGCGGCCCATGCCTCTCCTCCTGCGGCCCGACGAGTGGCGCCAGCCTACCCGTGAGCGCATGTCGAATCGATTTGACCGCGCCGGTGCCATCGGGGATCGTCGAGAGGTGAGCACCTCCGTCCCCACCGGTGTCGCCCCGCGCCCGCTCCGTGCCGCCGTCGTGGCGGTCTACGGGGTCTTCGTGGCCGCCGGGTTCGGTATGGCCACCTGGGCCTCGCGCATCCCCGCCGTCCGGGACGGGCTCGACTTCTCCGAGGCCCAGATGGGCGTGCTGCTGCTCACGGCCTCGCTCGGGTCGATCTGCGCCCTGCCGCTGTCCGGGATGATCACCTCGCGGCTCGGCGCCGCGCGGACCGTCCTGGGCTTCGCGGTGCTGTCGGCCGTCGGCTTCACCCTCGCCACCCTCGCCATCGACGCGGGGCTGCCCTGGCTGGTCCGGGTCGGACTGTTCGTCGCCGGCACGGGCATGGGCGTGTGGGACGCCGCGATGAACCTCGAGGGCGCCGTCGTCGAGCAACGCCTCGGCAAGGCGATCATGCCCCGGTTCCACGCCGCCTTCTCCTTCGGCACGGTGGCCGGCGCGGGCGCCGGGGCGCTCGCGGCCTGGGCGCGGGTCCCCCTCACCGCGCACCTGGTCACCGTCGTCGTGCTGCAGGCCGTCGCCGTGGCGCTGTGCGTGCGTGCCTTCCTGCCGGCCCGTGACCCCGGGGCCGACGGGACGGACCCCGGCGGCCTGGACGCCGCGGCCGACCCCGCCACCGCCGTCGAGCCGACCCGCGGACACTCCGTCCGGGACACCCTCGCGACCTGGCGCGAGCCGCGCACCCTGCTCATCGGGCTCGTCGTGCTCGCGGCCGCCCTCACCGAGGGTGCCGCCAACGACTGGGTCAGCCTGGCGACCGTCGACGGGTTCGACACGGGCGGGGGCGTCGGGGCGCTGGCGCTGGCGGTGTTCCTCGTCGCCATGACCGTCACCCGGCTGGTGGGCACCCAGATCATCGACCGCTTCGGACGCGTGGCGGTGCTGCGCGGCGGCGGTCTCGCGGCGCTGGCCGGGGTCTCGCTCTTCGCCCTGCTGCCGTCCCTGCCGCTCGCGCTCGCCGGCGTGTTCCTGTGGGGCGTCGGCACCGGGCTCGGGTTCCCGATGGGCATGTCCGCGGCGGCCGACGAGCCCTCGCGGGCGGCGCTGCGCGTCTCCGTGGTCGCGACGATCGGCTACGCCGCCTTCTTCGTCGGCCCCGCGCTCATCGGCTTCCTCGCCCACTACACGGGCTACCGGCTCGCGCTGCTGGTGCTGGCGGTGCCGGTCGTGGTCGGCCTGTTCGCGGCCGGTGCGGCACGACCCCCCGAGCGCGCGTCTACGCTGGACCCGTGAGCCAGACCGCCGCGCGCCCTGGCGGCGCGAACCCCACCGCCCTCGGCCCGGACGCCGCCCCCAACCTGTCCGACCTCACGACGCTGCGCGTCGGCGGGCCCGTGGACCGGTACGTCGAGGTCACCAGCGAGGCCGAGCTCATCGACGCGGTCCGGACGGCCGACGAGGCCGAGGCGCCGCTGCTCGTCGTCGGCGGGGGGTCCAACCTGCTCGTCTCGGACGAGGGGTTCGACGGTGTCGTCGTGCGGGACGTCCGCCAGGGGCTGGACGCGGACCTGTCGGCCTCCTGCGACGTCGACGAGGGTGCGTGCGGGGGAGCGACGCTGACCCTCCCGGCCGGGCACGACTGGGACACCTTCGTCGCCCAGGCCGTCGCCAACGAGTGGGTGGGCGTCGAGGCTCTGTCCGGGATCCCCGGGACCCTGGGCGCCGCACCCGTGCAGAACATCGGCGCCTACGGCCAGGAGGTCTCCGGGGTCGTGGCGGCGGTGCGGGTCTGGGACCGCGCCGCGGGGGAGCGGCGCACCCTGACCCTCAGCGAGCTGGGCTTCGGCTACCGCACGAGCCTGCTCAAGCGCACCATGCGGGGCGAGCGCGCCCCGGGCGAGGACCTCTGGTACCCGACGCCGCGGTACGTCGTCCTCGACGTCCGGCTGCAGATGCGCCTCGGATCGCTCTCGGCCCCGATCGGGTACGCCGAGCTGGCGAAGCGGCTGGGCGTCGAGGTCGGGCAGCGCGCGCCGTCGACCGCGGTGCGCGAGGCGGTCCTCGAGCTGCGCGCCGGCAAGGGCATGCTGCTCGACGGCGTGGGCGGCGCCCCGACGCCGGACCACGACCGCTGGTCGGCCGGGTCGTTCTTCACCAACCCGATCGTGCCCGCGTCGGCGGCCGAGGACCTCCCCGCCGACGCCCCGCGCTTCCCCGTGCGCACCGTGACGCCCGGCACGGCCGCCGACGAGATCGACCCGCGCTGGGTCAAGACCTCGGCGGCGTGGCTGATCGAGCACGCCGGGTTCACCAAGGGCTTCGGGCTGGCCGGCGAGCACTCCCCGGCGCGGCTGTCGACGCGGCACACGCTGGCGCTGACCAACCGTGGGGGCGCGACGGCGCAGGACGTCGTGTCCCTCGCCCGCGCCGTGCGTGACGGCGTGCGCGACGAGTTCGGGATCGAGCTGGAGCCGGAACCGGTCCTGGTCGGCCTCGCCCTCTGACCTCCTGCGGACGCGGGGGTCAGTGCACGACGACGGTCGTGCCCCGCGGGACGCCCCACGCGTCCCACAGCCAGTTCATCGCCGAGTTCGACACCCGGATGCACCCGTGCGAGGCCGGCCACGGCGGGATCGAGGGTGAACCGTGCACGGCGATGCCCCCGGTGAAGTACTTCGGCCGGTACATCGCCCCGAGCTCGAGCGTGGACTCGTGCAGGTAGTCGCGCTCCATGTAGACGGCGTACGTGCCGGTGGGGGTGCGCGCCCGGTACGAGCGCCCCTTCGCCTCGAACGTCTCCCCGTTGCCGGACGAGGCGTTGAACGTGCGCACCACCTTGCCGTCCTGCACGGCCAGCAGCAGCTGGCGGTCCAGGTCGATCTCGACGACCTTGCCCGCGGAGGACACCGGGGCCGGGCGGACACCGTCGGCGAGCGCCGCCCGCGTCCGCGGGCCGACCACGGCGTCGCGTGACAGTCCGCCGGCCTTCTGCAGCGCCCAGACTGCCTGCTGGGTCTGCAGGCCGAACTCCCCGTCGACGGCCGGGAGGAAGTACCCGAGCTCGACGAGGCGCTCCTGCAGGTCGCGCACGGCGGGGCCGCTGGAGCCGACCTCCAGGTACTGCGGCTCCGGCGCGGGCGGTTCCTCGGTCTCCCGGGTCTCCTCGACCGCGGGTTCCTTCTTCTTCTTCTTCTCCTTCGGCGTCCCCTGCTGCTCGTCCTGCTCCGCGTCCGGCACCTCCTGCTCCGGCGTGGCGGAGGGAGCGGGTGCGGACGGTGCCGGGCTCGTCGGGGGCGGCGGGGCGGAGGGCGTCGGGTCCGGCGGCGGCGTCGGGAGGGCCGCCTCCTGCGCGGACCCGGCCGGCCGCTGCGACGGTCCGGGGTCGATCGGCGACGGCAGCACCCCGGCCGACGGGGAGGAGGCCGGCTGCGGGTCCGCCGCCGTGAGCTCGGACAGCGTCGCGCACCCGGGCAGGAGCAGCATCACGGCGACCGCCGTCGCCACGGCGCCCCGGCGACGTCGCACCGCGTGCGTCGAGACCATGCCGCCACCTCTCCCGGTCCGGCGGCCGGTGGTGGGGGACCGGCCGTGGACTCCTACCGTGCACCGTCCGGTGCGGGGCGGCGAGCCGACGCGACCGACCGGCACCCGATCGACACCGTCCCGTGACCTGCGGACGGGCGTCTCAGGTGGTCAGCCAGTCGTCCACGCCGTCCAGCAGACGCTTCTTGGTGCCCTCCGTCGCGCGGGAGGCCCGGATCGAGGACCGGGCGAGCTCGGCCAGCTCGGGGTCGGAGAACCCGTGCACGGTGCGGGCGGTCTCGTACTGGTCCAGCAGGCGGGATCCGAACAGCAGCGGGTCGTCGGCGCCGAGCGCCACCTGCGCTCCCGCGTCCACGAGCTGGCGCAGGGGTACGTCCTCGTCGTGCTCGTACACGCCGAGGGACACGTTGGACGCCGGGCAGACCTCCAGGGCCACCCCCGACTCCACGAGCGAGCCCAGGAGCGCCGGGTCCTCGATGGACCGCACGCCGTGCCCGAGACGGTCCGGTGCCAGGGCCCCCACGACCTCGCGCACGTGCGCCGGACCGAGCAGCTCGCCGCCGTGCGGCACCGAGGCGAGCCCCGCGCGCCGGGCGATGGCGAACGCCCGGGCGAAGTCGCCGGTGTCGCCGCGGCGCTCGTCGTTGCTCAGCCCGAAGCCGACCACCTCCCCGGGGCCCTCGCCGGCGTACCGGGCGGCGAGCCGCGCGAGGGTCCGGGCGTCCAGCGGGTGCTTCATCCGGGAGGTCGCCACGACGACGGCGACCTCCAGCCCGTGCCGGGCGCTCGCGGCCCTGGCCTCGTCCAGGACGATCTCCACCGCCGGGGTGATGCCGCCCACGAAGGGCGCGTAGGAGGTCGGGTCGACCTGCAGCTCCAGGCGTCCGGAACCCTCCGCGGCGTCGTCGGCGGCGGCCTCGTCGACGAGACGGCGCATGTCGGCCTCGGACCGCACGCAGTGGCGGGCGGCGTCGTACAGGCGCTGGAACCGGAACCATCCGCGTTCCGTCGCCGGGACACGCAGCGCGACCCCGTCGGTCAGCGCCGACGGCAGCCGGACGCCGTAGGCGGCCGAGAGGTCGCGCAGGGAGGACACCCGCAGCGATCCGGTGAAGTGCAGGTGCAGGTGGGCCTTGGGGAGGTCTGCCAGGTCACGCACCCTGCACAGTGTGGCACCCCTCAGCCGAGCCAGCCGCGCTGCCGTGCCACGGTGACGGCCGCCGTGCGGTCGTCGACCCCCAGCTTGGCGAAGGCCCGCAGCAGGTGCGTCTTGACGGTCGCCTCGGCGATGAACAGCTCGCGGCCGATCGCGGCGTTCGACGCCCCGCGCTCCACGAGCCGCAGCACCTCGGCCTCGCGGGGGGTCGGCCGCTCCCCGGCGATGCGCACGGAGGACACCAGCCGGGTCGCCACCGACGGCGCCAGGACGGTCTCCCCGCGTGCGGCGGCTCGTACGCCGGCGACCAGCTCGGCGCGGGTGGCGTCCTTGAGGAGGTAGCCGGTCGCCCCGGCCTCGACGGCCCGCAGGATGTCGCCGTCGGTGTCGTAGGTGGTGAGCACCACGACCCGAGGGCGCCCGGGCCCCGGCCCCGCGATCTGCGCGGTGGCGCCGACGCCGTCGAGCACCGGCATCCTGAGGTCCATCAGGACGACGTCGGGGGACAGGTCCCGGGCGAGCGCGACGGCCCGCTCGCCGTCGGCGGCCTCTCCGACCACCTCGAGGCCCGGCACCCCGGCCAGCATGCCGAGGATCCCCGAGCGCACCACCGGGTGGTCGTCGGCGACGACCACCCGGACCCCGGTCACGCCGTACTCCCGGGGAGCCGGACCAGCACGCGCGCCCCGCCGGCGGCGCCGGTCCCGAGCTCGAGGCTCCCGCCCGCGGCGGCCGCACGCTCGCGCATGCCGGCCAGCCCGAACCCCTCGACGACCGGCTCCGGCAGCCCGCGGCCGTCGTCGCAGACCTCGAGCTCGACGCCGTCCGCACGGCGGGACAGCCGGAGGGTCACGGCGGTCGCCCCCGCGTGCCGACGCACGTTCGCGAGCGCCTCCTGGGCGGCCCGCAGCAGCACGACGTCCGCCGTGGGGCTCGCTCCCGCACCGCCGTCGGACCGGTCGCCGACGTCGACGCGTGCGGCCGTGCCCGTCTCCGCCACGAACCGGTCGGCCACACGTCGCAGCGCCTCGTCCAGGGAACCCTCCTGCAGCGGGGCGGGGGAGAAGGCCGCCACCAGCCCACGCGCCTCGGCGAGGTTGTCGCGCGCGGTGGTCTCCACGACGGTGAGCCGCCGGTGCGCCGCGGCCACCTCGCCCCGGTCGAGCGCGGCTGCGGCGGCCTGTGCCTGCGTCACGACGCTGATGAACCCCTGGGCGAGCGTGTCGTGGATCTCGCGGGCCACGCGTTCCCGTTCCGCGGTGACACCCGCGGCGTGATGGGTGCGCGCGAGCTCGTCCTGCGTCGCCCGCAGCGTGCGCAGGAGGCGGGCGCGCTCCTCGGAGCGCCGCATCCACGTCGCGGTCCACAGCCCCAGCGCGAGGGCGAAGCCGAGGGCGATCGCCATCTGCGGTGCCGTGGAGCGCAGGCTCCCCGCCGAGAACCCGTCCACGGAGGCGAGGGCGGCGGTCGCCGCCACCGTCAGCACCGCGGAGGCGAGGACCGCCTCGCGGCGGGTCTGGAGGAACAACCAGAGCTGGGCGAACGCCCCGAGGAGCAGGAACGTCGCCAGACCGCCCTGGGACACGGCCACCGTGGTGGCGACGATCAGCACCACGACGTAGGCGACGGACCGGCCCCGGTCGCCCGAGCGGGCGGCCGGCGCCCCGAGGGCCGCGTAGGCGACGAGAACGACCGCCATGGCGGCGTAGGCCACCCACAGCTGACGTCCCGACTGGCCGCCGAGCGGCAGCGCGACGGCGGTCAGGACGACGAGCGCGACGAAGACGGCGTCCCACCAGACCACCTGGCGTTCCCAGTCGTCGACCTCCTCCGGGGGTGCGACCCGCGCGCCCTCGAGGGACCGGCCGGACGCCGGGTCAGCCGTCGTCACGGCGTCGCCACCGGAACGTGCGCACCGCGACCGCCACCGACAGGACCAGCCATGCGCTCAGTACAGCAGCGACCGTCCCGACCTGCCAGCTTCCTCCGGTCTCCCACGCGGCTGCGGCGTCCGGTAGGAAGACCGCCCGCATGCCCTGTGCCAGCCACTTGAGGGGGAACACCGACGCGAGCGCCTGGATCCAGCCCGGCAGGGCGAAGAACGGCAGGAAGACCCCCGAGACGAGCTGCAGCACGACCGCGACCGGTATCACCACGGTGCTCGCGGACCGGCCCGACCGCGGCAGGGACGCGAAGGCGACGCCGCACGCGGCACCGGTCGCCGCCCCCAGCACGTAGACCACCGCGAACGTCGCCCAGCGCGAGACCTCGGACGGCATCGCCACGTCGTGGACGACGGCTGCCACGCCCAGCAGCAGGGTGGTCTGGAGGGTCGACGTCACCAGGGTCAGCACCACCTTGCCGCCGAGGTACGACGCCGCGGGGAGAGGGGTTCCGCGGAGCCGGCGCAACGTTCCGTCGTCACGCTCGACGGCGATCGACGTCGCCAGCGCCTGGAAGCTCGTCAGCATGATCCCGGTGGCGATCATCCCGGGCAGGAAGTACTGCGCGTAGTCGACCGCGACGCCTCTGTCGCCCTGCTCCGTCCCCTCGAACACCGTGCAGAAGACGGCGAGCATCGCCACGGGGTAGGCGAAGACGAAGACCACGGCGTCGCGCTCTCGCCAGAACTGGCGGAGCTCGACGGCGCCGCGGACCAGCGCCAGCCGTGCGGTCCCGGGCAGGGGCGGCACCGGTTGCTTGCCGACGGTCCGTCCGGTCGTGGTCATCGGACGTCCTCCGGCCCGACGAGCGCCAGGTAGACGTCCTCGAGGCCGGGACGCGTGACGCACAGGTCCGGGATCTCCCCGCCGTGACCGACGGCCGCGGCGAGCCGGGACACGAGGGCGGTCGGGGCGGGTGTCCGGCGCCCGTGCTCGACGCCATCGACCGTCCACCCCACCACGGGGGTCCTGGCGTCCTGGCCGCCCAGCGTGTCCGGAGTCCCCTCCGCGAGGACCCGCCCGCCGAGCATCACGACGACCCGGTCGGCCAGGGCGGCGGCCTCGTGCAGGTCGTGGGTGGTCAGCAGGATCGTGGTCCCGGCGGCACGCAGCCGCCTGCACAGATCCCGGAAGTCGTGTCGTGCCCGGAGGTCCCACCCCGTGGTCGGCTCGTCGAGGAACAGCAGCTCGGGCCGTCCCACGATCCCGCGGGCGACGTCGAGCCGCCGCCGTTGCCCGCCGGACAGGCGCCGCACCCTGACGTCGGCCTGCTGACGGAGGCCCACGGCGTCGATCACCCCGACGGGGTCGACCGGGTCGGGGTAGCAGCGTGCGGTGTCCCGTACGGCCTCCGAGACCGTCACCTCGGCCCGGTCGTCCGAGTCCTGCCCGACCACGCCGAGCCGCGACCGCCATCGGCGTCCGGCCGTCGCGGGGTCCTCGCCGAGCACCCGGACCGTCCCGGAGTCGGGGGTGCGGAACCCTTCGAGGATCTCGATCGTCGTGGTCTTGCCCGAACCGTTGGGGCCGAGCAGGGCGACGAGCTCGCCCCGGTCGACGTGCAGGTCGACCCCGGCCAGGGCCTGTCGCGTGCCGTACCGTTTGCGCAGACCGGTGGCGAGGACGGCGGGGCCGGCCGAGGGCTCCGACGCCCGGCGGGCGCTGGTCGAGGATGCGGTGCTCGTCATCCGTCCAGGCTGCTGGCGGACGTCCCGGCGCGGGACGACCGGTCGGCGGACCGGTGCGTCCACCGATCGGTGGACGGGCGTGGTTCGACCCAGCCTCTCGCGTCGCGTACAGTAGTCCCTCGGTGGTTGACGATCACCATGCTGGATCGCGCCCTCGCGGGTACCGACCGGGCGTCGTCGAGCACGAAGGGTAGTGGCGCAATTGGTAGCGCAGCGGTCTCCAAAACCGCAGGTTGCAGGTTCGAGTCCTGTCTACCCTGCCAGCGTGATCCCCCGCGGGGCCGCGCAGCGGGGCCACGCGCACGCGTGACCCGGAACGCCAGGAGTCTGTGCCGTGGGTGCGTCGTCGGCAGGCGGCGTGGCTGCGGTGTGATCGCGAAACGGGGTAGGTCGAAGTGAGCGAGTTGCCGGCTGAGGCCAGCAGGACCCACGACGCCGGTTCGGGCAAGGAGCGTCGCAACGTCTTCGCCCGGATCGCTCTTTTCGTCCGCCAGGTGGTCGGTGAGCTCCGGAAGGTCGTCACCCCGACCCGTTCGGAGCTGATCAACTACACCATCGTCGTCATCGTGTTCGTCACGATCGCGATGCTGTTCGTGACCGCGCTCGACTACGTCCTCGGTCTCGGAGCCTTCTGGCTCTTCGGGGACGGCTGAGCCGGTCCCACCCGGCCCCGGACCGCACCACCCCATCCGAAGCCAGAAAGCAGGTTCGTTCGTGTCCCAGGATCCTCTGGAGCAGACGGAGAACGTCGACCCCACCCAGCCCGACGCCGACGGCGCCGAGGCTGACCTCGACGTGCCCGCGGACGCGGACACCACCGAGCCGGCCGAGGACGGCGCGACCGAGACGTCGGAGCCCGAGGAGGGCACGGACGACGCGAGCGCCGACGAGGTCGAGGACCCGGCCGAGGAGCTGCGCCGCACGCTGCGCGGGCAGCTCGGCGACTGGTACGTCATCCACTCGTACGCCGGTTACGAGAACCGTGTGAAGGTGAATCTGGAGAACCGCACCCAGAGCCTGAACATGGAGGACTACATCTTCCAGGTCGAGGTCCCCATGGAGGACGTGACCGAGATCAAGAACGGGCAGAAGAAGTCCGTCCGTCGCGTGCGGATCCCCGGGTACGTCCTGGTGCGGATGGACCTCACCGACGAGTCGTGGGGCGCCGTGCGCCACACGCCCGGCGTGACCGGCTTCGTGGGCCACACCCACCAGCCCGTCCCGCTGTCCATCGACGAGGTCTTCGGGATGCTCGCCCCCACGATGCTCGAGGAGGCGCCGGCGAAGCCCGCCGCGGCCGCCGCGAAGAGCGGTGGGGCGGCCGCCCAGCCCGCCATCGAGGTCGACTTCGAGGTCGGCGAGTCGGTCACCGTCACGGACGGCCCGTTCGACACGCTGCCCGCGACGATCTCCGAGATCAACGCCGAGGCCCAGAAGCTCAAGGTCCTCGTCTCCATCTTCGGCCGGGAGACCCCGGTCGAGCTGTCGTTCAACCAGGTCGCCAAGCTCTGACCGACGCACCGGTCCTCCGGTGCGCCGTCCGAGCGGCAACCCCTGCAACCGGGTCATCGCCCACGGCGTCGGCCCACGATCAGAAAGTAGATGCACCATGCCTCCCAAGAAGAAGGTCGCCGGCCTCATCAAGCTCCAGATCCAGGCCGGGGCCGCGAACCCGGCCCCGCCGATCGGCCCCGCGCTGGGTCAGCACGGCGTGAACATCATGGAGTTCTGCAAGGCCTACAACGCGGCGACCGAGTCGCAGCGCGGCAACGTCGTGCCGGTGGAGATCACGGTCTACGAGGACCGCTCCTTCACCTTCATCACGAAGACGCCGCCCGCCGCGGAGCTCATCAAGAAGGCCGCCGGCGTGGCCAAGGGTTCGTCGACCCCGCACAGCGCCAAGGTCGCCCAGCTCACGCAGGACCAGGTCCGCGAGATCGCCGAGACCAAGATGCCGGACATCAACGCGAACGACATCGAGGCCGCGAAGAAGATCATCGCCGGCACCGCCCGCTCCATGGGCATCACCGTCGCGGAGTGACGGTGTCGCTCGGCGGCCGCACGAGCCGCCGAGCGACGCACCGTCCGGCCCCCTGCGGGGCCGGACGGACGACGAAGACCCGACGACCGCCGTCGGGCACGTGGGAGGGTCCGCGCCGACCCGACGACCACGACTGCAGCAAGGAGAACGCAGATGGCACAGCGCAGCAAGGCGTACCGCGCCGCCGCGGCGAAGATCGACCGCGACAACCTGTACACGCCGCTCGAGGCCGTGAAGCTCGCCAAGGAGACCGCCTCGAAGAACGCGGACGCGACCGTCGAGGTCGTCCTGCGGCTGGGTGTCGACCCCCGCAAGGCGGACCAGCTGGTCCGCGGCACCGTGAACCTGCCGCACGGGACCGGTAAGACCGCCCGCGTGATCGTGTTCGCGAACGCGGCCAAGGCCGAGGAGGCCGTTGCGGCCGGCGCCGACGAGGTCGGCGGCGACGAGCTCATCGCCAAGGTCGCCGGTGGCTACACCGACTTCGACGCGGCCGTCGCGACCCCCGACCTCATGGGCAAGGTCGGTCGTCTCGGCAAGGTCCTGGGCCCGCGTGGTCTCATGCCGAACCCCAAGACCGGCACCGTGACCATGGACGTCACCAAGGCCGTGTCCGACATCAAGGGCGGCAAGATCGAGTTCCGCGTCGACAAGCACGCGAACCTGCACTTCATCATCGGCAAGGCCTCCTTCGACGACACCGCGCTCGTGGAGAACTACAGCGCCGCGCTGGACGAGATCCTGCGTCTGAAGCCGTCGGCCTCGAAGGGCCGCTACATCTCCAAGGCGACGCTGTCGACGACGTTCGGTCCGGGCATCCCGCTCGACCCGTCCAAGACGACGAAGCTCACCGAGGCCTGATCCTCGGTCACCGTCCGAAGGGCCCGGCATCCTCCTCGTGAGGGTGCCGGGCCCTTCGTCGTGCAGGGCGGACTTTTCTCCGACCGGGATGTATCACCAGGCTCGACGCCACCTCCCTGCTGATGACGAACGCCGAGCGGGGGTGAAATCGGATGGGTCACGACACCGGCGACCGCGGGCGGCAGGAGGCCGCCCTAGGCTCGTGGTGTCCGCCGGAGCCGGACAGCACCACGCCTACACCGCGAGGAGACATGACGCGTCCTGCCGAGACCTCCAGCCTGGGGGACCGCGCCGCCGAGGCGCTGGTCGAGTACCGCGAGGGCCGGTCCGACGCCCTGACCGACTTCGTCCGTGAGGCGACGCCGATCCTCTGGCGCACCGTCCGCTCGCAGGGCGTGCCCCGGGAGACCGCCGACGACGTGGTGCAGCAGACGTGGGCGGCGCTCGTGCGTCACGCGGACTCGATCAGCGAGCCGCAGGCGACGCTGAAGTGGCTCCTCGTCACCGCGCGCCGTGCCGCGTGGGAGTCGGTGCGCAAGCACCGGACCGACGACATGCGTCGCACGGGACTGCCCGACGACGACGCCGAGACCACGACGACGCTGCCGGACGCCGCGCCGGGTCCGGAGGCGGAGCTGCTGCGCAACGAGCGTGACCGGACCCTGTGGGACGCGCTGCGTGAGCTGCCGGCACGGTGCCAGGAGCTGCTGCGCCTCGTGTCGCTCGCCGACCGCCCCGACTACAAGGCCATCTCCGCCGCGATCGGGATGCCGGTCGGGAGCATCGGCGCCACCCGGGGGCGGTGCCTGGCCAAGCTGCGCACCGTCCTGACCGAACGAGGGGAGACCTCATGGACATGACCGAGTTCGACGACGTGCCGGGTGCCGACGCACCGCTGGACGCGTCCGACGCCGCCCTGCTCGCGCGTGTCGCGGAGCTGGACGACCGCCTCGACCCCGTCCCGGACGGGCTGGCCGAGCGGGCTCTCTTCGCCATGACGCTGGCCGGGCTCGAGACCGAGGTCATGGAGCTGCAGGTCGTCGAGGCCCCCGTCGGCTCGGTCCGCAGCGAGGCGCCGGTGGAGACCCGCACGATCACCTTCACGCACGAACGCCTCACGGTGATGATCGCGCTCTCCGTCGGTTCGGCTGCCGGGACCGTGCGTGTCGACGGCTGGATGGCCCCGGCCGAGGTCCTGCAGGTCGAGCTGCGCCGGCCCGACGGCACCCGCGCCACGCTGTCCGACGCGGACGGCCGGTTCGTCCTCGACGACGTCCCGCGCGGGCCTGCGAGCCTCCTCGTCCACCAGGGCGAGACGCCGGTGACGACACCGGTGATCGAGCTCTGACCTGCATCCAGCTCCCGGCGCGCACCGACGCGCGCCGCCGTCCTTGGAGGACACCGTGACGGAGACCCCTGGTCCCACCGCACCCGTCGACCCGCCGATCAGGTACCTCGACCCGAGCACCGTCCGCCGCCGACCGGGGCGTGGCGGTGTGGAGTCGACCTGGTACGTCGCCGACCGGCTGATCGTGCACGGCGAGGTCCCGCCGGAGATGTGGGCCCGGAGCCGCCGGATCCCCGATCCCGGGGCGCCCGGCATCACCCTGTACGAGGTCGAGCCGGCGGAGTCTCCCGCCACCCGTGTCGAGGCCGAGTCCCGTCGTCAGGGGTGCCGGATCCGTCTCGGCGTCCGCGAGGGCGCCGACGAGACCGTGCAGAGCCTCTACCTGCTCACCGAGAGGCCGGACGTCCAGCCGGACGCCTGGGAGCTGCGGGAGGCGGACCTCGACGACGAGTCCACGGCGTGGCGGCTCAGCCTCGACCACGTCATGACCACCCAGCCGTTCACCTCCCATCCCTTCACGTCGCACCCGTTCACGTCGCACCCGTTCACCTCCCACCCGTTCACGTCGCACCCGTTCACCTCCCATCCCTTCACGTCGCACCCGTTCACGTCGCACCCCTTCACCTCCCATCCCTTCACGTCGCACCCGTTCAGCGGCATGGCCGAGTACGCCGTGCCGGGCCGGGGCGGCCGCACGCCGGTCGCCTGGCAGGGGGGACGCCCCGCCCGGACGCCGCACGACGACGAGCGCCGGATGCCCGACGGCACCCCTCGGCCGGTGGTGGCCGTCGTCGACACCGGCCTGGGGAGCCACCCCTGGTTCGGCACCTACAGCCTCCAGCCGGGCGGGAGCACCGGGAACGGGGTCGTCCTGCGCGACGTGCTCCATCCCGACGGTCGACCGATCGGCACCTATCCGGTGCCCGGCCAGGGGCAGGACGACGCCGAGATCGGGGGCACGTCCGCGGCGCCCCTGACGGGGCCCCTCGACCCGGTCGCGGGGCACGGCACCTTCATCGCCGGGATCGTCCACCAGATCTGTCCCGACGCGCGGATCCTGCCGGTCCGGGCCGTCGGCGGGACGGGCGTGGGCATCGAGTCCGAGGTCATCGAGTCCCTGGAGCGGCTCGTGGCCTACCAGCGTGCGGCGCTCGAGGGCGACGGCGAGCCCGTCGACGTCGTCGTGATCTCCATGGGCTACTACCACGAGCGTCCCGAGGACCTCGAGATCGACCATCCGCTCCGTCGCGTCCTCGACGCCCTCGGAGAGTCGGGTGCTGCCGTCGTGGCCGCCTCGGGCAACGACGGGTCGACCCGTCCCGAGTACCCCGCGGCGTTCGCGCCTGCCGGGGACCGGCGCGCCCAGCCGCCCGTCACCGTCCCGGAGGAGCGTGAGCGGCGGAGCACCCCGTTGCCGGCGGTGCTGGCCGTCGGCGCGCTCAACCCGGACGGGACCACCGCCCTCTTCAGCAACGACGGCGAGTGGGTGACCCACATGCGACCCGGGGCGGCGGTCGTCAGCACCGTTCCGACGACCCTCGACGGACCGCTGACCCCGTCCGTCCGGCTCAAGGAGCGGCTCGGCGACGGGCACCGGGCCACCATCGACCCCGAGGGTTTCGACGGCGGGTTCGCCTCCTGGAGCGGCACCTCGTTCGCCGCGCCGGTGGTCGCGGCCGAGATCGCGCAGCATCTGCTCGACGCCCGATCGGGTGCCGGAGGTCGCCGGGGGCGTGCCGGGAGACGACTGGACGACCGGGCCCGTCGACGCGAAGATGTATGGGGGGCGATCGCGCAGGTCACGGGCGGGCCTGCCGGCGCACGTTAGGCGGTCCGCCCTCGAACCAGGGGATGTGGACGTGGACGGCGAGCTGGCATCGATCCGGAGCGAGGTCGAGGCCGCGCGCGAGCAGGCGCGCAGCCGCCGCCGCTTCGTCCGGGCGGCCCGTCAGTACCGGGCGGCGCTGCAGCGGCTCGACGGGCTCGGGGCGGCGAGGGCCGGGGCGGACGACGTCCGCGCGGTCCGGGCGCGCGCCCTGATCGGACTCGCGTCGTGCGAGACGGAGCGGGGTACCGAACCGTCCCGGACGCTGGCGCTCCTGGACGAGGCGCAGCGCTGCGCGTCGCAGGGGGGCGACACCGCGATGGTGGCGACGGTGCGCGGCAACCGGGGTCTCCTGCTCCTGCGCACCGGCGACGTCGTGGCGGCCCGCCGTGAGTTCGACGCCGCCGTCGCCGGCCTCGACGACCCGCGCGAGCTGGTGCCCGTGCTGCTCAACCGGGGCACGCTCCACCTCGAGACCGGCGCGTTGGACGAGGCGGTCGCCGACCTCGAGCGCTGCCGGGACCTCGCCACGAACGCCGCCGAGGCCGTGTTCCGTCCGATGGCCGAGCACAACCTGGGCTACGCCCGGTACCTGCGCGGTGACCTGCCCGCCGCACTGCGCTCGATGGACGACGCGGCACAGGTGGCTCCGCCCGAGCACGCGGGCGTCGGTCTCATGGACAAGGCGGTCGTGCTCTTCGAGGCGGGGCTCCTCACCGACGCGGAGGACACGCTGCGGCGCGCCGTCGACCTCCTCACCGTGGACGGTGCCTCCCGGGACCTGCTCGACGCCCTGCTCGCGCGGTCGCGCTGCCTCGTGGGCCTCGGAAGGCACGACGAGGCGCTCGAGCTGGCCCGCGATGCGCGGGGGAGAGCACGCCGGGCCGGGCACCAGGTGCTCGAGATCGTGGCCGCCGTGGCAGTGCTCGAGGCGCGGCACGGGCTGCTGCTGGAGTCAGGGGAGCACCGGGACCTCGATCGGCTGGCGGCCGACGCGGTCGAGCTCCACGACGCCGCGTGCCGGGTCCCCGGGACGGAGCGTGCGCGGGTCGACGTGGCGCTGATCGCGGCCGACGTGCTGGTCCGTACCGGGCGGCCCGCCGAGGCGGACGCGTGGCTGGCACGACTGCCCCGTGCTGCGGAGCTGCCCCTCGGCACACGCGTCAGCGTCGAGGTCGTGCGGGCCCGGGAGGCGTTCGGCGCGGGCGACCGCCGCGCCGGTCTGGCCGCCGTGCGACGTGGCCAGCGGCTGCTCGCCAGCCAGCGGCTCCGGCTCGGGGCGGTGGAGGCCGTCACGGCGGCGGCCGCGCACGGTGTGCGGCTGCAGGCCGTGGACGTCGAGGCGGCCCTGCGCACCGGGCGTGCGGACGCCGTCTTCGACGCGGTGGAACGGGGCCGGGCGACCTTCGCGGGTGCCGGCCGGGTGCGCCCGTCGGCCGACGAGGAGACCGCGGCCCTCGTCGTCGAGGCACGCCGGCTCCTGGAGAGGGCCCGGGTCGTCGGTGCCGACGACACGGACGAGGAGGCCGGACTGCTGCGGGACGCCCGACGCCTGCAGGACCGTGCCCGCCACCGCGCGTGGCACGCGAGCGGCGACGCCGAGGTGCCGCTCCCGACGACGGTGCGCCGGTTGCGGGGCGCCCTGCGCGACGCCGGGTCCGAGGGGGCCGTCGTCGACCTGGCGCTGTACCGCGGCCGGGTGCTCGCGGCCCGGGTGGACGCGAGCGGGACGTCGCTCCACGACGTCGTCGACGTCGACGAGGTACGCGAGCGGTGCCGGCGGGTCCAGGCGGACCAGCGGATCCTCGCGAACCGGCTGATCCCGGAGCCCTTGCGGGAGGCGGCTCTCGGCTCGCTCGCGACGGATCTCGACTGGCTCGACCGCACGCTGCTCGGAGAGCTCGACCTGGCGGGTCGGCCGCTGTACGTGGCGGCGCGGGACCGCCTGGCCTCGCTGCCCTGGGGTGCCCTGCCGTCGCGCCGGGGGGCGGCCACGCTCGTCAACTCGTGGGTGGCGCCGGCACGGCAGGGGCGGCGGTCCGGCCCCGCGCTGGTCGTGGCCGGCCCGGACCTGGCGGACGCCGACCGGGAGGCGTGGGCGGTGGCGGACGTGTGGCACGACGCCACGGTGCTGGTGGGTGCGGAGGCGACGTGCGACGCCGTCCGCGCGGGGATGGCGGACGCCTCGATCGTGCACCTCGCCACCCACGGTACGCACGAGCAGGACAACCCGGTCTTCTCGAGCGTCCGGCTCGCCGACGGCCCGCTGTTCGCCCACGAGCTGGACGGCACCGACCTCGGCGGGATGGTCGTGGTGCTCTCGTCCTGCGACGTCGGCGTCGGCAGCACCCACGTCGGGGGAGAGCCGCTCGGCCTGACGAGCGTCCTGCTGCGGCTCGGGGCGCGGGCCGTCATCGCCTCGGTCGCCCCGTTGCGGGACGACGTGGCTCGTCGGGTCATGCCGGTGCTGCACCGCGAGCTGTGCGGCGGTGCGTCACCCGCGACGGCTCTCGCCACGGCGGTGGCCGGCGAGGAGGAGCCGATCCCCCTCGTCTGCTTCGGCCCGCTCGACGTGGGCTGACCCCCCGCCCGGCCCGCGGGGGGCGTCCCGACCGGGTCCGGCCGGTGCGGCGGGGTGTGACCAGCGCCTCGTCGGGGACGGACGACGCCTCGTGGCGCGTCGTGTAGAGTGCTCGGGTAACCCAAGACCGCCGGTCGTCCCAGGCTGCCCGGAGCTCGCTCCGAGACGCCGAAGACCGAAGTCCCGCCAACGTGCGGAGGCCTGCGCAGGTGACACGACGACGATCTCCCGGTTCCGGCCGTGAGCATCCGAGCCCCGTGCGCCTGCGCCGGGGCTCTTTCTCGTTTCCGGGGTGACCGGTGGCTCCACCACCGGAAGGATTGCCATGGCGAGGCCGGACAAGGCAGCCGCTGTCGCAGCGATCGCGAACAGGCTTCGCGACTCCAACGCGGCCGTGCTGACCGAGTACCGCGGGCTCTCCGTCGCCCAGCTCCAGGAGCTGCGTCGGTCGCTCAGCGGCAACGCAACCTACGCCGTGGTGAAGAACACGCTGACCAGCATCGCGGCCAAGGAAGCCGGTGTCGAGGGTCTCGACGCCGACCTCCAGGGTCCCTCCGCGATCGCGTTCGTGACCGGTGACCCGGTCGAGGCCGCGAAGGGTCTGCGTGACTTCGCCAAGGCGAACCCCGCACTGGTCATCAAGGGCGGTGTCCTCGAGGGGAACGCCCTGACCGCTGCGGAGATCACGAAGCTCGCGGACCTCGAGTCCCGCGAGGTTCTGCTGGCCAAGGCGGCCGGCGCGATGAAGGCGAAGATCAGCCAGGCTGCCTACGCCTTCAACGCCAAGCCGACCCAGGTCGCCCGAGTCATCGATGCCCTGCGTCAGAAGCAGGAATCGGCGGGCGCTGCCGCCTGATCAGGCGGACGCGCTGGAACATAACCCCTGCTTCTGGTGGGCCGACCGGCCCGCGAAGCGCTGAATGAAAGGAACGCCATCATGGCGAAGCTCAGCACCGAAGAGCTCCTGTCCGTCTTCGAGGAGCTGACCCTCATCGAGCTCTCCGAGTTCGTGAAGGCCTTCGAGGAGAAGTTCGACGTCACCGCTGCCGCTCCGGCCGCCGCGGTCGTGGCCGGCGCCCCCGCCGGTGGCGACGAGGGCCCCGCCGAGGAGGAGCAGTCCGAGTTCGACGTCATCCTCGAGGGTGCCGGCGACAAGAAGATCCAGGTCATCAAGGAGGTGCGCGCGCTCACGTCCCTCGGCCTGAAGGAGGCCAAGGACCTGGTCGACGGCGTGCCGAAGCCGGTTCTGGAGGGTGTCGACAAGGACGCCGCCGAGAAGGCCAAGGAGCAGCTCGAGGGCGCCGGCGCCACCGTCTCCCTCAAGTGAGGCTCGCGGCATGAGCCGCACCCACCGATGATCCGGTCCGCCGGACGTCGCACGAAGGCCCGTACCCCCCGGGGGTGCGGGCCTTCGTCGTGCACGGGGTGGGCCGGCGGTGCCACCCCGGTGTGACGCACGGCTCGTCCGAGGGGTCTGGCGACTTCGTGCCCGGCGGAGTAACGTGATGAGGCACCGTTTCTTGGGCGGCATATGGCGGCCACCGAGACAACGTCCTCAGAACCGACGGAACCCGAGGACGTCCTGCTCGCGTGCCGGCGCGGGGTGGACAAGTCCGAAGGTTTCGGCTACGCTAGCGCTTTGCGCTCGCCTGTGCCCAGACGTTCCCCCCGCCGATGACACCCCGCCTCCCGAATCACCTGTCGTGACCCCTGGGACGGTCTCCTCGCCCGCGGTTCGGACGTCCGCGGCACGACTGAGCGTACAGCGTGCCATCGAACTGCAGGGAAGGACCCCTCTTGGCTGCCTCGCGCACCCCTTCTGCTCCGTCCGCCGACGCTATCGCGAACCGTACCGCCTCCCGCCGACTTTCGTTCGGCCGGATCCACGAGCCCCTTCAGGCGCCGGACCTGCTCGGCCTCCAGCTCGACAGCTTCGACTGGCTGCTGGGCAACGAGTCCTGGCGAGCTCGGGTCGAGGCCGCGATCGAGGCCGGACGCCACGACGTCCCTGGTACCTCCGGTCTGGAGGAGATCTTCGAGGAGATCTCCCCGATCGAGGACTTCGGTCAGTCGATGTCCCTGTCCTTCGCCAACCACCGCTTCGAGCCGCCGAAGTACACGGTGGAGGAGTGCAAGGAGAAGGACTTCACCTACTCGGCGCCGCTGTTCGTGACGGCCGAGTTCGTCAACTACACGACGGGTGAGATCAAGAGCCAGACGGTGTTCATGGGTGACTTCCCGCTCATGACCGACCGCGGCACCTTCGTCATCAACGGCACCGAGCGTGTCGTGGTGTCGCAGCTCGTCCGCTCGCCGGGCGTCTACTTCGAGCGCACGCCGGACAAGACCAGCGACAAGGACGTCTTCTCCGCGAAGATCATCCCGTCGCGCGGTGCCTGGCTCGAGTTCGAGATCGACAAGCGCGACGCCGTCGGCGTGCGCGTCGACCGCAAGCGCAAGCAGCCCGTGACCGTGCTGCTCAAGGCGCTCGGGATGACCGAGTCCGAGATCCGCGAGGAGTTCGGCGACTTCCCGACGATCCTCGACACCCTGGAGAAGGACCACGTCCACACCCAGGACGAGGCCCTGGTGGACCTGTACCGCAAGATCCGTCCGGGTGAGCCGCCGACGGTCGAGGCCGGTCGTGCGCTGGTCGAGAACTTCTACTTCAACCCGAAGCGCTACGACCTCGCGAAGGTCGGCCGGTACAAGCTGAACAAGAAGGTCGGCGTCACGGCCGAGCTGGACGAGAGCACGCTGTCCCTGGCCGACGTCGTCGCGACCATCAAGTACCTCGCCGCGCTGCACGCCGACAAGACCTCGATCCCGGGCACGCGGGACGGGCAGCCGCACGACGTGCGCGTCGAGACCGACGACATCGACCACTTCGGCAACCGCCGCATCCGCGCGGTCGGCGAGCTCATCCAGAACCAGGTCCGCACGGGCCTGTCCCGCATGGAGCGCGTGGTCCGCGAGCGGATGACGACCCAGGACGTCGAGGCGATCACGCCGCAGACCCTGATCAACATCCGTCCCGTCGTGGCCTCGATCCGCGAGTTCTTCGGCACCTCCCAGCTGTCGCAGTTCATGGACCAGAACAACCCCCTCGCCGGTCTGACGCACAAGCGGCGTCTGTCGGCGCTGGGTCCGGGCGGTCTGTCCCGTGACCGCGCCGGCATGGAGGTCCGCGACGTCCACCCGTCGCACTACGGCCGCATGTGCCCGATCGAGACGCCGGAAGGCCCGAACATCGGTCTGATCGGCTCGCTGGCCTCGTTCGGCCGGATCAACGCCTTCGGCTTCATCGAGACGCCGTACCGCAAGGTCCTGGCCGGCAAGGTCACCGACGAGGTCGTCTACCTCACCGCGGACGACGAGGACAGCTACGTCATCGCCCAGGCGAACACGACGCTGAACGAGGACGGCTCCTTCGCGTTCGACCGCGTCCTGGTCCGCACCAAGGGCGGCGAGACCGACGACGTCCCGGCGTCCGAGGTCGACTACATGGACGTCTCGCCGCGGCAGATGGTCTCGGTCGCCACCGCGCTCATCCCGTTCCTCGAGCACGACGACGCCAACCGTGCGCTCATGGGCGCCAACATGCAGCGTCAGGCCGTGCCGCTCGTGCGCTCCGAGGCGCCGCTGGTCGGCACCGGCATGGAGCGTCGCGCCGCGATCGACGCCGGCGACGTCATCGTCGCGACCAAGCCCGGTGTCGTCACCCAGGTGTCGGCGGACCTCATCACGGTCGAGAACGACGACGCGACGACGACCACCTACCGGGTGGCCAAGTTCCGCCGCTCGAACCAGGGCACGAACTACAACCAGCGCGTGCTGGTCGACGCCGGCCAGCGGGTCGAGGTCGGCTCCGTGCTGGCCGACGGCCCGGCCACCGACGAGGGCGACCTCGCGCTCGGCCGCAACCTGCTCGTGGCGTTCATGTCGTGGGAGGGCCACAACTACGAGGACGCGATCATCCTGTCGCAGCGCCTCGTGGAGGACGACGTGCTGTCCTCGATCCACATCGAGGAGCACGAGGTCGACGCCCGCGACACCAAGCTCGGGCCCGAGGAGATCACCCGGGACATCCCGAACGTCTCCGAGGACGTCCTGGCCGACCTCGACGAGCGCGGCATCATCCGCATCGGTGCCGAGGTCGGCGCCGGCGACGTGCTGGTCGGCAAGGTCACCCCCAAGGGCGAGACCGAGCTGACCCCCGAGGAGCGCCTGCTGCGCGCGATCTTCGGCGAGAAGGCGCGCGAGGTGCGCGACACCTCCCTGAAGGTGCCGCACGGCGAGTCCGGCACGGTCATCGGCGTGCGCGAGTTCAACCGGGAGGACGGCGACGAGCTGCCCGCCGGCGTGAACCAGCTCGTGCGGGTCTACATCGCCCAGCGCCGCAAGATCACCGTCGGTGACAAGCTCGCCGGCCGTCACGGCAACAAGGGCGTCATCGCGAAGATCCTGCCGCAGGAGGACATGCCGTTCCTGCCGGACGGCACCCCGGTGGACATCGTGCTGAACCCGCTCGGTGTGCCCGGCCGCATGAACGTCGGCCAGGTCCTCGAGACGCACCTCGGCTGGGTCGCCAGCCGTGGCTGGGACGTCGAGCTGGCCGAGGGCGACGACCTCGAGTGGCGCGACGAGCTGCCCGAGCACGCGCGCACCTCCGAGCCCGGCCGCCCGGTGGCGACGCCGGTGTTCGACGGTCTCGAGGAGCACGAGCTCCGCGGGCTGATCTCGACCACGCTGCCGAACCGCGACGGCGACCGCATGGTCGGCCTGGACGGCAAGGCGCCGCTGTTCGACGGTCGTTCCGGCGAGCCGTTCCCGGACCCGGTCGCGGTGGGCTACATGTACATCCTGAAGCTCCACCACCTGGTCGACGACAAGATCCACGCGCGCTCGACCGGCCCGTACTCGATGATCACCCAGCAGCCGCTCGGTGGTAAGGCGCAGTTCGGCGGTCAGCGCTTCGGCGAGATGGAGGTGTGGGCGCTCGAGGCGTACGGCGCCGCGTACACCCTCCAGGAGCTGCTCACGATCAAGTCCGACGACATCCCGGGCCGCGTCAAGGTCTACGAGGCGATCGTCAAGGGCGAGAACATCCCCGACTCGGGCATCCCGGAGTCCTTCAAGGTCCTCCTCAAGGAGATGCAGTCGCTCTGCCTGAACGTCGAGGTGCTGTCCAGCGACGGCTCCTCGATCGAGATGAAGGAGTCCGACGACGAGGTGTACCGCGCCGCGGAGGAGCTCGGCATCGACCTCTCCCGCCGCCCGAACTCGGCGACCACCGTCGACGAGATCTGATCCAGCGACCAGCTGATCCACGGAATCATCCGAAAAGCTTTGAGGAAGTAGGACATCTTGCTCGACGTCAACGTCTTCGACGAGCTGCGTATCGGCCTGGCCACGGTCGACGACATCCGTTCCTGGTCGCACGGTGAGGTGAAGAAGCCCGAGACCATCAACTACCGCACCCTGAAGCCGGAGAAGGACGGGCTCTTCTGCGAGAAGATCTTCGGCCCCACCCGGGACTGGGAGTGCTACTGCGGCAAGTACAAGCGCGTGCGCTTCAAGGGGATCATCTGCGAGCGCTGCGGCGTGGAGGTCACCCGCTCCAAGGTGCGCCGTGAGCGCATGGGGCACATCGAGCTGGCCGCCCCGGTCACGCACATCTGGTTCTTCAAGGGTGTGCCGTCCCGCCTGGGCTACCTGCTCGACCTCGCCCCGAAGGACCTGGAGAAGGTCATCTACTTCGCGGCCTACATGATCACGTGGGTCGACGACGAGGCCCGCCAGGAAGACCTCCCGAACCTCCAGAATGAGATCGACCTGGAGAAGAAGGAGATCACCGACCGGCGCGACAACGACATCAACATCCGTGCCACCAAGCTCGAGAGCGAGCTCGCCGAGCTCGAGGCCGAGGGGGCCAAGGCGGACGCGCGCCGCAAGGTCCGCGACGCCGCCGAGCGCGAGATGGCGCAGCTGCGCAAGCGTGCCGACCAGGAGCTGGACCGCCTCGAGCAGGTCTGGGACCGGTTCAAGAACCTCAAGGTCGCCGACCTCGAGGGCGACGAGATGCTGTACCGGCAGCTCGTGGACCGCTACGGCACGTACTTCGAGGGCGCCATGGGTGCCCAGGCGATCCAGAAGCGTCTGGAGAGCTTCGACCTGGACGCCGAGGCCGAGTCGCTGCGCGAGACCATCCGCAGCGGCAAGGGCCAGCGCAAGACGCGTGCCCTGAAGCGGCTCAAGGTCGTCAACGCGTTCCTGACGACGACGAACTCGCCGACGGCCATGGTGCTCGACGCGGTGCCGGTCATCCCGCCGGACCTGCGCCCGATGGTGCAGCTCGACGGTGGCCGCTTCGCGACGTCGGACCTGAACGACCTGTACCGCCGCGTCATCAACCGGAACAACCGCCTCAAGCGGCTCCTGGACCTGGGCGCGCCGGAGATCATCGTCAACAACGAGAAGCGGATGCTGCAGGAGGCCGTCGACTCGCTGTTCGACAACGGCCGCCGTGGCCGTCCGGTCACCGGGCCGGGCAACCGACCGCTGAAGTCGATCTCCGACATGCTCAAGGGCAAGCAGGGCCGGTTCCGTCAGAACCTGCTCGGCAAGCGCGTCGACTACTCGGGCCGTTCGGTCATCGTGGTCGGCCCGCAGCTCAAGCTGCACCAGTGCGGTCTGCCGAAGCAGATGGCGCTCGAGCTGTTCAAGCCGTTCGTCATGAAGCGTCTGGTCGAGCTCAACCACGCCCAGAACATCAAGTCGGCCAAGCGCATGGTCGAGCGCACCCGCCCCGTGGTGTGGGACGTCCTCGAAGAGGTCATCACCGAGCACCCGGTGCTGCTCAACCGTGCGCCCACGCTGCACCGTCTGGGCATCCAGGCGTTCGAGCCGCAGCTCGTCGAGGGCAAGGCCATCCACCTGCACCCGCTCGTGTGCGGCGCGTTCAACGCCGACTTCGACGGTGACCAGATGGCGGTCCACCTGCCGCTGAGCGCGGAGGCGCAGGCCGAGGCCCGCATCCTCATGCTCTCGAGCAACAACATCCTCAAGCCGTCGGACGGCCGTCCGGTGACCATGCCGTCGCAGGACATGATCATCGGTCTGCACCACCTGACGGCCGAGCGGCCCGGTGCCGTCGGTGAGGGTCGCGTCTTCGGCACCCAGGCGGAGGCCATCATGGCCTTCGACCGCGGCGAGCTGGACATCAACGCGTCGATCAAGATGCGCATGTCCGACCTGGTGCCGCCGCGCCACGGCTTCGAGGCCCCCGAGGGCTGGGAGCCCGGCCAGCAGCTGCTGTTCGAGACCACCCTCGGCCGGACGCTGTTCAACGAGGCGCTGCCGACCGACTACCCGTTCCAGAACGAGGTCGTCGGCAAGAAGGAGCTCTCGGCGATCGTCAACGACCTCGCCGAGCGCTACCCGAAGGTCGACGTCGCGACGTCGCTGGACGCGCTCAAGGACGCCGGCTACAAGTGGGCCACGCGTTCGGGCGTGACGATCTCGATCTCCGACGTGGCGATGCCCGTGGAGAAGAACGAGATCCTCGACGAGCACGAGGCGCGTGCGCTGAAGGTGCAGGGCCAGTACGAGAAGGGCCTCATCACCGACGACGAGCGTCGCCAGGAGCTCATCGAGATCTGGACGCAGGCGACCGACAAGATCGCCGCCGTCATGCGGGACAACCTCGAGAACGACACCCGCAACACGCTCTACCGGATGGTCTCCTCCGGGGCGCGCGGTAACTGGATGCAGGTGCGTCAGATCGCCGGTATGCGCGGTCTGGTGGCCAACCCGAAGGGCGAGATCATCCCGCGCCCGATCAAGTCCAACTACCGCGAGGGTCTGTCCGTCCTCGAGTACTTCATCGCCTCGCACGGTGCCCGCAAGGGTCTGGCCGACACGGCGCTGCGTACCGCGGACTCCGGCTACCTCACCCGTCGTCTCGTGGACGTCTCCCAGGACGTCATCATCCGCGAGGAGGACTGCGGGACCGAGCGTGGTCTGATGCTGCCGGTCGCCGAGCGCATCGGCGACCAGCTCGTGCCGGACGGTCGCGTGGAGACCTCGATCTACTCGCGCACCTTCGCCACGCAGGTCGTCGCCCCCGACGGCACGGTCCTCGCGGAGCCGGGCAGCGACGCGGGCGACGTGATCATCGACCAGGTGATCGCCGCCGGCATCGAGGAGGTCAAGGTCCGGTCGGTCCTGACCTGCGAGTCGCGCGTCGGCACCTGCGCCAAGTGCTACGGCCGCTCCCTGGCCACGGGCAAGCTCGTGGACATCGGCGAGGCCGTCGGCATCATCGCGGCGCAGTCGATCGGTGAGCCGGGCACGCAGCTGACGATGCGTACCTTCCACACCGGTGGTGTCGCCTCCGCGGACGACATCACGCAGGGTCTGCCCCGTGTGACCGAGCTCTTCGAGGCCCGTACCCCGAAGGGTGAGGCGCCGATCGCCGAGTACACCGGTCGGGTGGCCATCGAGGACACCGAGCGGACGCGGCACCTGGTCCTCACCCCGGACGACGGCGGCGAGGAGATCCGGTACCCGGTCACCAAGCGTGCGCGCCTGCTGATCGCCGACGGCGACCACGTCGCGGTCGGTACCCAGCTGGTGCAGGGCGCCGTGGACCCGAAGAAGGTGCTGCGCATCCTCGGCCCGCGCGCCGCGCAGAAGCAGCTCGTGGACGCGGTCCAGGAGACCTACCGGTCGCAGGGCGTGGACATCCACGACAAGCACATCGAGGTCATCGTGCGCCAGATGCTGCGTCGCGTGACCGTGCTGGACGCCGGTGACTCCGACCTGCTGCCCGGTGAGCTCGCGGAGCGGGTCCGCTTCGAGGACGCCAACCGTGCGGCCGTGGCGGAGGGTGGCCAGCCGGCCGCCGGCCGTCCGGAGCTGATGGGTATCACGAAGGCTTCGCTCGCCACCGACTCGTGGCTCTCGGCGGCCTCCTTCCAGGAGACCACCCGGGTGCTCACCGAGGCGGCGATGAGCGGGCGTCGTGACCCGCTGCTGGGCCTCAAGGAGAACGTCATCATCGGTAAGCTCATCCCGGCCGGTACGGGGCTGTCCCGCTACCGGAACATCGAGGTCGAGCCGACCGAGCAGGCCAAGGCGGAGCTCTACCCGAGCTTCGGCTACGACGAGATCGACTTCCCGACGCTCGGCATGGGCTCGGGCGAGGCGATCCCGCTGGAGGACCTGGACTTCGGCGACTTCCGCTGATCCTGTTCGACGGAGAGGCCCCGTCGTCGTGCCGCGAGGCGCGACGGCGGGGCCTTCCCGCGTCCTGGGCCGGCCCCGTCCCGATCGACCACCCGACCCGACCGGCCACCTCGGCCCGCGCGGTCCTACCGGCCGTCGCCCCGTCGTACCCGCCGGGTACGACGGGGCGACGCGGGGTACGACCCGGCGACCGTGGGCCGGCGTCCCGCGGGTGCCGGGCCGGCGGCGCGGCGTGCGGGTGGGCGACGGAGGTCACAGTGCCGCCCTCGTCTCATCCTTTGACCCCGCTTGCTTCCGCGGGTAATCTTGGAAGCCGTGCCCGTGCCGTCGCGCCGTGCATCCCGAGGGTCATCCGAGCTTCTGTCCGGACGACCCGACGAACACGCCGCCGACGATCGCACGAGCATCCCGGGAAGAACGCCCGCTCCTCCGTGGGGATCGTGGGCGCACCCCGGGCCATCGAGCCGGTGGTACGTGGCGTGGCGGTCCGTGAGGGCCGCGGGTGCCGCATGCGATCGGCGCGCACAAGCCAGTACAGACCACCAGTCGAGGGCCGGACGACGGTCCTCGAGAGCTCGAGAGACGACGGAGACGTAGTGCCTACGATCCAGCAGCTCGTCCGCAAGGGCCGGACCTCGAAGGCCGGGAAGTCGAAGACTCCGGCGCTCAAGGGTTCCCCGCAGCGGCGCGGCGTGTGCACCCGTGTGTACACCACCACCCCCAAGAAGCCGAACTCGGCGCTCCGCAAGGTTGCGCGTGTGAAGCTCTCCTCCGGCATCGAGGTCACCGCCTACATCCCCGGTGTCGGCCACAACCTCCAGGAGCACTCCATCGTGCTCGTCCGCGGTGGTCGTGTGAAGGACCTCCCCGGTGTCCGCTACAAGATCGTGCGTGGCGCGCTCGACACCCAGGGTGTCAAGGGCCGCCAGCAGGCACGTTCCCGGTACGGCGCGAAGAAGGAGAAGGCCTGATGCCCCGCAAGGGTCCGGCCCCCAAGCGGCCGCTCATCGTCGACCCCGTCTACGGGTCGCCCATCGTCACGCAGCTGATCAACAAGGTCCTGCTCGACGGCAAGAAGTCCACCGCCGAGGCGATCGTGTACGGCGCCCTCGAGGGTGTGCGTACCAAGACCGACCAGGACCCGGTCGTCGTTCTCAAGCGCGCGCTGGAGAACGTCCGCCCGGCTCTCGAGGTCCGCTCCCGCCGTGTCGGCGGTGCGACCTACCAGGTGCCGGTCGAGGTGCGCCCCTCGCGCTCCACGACGCTCGCCCTGCGGTGGCTCACCGACTTCTCGCGGGCCCGCCGCGAGAAGACGATGACCGAGCGACTCATGAACGAGATCCTCGACGCGTCGAACGGCCTGGGTGCCGCGGTCAAGCGTCGCGAGGACATGCACAAGATGGCCGAGTCCAACAAGGCCTTCGCGCACTACCGTTGGTGATGCGTGCTGACGACCTCGGGGAGTTCCCCGGGGTCGTCAGCCGCACCCGGATCCGGCTGCCGGCCGGCCTCCGGCACCGGTTTCCGACGTCCCACTGACCCGAGGGGTAAGACACCGTGGCACTCGACGTGCTGACCGACCTGAAGAAGGTCCGCAACATCGGCATCATGGCTCACATCGATGCCGGCAAGACCACCACCACCGAGCGCATCCTGTACTACACGGGTGTGAACTACAAGATCGGTGAGACGCACGACGGTGCGTCGACGATGGACTGGATGGAGCAGGAGCAGGAGCGCGGCATCACGATCACGTCCGCCGCGACGTCGTGCTACTGGAACGACAACCAGATCAACATCATCGACACCCCGGGCCACGTCGACTTCACGGTCGAGGTGGAGCGCTCGCTGCGCGTCCTGGACGGCGCCGTCGCCGTCTTCGACGGCAAGGAGGGCGTCGAGCCCCAGTCGGAGACCGTCTGGCGCCAGGCCGACAAGTACGACGTGCCGCGCATCTGCTTCGTCAACAAGATGGACAAGCTGGGTGCCGACTTCTACTTCACGGTGAAGACGATCGTCGAGCGCCTCAAGGCCAAGCCGCTCGTGCTCCAGCTCCCGATCGGCGCCGAGAACGACTTCATCGGCGTCGTCGACCTGCTGACCATGAAGGCGCTGGTCTGGCACGGCGAGACCCAGCTGGGCGAGACCTACGAGGTCGAGGAGATCCCGGCGGACCTCCAGGCCAAGGCCGAGGAGTACCGCAACGAGCTCATCGAGTCCGTCGCGGAGTCCGACGAGGACCTCCTCGAGAAGTACCTCGGCGGCGAAGAGCTGACGGTCGACGAGATCAAGTCCGGCATCCGCAAGATGACGGTCAACTCCGAGGCCTTCCCGGTGCTGTGCGGCTCGGCGTTCAAGAACAAGGGCGTGCAGCCCATGCTCGACGCCGTGATCGACTACCTGCCCTCCCCGTTCGACGTCCCGGCCGTCCAGGGCCACGACGTCAAGGACGAGGAGAAGGTCATCGAGCGTCACGCGGACGCCACGGAGCCGTTCTCGGCCCTGGCGTTCAAGGTCGCCGTGCACCCGTTCTTCGGCAAGCTGACCTACGTCCGCGTGTACTCGGGCAAGGTGGAGCAGGGCGCCCAGGTGCTCAACACCACCAAGGGGAAGAAGGAGCGCATCGGGAAGCTCTTCCAGATGCACTCCAACAAGGAGAACCCCGTCCCCGAGGCGCAGGCCGGTCACATCTACGCCTTCATCGGGCTCAAGGACGTCACCACCGGTGACACCCTGAGCGCGCCCGAGGCGCCGGTCATCCTCGAGTCGATGACCTTCCCCGAGCCGGTCATCGACGTCGCGATCGAGCCGAAGACGAAGGCCGACCAGGAGAAGCTCTCGACGGCGATCCAGAAGCTCGCCGACGAGGACCCGACGTTCCGCGTCAAGCTGGACGAGGAGACCGGCCAGACCGTCATCGGCGGTATGGGCGAGCTCCACCTGGACATCCTCGTGGACCGCATGAAGCGCGAGTTCAAGGTCGAGGCCAACGTCGGCAAGCCGCAGGTCGCGTACCGCGAGACGATCCGTCGCAAGGCGGAGAAGATCGACTACACGCACAAGAAGCAGACCGGTGGTTCTGGTCAGTTCGCGAAGGTCATCGTGAACTTCGAGCCGCTGGAGACCACCGCCGAGGGCGAGCTGTACGAGTTCGCCAACGAGGTCACCGGTGGTCGTGTGCCGCGCGAGTACATCCCGTCGGTGGACGCCGGTATCCAGGCGGCCATGCAGCAGGGTGTCCTGGCCGGCTTCCCGGTCGTCGGCGTCAAGGCCACGCTCCTCGACGGTGCGTACCACGACGTCGACTCCTCGGAGATGGCGTTCAAGATCGCCGGCTCCATGGTGTTCAAGGAGGGCGTCAAGCGGGCCGACCCGGTCCTGCTCGAGCCCGTCATGGCCGTCGAGGTCCGTACGCCCGAGGAGTACATGGGCGACGTCATCGGCGACATCAACTCGCGGCGTGGACTGATCCAGTCCATGGAGGACGCGACCGGCGTCAAGGTCGTGCGCGCCCAGGTACCGTTGAGCGAGATGTTCGGGTACATCGGTGACCTGCGTTCCAAGACGCAGGGCCGCGCCGTGTACTCGATGCAGTTCGACAGCTACGCCGAGGTCCCCAAGGCCGTGGCTGACGAGATCATCAAGAAGACCCGGGGCGAGTGAGTCCCCACAGGTCGAACACCTGCACAACCATCAACCTGTAGGAAACCGCAACGCCCCGAGGGTTAGGCTTGATCGGCCGACACTCGCAATCGTTCGGAACATCTACCCAAGTCCCAGGAGGACCCAGTGGCTAAGGCCAAGTTCGAGCGGACCAAGCCGCACGTCAACATCGGCACGATCGGTCACGTCGACCACGGTAAGACGACGCTGACCGCCGCGATCTCGAAGACCCTCGCGGAGACGTACCCGGACCTGCCGGCGAACCAGCTCCGCGCCTTCGACGAGATCGACGCCGCGCCGGAGGAGAAGCAGCGCGGTATCACGATCAACATCGCGCACATCGAGTACGAGACGCCGAACCGTCACTACGCGCACGTCGACGCGCCGGGTCACGCCGACTACATCAAGAACATGATCACCGGTGCCGCCCAGATGGACGGCGCGATCCTCGTGGTCGCCGCGACCGACGGTCCGATGGCGCAGACCCGCGAGCACGTCCTCCTGGCCCGCCAGGTCGGCGTCCCGTACCTGCTCGTCGCGCTGAACAAGTCCGACATGGTCGAGGACGAGGAGCTCCTCGAGCTCGTCGAGATGGAGGTCCGCGAGCTGCTGTCGTCGCAGGACTTCGACGGCGACAACGCCCCGGTCATCCGCGTCTCCGGCCTCAAGGCCCTCGAGGGCGACCCCGAGTGGACCAAGAAGGTCCTCGAGCTCATGGAGGCCGTGGACGAGAACGTCCCCGAGCCGCAGCGTGACCTCGACAAGCCGTTCCTCATGCCGATCGAGGACGTCTTCACCATCACCGGTCGCGGCACCGTCGTCACCGGCAAGGTGGAGCGCGGCTCGCTCGACATCAACTCCGAGGTCGAGATCGTCGGCATCCGTTCGCCGCAGAAGACGACCGTCACCGGTATCGAGACCTTCCACAAGCAGATGGACCAGGCCCAGGCGGGCGACAACACCGGTCTGCTGCTGCGCGGTCTCAAGCGTGAGGACGTCGAGCGCGGTCAGGTCGTCGTGAAGCCGGGTTCGATCACCCCGCACACCAACTTCGAGGCCCAGGTCTACATCCTGGCCAAGGACGAGGGCGGCCGTCACAACCCGTTCTACTCGAACTACCGTCCGCAGTTCTACTTCCGGACCACGGACGTCACCGGTGTCATCGAGCTGCCCGAGGGCACCGAGATGGTCATGCCGGGCGACAACACCGACATGACGGTCGAGCTGATCCAGCCGATCGCCATGGAGGAGGGCCTCGGCTTCGCCATCCGCGAGGGTGGCCGCACGGTCGGTTCCGGCCGTGTCACCAAGATCCTCAAGTGATCTGCTGATCACCTGGTGATCCCGGAGCCCTAGGCTCCGCCGGTCCTCCGAGGCCCGGGCCCCGCGCGGGTCCGGGCCTCGGATGCGTCCGGCGTCACAGTACGAGGGGTTGGTTTCCCGGCTCCTCGTATGGCAAGATGTACAAGTTGCCTGTCACGGGCGCGTTCTTTCTCGTGTCGAACAGTGTGTAGCACCACGGTGCCGCCGGGACCTCTGGTCTGCGGTGGCGTCGGGCGCGACCTCCCCCCGGGGGAGTCGTGGGATGCCGGCTGTCGACGCGCACGAGCGCCCCACGGACACATGTCTTCGACAGGCTTGGCATACGTCGTGGCCCGCACCGCGGGCCACACCCACGGCCCCCATGCCGGACAGGTATGCGCACGGTTCTGTCGCACAAAGCGACACGCCCGAGCGCGGGGGTCGGACAGTAGCGGTTCGAGAGAGAGAGTCAGACGACGCCATGGCGGGACAGAAGATCCGCATCCGGCTCAAGTCCTACGACCACGAGGTGATCGACAGCTCGGCGCGCAAGATCGTCGACACGGTCACTCGCGCTGGTGCGACGGTCGTGGGCCCGGTGCCGCTGCCGACGGAGAAGAACGTCTTCACCGTCATCCGGTCGCCTCACAAGTACAAGGACAGCCGTGAGCACTTCGAGATGCGTACTCACAAGCGGCTGATCGACATCATCGACCCCACGCCGAAGGCTGTCGACTCGCTGATGCGCATCGACCTGCCGGCCGACGTGAACATCGAGATCAAGCTCTGAGGCTGGAAGAGATCATGACCAACCAGCAGAAGAACGTGACCGCGGTGCTCGGCACCAAGCTCGGCATGACGCAGACGTGGAACGAGGACGGCAAGCTCGTCCCGGTCACCGTCGTGGCCGTCCCCACCAACGTGGTGACGCAGGTCCGCAACGCGGACTCCGACGGCTACGCGGCCGTCCAGCTCGCCGCCGGCCAGATCGACCCGCGCAAGGTCACCAAGCCGCTCAAGGGCCACTTCGAGAAGGCCGGCGTCACGCCGCGCCGTCACGTGGCCGAGATCCGTACCGACGACTCCGCCGAGTACACGCTCGGCCAGGAGATCACCGCCGAGGCCTTCGAGGCCGGCGTGCTGGTCGACGTCGTCGGCACCACCAAGGGCAAGGGCACCGCCGGTGTCATGAAGCGCCACGGCTTCTCCGGTGTGGGTGCCTCCCACGGTGCGCACCGCAACCACCGCAAGCCGGGTTCGATCGGTGGCGCCGCCACGCCCTCGCGCGTCTTCCGCGGCATGCGGATGGCCGGTCGCATGGGCAACGCCCGCAAGACCGTCCAGAACCTGACCGTCCACGCGGTCGACGCGGAGAAGGGTCTGCTGCTCGTCACGGGCGCGGTCCCGGGTCCCAAGGGCGGCATCGTCCTCGTCCGTACCGCCGCGAAGGGAGCCTGAGACCGATGGCTAACCTGACCGTCGACGTGCTCGACGCCACGGGCAAGAAGGCCGGCACCGCCGAGCTCCCCGCCGAGGTGTTCGACGTCGCCACGAACGTCCCGCTGATCCACCAGGTGGTCGTCGCGCAGCGCGCGGCCTCCCGCCAGGGGACGGCCGCCACCAAGACCCGCGCCGAGGTGCGCGGCGGTGGCAAGAAGCCCTACAAGCAGAAGGGCACCGGTCGCGCCCGCCAGGGTTCGATCCGCGCCCCGCAGTTCGCCGGTGGTGGCACCGTCCACGGCCCGCAGCCGCGCAAGTACGACCAGCGCACGCCGAAGAAGATGAAGGCCGCCGCCCTGCGCGGTGCCCTCTCCGACCGTGCCCGCGCCGGCCGCGTCCACGTGGTCTCCGGGTTCGGCATCGACGACAAGCCGTCGACCAAGGCCGCGCTCGGCACCATCTCGGCGCTCACCGACCGCACGCACGTGCTGGTCGTCACGGAGCGTTCGGACGAGCTGACGATCAAGTCGCTGCGGAACCTGGAGCAGGTCCACCTGCTGACCGCGGACCAGCTCAACACCTACGACGTCCTCGTCTCCGACGACGTCGTCTTCACCTCCGGTGCGCTCGAGGCGTTCCTGGCCGGCCCGGCGACGGGCAAGTCGGCCAAGGCCGTCGCGACCGAGACCGAGGCCGCGTCCGAGAAGGAGGCCACCAAGTGACCGCCGTGACGAAGGACCCGCGCGACATCCTGATCGCGCCGGTCGTCTCCGAGAAGTCCTACAACCTCCTCGACGAGGGCAAGTACACCTTCGTCGTGGACCCGGACGCCAACAAGACCGAGATCAAGATCGCGGTCGAGAAGGTCTTCGGCGTGAAGGTCGCCTCGGTGAACACGATCAACCGCAAGGGCAAGGCGCGTCGTACGCGCTTCGGCCTGGGCAAGCGCAAGGACACGAAGCGTGCGATCGTCACCCTCCGCGAGGGGTCGATCGACATCTTCGGCGGTCCGGTCGGCTGAGCCGCACGAGAGCAGATCGAGGACTACTTCCATGGGAATCCGTAAGCACAAGCCGACGACGCCCGGCCGCCGCGGCTCGAGCGTCGCCGACTTCGTCGAGGTCACCCGTTCGGAGCCGGAGAAGTCGCTGGTTCGTCCGCTGTCCAAGACCGGCGGCCGCAACAGCTCCGGCCGGATCACCACCCGGCACAAGGGCGGTGGCCACAAGCGCGCCTACCGCGTGATCGACTTCCGTCGTCACGACAAGGACGGCGTGCCGGCGAAGGTCGCGCACATCGAGTACGACCCGAACCGCACGGCGCGCATCGCGCTCCTGCACTACGCGGACGGCACGAAGCGCTACATCATCGCGCCGAACAAGCTCGCGCAGGGTGACACCGTCGAGGCCGGCCCCGGCGCAGACATCAAGCCCGGCAACAACCTGCCGCTGCGCAACATCCCGACGGGTACCGTCATCCACGCCGTCGAGCTCCGCCCCGGTGGCGGCGCGAAGATCGCCCGCTCCGCGGGCGCTTCGGTCCAGCTCGTCGCGAAGGACGGCCCCTACGGCCAGCTGCGCATGCCGTCCGGCGAGATCCGGAACGTGGACCTGCGCTGCCGCGCCACGATCGGCTGGGTCGGCAACGCCGAGCAGTCGAACATCAACTGGGGCAAGGCCGGCCGCATGCGCTGGAAGGGCGTCCGCCCGACCGTCCGCGGTGTCGTGATGAACCCCGTCGACCACCCGCACGGTGGTGGCGAGGGCCGCACCTCCGGTGGCCGCCACCCGGTGAGCCCCTGGGGCCAGCCCGAGGGCCGGACCCGTCGTCCGAACAAGCCCAGCGACAAGCTGATCGTCCGCCGTCGTCGCACCGGCAAGAAGCGCTGAAAAGGAGCCTGACAGATGCCTCGTAGCCTGAAGAAGGGCCCCTTCGTCGACGACCACCTGCAGAAGAAGGTGGACGCTCAGAACGAGAAGGGGACCAAGAACGTCATCAAGACGTGGTCCCGCCGGTCGGTCATCACGCCCGACTTCCTCGGCCACACCTTCGCCGTCCACGACGGTCGCAAGCACGTCCCGGTCTTCGTGACCGAGGCCATGGTGGGTCACAAGCTGGGCGAGTTCGCCCCCACGCGGATGTTCCGCGGCCACGTGAAGGACGACAGGAAGGGTCGCCGCCGCTGACCCCGGTCAGTCGGTAGCGACTCGGACTGTCTGAGAAAAGGAAGCAGGACAGCAATGGAAGCCAAGGCGCAGGCGCGGTTCGTCCGTGTCACGCCCATGAAGGCCCGGCGCGTCGTCGACCTCATCCGTGGCAAGCAGGCCGCTGAGGCCGTCGCGGTGCTGAAGTTCGCGCCGCAGGCGGCGAGCGAGCCCGTCCGCAAGGTGGTCGAGTCCGCTGTGGCCAACGCACGGGTGAAGGCCGACCGCGCGAACGAGCGCTTCGACGAGGCCGACTACGTGGTCTCGATGGCGTACGTGGACGAGGGCCCGACCCTCAAGCGGTTCCGCCCCCGTGCGCAGGGGCGTGCCAGCCGCATCCTCAAGCGCACCAGCCACATCACCGTGGTCGTCGCACCGCGCGAGCAGAAGGAAGGGGCCCGATAGTGGGGCAGAAGATTCACCCGCACGGGTACCGCCTCGGCATCACCACCGACCACCGGTCGCGCTGGTTCGCCGACAGCACCAAGCCTGGTCAGCGGTACCGCGACTACGTCCGCGAGGACGTCGAGATCCGCAAGCTCATGAGCACCGGTCTCGAGCGGGCCGGTATCGCCAAGGTCGAGATCGAGCGCACGCGGGACCGCGTCCGTGTGGACATCCACACGGCGCGTCCGGGCATCGTCATCGGCCGTCGCGGCGCCGAGGCCGACCGCATCCGCGGCGAGCTCGAGAAGCTCACGGGCAAGCAGGTCCAGCTCAACATCCTCGAGGTCAAGAACGCCGAGATCGACGCGCAGCTCGTCGCGCAGGGCATCGCCGAGCAGCTGGCGAGCCGCGTCTCCTTCCGTCGCGCCATGCGCAAGGGCATCCAGTCCGCGCAGCGTGCCGGCGCGAAGGGCATCCGGGTCCAGGTCTCGGGCCGTCTCGGCGGCGCCGAGATGAGCCGGTCGGAGTTCTACCGCGAGGGGCGCGTGCCGCTGCACACCCTGCGCGCGAACATCGACTACGGCTTCTTCGAGGCCCGCACCACCTTCGGTCGCATCGGCGTGAAGGTCTGGATCTACAAGGGCGACCTCACCGAGAAGGAGTTCGCCGCACAGCAGGCGGCCGCCGCGCCCCGCCAGGGCCGTGGCCGTGGTGGCGAGCGTCGTGGTGGTCGTCGCAACGACCGCAACGAGCGTCCGTCGCAGCCGAAGCAGCAGAACGCTGCCGAGGCGTCCGACGCGCCGGCCCCGGCCGACCAGGCCGCGGCCCCCGAGTCCGGAACGGAGGCCTGAGTCATGCTGATCCCGCGCAGGCTCAAGCACCGCAAGCAGCACCACCCGAAGCGCTCCGGCGTGGCCAAGGGTGGCACCACGATCTCCTTCGGCGACTACGGCATCCAGGCTCTCGAGCCCGCCTACGTCACGAACCGCCAGATCGAGGCTGCTCGTATCGCGATGACCCGCCACATCAAGCGAGGCGGCAAGGTCTGGATCAACGTCTTCCCGGACCGCCCGCTGACCAAGAAGCCGGCTGAGACCCGCATGGGTTCCGGCAAGGGCTCGCCCGAGTGGTGGGTCGCCAACGTCAAGCCCGGCCGCATCGTCTTCGAGCTGGCCGGCGTCCCCGAGGACTTGGCACGCGAGGCCCTGCGCCGCGCGATGCACAAGCTTCCGATGAAGTGCCGTTTCGTGGTGCGCGAAGGTGGTGCGAACTGATGGCTATCGGTACCCAGGGCCTGGCCCCCGCCGACCTCGACGGCTTCGACGACGAGACCCTCGTCGCGAAGCTCAAGGAGCAGAAGGAAGAGCTCTTCAACCTTCGCTTCCAGGCCGCCACCGGCCAGCTCGAGTCGCACGGCCGCCTCAAGGCGGTCAAGCGCGACATCTCGCGGATCTACACGGTCCTGCGGGAGCGCGAGCTCGGCATCCGTACGGCCCCGAGCGTGAGTGAGTGAGGCACTGATGAGCGAGAACACCGAGACGGTGACCACCGAGGAGCGGTCCAGCCGCAAGGTGCGCCGCGGCTACGTCGTCAGCGACAAGATGGAGAAGACCATCGTCGTCGAGGTCGAGGACCGCAAGAAGCACCCGCTCTACGGCAAGGTCATGCGCCGCACGAACAAGGTGAAGGTGCACGACGAGGAGAACACCGCGGGCCGCGGCGACCTCGTCGTCATCATGGAGACCCGCCCGCTGTCCGCGACCAAGCGGTGGCGCCTGGTGGAGATCCTCGAGAAGGCCAAGTAAGCACAGACCTTCCTCGGTGGGGGCCGCGGTGTGACACACGTATGCGCCGGGTCCCCACCACAGCAACTATCCGTTCGGCCAGGCTCGTCCGGGACCTCCCGGGCAGAGAACCAGCTCGACGACAGGAGATCAATCGATGATCCAGCAGGAGTCGCGACTGCGAGTCGCCGACAACACGGGTGCGAAGGAGATTCTCACCATCCGTGTTCTCGGAGGCTCCGGCCGTCGCTACGCCGGTATCGGCGACACCATCGTCGCCACCGTCAAGGACGCGATCCCGGGCGGCAACGTGAAGAAGGGCGACGTCGTCAAGGCCGTCATCGTCCGGACCGCCAAGGAGCGCCGTCGTCCCGACGGTTCCTACATCAAGTTCGACGAGAACGCCGCTGTCATCCTCAAGGGCGACAGCGACCCCCGTGGAACCCGCATCTTCGGCCCGGTCGGGCGTGAGCTGCGTGACAAGAAGTTCATGAAGATCATCTCGCTGGCTCCGGAGGTGCTCTGACCATGGCGAAGATCAAGAAGGGCGACCAGGTGATCGTCACCGCAGGTCGCGACAAGGGCAAGACGGGCCGCGTGCTCGAGGTGCTCAAGGACTCCGACCGCATCGTGGTCGAGGGCATCCAGCGCGTGACCAAGCACGTGAAGGCCGGCCAGTCGGCTCGCGGCACCCGCACGGGTGGCCTCGAGACCGTCGAGGCACCGATCCACGTGTCGAACGTGATGCTGGTCGACCCCGAGACGAAGAAGCCGACCCGTGTGGGCTTCCGTCTCGAGGAGGTGGAGCAGGACGGCCGTACCCGCACGGTGCGCGTCCGCTACGCCAAGCGCTCCGGGAAGGACATCTGATGACCGAGACGACTCTCGAGGCCCCGGCCCTGCCGCGCCTCAAGCAGAAGTACCGCGAGGAGATCCTCTCCGCCCTCAAGGACGAGTTCGACCACCAGAACGTCCAGCAGGTCGCCGGCCTCACGAAGGTCGTCGTCAACATGGGTGTCGGGGACGCCGCGCGCGACTCCAAGCTCATCGAGGGCGCCATCCGCGACCTGACGGCGATCACCGGCCAGAAGCCGGCGATCAACCGTGCCAAGAAGTCCATCGCGCAGTTCAAGCTGCGTGAGGGCATGCCGATCGGCGCGCACGTCACCCTCCGCGGTGACCGCATGTGGGAGTTCCTCGACCGCCTGCTCTCGATCGCGCTGCCGCGCATCCGCGACTTCCGCGGTCTGAGCCCGAAGCAGTTCGACGGCCACGGCAATTACACGTTCGGTCTCACGGAGCAGTCGATGTTCCACGAGATCAACCAGGACAAGATCGACCGTGTCCGGGGCATGGACATCACGATCGTGACGACGGCGACGACCGACGACGAGGGCCGCTCCCTGCTGCGCCGTCTCGGTTTCCCCTTCAAGGAGAACTGATATGGCGAAGAAGGCCCTGATCAACAAGGCGAACGCCAAGCCGAAGTTCGCCGTGCGTGCCTACACCCGGTGCCAGCGGTGCGGGCGTCCGCACTCGGTCTACCGCAAGTTCGGCCTGTGCCGGATCTGCCTGCGGGAGATGGCCCACCGCGGCGAGCTCCCCGGCGTCACCAAGAGCAGCTGGTAAAACAACTACGCCGTAGGTCCGTGCGGCGCCCACCGCGGCGCCGCACGGATACCCCGGCGAGGAAGGGCTAGAGCCCGATGACTATGACCGACCCGATCGCAGACATGCTGACGCGTCTGCGGAACGCGAACTCGGCGCACCACGACACGGTCACCATGCCGTTCTCGAAGCTGAAGTCGCGCATCGCGGAGATCCTGCAGGCCGAGGGTTACATCAGCGGCTGGACCGTCGAGGACGCCCGGGTGGGCAAGGACCTCACCCTGACCCTCAAGTACGGCCCGAGCCGTGAGCGCGCGCTCACGGGCGTGCGCCGTGTGTCCAAGCCCGGCCTGCGCGTCTACGCGAAGTCCACCAACCTCCCGAAGGTCCTCGGTGGCCTCGGCGTGGCCATCCTGTCCACCTCCTCCGGCCTCCTGACCGACCGTCAGGCGCAGGACAAGGGTGTGGGCGGCGAAGTCCTCGCCTACGTCTGGTAATCCGGAAAGGAGAGACGCCCATGTCTCGAATCGGCAAGCTCCCCGTTCCGGTCCCGTCCGGCGTGGAGATCACCATCAGCGGTGCGCTCGTGACCGTCAAGGGCCCGAAGGGCACCCTGGAGCACACGGTCGCCGCACCGATCACCGTCGAGCAGACCGAGGACGGCCTCAAGGTCTCGCGTCCCGACGAGGAGCGCGAGTCGCGCTCGCTGCACGGCCTGACCCGCACCCTGCTGTCGAACATGGTCACCGGTGTGACCAACGGCTACGAGCGCAAGCTCGAGATCGTCGGCACCGGTTACCGCGTCGTGGCCAAGGGGCAGGACCTCGAGTTCGCGCTCGGGTTCTCGCACCCCGTCAAGGTCACGCCGCCGGAGGGCATCACCTTCGCGGTGGAGAGCCCCACGAAGTTCTCGGTCTCCGGCATCGACAAGCAGCAGGTCGGCGAGGTCGCCGCGAACATCCGCAAGATCCGCCGCCCCGAGCCCTACAAGGGCAAGGGTGTGCGGTACGCCGACGAGGTCGTCCGTCGCAAGGTCGGAAAGGCTGGTAAGTGATGGCTCTCAAGGTTCTCGGCAAGGGCAAGAGCGTCGCTCGTCAGCGTCGTCACCTTCGCCTGCGCAAGAAGATCAAGGGCACCGCGGAGCGTCCCCGCCTCGTCGTGACCCGTTCGTCGCGTCACATGGTGGCGCAGGTCGTGGACGACACGGTCGGCAAGACCGTGGCCTCCGCCTCGACGCTCGAGGCCGACCTGCGTGCGATGGACGCCGACAAGACCGCCAAGGCCCGCAAGGTCGGCGAGCTCGTCGCCGAGCGTGCGAAGTCTGCCGGTGTCGACGCCGTGGTCTTCGACCGTGGCGGCAACAAGTACCACGGTCGGGTGGCTGCGGTCGCCGACGGCGCGCGCGAAGGCGGTCTGGCGCTGTGATGACCACGTTCGCACGGAAGATGAGGATCCTCTGATGGCTGCAGGGCAGCGCAACACCGGCGCCCCCCAGGGCGCCAACGAGTCCAAGAACGACGGTCGCCGCTCCAACCGGCGCGACGACCGCCGCAGCAACAACCGCGGTGACGACCGGAACGCCTTCGTCGAGCGCGTGGTGACGATCAACCGCGTCGCCAAGGTCGTCAAGGGCGGCCGCCGCTTCAGCTTCACCGCGCTGGTCGTGGTGGGCGACGGCGACGGCACCGTCGGTGTCGGCTACGGCAAGGCGAAGGAGGTGCCCTCGGCGATCGCCAAGGGTGTCGAGGAGGCGAAGAAGAACTTCTTCCGCGTCCCGCGCATCCAGGGCACCATCCCGCACCAGGTCCAGGGCGAGGAGGCGGCCGGTGTCGTCTTCCTGCGTCCGGCCTCCCCGGGTACCGGTGTGATCGCCGGTGGTCCGGTGCGTGCCGTGCTGGAGTGCGCCGGCATCCACGACGTGCTGAGCAAGTCGCTCGGTTCGTCGAACGCCATCAACATCGTGCGCGCCACCGTCGCGGCCCTGAAGGGTCTCGAGGAGCCGGCGGCCGTGGCGGCTCGCCGCGGTCTGCCGCTCGAGGACGTCGCACCGGCTCCGCTGCTGCGCGCCCAGGCCGCCGGCCGGGCCGAGCAGGCGGAGAAGAAGTCCGACGAGAAGGTGGGTGCGTGATGGCCCGTCTCAAGGTCACCCAGGTCAAGTCCGCCATCGGCGGCAAGCAGAACCAGCGTGACACGCTGCGGTCCCTCGGCCTCAAGCGGATCGGCGACATCGCCGTGAAGGAGGACCGTCCGGAGATCCGTGGCATGGTCACCACGGTGGCGCATCTCGTCACCGTCGAGGAGGTCGACTGATCATGGCCGACAGCACCAAGGACAACGGCGCGCAGTCGAAGCCGCTCAAGGTCCACCACCTGCGTCCGGCCCCCGGCGCCAAGACCGCCAAGACCCGTGTGGGTCGCGGTGAGGCGTCGAAGGGTAAGACGGCGGGTCGCGGTACCAAGGGGACGAAGGCTCGTTACCAGGTGCCCGCGGGCTTCGAGGGCGGGCAGATCCCGCTCCACATGCGGCTGCCGAAGCTGCGTGGCTTCAAGAACCCGTTCCGCGTCGAGTACCAGGTCGTCAACCTGGACAAGCTCGCCGCGCTGTACCCGGAGGGGGGCTCCGTCACGGTCGACGATCTCGTCGCCAAGGGCGCGGTCCGCTCCGGACAGCCGGTGAAGGTTCTCGGTACGGGCGAGATCACCGTCAAGCTGGACGTCGCGGTCGACGCGATCTCCGGCTCCGCCAAGGACAAGGTCCTGGCGGCCGGCGGCTCGGTCTCGGAGGACTGAGGTCCGTCGCAGGGCCGGTGGCGCAGTCGCGCCACCGGCCCTTGCGCGTTCCTCGGGGTGGGGGTGACGATCACCTCGAGGAGCGACGTCCCGGGAGTCGGATTGTCCTGGTCTGCTACCTTCGACCGGGATCAGTGGTCCAGATCACTCACCGGGACACGTAGAATCCGTCACGGTCCGTTTCTGCACGCCCCGCGTGCCGAGGTGTCGGAGCATCCCGGCCGGACCACGACCGAGTCGGCGTCTCGACGTCGCGGGGCCGTCCCGCGGGCGTCGCGCGCCACACCTCGTCGGGCGACCGGCGACACGACATCCCGCCCCGGCGGGTCAGGAGGATAGGTGCTCAGCGCATTCGGCCGGGCTTTCCGGACACCGGACCTGCGGCGCAAGCTGCTGTTCACGATCGCGATCATGGCGCTGTTCCGCGTGGGGTCGTTCGTCCCGACGCCGGGCGTCGACTACGGCAACGTCCAGCAGTGCGTGGCCTCCCTCGAGGACAGCACCTCGCTGCTCGGTCTCGTCAACACGTTCAGTGGTGGCGCACTCCTGCAGCTGTCGGTGTTCGCGCTGGGGATCATGCCCTACATCACCGCCAGCATCATCACGCAGCTCCTGCGCGTGGTCATCCCGCGGTTCGAGGCACTCCACAAGGAGGGGCAGTCGGGTCAGGCGAAGCTGACGCAGTACACCCGCTACCTGACGATCGCCCTGGCCATCCTGCAGTCGACCACCATCGTCACCACGGCCCGCACCGGGCTGCTGTTCCCGGGCTGCAACCTCGACGTCGTGGTCGACGACCGGTTCGTCACCGCCGCCCTCATGGTGATCACCATGACGGCCGGCACCGGTCTCGTGATGTGGCTCGGCGAGCTCATCACCGAGAAGGGCATCGGCAACGGCATGTCCCTGCTGATCTTCACCTCGATCGTGGCGAGCTTCCCGACGGCCCTCTGGTCGATCGCCGGCGGTGCCAACGGCGCGCTGAACTTCATCATCATGATCGCCGTGATCGTGCTGGTCATCGGCATGGTCGTGTTCGTCGAGCAGTCCCAGCGCCGCATCCCGGTGCAGTACGCCAAGCGGATGGTCGGGCGCCGGATGTACGGCGGCACGAGCACCTACATCCCGATCAAGATCAACATGGCGGGCGTCATCCCGGTCATCTTCGCGGCGTCGATCCTCGCGATCCCCGCACTGATCGCCCAGTTCGGCGACCAGACGGCGGACTGGGTCGTGTGGGTCTCGAACAACCTGGCGCAGCAGGACCAGCCGCTCTACGTCGCGCTGTACATCGCGATGATCATCTTCTTCGCCTTCTTCTACACGTCGATCACGTTCAACCCGGACGAGGTCGCGGACAACATGAAGAAGTACGGGGGCTTCATCCCCGGCATCCGTGCCGGGCGCCCCACGGCCGAGTACCTCGACTACGTGATCACCCGCATCACGTCGGCCGGCTCGCTGTATCTCGCCATCGTCGCCCTCATCCCGACGTTGGTGCTGGTGTTCCTCGGCGTGACCACGAACATCCCGTTCGGCGGGACGTCGATCCTCATCATCGTCGGTGTTGGGCTGGAGTTCGTGAAGCAGGTGAACTCCCAGCTCCAGCAGCGCCACTACGAAGGGTTCCTCCGTTGACCGAGACGACCACCCCGACCACCCGTCGCGAGCTGCACGGCTCCCAGCGTCCCGAGGCACGGGTGACCCGCCTGGTGATCATGGGACCGCAGGGCGCGGGCAAGGGCACCCAGGCCGCTCGGCTCGCCGAGGTCTTCGGGATCCCCGCCATCTCGACCGGTGACATCTTCCGGGCGAACATCAAGGGCGGCACCGAGCTCGGCCGGCTCGCCCAGGAGTACTCCTCGAAGGGCGAGCTCGTCCCGGACGAGGTCACGGACTCGATGGTCCGCGACCGGCTCGGGGAGGAGGACGTCAAGGGCGGGTTCCTGCTCGACGGCTACCCCCGCAACGCGCACCAGGTGGAGGCTCTCGACGCGATCCTCGGCGAGCTCGACTGGGAGCTGGACGGGGTCATCGAGCTGACGGCCGAGCGCGAGGAGCTGCTCCAGCGCATCTCGAAGCGCGCCGAGGTCGAGGGTCGCGAGGACGACACGCCGGAGGCGATCGCCCGCCGGCTGGACATCTACGAGGCCGAGACCGCCCCGCTGACCGCTGCCTACGCCGAGCGCGGCCTGCTGGTGCAGGTGGACGGCATCGGTGAGATCTCGGAGGTCACCGACCGGATCGTCACCTCGCTCGAGCAGCAGTTCGGCTGACGGGCAGCGAGCAGGCTGAACGAGGTGTTCCGTTCCCGTCCCCGGATCGAGCTGAAGTCGCGCGACGACATCCTCAGGATGCGTCGCGCCGGCCTGGTCGTCGCCGACACGCTGGCGCAGGTGCGCGCCGCCGCCCGCCCCGGGGCGTCGACGGCTGACCTCGACCGTGTGGCCGCCGACGCGATCGCGGCGGCCGGGGCGTCGCCGTCGTTCCTCGGGTACCACGGCTTCCCCGCGACGATCTGCACGTCGGTGAACGACGAGGTCGTCCACGGGATCCCTGGCCCGCGCGTGCTGGCGGTCGGGGACCTGGTGTCCGTCGACTGCGGCGCGATCGTCGACGGCTGGCACGGTGACTCCGCCATCTCCTTCCAGGTCGGCCCGGACGGGGCGCTCGGCCCCGACGAGGCCGGTGCGGTGGAGCTCGACGCCGACGACGCCGCGCTCGTGCGGGCGACGCGCAGCGCCATGTGGGCGGGTATCGCCGCCCTGGCCTCCGCACGGCGTGTGGGGGAGGTCGGCGACGCCGTCGAGATGGCCGCCGAGACGGCGGGCGACCTCGCGGGCACGTCCTACGGCATCGTCGAGGAGTACACGGGCCACGGGATCGGTACCGCGATGCACCAGCCGCCCGAGGTCCTCAACTTCCGGGCGACGGACCGCGGCCCCCGCGTGCGCCCCGGCCTGTGCCTGGCGGTCGAGCCGATGCTGACCCGGGGGTCGGAGGTCACCCGCGTGCTGGGTGACGACTGGACCGTCGTGACCGGCGACGGCTCGCGGGCCGCGCACTGGGAGCACACGGTCGCGGTGCTCGAGGACGGGATCGCCGTGCTCACGGCCCCGGACCTCGGCCGTGCCGGTCTGGCGCCGTTCGAGGTCGTCCCCGTCGACCTCGACGGCCCGGCCCCGGTGTGACGTACGCCAGGCTTGCCAGGTCGCATCGATGGGGTACGATATTTAGTCGGGTGTAGTCCGTTCGTGTGCCCCGTCCCCCGCTCGTGGAGAGCGACGGGGCGCGGCCCTGGCCAACGGAAGCACGCGATCCACGTCCTCGCGAGATCCGTCTCGTGCCCCGACCGCGGTCGGGCGGGGCGTGGCTGCAGTCCGTCGAAAGACACAGACGAGAGTTAGCGGAGGACATGGCAAAGAAGGACGGTGTCATCGAGATCGAGGGCAGCGTGATCGAGGCGCTGCCGAACGCGATGTTCCGCGTGGAGCTGAGCAACGGTCACAAGGTCCTCGCCCACATCTCGGGCAAGATGCGGCAGCACTACATCCGGATCCTCCCCGAGGACCGGGTCGTGGTGGAGCTCAGCCCGTACGACCTGTCCCGTGGCCGGATCGTCTACCGCTACAAGTAGTCGTCATCCCCCCACCCGATCGACATCGCCGCGCGAGCGTCCGGCCCTGGTGGCCCGGGCGTCCGGCGGCAGAGGAACACTGATGAAGGTCAAGCCGAGCGTCAAGAAGATCTGCGACCAGTGCAAGGTGATCCGCCGGCACGGTCGCGTCATGGTGATCTGCTCGAACCAGCGCCACAAGCAGCGCCAGGGCTGATCACGCCCGTCGCCGCGCCGTCCTCGGACGCCGTGGCTCAGCGCACCATCACGGAGCCGCTCATCGAGCGGCCGAACCTCCGGTCCAGGGGCCGGGGCCCGCGGTCCTCGCGGGAGGGTGGTGCGGCAGACCTCTGGACGAAGGACAGGAGTCGCCAGGAATGGCACGTCTGATCGGCGTCGACCTCCCGCGCGAGAAGCGGGTCGTCGTCGCACTCACTTACATCTACGGCGTCGGGCGCACCCGCGCCGAGCAGACCGTCGCGGCCGCCGGGATCTCCCCGGACACGCGCGTGAAGGACCTCGGCGACGCCGAGCTCGTCGCGCTGCGCGACCACCTCGAGGGCAGCTACCAGCTCGAGGGTGACCTCCGCCGCGAGGTCGCGGCCGACATCCGCCGCAAGGTGGAGATCGGTACCTACCAGGGTCTGCGTCACCGTCGCGGACTGCCGGTGCGTGGTCAGCGCACCAAGACCAACGCGCGTACCCGCAAGGGCAAGAAGCGCACCGTCGCGGGCAAGAAGAAGTCCCGCTGACGTCAGCAGTCCGTGGAGCGGGTCAGCACCGCTGACCCTCGCCCCGGTCCGACGACCTCAGACCAGGAGTATCAACGCATATGCCTCCCAAGTCCCGCTCGACCGCCGCGCGCAAGCCGCGTCGCAAGGACAAGAAGAACGTCCCGCACGGCCAGGCGCACATCAAGAGCACCTTCAACAACACGATCGTGTCGATCACCGACCCCTCGGGCGCCGTGATCTCGTGGGCCTCCGCCGGCCACGTCGGCTTCAAGGGCTCCCGCAAGTCCACGCCGTACGCCGCCCAGCTGGCCGCCGAGTCCGCTGCGCGCCGTGCCCAGGACCACGGCGTCAAGAAGGTCGACGTCTTCGTCAAGGGCCCGGGCTCCGGTCGTGAGACCGCGATCCGTTCGCTGCAGGCGACCGGTATCGAGGTCGGCTCGATCCAGGACGTCACGCCCCAGGCGCACAACGGCTGCCGTCCCCCGAAGCGCCGCCGCGTCTGACCCCTCGAACCGACCGGGCCTCGTGCCCGGTCGGTTCCAGCCCTGCCCGGGCGGGTGGACCGAGTCCCGTCCGGACCGCGTAGACCGCGGATCCGTGATGCGTCATATGGCGGACGCACACTGAAAGGACCATCACAGTGCTCATCGCACAGCGCCCCTCGCTGACCGAAGAGGTCATCTCGGAGTACCGTTCGCGCTTCTCCATCGAGCCGCTCGAGCCCGGCTTCGGCTACACGCTCGGCAACTCGCTGCGTCGCACGCTGCTGTCGTCCATCCCGGGCGCGGCGGTCACCTCCATCCGCATCGACGGTGTGCTCCACGAGTTCACCACCGTGCCGGGTGTCAAGGAGGACGTCACCGAGATCATCCTCAACATCAAGAACCTCGTCGTCTCGTCCGAGAACGACGAGCCGGTCGTGATGTACCTGCGCAAGCAGGGCGCCGGTGCGGCGACCGCGGCGGACATCGTCCCGCCCGCGGGCGTCGAGGTGCACAACCCCGACCTGCACATCGCCACGCTCAACGACGAGGGCCGGCTCGAGATCGAGCTGACCGTCGAGCGGGGTCGTGGCTACGTGTCCGCCGCGCAGAACAAGACCCTGGACGCCGAGATCGGTCGGATCCCCGTGGACTCGATCTACTCGCCCGTCCTCAAGGTCACGTACAAGGTCGAGGCGACCCGTGTCGAGCAGCGCACGGACTTCGACAAGCTGATCGTCGACGTCGAGACGAAGAACGCGATCGCCCCGCGCGACGCGCTCGCCTCGGCCGGCAAGACGCTCGTCGAGCTGTTCGGCCTGGCCCGCGAGCTGAACGTCGAGGCCGAGGGCATCGAGATCGGCCCGTCGCCCACGGACTCCGCGCTGGCCGCGGACCTGGCGCTGCCGATCGAGGAGCTCAACCTCACGATCCGTTCGTACAACTGCCTCAAGCGCGAGGGCATCCACCAGGTCGGTGAGCTCGTGGCGCGCAGCGAGGCGGACCTGCTCGACATCCGCAACTTCGGTGCCAAGTCGATCAACGAGGTCAAGGAGAAGCTCGCGGAGCTGGGCCTTGCTCTCAAGGACTCGCCGCTCGACTTCGACCCCTCGGCGCAGTACTTCGCCGGCGGGGACGACGAGACCTCGTACACCGACGAGCAGCCGTACTGACGCACCGCGCCCGCAGCGGCACCGCTCGACATGACGGGGCCGCGCGGCGTGGAACGACACCCAAGGAGAACCAGTTATGCCTACCCCCACCAAGGGTCCGCGGCTCGGCGGGAGCCCGGCGCACGAGCGGCTGATGCTCGCGAACCTGGCGACCGCCCTCTTCGAGCACGGCCGCATCACGACCACCGAGACGAAGGCCAAGCGCCTGCGCCCGGTCGCCGAGCGTCTGATCACCTTCGCCAAGCGCGGTGACCTGCACGCCCGTCGCCGCGTCCAGCGGGTCGTGCGCGACAAGTCCGTCGTGCACACGCTGTTCACCGAGATCGCTCCGGCCATGGCCGAGCGCAACGGTGGCTACACGCGCATCACGAAGGTCGGCAACCGCAAGGGCGACAACGCCCCGATGGCGGTCATCGAGCTCATCACCGAGCCCGTGAGCCCGAAGCAGGCCGTCGTCAAGGAGGCCACGAAGGCCGCCGAGAAGTCGGCCGCCTCGAAGAAGGCCGACGACAAGCCTGCCGACACCACGGAGGAGACGAAGGCCGCCGAGGCGACCGAGTCCACCGAGGCGACGACCGAGGAGAAGAAGGAGGACTGACGTCCTCCGGCTTCCCGGCCGGCTGCACGCATGAGGGCCCCGCACCGATGGTGCGGGGCCCTCGTCGTGCTCACGGTGCCACCCGTCGACAGCGACGCCCGCCGCGTGCGCCCGGCGGCGCCTGGTTACGGTGGGGACATGCTCCCGGTGGTCCTCCTGCACGGCTCGCGCACGTCGCGCACGATGTGGCGCCGGCAGCTGGCGACGCTCGCCGCGGCCGGTATCCCCGCCGTCGCGCCGGACCTGCCGGGCCACGGCGCGCGGCGGGGGACACGGTTCACCCTGGACGGTGCGATCGCCACCGTGCGCGACGCCGTCGACGACGTCGGCGGTCGGGCCCTCGTGGTGGGCCTGTCCCTCGGCGGGTACGTCGGGATCGAGCACCGTGCCCGGCACCCCGAGCAGGTCGCCGGACTCGTCGCGGCGTCGTGCTCGACGGACCCCGCCTCTCCGTTGCGCGCCGGGTGGCTCGTGCTGGCCCGCCGGATCGAACGGTGGGGGGACAGCGGCGCGCACCTGAACGACACCTTCGTGCGCGCCCTGGTCGACCCGGAGTCCGCCGTCGACCTCGCGGCGGGAGGCTTCGCGCTCGACGTCATGGGGGACGTGCTCGAGGAGGTCGGCCGCATCGACGTCCGGGAGGCGCTGCGGCGGGCCGACAGCCCCGTCCTCCTCGTCAACGGGCAGTGGGACCACTTCCGCGGTCAGGAGCGCTCGCTGCTCGCCGCGGCGCGGTCGACCGGGGCGGACGCCCGGCTGGTGGTCGTGCCGCGTGCGAAGCACCTGGTGAGCCTGGACGCCCCGGTGGCCTTCTCCCGGGTGCTGCTCGAGGCGCACGTCGCGGCGCGCTCAGCCCTCGGCGAGGTCCCAGGCCCGGACACCGCCGACGAGGGCGGCCGTGTTCGGGACCACGACGACGTCGTCGCCCAGCCGCGCGAGCGCCGCCGGGCCCAGGCACCGTGAGTTGCCGCCGCCGAGGTACAGGCGGTCCCACCAGAACACGGGGCGCAGCCCCTCGACGACGGTGACCACCCGGCGCGACCACAGGCCGTTGCCGAGCCGTCGTCGCTCCGGCTCACCCACGTACTGGTCGTACGTGGTGCCCCGGCGCAGGGGCGCGCGGGACCACTCCAGGTGCGGCGCCAGCCGGCCGCCGTCGAAGAGGGCGGACCCGAGGCCGGTGCCGAGGGTGAGCACGAGCTCCACGCCGCTGCCGGCCACCACGCCGGCGCCGTGCAGCTCGGCGTCGTTGAGGACCAGCGTGGGCACGTCGAGGCGGGCGTGCAGGGCGGCCCGCAGGTCGACGTTGCGCCACCGGTCCACGAGGTCGGGGTCCACCCGGGACCGGGGTCCGGACCGGGTCACGTAGTGCGGGGTGTGCACCACCACGCCGTGACGGATCATCCCCGGCAGGCCCACGGTGGCCCGCTCGGCCGGGGGGAGGGCGGCCGCGATGTCCGCGACGGTGTCGACCAGCAGGTCGGGCGGCAGCGGGTAGGGCGTCGGCACGCGCACGGGGTCGGCGTGCGCGGTGCCGGCGTCGTCGAGCACGGTGGCCTTGATGCCGCCGCCGCCGCAGTCCACGGCGAGAGTCATGAGGTCGGGCACGGGACCATCATCCGGGCACAATGGCCGGGTGAGCATCACGAACGCGCCGGAGGTCGAGGTCGGGACCGTGCGGGTCCGCCTCGACCTCGCCTACGCCGGCACGCACTTCGCCGGCTGGGCCACCCAGCCCGGCCTGCGGACCGTCCAGGGCGTCCTGGAGGAGGCGCTCGCGACGATCCTGCGCACGGGCCCGCTGGAGCTGCCGTGGCCGCGCCTCACCGTCGCCGGCCGGACGGACGCGGGCGTGCACGCCCGCGGTCAGGTGGCGCACGTGGACGTGCCGCGCGACCGGTGGGACGCCATGCCGGGACGGTCGGACCGGGACCCGGGGCGGGCGCTGGTCGACCGCCTCGCCGGGGTCCTGCCGGCCGACGTCGTCGTGCGGGAGGCCGAGGTCGCCCCGCCCGGCTTCGACGCCCGCTTCTCCGCCCTGTCACGGACCTACCGCTACCGCATCGCCGACGAGCACGTGCTGCGCGATCCCCTGCGGCGCGAGTCCGTGCTGTGGCACCGGCGACCGCTGGACGTGGCGGCCATGGACGAGGCGGCGCGGCCCCTGACCGGCCTGCACGACTTCGCGGCATTCTGCAAGCCGCGCGAGGGCGCGACCACGATCCGGGAGCTGACGCGGTTCGCCTGGTCCCGTCCCGAGGACGGCCCCGACGCCGGACTGGTCGTCGCCGAGGTCGTGGCGGACGCGTTCTGCCACTCGATGGTCCGGGCGCTGGTGGGCATGTCGCTCGCGGTGGGGGAGGGACGGCGGCCCGCGGCCGACGCCGCGTCCGTGCTCGCCGCCGGCGACCGGGCCGCCGCCGGTGCCGTCGCCCCGGCGCGCGGGCTGACCCTGGAGCACGTCGCCTACCCGGTCACCGCCGAGCTCGGCCTGCGCGCGCGACGGATCCGGGCCCGTCGTCGACCGGACGAGGTCGGGCCGCGCTGAGCGACCTTTTCACCCCCGCCTTCACCCGACGGACGCGACCTCCGTGGTCCCGCGCTGCGTAGGCTGGAAGCGGACTCGACGCCGCGACCGAGGAGACTCCGTCCGGCCAGAGCTCCGGGGATGGTCGACTGGGGGAGCCCGTCCTCCGGGGGCATCGCGACCCCGGCTGCGCGCACCGGCGTGCCGGGGTCGCGCTGTTCCCTCACGGCGTCGTGCGGCGTGGCTCGCGGTCCGGGCCTACGGCTCCTCGACCCAGTGCACGGCGGCCTCCTCGGCGCTCGCACCCGCCCCGTCGACGCCGGCGTCGGTGCCGTACAGGTCGTTGGACCGGTAGCCGTCCTGGCTGGGGTCGGCGTCGTCGTCGGCCACGAGCCGCCCGGCCCGCGTGGTGTCGGGGTGGGTCAGCGGGTCGCGCTCCCAGTCGTCGGGCTGCTCCTCCGCCAGCCGCTGGTCCAGCGGCTCACCCGTGATCTCCTCCCAGGCCGTCTCGCCCCAGTGGTTCGCCCGCGGTCGTTCCGGCGGGGAGTACCCCTCGTCGAGGATGTTCTCGGTGCCCCGGTCGAGCAGGGTGTCCTCCGCCGACAGCTGGTCGTTGTCGCCCTCGGCCAGGGTCTCCGGGTCAGGTCTGGTGCCCGTCGTGTCCTCGCTCATGCCTTCTACCGTGCACCCCCGCACCGAAGTCTGCAGCCCGGACCGGACGTGACCGAGGTCGCTTTGCCCTCGCTAGAACGCACCGCTAAACTGAACAGTCGTTGTGCTATGCCCCAGCGTCCGCGTGGTCGGCGATCCCACCGCCAGACCGCGCACGGCCAGGACGCCTCCGGGGCACCCGCGCACAACAGCTGTCTTCATCGGGCGGCGCTTCTCGCCCGACGACACCGAACATGAAAAGGTGACGCAACCGTGCGTACTTACACCCCGAAGCCCGGCGACATCCAGCGTGACTGGTACGTCGTCGACGCCTCTGACGTCGTGCTGGGCCGTCTGGCCAGCCAGGTCGCCACGCTCCTGCGCGGGAAGCACAAGCCGACCTTCGCCCCGCACGTGGACGGCGGCGACTTCGTCGTCGTCATCAACGCGGACAAGGTGGCGCTCTCCGGCAACAAGCACGAGAAGAAGCGGGCCTACCGCCACTCCGGCTACCCGGGTGGCCTGAGCTCCATCTCGTACGGCGAGCTGCTCGAGAAGGACCCCGAGCGGGCCGTCGAGAAGGCCGTGCGCGGCATGCTGCCGAAGACCAAGCTCGCCCGCGAGCAGCTCAAGAAGCTGAAGGTCTACCGCGGCGCGGAGCACCCGCACGCGGCGCAGCAGCCGAAGCCGTTCGAGATCACCCAGCTGTCGCAGCAGGCCTGAGCCGCTGCCCGTTGAGCGAAGGAATACCTGTGGCTGACACCACCGTCGACACCGAGCTGGACGAGAACACGCCCAGCAACTACACCACCGAGACCGAGGCCCCCGTGGCCAACAGCGGTCAGTCCATCACCGCCCCGGGCCAGGCCCTCGGCCGCCGCAAGGAGGCCGTCGCGCGCGTCCGCCTCGTGCCGGGTTCCGGTGAGTGGAAGATCAACGGTCGCACCCTCGAGCAGTACTTCCCGAACAAGGTGCACCAGCAGCTCGTCAACGACCCGCTGAAGCTGGTCGAGGTCGAGGGCCGCTTCGACGTCATCGCCCGCATCGGCGGCGGTGGCCCCTCGGGCCAGGCCGGTGCGCTGCGTCTCGCGATCGCCCGCGCCCTGAACGAGATCGACCGCGAGGCCAACCGTGCCGCCCTCAAGAAGGCCGGCTTCCTCACCCGCGACGACCGCGCGGTGGAGAGCAAGAAGGCTGGTCTCAAGAAGGCCCGCAAGGCCCCGCAGTACTCGAAGCGCTGATCGCCGACGCTTCACCCGTACGGCCCCGTCGGTCCGCCCGACGGGGCCGTTCGCGTGCCCGGCGACCCCTCGTCACCGGGACCGGCGCGGCGGACCCCGCCACGCCGACTAGGATCGACCGGGTGTCCAAGGAGGACTGATGGGACGACTTTTCGGCACGGACGGTGTCCGTGGCCTGGCCAACCGTGACGTGACCGTCGAGCTCGCGCTCGACCTGGGCAGCGCGGCCGCCGACGTGCTCGGCCGGCGCACCGACACCGTCGGGCACCGCCCCAAGGCGGTCGTCGGGCGGGACCCGCGCGCCTCGGGCGAGTTCCTGTCGGCCGCGGTCTCGGCCGGGCTCGCCGGGTCGGGCGTCGACGTCGTCGACCTCGGCGTGGTCCCGACCCCCGCGCTCGCCTACCTCGTCAGCGCCATGCAGGCCGACCTCGGCGTCATGGTCTCCGCCTCCCACAACCCGATGCCGGACAACGGCATCAAGTTCTTCGCCCGCGGGGGACGGAAGCTGGACGACGGCGTCGAGGACGAGATCGAGGCGCTCCTGGGCACCAGCCGGGTGCGGCCCACCGGAGCCGACGTCGGCCGGATGCGGACCGACGCCGGCCTGGCGACCCGCGAGTACGTCGACCACGTGACGGCCAGCATCGGCACGACGCCCGACCACCGGCCGCTGGACGGCCTGCGCATCGCCGTGGACGCCGCCAACGGCGCCGCCAGCCAGGTCGGCCCCGAGGCCCTGCGCGAGGCCGGGGCCGACGTCGTGGTCATCAACGCCAGCCCCGACGGCCGCAACATCAACGAGAAGGCCGGCTCGACGCACCCCGAGCAGCTGCAGGCCGTGGTCGTGGCCGCCGAGGCCGACTTCGGCGTGGCCTTCGACGGCGACGCCGACCGCTGCCTGGCCGTCGACCACGGCGGTGTGCTCGTCGACGGGGACCAGATCCTCGGCATCCTGGCCAAGTCGCTGCGCGAGGACGGGCATCTGCCGCACGACACCCTCGTGGTCACCGTGATGAGCAACCTCGGCCTGCTGCTGGCCATGCGTGACGCCGGGATCACCACGCGCCAGACCGCCGTCGGCGACCGCTACGTGCTGGAGGACATGCGCGCGGGCGGTTTCGGCCTCGGTGGTGAGCAGTCGGGGCACATTATCCTGGCCGAGCACGCCACGACCGGTGACGGCGTGCTCACCGCCCTGCACCTGGCCGCACGCGTCAAGGCCTCCGGCAAGCGCCTGGCCGACCTCGCGGGCGAGATCCCGCGGCTGCCGCAGACGCTGATCAACGTCAAGGACGTCGACAAGACCCGCGCGAGCACCGACGAGCGCGTGGTCGAGGCCGTGGCGGCCTCCGAGGCGGTCCTCGGCGAGACGGGCCGTGTCCTGCTGCGCCCCTCGGGCACCGAGCCGGTCGTCCGGGTCATGGTCGAGGCCGCCAGCCAGGCGCAGGCGGACGGCGTCGCGGAACGGCTCGCCGCCGTGGTGCGGGAGCAGCTCGCCCTGTGACCGGCTGGCCGGGCCCCGTCGTGCCGGAGCTCGCCGCGGCCGTCGCCGACCTGCTCGACGTGGCCGACCGGCAGCCCGAGCGGCCCGGCGTGCTGCCGGTCGTCCAGGCCGGGGACCCGGTGCTGCGCCGCACGGCGGCGCCCTACACCGGTCAGCTCGGCGACGTCCTGCCGCGGCTGCTGGAGGCGATGCGCCGCACCATGCACGCCGCACCGGGCGTCGGCCTCGCCGCCCCGCAGATCGGCATCGGGCTGGCGATCGCGGTCTGCGAGGACGCCGGGGTCCCCGACGACCCGCGCGACCGGGGGCCGCTGCCGTACCGCGTGCTGGTGAACCCGCGCTACGAGCCCGTGGGCGAGGACGCCCCGGCGCCGGACGGCACCGACGCCGGGGACGCCGCGTTCTACGAGGGATGCCTGTCCGTGGACGGCTGGCAGGCGGTCGTGGCGCGGCCCCGGCACGTCCGGCTGACGTGCCGCGACGAGCACGGCGCACCCGTGCAGGAGGTCCTGTCCGGCTGGCCGGCGCGCATCGTGCAGCACGAGACCGACCACCTCGCCGGCCGGCTCTACCTCGACCGGGCCGAGACGCGGTCGCTGGCCACGACCGAGAACCTGCTGCGGCACTTCGGCGCGGACCCGGACCCCGGTCGCGCCGCGCGGGCGCTCGGGTTCGAGCTGCCCGACCGGTGAGGGGGCCCGCCCCGCGGGGCTGCTCGTCGAGGTCGCGGGACGGGTCCGTGAATCCCCTGTGAACGTTCGTGGCGCGAGCGCTCCCGAGGGCGTCGGGGGACGGCCCCGGCCCGCCGGGCCCCCTACGCTGGTTCCCGGGCACCGGACGGTGCCACGGGACACCGGGGCCGCCCGGCCGACGAACCGAGGGATCGCGTGCCAGGACTGACGACGCTGCTGGGGCAGATCGAGGGATGGATCCTCGAGATCGCCGCGTCGGTGTGGATCTACCCGGCCATGTTCGCGTCGGCCTTCATCGACGGCTTCTTCCCCCCGGTGCCCAGCGAGTCGGTCCTCGTCACCCTCGTGATCTCCGCCCAGGCCACCGGCCTGCCCTGGCTGTGGCTGATCATCCCCATCGCCGGCATCGGCGCCTGGTGCGGCGACAACCTCGCCTACGTCCTCGGCCGACGGGTCGGCACCGACCGGATCGGCATGCTGCGTTCCCGCCGCGGACGGAAGGCCGTCTCGTGGGCGCGCCGGGCGCTGGCCCGTCGGGGCGCGGTGTTCATCATCGCCGCCCGCTACATCCCCGTGGGCCGCGTCGCGGTCAACATGACGGCCGGCGCCGTCGGCTACCCGCAGCGCCGGTTCATGACCTTCTCCGGCATCGCCGCGGTGCTCTGGTCGGCCTACTCGACCCTCATCGGCGTCGCCGCGGCGGGCGTGCTCGGGCACGACCCGCTGCTGGCCATGGCGGTCGGGGTCGTCGGCGGCGGGCTGCTCGGCCTCCTCGTCGACCGGGTCGTCCAGCTCTTCACCCCGCGCGAAGAGGTGCTGGAGGAGATGCGCGAGCAGGCGCCGCTGCCGCAGGAGGTCGGCGTCGGCGCCGACGACTCAGAGCTTGCGTAGCCGGACCCGCTGGACCGAGTGGTCCGCACCCTTGCTCATGACGAGCGTGGCGCGGCTGCGGGTCGGCAGGACGTTCTGCTCGAGGTTGACGGCGTTGATCGTCTCCCAGATGTGCAGCGCCCGCTGCGTCGCCTCGGCGTCCGACAGCTCGGCGTAGCGGCGGAAGTAGGACTCGGGTCGGCTGAACGCCGTGCGGCGCAGCTTGAGGAAGCGGTCCACGTACCACTGGCGGATCGTGCGGGTGCGGGCGTCGACGTAGATCGAGAAGTCGAAGAAGTCGCTGACCGCGACGGTCGACTCGTCGATCGAGGAGTACCGTGCCGGCTGCAGCACGTTGAGGCCCTCGACGATGAGCACGTCGGGGCGGCGCACGACGGTCCGCTCGCCCGGCACGATGTCGTAGGTCACGTGGGAGTACACCGGGGCGCGCACCTCGGCCTGCCCCGCCTTGATCCGGGACAGGAACCGGATGAGCGCACGGCGGTCGTAGGACTCGGGGAACCCCTTGCGGGTCATGAGACCGCGCCGCTCCAGCTCGGCGTTCGGGTAGAGGAACCCGTCGGTGGTGATCAGCTCGACGTGCGGCGTCTCGGGCCAGCGCGCCATCATCTCGCGCAGCACGCGTGCCGTCGTCGACTTGCCCACCGCGACCGACCCCGCGACACCGATCACGTACGGGGTACGGGGCGGGTCCTCGCCGAGGAAGGTCGACGTCGCCCGGTGCAGCCCGCCGGTCGCCGTGACGTACAGGTTGAGCAGCCGGGACAGCGGCCGGTAGATGGCGTCGACCTCGGCCAGGTCGATCGGGTCGTCGAGGCCCCGCAACCGCTCGACGTCCTCGTCGGTGAGCGGCAGCGGCGTCTGCTCGGACAGCCGGCTCCACGCCGCCCGGTCGAAGTCGACGTACGGCGAGACGGGGGCGAACCGGGACAGGTGCTCGCTCAGCGGGTGCGGCGGAACCGGGGCGCCCGCCGGGCTGGACTGGCTCGCGAAGGTCACAGGAACGATTCTGCCCGAGACGGGGGCGATGCCGACAATCCGGCCCCCGGCAGGTGCCGCCGCCGGGTCTCGTCCGGGTCCCGCGGGCACCGGCGCGGACCGGGTGCGCGGGTAGACTCCGCGGCATGTGTGGCATCGTCGGATACGCCGGGGCGCGCTCTGCAGGAGCGGACGCCGTCGCCGGAGACCTGGGCGCGAACGAGCGCCCGCTGGAAGTCGCCCTCGCCGGGCTGAAGCGGCTCGAGTACCGGGGCTACGACTCCGCCGGGGTCGCGCTGGTGGGCCCCGGGCGGGACGTGGCGGCTTTCGCCAAGAAGTCCGGCAAGCTCGACAACCTGGTCGGCGAGATCGCCCTGCACCCCCTGCCCCCCGCGACCGCCGCGATCGGGCACACGCGGTGGGCCACGCACGGTGGCCCCACCGACACCAACGCCCACCCGCACCTGGCCGACGGCGACCGGCTCGCCGTCATCCACAACGGCATCATCGAGAACTTCAGCGCCCTGCGGCAGGCGCTCACGGCGAGCGGCGTCGAGTTCCTCTCCGAGACCGACACCGAGGTCGCCGCGCAGCTCCTGGCCCGCGAGTACCGCACGACCGGGGACCTCACCGCCGCGATGGCGGCCACGGCCCGGCAGCTCGACGGCACCTTCACGCTGCTCGCCGTGCACGCCGACGACCCCACGACGGTCGTTGGGGCGCGGCACGACTCGCCGCTCGTGGTCGGGCTCGGGGAGGGCGAGAACTTCCTCGGCTCCGACGTCGCCGCGTTCGTGGAGCACACCAAGGAGGCCCTCGAGCTGGGGCAGGACCAGATCGTCACGATCACCCCGGACGCGGTGACCGTCACCGACTTCGCGGGGAACCCCGCCGAGGGCAAGCGGTTCACCGTCGACTGGGACGCGGCCGCCGCCGAGAAGGGCGGCTTCGACTCCTTCATGGACAAGGAGATCCACGACCAGCCGCACGCCGTCGCCGACACGCTGCTCGGCCGCACGGACGCGGCGGGCCGCATCATCCTCGACGACCTGCGCATCGACGAGGCCGTGCTGCGCAGCGTCGACAAGATCATCGTCATCGCCTGCGGGACGGCCGCGTACGCCGGCCACGTCGCCAAGTACGCCATCGAGCACTGGTGCCGCATCCCGGTGGAGGTCGAGCTCGCCCACGAGTTCCGCTACCGCGACCCGATCGTCGACGAGCGCACCCTGGTGGTCGCGATCTCGCAGTCCGGCGAGACGATGGACACCCTGATGGCCGTCCGGCACGCCCGCGAGCAGGGTGCCAAGGTGCTCGCCATCGTCAACACGAACGGCTCGACGATCCCGCGCGAGTCCGACGCCGTGCTGTACACGCACGCCGGCCCGGAGATCGCCGTCGCCTCGACCAAGGCGTTCCTGGCGCAGATCACCGCGGCCTACATCCTCGGGCTGTACCTGGCCCAGCTGCGCGGCAACAAGTTCCCCGACGAGGTCGCCCAGCTCTTCGACGAGCTGCGCGACATGTCCCGCAAGGTGCAGACGGTCATCGAGCGCGGCGAGTACGTGCGGGCCACCGCACGCTCGATGGAGGCCGCCGACAAGGTCCTGTTCCTCGGCCGGCACGTCGGCTACCCCGTGGCGATGGAGGGGGCGCTCAAGCTCAAGGAGCTCGCCTACATCCACGCCGAGGGGTTCGCGGCCGGCGAGCTCAAGCACGGCCCCATCGCGCTCATCGACGAGGGTCAGCCGGTCTTCGTCGTCGTGCCGTCGCCGCGGGGCCGCGACCAGCTGCACTCCAAGGTGGTCTCCAACATCCAGGAGATCCGGGCGCGCGGCGCGCGCACGCTGGTGATCGCCGAGGACGGCGACGACGAGGTGCGCAAGTACGCCGACGAGATCTTCTGGATCCCGCAGGCCCCGTCGCTGCTGCAGCCGCTGCTGGCCGTGGTGCCGCTGCAGATCTTCGCGATGGCGCTCGCCGGCGCCAAGGGCCTGGACGTGGACCAGCCCCGCAACCTGGCCAAGTCGGTCACGGTCGAGTGACGCGGGTGCCGGCGGGGCGGACGCGCCGTCCCGCCGAGCACCGCGCCGTCCGGCCTGCTCTCGCCGGACCGGCCGCCGGGAGGGCATGATCGGCACCATGGGCGACGCACGGACCCTCGCAGGGCTCGCGGACGAGATCGAGATCATCTCGCGGGTCTACGAGCGCGTGTTCGACGTGCCGCGCTCGGACGACTGGCTCGTCCTCAAGCTCCACGAGGAGGTCGGGGAGCTGACCCAGGCCTACCTGGCGCGTTCGGGGCGCTCGCGCGACCGGGGCGAGGACGCGGCCGCGGTCGACGCGGCCTTCCGCGCGGAGCTGGCCGACGTCCTCGGGATGCTGCTGCTCGTGGCGCGCCGGTTCGACGTCGACCTCGACGCCGAGGTGCAGCGCAAGTGGTTCCGCTGGCGGCACCTGGTGGAGCCGCAGGACGAGGAGGGTGTGCGCCGGTGATCATCGGGGTGGGGATCGACGTCGTGGACGTCGAGAGGTTCATGGCCACGTTGGAGCGGACCCCGCGGCTGCGGGAGAAGCTGTTCACGGAGGCCGAGCGCGACCTGCCGGCGTCGTCCCTGGCGGCGCGGTTCGCGGCCAAGGAGGCCATCGCCAAGGCCCTCGGCGCCCCGGGCACCATGCACTGGCACGACGCGACCGTGCACCGGGTGGTCGGCGGGCCGCCGCAGGTCGAGCTGCGCGGCTCGGTGCAGGCCCGGGCCGACGAGCTGGGGATCCGGCGCTGGCACCTGTCGATCTCGCACGACGCCGGGATCTCCTCGGCGATGGTGGTCGCCGAGGACTGACCTCCCCGCCCCGCCGACCATGCCGCCGGTGTCCGTCCGGCGAAGCCGACGGGCGGCCCGGGCATGTTCGGCGGAGAGGGCGAGGGCGGGGGATCAGTCCTGGAGCGCCGGGACGACCTGCCGCTGGAACAGCTCGATCTGGTCGCGGTCCCCGACGGCGTTGGCGAAGTACGTGATCGCGTACGTCATGCCGCGCGACTTCAGGTCCTGGAGCGTCTCGACGATCTGCTCCGGGGTGCCGACCAGCGGGCCGTTGCGCCAGTTGGCGATCTCCCGCTCCCCGGGCTCGCCGGGGGCGTACCGCGAGAAGTGGGACTCGACCCAGGCCAGCTTGTCGTCGATCTCGGCCTGGTTCTCGCCGATCACCACGTTGTAGTTGGCCGAGAGGGTGATCGCCCCGAAGTCGGTGCCGACGTCGGCGCAGTGCTGCTCCAGGATCCGGGACTTGTGGTCGAAGGCCTCCGGCTCGCCCGAGAAGTTCGTGTACTGCGCGTACTTCGCGGCGGTGCGCAGCGTCTTCTTCTCCCCGCCGCCCGCGATCCACAACGGGATGCTCGGGACCTCGGCGCCGCCGTCACCGACGGGCAGCTTCTGCAGCGGCTGCGGGTAGCACAGGGCGCCGTCGACCTGGTAGCGCTCGCCCTCGAAGGTGCCGGAGGAGCCGGTGCGCCACATGTTCGCCATGATCTGCACGCCCTCGTCGAGCGCGCGCAGGCGCTCGCCGGCCGACGGGAAGCCGTAGCCGTAGGCCCGCCACTCGTGCTCGTACCAGCCGGCGCCGATGCCCATCTCGACCCGGCCGCCCGAGATCGCGTCCACGGTGGAGGCGACCTTCGCCAGGTAGGTGGGCTCGCGATAGGCCATGCAGGTGCACATCTGGCCCAGGCGCACCCGCTGGGAGGCCGCCGCGAAGGCCGACATCAGCGACCAGGCCTCGTGGGTGGCCTCCGTGCTGGGCACCGGCACCGTGTGGAAGTGGTCGTAGACCCAGACCGACTCCCAGGCGAACTCACCCCCCGGGACCGCCTCGCCCGCGGCGGCGTTGTCGGCGTAGTGGAGGAGGGAGAGCATCGTCTCCCAGTGCTGCTCCGGCGGGACGTCCGTGAGCGACATCCGCCAGCCCTGCGGGATGAAGAGTCCGAATCGCATGCCGCCGAGCCTATTCCTCCACCGAGCCGGGCGCCGTCCGGCACCGTCGCGTGGCGCCGCTGCGAGTCGACCGGGGGAGACGGCATGATCGACGGCATGATCTCCGCGTGGTCCGCCGACGACGTCCGTGCCGCCGAGGAGCCGCTCCTCGCGGCGGGTACGCCCCTGATGGAGCGCGCCTCCTTCGCCCTGGCGACGCAGGTCCTTGCGGACCTGCGGGCCCGACGGCGGCACGTCCGCGGGGCGCGGGCCGCCCTGTTGGTCGGTGCCGGGAACAACGGTGGCGACACGCTGCACGCGGGCGCCGTGCTGGCCCGGCGAGGCGTCGCGGTGACGGCGGTGCTGACCGCCGAGCGGGTCCACAGCGAGGGGCTCGCCGCGCTGCGCGGCGCCGGGGGACGCGTCGTCGAGCTGGCCGCGGCACCCGACCGCGCCCCGGCGGTGGCGGCCGAGGTGTCGGCCGCCGACGTCGTGCTCGACGGGCTGCTCGGCATCGGTGCCCGCGGGGCCCTGCGCGGGACGGCTGCCGACCTCGTCACGGCTCTCGTCTCCCGCCTCGCTGTGGGTATGAGATCTGCAGGATCGGAACGTTCCGATCCTGCAGATCTCATACCCACAGCACCAGGGGCTGGTCGAGAGCGGGAGCGGCGGCCGTGGGTGGTCGCGGTCGACCTCCCCTCCGGGATCGGGGTGGACGACGGCACGCTGCCCGGACCGGTGCTGGCGGCGGACCGCACGGTCACCTTCGGCGTCGCCAAACCCGGTCTGCTGCTGCCACCCGCCGCCCGGGTGGTCGGCGAGGTCACCGTGGTCGACATCGGCCTCGAGCCCGTCGGTCCGCCGGCGGTGCGCCGCCTGGAGGCCGCCGACGTCGCCGTCTCCTGGCCGGTCCCCGGCCCGTCCGACCACAAGTACACCCGCGGGCTCGTCGGGCTCGTCGCCGGCACCGCCACGTACCCGGGTGCCGCGGTGCTCGCGGCCTCCGCCGCGGTGCGCACCGGCACGGGGATGGTGCGCTACCGCGGCTCCGACGCCGTGGCCCGGGCGGTCCTCGCGGCGCGTCCCGAGGTCGTCACCGCCACGGGGCGTGTCCAGGCGTGGGTGGTCGGGCCCGGTGTCCCCACCACGCGCGACCGCGACGACCCGGCGGACGACGGGCAGCACGACCGCGGCCGGGGCGCCCTCGCGGTGGCACGGGGCGACCTGCCGGGGATGCCGTACGGACCGGTGCCCGCCGTCGTCGACGCGGGCGGTCTGCCGCTGCTGGGGGAGTCCAGCCCGCCGTGGTTCGTCCTCACCCCGCACGCCGGTGAGCTCGCGGGTCTGCTGCGGTCCCGGGGGGAGGACGTCCACCGGGACGACGTCGAGGCGGCGCCGCTGCGCTGGGCGCGACGCGCCCACGAGCTCACCGGGGCCACGGTGCTGCTCAAGGGCGGGGTGACGGTCGTCGCCGGCACCGAGGGCGCCTGGGCCCAGGCGGACGCCCCGGGATGGCTCGCCACGGCCGGTGCCGGGGACGTGCTCGCGGGGATCCTGGGCACGATGCTCGCCGCGCGCGCGACCGACGTCGTCGAGGGGCCGGCGCTCGCCGCCGAGGTCGCGGCTGCGGCCGCGCTGGTCCACGGGTTCGCCGCCGAACGCGCCAACCCCGGCGGCCCCGTCGCCGCCCTGGACGTCGCCGAGGCCGTGCCGGGCACGGTGTCCACGCTGCTCGGGCTCCGGTGACCGAGATGACCGCGGACTCGGTCGCAGCGGTGACCGTCCGCCCGGCCCACGAGGGCGACGTGCCGGCGATCGAGGAGGTCCAGGAGGCGGCCGGTCGTGCCGAGCTGCTCGACGGCGTCCGCGCGGCGGTGCCCGACCCGGAACGTCTCGTCCTGGTCGCCGAGGCGGAGGGGGCCGTGATCGGCTGGGCCAAGACCCACCTGTTCCGCTGGACGGACGGCGTCGCGCCGGCCGGGCACTACCTGGGCGGGGTGACCGTGACCCCGGCCTGGCGGCGCCGCGGCGTCGGGACGGCGTTGACCGCCACCCGGATGGACTGGCTCGCGGGCCGGGCCGCCCGGGTGTTCTACCTGGCCAACGCCCGCAACACCGCGTCGCTCGCGCTGCACCGGCGCTGGGGTTTCCACGAGGTGGTGCGCGCCCCGGTGCTGCACGGCGTGCGGTTCGCCGGCGGTGTCGGCGTGCTGCTGGCGGCCGACCTGCCCGGCCCCTGCGGGATCAGCGCGGGAGGTGGGCCTCGATGACCTCGACGATCTCGGGGTCGTCCGGCACGGTCTGGGGGGCGTAGCGGCGCACCTCGCCCCCGGGCAGCACGAGGAACTTCTCGAAGTTCCAGCGGATGCGGCCGTCGTGGCCGCCCACGTCCGGGGTCTTCGTCAGCTCCTGGTACAGGGGGTGGGCCTTCCGGCCGTTGACCTTGACCTTGGAGACCACCGGGAACGTCACCCCGTAGGTGGCGGAGCAGAACGCGGCGATCTTCTCGTCGCTGGACAGCTCCTGGAAGAACTGGTTGCTGGGGAACCCGACGACCGTGAAGCCGCGGTCGGCGTACTTCTGCTGCAGCTGCTCCAGGGCCGTGTACTGGGGGGTCAGGCCGCAGCGCGAGGCGACGTTGACGACCATCACCACGTCCTCGCGGTGCTCGGCCAGGGTCGCGGTGCTGCCGTCCATCCGGTCGAAGGGGATGTCGTAGAGGTCCATGGGCCCCATCATGCCCGGTGCCGGCGCCACCAGGTCAGGCCCCCCACCGAGGCCAGCACCACGAGGAGGACGACGAGCAGCCCGACCCAGCCGAGCCCCTCCGCCGCCGAGGCCAGCCACCGCTGGACGGCGGCGGCACCCTCGACCACCGGGTCCGTGCCGGCCCCGGCGTGCAGCACGCGCAGCTCCCAGAACCCGTACCAGGCGACGTACAGCCCCGCGACGACGAGGATCCCGCCCCCGACCCGGGCGAGCACCGGTCCCGCCCCCCGGGCGCGGGAGACCACTCCGGCACCGGCCACGGCGACGACGACGGCGGCCGTGCCGACGAGCAGGGCCATGCCGGCCGCATAGGTGGCGAACAGGGCCACACCCTCTGCCACCGACCCGGCGCGGAAGGCCGTCACGACCACGGCGAGGAACGGGGCGATCGTGCAGGTGAGCGACGCCAGGGCGTAGGAGGCCCCGAACCCGACGACGGACCACCACCGGTCCGTGAGCGGCCGCCCGGACCCGGTGCGCAGCAGTCGCAGACCCGGCAGCCCGCGCCCCGTCAGGACCCAGACCCCCGCCGCGGCGAGCACGACCCCGAGCACCAGGGTGAACACGGGCAGCCAGCGCTGGACCGAGCTGGCGACCGGGGCGACGACCAGCCCGAAGGCGCCGAACACCGCGACGAACCCGAGGGTGAGCGCCGCGGTCGAGCGCAGCGCACGGCCGACGGCGGCGGCCCGGCCGTCGTCGGGCCGGACCAGCGTCGCGAGATAGGCGGGCAGCAGCGCGAACCCGCACGGGTTCACGGCCGCGACCAGCCCGGCCCCGAGCGCGAGCGCGAACGCCCCGTCGAGCACGACGCTCAACCCGCGAGCTCGGCGACGACGGACTCGAGCTCGGAGCCCGGCACCTGACCCTCGAGGACGACCTCGCCCTCGGCGTCCAGGACGACGAACGTCGACTGCTGGGTCATGCCGAAGTGCTGCCAGACCTCACCGGCGTCGTCGACGAGGTGGGTCGGCCCGGCGATGTCGTTCTCGGCCATCTCACGGATCGTCTCGGCGTCGTCCAGGCCGCCCACGCCGACCACCGCGACCTCGCCGTCGTACTCCTCGGCGAGGCCGGTGACGGTGGGGATCTGGCCGATGCAGGTCGGGCACCACGGTGCCCAGAACCACAGCACCGCCGGCGCCCCGGCCAGCTCGCTGCCCTCGAACGTCCCGCCCTCGAGCGTGGTGGCCGAGAAGTCGTACACCGGCGCGGCATCGCCCGACGCCATGTCGCCGGCGTCCTCGCCCTCCGACATCTCCTCCTCGGCCGCTGCGTCGTCCTCGGGACCGGACATCTCCGCGTCTGCCGACCCCTCCGACATCTCGGTGGTGGTCGACGCCCCGCCCGCCGAGGTGTCCTCCTCGGCGGCGCACCCCGCCGCGAGCAGGAGGGTCAGGGTCACGGCGGCCGTCGCCGCACCTCGTGTCGTTCGCATGCCCCCAGTCTGTGCCGGGGCCGTGCCCCTGCCCAGGGTCCGGCGCCTTACGGGGTCATGACGGCGCGCGAGAATGGGTGCCATGCCGTCCCCGCGCAAGCACGTCCCGCCCCTGCCGGTGCGGGACGGCCTGAACCCCACCCGGCTCGTGCTGCCGCACGACGCCGCCGCCGTGGCGCGGTACGCCACGGCCGCCGGGTACCTGCTGGCGCGGTTCCCCGACGACGCCGACCGGCTGCGGGACAAGCTGGCCGCGGGCGAGGTCGTCACGGGGGACGGCACACCCGTCACGCGGGACACCCCCTACGAACCGCGGGGGTTCCTCTACCTGTACCGGGACCCGCCGGCCGACGAACCCGCCGTGCCGGCGCTCGCGGACCTCGAGGTGCTCCACCGGGACGAGAACCTGCTGGTGGTCGACAAGCCGCACCGGGTCGCCACCATGCCGCGCGGCCGCTGGGTCACCCAGACGGTGCTGACGCGGCTGCGGCGCGAGCTGGACCTGCCGGACCTCGTCCCCGCCCACCGCCTCGACCGCCCGACAGCGGGTGTGCTGGTGCTGACGGTCCGGCCCGAGGTCCGCGGGCCCTACCAGCTCGTCTTCCAGGAGCGGCGCGCCCGCAAGGTGTACGAGGCCGTCGCCCCGCTGCCGGACGGGTCCGACGGCACCGGGTTCCCGCGCACGGTCCGCTCGCGCATCGTCAAGCGCCGCGGCGTCGTGCGCGCCGAGGAGGTGCCCGGCGAGCCCAACGCCGAGTCGTGGATCGACCTGGTGGACCGCGACGAGCGGCGAGGGCTGGGGCTGTACCGCCTCGAGCCGCACACCGGCAAGACGCACCAGCTCCGGCTGCACATGGCCGGTCTGGGGCTGCCGATCCGGCACGACCCGTTCTGGCCCGTGCTGCGGGCCGGGGCCGACGACGGCGCGGACGACCGCGGTGAACCCTTGCAGCTGCTGGCCCGCTCGCTGAGGTTCGACGACCCGCTGACCGGGGAGCGGCGCACGTTCACCTCCCGCCGTCGGCTGGGCGACTGGCCCACGGGCCAGTGAGAGAATCGCCACCGTGACGACTCCCGCCTTCGCCGACGGCACCCCTGCCCGCGCGATCGTCGACCTCGACGCGATCCGCGACAACGTCCGCGCGCTGCGCGGCCACGCGCCGTCGGCGGACCTCATGGCGGTCGTCAAGGCCGACGGCTACGGACACGGGATGCTCCCGGCGGCCCGCGCCGCGCTGGCCGGCGGGGCGACGTGGCTGGGTGTGGCGACCGCCGAGGAGGCGATCGCCCTGCGGGCGGGGCTCGACACCGACGTTCGCGTGCTGGTCTGGCTGCTCGTGCCCGGGGCGCCGTTCGCCGAGCTGATCACCGCGGACGTGGACGTGACCGTGGCGGCGCCGTGGGCGCTCGAGGAGGTCGCGGCCGGGGCGCGCGCGGCCGGGCGGACCGCCCGGGTGCACGTCAAGGTCGACACGGGGCTGTCCCGCAACGGTGTCGCGATGCGCGACCTGCCGGCGGTGGTCCGCCGGGCCGCCGAGCTCGAGGCGTCGGGCGAGCTGCGGGTCGTCGGTGTGTTCTCCCACCTGGCCTGCGCGGACGAACCCGGACACCCGTCGATCGACCGCCAGGGCGCGGCGTTCGACGGAGCGCTGGCGCAGGTCGCACGGGCCGGGCTGCGCCCCGAGGTGCGGCACCTGGCGAACTCCGCGGCGACCCTGACCCGCCCGGACCTGCATCACGACCTCGTCCGCCCCGGGATCTCCGTGTACGGCAACTCGCCCGGCCCGGGCGTCGGCCCGCCGGGACGGTTCGGGCTGCGGCCGGCGATGACTCTCGAGTCGCGGCTGGCCAACGTCAAGCAGGTGGCCGCCGGCGAGGGCGTCTCCTACGGTCACACCTACACCACGACGCAGGACACGACCGTCGGGCTCGTCCCGCTGGGGTACGGTGACGGCGTCCCCCGGCACGGCTCCGGCGGTGCCGGCAGCCCGGGAGCGCCCGTGGCCGTCGGCGACGGGGCCACCGCCCGCGTGCTGCGGGTGGCGGGGCGGGTCTGCATGGACCAGTTCGTCCTGGACCTCGGGCCCGGTGCCACCGAACGCGCCGGCGACCTGGTGACCCTGTTCGGCGCCTCGGACGGGGTGGCGCACGGGTCGCCGCTGCCGAACGCCCAGGACTGGGCCGAGGCCGCCGGGACCATCAGCTATGAGATCGTGACGCGGCTGGCGCCGCGCGTGCCCCGCGTGTACGTCCCCGCGGCCGGGACGGGCGCGATCGGCACGCCCGCGCCGGCCCCGACCGGAGACGACCCCGAAGGAGAGAGGCAGAGCCGTGAGTGACGTCGTCGCGCAGGTGGAGCTGGAGCTGCCGGGTGCCGCGGACGCCCGGGCGCTGGGCGGAGCCCTGTCCGGCCTGCTCCGCGCCGGGGACCTGGTGATCCTCACCGGTGACCTCGGAGCGGGCAAGACCACCCTCACCCAGGGCCTGGGCCGGGCGCTGAACGTGCGGGGGCAGATCGCGTCCCCGACGTTCATCGTCGCCCGGGAGCACCCGCCGCTGCGGCGCCAGGACGGCACGACCGGTCCGGCGCTGGTGCACGTGGACGCCTACCGGCTGAGCGGGTTGGACGAGCTGGACGCCCTGGACCTGGACTCCTCCCTCGACGAGTCGGTGACCGTCGTCGAGTGGGGCCGCGGGCTGGCCGAGACCCTCACCGAGGACCGTCTCGAGGTCGACCTGCAGCGGCCTCGCGGCGGCGAGGTGGACCCGGAGCACCCCGAGGCCGGTGTCCGGCGCGCGACGGTGCGCGCCGTGGGCCCCCGCTGGGCCGGCGTCGACCTCACCCGCCTGGTGCCGCGCCCGCGCCCGAGCTGACCCCCCGCTCGCCGTAGGCTGGTCCCGTGGCTGTTCTCGCGATCGACACCTCCGCCGCCGTCTCCGTCGCCGTGGTCGACGACGACGGTGGCCGCCTCGCCGTCCGCAACGCCGACGAGCGCCGACGGCACGCCGAGTCCCTCGCCCCCCTCATCGCCGACGCCCTGGCCGCGGCGGGGCTCGAGCGCACCGACCTGACGGCCGTCGTCGGTGGCACCGGACCCGCACCGTTCACCGGTCTGCGCGTCGGGCTGGTCACGGCCCGCACGCTGGCGCTGAGCCTGGGGATCGACGTCCTCGGCGTGCCGAGCATCGACGCGCTCGCGGTGGAGGCCGTCGCCGACCTCGGCCTCGACCCCGGCGACGAGGTGCTCGTGGCCACCGACGCGCGGCGCAAGGAGGTCTACTGGGCCCGGTACCGCGTCGTGGCGCACGAAGGTCCGCACGGTGTGCCGGTCGTCGCGGTGGAGCGCGGTCCGGAGGTCGGCCGGGCGGCCGACGTGGCGGCCTCCCAGCTCGACCCGCCGACGGCGGACGGCGCCCGGCTCGCCGTCGTGGGCGAGGGTGCGGGTCTCTACCCGGACCACCTGGTGGCCGACGAGGACGCCCCCGTCCTGCCGGACGCGACCGTGCTCGCCCGGCTGGCCCTGGCCCGTCGGGCCGAGGGCGTCGACCAGCCGACCGAGCCGCTGTACCTGCGCCGTCCGGACGTGCAGGAGCCGGCCGGGGCCAAGCGCGCCACCGGGGGAGCGGCATGACGGACCGTCCCGTGTCGGTGCGGCTGCGGCCGCTGGTGAGCAGCGACTTCGACCGGGTCCTCCAGCTCGAGCACGAGCTGTTCGGACCGGGGGCGTGGACGTACGGCATGCTGGCCGACGAGCTGGCCGGGCTCGGGCGCTGGTACGTCGTGGCGGAGCTCGACGGTCCGGACGCCGTGGGGCTCGGGCCGGGTCGACGTCCCGTGGTCGGGTACGCCGGGTTGTGGTTCGACGGTGACGTCGCCCAGGTGATGACCATCGGCACGGCCCGTGAGTACCAGGGGCGCGGCGTGGGCCGGCGACTCCTGCAGGCTCTCGTGGACCGGTCGCGACAGCTGCGTGCCGAGGCGCTGCTGCTCGAGGTCGCCGTGGACAACGACAGCGCGCTCGCGCTCTACGGGCAGTTCGGGTTCGAGCAGCTCGGCCTCCGCAAGCGCTACTACCAGCCGGAGGGCACGGACGCCTACACGATGCGTCTGGACCTGTCGGTCCCCGAGGACCCCTCGCCGGGCACGCGGGCGACGACCGGTGCCGGCGGTGCCGCGTGACGCGCCGGGTGACGTCCCCGGCACGTGACCGGGTGCTCGTCGACGCGGACACGGTCGCCGCCGACCTGCAGCTCGGCGGCCTGCAGGACCCGTTCGGCGGTGCGCCGTTGCTGCTGGACGTGCGTTGGGCGCTGGGCCGGACCGACGGTCTGGACCGCTACGAGGCCGGTCACCTGCCGGGTGCGGTCTACGTGGACCTCGAGGCCGAGCTCGCCGCGGTGCCGTCGCCGGAGGCCGGACGGCACCCGCTGCCGTCCGCCGCGGAGTTCCAGGAGTCCGCCCGGGGGTGGGGTGTCTGCTCCGACTCCCGCGTCGTGGTGTACGACGAGGTGGGCGGCACCTCCGCCGCCCGGGCGTGGTGGCTGCTGCGCTGGTTCGGTCACGACGCCGTGCGCATCCTCGACGGCGGGCTCGAGGCGTGGCGCCGGGCGGGCCACCCCCTCGAGGTCGGGATCACCCGCCGGGTGCCCGGCGACATGGTGGCGCACCCCGGGGGCATGCCGGTGCTGGACGCCGACGACGCGGCGGACCTGGCGACCTCGGGTGTGCTCCTCGACGCCCGGGCCGCCGAGCGGTACCGCGGCGAGGTCGAACCCGTCGACCCGCAGGCGGGCCACGTCCCGGGCGCCGTCTCGGCGCCGACGACGGAGAACCTGGACGACGAGGGCGCCTTCCGCAGCGAGGCGGAGCTGCGTGCCCGGTTCACCTCCCTCGGGGTGAGGCCGGACGCGACGGTGGGCGTCTACTGCGGGTCCGGGGTGACCGCGGCGCACGAGATCGCCGCCCTGGCGTCGATCGGCGTGCCGGCGGCCCTCTACCCGGGGTCCTGGTCCCAGTGGTCGAACGACCCGGGCCGCCCGGTCGCCGTCTCCTGACGCAGGGCTCCCAGCACCCGCGACAACGCTGTGGGTATGAGATCGGCAGCCCCGAACCTGTCCGGGGCTGCCGATCTCATACCCACAGCAGAGGGCGGTCTCAGAGGGTGCGGGAGACCTGCCCCAGGTCGAGGCGCGGCCCGCGGGGGTGCGGCGAGCCCTCGCCGTCGGCCTCGCCGACGTTGACGACCATCAGCGACCGCCAGCCGGACTCCGCGAAGAACTCCCGGTCGATGCCGTCGGCGTCCATGCCGTCCATGGGCCCGGCCGCGAGACCGGCGGCGCGCAGCGCGACGATCAGGTACCCGGCCTGCAGCAGGGCGTTCTTGCGCGCCATCTGCTCGCGGACCTCTGCCGCGGGGGCGAGCTGCTCGCGGATCCCGGGGTAGACCGGGAAGAGCTCGTCGAGGTGCTCGTGGAACGCCGGGTCGGCGGCCAGGACGAGGGAGACCGGCGCGGCCTCGACCTTCGCCTTGTTGCCGCCGCCCATGTGCTCGACCAGCCGCTGCTTCGCCTCGGGGCTGCGCACGACCAGCAGGCGCAGGGGCAGGGTGTTCATCGCGGTCGGACCGAGCTTGGCCAGGTCCCAGGCGGCCTGCAGCTGAGCGTCGGTGACCTCGGCGCCGGTCCACTGCGAGGTGGAGCGGGCGTGACGGAAGAGGCGGTCGGCGGACGCCTCGTCGACGGCGAGGGGGGCGGTCTCGAGCAGGGTGTCGGTCATGTCCGTGGGGAACCGTCCATGCGTTCGCATGATTCCTGGCGGCCGGCGTGGCGTTGGTCACGACGGTTCCGGAGAGGGGCCGGCGGTGGTGACAGAATGTGGGCCATGGCTGATCCCCTGGTCCTCGGCATCGAGACGTCCTGCGACGAGACCGGTGTCGCTCTGGTGCGCGGAGACGAGCTCCTGTTCGACGCCGTGGCGAGCTCCATGGACGAGCACGCCCGCTACGGCGGCATCATCCCGGAGGTGGCCAGCCGTGCCCACCTCGAGGCGATGACCCCCACGATCCGGCGGGCGCTCGGCGAGGCCGACGTCGACCTGTCGGAGATCGACGCCGTCGCGGTCACCGCCGGCCCGGGCCTGGTGGGCCCGCTGACGATCGGTGCCAGCGCGGCCAAGGCGCTCTCGATCGGTCTCGGCAAGCCGCTGTACGGCGTCAACCACGTCATCGGGCACGCCGCGGTGAACCAGCTCGTCGACGGGCCGTTCACCGAGCGGTCGATGGCGCTCGTCGTCTCCGGCGGCCACAGCTCGCTGCTGCTCGTCGACGACATCGCCACGGACGTCACCGAGCTCGGCTCGACGCTCGACGATGCCGCGGGGGAGGCCTTCGACAAGGTCGGGCGGCTGCTCGGGCTGCCCTACCCGGGCGGCCCGCACATCGACCGGCTCGCGCGCGAGGGCGACCCGGAGGCGATCCGGTTCCCCCGCGGCCTGACGGCGCCGAAGGACCAGGCCAAGCACGCCTACGACTTCAGCTTCTCCGGCCTCAAGACGGCCGTCGCCCGCTGGGTCGAGGCCCGGCAGGACGCCGGCAAGGAGGTCCCCGTGGCCGACGTCGCGGCCTCCTTCGCCGCCGCCGTCGCGGACGTGCTCACCGCCAAGACCATCGCGGCCTGCCGTGCCCACGACGTCGGGACCCTCATCATCGGCGGCGGGTTCTCTGCCAACAGCCAGCTGCGGGACATGGCGGCCGAGCGATGCGCCGCGGCGGGGATCGACCTGCGCATCCCCCCGATCCGCTACTGCACCGACAACGGGGCGATGATCGCCGCGCTGGGCTCCGCCGTCGTGCGGGCGGGGCTGCCGCCGTCGGACCTGGACATCGGGGTGGACTCCTCGATGCCGCTGACGACCATCACGGTCTAGCGGCCGCGGGTCACTCCGCGGCGGACGGCGTCAGCGGGTGGCCGGCGTGCAGCTCGGCCACCAGGGAGCGCACCACGGCCTCGAGCCCGGTCTGGCCACCGCCGTGCGCCGCGGCCACGGCGCGCTGGCGCTGGTAGGAGGCGCCGTGGCGGACGATGTCCCGGATCCGGTCGAGCTCCGGGGCGCAGCCGAGACGTTCGGCCACGGGGGCCAGCTCCTCGAGCAGCCGGGGCAGCGCGTCGGTGAGGAGCTCCTCGTTCCCGTCGGCGTCCAGGATGATGATGGCGTCCATGCCGTACCGGGCCGCGCGCCACTTGTTCTCGTGCACGTACCAGCGGGGCATCGTGGGCAGCGGCCGGCCCTCGTCGAGCAGCGTGGAGAAGTGCTCGACCAGGCAGTGCACCAGGGCCGCGAGCGAGGCCAGCTCGGTCACGTTGGACGTGCCGTCGCAGATGCGGACCTCGACGGTGCCGAAGTGCGGGGCGGGCCGCACGTCCCACCGGACCTCGGTGAAGTCGTCGATGACGCCGGTCTTGAGCATGTCGGCGGTGTACCGCTCCAGCTCGCTCCACTCGGTGAACTGGTAGGGCAGCCCCGCCGTCGGCAGCTGCTGGAACAGCAGCGCACGCATCGAGGCGTAGCCGGTGTCGGCGGCGTCCCAGTACGGCGACGACGCCGAGAGCGCCTGCAGGTGCGCGACGTGGACCAGCAGCGAGCGCAGGATGGGCAGCACCTTGGCCCGGTCCTCGACGCCGACGTGCATGTGCACGCCGTAGACCACCTGCTGGCGGCCCCAGACCTGGGCGCGGTCGACCACGGTGGCGTACCGCTCCTTGTCGGTCACCTGCTGCTGCGACCAGGGCGCGAAGGGGTGGGTGCCGGCACCCATGAGCTCGGCCCGCATGGGGCGGATGACCTCCTGGACCCGGGCGAGCCCGTTCTCGAGGTCGGCGATCGCCCCGGGGACGGTGGCGCACACGTCCGAGACGATCTCCACGGTGTTGCGCAGGAACTCGGGCTTGACGTGCCGGGCCCGCGCGTCGGGGCCGAGCTCGGCCATGACGGCAGGGGCCACCTGGCGCAGGATGCCGGAGTCGGCGTCGACGAGCGCCAGCTCCCACTCGAGGCCGACGCTCGATCGCCGGGAGGGCTGGAACTCCAGGACCATGCAGCCATGCTTCCACGCGTGGTGGCGGTGCACCACGGGGCCGGGATCAGCCCCCCAGCGGCTCCACCACGAGGACGTGCTGACGCCCGGCGACGCGGGTCAGCACCAGCGTGGCCTCGGCGTCCCCCCGGAGGGAGAGCTGGGCCCGCAGCTGCTCGGGGGTCACGGCGGTGCCGCGTTTCTTCACGGTCAGCCGGCCGACGCCCCGTTCGCGCAGGTAGGCCTTGAGCCGTTTGAGGTTGAACGGCATGACGTCCAGCACCCGGTAGCCGGTGGCCAGCGGCGCGGTGCCCGGGGGAGGCGCCGCCGCCGGGGCGTCGGTGGTGACGTAGGCGATGGTCCGGTCCACCAGCCGGCCGTCGAGCTCGGCGGCGGCGTGCGCGACGAGCCCGGCGCGGACCACGGCCCCGTCCGGCTCGTACAGGTACGAGCCGACCGCCCCGACGTCGGGGGCGAGGTCGACGCCCTCGGCGCCGGGACGCACGAGCCGCGAGACGGTGCCGCCGTCCTCGGTGCGCAGGATCAGGGCCGAGCGTCCGGGGCCGTCGGGCGCGAGCGGCCCGAACCACAGGCCGGCCTCGACGACGTCGCCGTCCACGGAGACCCACTGGGTCTCGGCGTCCTCGGGCAGGCCCTGATGGCCGATGCCGGGGCCGACCTTGATGCCGACGGCGGGGACCTGGTCCCGCAGCCCCCACACGGCGTCCAGCGGCGGGGCCCAGGCCGACGGGTCGAACACGCGCCGGCCGCCGCGCGTCCGGCGGGCCGGGTCGGCGTACACCCCGTCGACGCCCTCGGCGACCAGGTCCAGCGCCAGCCCGTCCCCGTGGCGGACCTCGGCCTCGGGAAAGGCTCGCAGGTTCACGGTCGCCAGCGCGGCGGTGACCTCGTCGACGTCGGTGGCCAGCACCTGCAGGCCCACGCCCGCGAAGGCGAGGGCGTCGGCGCCGAGACCGCAGGTCAGGTCGGCGACCTTGTGCACCTCCGCGGCCAGGTACCGGCGGGCGTGCACGGCGGCGACGGTCAGCCGGGTCGCCTGCTCCAGCCCGTCCGGCGTGAACAGCATCCCGTCGGCGAACGGGCCGAGCTTGGCCCGGGCACGGGCGCGGAGCCGGGACTGCGTGAGGGCCGCGGCCGCGAGGTCCGGATCGACACCCTCGGCGCGCATCCGCGTCGCCAGGGCCATGGCCTGCGACTCCTCGTACGGGGGGAGGTCGTTGAGCAGGGTCCAGCCCTCGGGGCTGAGAAGCTTGCTGAGCGAGGCCACGTCCATCTGTCCATGCTCTCAGGCCGTCCCGACGGGACCGCTTCTGGCACTCGACTTGTCAGAGTGCTAAGGGCTGCCTAGATTTGGTCCCAGCGCACGCGCTGTGCCGGCACCCGCGACGACGGACAGCGGCCGGGCGCGACCCAGTCAACGCTAGTCATCGCGAACAAGGAGGTCCGACGTGTCGGTCCCCATCAAGCCGCTCGAGGACCGGATCGTCGTCAAGGCCGTCGAGGCCGAGACCACGACCGCTTCCGGCCTGGTCATCCCGGACACCGCCAAGGAGAAGCCCCAGGAGGGCGAGGTCCTGGCCGTGGGTGACGGCCGCTTCAACGACAAGGGCGAGCGCGTCCCGGTCGACGTGAAGGTCGGCGACAAGGTCATCTACAGCAAGTTCGGCGGCACCGAGGTCAAGTACGCCGGGGAGGACTACCTGGTCCTGTCCGCGCGCGACATCCTCGCCGTCGTCGTCGGCTGACGCCGCGACGCCGGGCGGGAGCCCTGGCCTGACGGCCAGGTCCCCCTCCCCGCACGAGAGCCCCGCACCGATCCGGTGCGGGGCTCTCGTCGTCTGCTCGGACGGGGGCGCGGGCGAGGGGGTGCGACCGGCCGTCGACCGAGGTCGGTTCAGCTCGCCTTCTTGTGCTCGCGGTCGCGACCGCTGAGGATCGCCGACCGCTCGTCCTCGCTCAGGCCGCCCCAGACGCCGTACGGCTCCCGGACCCGCAGCGACTGCTCGCGGCACTCCATCATCACCGGGCAGCTGCGGCAGATCGCCTTGGCGGCCTCCGCGCGTCGTCGGCGGGTGGATCCGCGCTCACCCTCGGGGTGGAAGAAGAGGGTGTCGTCCGCGTCACGGCACGACCCCTGGTACTGCCACTCCCACAACTCCATAACCGGTCCTGGCAACCGCGAGATCTCCGTCATGGCGAACAACCTACAAGTTGTGCAGAAGTTGTTCAAGTAGCAGGTCGACCCGATTGAAGTGGGTGTGGGTGAAAAGGGGTGACCAGGGCCTGAACCGCTTGCTATCGCTTCATGACCAGGTTCGATGATCGATTCGGACTCAAGGTGAGACGGGCCACCCGGCGCGGTGGCGGTCCCGGGAACCCCTGGGCAGAATCGACGCATGACCCGTTCGCGACCCGTCCAGGATGCCGGGGCTACGCGTCCGTCCGGCCCCGGGCTCGCGGTCGCGGCCGTCGCGCGGCGCCTCGGCGTGGCCCCCGCCACGCTGCGCACGTGGGACCGCCGTTACGGTCTCGGCCCCTCGGACCGCACGGCCGGCTCCCACCGGCGCTACACCCCCGAGGACGTCGCCCGGCTGCTCGTCATGCGACGGCTCACGCTCGAGGGCGTCGCCCCGGTCGACGCCGCCCAGGCCGCCCTCGAGGCGGACGTCGACGAGCTCGAGGAGGCCCGTCGGTCCGCGCCGCCGAGCCCGCCCGAGGACGCGGCCGCCGACGAGGCCGAGGAGTCCGCGGACTCGGCGGACTCCGCCGCCCGAGCAGGGCGGGCCCACCTGCGGGCGCTGCCCGGTGGCGGCCAGGGAGGCCGCGGCGCCGGCGCGCAGCAGGGGCAGCAGGCGTCCGGCAGGGTCTCCGCCGTGGTGGACGCGGCGCTCGCCTACGACCAGGCGCGGTGCGACGACCTGGTGCGCATCCCGCCGCACGGCGACCCCGCCGCCTGGTGGGCGCAGCTGCTCGAACCGGCGTGGAGCCGCGTGGCCGAGCGGACCGTGCTGGCCGGGCCCGGCGCCGTCCCCGAGATCGTCCTCGCGACGGCCGCGCTGCAGGCGCTGCGATCCTTCACCGAGGCCTTCGAGCAGTCCGTGGTCCAGAACGGCGGGCCGCCGGCCAACCACCCCAGCCGGATGCGCAACATCGTGCTCATCTTCGCGGGTCCCGACGAGACCGTGCCGCTGTCCGCGCACGCCCTCGCCGCCGCGCTGACGGCCAAGGGCAAGACGGCGCGGATCGTCACCGGGCCGGCCAGTGCCCGGCGGTCCCTGGAGCTGGTCACGATGGTGCGGCCCGCCGCGCTGGTCCTGGCCACCGGGCAGCGTCGACCGGACCTCGACGTCGTGCACGCCGTGCACGACGGGTTCCCCGAGCTGCCGATCTTCGTCGGGCTGCGACGGGACGACGCCGCCAGCGAGCTGCCGCTGGCCGCCCAGGTCCAGCGCGTGCGCTCCTTCACCGGCCTGCTGCACGAGGTCCTGGCGGTCATCGGCGCCTGACCCGGCCGGCCGGCCGGGGCGTCGGCGGGAGGCGCCGCGGTGTGACGGAGACCGCGGCTGACCCCTCCGTGCGCGCCGTAGACTCGGGACATGACGGAGACGACCTCGCCCGCCCACGATCCGTTCGGCTTCCTGGGGCTGACCTATGACGACGTCCTCCTGCTGCCCGGCTACTCGGACCTGGCGCCCTCGGACATCGACACCACCTCGCGCCTGACGCGGGAGATCTCGCTACGGACCCCGCTCGTCTCCGCCGCGATGGACACGGTGACCGAGTCCCGGATGGCCATCGCGATGGCCCGGCAGGGCGGTCTGGGCGTGCTGCACCGCAACCTCTCGATCGAGGACCAGGCGTACCAGGTGGACCTGGTCAAGCGGACGCAGACGGGGATCATCTCGAACCCCGTGACGATCGGTCCGGACGCCACCCTGGAGCAGCTCGACCAGCGGGCGGGGGAGTACCGGGTCTCCGGGTTCCCCGTGCTGGACGAGGCCGGCCGTCTCGTCGGCATCGTCACGAACCGCGACCTGCGCTTCACCCCGGTGGCCGAGTGGGCGGAGACGACCGTCGCCGACGTCATGACCCGGCAGCCGTTGATCACCGGCGACGCCGGCATCTCCCGCGAGGACGCCACCGCCCTGCTGCGCAAGCACAAGCTCGAGCGGCTCCCGCTGGTCGACGACGACGGACGCCTCGCCGGCCTCATCACGGTCAAGGACTTCGTCAAGTCCGAGCAGTTCCCCAACGCCTCCAAGGACTCCCAGGGCCGGCTCCTCGTCGGTGCCGCCATCGGCTACTTCGGTGACGCGTGGCAGCGGGCCACGACGCTCATCGACGCCGGTGTCGACGTGCTCGTCGCGGACACGGCCCACGGCAACGTCCGCATGCTCATCGACATGGTGCGCGCGCTGAAGTCCGACCCGGCGACGCGCCACGTCCAGGTCATCGGCGGGAACGTGGCCACCCAGGACGGGGCCCAGGCGTTCGTCGACGCCGGCGCGGACGCCGTCAAGGTCGGCGTCGGCCCCGGGTCGATCTGCACCACCCGCGTGGTGACCGGCGTCGGCGTCCCGCAGATCACGGCGATCCACGAGGCGTCGCGGGCCGCGCGCCCGGCCGGGGTCCCGGTCATCGCCGACGGCGGCATGCGTCACTCGGGCGAGATCGGCAAGGCCCTCGTGGCCGGCGCCGAGACGGTCATGCTCGGGTCGATGCTCGCCGGCACGGAGGAGTCGCCCGGCGAGACCATCCTCATCAACGGCAAGCAGTTCAAGGCCTACCGGGGCATGGGCTCGATGGGCGCGATGTCCTCGCGCGGCAAGAAGTCCTACTCGAAGGACCGCTACTTCCAGGCGGAGGTCACGAGCGACGACATGATCGTGCCCGAGGGTGTCGAGGGCCAGGTGCCCTACAAGGGCACGCTCGGGACCGTGGCCCACCAGCTCGTCGGCGGGCTGCACCAGACGATGTTCTACGTCGGTGCGCGCACCGTGCCGGAGCTGCAGGAGAAGGGCAAGTTCGTGCGGATCACCTCGGCCTCGCTGGCGGAGTCCCACCCGCACGACATCAAGATGACCGTCGAGGCGCCGAACTACAAGGTCGGCTGACCTCGCCCGGCGGCGCGGCCGCCGTCCGGTCAGCCGGCGGCGCGCGGTGTGGTGGGCCAGGACGTGGACGCGCCGGGTCCCGGCAGACCCTTGCGGTCGCGCCAGGCGTTGAAGTTCTCCGCCCACGAGCGGTGGGCGTCGCGCTGCGCCGCGTGCAGGGCGTCGAGCGCCACCGAGCGCAGGTCGGGGAACCGCAGCACCTGCGCGTCCAGCACGTCGAGGGTGGCCAGCACGTCCACGTCGGCGCTGTGCAGCTCGCCGTCGCCGACCACGCCGTAGAGCTCGCACAGGTCGCCCAGCCGACGCTTCCCCCGGCGGTACCGGTCCTGCCACCGGTCGATCACGAGCGGGTCCAGCACGGGGGCGACGGGCCGTCCGAGCCGCTCCGGCAGGGTCGGCAGGCCGTGGCGCGCCAGCTCGGCGTCGAGCAGCGTCAGGTCGAACGCGGCGTTGTAGGCCACGACCGGGACGTCCTCGCGCAGGTGCGTGGTGAGCAGCGCGGCGATCTCCTCGAGCGCCTCGGCCGGGGCGACGCCGTGCGCGCGGGCGTGCTCGGTCGTCACCCCGTGGATCGCCGCCGCCTCCTCGGGGATCTCGACCCCGGGGTCGATCAGCCAGGTGCGGACCTCGGTCGTCAGCGGCGTGCGGAGCACGACGGCCGCCGTGACGACGCGGTCCTGGTGCACGTCGACGCCGGTCGTCTCGGTGTCGAACCCGAGCAGCGGCCCGACGGTCCAGCCGGCGTCGTCCATGTCGATCCCCTCTCGTGTCCTCACGTCGGTGACGATGCCACGGGCCACCGACACGGCGGCCGGTAGGCTGACCCGTGTGAGCAACGAGATCGAGATCGGACGTGGCAAGCGCGGGCGTCGCGCCTTCTCCTTCGACGACGTGGCGGTGGTCCCCTCGCGCCGGACGCGCGACCCGCGGGACGTCTCCACCGGGTGGCAGATCGACGCCTACCACTTCGACCTGCCGATCGTGGCGGCGCCGATGGACTCGGTGATGAGCCCGGCCACCGCGGTCGCGCTGGGCAACCTGGGTGGTCTGGGGGTGCTCGACCTCGAGGGCCTGTGGACCCGCTACGACGACCCGGCCCCGCTCCTGGCGGAGATCCGTGCGCTGCCCGCCGCGGAGGCGACGCGGCGCATGCAGGAGATCTACGCCGAGCCGATCAAGTCGGAGCTCATCACCCAGCGGCTCAAGGAGATCCGCGCCGCGGGGGTCACCGTGGCCGGCGCGCTGTCGCCGCAGCGGATCCAGGAGCACTACCAGACCGTGCTCGACGCCGGGGTGGACCTGTTCGTCATCCGGGGCACCACCGTCTCGGCCGAGCACGTCTCGACCAGCGCCGAGCCGCTCAACCTCAAGCGGTTCATCTACGAGCTCGACGTGCCCGTCGTGGTCGGCGGCGCGGCCAGCTACACCGCCGCCCTGCACCTGATGCGCACCGGGGCGGCCGGCGTGCTCGTCGGGTTCGGCGGCGGTGCCGCGCACACCACCCGCGTCGGCCTCGGCATCCACGCGCCGATGGCCACCGCGGTCTCGGACGTCGCGGCGGCCCGCCGCGACTACCTCGACGAGTCCGGCGGTCGGTACGTGCACGTGATCGCCGACGGCGGCGTGGGTCACTCGGGAGACATCGTCCGGGCCATCGCCTGCGGGGCCGACGCCGTGATGCTCGGTGCCGCGCTGGCACGCGCCTCCGAGGCGCCCGGCGAGGGGTGGCACTGGGGCCCCGAGGCCCACCACGCCCAGCTCCCGCGCGGCGAGCGGGTCGAGGTCGGCACCGCCGGGACGCTGGAGGAGATCCTCTTCGGCCCCGGGCACACCGCCGACGGCACGACGAACCTCGTCGGCGCGCTGCGCCGCGCGATGGCCACCACGGGCTACTCCGACCTCAAGGAGTTCCAGCGCGTCGAGGTCGTCGTCTCGCCGTACCAGCCGCGGTGAGCGGACCCGTGCCGGCCGGGCCACCGGTCAGGCAGGGACCGCCGTCGCGGGTGCGGGTCACGGAGATCGGTGACGACGACGTCGAGGGCGTCGTCGGCCTGTGGCGGGCCTGCGACCTGACCCGGCCCTGGAACGACCCGTACCGGGACATCGCCGACGCGCGGGCCCACCCCGCCGCGACGGTGCTCGTCGCACGGGACGGGGACGTCGTCGTCGGCTCCGTGCTGGCCGGGTACGAGGGGCACCGCGGCTGGCTCTACTACGTGGCCGTGGATCCCGACCGGCGGACGACGGGGCTCGGTCGGACCGTGGTCGAGGCGGCCGAGACGTGGCTGCGACGGGCGGGCGCGCGCAAGGTCCGCCTCATGGTGCGCAGCGCCAACACCGCGGTGCTGGGGTTCTACGAGCACCTCGGGTACGTCGACCAGGAGACGCGCGTGCTCGGGCGGACGCTCGACGACCCGCGCCGAGCGGGGTGAAGACCCCCGCCGACCTGCGGTGACACGGATGTCACCTGGTCCGCGTAGGCTGTCGCCCATGGCAACTGCGCACGAGGGCGACGGTGCTCTGGGGGACGTCATCGACCCGGAGCTGCCCGCCTCCACCTACGTCCTGGAGCCCGAGATCGTGGCCCCGCTGGTCCGCCGCGTCGTGACCTCCCACGGCGCGGGGACCCACCGCAGCGAGCTGCCGTTCACCGGTGCGCCGCTGGCGGCCGTCCCGCTGTCGAGCCCGCAGGACGTCGTCGGAGCGACCCGGGCGGCGCGGGCCGCTCAGCACGACTGGGCCGCCCTGCCGCTGCGCGAGCGCGCCCGCGTGCTCGACCGGCTCGGGGTGCTCGTGCTCGAGCGGCAGTCCGAGATCCTCGACCTGATCCAGATGGAGTCGGGCAAGTCGCGCCGCAACGCCTTCGAGGAGGTCGCCGACATCGCGCAGACCTGCCGGCACTTCGTGCGCCGTGCGGAGCGCTACCTCGCCGACCGGCGCGAACCCGGGGCCCTGTCGGTCCTCACCGGGGTGCGCGTGCACCGCCGGCCGGTGGGCGTCGTGGGGATCATCGCCCCGTGGAACTTCCCGCTGACCCTGGCCCTGTCCGAGACCGTCCCCGCCCTGCTGGCGGGCAACGCCGTCGTGCTCAAGCCGGACCCGCAGACCACCCTGTCGGCGCTGTGGGCGTCCGAGCTCCTGGCCGAGGCGGGGCTGCCGGACGACCTCTTCGCCGTGGTCGCGGGCGGCGCGGACATCGGGGCGGAGCTGGTGGACCACGTCGACCACGTCGCGTTCACCGGCTCCACCGAGACCGGGCGGAAGATCGCGGCCCGGGCGGGGGAGCGGCTGATCGGGGCGACCCTCGAGCTCGGTGGCAAGAATCCGCTGTACGTCGCGGCCGACGCCGACCTGGACCGTGCCGTGCCCGGCGTGCTGCGCGCCTGCTTCACGAACGCCGGCCAGCTGTGCATGTCGAGCGAGCGCCTCGTGCTGCACGAACGGATCGCCGAGAGGTTCCTCGAGCGGTTCGTGCCGGCGGTGCGGGCACTGACCCTGGGCACCGGCCTGGACTACACGGCCGACGTCGGCTCGCTCGTCTCGGCCGACCAGCTCGAGCGGGTGGCGGGGCACGTCGACGACGCCCTGGCCAAGGGCGCCCGGGCCCTGGTCGGTGCGGTCCACCGCAGCGACGTCGGTCCGTACTTCTACGCCCCGACCGTGCTCGACGACGTCCCGGACGACGCCGCGTGCCGGCACGAGGAGACGTTCGGCCCGGTCGTGGCCGTGACCCGGGTCGGTGGCGACGACGAGGCGGTGCGCGTCATGAACGACACGCACTTCGGCCTGCACGCCTCGATCTGGTCGACCGACGTCGCCCGTGCCCGGCGCCTCGCGGCCCGGGTCGAGACCGGCACGGTCGTCGTCAACGACGGCTACCTGCACGCCTGGGGCTCGGCCGCGGCGCCCATGGGCGGGATGAAGGCCTCCGGCCTGGGCCGGCGGCACGGCAGGGAGGCGATCGAGGCGGTGACCGAGACCCAGAGCGTCGTCGCGCAGCGCGGGCACGGCCTCGGGATCTCGGTGGATGCCCTGTACGAGCTCGGCGGGGACGTGCCCAGCCGGGTGCTCACGGGTGCGCTGCGGGCGATGCGGCGCCTCCGGATGCCCTGACGGACGCCCTGACCCGCCGTCTCACCCGGTGAGTGCGGCCAGCTCGGCGCGCAGGTTCTCCGCGGCACGGGCGGCCCATCGCCGGCGGCCGGCCTCCGTGCGGAACAACCCGCGTCCGGTGTGCAGGGCGAGCAGCCCCTCCAGCACCGCGGCGCGCCCGGCCCGGAAGGCGCCGTCGTCGACGTGGCCGTACTCGGCGCGCACCTGGGCGGTGTACCGCGCGTAGCGCGCCGGTGTGGCGCCGAGGACCGCCAGGTCGGCGTCGCTGACGAGCGCGCCGACGTGGTCGGTGGGAGCCGGGTCGTGGTCGACGGTCACCCGGACGAGCCGTGCGACCTCCTCCGCCTGCCCGTCACCCGTGGGTCCCGGCGTGCGGGACGCCTCGCGTTCGTCGCGGCACGGCGGCAGCAGGGTGCGCGCGAGCGCTGCCGACTCCTCCTCGTCGGCCGGGGTGGCGCCGTCGTGCACGGCGTCGTGGAACCACAGGGCGAGCGCCGCGAGCCGCCCGGCCCCGTCCGTGGTCTCCGCGGTCCCGGCGGCCAGCAGCCCGTCCAGGGCGTCGAGGGTGTCGGCCAGGTGCAGCCGCGAGTGGTAGACGCGGTGCGGTTCGCCCCAACGCTCGACGAGCTCCTCGCCGACGGCGGCGGTCGCCCCGGCCGGCGTCGCTCCCTGGTCCACCCACAGCCGCGCCCACCGGGCTCGCAACGCCGCCGGCCTGGCGCGGGCCCGCTCCCACCCGGGGACCCGCAGGCCGGAGGCGGCGAGCGCCGACGACAGCTCGCGTCCCACGACGGGCACGGCGCCGGCGGCGACCAGGTCGTCGTACCGGTCGGCGGGTACGTCGTAGTGGTCGAGGTCGAAGCCGCGGTCCGGGATGCCGGCGGCGCGGGCGAAGGTCCGCAGCTCGTGCAGGGACCGGTCCGAGACCAGGTGGGACCAGTGGCGGCCGTGCGCGGGCCAGAGCGGCGGGTCGACGAGGACCGTCACGACGTCTCGCCGCTGGTGATCGACCGCCCGACCGCGTGGAGCACGGTGCTGTGCAGGGCGGACGTCGGCATGCGGTGAGCCTATCGACGTCGCCGTCGGACGCAACGGGTGCTGCCGGTGCCTTGTCGAAGGCGTCACCCATGGGCGATGCTCGGGGCACGCACCCCCGACCCGGAAGTCGAACCGATGGACCCCGACGCCACCACCCTGGACGAGCGTCCTGCCGATCCCGACACCGTCGGGCACGTCGTCGTCATGGGCGTCTCCGGCTCGGGCAAGACCACGGTCGCCACGCACCTGGCCGACCGCCTCGGTGTCACCTCCGCGGAGGGCGACGAGTTCCATCCCGCGGCGAACCTCGCGAAGATGGCCGCCGGGACACCGCTCACCGACACGGACCGTGCCCCGTGGCTCGCCACGATCCGCGACTGGCTCAGCGCCGAGGCCGACGCGGGCCGTCCCGGCATCGTCACCTGCTCCGCCCTGCGCCGTGCCTACCGTGACGTGCTGCGCGACGCTCGCGGGCAGGTGCGGTTCGTGCACCTGGACGGCCCGCCCGAGCTCCTCGCCGAGCGGATGGGAGGACGGACGGGGCACTTCATGCCCGCGACCCTGCTGTCCTCGCAGCTCGCCACGCTCGAACCGCTCCAGGCCGACGAGGACGGGATCGTCGTCGGCGTCGCCGCGGAACCCGCCGACATCGTCGACACCGTCGTCGACCGGCTCGACCTCGCCTGAGCCGGCCGACGCGCCGCCGTCAGCCGGCCGTGACCGCCGACGACGGGTCCAGCCCGTCGACCGCCTCGACGCTCTGCCGCGCGATCGCCAGCTCCTCCATCGTCGGGACCACCATGACCAGCGTCCGGGCCCAGTCGGGGGAGATGATGCGTTCCCCGCCACGAGCGGCGTTGCGGTCGTCGTCGACGGCGATTCCGAGCGCCTCCAGGTCCGCGCAGACCGCGGCCCGCACCGCGGCGTCGTTCTCGCCGACCCCCGCGGTGAACGCGATGACGTCCACGCGGCCCAGCAGCGCCGTGTAGGCGCCCACGTACTTGCGCAGCCGGTGGATGTACACGTCGAAGGCCAGGGCGGCGTCCTCGTCACCCTCGTCGACGAGCCGGTGCAGCTCGCGGAAGTCGTTGACGCCGGACAGTCCCAGCACCCCCGAGCGCTTGTTGAGCAGGGTGTCGAGCTCGTCGACGCTCATCCCGGCGTTGCGTGCCAGGTGGAACACCACCGCCGGGTCGATGTCGCCGGAGCGGGTGCCCATGACGAGGCCCTCCAGCGGTGTGAGGCCCATCGAGGTGTCGATCGGGACGCCCCCGCGCACGGCCGATGCCGACGCCCCGTTGCCCAGGTGGAGCACGATCGTGTTGAGGTCCTCGACCCGCCGGCCCAGCACCCGGGCCACCTTGCCGGCCACGTACTGGTGGCTCGTGCCGTGGAAGCCGTAGCGCCGCACGGCGTGCTCGCGCGCGACCTCACGGTCGATGGCGTAGGTGTAGGCCTCCGCGGGCAGCGCCTGGAAGAAGGCCGTGTCGAACACCGCCACGTGCGGCACGTCACCGAGCAGGTCACGCGCCACCCGGATGCCCTGGAGGTTCGCCGGGTTGTGCAGCGGGGCCAGCGGGACCAGGGCCTCGATGCGTTCGATGACGCCGTCGTCGACCACGGCCGGGCCGGAGAACTCCGCCCCGCCGTGCACCACGCGGTGCCCGACGGCGTGGATCCCCGCCTCGCTCAGCGGGGGGCCGGCCTCGTCGAACATGCCCAGCGCGAGCTTCAGCGCGTCGCCGTGGTCGGCGACCTCCAGCTCCCGGCGCGTACGGTTCCCGGCGTAGGTGTGGGTGACGATCCCGCTCGGCTCGCCGATCCGCTCGACCGTCCCTGCCGCGATCGCCTCGCCGCCCACCGGGTTGACCAGCTGGTACTTCAACGAGGACGACCCCGAGTTCAGCACCAGCACCGAACCGTGCGCCCCGTAGGCGCTGTACGGGTTCGGTCGCTCCGAGGCGGGCAGGATGCTCATGCGGTCTCTCCGTTCGACGTCGACTGGGCCTGGATCGCGGTGATCGCGACCGTGTTCACGATGTCGGCCACGAGCGCCCCGCGCGAGAGGTCGTTGACCGGCTTGTTGAGCCCCTGCAGGACCGGGCCGATCGCCACGGCGCCGGCGGAGCGCTGCACGGCCTTGTAGGTGTTGTTGCCGGTGTTCAGGTCCGGGAAGATGAAGACGCTCGCCTTGCCGGCCACCGAGGAGTCCGGCAGCTTCGAGGCGGCCACGGAGGCGTCCACGGCGGCGTCGTACTGGATCGGGCCCTCCACGGACAGCTCGGGGTGCCGCTCCTGGACGAGCGCGGTCGCCGCGCGCACCTTGTCGACGTCCGCGCCGGACCCGGAGGTCCCGGTGGAGTAGGACAGCATGGCCACCCGCGGGTCGACGCCGAACTGCTCGGCCGTGGCGGCCGAGGAGGCCGCGATGTCGGCGAGCTGCTCGGCCGTCGGGTCGGGGTTCACGGCACAGTCGCCGTAGGCGAGCACCCGGTCCGGCAGGCACATGAGGAACACCGAGGACACGACGGAGACGCCGGGCTGGGTCTTGATGATCTCGAACGACGGGCGGATCGTGTGCGCCGTCGTGTGCGCCGCGCCGGAGACCATGCCGTCGGCCAGGCCCAGGTGCACCATCATCGTGCCGAAGTAGGAGACGTCCGTGACGATCTCGCGTGCCCGCTCGACCGTCATGCCCTTACGGGCGCGCAGGTGGGCGTACTCGGCGGCGAACGTCTCCACGTGCTCCGGGTCGGTCGGGGAGAGCACCTGCGCGTCGGTGATGTCCAGCCCCAGCTCGGCGGCACGCTTCCGGATCGCGGCCTCGTCGCCCAGGATCGTGAGGTCCGCGATGCCGCGGGCGAGCACGGTCGAGGCCGCGCGCAGGATCCGGTCGTCGTCGCCCTCGGGCAGGACGACACGGCGGCGGTCGGCGCGGGCCCTCTCGATGAGCTCGTGCTCGAACATCAGCGGGGTGACGACGGGCGTCCGCTCCACGGCCAGCCGTTCCAGCAGCTCGTCGCCGTCGATGCTCTGCTCGAACATCGCGCGGGCCACGTCGTGCTTGCGCTGGGCGTCGGGGGACATCCGGCCCCGGGTGCGCGACGCCGTCCGCGCGACCTCGTAGGTGTCGTGCGCGGTCGCGATGATCGGCACGTGGGGCTGCAGCGCGGCGGCGAGCTGACCGGTGCGTCCCGTCGGCCGGTGCCCCCCGGTGAGGATGATCCCCGCCAGCGAGGGGAAACGGTCGGCCGCCTGCACGGCCAGCAGGCCGAGCAGGATGTCCGTCCGGTCGCCCGGGGTGATCACCACGGTGCCGTCGGCGAGGCGGCCGAGCATGTGCTCGAAGGTCATGGCCCCGACGATGAGGTCGAGGGCCTCGCGGGACATCAGGTCCCGGTCGCCCAGCAGCAGCGTGCCGTCGACCGCCTCGGCGAGCTGCGCGACCGTCGGCGCTCCGAGGAAGGGCTCCTCGCCGATCACCCAGGCGGGCAGGTCCTCGCCCGGGAACCGGGCGACCGTCGCCGCGTCGGCGTCGCGCACCGCGCCCTCGGCCCGGTTGACGACGACGCCGACGGGTTGGGCGTGGTTGGCGCGCAGCTCGGCCAGGCTGAGCCGGGTCAGGGTCGTGACCTCGTCGATCCCGCGGTCGCGCCCGGAGACGACGAGCAGCACGGGGGAGTCGAGGTTGGCGGCCACGCGGGCGTTGAACGACAGCTCGGTGGCGCCCGAGACGTCGGTGTAGTCGGTCCCGAGGATGACGACGGCGTCGCACTGCGCGGCCACCCGGTGGTACCGCTCGACGATCCGCGCCAGCGCGGCCTCGGGGTCCGCGTGGACGTCGTCGTAGGTCACACCGACGGTCTCCGCGTAGGTGAGGTCCACGCCGTCGTGCTCGAGCATCAGCTCCAGGACGTGGTCGCGCAGCGACGTGCCGCCGTCGGGCGACGGGCGCTCGGGGACGCGGGAGACGGCGCGGAAGACGCCGACACGCTGCACCTGGCGGACCAGGAGGTCGAGCACCCCCAGCGCGACGGTGGACTTGCCGGTGTCCCCCTCGGGGGAGGCGATGTAGATGCTGCGAGTGCTCACTGCCTGCCTGCTTCTCTGTGCTGGGCGGTGGTCAACCCCATTCCACCGCATCGGGACGGACGGTGCACCGATTCCGGACGTCGGGTGCGTCACGCCCAGGACGGCGTGCGCGGCGGTGGGCACGGGCCCGCCGCCGCGCACGCGGTCACTCGTTGTCGCCGCCGGTGTCCTGCATGCCGGCAGCCCCCTCGCCGACCACCCGGCGGGCCCCGGGCCACACCCAGTCGCGCACCTCGGGGATGTCCTCGCCGTGCTCACGGGTGTACTGGCGGGCGGCCAGGCGCTGGTCGACCATCCGCTGGCGCAGGCCAGCGACCTTCGAGCCCAGTCCCGGCACCCGGTCGATCACGTCGATCACCAGGTGGTACCGGTCGATGTCGTTGAGCATCGCCATGTCGAAGGGGGTGGTCGTGGTGCCCTCCTCCTTGTACCCGCGCACGTGGATGTTGCCGTGGTTGCGCCGGCGGTACGTGAGCCGGTGGATGAGCCAGGGGTAGCCGTGGTAGTTGAAGACCACCGGCCGGTCGGGCGTGAACAGCCCGTCGAAGTCCTTGTCCGAGAGCCCGTGCGGGTGCTCGTGCTCGTCCTGGAGCCGCATGAGGTCGACGACGTTGACCACGCGCACCTTGAGGTCCGGCAGCTCGGTGCGCAGGATGTCCGCGGCGGCCAGCACCTCGAGGGTGGGCACGTCGCCGGCGCAGCCGAGCACGACGTCCGGGTCCTCGCCGTGCACCTCGGTGCCGGCCCACTCCCAGATGCCGAGCCCGCGGGTGCAGTGCGCGATCGCGTCGTCCATGGACAGGAACTGCGGGGCCGGCTGCTTGCCGGCCACGACGACGTTGACGTACTGGCGGCTGCGCAGGCAATGGTCGTACGTGCTGAGCAGCGTGTTGGCGTCCGGCGGCAGGTACACCCGCACGATCTCGGCCTTCTTGTTGACCACGTGGTCGATGAAGCCCGGGTCCTGGTGGCTGAAGCCGTTGTGGTCCTGACGCCACACGTGGCTGGACAGCAGGTAGTTGAGGCTCGCGATCGGCCGCCGCCACGGGATGTGGTTGGTCACCTTGAGCCACTTGGCGTGCTGGTTGAACATCGAGTCGACGATGTGGATGAACGCCTCGTAGCTGGTGAACAGGCCGTGGCGGCCGGTGAGCAGGTAGCCCTCCAGCCAGCCCTGGCACTGGTGCTCGGACAGCATCTCCATGACCCGGCCGGCGCGTGCCATGTGCTCGTCGACGTCCGGGCCGTAGAAGTCGGCGTTCCACTGCTTGTCCGTCGTCTCGTAGACCGCCTGCAGCCGGTTCGACGCCGTCTCGTCGGGTCCGAAGATGCGGAAGTTGTCCGGGTTGCGGCGCACCACCTCGTTCAGCCACGAACCGAGGACGCGGGTCGACTCCGCCACGGCACCGCCCGGCTCGGGCACGTCGACGGCGAAGCGGCGGAAGTCGGGCATGCGCAGGTCCTTGAGCAGCCGCCCGCCGTTGGCGTACGGGGTCGCGCTCATCCGCAGGTCGCCGGTCGGGGCCTGGGCCGCGATCTCCTCGCGCAGCCGGCCCGCGTCGTCGAACAGCTCCTCGGGGCGGTAGGACTGCAGCCAGTCGCGGAGCACGTCGAGGTGTTCGGTCGTGTCGCGGGCGCTGGACAGCGGGACCTGGTGGGAGCGCCAGGAGTCCTCGGTCTTGTGACCGTCGATCTCCGGCGGGCAGGTCCAGCCCTTGGGGGTGCGGAAGACGATCATCGGCCAGGCCGGTCGCTCGTCGTTCCCGGCGGCGGCGTCGGCCTTGATGCGGGCGATGTGGTCCATCACCTCGTCGAGCAGCTGGGCGAAGCGCCGGTGCACGGCCGCGTGGTCCTCCCCGTCGAAACCGCCCGTGAAGAAGTACGGGGTGTGCCCGTAGCCGACCATCAGAGCGCGCAGCTCGTCGTCGCTGATGCGGCTCAGCACCGTGGGGTTGGCGATCTTGTACCCGTTGAGGTGCAGGATCGGCAGGACGACACCGTCGGTGCGGGGGTTGACGAACTTGTTGGAGTGCCAGCTGGTCGCCAGCGGCCCGGTCTCGGCCTCGCCGTCGCCGACGACGGCGGCGACCAGCAGGTCGGGGTTGTCGAACGCCGCGCCGTAGGCGTGCGAGAGCGCGTAGCCGAGCTCGCCGCCCTCGTGGATCGATCCCGGGGTCTCCGGGGCGACGTGGCTGGGGATCCCGCCGGGGAACGAGAACTGCCGGAACAGCCGGCGCATGCCCTCGGCGTCCTGGGTGATGTCGCTGTAGGTCTCGGTGTAGGTGCCCTCGAGGTAGGTGTTCGCCACCAGGCCGGGTCCGCCGTGGCCGGGGCCCGCCACGTAGACCGTCGACTGCTCGCGCTCGCGGATCGTCCGGTTGAGGTGCGCATAGAGGAAGTTCAGACCCGGCGTGGTGCCCCAGTGCCCGAGGAGGCGGGGCTTGACGTCGTCGCGCGTCAGCTCCTCACGCAGCAGCGGGTTGCTCAGCAGGTAGATCTGGCCGACCGAGAGGTAGTTGGCCGCGCGCCACCACTGGTCGAGCCGGTCGACGTCGGTGTCCGACAGCTCGGTGACACCGGTGGCCGGCCAGGTCGTGGTGCTCGGGGTCGTCGTGCTCATCTGCCACTCCTCCGCTCGGGACGTCAGGGCCGTGCTCGTGACCTCATTCCACCGCACCCGGGGCCCGAGTGCAGGGGGAGGACAGGATGGCGGGCGTGCCTGGTTCCTGCTGCCCGCCGGTGTCCCGGCCCTGTGGTCAGACCATATCGGATTCCCGTCGGTGGCGTCGACGCGGATACCGTGGGGCCGTGTCCGACGCCCCGCCCGCACGACGCTCGTTCTGGGCGGTCGCCCGCCAGCCGCGCATGCTCGTCGTCCTGCTGCTGCTCCTGCTCGCCGCCGCCGTGTGCGGACGCCTCGGCGTCTGGCAGATCGACCGTGCCTACGAGCGGGCGAACCTCGCCGCCCAGCAGGAGGCGGCCGAGCAGGAGGCCTCCGGACCGGCCGAGCTCGGCGAGCTGCTGGCGCCGCAGGAGGCGTTCCCCGGGGAGCTCGTCGGACGCGAGGCCCGGGTCACCGGGACCTACGAGCCGGACGGCCAGATGCTCGTCGCCGGCCGGTCCCTGGACGGCGTCGAGGGGTACCTCGTGCTCACGCCGCTGCGCGTGTCCGACGACGGGACCGGCGGGGCGTCGTGGGCCGAGCTGTCCGGGCCGCCCGTGCTGCCGGTGGTCCGCGGCTGGGTCGACTCGCCGGCCCCGGGGCCCGCGGCCCTCGAGGTGCCCGCCGGTGAGGTCGACGTGACGGGCTGGCTGCAGGCCTCCGAGTCCACCGCGCGCACCGGGACCGTCCCCGACAACCCGGACGGTCCGCCGCTGACGCAGGACATCGCCGCGTCGGCGCTCGCGAACACGTGGGACGGGCCGATCTACTCCGCGTACGCCGTGCTGACGTCGTCCGACCCGGCGCAGCCCGCAGCCGCGTCGGGCGGTCCGGCGCCCCTGCCCCGCCCCGTGCTCGACGGCGGGACCGACGTGAACCTGCAGAACTTCTTCTACGCCCTGCAGTGGTGGGTGTTCGGGCTGTTCGCCGTGGCCCTGTGGGTCCGGCTCGTGCGGGACGAGATGGCCGGCGGGCGTCGAGAACGACGACGGGACCGGCACCCCCGGGAGGGCGGACGGCGGGACGACGACCCGGTCGGCACCGGGATCGCCGGGCTGCCGTCGTCCTGACCCCTTCGTGCAGCGAGCGTGCTCACTCGGTACCCGAAAGCTGTGGATGAGGGACTGAAGGCGCACGCACGTCGGCGAGGGTGTGGATGCCGTCGGCGGTCCGGCCCGGAGGTCTGGTCCCCTCAGCAGGTGTCGAAGCCTCCCTGTCCCGTCCCTCCCGCCCTGCTCGCCGTCGCCCGTCGTCAGGCGGGACTCGTCGCCGTCCGCCAGTGCCTCGAGCACGGGATGACGAGGCGTCAGGTCGACGGACGGGTGCGGCGCAAGGAATGGGAACGGGTGGCTCGGGGGGTCTGCGACGCCGGCGTCGTGCGGCCCGGCACCGTCGGTGAGGGGTTCGACCTGGCCCGGCGACGCACCGCCTGTCTCGGTCCGCTCCGCCACCCGGGCACGGCGGCCGTCGGTGTGGGCGCCCTGGTGCTGCACGGCGTCCACGGGGCTCCGACGCGTTTCGTCGCGGAGGTCGCTGCGGTGAAGGCGGCTCCGCGCCGCGGTGACGAGAGGGTCCGGGTGCGGCGCGTGCTGGTCCCGTCACCCGAGGAGGTGGACGGCATCCTCGTGGCACCGGTCGTCGACTCCCTGGCGCTCGCCGTGCCGGCCCTGACCCGTCTCGAAGCCGTCGCCATGATCGACTCGGCACGACACCAGGGACTGGTCGACGACGCCGGGGTGCGGCGCGCACGCACCCTGGCGACCGGTCGGCGCGGGGCTCGTCGCAGCCACGCGTGGTGGGCGCTCTCCGACGCGCGGGCCGAGTCGCCGGCCGAGTCGTGGGCCCGGAGCCCTGCTGGGACGCCGGGGTGCCGCCGGACGCCGTCCAGCTCCGCGTCGTCCGGCGCTTCACCGGAGCCGAGGCGCGCGACGGGACGGCGGCCCGGGAGCTCGCCCGTGAGCTCGACGGGGCGGGGTGGGTGCCGACCCCCGTGCCGCCGGGACACTCCTCCTGCATCGAGCGTGCTGGATTGGTCCCGGACTCCTGGCGATGAGGGGCGAAGCCGGCACGCTCGATGCCTCAGGGGGGCGGGGCGTCACCCGTGCTGCCAGGACCTCCACAGGTTCGCGTACTCGCCGTCGGCCTCCACGAGCTCCTCGTGCGGGCCGATCTCGGTGATCCGACCACCGTCGACCACGGCCACCCGGTCGGCGTCGTGCGCGGTGTGCAGCCGGTGCGCGATCGCCACCACCGTCCGCCCGCTGAGCACGGCGTTCAGGGAGCGCTCCAGGTGCCGGGCAGCCCGGGGGTCGAGCAACGACGTCGCCTCGTCGAGCACGAGCGTGTGCGGGTCGAGCAGCACCAGCCGGGCCAGCGCCACCTGCTGCGCCTGTGCCGGCGAGAGCGGGTGCCCGCCGGAGCCGACCTCCGTCTCGAGCCCGTCCGGCAGCGCCGCGGCCCACTCCCGGGCGTCGACGGCCCCCAGCGCCTCCCAGAGCTCCACCTCCGACGCCGTGGTGTCGGCCAGCCGCAGGTTCTCGGCCAGGGTCCCGACGAACACGTGGTGCTCCTGGGTCACCAGGGCGACCTGGCCCCGCAGGTCCTCCAGGGGCAGGTCCACCAGCGGGACGCCGCCGACGGTCACCGACCCACCGGTCGGCGGGTGGATCCCCGCGAGCATCCGGCCCAGCGTCGACTTGCCCGCACCCGACGGACCGACGACGGCGAGCCGCTCACCGGGCCGCAGGTCCACGGACACCCCGTGCAGGACGTCCTGCCCCTCCCGGTAGGCGTAGCGGACCTCGTGGGCCCGCACCTCGTCCGACGTCGGCACCTCACCGGAGGTGGTCCGGTCCGGTCCCACGAGCCCGACGCCGACCACGCGGGCCAGCGCCACGGCGGCGACCTGCAGCTCGTCGAGCCAGAACACCAGGTCGAAGACCGGTCCGCCCATCTGGTGCGCGTAGAAGGCGATGGTCGCCACGGCACCGATGGTGGTCAGGTCCTGCGAGACCAGCCAGGCGCCCCAGACGATCGCGGCGACGGGGGCGACCGCCACCGCGGTGTCGAGGGCGGGGATCAGCCGCTGGCGCAGCCCGAGGGTGTAGCTCTCGGCGGCGAAGGCCTCCGACAGGTTCCGGCGCAGCCGACGGCGCATCCGGGATCCGAGCCAGAGGGCGTCCGCGGTGCGTGCCCCTTCGACGGCCTCGGTGATCGTGCCGTTGACGGTCGCGTACGCGGCCGACTCGCGCAGGTAGCCCGGTGTCGCCCGGCGCAGGTACCAGCGGACGGCGACCACGATGACCGGCACGCCGACCAGCAGGCCGAGGGCGACCAGCGGGTCGGTGAGGAAGGCCGCCACCAGCGTCAGCCCGATCGTCACGACGCACACCAGCACCCGCGGCACGCCGAAGCGGACCGCGTGCTGCAGCTTGTTGACGTCGTTGGTGGTACGGGCGACGAGGTCGCCGGTCCCCGCCTTCTCGACGATCGACAGGGGCAGTCGCGTGGCCGTGGTCATGAACTGCTCGCGCAGCTCGGCGAACACCTGCTCGCCGAACACCATGGAGAGGCGTTGCGCGAACCGCGTCACGACGGCCTGCACGACGACGGCGCCCACCAGGATCAGTGCGATCCGGTCGACCCGCGCCACGGTGGTGCCGGTGGTGACCTCGTCGATGAACCGGCCCATGAGGAACGGCCCGGTCAGCCCCGCCACCGCGGCGAGGGCGTGCAGCGTCGCGATGCCGGCGAGCTCGCCGCGGTGGCTGCGGAACAGCCGGCCCACGGTGCGGCGGACCGCGTGCCGGTCGGCGATCGGCAGCCGGTTCGAGGACTCCGTCGGCGTGGACGGCGGTGCGGACGTGGTCGGGCTCATCGGGTGGCTCCTTCCAGGGCGGGTCCGGCCCCGCCGGCGGCCGGTGCCTCGGCATCCGCCGCGGCGTCCGGTGCGGGTTCGGCCATGGACCGCCCGACGACGGCGCGGTACCGGACGCCGTGCTCGTCCGGGCGGCCGAGCAGCTCGGCGTGCGTCCCGCGGGCGACGACGCGGCCGTCCACGGACAGCAGAACGGCCTCGTCGACGTGGTCGAGGACCAGCGGGCTGGCGGTGACGACCAGCGTGGTCCGTCCACGCCGGACCTCGGCGACGCGTTCCGCGATCCGTGCCTCGGTGTGCGCGTCCACGGCGCTGGTCGGCTCGACGAGCACGAGGATCTCGGGGTCGGTGAGCAGGGCACGGGCCAGCGCGACGCGCTGACGCTGGCCGCCGGACAGCGACCGGCCCTTCTCCGGCAGCTCCCCGCTGAGACCACCGGGGACGGAGTCGAGCACGTCCTGGGCGTCCGCGGCCAGGATCGCGGCCGTCAGCTCGGCCTCGCTCGCCCGGCCACGGGCGTCGAGCTCCTCACCGAGGATCCCGGAGAAGAGGTGCGGCGTCGCCTCGGAGACGACCACACGGTGGCGCAGCGTCTCCTTGTCGAGCTCGGCGAGCGGCACGCCGCCGAGCGTGACGGGTGTGACGGCCTCGGCGTCGTCGTCGAACCGGCCCAGCCGTGTGGCCACGGCGGCCGACACGTCGGGGTCGGCGCACACCAGCGCCAGCACCCGCCCCGCGGGGACCACGAGTCCCGAGGCGCGGTCGACCAGCTCGCTGCCCGACGGCGGCGCCTCCGTGGGAGCGGCGGACGGGGGTGTCGCCTCGGTGATCCGCAGCACCCCGAGGATCTTGCGCGCGGAGACCACCGCGTTGGTGGACGCCTGCAGCATCTGCGTGGCCATCTGCACCGGCCAGGCGAGGAACGCGGTGTACCCGTAGAAGGTCACGAGCTCGCCGGCGCTCAGGTCGCCGCGCACGACGGCACGGGCACCCAGCCACAGGACGAGCGCGCCGAGCAGCCCGGGCAGCAGCACCTGCAGACCGTCGAGGACGGACTGGACGCCGGCGACCCGTACGCCACGGCGTCGCACCTCCTGCGACTGGCGTGCGTAGCGTGCGGAGAAGACGTCCTCGCCACCGATGCCGCGCAGGATCCGCAGGCCGGACACGGTGTCGGCGCCGAGCGCGGTGAGCCGGCCCACCGACTCGCGATGGTCCTGCTGGCGACGCTGCAACGGGCGGACCAGCAGCGCGAGCGCGGCGGCCACGAGCGGTATCCCCAGAGCCACCACGAGGCCGAGCACCACGTCCTGGGAGACGAGGTAGCCGGCTGCGGCGACGTACGCGAGCACGCCGCCGACGAACCGGCCGGACATGGCGAACATGTCGCCGGCTCGCAGGGCGTCGTTCGCGACGGCCGCCACGACCTCACCGGTGGGCAGCTTCTGCGTGACGGCGTGGCCGGCGCGGGTCGCCTTCTCCCCGACGAGGGTGGTGAACGAGAAGGAGGCCCGCAGCCAGTTCTCCACGTCGAAGGTGTGGCTGAGGACGCCGGCGACGACGATCGCGGCACCCGACACGAGCATCAGGCCGCACCACAGGAGCAGCTCGGTCCCGAACCCCGCGGCCAGACCCGAGTCGACCGCGCGGCCGAGCAGGAGGGGTGCGGCGGCGGCGGCGAGCAGGGAGACGCTGCCCGCCGAGACCGCCCTGACGATCACGGAGCGCTGACGCCACGCCTGCCAGCCCAGCAGGCGGGCGGGCGAGGACAGCGGCGGGGAGCCCGGGTCGGGCAGGGGGAGCGGGAGCACGGTCGTCAGAGTAGGGCGGGCCGGACCCGTCAGGCACCGGAATTTCCCCGCCTATCCTGGTGCCGTGAGCACCGAGCAGAACACCCCGACGGCCACCACCGACCAGGCGGCGACCGCCATCCGCAAGGCACGCGGCGCCCTGACCCGCTACCGGGTGCTGGCGATCGTCACCGGCGTCATGCTGCTCGTGCTCTGCGTGGAGATGGTCTTCAAGTACCTGGTCCCGGTCCAGGCCGTCATCGACTACATGGGCTGGGTGCCCTTCGCCCACGGGTGGATCTACGTCGTCTACCTGGTCACGGTGCTCGACCTGTGGGCCAAGATGCGCTGGAGCTTCGGCCGGCTGACCACGATGGTGCTGGCGGGTGTGGTCCCGGTGATGTCGTTCGTGCTGGAGAAGCGGGTGCACGCCGACGCCGACGCCAAGCTCGTGGCGCTCGCCGACCGGTACGGGGTGTGACGGTGCACGCCGACGCCCCGGACCGGACGACCGACCGGCTGGCGCCCCTGGTCGACCCGGCGCCCGGGCTGACCGACGCCGAGCTGGACCGGTACGCACGGCATCTCGCGCTGCCCGGGCTGGGCCTCGACGGGCAGCGGCGGCTCGCGGCCGCCCGGGTGCTCGTGGTCGGTGCCGGTGGGCTCGGCAGCCCGGCCCTGCTGTACCTGGCGGCCGCCGGCGTCGGCGTGATCGGGGTCGTCGACGACGACGTCGTGGACGTCACGAACCTCCAGCGCCAGGTGCTGCACGGCCAGGCGGACCTGGGTCGGCCCAAGACGACGTCGGCGGCCGCGGCGATCGCGGAGGTCAACCCCCACGTCGAGGTGGTCGAGCACCCGGTGCGCCTGGACCCCGGCAACGTCCTGGACGTGCTGGGCGGCTACGACGTCGTGCTCGACGGGGCCGACAACTTCCCGACCCGCTATCTCGTCTCCGACGCCGCCGAGGTCCTCGGGCTCCCCGTGGTGTGGGGGTCGATCGACCGCTTCGACGGCCAGGTCAGCGTCTTCTGGGGCGCCCCGCGGTACACGGCGGCGGACGGCGGGACCACGTCCCGCCGGGGCGTCACCTACCGCGACGTCTTCCCCGACCCGCCGCCGCCCGGCGTCGTCCCGGACTGCGCCACCGGCGGCGTGCTCGGCGCGATGTGCGGCACGGTCGGCTCCGCGATGGCCACCGAGGCCCTCAAGCTGATCACGGGAGTCGGCGACGTCCTGCACGGGCGGCTCGCCGTGCACGACGCCCTCGCCGCGGACTGGCGCTCGCTCACCGTCCGGCCCGACCCGGCGCGCGAACCCGTCACGGCGATGCTGCCGGGTGACGACGCGTACGTGGCCTTCTGCGGGCTGGCGCCGGCCGGGGACCCGGGCCCCGGGTCGCCGGAGGTCACCGTCGCCGACGCCCGGGCGCTGCTCGCGGCCGAGCGCCCCGCCGTCCTGGTGGACGTGCGTGAGGAGTGGGAGGCCCGGGCGCGCCCCGTGGCCGGCGCCCGGCTCGTGCCCAGCGGGACGTTCCTCGGCACCGCCGCGGGAGCCCCGGACGCGGCGGCCCGGTCCGCGCTCGACACCCTGCCCACCGACCGGCCGGTGCTGCTCGTGTGCGCGGCCGGGCCGCGGTCGACCAAGGTCGCCCGGGTGGCCCGGGCGGCGGGCCTCGACGCGCGGTCCGTCGTCGGCGGCGTCCCCGCGCTGCTCGGCTGAGCGCCCCGCCTACAGGGCGAGGTCGAGCCGACCCTCGGGCGGCGAGCTGGCGAGCGCACCCTCGCGCCGCGGGATGCGGCCGGCCCCGGCCGCGAGCCGCCCCGCCTCGGTGGCCAGCCGCATCGCGCGGGCCATGCGCACGGGGTCCTCGGCCCGCGTGACCGCGGTGGCGAGCAGCACCCCGGAGCAGCCGAGCTCCATCGCCAGCGCGGCGTCGGACGCCGTCCCGATCCCCGCGTCCAGGATCACCGGGACGCGGGCGGCCTCCGCGATCGCCGCGATGTTGCGCGGGTTGAGGATCCCGAGCCCGGAGCCGATCGGTGCGCCGAGCGGCATCACCGCCGCGCAGCCGACGTCCTCGAGGCGCCGGGCGAGGATCGGGTCGTCGTTCGTGTAGGGCAGCACGACGAACCCGTCGCGGACGAGCTCGTCGGCGGCCTCGACCAGGCCCACCGGGTCGGGCAGCAGCGTGACGTCGTCGGCGATCACCTCGAGCTTGACCCAGTCCGTCCCGCACGCCTCACGGGCGAGCCGGGCGGTGAGCACCGCCTCGCGCACGGAGAAGCACCCGGCCGTGTTCGGCAGGGCGCGGATGCCGAGGCGTTCCAGCAGCCCCCAGATCCCCGCGTCCCGGGTCGCCTCGCCGCCGGCCCGCGGGGCCACGCGGCGCATCGCCACCGTGGTCAGCCCCGTGCCGGAGGCGACCAGGGCCTCCTCCAGCGTGAGCAGGTTGGCGGCGCCCCCGGTGCCCATCACCAGCGGGGAGGCGATCTCGGTCCCCGCGACGACGAGCGGTGCGGTGCCGTGGGCGGTCGGGTCGGTCGTGGTCATGGTTCCTCCTCAGCCGCCCTGGACGGCGGTGACGATCTCGACGCGGTCGCCGGCGCGCACCGCGGTGGACTCCCAGGCGCCGCGCGGCACGACGACGTCGTCCACGGCGACGGCCACGCCGCGGACCTCCCCGTCGGTGACGTGCCCGGGAGCCAGGCGCGCCACCAGCGCGGTGAGCGGCACCGTGCCGGTCGGCCCGAGGTCGTAGGGAGCGCCGTTCACCAGGGCCCGGCTGCGGGCGGGGGCGGTGTGCCGGTCGGTGCTGGTCATCGGGGTCCTCCGTCGGTGCGGCGGGTGTCGGGGCCGGGCGGCGGGAACCGGCGCGGGTCCGACGCCCGGAGGGCGGCGAGCAGGGTCGGCGGGTCGGCGCGGGTGACGTCGACGTCGAACCACGAACCCGTCAGGCCCGCCACGACGATCTCGGCCGTGAGGGGGGCGAGCAGGATGCCGTTGCGGTGATGGCCGGTGGCCAGGTGGAGACCGGGCACGTGGGTCGGACCGACCAGCGGCAGGTTGTCCGGCGTCGCCGGCCGGGCCCGGGGCGTGACCTCGACGAGCGCCGCCTCGTCGATCGCCGGCAGGAGAACGCGGGCGTCCCGCAGCAGCGCGAACACCCCGCCGGCGGTGGCGCGGCGGTCGTCGGGGTTCTCCTCCGTCGTGGCCCCGACCACGATCTCGCAGTGCCCGGCCCACGGCCCCTCGGTCGCCGGTGTCCGGCCCACGACGTAGACGGGCCGGCCCTGGACGAGGCCGCGCACGACGTGCCGCGGCGTCAGGTCCGGGTCGGCCTGGAGCCGCAGGGTCTGGCCCTTGACGGGGCGGACCGGGACCGTGACGTCAGGCAGGTCCGCCAGGAGCGGCGCGGACGCCCAGCCGGCGGCCACGACGGTCGAGCCGGCGCGGTGCACCCGGCCCGCGTCGTCGAGCGCGCCGACGACGCGTCCGTCGTGCCGCACGAGCCGGACCGCGGCCCGCGGGACGACCGCGCCGTGCCCGTCGGCGATCGCCCGCTGCAGGGCGGCGTGCACGGCGCGGGGGTCGACGGCGTGGTCGCCCGGGACCCAGGCGGCACCGCTGAGCCGCGGTCCGAGCAGCGGTTCGTGCCGGCGCGCCTCGGCGATGGTCAGCACCCGCGAGCTCACCGCGTGCCGGGCCTGCAGCGCGAGGAGCCGTCGCAGCAGCGCGGCGTCGGTGTCGTCGTAGGCGAGGGTGAGCGTGCCGGACTCCCGCAGCCCGACCCCGGTGCCGGCGGCGGCCTCCAGGTCGGCGGCGAACGTCAACCAGCGGCCGGCGGCGGCCAGGTGCAGGGCCAGCGCGGCGTCCTCGGTGAACTCGGCCTCGGTGGCCGGGGCGAGCATGCCCGCTGCCGCCCGGGTCGCCCCGTCGCCCGCGTCGGGGTCCAGGACGGTGACGCTGAGCCCGGCCTCGAGCGCGCGCCACGCCACGGCGAGGCCGATGATGCCGCCGCCCACGACGAGGAGGTCACGCACGCCGTCCGGCGGCGTGGACAGGGGTCGGTCCACGGTGCTCCCTTCGCTGGCATGATCCAGATCAGGTTCGACGGTCGGCGCCCGGCGCCCTCTCAGCCTCCGCGAGGCTCCCGTGCTGCGCCCACCCTACTCCCGCCGGTCCCTAGACTCGGCCCCGATGGAGACCTCCGACCTGCGCGCACGCCTCGCCGACGCCCGCCTCTACCTGTGCACCGACGCCCGCGAGGAGCGCGGCGACCTGGAGGAGTTCCTGCACGCCGCGCTGCGGGGCGGCGTGGACGTCGTCCAGCTCCGCGACAAGACCCTCGACGTCGCCCGCGAGCTCGAGCTGCAGGCGCTGGTGGCGCGGGTCGCGACCGAACACGGCGCGCTGTGGGCGGTCAACGACCGGGCGGACGTGGCCGGGCTCACCGGTGCACCCGTGGTGCACATGGGGCAGGGGGACCTCCCGGTGCCGGCGGTGCGGACCCTGCTCGGCCCGGCCCCGGTCCTGGGCCGGTCCACCCACTCGGCCGCGCAGGCGGCCGCGGCGGAGGCCGACGGGGACGTCGACTACTTCTGCGTGGGCCCCCTCTGGGCGACGCCCACCAAGCCGGGCCGGACCGCCGTCGGCATCGACCTGCTGCGCGAGGTGGCCCGCACCGCGCCGACCACGCCCTGGTTCGCCATCGGGGGGATCGACGCCGACCGGCTCGACGCGGTCCTCGACGCCGGGGCGCGACGGGTCGTCGTCGTCCGCGCGATCACGGAGTCCGCGGACCCCGAGCGGGCCGCGCGGACCCTGCGGCAGCGGCTCGGGGCCTGAGGCCGGCGAGCACCCCGGACCGGCGCGCGACGGCGGATAGGATGAGGCGGTGACGTCTCCCGCCACCGCTCCCGACAGCACGCCCCGACCCGTCCTCGTGGTCGACTTCGGCGCCCAGTACGCCCAGCTCATCGCCCGCCGCGTGCGCGAGGCGAACGTCTACTCCGAGATCGTCCCGCACACGTGGACGCCGGAGCAGATGCTCGCCCGCGACCCCGCGGCGATCATCCTCTCGGGCGGTCCGTCCTCCGTCTACGCCACCGGCGCGCCCTTCGTGGACGCCGCGCTCTTCGACGCCGGCGTGCCCGTGCTGGGCATCTGCTACGGCTTCCAGGCGATGGCGCAGGCTCTGGGTGGCAAGGTCGCCCAGACCGGGACCCGCGAGTACGGCGGCACCGAGGTCGAGGTGTGCTCGGCCGGCGTGCTGCTGGCGGACACCCCGACGACCCAGACCACCTGGATGAGCCACGGCGACTCCGTGCACGCCGCACCGGAGGGGTTCGAGGTGCTGGCGACGTCGTCCGGGTCGCCGGTGGCGGCCTTCGAGGACCGCGGCCGTCGACTGTACGGCGTCCAGTGGCACCCGGAGGTCAAGCACTCCGCCCACGGGCAGACGGTGCTGGAGCACTTCCTCTACGAGGGTGCCGGCCTGCGGCCCGACTGGACGCCGGACAACGTCATCGCCGACCAGGTCGCCGCGATCCGCGCGCAGGTCGGCGACGCGCGCGTGATCTGCGGGCTGTCCGGGGGCGTCGACTCCTCGGTGGCCGCCGCCCTGGTGCAGCGTGCCGTCGGGGACCAGCTGACCTGCGTGTTCGTCGACCACGGTCTGCTGCGGGAGGGTGAGGTGGAGCAGGTCGAGCGCGACTTCGTCGCCGCCACCGGCGTCAACCTGGTGGTCCGCGACGAGCGCAAGCGGTTCCTGGACGCCCTCGAGGGGCACAGCGACCCGGAGACGAAGCGCAAGATCATCGGCCGCGAGTTCATCCGCGTCTTCGAGGACGCCGCCCGCGACATCGTCGCCGAGGGGCACGAGCACGCCGTGCACGGCGAGGGTTCCGAGGTGAAGTTCCTGGTCCAGGGCACCCTGTACCCGGACGTCGTGGAGTCCGGCGGCGGCGAGGGCGCGGCGAACATCAAGAGCCACCACAACGTCGGCGGCCTGCCCGACGACCTGCAGTTCGAGCTGGTCGAGCCGCTGCGCACCCTGTTCAAGGACGAGGTGCGGGCCGTCGGCCGCGAGCTGGGCGTGCCGGAGCCGATCGTCGCCCGTCAGCCCTTCCCGGGCCCCGGACTGGGTATCCGGATCATCGGCGAGGTCACGGCCGAGCGGCTCGAGGTCCTGCGCCGCGCGGACGCCATCGCCCGCGAGGAGCTGACGAAAGCCGGCCTCGACGCGGAGATCTGGCAGTGCCCGGTCGTGCTGCTGGCCGACGTGCGGTCGGTGGGCGTCCAGGGCGACGGCCGCACCTACGGCCACCCCGTCGTGCTGCGTCCCGTCTCCAGCGAGGACGCGATGACGGCGGACTGGACCCGGATGCCCTACGACGTGCTCTCGGTCATCTCCACCCGCATCACCAACGAGGTCAGCGAGGTGAACCGGGTCGTGCTCGACGTCACGAGCAAGCCCCCGGGCACCATCGAGTGGGAGTGACCGGGGAGCTCGCCGCGGCGCTGGCGACGGAGCCGGACGCCGTCACCACGACCCTCGGCGTCGTGCAGCGGGTGCTGGAGTACCTCGGCACGGTCGCGTTCGCGATCTCCGGGGCCTTCGCCGCCGGGCGCAAGCGCATGGACCTGGTCGGCGTCGTCGTCCTCGGCAGCGCCGTGGCCATCGGCGGCGGGACGCTGCGCGACCTGCTCATCGGCCGGACGCCGGTGTTCTGGGTGACCGAGCCGACGTTCCTGCTGGTCGGCGTGGTCGCGTCGCTCCTGGTGGTGCCGCTGGCGCGCACGCGCACCCTCGACCTGCTGCGCCGGCTGCAGATCATCGAGATCTCCGACGCGGCCGGCATGGCGCTGTTCGTCGTCATCGGCACGAACGTCGCGCTGTCCGCCGGGGCGAACGAGGTCTCGGCGGCCGTCGTCGGGGTGATGGCCGGGGTCGGCGGGGGCGTGATCCGCGACGTGCTGGCGAACGAGGTGCCGGAGGTGCTGAGCAACGCGCAGTTCTACGCCACGGCGGCGCTGCTCGGGGCGGCGGTCCAGCTCGGCCTGCGTCAGCTGGGGGCCGATCCGGCGATCGTGTTCTGGGTGCCGCTGGTGCTCATCCTCACGGTGCGTCTGCTCGCCGTCCGGCTCGGCTGGGGCATGCCGACGTTCTCGGTACCGGGTGAATGACGCCGGATTCCTGCTCTGACCTTCGGGTTCGTCGTGACGGGGCAGGTCGGGAGCGGTAAGTTGGCGGCCAGGGGCGTCAACTACCGGTCAACAACCGCAGAAGCGCTACGAGAGGCAGACTCATGTCCAGCTCTGTAACCGTCCAATCCGCCAAGGGTGTCCGCGGGATCGGCGTCTTCACCATCATCGCCGGCATCCTGATGATCATCGCCGGTGCCGTCGTCTGGTTCGTGGTCTCGTCCACGCTGTCCGACGAGCAGATCACGGTCTCCGACGACGCCAGCATGATGGCCGGCCAGGAGGTCGCCGGGCCCTTCACCGCCTACGCGCAGGCCGACGTCATCAACCAGCACGCGCTGGAGGCCTCGGAGGGCATGACGTACGCGGAGCTCGACCGCGAGGACCCGCGTCGTGACACGGTCATGAACGCCTCGTTCCTGCGGGCCTCGCTGTTCACCTCGGTGGTCTCGTTCGGCGTCTCCGCCCTGGTGATCGGCCTGGGCGTGATGTTCGTGCTCATCGGCTTCGCCCTCGTCCGGCTCGGGGGCCCGAAGGTCGCCGCGGCGGCCGCTCCGCCGGGCGGGCCCGCGCCGGCCAGGACCGCCTGAGTCGCAGCTCCCGGACCAGCACGGACGTCGGGGCGAGCACACCACTGCCGGTGTGCTCGCCCCGACGTGCGTGCGGGGTCAGCGACCGGTGCGTCGGCGCCGCCGGGCGGCCCCGACGACGGAGCCCACCACGAGGAGCAGGCCGGCGGTGCCGAGCACGAGGATGGCGGCCAGCTCGGCGTCGATGCTCGCCCCGGCGGTGCGGGCGAGCAGGCCGACCGCGACGGCCACCACGACGATGCCCCAGACGACGGTGCCGGTCCGCGGTCGGGCGCGCCCCGGGGGCGACACGTCCGGGTCGGGGCCGGGAGCCGTCGCGCTCGTGGCGGCGTCGGCGGTCGTGGACGTCGACTCCTGCGGGACGTCCCCGCGGGAGCCCGCGGTGTCCGCGGGGGAGCCCGCGGTGTCCCCGGCGGTGCTCGCGGCCTCCCGGGGGATCTCCACGGTCGGGTGGTCGGGAGAGGGCTCGGGCTCGGCGCCCGGTGTGCGGTACGGGTCGGTGCTCATCGGTCCTCCTGGATGACGATCTCTCCGGCGCGGGCGTCGACGTCGAGCAGCAGCACGGGCCCTCCCGCCTCGCTGGCCTCGTCGCTGGTGTAGGTGGTGGGGCCGCCGCTGAACCCGTCGACGGTGCGGTACTCGCCGTCCACGTCCCAGACGAACCTCCCGGCGCTGACGTCGACGGAGGCCACCACGGCCGCGTCGGCGGGGATCTCCACGACCGTGCGCCCGGCGGTCATCTCGATCGGGACCTCGACGGGCGACCCCGGCTCGACGTCGGTGAGGTCGAGCTCGGTGAGGTCCACCCACGCCTCGCCGAACTGGACCCGCACGCCCTCCTCGGCGGCCGCCACGGACCGCGGTGTGACCATGCCGGAGCTGACGGTGGTGCCCGACGAGGTCGTGACACCGCGCCCGTCGTCCCAGGGCCACTCGTCCCACCAGGTGTGCCGGTCGGCGAACGGCCACGTCACCAGCGTCGCGACGAGGCCGAGCACGGCGAAGGCGGTGAGCCACCCGCCGCGGCGTCCGCGCAGGCCGGTGACCACGAGGGCCGCGCCGACGATCGCGACCGTGGTCCCGAGCCACAGGCCCCACACCGGCATCGTCAGTCCCAGGACGATGTCGGCGGCCAGCAGCGCCGCTCCGGCCAGCAGCGCGAGGCCGACCACGACGCCGATCGTCCCGCCGCCTGCGGCGCGGACGGCCGGCGTGGTCGGCGCCGGCGTCCGGGGGGCCGGTGCGGCGGGCGGTGCCGAGGCGTAGCTGACCCGCGGCGCGGGTTCGAACGGGGCGGGCGACGGCCCCGGGGCGGCCGAGGGCCTCGGGGCGGCCTCGGCCGGTGCCGCCGGTGCCGCCGGCGCGGCGGGCGGCGCTGCCCCGCCCTGCTGCCGGGAGCGGACGAGCTTGACGATCAGCCAGACCACGGCCACCCAGAACCCGATCCAGAACAGGACCGCGATCCACTCGGGGAACCCGTCCCACCAGGGCCAGATCCCGCCGCCCCAGCCGATGCCCGCGACGATCGTCAGGCCGGCGCCGAGGACCGCCACGTCGAACCTCCCGCGGATCGCCTCCTGCAGGTGGATCCGGCCGTCGGACGCCTCGGGGAGCAGCAGCCAGGCGGCGCCGTACAGCACCAGGCCCGCGCCGGTGACGAAGAAGCTGAGGATCAGCAGGCCCCGCACCAGCAGCGGGTCGAGGCCGAACCGGTGGGCGACTCCGGCGGCGACGCCGCCGACCCAGCGGTCCTCGGCACGGGTGACACCCGTGCGGCGCAACGAGTCGAAGAAGCCGTCGCCGGCAGGACGTGGCGGTGGGGGCGGGGTCCCGGGACCGGTGTCGCCGGGGCCGGGGCCGCCGCTCGGTGGCGGGGTGTCGTTCGTGGTCATGTCCTCATCGTGCTCCGCGCGCGTGCCGGAAGGCATCGGGGGACGCCCTGAACCGACCCTGATTCCGGCGGTCACGACCCCGGATCCGGGGCGCGGCGGCACCCTGACGTGCCACGATCAGGGGGTGACGTCCCCGATCCCCACCCGGCTGCCGCTGCGCCGGCCCCGCCAGGGCCGGTGGGTCGGCGGCGTGTGCGCCGGGCTCGCGGCGCACCTCGACGTGCCGGTCGGGCTGGTCCGGCTGGCCCTGGTCCTGCTGACCCTCGCCGGCGGGATGGGACTCGCGGTGTACGTCTTCTGGTGGGTCACGGTGCCGGCCGGCGACCCTCAGGACACGGCCGTCGCCGCGCGGCCCGCCGCCGCCGCCCGACTGGCCCCCCGGCTGCGCCGCGCGGGCACCGTGCAGGCGATGTCCCGCCGCGACGTGATGATCGGTGTCGGCCTGCTCGTCGGCGCCCTGGTCCTGGTCGCCGTGCGTGCCGGCTGGGACCTCCCCTCGGCCTGGTTGCCGCTGCTCATCGTGGGCGGGGGCGCCGCCCTGGCCTGGAGCCAGCTGGACGCCGTGCAGCGCGCGCGGGCCGGGGAGGCCCCGGCCTCACGGTCCGGGATGCTGCTGCGCCTGGCGGGGGGCCTGGTCCTCGTGACCGCGGGCGTGCTGCTGCTGTTCGTCCAGGGCACCCCGCCGGGAGAGCTGCTCACGGTCACGCTCGCCTCCCTGGCGGTGCTCGTCGGCGTGGCGCTGGTGCTCGCCCCGTGGTGGCTCCGGCTGGTGCGGGAGCTGGGGGACGAGCGGGCGGCACGCGCCCGCGAGGCCGAGCGGGCCGACATCGCCGCCCACCTGCACGACTCGGTGCTGCAGACGCTGTCCCTCATCCGGGCCCGCGCGACGGATCCCGAGGAGGTGGCCCGTATGGCCCGCGCGCAGGAGCGCGAGCTGCGCGAGTGGCTGTACGACGACCGACCCGCGGAGGGCACGTCGCTCGCGGCCGAGCTGCGCGCCCTGGTGGGCGAGGTCGAGGACGGCCGCGCGGCCGAGATCGAGACGGTCGCCGTCGGCGACTGCCCGCCGACCGAGGCGACCACCGCGCTGCTGCAGGCCACCCGCGAGGCGTTGGTCAACGCCGCCGTGCACGGTGCCGCGCCGGTGACCGTCTACCTCGAGGTGACCGACACCGCGGTCGAGGTGTTCGTGCGGGACCGCGGCGACGGCTTCGACGTCGACGACGTCGCGCCGGACCGGTTCGGCGTGCGCGAGTCCATCCTGGGTCGGGTGCGGCGGCGTGGCGGCACCGCCGAGGTGACCAGCCGCCCCGGCTGGGGCACCGAGGTGCACCTGCTGGTGCCTCGGTCGGCCGACGTCCGTACCGCACCGTCCGCCGACTCGGCGTCGTCCGCCCCCGAGACCGAAGGAGTCCGCCCGTGACCGACACCCCGGTGCCCGTCGTGCTCGTCGACGACCACCACATGTTCCGTACCGGCGTGCGGGCCAGCCTGGACGAACGGGTCAGGGTCGTCGGGGAGGCCGCCGACGTCGAGGAGGCGGTGGCCGTCGTGCACGAGCACCGGCCGCCGGTGGTGCTCCTCGACGTCCACCTGCCCGGCGGCGACGGCGGTGGCGGGGCCGAGGTGGTGCGTCGTTGCACCGACCTGCTCACCGGGACGCGGTTCCTGGCGCTGTCGGTGTCCGACGCCGCGGAGGACGTGGTCGCGGTGATCCGGGCGGGGGCGCGCGGCTACGTCACGAAGAACATCTCGGCGTCCGACCTGTCCGCCGCGGTCGTCCGTGTCGCCGGCGGGGACGCGGTGTTCTCCCCGCGGCTGGCCGGTTTCGTGCTCGACGCGTTCGGCACCTCGGCGGGCGACGTCGCGGTGGCCGACGACGAGCTCGACCGCCTCTCCCGGCGCGAGCAGCAGGTGATGCGGCTCATCGCCCGCGGCTACACCTACCGGGAGGTCGCCTCGGACCTGTTCATCTCGGTCAAGACCGTCGAGACCCACGTGTCGGCGGTGCTGCGCAAGCTGCAGCTGTCCAACCGCAACGAGCTGACCCGGTGGGCGGCCGCGCGGCGTCTGCTCTGACGGTCGTCGCGGTCGGCTCAGCGGGCGGCCCGGTAGCGGTCGACGACGATTTCGACGAGCTCCTCGGGAGCGGGGCCCTCCGGCAGCAGCAGCGGGGCGGAGGTCGTGTCGCCGCCGGCCCGCTCCGCCAGGGTCTGGAAGTAGCCGGGGGCGATGAGGTAGCTCGCCGTGGCCACCCGCGCCCCCGGGTGCTCCTCGCGCACGGCCGCGACGACGTCCCGCAGGGTCGGCGTGGCGTTGGCGAGGTAGCCGACACGGACCGGGTGCCCGGTGCGTGCGGCGAGCAGCTCGCCGGTGCGTTCGCAGTCGGCCACGGCCCGCGCGTCGGAGGACCCCGCCGCGGCCAGCACGACGACGTCGCCCGCGGCCAGCCCCGCGTCCGCCAGCCGACGCTCCAGGAGGTCCACCAGCCGGTCGTCCGGCCCGAGGGCCCCGGCGAGCGCGACCTGCTGCCCGGCGGCGACGGCGCCCTCGACGTCCTCGCGCAGGTCGACGTGCACGTGGAACCCGGCGGACAGCAGGAGCGGGACGAGCACGGTGGAGGTCTCGCGCAGCGCGGCCAGGCAGGTGGGCACGTCGGGCTCCTGGACGTCGACGAACCCGGCCCGGACCGGCACCGTGCCGGCGAGCCGGTCCGTGACGGCGTCGACCAGCCCGGCGACGGCGGCCGCTCCGGTCGCGGAGGACGTGCCGTGGGAGATCGCGAGGAGAGTCGGGACGGTCATGACGGGCACGCTACGCGACGGATCGTGCGGTCCGGTGTCGGCCGTGTCACGCCGTGTCACGAGGGGCTCACACCCTCGGTCGCGGCGGTGTGAGCCGCCCAGGCGGGTGACAGCCGCACGACGTCACCGATCACCGTGACCGCGGGCGGCTGCACGTCGGCCGCGGCGGCCCGGGCGGCGATGTCGGCCAGGGTGCCCACCGTGGCGCGCTGACGGGGTCCGTACCCGTCCTCGACCACCGCGACGGGGGTGTCGGCCGGGCGGCCGGCGGCGACCAGCGCCGTGGCCGTCGCGGCGAGGCGGGTGACGCCCATCAGCAGGACCAGCGTGTGCTCCGGCCCGCCGGGCACGGCGTCGAGCGCCTCGTGCGCGGTGAGGACGCTGAACCCGGCCGCCACCCCGCGGTGCGTGACCGGGATCCCGACGGCGGCCGGCACGGACACCGCCGACGTCACGCCGGGCACCACCTCGACGTCGAGACCCGCGGCCCGGCAGGCCGTCAGCTCCTCGCCGCCTCGGCCGAAGACGTACGGGTCCCCGCCCTTGAGCCGCACGACGTCGCGTCCGGCGCGCGCGTGCTCGACGAGGAGCTCGTTGATGCGCTCCTGCGGCACGGGATGGTTGCCGGCGGTCTTGCCCACGTCGATGACCTCGACGTCGTCCGCGAGCGCCGTCAGGACGCCCCGGGGGGCGAGACGGTCCACGACGACCACGTCGGCGCTCGCCAGGAGACGTCGCCCGCGTCCGGTGAGCAGTCCGGGGTCGCCCGGCCCGCCGCCGACGAGAGCGACGCGTCCGGTGCGGCCGCCGTCGGACCCGTCGCCCCGGACCTCGCGGACGCGACGCAGGGGCAGCTCGCCGGAGGTCAGCGCCGCCGCGACGGCGTCGCGCAGCCGGGCCGCGCGCCGGGGGTCACGACCGGCGTGCACGGACACGACGACGTCCGCCGCGGAGGGGTCCGGCCCGGTGTCGTCCGACGCCCGGGCATCCGCCGCGGGCAGGCAGGTGGAGGCGGGGACCCAGGCCGTGGCGGCGTCCGCGTCGGCCGCCACGACGCAGAAGGTCTGCGTCCGCTCGGCCTCGGCGGCCACCGCGCGGTCGACGGCGGGCACGCCGGTGGCGGTGTGCACGAGCCAGGCGCCGTCGAGGTCGCCCGCGCGGTACGCACGAGCGGTGTGCTCGATCGTGCCGGCGGCGGCCGCGTCGGCCAGCTCGTCGACCACGACCGGGGACACGACGCGCACGCGCGCGCCGGCGTCCAGCAGGCCGCGGGTACGACGCGCGGCGACGGGCCCGCCGCCGACCACGACGACGAGCCGGTCCCGCACGCGCAGACCCAGGGGGTAGATGTCGTTCACAGGGTGTTCCTCGTCGGTCTCAGATGTGCAGGCCGCACTCGGACTTGTCCGCCCCCGCCCAGCGGCCGGCCCGGGCGTCCTCGCCGGGAGCGACGCGCCGGGTGCACGGTTCGCAGCCGATCGACGGGTAGCCGTCCTGCAGCAGCGGGTTGACCGTCAGTCCGTGCCGCAGGGCGTAGCCCACCAGCTCGTCGTCGCTCCACGCCGCGATCGGGTTGATCTTGACCAGGTTGTTGGACGCGTCCCACGCGACGAGCTCGGCCCTGGCGCGGGATCCGGAGTCCGCCCGGCGCACACCCGTGGCCCAGGCCTCGTAGCCCGCGAGCACGCGGCGCATCGGCTCGACCTTGCGCATGCGGCAGCAGGCCTCCGGGTCGCGGGCGAACAGGTCGGGGCCGTAGGCGTCGTCCTGCTCCGTGACGCTGAGCAGCGGGCGCACGTCCACGACGGTGACGTCGAGGGAGTGCGCGACGGCGTCCCGCGTGCCGAGCGTCTCGGCGAAGTGGTAGCCGGTCTCGCCGAACAGCACGTCCACCCAGGGGAGCTGGGCGCTGACGAGGGCGGCCAGGACCGAGTCGGTCATGGACGAGGCCACGGCGAGGGAGTCGCCGAACTCCGCCACCGCCCAGGCGACGACCTCCTCGGCCGAGGCCTCGTCCGCCGACCCGGGCCCGGACCCGCCGAGCTCCCGACGGCCGCGCTCCGCGATCTGCGACAGCTCGACGTCGGAGCGCCGTCGGCGCTCGCGGCCGTCCACCCGGGCGTTGCGGCGGGCGCGCGACATCTCCCGCTCGGCGGACCGACGCCGTGCGGCTGCGGCGGCCCCGGCCAGCGAGGACGTGCCGGATCGCGTCCCGGCGGTGGGGCCGACGCCGAGACCGACCTGGACCGCCGTCACTGCAGCACCGCCTCGTCGGCGCGATGGGCCCACTCGGCGAACGACTCGCCGTCGGTGCGGTCCGCCGCGTAGCGGCGGACGACGCGTTCGACGTAGTCCGCGATCTCGGTGGCGGGGACCTTGAGCCCGCGCACCGTGCGCCCGAGCCCCCCGGCGTCGTGGCCCTGACCGGCGAGGCTGCCGCCCAGGTGGACCTGGAAGCCCGGCATCTGCTCGCCGTCGACGGTGATGATCTGGCCCTTGAGCCCGATGTCCGCCGTCTGGATGCGGGCGCAGGAGTTGGGGCAGCCGTTGACGTTCAGCGAGATCGGGCGGTCCAGCTGCTCGGCCTGCTCGTCCAGCCGCTGCTCCAGCTCGGCGATGACCCGTGCCGCGGTGTCCTTGGTGTCCACGATGGCGAGCTTGCAGAACTCGATGCCCGTGCACGCGATCGTGTTGCGTCGGAACAGGGAGGGCCGCGCGGTCAGGCCCAGCGGTTCCAGACCGTCGACCAGCTCGTCGACGCGGTCGGCCGGCACCCCCAGCACGACGACCTTCTGGTGGGCGGTGAGCCGGGCGGAGCGGGCCCCCACCGACTCGAGCAGGTCGGCGAGGCCGGTCAGGGTCCCGCCGCCCACGCGGCCCACGACCGGTGCCGCCCCGACGTAGAGGTCCCCGTCCTTCTGCTCGTGGACCCCGACGTGGTCGCCGGGCCTGGTCGCCGGCGCCGGGGGAGGACCGTCGGGCAGGGCGTACCCGAGGTACTCGGTCTCGAGGACCTCGCGGAACTTCTCCGGGCCCCAGTCCTTGAGCAGGAACTTCAGCCGGGCCTTGTTGCGCAGCCGGCGGTAGCCGTAGTCACGGAAGATCCGGATCACGCCGTGCCAGACGTCGGGAGCCTGGTCCGCCGTGACGAACACGCCGAGGCGCTCGCCCAGGCGCGGGGCGGTGGACAGCCCCCCGCCGACCCACAGGTCGAAGCCGGCACCCCGCTCGGGGTGCTCCACCCCGACCAGCGAGATGTCGTTGATCTCGTGCACGACGTCGAGGCTGGGGTGGCCGGAGATGGCGGTCTTGAACTTGCGGGGCAGGTTCGCGAGGGCGGGGTCGCCGATGAAGCGGCGCTTGATCTCGTCGATGACCGGCGTGGCGTCGATGATCTCGTCGGAGGCGATGCCGGCGACGGGGCTGCCGAGGAAGGCGCGGGGCGAGTCGCCGCAGGCGGTCGTGGTCTCGAGCCCGACGGTGTCGAGGCGGCGCCAGATCTCCGGCATGCTCTCGATCTCGATCCAGTGGTACTGGATGTTCTGCCGGTCGGTGACGTCCGCGGTGCCGCGGCCGAACTCGTCCGAGATGCCGCCGAGGACGCGCAGGGCGTCCGGGGTCAGCTCCGCGCCGTCGGTCCGCACGCGCAGCATGAAGTAGCGGTCCTCGAGCTCGTGCGGCTCGAGCGTGGCGGTGCGGCCGCCGTCGATGCCGGGCTTGCGCTGGGTGTAGAGGCCCCACCAGCGGAACCGGCCGTGCAGGTCGTCGTCGGCGATGGAGTCGAAGCCCTCGTGGGCGTACGTCGACTCGATGCGCTCCCGCACCTCGAGCGGCGGCCCCTCCTGCTTGAACTCCTCGTTGTGGTTCAGCGGCGTGGTGCCGTCGATCTTCCACTGGCCGTTCGGCTTCGGTGTCCGGGCGGGGCGTGCCGGGCGGCCGGCGGCGTCCTGCGGCGTGGTGGTCTGCGTCGTCATCGGGGGAGAGTCCTCGGGTCCTCGGGGTGGGACGCGCGCGACGACGGGACTCAGCGGGGGTGGGTGAGGACCGACGGCGCGCGCCGGTGCTCAGGTCCGCGGTGCGGAGGTGCTGAGAGGGGCGCGATCAGCGACAGCAGCACTGACAGCTGCACATGCACAGGTGCAGCGGGCACGCCGACATGGCACGACGGTTCGTCGTGCGCATCCGGGGCGTGGCCGTGGTCATGGCGACGAATGTAACCCGAGGCGGTCGGCCCGCGAAAGCAGCGGTCCGCATCATGGGACGTGCGCGCGGCACGTGAGGCGTCCCACGGCTGCGGTGGTCCGGGCGCCACCGTCCCGTCGCTAGGCTGGCCCCCATGGAGTTCCTCTACAACATCTTCACGGTGCTGCACTTCGTCGGGTGGGCCATCGTCCTGGGTGGCTACCTCGCCTCGCTGCGCACCCCGGGCCTGTACCGCGGCGTGTTCCACGGCGCCGCGACCGCCCTGGTGGCAGGCATCCTCATGGTGGGCGTCGCCGAGGTCGGCGGTCTGTGGGACGACGGCGGCCCCTCCATGGCGAAGATCGGCGTGAAGCTCGCGGTCGCCCTGGTCATCACGGTGCTCGCCTTCGTCGCCAAGCGGCAGGGCCGCAAGGGGGACAACGGCACGGGTGCCGTCACCCCCGGCCTCAAGCACACGATCGGCGCCCTGACGCTGGTCAACATCGTCGTCGCCGTCTTCTGGTGACCCACCTTCCTCCCGCCGCACCCTCCGGGGGCGGCGCGTGAGCGTGCTCGGCGAGGTCCTCGTCGGCCTCGCGATCGCCGTCGGCCTCGTCGGCATCGTCGTCCAGGTGCTGCCGGGCAACGCCCTGGTCGGCGGCGCCCTGCTGCTGTGGGCCTGGGCCACGGGCGGGACGACGGCGTGGGTGGTCTTCGCCGTCGCCGCCCTGCTGATCGTCGCGGCCGAGACGGGCAACTGGCTCGTGGCCGGCCGGCACATGCGGCGTGCCGAGGTGCCGTGGTTCACGCTCGCCGTCGGGGGCATCGCGGGGATCGTCGGGTTCTTCCTGGTGCCCGTGGTCGGGCTCTTCCTGTTCTTCACCCTCGCGGTGATGCTCGTCGAGCTCGTGCGGCGCCGCGACCGAGCGGCCGCCTGGCAGGCGACCGTCGCCGCGCTCCAGGCGACCGCGATCACCATCGGCATCCAGCTCCTCGGCGGGCTGCTGGCGACCGGCGTCTGGATCGTCGGGCTCGTCCTCACCTGAGCCGCGGGACGCACGGGCGTGTGACGATGACGCCGTGGAGATCCTCACCCGTCGACTCGACGACCTCGGCCCCCGGACCGTCTTCGACCTGTGCCGGTTGCGGCAGGACGTCTTCGTCGTCGAGCAGGCGTGCGCCTACCCGGACCTCGACGACCGCGACCTCGAGCCCGCGACGCGGCACGTCCTGCTGCTCGACGCGGGGCGGCTCGTGGGGACCGCCCGCGTGCTCGACGACGGCGGCGAGCAGCGCGTCGGACGCGTCGTCTGCCACCCGGACGTGCGCGGGACCGGCGCCTCCGCCGTGCTCATGCGGGCTGCGGTGGAGGCCGCCACGACCGCCTCGCCGGGCCAGGACGTCGTGCTCGGCGCCCAGTCCCCGCTGGTCGGCTGGTACGCCACCTTCGGGTTCGTGCCGGACGGCCCCGAGTACCTCGAGGACGGGATCCCGCACACGCCCATGCGGCGGGTCGGGGCGGGCGCCTCGACGAGCTAGCGGGGTGCGACCAGCCGGCGTCAGCCGAGGTCGATGTTCAGCCGTGAGGGCGACGGCGAGGGCGACACGGCCGGGACGCTCTCGATCTCGACCGGCGTGACGGCCACGTCGACGGCGTAGGAGCCGTCGAGCTGCTCGTCCAGCGCGGTCCGCAGGTCGGCGAGCTCGGGCAGGTCGTCCGCGGCACCGGCCAGGTCGACCTGGACGGTGCCGTCGGAGACCGAGACGGAGGTCAGGGTGAGCCGCGAGGAGTCGGGCAACCAGTCGTCGACGACCCCCTGGGCCGTGCGCTGCTGGGACGACGTCTCGAGCAGGCCGTCCGTGGTCAGCAGCAGCGGTAGCAGGATCACCAGCGCCGCGGTGACGAACGGTGCCATCGTGAGCAGGATCTTGCGGCCGCCGCGCCGCAGCTGACGCGGGTCGGCCACCCCGGTGAGGACGAACACCACGGCCGCCGCCAGCACGATCGAGACGAAGTTGGTGCCGAACAGCAGCAGGGCCCCGCCCGCGTCACCCAGGCGGCCGTCGCTGAGCGCGACGCCGACCACGGACAGCGGCGGGACCAGCGCCACGGCGATGGCGACACCGCCGAGGGAGGCGGCGACCCGCCGGTCGACCGTGGCGAAGGCGCCCGCGGCCCCGGCGGCGATCGCGACGAGCATGTCGAGCAGGGTCGGTTCCACGCGGGAGGTGATCTGGCTGTTCGTGTCGAACGGCACCACGATCGGCACCCAGGCGGCGATGACGAAGGCGAGGAGGATCGCCACCGCCGTCCCGGCCAGGATCAGGGCCAGGGAGCGCACGGCACGGAACGCCCAGCCGCTGACCAGGGCGGCCGCGAGCCCCAGGATGGGCGTCATGAGCGGCGCGACGAGCATCGCCCCGATGACCACCGCCGTCGAGTCCTGCAGGACGGCGAGGGTGGCGATGCACACGCTGAGCACGAGCATCGTCCACCAGGCGATCTGCTTGGCGGCCATCTCGGGACGTTCGAGGTAGAGCTGGTCGGCGATCTGCACCCGCCGCGTCGTCCCGACGTCCACGTGCTCGACCCAGGTCCAGATGATCTCGGTGAACGAGGGGTACAGCCCGTCGGGCGCCGGGAGCCGGCCGGCGGCGACGCGGTACCCGTAGGCGAGGGTGATCGAGCCCCCGAGGACGGCGACGACGCCGACCATCGCCGCGATCCAGTCGACGTACGCGCCGGGGACGGCGAGGATCAGCACGGACAGGGCGAGCCCGACGCCGCCGGCGGCGAATCGCGGGGCCCGCTTGTCGCGGGACCTGCTGAACGCGGCCAGCAGCAGCGTGAGCACGCTGCGGAAGAGCAGGTAGATCGCTCCGAGCAGGATGGTGGCGGCCAGCGCGGCGCGGGCCGACAGCAGGAAGACCAGCGCGAGCAGGACGGAGGCGAGACCGCGGACGGCGGACGTCATCCGGACCGTCGCGCGGACCTGCCGGCGCCGCACGGTCGTCCACAGGTCGTTCGCGCCCGAGACCAGCAGGCCGATGCCGACGACCGCCTCCGTCAGCTCGTGGGACAGGGCCGGCACCAGCACCAGCACCAGGCCGACGGCCAGCGCGATGGCCCCACCCACGGTCGAGGGGTTGACCAGGCGTCTCGGGTGGGCCAGCAGCTCCTGGAGGCTCAGGACGGGTGGAGCGCCGGCGGTCGTCCCGGTGCTCTCGGTGCTCTCGGTGCCGCCTCGTGCGGGGCTCTCCATGCGGAGACGATAGCGAGGGTAGGACCGCCCGGCGCGGCGTCGGGTGTCGGCCGCACCGCCTAGGCTGGGTGCGCCATGACTTCGCTCTTCGACAGCCTCTCGCTCCCCGGACTGGATCCGGCGCCCGCCGGCGACACCGCACGCCTGCCCACGACCGCACCGCGGTGGGACGACGGCGGCGCTCCGGACTGGGTGCCCGAGCCGCCTACGGAGCCGGGGGCGGGTGCCAGCGCCGACACCGAGGAGGCCGAGGCGCTGCTGGAGGGCCTGAACGAGCCGCAGCGCGAGGCCGTCGTGCACGCCGGGGCGCCCCTGCTCATCGTCGCCGGTGCGGGCTCGGGCAAGACGCGCGTGCTGACCCATCGCATCGCGCACCTGCTGGCGACCCGGCGCGCGCGGCCGGGGGAGATCCTGGCGATCACCTTCACGAACAAGGCCGCGGCCGAGATGCGCGAGCGGGTCGAGCAGCTCGTGGGGCCGGCGGCCCGGCGGATGTGGGTGTCCACGTTCCACTCCGCCTGCGTGCGCATCCTGCGCCGTGAGGCCACGACCCTGGGGCTGCGCTCCAGCTTCTCCATCTACGACGCGGCCGACTCCCAGCGGCTGATCACCCTCGTGTGCCGGGAGCTGGACCTCGACGTCAAGAAGTACCCGCCGCGCTCGCTGGCGCGGAAGATCAGCGACCTGAAGAACGAGCTGGTCGACCCGGACGCCTACGCGCAGCAGGCCGGTACCGACGCGACCGAGGAGGGGTGGCGCGAGCGGGCGGTGGCCGGCGGCGGGATCGCCGACGCCTCGGTGCCGGCGTTCGACACGGTGCTCGCCGACGTCTACCGGCGCTACCAGGCGCGGCTGGCACAGGCCAACGCGCTGGACTTCGACGACATCATCATGACGACGGTCAACCTGCTCCAGGCGTTCCCGAACGTCGCCGAGCACTACCGACGCCGGTTCCGGCACGTGCTGGTCGACGAGTACCAGGACACCAACCACGCGCAGTACGTCCTGGTGCGCGAGCTCGTCGGCGGCACGCCGGGGGACGAGCCCGGCCAGCAGGACGCGGTCCCGGCCGAGCTGACGGTGGTGGGTGACGCCGACCAGTCGATCTACGCCTTCCGCGGGGCCACGATCCGCAACATCGTCGAGTTCGAGCAGGACTACCCGGACGCGAGGACGATCCTGCTCGAGCAGAACTACCGCTCCACGCAGAGCATCCTGTCGGCCGCGAACGCCGTCATCGCGCGCAACACGGGTCGTCGTCCGAAGCGGCTGTGGACCGACGCCGGGGACGGGGCGAAGATCGTCGGCTACGTCGCCGACGACGAGCACCACGAGGCCCGGTTCGTCGCCGAGGAGATCGACCGGCTCGGGGACACCGCGGGCGTGCGTCCCGGCGACGTGGCGATCTTCTACCGCACGAACGCCCAGTCGCGGGCGCTGGAGGAGGTGCTGATCCGCGTCGGGCTGCCGTACAAGGTGGTCGGCGGGACCCGGTTCTACGAGCGCCGGGAGGTCAAGGACGCCGTCGCCTACCTGCGGGCGCTGGCCAACCCGGACGACGACGTCTCGGTGCGCCGGGTGCTCAACGTGCCCAAGCGGGGACTCGGGGACAAGGCCGAGTCGCTCGTGGCCGGGTTCGCCGCGGCGGAGCGCATCTCCTTCGGCGCCGCCCTGCAGCGCGTCGACGAGATCCCCGCCGTCACCACCCGCACGCTGAAGCCGCTGCGGGCGTTCGCCACGATGATGGCCGACCTGCGGGCGATGGTCGAGGACGACGCCACCCCGGCGGAGGTCCTCGGCGCGGTCCTGGACCGGACGGGGTACCTCGCCGAGCTGCGGGCCAGCGACGACCCGCAGGACGCCACCCGTGTCGAGAACCTCGCCGAGCTGCACGCCGTGGCCGCCGAGTTCACCGAGATGGACCCCGAGGGCGACCTGGCTGACTTCCTCGAGCGCGTCTCGCTGGTGGCCGACGCCGACCAGATCCCCGACGAGGACGTCGCCGACGGGGGCGCCGAGCACGCGCACGACGAGGAGCCGGTCGAGGACCCGGGCGTGGTCACCCTGATGACGCTGCACACGGCCAAGGGCCTGGAGTTCCCCGTCGTGTTCCTCACCGGCATGGAGGACGGCACCTTCCCGCACATGCGCTCGCTGCACGACGACGCCGAGCTGGCCGAGGAGCGGCGGCTCGCCTACGTGGGCATCACCCGGGCGCGCGAACGGCTCTACCTGTCGCGGGCGGGCACCCGCTCGGCGTTCGGGATGGCCAACGAGTTCCCGCCCAGCCGGTTCCTCGACGAGATCCCGGCCGAGCTCGTCGACTGGCGGCGGGCGGAGTCGGCCACGCAGACGTTGCGGCGCGGCGGCTCGACCTGGGGCGGCGGCGCCTACGGTGCCGGCCGCGCACCGGCACGCGCCGGGTCCGGTGCCGGGTCGCGGGCGGCGGCGGGGAAAGCGCCGTCGAGCGGTCCGCCGCGGCCGATCGGCCGGACGGGCGGCGGGTCCGGCGGGCCGCGGTTCGGGTCGGCGACACCGCGCCAGGACACCGACATCCCGTCGCTGGCGGTGGGGGACAAGGTCACCCACGACGCGTACGGGGCGGGCACGGTGGTCGGCCTGGAGGGGACCGGTCAGAACGCCGTGGCGAAGATCGACTTCGGTGCCGACGGCACGAAGCGCCTGCTGCTGCGTTTCAGCCCCGTCACCAAGCTGTAGGCGCGAAACGTCCGAGATGCCTGCCGCGGCGGGCGAGGGCGTCCCCCCGGGGCCTGTGGAATCGATCACGTCGAGGGGGCAGAATGCGCTGTGGGTGCCGTGGCCGGACGGCGGCGCACTACTCTGGAGCGCAGATGTCTTGACGTCGAGACATCGCTCAGGCCGGCCTCTGCCGACCCAGGGGCACAACCGATGGAAGGACGCAGCAGGGTGGACCTGTTCGAATACCAGGCTCGCGACATCTTCGAGAAGCACGGCGTGCCCGTGCTCGGCGGCGTCGTCGCGACGACGCCGGAAGAGGCTCGTGCGGGCGCAGAGAAGCTCGGCGGCGGCACTGTCGTCGTCAAGGCCCAGGTCAAGATCGGCGGCCGTGGCAAGGCCGGCGGTGTGAAGCTGGCGCACTCCCCCGAGGAGGCCGCCCAGAAGGCCGAGGAGATCCTCGGCATGGACATCAAGGGCCACACGGTCCACCGCGTCATGATCGCCGCCGGTGCGCAGATCGCCGAGGAGTACTACTTCTCGGTGCTCCTGGACCGCGCCAACCGCAACTACCTCGCCATGTGCTCCGTCGAGGGCGGCGTGGAGATCGAGGAGCTCGCCGTCGAGCGGCCCGAGGCGCTGGCCCGTGTCGCGGTCGACCCGGCCGTGGGCATCGACGCCGCCAAGGCGGCCGAGATCGTCGAGGCCGCCGGCTTCGACGCCGACGTCAAGGACAAGGTCGCCGCGGCGATCCAGCAGCTGTGGACCGTGTTCTCCGAGGAGGACGCGACCCTCGTCGAGGTCAACCCGCTGGTCAAGACCTCCCAGGGCGACATCATCGCCCTGGACGGCAAGGTCACGCTCGACGCCAACGCCGACTTCCGGCACCCGGACCACGCCGAGCTCGAGGACTCCGCCACCACGGACCCCCTGGAGGCGAAGGCGAAGGAGCACGACCTCAACTACGTCAAGCTCGACGGCGAGGTCGGCATCATCGGCAACGGCGCGGGGCTGGTCATGTCGACCCTCGACGTCGTCGCCTACGCCGGTGAGGCGCACGGCGGCGTCAAGCCCGCGAACTTCCTCGACATCGGCGGCGGCGCCAACGCGCAGGTCATGGCGGCCGGCCTCGACGTCATCCTGCACGACGAGCAGGTCAAGTCCGTGTTCGTGAACGTCTTCGGCGGCATCACCGCCTGCGACGAGGTCGCCAAGGGCATCGTCGGCGCGCTGGAGATCCTCGGCGACGAGGCGTCCAAGCCGCTGGTCGTCCGTCTCGACGGCAACAACGTCGAGAAGGGGCGCGCGATCCTCACCGAGGCTAACCACCCCCTCGTGACCCTTGCCGAGACCATGGACGGCGGCGCTGAGACGGCAGCAGCCAAGGCCGCCGCGACCGCCTGAGACGCCGGAAAGCGAAGATTCACTGACATGTCGATCTACCTGAACTCCGACTCCAAGATCATCGTCCAGGGCATCACCGGCGGCATGGGTGCCAAGCACACCGCCCTGATGCTCTCCTCCGGCGCCAACATCGTCGGCGGCGTCAACGCCCGCAAGGCCGGCCAGACGGTCGAGCACACCGACCACGAGGGCAACCCGGTCACGCTGCCGGTCTTCGGCTCGGTCAAGGAGGCCATGGCCGAGACCGGCGCCGACGTCTCGGTCGTCTTCGTGCCGCCGGCGTTCACCAAGGACGCCTGCGTGGAGGCCATCGACGCCGGCATCGGCCTCCTCGTGGTCATCACGGAGGGCGTGCCCGTCCAGGACACCGCCGAGGTCTTCGCCTACCTCGACGGCAAGGACACCCGGATGATCGGTCCGAACTGCCCCGGCATCATCACCCCGGGCGAGTCGCTGGCCGGCATCACCCCCCACACCATCACCGGCTCCGGCCCGATCGGTCTGGTCTCGAAGTCCGGCACGCTGACGTACCAGATGATGTACGAGCTGCGTGACCTGGGCTTCTCCACCGCGATCGGCATCGGCGGCGACCCGGTCATCGGGACGACGCACATCGACGCGCTCGAGGCGTTCGAGAACGACCCGGCCACCGAGGCGATCGTGATGATCGGCGAGATCGGCGGCGACGCCGAGGAGCGTGCCGCGGCCTACATCGCCGAGCACGTGACGAAGCCGGTCGTGGGCTACGTCGCGGGCTTCACCGCCCCGGAGGGCAAGACGATGGGCCACGCCGGCGCGATCGTCTCCGGCTCCTCCGGCACCGCCCAGGCGAAGAAGGAGGCCCTCGAGGCCGTCGGCGTCAAGGTCGGCAAGACGCCGTCCGAGACCGCCCGTCTCATGCGCGAGCTGCTGCAGAGCCGCTGAGCGTCCGACGCACCCGACGCCCGCCCCGCCCGCGCCTGCCGGGCCGGGCGGGCGTCGTCGTCCTCGGCGTGGCAGGGACCGGCGCCCGTCGGCCCCGGGTGACGATGGGCCGGTGAGCACCACCGCCAGCAGCCGCAACGCCCCCGTCGTCGAGCCGGAACCGACCCGCACCTTCCGGGACCGGTTCACCCTGGCCTCCTCGGGGGTGTGGGCGGCGCTGCAGGCCGCCGGGCTGTCCTACGCGGTCGTCGCGCTGCTGGCGGTGGCGGCGGTGCTGGACTCCCCGAGCGCGTCCGGGTCCGACGGCGGCCTGGGGGCCGGCGGGACGGCGGCGACCGGCCTGTGGCTGCTGGGGCACGGTGTGCCCCTCGCGGCGGCCGGTGCGACGGTGACCGTCGTGCCGCTCGGGCTGACCGCCCTGGCGCTGTTCGTCACGCACGTCACCGCCAAGCGGTCGGCGGTGCCGACGCTGGCCGCGTGGCTCGGGGGCACGATCACCTACACGCTGGCCCTCGTGGCGGCGACGGTCGTGCTGGCGGCCGGTGCCTCCCCGTCGCCGGCGGTCGGTGAGGTTGCGGTCCAGGTCGGCGCCGCCGTCCTGGGCGGTGTCGTGCTGGGCGGGGGCGGGTTCGCCCTCGGCATGTTCTCGGCGCCGGACGGCCCGCTGCTCGCCGGGCTGACACCGCGGCTGGACCCCGTCCTGCCGGACACGGCGCGGCTCGGGCTGCGGGCGGGACTGGTGGGGCTCGGCCTGCTGACCGCGCTGGGCGGGGTGCTGACGACGGTCTGGATCGTCCTCGGGCGAGGGACCGCCGCCGAGGTCGCGGCGGGTCTGGGCGGGAGCTGGTTCGCCGTCGTCGTGCTGCTGCTCACCCAGGCGGCCCTGGTCCCGAACCTGGTGCTCTGGTCGACGGCGTGGCTCGCCGGCCCGGGGTTCGCGGTCGGTGCGGACAGCACCTTCTCGGCGGCGGCGACCGACGCCGGCCCCCTGCCGGGGCTGCCGCTGCTCGGCGTGCTGCCGGGCCCGGCCTGGTCGACACCGGTCGCGCAGTGGACGCCGGTGCTGGTCGTCGGCTGCGGTGCGGCGGCGGGGTGGTTCGCCTGGCGCCGGCTCGAGCCGAACCTCGTCCGGGTGCCCGACCTGGCCTGGATCGCCGGCGGCGTGGCCGTCGCCGCCGGCGCGGTGACCGTCGTGCTCCAGGAGGTCGCCGGCGGGTCCGCCGGCGCGGAGCGGTTCGCGGTCGTGGGCGCCGACGCCTGGGTGACGGGCGGGGTCGTCGCGGCCGAGATCGGCGGCGGGGCGGTGCTGGTGCTGCTCGGGGCCGTCGCGCGCCGGTGGCTGGCCGCCCGGAGATCACCGGCCGCGCCGGACGACGGGAGCACCCCGCCGGGGACGTAGGGTGGGCGCGTGCAGACACCGTCCGGCCATCCTGTACCCCCCACGTCCGGCGCGCGCCTCGTCGTGCTCGCCTCGGGCGGTGGGTCGAACCTCGCGGCGCTGCTGGCCGCGCACGAGGACGAGGCGTACGGCGCCCGGGTGGTCGGGGTCGTCTCCGACCGGCCCGACGCCGGGGCCCTGGACCTGGCCCGGGACGCCGGGGTGGCGTCGGTGGCGGTCTCGCCGGCCGACTTCGCCGACCGCGCCGCCTGGGACCGGGGGATCACGGAGGCGGTGGACGTCTTCCGGCCCGACTGGGTCGTGCTGGCCGGCTTCATGCGGATCCTGTCCCCGGACTTCCTGGCCCGCTTCCCGGGCCGGGTCGTCAACACGCACCCGGCGCTGCTGCCGTCGTTCCCCGGGGCGCACGGCGTGCGCGACGCGCTCGCCTACGGCGTGAAGATGACCGGCTGCACGGTGCACGTGGTCGACGACGGCGTGGACACCGGGCCGATCATCGCCCAGGCGGCCGTGCCCGTCCTGGACGACGACGAGGAGTCGGCGCTGCACGAGCGGATCAAGGTCGCCGAGCGGTCGCTGCTCGTGGAGACCGTCGGGCGCGTGGCCCGGGAGGGGCTGCGCGTCGAGGGCCGCCGCGCCGCCATCGGCTGATCAGCCCTCGTCGCGAGGACCGAGCGCCAGGAGGACCTGGTAGGCGTCGCGGGGGGCGTCCGGGTCCTGCCGTGCTCGCGAGAACGCGCGGTCGGCCCACTTCTCGTGGAACGCGACGAGCTCGTCCCGGAACGCACGGGCCTCGTCGGGGGTCAGCGACACGTTGTTGATCACGAGCGCACGGCGCTTGGTGCCCTCGTCGGCGGGCCCGCCGTCGTTCGCCGTCGTGAAGAGCCGCTCGACCCAGGCCAGCGCGGGTCGCAGGATCTCCGTGGCGGTGCCGGCGGTCCCCGGCTCGACCCGGAAGTTCTCGGCGACGGGCCGCCAGACGCGGTCGCGCCCGTCGCGCGCCAGCTCCGGCGCCTCCACGACCATCCCGGCCTTCGCGAGCGTGCGCAGGTGGAAGCTGACCGAGTTGGCCGGGGCGTCGACGGACCGCGCGAGGTCGGCCGCCCGGGCGTGCCCTGCCACGACGAGGTCCATGAGGATGCGCTGACGCAGCGGGTGGGCGATCGCCTTCAGCGCCTCCGGGGTCTGCACCAGGAACGTGTCCTCCATGCCGCGGAGTTTATCAACGACTATTGCGCAAGAACTATTGCGCAATAACAGGTGCGCACGTACTGTTGCGCAGGTGACCACCCTCGCCGACCCGACCTCGGGACACCCGCCGCGCAGCCTCCTGGCCAACCGTTCCTACCTGCTCGTGATGTCCGGCCTCACGGCGCAGGCCTTCGGGGCGGGCATGGCGGCGTTCGCCGTGCCGCTGCTGGCCTACGCCGTGACCGGCTCCGTCTGGCAGGCAGGGGTGATCTCCGCCGTCGGGCACGCCGGAGCCCTTCTCGCCACCCTGCCCGCGGGTGTCGTCGCGGACCGGGTGGACCGCCGTCGCCTCGTCGTCGTGGCGGCGACGGTGGCGGCCCTGGCGTGGGCGAGCGGCGCCGTCGCGGTGCTGGCCGGGACGCTCGGGGCGTGGCACCTGATGGCGTTGCTGCTCGTCTCCTCCGTCGCCGGGTCCTTCGTCGACCCGGCGGTGGCCGGTGCCTTCCGCTCCGTCGTGCCGCAGGACCAGCTCGCGACCGCCTATGCCGCGGCCCAGGGCCGGGACGCGGCGGCCGGCCTCGCCGCCGGGCCGATCGGCGGGCTGCTCTACGGCATCGCGCACGCCGTGCCGCTGGTCGCCGGGGCCGTCGGGCACCTGATGACCGCGCTCTGCACCTGGCTGGTGCGCGAGCCGCTGCACACCGACCTCGCCGAGGCGCGGGGCACCCGACCCCTCGCCGCGTTGCGCGAGGGGCTGCGGTACGTGTGGTCGGTCCCGCTGTTCCGGATCTGCCTGGGGCTGTTCGCGGTCATCAACGTGGCCATCAACGCGCTGCTGGTGGCGATCACGCTCGACCTGACCGCCGCCGGCACGCCGGCGGCGCAGATCGGCCTGCTGTCCGGCACCGCCGGGGCGTCGATGCTGGTCGGTGCGCTCCTCGCGCCGGCCGTGGTCGCGAGGGTGCGCGTGGGTGTGGTCACGCCGCTCTCGCTGGCGATGGTGGCCGTGTCCGCCGTCGTCATGGCCGCGACCCAGGACTTCGTGGTCCTCGTGGTGGCGCTCGGCCTCGGCGTGCTCGGGGTGCCGGCGGCGAACGCCGGCCTGGCCGGGTACGTCGCCGCCATCACCCCGCCGCAGATGCAGGGCCGGCTCTCCTCGGTCCTGGAGCTGTCCGGGGTCGTCGCGCTGCCGTCGGCGCCCCTGGTCGGTGCGGGGCTGCTGGCCTCGGCCGGGTTGCCGACGACGCTCGTCGTCCTCGCCGGGGTGCTCGGCGTCGCGGTGGTGGGCGTGTGGTGCGCCCGGCCCGTGCGTCGGATCGGGCTGCCCGCGAGCTGGGCCGACGACGCGATCGAGGTCTGACGTCCCCCGCCCGGGGCCGGTCTGGCCGGGGGCGGACGCCGTGCAGGAGGCCCGGCCCCGGCCGAGAATGAAGAGGAAGCCTCGGTGGCTTCGGTCACCGGACGGAGGTGTGATCATGACGAACCTGTGGCAGTTCTTCACGAACACGGACGAGGAGGCCCAACAGGCCGATGTGGTGCAGGCCAAGGCTTTCAGCCTCACCAAGGTGGTCGGTGTGTTGGCGCCGGTCATCACGGCAGCGGGCACCTGGGCGGTGAACCAGCTCGAGCTGGTGAGCTTCAGCCCGGGGCAGGTCGCGGCGATCATCATCGCCGTCATCGCCTTCTGGGCCGTGATCACCGCGGCTGACGTCATGGCCCGCGGCATGGCGACATCGGCCGAGAAGACCGCCAACGGCCGTTTGCACATGGTGACCTTCAAGCATCCTGTCGCGAGCCGCCTGGAGAACGGGACACGGGACGAGAAGGTCACGGTGGTCGCGTTCGCGGATGCGGACCCACCCCAGTTCCTGGTCGTCCACGACCCTGACAAGAGGGCGACGTGGGAGATGAGCGACAAGGTGGAGCTGGGTGTCAACTGACGATGCTCCGGAGCGCTGCGCTCCGACGGGTTCGTGAGACGTCCAGCACGGAGCGACGCACCACGCCGTCGGCACCTTCCAGGGGGCCGGCGGCGTGATCATGTGCCGGCTGCGCGGCTGCGCGGCCGCGAGGTCACCGGACGACGGCGTCCGGTCTGCTGTGTCTAGAGTGGCACCGTGGCCACGTCGGTGAGCAAGGACGGCAGGCGGTCCAACCAGGGGCCGAGGGTCGCCGCGCGCAACCGCGCGGCGCTGCTGGCGGCAGCACGCGAGATCTTCGCCCAGTACGGGGCCGACGCCCCCCTGAACTCGGTCGCCCGGAGGGCAGGGGTCGGCCAGGGGAGCCTGTACCGGCACTTCCCTGACCGTCTGGCGCTGGTCCTCGCGCTGTTCGAGGAGCAGGTCTCGACCGTGGAGGAGCGGGCCGCGGACCCCGACGCGACCCTGCCGGACCTGCTGGGGCTGATCACGCGGCACGCCATCGACTCTGTGGTGAGCATCGACCTGGCGACGAGCGACCCGGAGGCCGGTCCGGACCCCCGGCTCCTGGGCCTGACGGCGCGGCTCGCCGTCGTCGTGGAAGCCCGGCTGGACACCGCCCAGGAGCGCGGTGACGTGCCTCCTGGGACAGAGGTCGAGGACGTCCTGCTCGGCATCGAGATGGTCGCCTCCGCGCTGACCCGGTGCCCGTCCTGGGAGCGCGAGCAGTACGCCGTGCGCGCCTGGCGCCTGCTGGGGTTCGAGGTCGTGCCGGCGCCGCGCTGACCGCGCGGGTCCCGGCCGGGTGCCGCACCGGTTCCCCGTCGGCGCGGCCGCGCCGGTAGGATCGGCCCCGGTCGTGACTGGCGAGGGTGGAGCCACCACCGGGGAGCGGCCGACTCGGCCCCCGTCGAGCCACACCGTGCGCGCCGCCCGCCTGGGTGCCAGGGTTTCCGCGAAGGTCCGACCCCGAGGAGACCATGATGTCCGGTGCCCACCCCGCACCCTCGACCCCCGACGTCCAGCTCGCCGACGACGCCCGCCGCCCGATCCGTCGGGCGCTGCTGAGCGTCTACGACAAGACCGGCCTCGCCGAGCTCGCCACCGCCCTGCACGGCGCCGGCGTCGAGCTGGTGTCCACCGGCTCGACCGCGGCGCGGATCGCCGACGCGGGAGTGCCCGTCACCCGCGTCGAGGAGCTCACCGGGTTCCCCGAGTGCCTCGAGGGTCGCGTCAAGACCCTGCACCCGCGGGTGCACGCCGGCATCCTCGCCGACACCCGCAAGCAGGACCACCTGGACCAGCTCCGCGACCTCGAGATCGAGCCCTTCGACCTCGTCGTGGTGAACCTGTACCCGTTCGCCGACACCGTCGCGTCGGGAGCCGCTCCCGACGCCGTCGTCGAGCAGATCGACATCGGCGGCCCCTCGATGGTCCGCGCCGCCGCGAAGAACCACCCGAGCGTCGCCGTCGTCGTCGACCCGGCCCGGTACGACGACGTCACCGCCGCCGCGCGGGCGGGCGGGTTCACGTTCGCCGAGCGCAAGCGCCTCGCCGCCGCGGCCTTCGCGCACACCGCGACCTACGACGTCGCCGTCTCGGCGTGGTTCGCCGGCGCCTACGCTCCCGACGAGGCCGCGACCACGTCCGGCATGCCCGACGTCGTCGGTGCGACCTACGAGCGCTCCGACGTGCTGCGCTACGGCGAGAACCCGCACCAGGGTGCCGCGCTGTACACCCGCACCGACGGTGCGACGGGTCTGGCCCAGGCCACCCAGCTGCACGGCAAGGCGATGAGCTACAACAACTACGTCGACGCCGACGCCGCGTGGCGGGCCGCCCACGACCACGCCGACCCGGCCGTGGCGATCATCAAGCACGCCAACCCCTGCGGCATCGCCGTCGGGGCGGACGTCGCCCAGGCGCACGCCCGCGCCCACGCCACCGACCCGGTGTCCGCGTTCGGCGGCGTCATCGCGGCCAACCGGACGGTCACGAAGGCCGCCGCCGAGCAGATCGCCCCGGTCTTCACCGAGGTCGTCGTGGCGCCGGGCTTCGAGCCCGAGGCGCTCGAGGTGCTGCAGGCCAAGAAGAACATCCGCCTGCTCGTGGTCGAGGGCGCCCCGGAGGCACCTGCCGAGACGCGGCCGATCTCCGGCGGCCTGCTCGTCCAGGCGGTCGACCGGTTCCAGGCCGCCGGCGACGACCCGGCGTCCTGGACGCTGGCCTCCGGCGAGCCCGCCGACGAGGCGACGCTGGCCGACCTCGCCTTCGCGTGGCGTGCCGTGCGTGCCGCGAAGTCCAACGCGATCCTGCTCGCCGCCGACGGTGCCGCCGTCGGGATCGGCATGGGGCAGGTCAACCGGGTGGACTCCTGCCGGCTGTCGGTGGAGCGGGCCAACTCCCTCGCCGAGGGTGCCGAGCGCGCACGCGGCGCCGTCGCGGCGAGCGACGCCTTCTTCCCGTTCGCCGACGGGCTGCAGGTGCTGCTCGACGCCGGCGTGCGCGCCGTCGTCCAGCCCGGCGGGTCGATCCGGGACGAGGAGGTCGTCGAGGCGGCGAAGGCCGCGGGCGTCACGATGTACCTGACGGGGACGCGGCACTTCGCCCACTGACCCGTCGCCGCATCGAGCGTGCTGGAACGGTCCCTCATCACCGCTGATGGGGGACCGTTCCAGCACGCACGACGGCCGCAGGGGGTGGTGAGGGGGGCCCTCAGGGGGTCAGGTCACGACGGCGGTGCGCAGCTTGACGGCCGGGTCGGCGGCCCGCTCCAGGTCGAGGTGCAGGGGTCCGGGGCGGTTCATCGCCCGGCGGACCGCCCCGACCTCCTTCGGGGAGTCCACGAGCAGCACCGCCCGGACGGCGGCGTCGTGCGTCGACGTGCCGTCGTCCGGGTGCGGGTCGGTCCAGAACGCCGCCCACGGGCCCTCGCCGGGGGTGCCCCGCCACGCCGCCGGCGCACCCTCGGGCAGGCCGAACAGTGCCAGGTCGTGCCCGAGCTGTCGGGAGAACACGTAGGGCGCGTGCGGCGGCTCGACGGGCAGCCCCAGCATCGCCCGGGCCGTGGCGTCCGGGTCGTGCAACGCGGCCGACCAGTGACCGCCGGGGACCACACCGAGCTCCGGGTGCGGGCGCGAGGCCACGTCGCCCACGGCCCACACGCCGTCGACGCCCGGCACCGCACCCCCGGCGTCGACGAGCAGCCCGCCGGTCGGGTCGAAGACCGTCTCGGGGAAGGTCTCGCGCAGCCAGGCGGTCGCGGGGCGCGCGCCGACGGCGACCAGCACGACGTCGGCCGTGACCTCCTCGCCGGAGGCGAGGATGACGCCGTCACGGCGGACGGCGGCGGCCCGCGACCCGACGCGCAGCCGGACGCCCGCCGCGGCGTACCACGGCGCCAGGTGGTCGCCGACCTCCGTGCCGAGCTGGCGCGCCAGCGGCGCCTCGTCCGCCTCGACGACCGTGACGTCCACGCCGGCGCCGGCGGCCACGCCGGCGATCTCCGCGCCGATCCAGCCCGCGCCGACGATCACGAGCCGGGCGCCGGGACGCAGGTCGCGCCGGAGCCGGTCCGCGTCGGCGGCGGTGTGCAGCACGTCCGCGTCCCAGCCCGGCGGCAGCACCGGCCGCGACCCGCAGGCCAGCACCACGGCGTCGGGGGCGAACCGGTCGCCGGACCGTGTCGTCAGGACCGGGCCGGGTGCGACGGAGACCGCCGGGTCGGCGAGCCGGACCTCGTCGGCCAGGGCGTCGAGGTCGATGCCGAGGTCGTCGCGCAGCCACAGCGGTTGCGGCCGGGACAGCAGCTCCTTCGACAGCGGAGGCCGGTCGTACGGCGGCAGCCCCTCCTCCCCGAGGACGGTCAGGCGCCCGTCGAAGCCGTGGGTGCGCAGGGCCGTGGCCGTCTGGGCGCCGGCCAGACCGGCTCCGACGACGACGACGGAGCGCGGTGGCCGGGAGGTCCGGGGCCGGGAGGTCGCGGCGGGGGAGTCGTGGCTGGATGGCACCCGACCAACCTATCCGGGCTGCGACGGCGTCCTCGCGTCGCGGGCGACGGTTGTGCCTGGTCGGCCAGGTAGTCTCGAGGCCGTGGTTCCCGACACCCCGCACCCCGCGCGGCCGCCCTGGCACGCCCTCGACGCCGGTCCTCGGCAGCATCGTGACGCGCGCAGCCCGGTGCCGGCGATCCTGGTGGTGCTCGCCGGGATCCTGCTGGCCGTCCTGCTCGGGCTGCTCGTCGGTGCCCGCGTGGGCTCCCTGACGATCGCCGGCACCCTGGCGGTGGCCGGCACCTGGCGGGCCGTCGCGCCGGGCGGGCCCGCGGGTCTGGCGATCCGCAGCCGCGGCTTCGACGTCTTCCTGTGCTGGTCCGCCGCGACCGTCGTCGCCGTGCTGGCCCTCAGCGCGCCGGGCGTCTAGCACCTCCCGCACGACGAAACGCCGGGTGGTGGTCCCGCGGGACCACCACCCGGCGTTCGTCGTGCCGGGGGACGTCGGCTCAGGACGTCTTCGAGGAGTCCGTGCCGTCGTCGTCGGTGGCGTCCTTCTCGGTCGCCTTCTCGTCGGTGGCGTCCTTGTCGGTCGCCTTCTCGTCGGTCGCGTCCTTGTCGGTGGTGTCCGTGCCGGTCGCCTTCTCGTCGGTCGTGGTCTCATCCGACGTGGTCTCATCCGACGTGGTCTCGTCCGACGGGACGTCCGCGCCGGCGGTGGGCCGCTCGGGGGTCACGGCGTCCTCGGTCGTCACCGCTGCCGCCGTGGCGGAGGCGACCGCCGCGGCGGTCGCGGCCTCGGTGGTGCCCGCGGCGGTGCCGGGCTGCTCGCCCCAGCCCTCGACCGGCGTCGTCGTGCCCATCGGGGCGAACGCCCGCGCGAAGAGCGCCGCGAGGGCCGCGCCGACGAGCGGGGCCACCAGGAACAGCCACAGCTGGCCGAAGCCGCCGCTCGCGGTCCAGGCGTCGGGGGAGATCACCGAGGCCAGGGACCGGGCCGGGTTCAGCCCGGTGTTCGTGACCAGCCAGGACACGATGTGCAGCGCGGTGAGGGTGAGGCCGATGACCACCGCCGGGTAGGTGATGTTGGCGCGCACGTTCGTCACGCCGAGGATCACGCCGACGAAGATCGCGGCGATGACCACCTCGACGATCGCGGCGGTGCCCAGGTCGAAGGTCACCTGGCCCTGGGACAGCTGCGCCAGCGGCGACTGGTCGCCGTATCCGTTGGCGGTGTCGGCGAGGACGGCACCGACGTTCGCCGCGCCGATCGCCGCCGGGAAGGTGCTCGGGACGATGAGCAGCATCAGCGCACCGGCGGCTGCGCCGCCGACGAGCTGGGCCACCCAGTACGGCAGCAGGTCGACCCACCGGGACCGTCCGGCCAGGGTGAGACCGAAGGTCACGGCCGGGTTGAAGTGCCCGCCGGACAGGTGGCCGACGGCGGCGATGACCGCCATGAGGGAGATGCCGGCGGCGAGGGCGATCGGGATGATCGATCCCTGGTTCACGAAGTTGAAGGTCGCCGTGCCGAGGATCGCGAGGACCAGGACGAAGGTGCCGAAGGCCTCCGCGGTCATGCGGGTGAAGAGTCGGGCCCGTGGCGTCGTCCCGACGTCCGGTGCTGTCACGGTCTGCGCGGCCATGGAGGTGTCCTTTGCTCGTGTCGAGAAGTGTGCGGGCGCCGCCCGGGGCGCCGCGGCGATGCTGGCAGCGGTCCCTGAGCGCGACCTGAACGCCGCGCGGGCGAACGCTGCCACCGGGGTGCACCGTACCGCGCCTCGTCGGCCGGTCTCCGGGACACCGGCGCGCAAGGGATGACGTGCGCCCCCGGGTAGGCCAGAGTGGGGCCATGAGGACTCCTGTGAACGTCACCGTGACCGGAGCCGCCGGTCAGATCGGGTACGCGCTGCTGTTCCGCATCGCCTCGGGCGCGATGCTCGGCCCGGACACCCCCGTGCGGCTGAAGCTTCTCGAGATCCCCCAGGGTGTCAAGGCGGCGGAGGGCACCGCGATGGAGCTCGACGACTGCGCCTTCCCCCTGCTCGCCGGGATCGACATCGACGACGACGCCGGGCGGGCGTTCGACGGTGCGAACGTCGCGCTGCTGGTCGGGGCCCGTCCCCGGGGCGCCGGCATGGAGCGGGCCGACCTGCTCGAGGCCAACGGCGGGATCTTCGGTCCGCAGGGCAAGGCCATCAACGACGGCGCCGCCGACGACGTGCGGGTCCTCGTGGTCGGCAACCCGGCCAACACCAACGCGCTCATCGCCGCCGCGCACGCCCCCGACGTGCCCGCCGACCGGTTCACCGCGATGACCCGGCTGGACCACAACCGTGCGCTGTCGCAGGTCGCGCACAAGGCCGGGGTCCCGGTCGCGGAGGTGCGCCGCCTGACCATCTGGGGCAACCACTCGGCCACGCAGTACCCCGACCTGTTCCACGCCGACGTCGCCGGCACCCCCGGCGGCACGCTGACGGCCGACAAGGCCTGGCTGACCGACGACTTCATCCCGACGGTGGCCAAGCGCGGCGCGGCGATCATCGACGCCCGCGGTGCCTCGTCGGCGGCGTCGGCCGCCAACGCCGCCATCGACCACGTCCACGACTGGGTGCACGGCACCCCGGCGGGCGACTGGACCAGCGCCGGGATCGTGTCCCGCGGTGAGTACGGCGTGCCGGAGGGGCTCGTGTGCTCCTACCCGGTCACGGCGTCGGACGGCGCCTGGCACGTCGTCGAGGACCTCGAGATCGACGACTTCTCCCGCGAGCGGATCGACGCCAGCGTGGCCGAGCTGGCCGCCGAGCGGGACACGGTGCGGTCGCTCGGACTCGTCTGACGGGTCGTCCCGTCGGTCGGCCCGCCGGGACCCGGCCTCGTCCCCTCCCGCGGTGGGCCGGGGCCCGGCGGCGCGTCCGCGCCGGTGCCGGCGGAAAAGGAGTCGAGCGGCGCCCGACCGCGGCCTAGCCTCGAGGAGTGATCGAGCTCTCCGCGCCGCCGGCGCGTCCCACGACCGTCGCCCAGGACCCGGCGCGACGCCTCGACTGGCGACGCCTGCGCGGCCCCGTGAGCGCGGTGGCCCTCGGTGCGCTGGCCGTCGGCACGGTCGGCACGGCGTTCGGGACCGTCGTCGCCGGCGGTCTCGCCGAGGACCCGACCACGACGGGCGTCCTGCTGCTCGCGCTCTGCCTGATGGGCGGAGCCCTGCTCGACGCGGCCGGCCAGGTCGCGTGGGCCGGCGTCGTCGACCGGGCCGAGGGCCGGCTGCGTCGCGACCTGCTCACCGCCGCCCTGCACCAGCCGCTCGGCGTCCTCACCGAGCAGGCCGTCGGGGAGATCCTCGACCGGGTCGACGACGACACCCACTCGGTCGGAGGTCTCGCCCGCCGCCAGCTGTGGGGGATGGGGCGCACCGTCGTCGGCGTCGGGCCCATCTGGGTCGTGGCGACCCTCACCTGGTGGCCGGCGGGCGTGCTGTTCCCGCTGCTCGGAGCCGTGACGTGGTGGACCGTCCGACCGCTGCTGGGCGAGATCGCACGGCGCAAGGTCGTCGAGGAACGGGCCTGGACGGACCAGGCGGCCGTCCTCGAGGAGGGCGTGGCGGCCCGGGACGACCTGCGGACCGCCGGCGGGCAGGGCTTCGCGCTGCGGCGCCTGGCGGAGATGTCCGCCCGGGTGCACCGCGCGCTGCTCGCGGTGGTCCGGGTCGAGATCCGGCTCATGGCCCGGGCGGGCGTGCTGCTGCACGCCCTGCTGGCCGGTGTCGTCGTGGCGGGGGTCGCCCTGGCGGTCGCCGGCAGCATGCCCGTGGACCGCCTGGTCACGCTGTTCCTGGCCACCTCGCTGTTCGTCGGGCAGGTCGACCGTCTCGCCCAGCACCTGCCCGACCTGCAGGAGGGGCTCGGCGCGGTCGTGCGCATCCGCCAGCTCCTGGACAGCGAGCCGGAGCCCGTCGGCGGCGCGACGCTGCCGGACCGCCCGCTCGACATCGAGGTGCGGGGGCTGCGGTTCGCCTACGACGAGGGCACGTTCGCGCTGCGTGACGTCTCGCTGTCCGTGGCGGCCGGGCAGACGGTCGCGTTCGTGGGGCGGACCGGCTCGGGCAAGACGACCCTGGCCTCGTTGCTGTCCCGGGCGGTCGAGCCGCCCCCGGGCACCGTGTTCCTCGGCGGTGTCGACGTGCGCGACGCCGACCTGCAGCACCTGCGCGGCGCCGTCGGCGTGGTGACCCAGCGCACGGAGATCCTCGCCGGGACGCTGGCGCAGAACATCACCCTGTTCGCCGACCTGCCCCGCACGGACGTCGAGGCCGCCGTGCACGAGCTCGGGCTGGACGACTGGGTGGCGGGGTTGCCCGACGGGCTGGACACCCTGCTCGGTCCCGGCGGGACGTCCCTGTCGGCGGGGGAGGAGCAGCTCGTCGCGTTCGCCCGGCTGCTCGTGCGGGACGTGCGACTCGTGGTGCTCGACGAGGCGACCGCCCGGATGGACCCGCACACGGAGGAGCGCGTCGTCGCGGCCTCCCACCGGCTGCTCGCCGGGCGGACGGGTGTGGTGGTCGCGCACCGGCTCGGGACGGTGCGCCGCGCCCATCGCGTCGTGGTGCTCGACCACGGACGGGTCGTCCAGCAGGGGCTGCGCGCCGACCTGGTGCGCCAGGAGGGGCCGTTCCGCGACCTGCTCGCCGCCGGAGGTGGGACCGGGGACGACGTGCTCATCGACGGCGACCCCGGCGAGCCCGTGCCGCACGCCGGCGACGACGTCCCGTCGGCCGACCGGTCCGCCGGCGCGACGTCCGGCAGTGTCGGAGGTCGGCGCCGCGTCGGGGAACCGCCGACCCTCGCCGAGCCCGGTCGTGGGCCCGGCCTGGCCCGCAGCGTGCTGCACGCGCTGGTGACCCGGCCCCGCTGGGGTCTCGCGGCGACCGGCCTGTTCCTGCTGAGCGTGCTGTTCGCGGCGCAGGGCGCGCTCGCCGGGTTCCTGTGGGGCCGCGCGGTGGAGACGGTGGCCGCGGGCGGGACGCCCGTGGCCCAGACGGCGGGTCTCGTGGCGATGCTCCTCGCCGCGCCCCTGTGCCTGGCGGCGGCCGTCCGGCTGTACCCGTCGTGGTGGATCGAGATCATGCTGCGGGTGCGCGTCGCGGTGCTGGTGGGGCAGACGCGGCGGCACCGGCTGCGTCGTTCCCCGGCGGGCGAGGTGGTCGCCCGCGCGCTCGACGCCGACCGGTTCGTGCTCTACGTCGACCGCTGGGTGGACTTCCTCAACGGCCTGGTCGTCGTGCTGGTCACCTGGGCCGTCAGCCGCGAGCCGCTGGCCGGCCTGGTGCTGCTCGCCGTCATGGTGACGACCGCCGCCTGCGCACTCGCGGGGCGGCCGGTGGCGGGGCGGACGGCGACGCGGTCCGCGGAGGCGCGGGCGGGCTTCGGCCGCGCCCTGGTCTCGGCGCTGGACGCGGCGCGCACCGTGAAGCTCGCGGCGCGGACCCCCCAGGTGCACCGTCACCTGGACCAGGTCGACGCCGGCCGGGTCGGGGCGGCGATCCGCGAGCACCGGGTGCAGGCCGTGCTGGACGGCATCCCGACGGTCATGGTGCAGGCGGGCGTCGTGACGGCGTGGGTGCTGCTGCTCACCGGCACCTGGGACCTGGCGACGACGTTGCTCGTCACCGCTGCCGTGAGCGGGTTCCAGTACTTCGGCGTGGTCGCCGGCGCGGTGATCACCGAGGCGCCCGGCACCCGGGCCTGGCTCCGGGCGACCCAGGCGTTCGCGGGCGGCGCGGACCTCACCCGGCTGCCCGAGGGCGTCGACCTGTTCGACGGCACCGCGCCGTCGCCCGTTCCCGCGTCGCCGCCGACGGCGCCGTTCGACCGGCTGGAGCTGAGTGGGCTGGAGGCGGTGCACGACGACGGCACGATCGGCGTGACGGGCGTGGACCTGCAGGTCGAGCGGGGCGAGCTGGTGCTGCTGCTCGGGCAGGTCGGGTCGGGCAAGTCCAGCCTGCTGTCCGCCGCGGCGGGGCTCATGGCGCACCGCGGCGACGTGCGGTGGAACGGGGAGGTCGTCACCGACGCCGAGACGTTCCTGCGTCCGGCCCGGGTGGCGCACGTGGCGCAGGTGCCGCGGGTGCTGTCGGGGACGTTCGCCGAGAACGTCACGCTGGACCACGCGCGCGACGTCGTGGGGCCGGTGGACGTCGCCCGGCTGGCGCCGGACGTCGCCGATGCCGGCGGCGCGGACGCGGTGGTCGGGCACCGCGGGGTGCGGCTCTCGGGCGGGCAGGTGCAGCGCCTGGCCCTGGCACGGGCGCTGGCCACCGGGTCCGAGGTGCTGCTGGCCGACGACGTCTCGAGCGCCCTCGACGCGGCGACGGAGGTCGAGCTGTGGGCGGCGCTGCGCGCGCAGGGTCTGACGGTGATCGGTTCGACGTCGAAGAGAGCGGCGCTGGCGCGGGCGGACCGGGTCGTGGTGCTGGTCGAGGGACGGGTCGCCGAGGTGGGGCCCTGGTCGGCGCTGGAGCGGCGCTGGGGACACCTGGCGGGGTGAGGGCCGACCGTTGCTGCAAAGTTGCAGCAACGGTACAGTCCTCCGCAGGTCGCGATCGACGCGCCCGGTCGACGAAGGAGTCCTCCATGGCCCGTGCCCCCCGCCCACCAGCGCCACGACGCGCCGTCGCCACGCTGGCGGCGCTCGCCGTGGCCGTCCCCGCCGTGGCCGGCGGGCTGGCGCTCGCGGGTGTTCCCGCGGCCAGCGCCGCCGACCGGTCCGTCGCTCTCGTCGGTGACCTGCAGTCCGAGCTGGGCTGCGGCGGCGACTGGGACCCGGCGTGCGACGCCACCGAGCTCGCGCCCGTCGGCGACGGCACCTATGCGGCCGAGTTCGACGTCCCCGCCGGCACCTACGAGTACAAGGTCGCGATCGACGACTCCTGGGACGAGGCCTACGGGCGCGACGGCGGCGGTGACAACGCCCCCCTCGTGCTCGGCGGCGACACCCGCCTGCGCGTCACCTACGACGACGCCACGCACCTGACCGCGCTGACCCCGCTCGGCCTCGCGGGCGAGTACGACGCCGCCACCGACGACGCGGTCGTCGCGGCGCCCGCGCGGCAGGCCGGCGGCGACGAGCAGTTCTACTTCGTCATGACCGACCGGTTCGCCAACGGCGACACCTCCAACGACACCGCCGGGCTCGGCGACGACCCGCTGGTGTCCGGGTTCGACCCGACGAACAAGGGCTTCTACCAGGGCGGCGACCTGGCCGGCCTGCACGACAACCTCGACTACATCGAGGGGCTCGGCACCACCGCCATCTGGCTCACGCCGTCGTTCAAGAACCGCCCCGTCCAGGGCAGCGGCGACGACGTCAGCGCCGGGTACCACGGGTACTGGATCACCGACTTCACCCAGATCGACCCGCACCTGGGCACCAACGCGGAGCTCGAGGCGCTCATCGCCGACGCCCACTCCCGTGGCATCAAGGTGTACTTCGACATCATCACCAACCACACGGCCGACGTCATCGACTACGCCGAGGGCGAGTACTCCTACATCGACCAGGCCACCTCGCCGTACACCGACGCCGCGGGGAACACCTTCGACCCGGCCGACTACGCCGGCACGGGCGACTTCCCCGAGCTCGACGCCGCGACGTCGTTCCCCTACACCCCGGTGGTCGCCGACGCCGACGCCGAGGTCAAGGTGCCGGCCTGGCTCAACGACTCGACGCTCTACCACAACCGCGGCAACTCGACCTGGAGCGGGGAGTCCGTCACCTACGGCGACTTCGCCGGCCTGGACGACCTCATGACCGAGCACCCGACCGTGGTGAACGGGTTCGTCGAGGTGTACCAGGACTGGGTCGACCTCGGCATCGACGGGTTCCGCATCGACACCGTCAAGCACGTCAACCGCGAGTTCTGGGACACCTGGACCACCGAGGTCCTCGACTACGCCCACGCCGCCGGCAAGGACGAGTTCTTCATGTTCGGCGAGGTGTACGACGCCGACCCGAAGCTGCTCTCGCCGTACGTGCGCGAGACCGACATGAGCTCCGTGCTCGACTTCGCCTTCCAGGCCTCGGCCACCAGCTACGCCAGCGGCAACAGCGCGAAGGGACTCGCCGGGATGTTCGCCGGTGACGACCGCTACACGACGCCGGACACCTCCGCGGCCGCGCTGCCGACCTTCCTCGGCAACCACGACATGGGCCGCGTCGGCTACCTGCTGAACAGCACCGACGACCCGCTGGCACGTGACGAGCTCGCCCACGAGCTGATGTACCTCACGCGGGGACAGCCCGTCGTCTACTACGGCGACGAGCAGGGCTTCGCCGGCACCGGCGGTGACAAGGACGCCCGCCAGACGCTGTTCGCCACCCAGGTGGACTCCTACGCCGACCAGGAGCTGGTCACCGGCGAGACCGCCGGCAGCCAGGACCGGTACGACACCGACGCCCCGCTGTACTCGCTCATCGCCGACCTCTCGGCGCTGCGCGGCGGCACGCCGGCGCTGGGGCGGGGTGCGCAGATCGAGCGTCACGTCGCCGACGGCGCCGGGATCTACGCCGTCAGCCGCGTCGACCGGGACGAGAAGGTCGAGCACCTCGTGGCGCTGAACAACGCCTCCGAGGAGCGCACGGCCACCTTCGCCACCCTCACCCCGGGTGCCACGTACAGCGCGCTGTACGGGGAGACCGGTGAGGTCACGGCCGACGCCTCCGGCGAGGTCACGGTGACGGTCCCGGCGACCTCCGCCGTCGTGCTCGTCGCCGACCGTACGGTCGGTGCGGACACCTCGGGCGACATCACCCTTGAGGTCCCGGCCGCCGGCGCCGCCGTGTCCGGTGACGCCCCGGTGCGGGCCGCGATCGACGACGCCTGGGCGGAGACCTCCTTCGCGTGGCGCGAGGTCGGTACCACCGACTGGCAGCCGCTCGGCACCGCCGAGGACACGACCCCGCGGGTCTTCCACACCACGGCCGGGCTGCCCGAGGGCACTCTGGTCGAGTACCGCGCGGTGACCGTCGACGCCGACGGCGACCGTGCCGCGGCCTCGACGTTCGCCTCCGTGGGTGTCGACGTCTCCGGTACCGCCGGCGAGGAGGAGCCTCCGAGCGACATCGACATGGTGACGGTGCCCGGCAACCACAACAGCGAGATGGGCTGCGCCGGGGACTGGACGCCGGACTGCGAGAACGCCCGCCTCACCGAGCGCGCCGACGGCGTGTTCGAGGGCACGTTCGACCTGCCGGCCGGCGACTACGAGTACAAGGTCGCGATCAACGGGTCGTGGGACCTCAACTACGGTGCCGGGGGCGAGCAGAACGGCGCCAACGCCACGTACAGCCACGACGGCGGCGAGATCACCTTCTACTGGGACCCGGTGAGCAAGGACTTCTCCTCGACCGCCCAGGGCCCGATCGTCACGCTGCCCGGTTCCTACCAGGACGAGGCCGGCTGCCCCGGCGACTGGCAGCCCGAGTGCCTCGCGACCTGGGCCAAGGACCCGGACGGCGACGGCGTCTACACCTGGTCCACCGACGCCCTGCCGGGCGGTGCCTACGAGGTCAAGGTGGCCCACGGCATGAGCTGGGACGAGAACTACGGCGTGGACGGGGCGCGCAACGGCGCGAACTACTCCTTCTCCGTGGGGGAGAGTGACACCGTGACGTTCTCCTACGACATCGCGACGCACCTGCTCACCATCGGGACCGAGAACCCGCCGCTGGCGGGCAGCGGGCAGCAGGCCGCGCACTGGGTGCGCGAGGACCTCCTGCTGGCCCCGGGCGACCTCGGGACCGGCGACACCTGGACCCTGTGGACCGCCCCCGAGGGCGGCCTCGAGGCCACCATGCCCGACGGTGGCGACGACGGCGGCACCACCGTGACCGGACCCGACGGCGGCGAGCTGCCCGAGGGTGCGGCCTCCTACACGCTCGAGCCCGGCGACCTGCCGGACGGCGTGGCCGAGGACTTCCCGGCGCTGGCCGACCACACGGCGCTGGTGCCGACGTCGGACGGCGAGGCCCTGGACCGCGCGACGGTCGAGGACCTGCTCACCGGCCAGCTCCTGGTGACCCGCACCGACGGCGACACCCTCACGGCCGCCACCGGCGTGCAGGTGCCGGGTGTGCTGGACGACCTGTACGCCAAGGAGGCGGCGAGCCGGCCGTTCGGCGTCACGGTGCACCCGAACCTCAAGTGGGCCCTGTTCGGGCTCTGGGCGCCGACGGCGAAGGACGTCGACCTGCTGGTCTGGCCCGCGGGTCGCGACCTGGGTGAGGAGCCCGACCGCTTCGACACCGCCCGCACCGCGGACGGTTCGTGGACGCTGGACGGCAAGGCCGAGGACAAGGAGTACCCCTGGTACGGCGCGCGCTACCGGTTCGCCGTCGAGGTGTACGTCCCCAGCACCGGTCAGGTGGAGACGAACGTCGTCACCGACCCGTACTCGGTCGCACTGACCACCGACTCGACGCACTCCGTGGTCGTGTCCCTGGACGACAAGCAGTTCCGGCCGAAGGTCTGGCGCACCAGCGCCCAGCCCGTCGTGGAGCGGCCCGTCGACCAGACGATCTACGAGCTGCACGTGCGGGACTTCTCCGTCGAGGACTCCACGGTCCCCGAGAAGGTGCGGGGCTCCTACCTGGCCTTCGCCGAGTCCGGCTCGGACGGCATGACGCACCTGCGTGAGCTGGCCGAGGCCGGCCTGACGACGGTGCACCTGCTGCCGACGTTCGACATCGCCTCGATCACCGAGGACCCGGCCGACCAGGAGACCACCGGCGACCTGTCCGGTTTCGCCCCGGACTCCACCAAGCAGCAGGCCGCCGTCGCGGAGGTGCAGGGTCAGGACGCCTTCAACTGGGGTTACGACCCGTACCACTTCACGACGCCGGAGGGCTCGTACGCCGTCGACCGCGAGGGCGGGGCCCGCGTGGCCGAGTTCCGCACGATGGTGGGCTCGCTGCACGAGGCCGGGCTCCAGGTCGTCCTCGACCAGGTGTTCAACCACACCGCCCAGAGCGGCCAGGCCGAGAAGTCGGTGCTGGACAAGGTCGTGCCGGGCTACTACCACCGGCTGAACCCGACCACGGGTGCCGTCGAGACCAGCACCTGCTGCCAGAACGTCGCCACCGAGCACGCGATGGCCGAGCAGCTCATGGTCGACTCGGTCGTCACGTGGGCCCGCGACTACAAGGTCGACGGGTTCCGGTTCGACCTCATGGGTCACCACTCGCGCGACAACATGCTCGCCGTCCGCGAGGCGCTCGACGCGCTGACGGTCGACGAGGACGGCGTGGACGGCTCGGCGGTCTACCTGTACGGCGAGGGCTGGAACTTCGGCGAGGTGGCCAACAACGCCCTGTTCACGCAGGCCACGCAGGGCCAGCTCGGCGGCACGGGGATCGGGACGTTCAGCGACCGGCTCCGCGACGCCGTGCACGGCGGGTCGCCCGTCGACGGTCCGTCGACGTTCACCCAGGGCTTCGGCACCGGGCTGTTCACCGACCCGAACGGGCGCGAGGCCCGCACGGGCGAAGCCGACACGGTCAACGACGGCGGGGACGACGAGGCGGCCGACCTCGCCCACCAGACGGACCTGGTCCGCCTGGGTCTGGCCGGCAACCTGCGGGACTACACGTTCCTCACCTCGGACGGCGAGATGACCCGGGGCGAGGACCTCGACTACCGCGGCTCCCCGGCCGGGTACGCCGAGTCCCCGGAGGAGGTCGTGACCTACGTCGACGCCCACGACAACGAGACGCTGTTCGACCTGCTCACGCTCAAGCTGCCGCAGGCGACGTCGATGGACGACCGCGTCCGGATGAACACCGTGTCGCTCGGCACGGCGGCACTGGCCCAGACGCCGTCGTTCTGGCACGCGGGCACGGACCTGCTCCGCTCGAAGTCGCTGGACCGCAACTCCTACGACTCCGGCGACTGGTTCAACGCCATCGACTGGTCCGGTCAGGACAACGGGTTCGCCCGCGGTCTGCCGATGGCCGCGGACAACGAGGAGAAGTGGCCGCTCATGGCGCCGCTGCTGGCCGACCCGGCGCTCAAGCCGACGCCGGACCACATCGCCACGGCCTCCGCGCAGGCGCGGGAGCTGCTGGAGCTGCGCTCGTCGACCCGGCTGTTCCGGCTGGGGTCGGCCGAGCTCATCCAGGAGAAGGTCTCCTTCCCCGGCTCGGGTCCGGACGCCGTTCCGGGCGTCATCGTCATGGCGATCGACGACACGGTCGGTACCGACGTCGACCCGGCGCTCGACGGGGCACTCGTGGTCTTCAACGCCTCGCCCGAGGCGGCGACGATCGACCTGCCCGACCTCGCCGGACGGGGCTTCGAGCTCTCGCCGGTGCAGGCCGGCGGCGTCGACCCCGTCGTCCAGGAGACCTCCTGGGACGGTGACGCCGGGAGCGTGACGGTGCCGGCGCGGACCGTCGCGGTGCTGGTCGAGCCCCAGGGCTGACAGGGGGTCCACAGCAACGTGCAGGCCGGGAGGCGGAGCTCAGGGTCGGCCTCCCGGCCTGCGCATGTCTGCGCCGTTCCTCGCCTCGTCCTCACGCCGGTGAGCCCGCGTCCGCCAAGAAGGTCCGCACCTCCCGGGTGAAGGCGTCGGGGGTCTCGACGTTGCTCAGGTGCCCGACGCCGGGCAGCACGACGAGCCGGGAGCCCGGGATCGCCTCGTGGAGGGCCGCAGCGACCGGCAGCGGGGCACGGACGTCGAGCTCGCCGTGCAGCACGAGCGTGGGCACGCGGAGGTCGCCGAGGGCGTCGCGCAGGTCCGCGGCCGCCATGGCATGGAGCATGGTCAGGCTCGCGCGCGGGTGGACGCCGGACATCAGGTCGAGCGTCCGCGCCCGCAGAGAGGCCGGTGCCGACGGGGTCAGCAGGCCGGGCAGGTACTCCGGCAGCCACTCGTCCGGGTCGCGGGTGACGTCGTCGGCAGCGCGCCGGAGCCGGCGGCCGACCTCGTCCGGCCGGAGCGACCCGGCCCAGCCGGCGTAGGCGCCGCAGAGGACGAGGCTTCGGGGAACCTTCGGGTGCCGGGTCGCCAGGGCGAGCGCCACCCCGCCGCCGAACGAGAGCCCGAGGACGTGCGGCCGGTCGAGGCCGAGGGCGGCGACGAACCCCGCGAGGGTGTCGGCGTAGGCGTCGAGCGTGAAGTCCTCCGGCGGGTCGTCGGAGCCGCCGGCGCCCGGTGCGTCCCAGGCGACGACATCGAACCGGTCGGCGAGCGCGTCGAACTGCGGCTCCCACGCCCGGCTGTCGAACCCGAAGCCGCCGTGGAGCAGCACCAGGGGATCGCCTCGGCCCGTCCGTCGGTAGGTGATCCGCCGGCCCGAGACGGTGACCGCGTCCATGCTCCGAGCATGGCATCGTGGGGGCCTGCTGCGCTCCCCGGTCTCGGCGACCGAGGTGCGCATAGGTTCGAGAGTCAAACGCAGGAAGTTCCTCTTTCGGTCAATCCGGGCCCCGAGAGATGGTTGTTAACGTTCACCTGTAACCGGATCGTGATGATCTTGTCCGTTCAGAGCGTTGACTTCGAGTCCCGAACTCAGCAGAGTGTTCCTCGGTCGTCATGACGGCGGCCTTGGTCCGGCCCTCGGTGGGCACCGGCGGTGAAGGTCGCCGCCGGCGGGACCCTCGACGACGAGAAGGAGCGCGAGGATGCGACTCGGCAACAAGATGGGCGCGGTGGCCGCGGGTGCGGCGCTGACGCTCTCCCTGGCCGCCTGCGGTGGCGAGGGCGCGGGCTCCGGCACGGACGGTGCCGCGGGCGACGGCGACGAGAACGTCAAGGTCGGCGTCGCGATGCCGACGCAGACCTACGAGCGCTGGATCCAGGACGGCGGCAACGTCGAGGCCGGGCTCGAGGAGCTCGGGTACGACGTCGACCTGCAGTTCGCGAACGACGACATCCCCACCCAGACCCAGCAGATCGACTCGATGATCACCGAGGGCGTCGACGTCCTGATCATCGCCTCGATCGACGGCACGGCGCTGACCAGCCAGCTCGAGGCCGCCGCGGCCGCGAACATCCCGGTCATCGCCTACGACCGCCTCATCCGCGACAGCGAGAACGTGGACTTCTACACCACGTTCGACAACTTCGCGGTCGGCGTCGCCCAGGCCAACGCCCTGCTGCGCGGCCTCGGCTACCTGGACGAGAACGGCGAGCCGACCGGTGAGGAGGGCCCGTACAACATCGAGCTCTTTGCCGGTTCGCCCGACGACAACAACTCGCACTTCTTCTTCGACGGTGCGATGTCGGTCCTGCAGCCGCTGATGGACGAGGGCGTCGTCGAGGTCCCGTCCGGCCAGACCGACTTCGGCCAGGTCAGCACGCAGCGTTGGGAGCTCGAGACCGCCCAGAGCCGCATGGAGGACCTGCTGACCTCCACCTACACCGGCAACGACAAGAAGCTGGACGGCGTGCTCGCCCCGGCGGACGTGCTCTCGCGCGGCATCATCAACGCCCTGCAGGGCTCGGGCATGGGCCCGACGATCGAGGAGGGCCTGCCGATCGTCACCGGTCAGGACGCCGAGATCGCCAACGTCAACCTGATCAACGACGGCGTCCAGTCCTCGACGATCTTCAAGGACACCCGCAAGCTCGCCGACCAGGCCGTGGCCGCGACGCAGTCCTTCGTCGAGGGCGAGGAGCCCGAGGCGAACGACACCGAGACCTACGACAACGGCGTGAAGGTCGTCCCGTCCTACCTGCTGGAGGTCGAGACCGTCTTCGCCGAGGACATCGAGCCGGTCCTCGTGGACTCCGGCTACTACACGATGGACGAGGTCGAGTCCGGCCAGACCGCGGAGTGATCCCGCGGGTCTGACCCACCTCATCACGGCCGGGCCGTCCGTCGTGCGCCACCCCGCCACGACGGACGGCCCGCCCCGGGTCCGCCGCCGGCCAGCCGCCGCGGTCGTACCCCCACCCAAGGAGGGACGAGAGCGTAGATGAGCACCATCCTGGAGATGCGCTCCATCACCAAGGAGTTTCCCGGCGTCAAGGCGCTGTCGGACGTCACCCTCACCGTCGAGCAGGGCGAGATCCACGCCATCTGCGGTGAGAACGGCGCCGGCAAGTCGACGCTGATGAAGGTGCTGTCGGGCGTCTACCCGCACGGCACCTACGACGGCGAGATCGTCTTCGACGGGTCCACGGCCGAGTTCGGGTCCATCTCGGACTCCGAGCGCGAGGGCATCGTCATCATCCACCAGGAGCTCGCCCTGGTGCCGTACCTGTCCGTCGCCGAGAACATCTTCCTCGGCAACGAGACCCGGGGACGCTTCGGCCTGGTCGACTGGAACGCGGCCAACCACCAGGCGTCCGCCCTGCTCGAGCGCGTCGGCCTGCACGAGAATCCGACCACTCCGATCGGCCAGCTCGGCGTCGGCAAGCAGCAGCTCATCGAGATCGCCAAGGCGCTCTCGAAGGAAGTGCGCCTGCTCATCCTCGACGAGCCGACCGCCGCCCTGAACGACACGGACTCCGAGCACCTGCTCGAGCTCCTGCGCGCGCTGCGCGCCGAGGGCATCACCTGCATCATCATCTCGCACAAGCTCAACGAGATCGAGGAGATCGCCGACCGCACGACGATCATCCGCGACGGGCAGACGATCGAGACGATCGACATGTCCGAGACGGAGTCCACGCAGGACCGGATCATCCGCGGCATGGTGGGACGCGACATCGAGAACCGCTATCCGCACCGCACGCCGGACATCGGCGACGAGGTGCTGCGGGTCGAGGACTGGAACGTCGACCACCCCACTCAGGCCGGGCGCCGGGTCATCACCGATGCCTCGTTCACGGTCCGCGCCGGCGAGGTCGTCGGGATCGCCGGGCTCATGGGCGCCGGCCGCACCGAGCTGGCCATGAGCATCTTCGGCCGGTCCTGGGGACGCAACATCCGCGGCTCCGTCTACAAGGACGGCAAGCGGATCCAGGTCCGGACCGTCGCGGAGGCGATCGGGCACAACATCGCCTACGCCACGGAGGACCGCAAGCAGTACGGTCTCAACCTCATCGACGACATCCGGCACAACATCTCCGCCGCCGGCCTGTCCAAGCTCGCCCCCGGTGGCTGGGTCAACAGCAACGAGGAGCTGAAGGTCGCCGAGGAGTACCGCGACTCGCTCAACATCAAGACCCCCAACGTCGTGGCGGAGGTCGGCAAGCTCTCGGGCGGCAACCAGCAGAAGGTCGTGCTGTCCAAGTGGCTCTACACCGACCCGGACGTCCTCATCCTCGACGAGCCGACCCGCGGCATCGACGTCGGTGCGAAGTACGAGATCTACACGATCATCAACAAGATGGTCGCGGCGGGGAAGGCGGTCGTCGTCATCTCCTCCGAGCTGCCCGAGCTGCTCGGCATCTGCGACCGCGTGTACACCCTCGCCTTCGGTCGCATCACCGGTGAGCTCCCCGTCGCCGAGGCGACGCAGGAACGCCTCATGGAGCTCATGACCCTCGAGCGCGACCAGCCCCTGCCCACGAAGGAACTCACCTCATGAACGCCATCGCCTCGGTCCGGGACGCGCTGACCCGGAACATGCGCCAGAGCGGCATCCTCATCGCGTTCGTCGCGATCGTCGCGCTGTTCGCCGCCCTGCACCCCGCCTTCCTGTCCCCGACGAACCTGACGAACATCGTCCTGCAGTACTCCTACATCCTGATCCTCGCGATCGGGATGGTGATGATCATCGTCGCCGGCCAGATCGACCTGTCCGTCGGGTCGGTGGTCGCGCTGACAGGAGCCGTCTCGGCGGTCGTCGTCGTCCGCAACGGGATGCCCTGGTGGGCCGGTGTGCTCGCCGCGCTGATCGTCGGCCTCATGGTCGGCATCTGGCAGGGCTTCTGGGTCGCCTACGTCGGCATCCCCGGCTTCATCGTGACCCTGGCGGGCATGCTGCTGTTCCGCGGCCTGACCTTCCTGGTGCTCGACAACGCCTCGCTGTCGCCGTTCGGCGGCACCTACTACGACATCGCCAACGGGTTCCTCAACGGGTTGCTCGGCGGGTACGGGTACGACGTCTTCACCCTGGTGATCTTCGGCATCGCCGTCGTCGGCTTCGCCGTCTCCCAGTGGCGGACCCGTCAGGGCAAGATCGCCTACCAGCAGTCGGTCGAGTCCATGCCGCTGTTCGTGCTGAAGCTCGTGCTCGTCGCGGCGGTCGTCATGTGGTTCGGCTACCAGCTCGCGTCCTCGCGCGGTCTGCCGGTCGTGCTGATCATCCTGTCCGTGCTGATCATCGCCTACACGCTGGTCACCCAGAAGTCGGTGTTCGGCCGCCACGTCTACGCCGTCGGCGGCAACCGGCACGCCGCGGAGCTGTCCGGCGTCGCCGTCAAGAAGATCAACTTCTGGATCTTCGTCAACATGGGCGTGCTGGCCTCGGTCGCCGGCATCGTCTACTCCTCGCGCATGAACGGTGCCCAGCCGGGCGCCGGCAACATGTTCGAGCTCGACGCGATCGCCGCCTGCTTCATCGGCGGTGCCTCGACGACCGGCGGCGTGGGCCGGGTCGGCGGCGCCATGATCGGTGGTCTGATCATGGCGGTCATGTCCAACGGCATGCAGCTCATGGGTGTGCCGCAGTCGATGCAGCAGGTCGTCAAGGGCCTGGTGCTGCTGCTGGCGGTCGCCTTCGACATCTGGAACAAGAAGCGGGCTGCGGCCGCCCGCTGAGTCCGGAGCTCGATGCCGACGGGCGGGTGGGAGGTCCCACCCGCCCGTCGGCATCCCCTCTACACTCCAGGTCGTGAAGGGACGGCAGTCGATGGCGCGCACGCAGTCGTCGTTGCGGGAGGCCAACCGCTCCCGCGTGGTCGACGCCGTCAAGAAGTACGGCAGCCTGACCCAGGTGGAGCTGGCCGGTGCCACCGGCCTGTCCGCCGCCACCGTCTCGACCATCGTCAAGGAGCTCGTCGCCTCCGAGGTGGTCGAGGTCCGCAACACCGTCCGCTCCGGGCGGCGGGCCCAGCTCGTCACGCTCTCGCACCGCGTCGGCCTGGTGGCCGGCGTCGTCGTCGGGTACCGCACGATGCGGGTGGCGCTCGCCGACGTCGCCCACGAGGTCCTCGCCGAGCAGACGCTCCCGCTGCCGGCCGACCACCGGTCCGACACCAGCCTCGACCGGGCAGCGCTGCTCGTCGTGGACCTGCTCGAGCGGGTCGGCTCGACCCTCGACGACCTGCTCGGCATCGGGCTCGGGGTCCCCGCGCCCGTGCACCCCACCACCGGGATGATCAGCGTCCGCGGCGTGCTGCGCGGCTGGGACTCCGTGCAGATCGCCCAGGTGCTGGAGAAGCGGCTGGCCCGCCCGGTGTTCGTCGACAACGACGCCAACCTCGGGGCGCTCGCCGAGTCGACGATGGGCGTCGGGCGCCCGTGGCGGGACATGGTCTACGTCAGCGTCTCCCACGGCGTCGGGGCCGGGATCGTCATCGGCGGGACGGTGCACCGCGGCGTCGACGGCACGGCGGGGGAGATCGGCCACGTCCAGGTCGACCCGGCCGGACGCATCTGCCTGTGCGGCAGCCGCGGCTGCCTGAACACCGTGGTGGGGCTGCCCGCGCTGCTCGAACCGCTGCAGACCAGCCACGGCAACCTCTCCCTGCGCGACGTCGTGCGGCTGGCCGGGGACGACGACCCCGGCTGCCGGGAGATCGTGGCCGACGCCGGGGAGCGGGTCGGCGCCGTCATCGCCGCGCTCGCGACGGGGCTCGGGCCCCAGGGCGTCGTCGTCGGCGGGGAGCTCGCCGAGACGGGCGAGACGTTTCTGGCACCCTTGCGTGCGGCGCTCGAACGCCGCACGGTGCTCAACCAGGCCGGCGGCCCCGAGGTGGTGCCCGCCGCGCTGGGTCTGCGTGCCGAGCTGGTGGGTGCCGTCGCCCTCGCGCTCCAGCACACCGACGTGTTCGAGCGCCCCGACCGTACCGACGAGGAGATGGCTGGACGATGAGGCCGCCGGCACCGCACCGCACACCCCTGCTCGCCCTGCACGAGGTGAGCAAGTACTTCGGCGCCGTCGAGGCGCTGGTGGGCGTCGACCTCGAGGTGCACTCGCACGAGGTCGTCGCGCTCGTGGGGGACAACGGCGCCGGCAAGTCGACCCTGGCGCAGATCGTGGCCGGGGTGCTGTCCCCGGACGCCGGCCAGATCGAGATCGCCGGCAAGCCGGTGACGATCTCCTCGCCGTCGGCGGCCAACGAGCTCGGCGTGGCCAGCGTGTTCCAGGACCTGGCGGTGTGCGAGAACCTCGACGTCACGGCGAACGTGTTCCTCGGGCGGGAGCAGCGCAACCGGTTCGGGCTGATGCACGACGGCGCGATGGAGGTCGAGACGCGGCGCCTGCTCGAGCGGCTCACCGTGCGCATCCCGTCGGTGCGGACCACGCTGCGCCAGCTCTCGGCCGGTCAGCGCCAGGCGGTGGCGATCGCGCGCACGCTCATCGGCGACCCGCGCATCGTCGTCCTCGACGAGCCGACGGCCGCGCTGTCGGTGGCCCAGACCGGCGAGGTGCTCACGCACATCCAGCGGCTGCGCGACCTGGGTCTGGGCGTGATCCTCATCAGCCACAACCTCAACGACGTCCGCGCGGTCGCCGACCGCATCGAGGTGCTGCGCCACGGGCGCAACAACGGGTCCTTCCGCGCCACCGCCTCGCACGAGTCGATCCTGGCCGCCATCACCGGGGCGGCCTGAGTCCCGGGTCGCCTCAGCGGCGTTCGTGGTCGGCGAGCCCGAACGTGTCGTGCGGGTCGACGTGCGCGAGGATCGCGTCCAGCACCCGCGTCAACGACCGCACGTCGGCGGGTTCGAGGTCGTCGTAGACGTTCTCCAGCACCGTGCGGGCGTGCCCCGGTGCGCTCGCCACGACCTTCTCCCAGCCGGCGTCGGTGAGCCGGGCGACGGTGGCGCGGCGGTCGTCGGGCGCGGGGCCGCGCGTGAGGTAGCCGCGCTCCTCGAGCCGGCGCGCGACGTGGGAGAGCCGCGGCAGCGTGGCGCTGGTGAGCCGGGCGAGGTCGCTCATGCGCAGCGACCGGTCCGGGGCCTCGGACAGCATCGCCAGCGTCAGGTACTCGAAGTGCGTCAGGTGGGCGTCACGGCGGAGCTGCTGGTCGAGCAGCGCGGGTAGCAGGCTGATGACGGCCTGCAGGCGGAGCCAGCTGCGCATCTGCTCGTCGTCGAGCCAGCGCGGGGGTTCGCCCTCGTCCATGGGAAGGTCTCCTCGTCCTGATTGGTTGACACGACAACTGTACCGTCCTACCTTGGTTGTAGCGTCAACCAAATGGCGGGCGCCCCCACCGAGGAGGAACACTCATGACCAGCAGCATCAGCATCATCGGCGCCGGGAACATGGGCACCGCGATCGCCGGCCTCGCCCTCGCCGCGGGCTCCGAGGTCCAGGTCGTGGCCCGCGACGTCACCGCCGCCGAGGCCGTCGACCCCGCCGTGGACGCCGCGGAGTTCGGCAAGCCGCTCACCGGTGACGTCGTCGTGCTCGCCCTGCCGTACCCCGCCCTCGACGACGTCGTCGCCACCTACGGCGACCAGCTCGCCGGGCGCACCGTCGTCGACATCACCAACCCGCTCGACGTCGAGACCTTCGACGCCCTCGTCGTGCCCGCGGACTCGTCCGCCGCCGCCGAGCTCGCCGCCGCCGTCCCCGGCGCCTCGGTGCTCAAGGCGTTCAACACCAACTTCGCCGCCACCCTCGCCACCGGCACCGTCGGCGACGTGCCCACCACCGTCCTCGTGGCCGGTGACGACGCCGACGCCAAGGCCGCCCTCGCCGCCGCCCTCGACGGGTCCGCCATCCGCGTCGTCGACGCCGGGTCGCTGCAGCGCGCCCGCGAGCTCGAGGCGCTGGGCTTCCTCCAGCTCACCCTCGCCGCCGGCGACAAGACCGCGTGGACCACCGGGTTCGCGCTGCTCTGACCCGTCCCACCCCGTCCACCCCGCCCAGGAGCCGACCCATGAACACCGCGACCCCGCGCACCGACGACCTCCTCGCGGCCGAGACCACGATGGGAGCCGTCACGCTCCACGTCGGCGACCTCGCCGCGATGAGCGCCTACTACCGCGAGGCGATCGCCCTGGTGGAGCTGCCGGACCTCGGCGCCCCCGACCGGGTCGTCCTGGGCCGGGGGCGGACCCCCGTCGTCGTGCTCCGGCACACGCCGGGACTGCCGGCGACGTCACGGCACCAGGCCGGGCTCTTCCACACAGCCGTCCTGTTCGACACCGAGGAGGCGCTGGCCGCCGCCGTGGTGCACGCCGCCCGGCACCCGCTGTCCCGGTTCGTGGGGAACGCCGACCACTGGGTCTCCCGGGCGTTCTACTTCACCGACCCCGAGGACAACGGCATCGAGCTCTACTGGGACCGGCCGCGGGACACCTGGCAGCGGTCCGGGGGACGGGTCGCGATGGGGACGGACTGGTTCGACCCGCAGGCCTGGCTCCAGCAGCACCTGGACGAGTCGGCGCTGACCGGCGCCTCCGGACAGGGTGCCCAGGTGGGCCACGTCCACCTGCAGGTCGGCGACATCCCCACCGCACAGCGGTTCTACGTCGACACCCTCGGCTTCGAGGTCATGGCGGACCTGCCCGGCGCGCTGTTCGTCGCGGCGGGCGGGTACCACCACCACCTGGCGGTGAACACCTGGAACAGCGCCGGGGCGGGGCCGCGGGCCGCGTCGCTCGGCCTGGGGCAGGTGGCGCTCACCGTCCCCGGCCAGGACGACGTCGACGCCCTGCGCGACCGGCTGCGCCACGCGCGCGTGCCGGTGCGCGACGACGGCCGGACCCTGCGCTTCGACGACCCCTGGAACACGCTCGTCGAGGTGTCGGTCGGCTGATCGGCGGCGAGAGCGGGGAGCAGGGGGAAGCCCGGGGCGCGGTCGTCCATCGCGAAGTGCAGGTCGCGCAGCGACCGTGAACGCGACCGTGCCCCTGCTTCCCCCTGCTCCCTGACCTCCGGCTCAGTGGAAGACGACGGTGCGGTGACCGTTGAGGAGCACGCGGTGCTCGGCGTGCCACCGCACCGCGCGGGCCAGCGTGCGCCGCTCGACGTCCTCGCCCAGCGCCACGAGCTGACGGACGGCCCGGGAGTGGTCGACCCGTTCGACGTCCTGCTCGATGATCGGCCCCTCGTCGAGGTCGCCGGTGACGTAGTGGGACGTCGCCCCGATGAGCTTGACCCCGCGGTCGTGGGCCTGCGCGTAGGGGCGGGCGCCCTTGAACGAGGGCAGGAACGAGTGGTGGATGTTGATCACGCGGCCGTTGAGGTCGCGGCACAGCTCGTCGGACAGGATCTGCATGTACCGGGCGAGCACGACCAGCTCGACGTCCAGCTCGTCCACCAGGGACCGCAACCGGTCCTCCGCCTCCGCCTTGGTCGCGGACGTGACCGGCACGTGGTGGAACGGCTTGCCGTAGAAGTCGGCGATGTCCGCCAGGTCGGGGTGGTTCCCCACCACGCCGACGACGTCGATCGGCATCCCCTGGTCGCGCTCGCGGTAGAGGAGGTCGACCAGGCAGTGCGCCGCCTTGGACACCATGACCAGCGTGCGCATCGGCCGTCCGACGACGTCCAGGGCCCAGGTCATGCCGAACCGGTCCGCGACGTCCGCGACGGCCGGCTCCAGCTCGTCGCGCGAGGCGTGGGACTCGACCTGGACGCGCATGAAGAACAGCCCGGAGCTCGGATCGCCGAACTGCTGGGACTCGGTGATGTTCCCGTCGTGCTGGGCGAGCATCCCGCTGACGGCGTGGACGATGCCCGGCCGGTCGGGGCAGGACAGCGTCAGCACCCACTCGGTGGGCGGTCCGGTGGGGGGCTCGGCAGGTGCGGAGGTCGGCTGCGTGGTCACGCACGCCATTGTCGCCCAGTTCTGCCACGATGGACCCATGAGCGACACCACCGCCACGTCCGGCCGGCCCGACGAGGTGCCTGCCCGTTCGGAGGCGCCGACCCGCATCGCCCTCGTCGACGACGCCCACGCCGGCGAGCTGCTGACGCTGCGCCGCGCGGCGTTCGTCTCCGAGGCCCAGGTCTACGGCGACCCGAACATCCCGCCGCTGACGCAGACCCTGCACGAGCTGCGCGAGGACATGGCGCGGGACGACGTCGTCACGATCGGCGCCTGGACCGGGGAGCGTCTCGTGGGTTCGATCCGGGTCGAGCTGCAGGACGGCCGGGCCACCCTGGGGCGGCTGGCGGTCGCACCCGACCAGCAGGGCCGTGGCCTGGGGACGACGCTCCTCTTCGCGATCCTCGACCACCTGCCCGATGACGTGTCCGAGATCTGGGCCTTCACCGGCAAGGACTCGCAGCAGAACCTGGCGATGTACACCAAGCACGGTTACGAGGCCCAGTACGACGAGGCGGCGGGTGAGCTCACCTACACCTACCTGCGCCGGGTGCTGCACGAGGTGAACGCGCGTAACGCCGGCGAGCGTCCGGCCGGTTCGCCCGCCGACCGCCCGTGACCGGTCCGGCGGCGGCGCGCACGGTGCGCCGGCCGTCCATGGCGGACGTCGCGGCGCTCGCGGGGGTGTCCCACCAGACCGTCTCCCGCGTGCTCAACGCCCACCCGAGCGTCCGGGAGGCGACCCGTGACAAGGTCCTGGCCGCCATCGAGGAGCTCGGGTACCGCCGCAACAGCGCCGCCCGGGCCCTGGTGACGTCCCGCTCCGCGACGCTCGGCGTGGTGACCACCGGGTCGGCGTTGTTCGGTCCGACGAGCACGCTCATCGCGGTCGAGGAGGCGGCACGGGACCAGGGCTACTTCGTCTCGGTCGCCACGTTGCGCAGCTACGACACGGCGTCGATCAACCAGGTCCTCGAGCACTTCATGGCGCAGGGCGTCGACGGGATCGTCGTCATCGCGCCGCACGACGCGGTGGCCGCCGCGGTCGAGTCGTTCCGCTCCCCGGTCCCCGTCGTGCTGGTGGCGGCCCTGGAACCGTCGTCGGCGGACGCCTCCGGGCCGTCCACCCTGTCGGTCGCCGTGGACCAACGGGCCGGTGCCCGGCTCGCGACCGAGCTGCTGCTCGACCTGGGGCACGCCGACGTCGTGCACGTCGCCGGCCCGCAGGACTGGTTCGACGCGCGCGAGCGCCTGGCCGGCTGGCGCGAGGCGCTCGACGCGCACGGGGTGCGTCCCGCCCGGCCCCGCGAGTGCTCCTGGTCCGCCGGTGACGGCTACGCGGCGGGGCGGGACCTCGCCGAGGCCGTGGCCGCGGGGGAGGGGCCGACGGCGGTCTTCGCGGGGAACGACCAGCTCGCCCTCGGCGTCCTGCGCGCCGTGTGGGAACGCGGCCTGCGGGTGCCCGAGGACGTGTCGGTGGTGGGGTTCGACGACGTCGCCGGGGCGGCGTACTTCGTGCCGCCGCTGACGACGGTGCGTCAGCCGTTCGGCGAGGTCGGGGCGCACGCGGTGGCGATGGTGCTGGGCTCGCTGGCGGGGGACACGGTGGCGACCCGGCGCATCGCGCCGGAGCTGGTCGTGCGGTCCTCGACGGCGCCGCCGCGGCCGACGGCGAGGTAACCGGACGTGCCCGGACGCCGAGGTTTGGGCATCCACGATGTGAGCGTTAACATAGGCGGACCACGCGAGGAGGAACCTGGGATGACGCGGCACGACGAGGCGACCGGCAGCCGGGACGCCATCACCGCCGGGCGGACCACGCTCGGGATCGAGCTCGGCTCGACGAACATCAAGGCGTGCCTGGTCGGCCCGGAGCACGAGGTGCTGGCCAGCGGGACGCACGGCTGGGAGAACGAGCTCTCCGACGGGCGGTGGACCTACTCCCTGGAGGCCGTGCACGCCGGGCTGCAGGACGCCTACGCGGCGCTCGTGGCGGACGTCGAGCAGCGGTACGGCGTGCGCCCCACCACGTACGGCGCGCTGGGCGTCTCGGCGATGATGCACGGCTATCTCGCGTTCGACGCGGACGGCGAGCTGCTCGTCCCGTTCCGGACCTGGCGCAACACCAGCACGGGCCCCGCCGCCGCGAAGCTGTCCGACCTGTTCGGCCACAACATCCCGCTGCGCTGGTCGATCGCGCACCTGTACCAGGCGATCCTCGACGACGAGCCGCACGTCCCGCAGATCGCGTCCTTCACCACGCTCGCCGGCTACGTCCACCGGATGCTGACGGGCCGGCACGTCCTCGGTGTCGGTGACGCCTCCGGCATGTTCCCGATCGACCCGGTCACCCGGGACTACGACCGGCGGCTGCTCGACCAGTTCCGCCACCTCGTCGCCGCCGAACGGCCCGGTCTCCAGGTCGAGGGTCTGCTGCCCGAGGTGCTGCCCGCCGGCGCCGACGCCGGTCACCTGACCGCCGAGGGCGCCGCCCTGCTGGATCCCACCGGCGAGCTGCGGGCCGGTCCGGTGCTGTGCCCGCCCGAGGGCGACGCCGGCACCGGGATGGTCGCCACGAACGCCGTCGCGCCGCGCACGGGCAACATCAGCGCCGGCACCTCGATCTTCGCCATGGTCGTGCTCGAGAAGCCGCTGACCGGCGTCCACCACGAGCTGGACCTGGTGACCACACCCGCCGGCGACCTCGTGGCGATGGTCCACTGCAACAACGGCGCGAGCGAGCTCGACGCGTGGGCCGGGGTCTTCGCCGAGTTCGCGACGGCGCTCGGGCACCCCAGCCCGGCCGACGCCGTCTTCGAGGCCCTGTTCGGGGCCGCTCTCGACGGCGAGACCGACGGCGGTGGGCTGCTGGCCTACAACTACCTCGCCGGGGAACCGATCACCGGGCTCGACCAGGGGCGTCCGCTCGTCGTGCGCACCCCGGACAGCCGCCTGACGCTGGCCAACCTGATGCGCACCCAGATCTACGGCGCCTTCGGCACCCTGGCGCTGGGCATGAAGGTGCTGCACGGCGAGGGCGTCGCCGTCGACACGATGTTCGCCCACGGAGGCATGTTCCGGACGGCCGGCGTCGCCCAGCGTCTGCTCGCGGCCGCCGTCGACGCGCCCGTCGCCGTCGGACGGACCGCCTCGGAGGGCGGCGCCTGGGGGATCGCGGTCCTCGCCGCCTTCACCCGCGCGGCCGCCGCGGAGCCCGGTCTGACCCTGGACGGGTACCTCGCCGACCGCGTCTTCGCCGACGCCGAGCTGGACGTCGCCCGGCCCGACGCCGACGACGTCGCCGGCTTCGCGGCCTACCTCGAGCGGTACTCCGCCGGTCTCGCCGTCGAACGTGCCGCCACCGAAGCCCTCTGACGACCACCGGAACCGAACGGGAGACCCCATGCCGAACGCCGCCCGCCCGACCGAGGTGCCGGCGCACCTGCGCGCCGCCGTCGACGCCGCCAAGCAGAAGGTCGCCGCCCTGCACGCCGAGCTGCCCCGCTGGGAGCTCGTGGTGTGGACCGCCGGCAACGTCTCCGAGCGGGTCCGGGACGATCAGGGAGGGCCTGACGGCGCGAGCGACCTCCTCGTCATCAAGCCGTCCGGGGTCTCCTACGACGACATCACCCCCGAGGCCATGGTCGTGTGCGACCTGCAGGGCCGTCTCGTCGAGGGGGACCGTTCGCCCTCGTCCGACACCGCGGCGCACGCCTACGTCTACGCGCACATGCCCGAGGTCGGTGGCGTGGTGCACACCCACTCGACCTACGCCACGGCGTGGGCCGCGCGGGGTGAGGAGATCCCCTGCGTGCTGACGATGATGGCCGACGAGTTCGGCGGGCCGATCCCCGTCGGACCGTTCGCGGTCATCGGGGACGACTCCATCGGCCGCGGCATCGTCGAGACCCTGCGCGGGTCCCGCTCCCCGGCGGTGCTGATGGCGAACCACGGCCCCTTCACCATCGGCGGGGACGCCCGGGCGGCGGTCAAGGCGGCGGTGCTGTGCGAGGAGGTCGCCCGGGCGGTGCACGTCGCCCGGCAGGTCGGCGAGCCCGTGCCGATCGCGCAGCAGCACGTCGACGCCCTCTACGACCGCTACCAGAACGTCTACGGCCAGCGCTGACGGCGCCGTCGGACTCGAAAGGACAGATGATGAGCAAGCCCTACGGTGACCGCGAGGTCTGGTTTCTCACCGGCAGCCAGGACCTGTACGGTCCCGAGACGCTGGAGCAGGTCGCCCGGCAGTCCCAGGAGGTCGCCGCCGCGCTCGACGCATCCGGCGACGTGCCCGCGAAGGTGGTGTGGAAGCCGGTCCTGAAGGACTCCGCCGCCATCCGTCGCGCGATGCTCGAGGCGAACAGCGACGACGACGTCCTCGGTGTCGTGACCTGGATGCACACGTTCAGCCCGGCCAAGATGTGGATCGCCGGCCTGGACGCCCTGCGCAAGCCGTTGCTGCACCTGCACACGCAGGCGAACGTCGAGCTCCCGTGGTCGGAGATCGACATGGACTTCATGAACCTCAACCAGGCCGCGCACGGCGACCGGGAGTACGGCTACATGCTGACCCGCCTCGGCGTCGCCCGCACCACCGTGGTGGGCCACGTGTCCGACCCCGCGGTGCAGCGGCGCGTCGGCACCTGGGTCCGCGCCGCGGCCGGCCGCCTGGCCACCCAGGAGCTGAAGCTGGTCCGCTTCGGCGACAACATGCGCAACGTCGGTGTCACCGAGGGTGACAAGACCGAGGCCGAGCTGCAGTTCGGCGTCAGCGTGAGCACCTGGGGCGTGAACGACCTCGTCGGGGGCGTCGAGGCGGTCGCCGCGACCGAGGTCGACACGCTGGTCGCCGAGTACGAGGAGCGCTACGACGTCGCTCCCGAGCTGCGCGCCGGGGGAGAGCGCCACGAGTCGCTGCGGTACGCGGCCCGCCAGGAGCTCGCGATGGAGGCCTTCCTGGTCGAGCGCGGCGCCAAGGCGTTCACCACGAACTTCGAGGACCTCGGCGCGCTGCGCCAGCTCCCGGGCCTCGCGGTGCAGCGCCTCATGAGCAAGGGCTACGGCTTCGGCGCCGAGGGCGACTGGAAGACGGCCGTGCTCGTGCGCGCCGCCAAGGTGATGGGCGAAGGTCTGCCCGGCGGCGCCTCCCTCATGGAGGACTACACCTACGACCTCACGCCCGGGTCGGAGCTGATCCTCGGGGCGCACATGCTCGAGATCTGCCCGTCCCTGACGACGTCGAGGCCCCGGGTCGAGATCCACCCGCTCGGCATCGGCGGCAAGGAGGACCCGGTGCGCATGGTGTTCGACACCGACGCCACCGAGGGCGCGGTCGTCGTGTCGCTGGCCGACATGCGCGACAGGTTCCGCCTCACCGCGAACGTCGTCGACGTCGTGCCGCCCGCGCAGGAGCTGCCGAACCTGCCGGTGGCCCGGGCCGTGTGGAGGCCGCGGCCGGACTTCCCCACGTCGGCCGAGGCCTGGCTGACCGCCGGCGGCGCGCACCACACGGTGATGTCCACGGCCGTCGGCATCGAGGCGTTCGAGATGTTCGCGCAGATCAGCGGGACCGAGCTGCTGGTCATCGACGAGGACACGACGCGCCGCGGGTTCGCCGACCAGGTGCGCTGGAACCAGGTCTACTACAAGCTCGCCCAGGGGCTCTGACCCGCCCCACCCGTGAGGCGTCGAGCGTCCCTGTCCCTGCGGTCACCCGCTGACCCGCCGGGACCGGGACGCTCGTGCGCGTGCTCCCGGTGGCGCCTCGAGTGTTCCGGCCTGGTCACGATCGGCCTCCGATGCCCTGTGAAGCGTTGACTTCTCGAACGTGCACCTGTTGATATATGGCGTCATCACCATTTTTCGGAGGAATACGTGACTCAGCAGGACGTCTCGGCGACCACCTCGAGCGGCGCCGCACCGAGGCCCCGGTACCGCGGTCGGCACCTGCCGATGGTGGCCGTCGTCATCGCCGCGTTCATCGCCACGGCGCTGGCCTACAGCGGCATGGTCCTGTTCGGGCTCGAGGTCGCGAACATGGCGCCGGTCGAGGCCTACGCGCTCGCCGGGTTCCTCGAGGTCAGCCTGGTGGCCGTCGCGCTCATGGCGCGCAACGCGGCCCTCGAGGGGCGTCCGTACGGGGTGCTCCTGACCCTGACGTGGGTCCTGTCCGGCACCTCCGGCGTGTTCGCGGCGCTGCACGAGATCGCCGTCCCGAACGAGTCGACGCCCTACATGGTGGTCTTCCGGTTCGTGCCGCCGCTGGTCGCCGCCCTGATGTGGCACCTCGCGCTCGTCGGCGAGCGGCACCTCGTCACGGGCCACACGCTCGACGAACGCCGCCGCGAGCACCGCGTGCACCAGTACGTCACCGCCCTGGAGCTGTGGCGGGACGCTCGCCTCGACAGCACCGGCACCCGCAACAGCATGCGACGGGTCCGGGCCCTGCACGAGCGCCAGCGCGCCGCACGGGACCGTGCGCTGAAGCTCCTGACGGTCGAGGACTTCGAGCGTCGGATGCAGGTCTGGGTCGAGCGGCTCGAGGCCGCCGAACGGCACGGCAACCGCCTCGACACGATCGGCGCCAGCTCGGTGAAGCGGGGCAGGACCCCGGGGTCGGCACGCGAGGCGACCGCCGTCACCCTGCCGCCCGCGCGGCGTGAGGTCCTCGCCCCCGCGGCCACCCGGGAGCCGGCGACGGCCGAGGTGCAGGACGAGCAGGCCGAGACCTTCGCCGACACCTTTCGTGCGGCGCTGACCGTCGAGGAGACGCCCGCGCCCGCCCCGACCGTGTCCTCCGACCGGCAGGACGTCGACGACGAGCGGTCGGCACCGGTGGAGGACGCCGCGGCCGCCGAGACGCACGGGACGGCCGAGCCGGCATCCGAGTCCGAGCCGGTCCGGCACACCGACGAGACCACGCCGTCCGAGACGACGCCGTCCGAGGCGCCGCAGCCCCGGGAACCGCTGCCGGAGACCGGGCACACACGCCGGGTCGAGATGTTCGACCTGGTCGACCGCGCGCGTGCCGAGCGCGCCGCACAGGCCGACGGGCCGGCCTGGTCCGCCGTGAGCGAGGGCGCGGACTCCCCGCAGGTGGACACCGACACGGCGGAGGAGACGCCGGCCCCGGCCGCCGGTGACCCGGCGTCGGACCGCGCCGCGGAGCAGGAGTCGCGCACCGACGCGTCCGACCTGCCGGCCTCGGGCCGTGACCGTCGCATCGTCGAGCTCGCCCGTCAGGGACTGACCCAGCGGGAGATCGCCGACGAGGTCTCCGCATCGCGATCCACGGTCTCCCGTGTCGTGCGCCGCTACGAGGACCAGAAGGCCGAGCGCTCGCGGTCCGCGGACGACCTCGAGCTGGCCACCGTCTGACCCCGGGTCCCGGGCGTGCCCGGGACCGCAGAACGACCCACGGGCGCCTCCGTCCGGAACCGGCACCCGGTTCCCCGACGGAGGCGTCCGTGTGTCGTGTTCGACGGTCCGCGGGTCGTCGTGCTCTCGTCGTCCGATCCCGACCGCACCGACGCTGCTACGATCGTCTGGTCGTGACTGGCGTGCAGGTGGATCACCACCGGGAAGCGACAACGCTGTGCTGACGACGGGTCGGTCGCCTGGGCCCGGTCGGACGACATCCGTGGACCGCCGACACAGCAGGAGAACGCCCCCATGAGCACTCCCGACCCCACGTTCGACGCCCCTCTCGCCGAGGTCGACCCGGAGATCGCCGCCGTCCTCGACGGTGAGCTCGCCCGGCAGCGCGACACCCTCGAGATGATCGCGTCGGAGAACTTCGTCCCGCGCGCCGTGCTGCAGGCACAGGGCTCGGTCCTGACGAACAAGTACGCCGAGGGCTACCCCGGCCGCCGCTACTACGGCGGGTGCGAGCAGGTCGACATCGCCGAGAACCTGGCGATCGAGCGGGCGAAGGCGCTGTTCGGTGCCGAGTACGCCAACGTCCAGCCGCACTCGGGCGCCCAGGCCAACGCCGCGGTCCTGCACGCGCTCATCAAGCCCGGCGACAAGATCATGGGCCTGGAGCTGGCCCACGGCGGTCACCTCACCCACGGCATGAAGATCAACTTCTCCGGCAAGCTCTACGAGGTGGCCGGCTACGGCGTCGACCCCGAGTCGTACCGGATCGAGATGGACGAGGTGCGCAAGCGCGCGATCGAGCACCGGCCGGACGTCATCATCGCCGGCTGGTCCGCCTACCCGCGCGAGCTCGACTTCGCAGCCTTCCGGGAGATCGCCGACGAGGTCGGTGCCAAGCTGTGGGTGGACATGGCGCACTTCGCCGGCCTGGTGGCGGCGGGTCTGCACCCGTCCCCGGTGCCGCACGCCGACGTGGTCTCCTCCACCGTGCACAAGACCATCGGCGGACCCCGCTCCGGGTTCATCCTGTCCTCGGACGAGCACGCCAAGAAGCTCAACTCCGCGGTCTTCCCCGGCCAGCAGGGCGGCCCCCTCATGCACGTCATCGCCGGCAAGGCGGTGGCGTTCAAGATCGCCGGCACCGAGGCGTTCGTCGAGCGCCAGGAGCGCACCCGGCGCGGGGCGCGGATCATCGCCGACCGACTGAACCAGGCGGACGTCGCCGGGACCGGCGTCTCCGTGCTGACCGGTGGCACGGACGTCCACCTCGTGCTCGTCGACCTGCGGAACTCGGCGATGGACGGTCAGCAGGCCGAGGACCTGCTGCACTCCGTCGGCATCACCGTCAACCGCAACGCCGTCCCGTTCGACCCGCGTCCGCCGCGCGTGACCTCCGGCCTGCGGATCGGCACGCCGGCGCTCGCGACCCGCGGGTTCGGCGACGAGGAGTTCACCGAGGTCGCCGACATCATCGCCGCGGCGCTGCGCGACGGCACCGCCGCCGACGCCGAGGCCCTGCGCGCGCGGGTCGCGAAGCTCACCGCCGACTTCCCGCTGTACCCGGGTCTGCACCAGTGACGGCGGAGAAGCTCGACGGGAAGGCCACCGCCGCCGCCATCAAGGACGAGCTGCGCGGACGGGTGGACGCCCTGCGCGCACGGGGCGTCGTGCCCGGGCTCGGGACGCTGCTCGTCGGGGACGACCCCGGCTCGCAGTGGTACGTCGCCGGCAAGCACCGCGACTGCGCCGAGGTCGGGATCGAGTCCCTGCGCGAGGACCTGCCCGCCGACGCGACCCAGGCCGAGATCGAGGCCGCCGTCACCCGGCTGAACGAGGACCCGGCCTGCACCGGGTTCATCGTGCAGCTCCCGCTGCCCGCCGGCATCGACACCAACCGCATCCTCGAGCTCGTCGACCCCGCCAAGGACGCGGACGGCCTGCACCCCACCAACCTGGGGCGCCTCGTGCTCCGGGTGGGCGGGGAGATCACCTCCCCGCTGCCGTGCACCCCGCGCGGCATCGTCGAGCTGGTCGAGCGGCACGGCGTCGACTGGGCCGGCAAGGAGGTCGTCGTGCTCGGCCGCGGCGTCACCGTGGGGCGCCCGATCGGCCTGCTGCTCACGCGCAAGGCCGTCAACGCCACCGTCACGCTCACCCACACCGGGACGCGCGACCTGCCGGAGCTGGTGCGACGGGCCGACGTCGTCGTCGCGGCGGCCGGTGTGGAGGGCATCGTCACGGGCGACATGGTCAAGCCCGGCGCCGTGCTGATCGACGTCGGCGTCTCGCGCCGCACCGACCCGGAGACGGGGAGGTCCCGCGTGGTGGGCGACATCGCCCCCGAGGCGCGCGAGCAGGCGGCCTGGTACTCGCCGAACCCCGGCGGCGTGGGGCCGATGACGCGCGCGATGCTGCTCGCCAACGTCGTCGACACCGCCGAGCGGCAGGCGGGCCCCGCGGCCTGACCGCGCGGCAGGGTGGCGCCGACCGGAAGGGGCCGGCGCCACCGTCGCCCCGGTGCGGCACCGATGAGTCGTGACGCGGTGCGACGTCCCTCCTGCAGGGCCCCGACCGGCGGGGCCGTCACGCGAGGAGGACCGCCATGGTGACCGTGCGACCGCACCTCTGGTTCGGGAACGACCGGGCCCACGAGGCCGCCGCGTTCTACGCCGACCACCTGCCCGACTCGAGCGTGCAACGAGTGCTCACCGCCGCGGAGGGCATCCCCGGCGCGACGGCCGGCGCGCCCTTCGTCGTGGAGTTCACCGTCTGCGGCGTCGAGGTCGTCGGCCTGAACGCCGGGCCTGCGCTGCGCCTCGACGAGGCGTTCAGCTTCTACCTGCGGTGCGACGGGCAGGAGGAGGTCGACCACTACTGGGACCTGCTGACGGCCGACGGCGGCAAGCCGGGTCCCTGCGGCTGGTGCACCGACCGGTTCGGGGTGAGCTGGCAGGTGATCCCCCGGCAGCTCGAGGAGCTGTGCGGCGACTACACCACGCCGGCGAACCAGCGCGCGATGCAGGCGATGCTGCAGATGGGCAAGATCGACGTGGCGACGCTGGAGGCCGCCCACCGCGGTGCGTGAGGTGCGTCGCTGACGCCGTCGGCGGCGTGTGGTGGGATGGCCCGCGTGCTGACCGTCGCCACCGCCAACGTCAACGGGATCCGTGCCGCCGTCCGCCGCGGCATCGACGACTGGATCGCCCGCCGGGAGCCGGACGTCCTGCTGCTGCAGGAGGTGCGCGCCCCCGACGAGCTCGTCCGTGCCCACTTCGCCGACCACCATGTCGCTCACCTGCCCAGCCGGATCAAGGGGCGGGCCGGTGTCGCCGTGGTCTCCCGCCTCCCGCTCGCCGCGGTCCGTGACGGCGTCGGGTCCGGCGAGGACGAGCCGGACGTCGACTCCGGTCGGTGGCTCGAGGCGGATCTGGAGCTGCCCGGCGGTGACCGGCTCACGGTCGTCTCGGCCTACCTGCACTCGGGGTCGGCGAAGCCGGGGCAGGAGCACACATTGGCGGCCAAGTACGACCACCTGGACCAGGTGTCGCGGCGCCTGGACGCGCTCGTCGCGGAGGAGCACCCGGTGCTCGTGGCCGGTGACGTCAACATCGCCCACCGGGAGGTCGACATCGCCAACTGGAAGGGTAACCTCAAGAGCTCCGGGTTCCTGCCCGCCGAGCGGGCCTACCTGGACCGGTGGTTCGAGGCCGGCTGGCGCGACCTCGGCCGCGCGCTCGGTGGCGACGGCCCGGGGCCGTACACGTGGTGGACCTGGCGGGGCCAGGCGTTCGACAACGACCGCGGCTGGCGGATCGACTACCAGCTCGCGAACCCGGTGCTGGCGGACCGCGCCCTGAAGGTCGAGGTGGACCGCGCCGCCTCCTACGACGCCCGCTGGAGCGATCACGCGCCGGTCGTCGCGACCTACGACCTCCCAGATCACCGCGGCAAGATGAACGTGTGATGCACGCCGCGGCGCGTGTTCATCTGCTGTTCACCTTCAGGCTGAGATGTCGTCATCCAGCACTGGTTGGCTCGGTATCACCGTGCCCTGAGACGGCCTGACCTGGCGCCGTCTCGACCCCGATGGGAGCCACTTCATGACCGACGTCGTCCCGCAGGCGTCCGTGACCACCGCGAACACGTCGCAGGTCGAGCCCAAGCGGCTGCGTAGCCCCTTCGAGCGGTTCGGCCTGACCGGCCGGCCGCTGCGGACCGTCAACTGGCTCGGGGTCGTCGCCGGTGTCTACGTGCTGATCACCGCCGTGGAGCTCATCGGCTCCGGGTTCAAGGCGGCGACGGGTGACACGGCCGAGTCGCTGTTCGCGTTCGCGTCCAACCCCTTCGTCGCGCTGATGGTCGGCGTGCTGTTCACCGCCGCCACGCAGTCGAGCTCGACCACGACGTCGGTCACGGTCGGTCTGGTGGCCGGCGGTCTGCCGATCCAGATCGCGATCCCCATGCTGATGGGGGCGAACATCGGGACCACGCTGACCAACACCCTGGTGAGCCTCGGGATGGTCCGCGACCGGGAGAGCTTCCGTCGGGCGTTCTCCGCCGCGACGGTCCACGACTTCTTCAACCTCCTCGCCGTCGCGATCTTCCTTCCGCTGGAGCTGGCCTTCGGCCTGCTGGAGCGGGTCTCCGGCTGGCTGGCCGGCGCGAGCTCGGGAGCCGACGGCGGCATCGTCGCCACCCTCTTCGCCGCGATCGGCACCGTGGTGGACACGGTCACCGAGCCGCTGGCGAACCTCCTCGAGGCCGGGACCTCGTTCCTGCCCGACCCGTGGCACGGCGTGCTCATGATCGTGCTGGGCATCGGCCTGATCCTCGGCGTCATCAACTGGCTCGGTCGCCTGCTCAAGGTGCTCATGGTGGGCAAGGCGGCCCAGATGCTGCACTCGTCCGTCGGCCGTGGGCCGATCAGCGGCGTCGCCAGCGGTGCGGCCGTGACCATGATGGTCCAGTCCTCCTCGACCACGACCAGCCTCATGATCCCGCTGGCCGGGTCCGGCACGTTCTCCCTCAAGCAGGTCTACCCCTTCACGGTGGGTGCCAACATCGGCACCACGGTCACGGCACTGATCGCGGCCTTCGCCTTCACGGGGGCGGAGGGCGAGGTCGCCCTGCAGGCGGCGTTCGTGCACGTGATGTTCAACGTCTTCGCCGCCCTGGTGATCTTCGGCATGCCGCTGCTGCGGCAGGTGCCGCTGCGCGGAGCCGTCTGGCTCGGCAACGTGGCGGCGGCCAACAAGCTCTGGGCGGCGGCCTGGGTCCTCGGCGTGTTCGTCGGCGTGCCGATGGCGCTCATCGGGCTGACCGTGCTGCTGTGACGGCGTCCCACGACCGGCGCGACCGGTCATCGACGGAGCGCAGCCAGGACATCGCTGCGCTCGAGCAGGAGCTCGCGCGCGTCGTCGAGGAGGCGGAGGCACGGCTCGCCGAGGTCCGCCGCGAGCTGGCCGAGCGGCGTCAGCAGGAGGCGCAGCACGCCGAGATCGACCGGCTGGAGGAGCACCTCGCGAACGCCACCGTGCAGTGGCGCGAGGTCGGGGAGTTCTTCGAGGAGGCGCTGCAGCAGCTCCGCGGCGACCGGGAGGACGCCGGGGCGGAGCCGTCCACGCCCGCCGACGACCTGGGGACCGGCTCGCCGGCCTGATCCCCGACCCTGCGGCTCCTCAGGGCCCGGACCCCGCGTTCCGCCGGGGTCCGGGCCCTGTGTCATGCAGCGGGCGCCGACGGCGGGGCGAGGAGGAACCCCGGGGCCGGCAGGCCTGCGTCGGCGAAGGCCTCGTGGACGGCGGTCACCACGGTGTCGACCTGCCCGACGGGCACCAGGGCGATGGCCGACCCGCCGAACCCGCCACCGGTCATCCGGGCCCCGAGCGCACCCGCGGCCAGCGCGGCGTCGACCACGAGGTCCAGCTCGCGGGCCGACACCTCGTAGTCGTCGCGCAGCGACACGTGCGACGCGGTCATGAGCGGCCCGACCTCGTCCACGCGGCCGGCGCGCACCCGCGCCGCGAACTCCTCGGTCCGAGCGATCTCGGTGACCACGTGGCGCACGCGCCGACGGAGCACCTCGGCGTCCTCGGCACCACCGAGCCGCCGCAGCGCGTCCTCCAGGGCGTCCGGCGAGACCTCGCGCAGGGACGCCACACGGAGCATCTCGGCGGCGCGTTCGCAGGAGGCGCGACGCTCGGCGTACTGGCCGTCGACGAGGGCGTGCTCGGCACGGGTGTCGACCACCAGGAGGGCGAGCCCGGCGCCGGCCGGGTCGAACGGCACGGCGGTGGCCGAGTCGAGGGCCGAGAGGCCCGGTCGGCAGTCGAGCAGGAGGGCGTGCCCCGCCGAGCACCGCAGCGAGGCCGCCTGGTCCATGCCGCCCGTCGGCGCCCCGGCGATCTCGTTCTCGGCGCGCACGCAGGCGGCCGCGAGCTCGGCACGGCCGGCGTCGTCGGCGGCCCGGCCCAGACCGTGCACGGCGTCGAGCGCCACGGCGACGGCGCACTCGAGGGCCGCCGACGACGACAGCCCCGCCCCGAAGGGCACGCACGAGTCGACGACGGCGTCGAAGCCCGTGACCTCGTGGCCGGCGTCGCGCAGCGCCCAGGCGACGCCCGCGACGTAGGCGCCCCATCCCGACGTCTGCCCGGGGGCGACGTCTGTCAGCCGGGTCTCCCAGGTCCGGCCGGGCGCCTGGGCGGAGGAGAGCCGGACCAGGTCGTCGGTCCGGCTGCGCAGCGCCACGTACGTGCGGTGGGGGAGCGCCACGGGCAGCGCGAGACCGGCGTTGTAGTCGGTGTGCTCACCGATGAGGTTCACGCGCCCGGGTGCGGACCAGACGCCGTCGGGCGTCCCGTCGCCGTCGAAGACCTCGGCGAACAGGGTGCGGACACGTGCGGCGCCGTCGTCGGCGGACCAGGACTCGAGCCACTCGGGAGACGTCATGGCCCTCAGTATGAGGGACCGGCGGTGGCCGCTCGACGGGGTGTCCGGAGAGCGGTCCGCGCGTCGGACGGCCCGGCGGACCGGCGGGCTCAGCCCACGGGGGTGACGCCGAGCCGGCGGCCCGCCAGGCCCCGCTCCCGCCCCGCCAGCCGCCGGGCGACGTCCCGGAGCACCTGGGCGCCGGGGGACTCCGGGGCGGTCAGCACGACCGGCGTCCCGCCGTCCCCGCCCTCGCGCACCGCCAGGTCGAGCGGAACCTGACCCAGCAGCGGGACGTCCGTCCCGGTGGCGTCGCTGAGGCGCCGCGCCACGGTCTGGCCACCACCGGCGCCGAACACCTCCAGACGCGAGCCGTCGGGCTGCTCCAGCCAGGACATGTTCTCCACGACGCCGATCACGCCCTGCGAGGTCTGCGTGGCCACGGACCCGGCACGCTCGGCCACCTCCGCGGCCGCCGTCTGCGGGGTGGTGACCACGAGGATCTCGCTGCCGGGCAGCAGCTGGGCGACGGAGATGGCGATGTCCCCGGTCCCGGGCGGGAGGTCGAGGAGCAGCACGTCCAGATCTCCCCAGAACACGTCGGCGAGGAACTGCTCGAGGGCCCGGTGCAGCATCGGACCCCGCCACACGACCGGCTGGCCCTCGGGGACGAACATCCCGATGGAGACCACCTTGACGCCGTGGGCGATCGGGGGGAGCAGCATCGAGTCGACCCGGGTGGGCTGGCGGTCGACACCGAGCATGCGGGGGATCGAGAAACCGTAGATGTCGGCGTCGACGACGCCGACGGTCAGGCCGTCGGCGGCCATGGCCGCGGCGAGGTTGGCCGTGACGCTCGACTTGCCGACGCCCCCCTTGCCGGAGGCCACGGCGTAGACCTTCGTCAGGCTGTCCGGCTGGGCGAACGGGATGCTCGGGTCCCCGCTGCCGCCCCGCAGCCGGGAGCGCAGCGACTGGCGCTGCTCCGGGGTCATGACGCCCAGGTCGACGTCGACGCGGCCGACACCCTCGACGGCCGCGGTCGCCGCCGTCACGTCGGAGACCAGCGTGTTCTTCATCGGGCACCCGGCGATCGTGAGGTCCACCCCCACGGTGACGTGGGCGCCGTCGGAGGCGTCCTGCGGCGCCTCGACCTGGATCGAGCGGATCATGTCCAGCTCGGTCAGGGGGCGGCGGATCTCGGGGTCGATGACCCCGGACAGGGCGTCGCGGACGCGGGCCTCGAGATCGGTGGTGCTCATGCCTCGATCCTAGGTGGCGCCGGCCGGGGGTCGTGCAGCCCGGCGCCGGCGCGACCGCGGTGCGGGGGGAGGAGCCACGGCCGGTGCGGGCATGTGGCCTCGGGGCGCCCGGTGCGAAATACTGGGCGAATGAGCATGAGCCGTTCGAATCCCCTTCCTCGGGTCCCGACGCCGCCCCAGGGGGACGAGGTCGCCGCGTACGACTCGTACCTCGAGGCGCAGAAGGCCGTCGACTTCCTCTCGGACGAGAAGTTCCCCGTCCAGCACGTCACCATCGTGGGCACCGACCTGCGGATGGTCGAGCGGGTCACGGGCCGGCTCACGTACGGCCGGGTGGCGCTGGCCGGGGCCCTGTCCGGCGCCTGGTTCGGGTTCTTCGTGGGTCTGCTCATGATGCTGTTCGCGAACGGGCAGACCGGCGTCCTGCTGGTCGCGCTGGCTCTGGGCGCCGGGTTCGGCGTGATGTTCTCGGTGCTGTCCTACTCGTTCACCGGCGGACGCCGTGACTTCACGTCGCAGTCGCAGATCGTGGCCTCGACCTACGCGGTGCTGTGCGCCACGGAGCACGCGGCCGAGGCGCGGTCGATGCTGGAGAGCTCCCCGGGCGGGCTCGGCAAGCCGCGTCGCCCCGAGCGGCCGGCGGGAACGACACCGTCGGCGTCCTCGGCGCCGGACCCGCGCTGGACCATGCCCGACGGCGCCCCGCGCTACGGGGCGATGCGGCCCGGCGGGTCGCCGGACACGTCCGGCGGCGGGGCCGGCTCGTCGACCTCCGCCGTGGCCGGCGGCGAGGGTCCGGCGCAGCCGCAGCCGGCGGCGGGGGAGCAGCCGCCCGCGGTGCCGACCCGGGGCGAGGAGCCGCCCTCTCCGTCGGCGTCCACGCCCACGCCCCCGCCGGCGTCCGGTGGGGACGTCGACGACCCGTACGCCCCGCCGCCCGAGCGCTGAGGCCGGCGGCTCGCGCCTCCCCGCGGGGTCCTCGGGTCCGTCGTGCCGGGCGGACGCCCCGGCACGACGGACCGTGCTCCGCCGGCCGGTGGGTCAGGACCGAGGGACCTCGCGCCGCTCGTGGCCGACGTACGCCGAGAGCGGGCGGATGAGCGAGTTGGCCGCCTGCTGCTCGGCGATGTGCGCCGTCCAGCCGGTGATGCGCGCGGCGACGAACAGCGGGGTGAACGTCTCGGTGTCGAACCCCATGAGGTGGTAGGCGGGGCCCGCCGGGTAGTCGAGGTTCGGGTAGATGCCCTTGCGCTCCACGAACGCCGACTCCAGCGCCGCGTACAGGTCGCCCAGGTCCTGGCGGTCGAAGTGCGCCACGAGGTCGTCCAGAGCGGCCTTCATGGTGGGCACCCGCGAGTCGCCGTGCTTGTAGACCCGGTGCCCGAACCCCATGACCTTGCGCTTGGCGGCCAGGGCCTCGTCCAGCCAGGACTCGGCCCGGTCGGCGGTGCCGATCTCGGTGAACGCGTGCATGACGGCCTCGTTGGCCCCGCCGTGCAGCGGACCCTTGAGGGCGCCGACGGCCGCGACCACGGCGGAGTGCACGTCGCTCAGCGTCGAGGCCACCACGCGGGCGGTGAACGTCGAGGCGTTGAAGGAGTGCTCGGCGTACAGGATCATCGAGCGGTTGAACGCGTCGACGACCGTGGCGTCCGGCTCCTCGCCGAAGGTCATCCACAACGTGTTCGCCGCGTGGTCGAGGTCCTCGCGGGGATCGACCGGGTCCAGGCCGTGGCGGCGGCGCTGGGTGTAGGCCACGACCGCGGGCAGCTCGGCGAACAGCCGGACGGCGTGGTCCGCCGTCGTCTGCGCGTCGGCCAGCGACATCAGGTCCGTGCCGGCGGTCTCCCGGGCGCCGATGACGCTGAGGGCGGTGCGCACGTCGTCCATCGGGTGAGCGTCGGTGGGCAGCAGGTCGATCGCGCGGCGCACGTCGTCCCCGAGGGCGCGGTGCGAGCGCTCGGTCTTGCGCAGCGTCTCGAGCTCGGCGTCGGTGGGCAGCTCACCGTGCCACAGCAGGTGGGCGACGGCCTCGAACGGCTGGGTGTCGGCCAGGTCCTGCACGGGGTAGCCGCGGTACAGCAGCGAGTTCGACGCGGGGTCGACCTTGGACACGGCGGTGGTGTCGGCGTAGACGCCCGCCAGCCCCTTGTGGATCTCGGGCTCGTCGGTGGGGCGGGACTCGGTCATCGGTGCTCCTTTGCTCGGATGACGGCGCGGCGTGCGCGACGACGTGGGTGTCGGGCTCGACGGTCAGAGGTGTCGGTGACCCTCGAGGGAGAAGTCGTACACCCCGGCGTCGAAGGTGTTGTACGCCGGGTAGTCCAGCAGGTCGTACAGCTCGGCGCGGGTCTGCATGTGCGGCACCTGGGAGTCGAGCGACCCCTCGTCCCGCAGCGCCGCCAGGCCGCGGTCGGCGGCACCCATGGCCAGGCGCAGCAGCGAGACGGGGTAGATGACCATCGAGACCCCGGCGTCGCGGAGCTGGGTCGCGGTGAACAGGTCGGACTTGCCGAACTCGGTCATGTTCGCCAGCACCGGGACGTCGAGCGCGTCGGCCATCGCGGCGAACTCGTCGAGGTCGCGCATGGCCTCGGGGAAGACGGCGTCCGCACCGGCGTCGACGAGCGCCTGCGCCCGCTCGACGGCAGCCTCCAGGCCGGCACCGGCACGGATGTCGGTGCGGGCCATCACGAGCAGGTTCTCGTCGCGGCGAGCGGTGACGGCGGCCCGGATGCGCTGCAGGGCGGTGGCCTCGTCGACGACCTGCTTGCCGTCGAGGTGTCCGCAGCGCTTGGGGTTGACCTGGTCCTCGATGTGCAGCCCGGCGACGCCGGCGTCCTCCATCGCCTGGACCGTGCGGGCGACGTTCATCGCCTCCCCGAACCCGGTGTCGGCGTCGACGAGCGTCGGCAGGTCGGTCATCCGGGCGATCTGCCCGGCGCGGCCGGCGACCTCGCTCAGCGTGGTCAGCCCGACGTCGGGCAGTCCGAGGTCGGCCGAGACGACCGCGCCGGAGACGTACACGCCGTCGAACCCGTGCCGCTCGACGAGACGCGCCGACAGCGGGTTGAACGCCCCGGGGAGCTGCAGCAGCTCGTCCGAGCGCAGGCGCTCGCGCAGCGCGGCGCGCTTGGCGGCGGGGGTGAGCGTCGAGTACAGCATCAGAAGATCCCGCCCGGGAGGTCGGCGCCGGCCGCCGGGTCGGTGAGCGGCGTGACGGTGAGCCCGGACAGCTCGTCGGCGCCCAGCTCCGGCAGTCGCTGCGCGACGTCGAGGAACCGGTCGATCTCCTCGGGGGCGAGGACGCCGTCGGCGAGGGACCGGAACTTGGCGACGTACTGCTCGCGGCCGAACGGCCGGGCGCCGTAGGGGTGCGCGTCGGCGACGGCGATCTCCTCGACGATCGTGTCGCCGTCGGACAGCTCGATCTCCACGCGGCCGCCGAACGACTTCTCGTCGGGGTCGGAGGAGTGGTAGCGGCGCGTCCACTCCGGGTCCTCGGCGGTGGTCACCTTGCGCCACAGCTCGACGGTGTCCGGGCGGGCGGCCCGCTCGGGGGCGTAGCTGGCCGCGTGGTCCCAGGCGCCGTCCTGCAGCGCGACGGTGAAGATGTACGGGATGGAGTGGTCCAGCGTCTCCCGGCTGGCGGTGGGGTCGTACTTCTGGGGGTCCCCGGAGCCGGAGCCGATGACGTAGTGGGTGTGGTGCGAGGTGTGCAGCACGATCGAGCGCACCGCCTTGGGCTCGCGCAGCTCGGGCCGCTCGGTGCCGAGCCGGCGCGCGAGGTCGATCCACGCCTGCGCCTGGTACTCGGCCGAGTGCTCCTTGGTGTAGGTGTCCAGGATCGCGGTGCGGTCCTCGCCCCGGGTGGGCAGCGGCACCGTGTACCGGGCCTCCGGGCCGGAGAGCATCCACGCAATGAACCCGTCGGTGCCCTCGTAGATCGGGCTGGGCGAGGTCTGGCCGCGCATGGCCCGGTCCACGGCCTCGATCGCCATCTTGCCGGCGAAGGCCGGGGCGTGCGCCTTCCAGGTGGAGATCTCGCCCTTGCGCGACTGCCGCGTGGCCGTCGTGGTGTGCAGGGCCTGGCCGATGGCCTGGTAGATCGTCTCGTTCGGCAGGCCCAGCAGCGTGCCGATGCCGGCCGCGGCGCTCGGACCGAGGTGCGCGACGTGGTCGATCTTGTGCTCGTGCAGGCAGATGCCCTTGACGAGGTTCACCTGGATCTCGTACCCCGTGACGATGCCGCGCAGCAGCTCCGCGCCGGTGCGGCCCAGGTGCTGGGCGACGGCGAGGACCGGCGGGATGTTGTCGCCCGGGTGGGAGTAGTCCGCCGCGAGGAACGTGTCGTGGTAGTCCAGCTCGCGCACGGCAACTCCGTTGGCCCAGGCGGCCCACTCGGGGCTGGTGCGGTGCTCGGAGGCGAAGATCGTGGCGCCCGACCCGCCGCGCGAGACCGGGTGCGCCTCCGCCTGGGAGCGTGCGGCGAGGATCGGCGCGCGACCGAGCGACGCGGTGGCGACCGCGGCGTTGTCGATGATCCGGTTGATCACCATGTCGGTGACCTCGGGTGTCGGCTCGAGCTGCTCCGCCGCCACGTCGGCGATCTTCCAGGCGAGCTGGTCGGTGCGGGCGAGCGGCTCGTCGGCGCGGTACGTGCGGACGGTGTGGTCGAGCATGGATCCTCCGGATCGCGGGGACGTCGGGGGCACGACGTCGGCGTCGACGCCTGCCACGGAGGTGAACCTAACGCGGACCGGCCCCCGCGTCCACGTGGGTATCGGGTAGCGCGGCCGTCGTGGCGGTGCCCGACGACGCGCCGCAGGGCGGGCCGACGACAGCGACGGCGGTCGGCACCACCCCCGCGCGGGTGCGGACCCGGCGACCGCGTCAGCGGCTCGCCGGCTCGTCCTCGATCGCGACCTCCGTGGCGCGGCGGGCCCCCGGACGGGCGAGCGAGAGCACCGCGAGGACGCCGACGAAGACCGGTGTCACCGGGCTCAACGCGCCCTGGCGCAGCCAGGCCACGGCGAGCGGGTCGGCCACCCCGCCGGTCACGGCGGAGGGGCCGCCGGACAACGCCGCGATGGGGCTGTACGGGAACTCGGTGGTCGCCGCGGCCCAGGCCGTCAGGGCGAGGAGCGTCACGAGAGCAGTCCACACGGGCAGCTGGTGCCACCGGGACGACGCGGTGCGGTGGCGCCACCAGAACGGCCAGAAGGCCAGGGTCGTCACGGCGGCGATGGCGAGCCCCTCCCACACCGGCGCTCGCGGCGGCACGATCGCGACCACTGCGCTGTCCCAGCCGAGGAGGGCTCCGGTGCCAATGCTCGAGGCCCGCAGGTCGAGGTACCCGATCGCCGTGACGTACACCGCCACGCCTGTGACCGCGGCGGCCGCTCCGAGCAGGACGCCGAGCGCCGTGGGTCGGTCCGCGGTGCGCATGGTTCGTCCTCCGGTCTGCCGCCGTCGGTCACGGCGAGGGTGGCCCGAAGGTAGGGGAGTGCGTCTGCGCTGGTCAAGAACGACGACGTCCCGGGGCCGCGAGCGCTCCGGGACGTCGTCGACGGACACCTGGCCGGCGGGCACGGGGAGCCGGGCGGGCCGGGGACCTACCGCGCGTCGACGGTCCGCTCCGCCGTCCGACGACGGAGCTCGCCGCCGGGTGCGCGGCCGGCGACGAGGAGCACCGCGAGGCCCGCCAGGGTGACGAGTGCCCCTGCCCACAGGGGCGAGGTGTACCCCAGCCCCGCGGCGATGGTGACTCCGCCGATCCAGGCACCGAGGGCGTTGCCGACGTTGAAGGCCGCGATGTTCGCGCCGGAGGCAAGGGTCGGGGCGTCGCCCGCGTGGGTCATGATCCGCATCTGCAGGGCCGGGACGGTGGCGAAGCCGAACCCGCCCATCAGCACCAGCGCGACGACCGTGGCGGCCTTGCTCTCCGCCACGAGGGAGAAGGCCGTCAGGATGACGACCAGGCTGACCAGCAGCGTCAGGAGGGTTCCGCCGAGCGCTCTGTCGGCGGCGCGCCCGCCGAGGATGTTGCCCACGAACAGCCCGACGCCGAACAGGACGAGCAGCCAGGGCACGGCTCCCGGCGCGAAGCCCGAGACCCCGGTGAGGGTGAAGGCGATGTAGGTGAAGGCGCCGAACATGCCGCCGTAGCCGAGGATCGTGAGGGCCATCGAGGCCCACACCTGCCCGGAGCGGAAGATGCGCAGCTCGCTCAGCACGCCGGCACCGCCCCGGTCCGCCGCGATCGGGGGGACGAGGACGGCGATGCTGACCAGGGCGACGACACCGATGGCCGTGATGGCCCAGAACGTCGCGCGCCAGCCCGCCGCCTGGCCGAGCAGGGTCCCCAGCGGGACGCCGAGGACGTTGGCGGTGGTGAGCCCCGCGAACATGAGCGAGATGGCGGCCGCCTTGCGCCCCTCGGGGACAAGGTTCGCGGCGACGACGGCGCCGATGCCGAAGAACGCACCGTGGCAGAGCGCGGCGACGACCCGGCCCGTCATCATGACGGCGTAGGTGGGGGCGAGGGCGGAGACCAGGTGGCCGGCGATGAACAGCACCATCAGCACGATCAGGGCTCGCTTCCGGTCGACACGGTTCATCGCGACCGTGAGGACGACGGCACCGATCGCGACGGCGAGCGCGTAGCCGGAGATCAGGTAGCCGGCCTGGGTCTCGGTCACCGCGAAGTCGGCGGCGACCTCGGGCAGCAGGCCCATGATGACGAACTCGGCCAGGCCGATCCCGAACCCGCCGACGGCGAGCGCGAGCAGCGCGAGAGGCATGGGAATCCTTCCGGAGGAGGGGTGGGCTCGCGGACCAGATGTGTGCGTGCCGCGATACACGGCGTGTGCAGTAGTTGCATGCGCCGGATAAAAATAGTTGCACGCGCGCTCTGTCGGCGCAAGGGGGCTATGCTGGCCGCGGAGACTCAGGAGGTGAGCACATGGGTATCGCCGACGACGCCGTCGAGATCCGCGCCCGGGGTTGGCGGACGCTGGCCGCGCTGCACGGGCTGATCGAGGCCGGCCTGGAGCGGTCGCTGCAGCGCGAGCACGAGCTGTCCGTGGTCGAGTACACGGTGCTCGACGCGCTGAGCCGTCAGGACGGCTGGCACATGCGCATGCAGCAGCTCGCCCGCGCCGCCGCCCTGTCGAGCAGCGCCACCACGCGTCTGGTCAACCGTCTCGAGGACCGAGGCCTGCTCACCCGCATCCTCTGCGCGGAGGACCGGCGCGGCATCTACACCGAGCTCACGCCGGCCGGGCAGCACCTGCTCGCACGGGCGCGGCCCACCCACGACCGGGTGCTCGAGGAGTCGCTGGCCGAGGCGAGGGACGTCCCGGAGCTGTCCTCGCTGGTCGACGCGCTGTACGCCGACGTGCGGGTCTGACGGTTCCGCGGGACGACGAAGGCCCGGACGTCGACCCGCCGTGGGGCCGAGGTCCGGGCCTCGTGAACTGGTGCGCCTGGAGGGACTCGAACCCCCGACCTTCTGCTCCGGAGGCAGACGCTCTATCCACTGAGCTACAGGCGCGGGTACCGGGCATCACCGTCGTGGGCGACGACCGCCCGGCACGGTGCACGAGACTACCACCGCGAGTCGCCAGGTCGGAAAACCGTGCCGGGCCCCGCCGCGCGAGGCCGATAGAATCGCCCGGTGACACCCGACGAGCTCTCCGAAGCACTCAGCGCTGCCCTCGCCGCGGCCGTGGCCGACGGCACCCTCGCCCTCGACGCCGACGCCCTGCCGTCGACCGTCCACGTCGAGCGACCCAAGCAGCGGGAGCACGGGGACTGGGCGACCAACGTGGCGCTCCAGCTCGCCAAGAAGGCCGGCACGACGCCGCGGGCGCTCGCCGAGGACCTCGCCGGGCGCCTGGGCTCGACCCCGGGGATCAAGGCCGTCGACGTGGCCGGACCCGGGTTCCTCAACATCACGCTCGAGGCGGGCGCGGCCGGTGAGCTCGCGCGCACGATCGTCGAGTCGGGCGCCGCGTACGGCCGGTCCGACGCGCTGAGCGGCCGGGTCATCGACCTCGAGTACATCTCCGCCAACCCGACCGGTCCGCTGCACATCGGGCACACCCGCTGGGCCGCGCTGGGCGACGCGCTCGTGCGCATCCTGCGCGCCGCCGGTGCCGACGTCACGGCGGAGTACTACATCAACGACGCCGGTGCCCAGATGGACCGGTTCGGCGAGTCCGTCCTGGCCCAGATCCGCGGCACCGAGGTGCCCGAGGGCGGTTACCGCGGCGAGTACGTCGCCGAGCTCGGCCGTCAGGTGCTGGCCGCCCAGCCGGGGATCGTCGACCTGCCCGACGACGAGGCGGTGGCGCTGGCCCGCGAGGAGGCGTACCGGCTCCAGCTCGCCGAGATCCGCGACGTGCTGGGCTCCTTCGGCGTGCACATCGACGTGTGGTTCTCCGAGCGGAGCCTGCACGAGTCGGGCGCCGTCACGCAGGCCGTCGAGCGGCTGCGCGAGCAGGGTCACGTGTACGACGACGGCGGGGCGGTCTGGCTGCGCACGACCGACTTCACGGACGACAAGGACCGCGTGCTGATCCGGGCCAACGGCGAGCCCACCTACTTCGCCGCCGACGCCGCGTACTACCTGTCCAAGAAGGACCGGGGCTTCCCCGGCAAGATCTACCTGCTGGGCGCCGACCACCACGGGTACATCCACCGGCTCAAGGCGATCTCGGCCGCCGCCGGGGACGACCCCGCGGAGAACATCGAGATCCTCATCGGCCAGCTCGTGTCCGTCCAGGGCGCCAAGCTGTCCAAGCGGGCGGGCAACATCATCGAGCTGCGCGACCTCGTCGAGTGGATCGGGGCCGACGCCGTGCGGTACTCGCTGTCGCGGTACCCGGCGGACACCCCGCTCGAGCTGGCCGGCGAGGAGATGCTCAAGCAGTCCAACGACAACCCGGTCTTCTACGTCCAGTACGCCCACTCGCGCACCTGCGCCGTGGACCGCAACGCGGCCGACCGCGCCGTGCGCCGCGAGGACGGCTTCGACCCGTCGCTGCTGGACCACCCGACCGAGGCCGTCCTCATCGGCCGCCTCACCGAGTTCCCGCGGATCGTCGCCCAGGCGGCCGAGCTGCGCGAACCGCACCGCATCGCCCGGTACCTCGAGGGCCTCGCCGCGGACTACCACAAGTGGTACGCCGAGTGCCGCGTCCTGCCCTACCCCGACGAGGCCGTCGAGGACGTGCACCGGACCCGGCTGTGGCTCAACGACGCCGTGCGTCAGGTCCTGGCCAACGGCCTCGACCTGCTGGGCGTCAGCGCGCCGGAGCGGATGTGACGGGGGCGCTGCCCACCGGCGGCCCGGACGCGGCCGGTGCGCCGTGGCCCTCGACCGCCCGCCGCCGTGCCGACGGCGAGCTGGAGGTGGGCGGCGTCGGTGTCCGCGCCCTGGCCGCCGAGCACGGCACCCCGGCCTACGTCCTCGACGAGGCCGACTTCCGCGCCCGGGCCCGCGCCTACCGCGAGGCCTTCGAGGCGGCGTTCGAGCGCATCGGTGCCGGCATCGACGTCTACTACGCCGGCAAGGCGCTGCTGACCGTCGCCGTCGCGCGCTGGGCCACCCAGGAGGGGCTGCGTGTCGACACGGCCTCGGGCGGCGAGCTCGCCGTGGCGCTGCGGGCCGGTGTGCCCGGGGCGGCGATCGGGCTGCACGGCAACAACAAGTCGGACGACGAGATCCTCGCCGCCCTGGAGGCCGGGGTCGGCCGCATCATCGTCGACTCCCGGGTGGAGATCGACCGGGTCGCCGACCTGGCCGCCGCCCGGGGCGTGGTCGCACCCGTGATGCTCCGCGTCACCACCGGCGTGCACGCCGGTGGGCACGAGTACATCTCCACCGCCCACGAGGACCAGAAGTTCGGCCTGTCGGTCACGGCGGGCGACGACGACGAGACCTCCCCGGCGCTCGCGGCCCTCGAGGCGATCGTGGCGCGGCCCGAGCTCGAGCTGCTCGGCATCCACTCGCACATCGGGTCCCAGATCCTCGACCCCTCGGGCTTCGAGGCCGCGGCGCGGGTCGTGCTGCAGCTGCGCGCCGACCTGGCTGGTCGCACGGGTGTGCTCGTCGAGGAGGTCGACCTGGGCGGCGGGTACGGCATCGCCTACCTGCCCGCCGACGAGGCGCTGGAACCCGCACCGGTGGCGCAGGACGTGGCCGCGGCGGTCGCCGCCGTGTGCACCGAGCTCGGCACGCCGCTGCCGCGGTTCTCCATCGAGCCCGGGCGGGCCGTCGTCGGACCCGCGGGGCTGACGCTCTACACCGTCGGGACGGTCAAACCGGTGACGGTCTCCGGCAGCGGCGCGGACGACGAGACCTTCTCGCGGCTCTACGTGTCCGTCGACGGCGGGATGAGCGACAACATCCGCCCGGCCCTGTACGGCGCGGACTACCACGCGGAGCTCGTCGGGCGCGTCTCCGACGCCGCGAAGGTCCTGTCCCGGGTGGTGGGAAAGCACTGCGAGAGCGGCGACATCGTGGTGCACGAGGTCCTGCTGCCCGCCGACGTCCGCGCCGGCGACCTGCTGGCGGTGGCGGCGACGGGTGCCTACGGCCGGTCGATGGCGTCCAACTACAACGCGCTGACCCGCCCCCCGGTCGTCGCCGTGGCGGACGGCGCCTCGCGGGTCCTCGTACGGCGCGAGACGGTCGAGGACCTGCTGGCGCTCGACCTCGGCTGACCCGGTCACCCCCTCCCGCGACTCAGGACACTCCGCCGCGAGTCAGGCCGCCTTTCGGCGAGTCAGGACGAAGCGCGCCGAGTCAGGACAGCCTCCGGACGAGCTCCCACCGACGCGGAACGGCCCCGCCCCCCTGCAGCAGGGGACGGGGCCGTTCGTCGTGCGGACCGTCAGGGACGGTCGATGGTGAACTCGGGGGACGTCCAGGTCTCCCAGTGGTCGGGGTTCGACCGGTCACCGTTCGCCTTGAGGGCGTCGATCTTCAGGCTGTACTCGCCGTCCTTCAGATCCTTGGTGACGGTGGTGTTGCCCCTGGCCTTCGTCACGGTGCCGTCCCAGACGAACGCCTGGACACCGGTGGACGACTCGTTGCGACCGAGCGGCCCCAGGTCCGCGGCGACCGTGAAGGAGCCCTTGACGCGGTCCTTCGAGTCGATGACCGTCAGCGTGAAGTCCTCGACCTGGTGGTCGAAGTGGGCCAGCACGTACGGGTAGTCCGGCAGACCGTCGACCCACTCGAGGGAGAAGGTCTCGCCGCCGGCCTCGCTGTACGAGCCCATCGGGTCGATGCAGTCGAACTCGACGAACTCGGCGCACTCCGAGATCCGCGAGATCCACGGGACGTCGACCATCTCGCCGTCGCCGAGGTCGATCGGGGTGATCGCCTCGATGTCCTGGTAGTCGCCGTCGAAGCCGGCGTAGGGGACCGAGGTCTCCGAGCCGTCGTCACCGGTGATCTCGATGAACCCGCCGTAGAGCACCTGGTAGCCGTCGAAGCCCGGCGAGGTGATCGTGACGTCGACCTCGGCCGACTCCCCGGCAGGCACGGTGACCTCGGTGTCCGAGAACTCCGCCGTGCCGGCGATGGTCGAGAGCGTCGGGGCGAAGGTGTCGCCGTAGGTCGCCAGCGCCGTGGTGTGGCCCATGGTGTAGGTCACCTCGGCGTCGGAGTCGTTCGCGACGGTCAGCGTCGTGGTGACCGGCTCGAAGACCGGCTCGCCGTCGACCCGGTCGACGACGGACTCACCGAGCGAGATCTTCGCCGGGGTGACCGAGGTCGTCGCGGCGTAGGCGGCCGGGACGTCGATCAGGCCGGCACCCTGGCCGTGCACGGTCTCGACGTAGGCACCGGCGTACAGGATCGGCTCGGCCGTGTTCTGCAGCAGGTCCCGCATCTCGGTGGCGGCGATCTCCGGGTCCGCCTCGAGCAGCAGCGCGGCGGCGCCGGCGACGTGCGGAGCGGCCATCGAGGTGCCCGACAGCGTGGCGTAGCCGCCCTTGGCCAGCGGGTACGTCGAGCGGATGTTGCCACCCGGCGCGGCCAGGTCCGGCTTGAGGGACAGGTCCGGAGCCAGGCCGTAGGAGCTGAAGTCGCTCTTCTCGCCACCCGTGGGGCTGACGACCGAGACCGTCTCGTCGGTCCAGGTGAGCGTGACGGTCTCGCCCGCGTCCATCTGCGCCTTGAGCATGTCGCCGTCGGCGAGGCTGATGCCGACGCCGGGGACACCCTGGTCGGTGACCCCGCCGCCGTTGAACAGGCCGGGAATGTTGTTCGCGATGACGACGGCGGTCGCACCGGCGGCCACCGCGGAGGCGTACTTCTCCTCGAACGTGCAGCTGCCGCGGTCGACCAGGGCGGTCATGCCCGTGGGGTCGGCGAGCAGGGTGTCGCCGAGGGTGTCGACGCAGCCGCGACCGACGTGGACCATCGCGTCGGTGGTCTCACCGGCCGTCGGAGCGGCCACGGTGGAGAGCACCGTGTAGGCCACCGGCTCGCCCGAGGGGTTCGCGACCGCCTTGGCGGCGTCGGTGTTGGTGTTGTCGACCGACGCGACGCCGATGACCTTCTCGCCGACGCCCGGGGCGCCGGCCGAGTAGACGCCGGAGCGGCCGGAGTTGCCGATGGAGGCGGCGACGATCATGCCCGCGTCCACCATGGCGTTCGAGGCGCTCGCCGTCGGGTAGCTGGGCCAGGTGAAGGCCGAGCCGATGGACATGTTGAGGATGTCCATGTCGTCCTCGAGGGCCATCTCCATGGCGGAGATCATGATGTCGGCCTCGGTGGAGCCTTCGCAGCCGAACACCCGGTAGGCGCCGAAGGTGACCTCGGGGGCCACGCCGACGACGTCGCCGTCGGCACCGACGATGCCGGCCACGTGGGTGCCGTGACCCTGGCAGTCCATCGGGTCGCCGTCGGGCTGGGGGACACGCGCGTCGGCGTCGGGGGACCCGGCGTCGTAGGCGTCACCGACGAAGTCGTACCCGTAGGCCACGCGCTCGGTCGGGAACTCGCCGCCGCCGAAGTCGGGGTGGGCGTAGTCGATGCCGGTGTCCATCACGGCGACCTTGACGCCGGCGCCGGTGAGGCCCAGCTCGTTCTGCGCCACGTCGCTGCCGGTCATCGCGAGAGCCGTCGCCATGTCGGGGATCGCCGCGGTCTGCGGCTCCGGCACGGAGAGCTGGACCATCGGGTAGATGGCCTTGACGCCCTTGGTCGCCTGGAGGCGGCCGAGCTGCGAGCTGTCCATGTCGATGGAGAACCCGTTGAACAGGCTCGTGAACTCCTCGCGCTCGGTGTAGTCGACGCCGGCCGCGCCGGCCGCGTCCTTGAACGCGGAGTGCTCGCGGCCCACCTGGGCGCGCGAGCTGCCCTGGGCGGTCGGCGGGCTCTCCAGCTCGACGAACCAGGCGCCGGGCGTCTCGTTGACCAGCGTGTCCTCGTCGCCGGCCGGGGCGGTGTGCACCGGGGCCAGGGCTTCCGGGCCGTCGGGGTCGTTTGCGGTCGCGATGCTCGGCAGCGCCACGGTGGTGGCAGCGAGGCCGAACGCGGCGAGCGCGCCCACGACCGGGCGTCGTCGCATGGTGATGCGCACAGTGTCCTCCCAGATTGGGTTGATGTGGCGCACACACTAAGCGTGATGTGTGACACAGGTGTATCGGGCAAGTGTGCATGGCATCACACTGTGACCGGATCGTGATGTCCGGGACCGCCGTTCCAACGATCGGCGTCACGATGCGGACGGCGTGTCCGGCCGGGATCCGTGCGCGGCTATCCTGAGCCTCGATCCCGCACGTTCGAAGTGAAGGTGGCCCCGTGCCCGCTGCAGACCACCGGCCCGCCGTGACGGCGCCGTCGGACCCTGACCGCCGTGAGCGACGCCCCCTGCGCGTCGCTCTGCTCGGGTGCGGCGTGGTCGGCACCGAGGTCGCCCACGGCCTGCTGGAGAACTCCGCCGAGCTGGCGGCCCGGGCCGGTGCGCCGCTCGAAGTGGTGGGCATCGCCGTGCGGGACGCCTCGCGGGAGCGCGAGGGCGTCCCGGCGGCGCTGCTGACCGAGGACGCCGAGGCGCTCGTCGACGCGGCCGACGTCGTGGTCGAGCTGATGGGCGGCATCGAGCCGGCCCGCACCCTGATCCTGCGGGCTCTCGAGCGGGGCGCCAGCGTCGTCACCGCCAACAAGCAGCTGCTCGCCGAGCAGGGGCCGGTGCTGTTCGAGGCGGCGGACACCGCCCGCGCCGACCTCTCCTTCGAGGCCGCCGTCGCGGGTGCCATCCCGATCGTCCGACCCGTGCGAGAGTCGCTGGCCGGGGACCAGGTCCAGCGGGTGCTCGGCATCGTCAACGGCACCACGAACTACGTGCTGGACGAGATGACCACGCAGGGGCTCGACCTCGAGGACGTCGTCAAGCGCGCCCAGGAGCTCGGGTACGCCGAGGCCGACCCCACGGCCGACGTCGACGGCTACGACGCCGCGGCCAAGGCGGCCATCCTCGCCTCGCTCGCGTTCCACACCCGCGTGTCGATCCACCAGGTGGCCCGCGAGGGCATCCGCCACATCACCCGGGACGACGTCGAGTGGGCCCGCCGCACGGGGTACGTGCTCAAGCTGCTCGCCATCGCCGAGCGCACCGACGAGGGCGTCGCAGCGCGGGTCCACCCGGCGCTGGTGCCGACCGACCACCCGCTGGCCGCCGTGCGCGGGGCGTTCAACGCCGTCTTCGTGGAGGCGGAGGGTGCCGGTCCGCTGATGTTCTACGGCCAGGGCGCCGGTGGGCGTCCCACGGCCTCGGCGGTGCTGGGCGACGTCGTCTCGGCAGCCCGCGACCGGCTGATCGGCGGCAAGGGCCCGCACGAGTCGGCGTACGCCTCGCTGCCGGTCCTGGCGGCCGACGCGGCGATCACGCGCTACCAGGTGCGGCTCGAGGTGGCGGACCGCACCGGTGTGCTCGCCCAGGTCGCCGGCGTGCTGGCGGACCACGGCGTGTCCATCGACACCGTGCGCCAGAGCGAGGCCCTCACCGCACCGTTCGAGGCCGAGCCCGCCTCGGAGCCCGCGCCGGGTGCGGTGCGGGACGAGGGCGAGCCCGTGGCCCGCCTCGTCATCACCACCCACGCCGCCCGGGAGGCGTCGCTCGCCGCGACGGTGTCCGCCCTGCGCGACCTGGAGCCCGTCCGTCAGATCACGTCCGTCCTGCGAGTCGAGGGAGTCTGAGCATGCCGGCCCATCAGTGGCGGGGTGTCATCACCGAGTACGCCGACCGGTTGCCGGCCCACGTCGCCGAGAAGATCGTGACCCTCGGCGAGGGCGGCACCCCCCTCGTCGAGGCGCCCGCGCTCTCTCAGCGCACCGGCGCGGAGGTGTTCGTCAAGGTCGAGGGCATGAACCCGACCGCCTCGTTCAAGGACCGGGGGATGACGACGGCGATCTCCACGGCTGCCGCACGCGGCGCGCAGGCCGTCGTGTGCGCCTCCACCGGGAACACCTCGGCGTCGGCCGCCGCGTACGCCACCCGCGCCGGCATGGTCTGCGCCGTGCTGGTGCCGGAGGGCAAGATCGCGATGGGCAAGCTGAGCCAGGCGGTCGCGCACGGTGCCCAGCTGCTGCAGATCGACGGCAACTTCGACGACTGCCTCGTGGTGGCGCGCAAGCTGGCCGAGGCCTACCCGGTCGAGCTCGTCAACTCGGTCAACCCGGACCGCATCGAGGGGCAGAAGACCGCGGCCTTCGAGGTGGTCGACGCCCTGGGCGACGCTCCCGACATCCACGCGCTGCCGGTCGGCAACGCCGGGAACATCACGGCCTACTGGAAGGGGTACCGCGAGTACGCCGGTATCCCGACGAGCGAGGACGGCCCGGGTGCCGCGCCGGTCGCGGTGGCGACGCGCACCCCCGCGATGTGGGGTTTCCAGGCGGCCGGCGCCGCACCCATCGTCGCGGGCCACCCCGTCGACCCCGAGACGATCGCCACCGCGATCCGCATCGGGAACCCCGCCTCCTGGGCGCAGGCCGAGGCGGCCCGGGACGACTCCGGGGGGTTCATCGAGGCGGTCTCCGACGCCGAGATCCTCGCCGCGCACCGGGTGCTGTCCGCCGACGTGGGCGTCTTCGTCGAACCGGCCTCGGCCGCGGGCGTCGCCGGGCTGCTCTCCCGCGCCGAGCGCGGCCTGGTGCCGGCCGGTGCGCGGGTGGTGGTCACCGTCACCGGGCACGGGCTGAAGGACCCGCAGTGGGCCCTGCGCACGCCCGACGGCGGCGACGTGACCCCGACCCGGGTGGGGGCCGACGTCGTGGCGGTCGCCGACGCCCTCGGGCTGGGCTGAGATGCAGCTCGGTGCGGATCGCGTGGTCGTGAGGGTGCCGGCCACCAGCGCCAACCTCGGTCCGGGGTTCGACGCCCTCGGCCTGGCGCTGGGCCTGCACGACGAGATCGAGGTGGACCTGCTCGCCAGCGACGAGATCAGCGTGGAGGTCGTCGGGGAGGGCGCTGGCCAGGTGCCCGACGGCGAGGAGCACCTGGTGGTGCGGGCCCTGCGGCACACGCTCGAGCTCGCCGGCGCTCCGCTGACCGGGCTGCGCATGCGGTGCACGAACCGCATCCCGCACGGCCGCGGTCTGGGGTCGTCCGCCGCGGCCGTGGTCTCGGGGATCGTCGCGGCGCGCGGTCTGCTCGCGGACCCGCAGGCCCTGGACGTGACGGCCATGCTCGGCATCGCGACGGAGTTCGAGGGACACCCGGACAACGCCGCGCCGGCGCTGCGCGGCGGAGCCACCGTGGCCTGGTCCGGACCGCAGGGACCGCGGGCCGTCGACCTCGAGGTGGACCCCCGGGTCACCGCCACGGTCCTGGTGCCCGACACCCGGCTCTCGACGAGCCGGGCGCGGGGCGTCCTGCCCGCCCAGGTGCCGCACGCCGACGCCGCCTTCACGGCCGGCCGCGCGGCGCTCCTGGTCGAGGCGCTGGCGCGCCGTCCCGAGCTGCTGCTGGACGCCACGGAGGACCGGATCCACCAGGACTACCGGGCCGAGGTGATGGCGGGGACCGCGGAGCTCGTGCGTGCGCTGCGCGCCGAGGGGTTCGCCGCGACCGTCTCCGGCGCGGGGCCGACGGTGCTGGTGCTGGCGGCCGAGCGGCAGACGGCCGGTCTCGACCGTCTGCTCGCCGACCTCGTCGACGGGATGGCGGGCTGGCGTGCCTGGCGGCCCGGCATCGACGTCACGGGAGCGGTGTGCAGGAGTGGTAGCATGGACCAAGCCTTCGGGACGGTGGCAGGACGAGCATGAGGTTGTCGTTCCTGACCCACGTCGGCATCGTCACGTGATGATGGTTTGCACGATGCGTCCGTCCGTTGCCCCACCGCAGCCCGCTCGTCGGGTCCTGCGCCGGAGGCCGTCAGCAACCCCGTCAGCCGACGTCGTCGTACCACTGATGCGAGGTTTCGCGTCCGGGTGCCCCCTGCACCCGGTCGCCCGCCACCCCGGTCCGAGCGGACGCCCCGCAGGACCGCATACGAGGGGGAAGGGTCCTTCGTGACGAACACCACCGACAACCTGAGCTCGATGAAGCTTGCCGAGCTCCAGGCGATGGCGTCCCAGCTGGGCGTCAAGGGAACCAGCCGGATGCGCAAGAGCGACCTGGCCGACGCCATCCGCTCCCGTCGCTCCTCCGGCGGCAACCGCCAGGACGACGCCGGTCGCGGGGCCGGAGCGGGCAAGCCCGTCTCCGCCGAGCCCGTCGCGGCCGCGTCGACCGCGGCTCCCTCGGTCCGCAGCGAGGCGCCCGCGGAGGACGCCCCGCGCCGCCGCCGCGCGGTGCGCAGCTCCGGCGCCGCCACCGGGCAGGAGCAGCGGGTCGACGGCGGCCCGCAGGAGGGCGCCGGCCCGACGAACGACCGTGAGGCGCGGCTCGCCGAGCTCGCCGACGCCGTCGCCGCGCCGAAGGAGCGCCAGTCCCGGCCGGACCGCCAGGAGTCGGGCTCCGGCCCGAAGGGCGACGGCGAGGGCGGCCGCGGCCGCGGCGGTCAGGACCGTCAGGACGACCGGTCCGCAGACCGCGGCGACCAGGGTCGTCAGCAGGGCGGCCAGGGCGGCGGCCAGGGCCGCCAGCAGGGCGACCAGCAGGAGAAGTCCGGCTCGCGCCGTCGTCGCGGCCGCGACCGCGGTCGCGACCGGCGCCGCAACCGCGGGGGCCGCGGTGGCAACGGGCCGGACATGCCCCTGGAGGAGCCGGAGGTCCGCGAGGACGACGTGCTGCTCCCCGTCGCGGGCATCCTCGACATCCGCGACAACTACGCGTTCGTGCGGACCAGCGGCTACCTGCCCGGGCCGAAGGACGTCTACGTCTCGATGAACCAGGTCCGCAAGTCGGGGCTGCGCCGCGGCGACGCCGTCGTGGGCGCCATCCGGCAGCCCCGTGACGGCGAGGAGCCGCCCAGCGGCGGCGGCGGGGGCGGCAAGAACGCGCGCAACAAGTTCTCCGCGCTGGTGCGTCTCGACACCGTCAACGGGATGACGCCGGAGGAGGCGCGTCAGCGTCCCGAGTTCACGAAGCTGACCCCGCTGTACCCGCAGGAGCGCCTGCGCCTGGAGAACCCCGAGGCGACCCGCCTGACCCCGCGGGTGATCGACATCGTCGCCCCGGTCGGCAAGGGCCAGCGTGGTCTGATCGTCTCGCCCCCCAAGGCCGGCAAGACGATCATCATGCAGCAGATCGCCAACGCCATCACGGCCAACAACCCCGAGGTCCACCTGATGGTGGTGCTCGTGGACGAGCGGCCCGAAGAGGTCACCGACATGGAGCGGACCGTCAAGGGCGAGGTCATCGCCTCGACGTTCGACCGCCCCGCCTCGGACCACACGATCGTCGCCGAGCTCGCGATCGAGCGTGCCAAGCGCCTGGTCGAGCTCGGCCAGGACGTCGTGGTGCTGCTCGACTCCATCACCCGCCTGTCGCGCGCCTACAACCTGGCGGCCCCGGCCTCGGGCCGGATCCTCTCCGGCGGTGTGGACGCCGCGGCGCTCTACCCGCCGAAGAAGTTCTTCGGTGCCGCGCGCAACATCGAGGAGGGCGGTTCGCTGACCATCCTGGGCTCGGCGCTGGTCGAGACGGGCTCGAAGATGGACGAGGTGATCTTCGAGGAGTTCAAGGGCACCGGCAACATGGAGCTGCGGCTGTCGCGCAACCTCGCGGACCGGCGGATCTTCCCGGCGGTGGACGTCAACGCGTCCGGCACCCGCCGCGAGGAGATCCTCATGTCCAAGGAGGAGCTCGGCATCGTCTACAAGCTGCGTCGCGTCATGGGCGCACTGGACCAGCAGCAGGCCATCGAGCTGCTGCTCGGCAAGCTCAAGGACACCAAGAGCAACGTCGAGTTCCTGCTCCAGGTCCAGAAGACCACGCCGTCCGGCCTCACGGACGACCGTCCCGGCGAGACCGTCTGAGGTCACACCCGGGAACATCCCCGCCAGGACAGGTGTTCTGGCACAATGGTTCGTCGGCCTGCCGGTTCACGGCTCGCGGTCCTGCGAGGCGACCCGGAGGCATCACACCAAGGAGCATCATGAAGAGCGGTATCCACCCCGAGTACGTCCTCACCGAGGTCACCTGCACCTGCGGCAACACCTTCGTGACCCGCAGCACGGAGACCTCCGGCAAGATCAACGCCGACGTCTGCAGCGCCTGCCACCCGTTCTACACGGGCAAGCAGAAGATCCTCGACACCGGTGGCCGCGTGGCCCGGTTCCAGGCGCGCTACGGCAAGAAGGACAAGTAGCACCTCCGGCAGCGCCGGTGGTCCGCCCGACAACCTCTCCAGGGGCAGTCGGCCGCGGGACCACCGGCGCTGTCGCATGTCCGGGCGGTGCCGCAGGGTGCACCGCCCGGTGGATCGGCTCCGAAACCCGCCCCGGCCGGCAGGTTCTAGGCTGATCCGCGGGTCGCCCCCCGACACGCGACCCGGCGGCGCCGCGGCGCTGCGCCGAGGAACGACCGGACGGAGACGACGTGACCGAGGACTTCGCGGTGGCCGAGCCGCTGCTGGCGGAGCATGCCGAGATCGAGCGCGAGCTCGCCGATCCGGCCGTCCACGCCGACCCCGGTCGTGCCCGCACCCTGGGACGGCGGTACGCCGAGCTCAACCGGGTCGTCGGCGCCTACCGGTCCTGGCGCACCGCCCGGGACGACGCCGCCGCGGCGGCCGAGCTCGCCGACGAGGACGAGTCGTTCGCCGCGGAGGTCCCCGCGCTGCAGGAGGCCGAGGCCGAGGCCGCCGAGCACCTGCGCCGCGTCCTCGTGCCGCGCGACCCCGACGACGGCCGCGACGTGATCCTGGAGATCAAGGCCGGCGAGGGCGGCGACGAGTCCGCGCTGTTCGCCGGTGACCTGCTGCGCATGTACCTGCGCTACGCGGAACGCCGGGGGTGGGCGACGCAGGTGCTGGAGTCCACCGAGACCGAGCTCGGCGGGTTCAAGGACGTCCAGCTCGCGGTGAAGTCCCGCGGCACCCCGGACGACCCCGCGGACGGTGTCTGGGCGAACCTCAAGTACGAGGGCGGGGTGCACCGCGTCCAGCGGGTGCCGGTCACCGAGTCCCAGGGACGGATCCACACGTCGGCCGCCGGGGTGCTGGTGCTGCCCGAGGTCGACGACCCCGGCGAGGTCGAGATCGACCCGAACGACCTGCGCATCGACGTCTACCGGTCCTCCGGGCCCGGCGGGCAGTCGGTGAACACGACCGACTCCGCCGTGCGCATCACGCACGAGCCCACCGGCATCGTCGTGTCGATGCAGAACGAGAAGTCGCAGCTGCAGAACAAGGAGCAGGCGATGCGCGTGCTCCGGGCGCGGCTGCTGGCCGCCCGGCAGGAGGCCGCCGCCGCCGAGGCCGCGGACCTGCGCCGGTCGCAGGTGCGCACCGTCGACCGCAGCGAACGGATCCGGACGTACAACTTCCCGGAGAACCGCATCGCGGACCACCGTACGGGCTTCAAGGCCTACAACCTCGACCACGTGCTGGCCGGGGACCTGGACGCCCTCATCCGGTCGGCCGTCGACGCCGACGAGGCCGCCCGGCTCGCGGCCGCCGGCGATGCCTGACACGGTCGGCGCCCTGCTGCACGAGGCGTCGCGACGGCTGGCCGCCGCCGGCGTCCCGTCGCCGCGCACCGACGCCGAGCTGCTCCTGGCCCACGTCCTGGACGTGCCGCGGGGCGAGGTCCGGCGGCTCTCCGTGCTCGACGCCCCGCTGCCCGACGGCGGCGCCCCGGCCGGCCCCGGCCCGGGGGAGCGGTTCGCGGGGCTCGTCGAGCGCCGGGCACGCCGGGAGCCCCTGCAGCACCTGACGGGCACGGCGCCGTTCCGGCACCTCGAGCTGGCCGTCGGGCCCGGGGTGTTCGTGCCGCGCCCGGAGACCGAGCAGGTCGCCCAGGTCGCGGTCGACGAGGCCACGGCCGTCGTCGCCGACCGGGGGAGCGTCGTCGTCGTCGACCTGTGCACCGGGTCCGGGGCCATCGCGCTGGCGGTGGCCACGGAGGTGCCGGGCGCCGTCGTCCACGCGGTGGAGCTGGACCGCGAGGCGTACCGGTGGACCGAGCGCAACGTCGCGGCGGTGGCCGGTGCCGCCGGTGCCGACGTCCGGCCGGTCCGGGGGGACGCCCGCACGGCTCTCACCGCGTGGGACGGCACGGTCGACGTCGTGGTGTCCAACCCGCCGTACGTGCCGCCGACGGCCGTGCCCCGGGACCCGGAGGTCGCAGGCCACGATCCCGGGGTGGCCCTGTACGGCCTCGGCGCCGACGGGCTGGAGGTGCCCCGGGGCGTCGCCAGGGCGGCGGCCCGGCTGCTGCGGCCGGGCGGGCTGTTCGTCATGGAGCACGCCGAGGTGCAGGCCGCCGGTGCGCGGGAGCTGGCCGCGGCGGCCGGTCTGGTCGACGTGCGCACCGCCGAGGACCTCACCGGCCGACCCCGCATGGTGGTCGCCCGGCAGCCGGTCGACGCACCGTCCGGACGACGAACCGTGACAGACTGGGGCGAGTGAGCACCGTGCACGATGTCACCGACGAGAACTCCTGGGGCCCCGCGATCGACGAGGCCGTCAACACGATCTCCCGGGGCGGACTCGTCGTCCTCCCGACCGACACGGTCTACGGGATCGGTGCGGACGCGTTCGACGCGGACGCCGTCGCCGCGCTGCTCGCGGCGAAGGGACGGGGGCGGCAGATGCCCCCGCCCGTCCTCGTGCCGGACACCCGCACGCTGGACGGGCTCGCCGTCGACGTGCCCGCCTCGGCACGTGCGCTGGTCGAGGCGTTCTGGCCGGGGGGCTTCACCATCATCCTGCGGTCCCAGCCGTCCCTGCAGTGGGACCTGGGCGAGACCCACGGCACGGTCGCGCTGCGGATGCCCGACCACCCGGCGGCGCTCGCGCTGCTGCGCCGCACGGGGCCGTTGGCCGTCTCCAGCGCCAACCGCACCGGGGGGCCCGCGGCCACCGAGGCCGCCGAGGCCGTCGACCAGCTCGGTGACGCGGTGGGCTGCTACCTCGACGGGGGCACCGCCCCGGGCGGTGTCGCCTCGACGATCGTCGACGCGACCGGCCCGGAGCTGCGCGTGGTGCGCCAGGGCGCGGTGACGCTCGCGGCGCTGCGCGAGATCGCGCCCGTGCTGGGCCTCGACGAGACCTGCGAGGGGAACCCCGGGTGAGGGCATATCTGCTGGTCATGCTCATCGCCGCGGCGGTGACGTACCTGGCGACACCCGGTGCCCGCTGGGTCGCCCGGCGGACCAACGCCATCTCCGCGGTCCGGGCCCGCGACGTGCACGTCCAGCCGACACCACGGCTGGGCGGTCTGGCGATGCTGCTCGGGATCGTCGTCGCCGTGCTGCTGGCCTCCCGCATGCCGTTCCTCGCGGGGGTCTTCGCCGAACCCCAGGTGTTCGGCGTCGTCGGCGGAGCGGTGATCGTCTGCCTGCTCGGGTGGGCCGACGACATCTGGGACCTGGACTGGATGACGAAGCTCGCGGGGCAGATCCTCGCCGCGGGGTTCCTCGTCGTGAACCAGGTCCAGCTGACCGCGCTGCCGATGCCCGGTGGCCTGACGATCCCGTCGGCCCGGCTGTCGCTGTTCGTCACGATCCTCGTCATCGTGGTCGCGATGAACGCCGTGAACTTCGTGGACGGGCTCGACGGCCTCGCCGCCGGCATCGTCGCGATCGGCGGGTCGGCGTTCTTCCTCTACACGTACTTCCTCACCCAGCAGGCGAGCCCGGCCGACTACTCGAGCTTCGCGACGATGATGACCGCGGTGCTGGTCGGCGTGTGCCTCGGGTTCCTGCCGCACAACTTCTACCCGTCGCACATCTTCATGGGCGACTCGGGGTCGATGATCCTGGGGCTGGTCTTCGCCGGTGCGGCGATCTCGATCACCAGCAGCTTCGACCCGACCGTCACCGACGCCCTGTCGGGCGCGCAGCGGGCCACGATCTTCATCCCGCTGCTGCTGCCGCTGGCCGTGACGCTCCTGCCGCTGCTCGACATGACGATGGCGGTCGTCCGCCGGCTGGCCGCCGGCAAGTCGCCGATGGCCCCCGACCGGATGCACCTGCACCACCGCATGCTCGCCCTGGGGCACTCGCACCGCCGCGCCGTGCTCATCCTGTACGTCTGGACGGCGGTCTTCGCCTTCGGCACGGCGGCACTGGTGGCGTGGCGCTGGCAGGTGGTGCTCGCCTGGCTCGTCGTGGCGGTCGTCGTGGCCCTGGTGCTCACGCTCGGCCCGCTGCGCACGCGCGGGCGCTTCCTCGACGACGACGTGGCCTCGGGGGCGAACCCGGTGGCGGCGTCGTCCACCCCGACGCCCTCCGGAGAAGGAGACCGACCATGACCGAGCAGAACGCCACCCCGGACCGCCCCGAGGAGCCCGAGGGCGTCGAGGGGCGCACGCACGAGGAGGTCCAGTCCTCCGAGCGCGCGATGCTGCGTCGCGCCATGCGGTCGACGCTGCTGCTGGTCGGGGGGCTGGTGGTCGGGGGCGGCCTCGTCGGCTGGTTCGTGGCCGGGACGGCGGGCGTCTGGGGCGCCCTCGTCGGTGCGGGGCTGGCAGCGTTCTTCTGTGCCACCACGATCTGGTCGATGCAGCGCACCGTCGGCGCGTCGCCGACCGCCATGGCGGCCGGTGTCATGGGCGCCTGGCTGGCGAAGATCGTGGTGCTCGTCGTCGTGCTGGTGCTGCTGCGCGGAGCGGACTTCTACGACCCCTACGTGCTGTTCGTCGTGCTGGCACTCGGAGCGGTCGGGTCGGCGCTGCTCGACTACCAGGCCGTGCGCGGGGCGCGGATGCCCTACGTGCAGCCCTGACCTGCGACGAAGCCCCCAGGTGGGACGGCTGCACGTGCCATTGTTCACAAGCCGCACGATTCCGCTGCCGAAGTGGCCCTTCGGTGTCGGACCATCCGAGTTCATCTAGTAGGCTGTCCGCGAATCCATGACGGCCAGGTCCGATGGCGTGCCCGCTTCAGCGTGGAGTGCCGAAAGACCTTCGACCACCCGGGAGTCCTCCTGTTCACGTCAGCGACCCCCATGCTGTTCGCCGCCTCCGAAGGGGAGGGCGGCTTCCATGTGCCGTCCATCGACGAATTCTTCCCGCCGGCGATCCTCTTTGAGGACACGATCTTCCAGATCGACCGGATCTGGATCATCCGCATCATCGCGATGGCGGTGCTGCTGACCGTCTTCGTGGTGGCCGCGCGGCGCGCGAAGCTCGTGCCCGGACGGTTCCAGGGCGCGATCGAGATCATCCTCGACTTCGTGCGCGTGCAGATCGCTGAGGAGATCCTCGGCAAGACGAACGCCCGTCGCTTCGTCCCGATGCTGACGACGATCTTCCTGTCGATCCTCGCGTTCAACATCACGGGCATCATCCCGTTCCTCAACATGGCCGGTACCGCCCGGATCGGCCTGCCGCTGGTGCTGGCGCTGTGGGTCTTCGTGACCTACTGGTGGGTCGGCATCGCCAAGCACGGCCTCGGCGGCTACCTGAAGAACAACCTCTTCCCGCCCGGGATCCCGTGGCCGATCTACTTCATCGTCACGCCGATCGAGCTGGTGCAGATCCTCGTGGTCCGGCCGCTCTCGCTCGCGCTGCGACTCGCGGCCAACATGATCGCCGGGCACATCATGCTGGTGCTCTGCTTCGCGGCGACCCAGTTCTTCCTCCTCGAGGCGGCGCCGGCGCTGAAGGGCATCGCCGCACTGACCCTCGCGGGTGGCTTCGCCGTCACCCTGTTCGAGATCCTGGTCGCGCTGCTGCAGGCGTACATCTTCGCCCTGCTCGCCGCGGTCTACATCAGCCTGTCGCTGGAGGAGGAGCACTGATCCTGGAGGATCAGGCTTCCTGACACGGCACGCCCACCTACCCACCCAGACGCAAGTCAGCGACGTCGGGCCGACCGGCCCGACGCCCAACGGAAGGAAACCCAGTGGACGTCACCACCCTCGCCGAGGTCACCGGTAACCTCAACGCTGTCGGCTACGGCCTCGCCGCGGTCGGCCCGGGCATCGGTCTCGGCATCCTCATCGGCAAGACGATCGAGGGCATGGCCCGCCAGCCCGAGGTCGCCGGTCAGCTGCGCGCCACCATGTTCCTCGGTGTCGCCTTCGTCGAGCTGCTCGCCCTCCTCGGCCTCGTCGCCGGCTTCCTGTTCCCGGCCGCGTGATGGCGGCGGCGCACACCGCCGCCCCGGTCATCGTGGCGGCGGAAGAAACGGCAGCGGAGGGGATCGACCTCTTCATCCCCGCCTGGTACGACATCATCTGGTCGTCGGTCGTCCTCGCCGTCATCGCGGTCGTCTTCTACCGGTACGTCCTGCCTCGGTTCCAGGCGGTCCTGGACGAGCGCACGGCGAAGATCGAGGGCGGTCTGGCCAAGGCCGAGAAGGCGCAGCAGGAGGCTGCGGCAGCGCTGGCGGAGTACCACCAGCAGCTCGCCGAGGCCCGTGCCGAGGCCTCGAAGACGCGCGAGGAGGCCCGTGCCGAGGGCACGGCCATCGTCGCCGAGCTGAAGGCCAAGGCCAACGACGAGGCGGCACGCATCGTCGAGACGGCACACCGTCAGATCGAGGCCGAGCGTCAGGCCGCGGCGGTCTCGCTGCGGACCGAGGTCGGCACCCTGGCGACCGAGCTCGCGTCGAAGATCGTCGGTGAGTCGCTGGAGGACAGCGCGCGCCAGTCGCGCGTCGTCGACCGGTTCCTCGACGAGCTCGAGGCCGAGCAGGTCGCGACCACGAGGAGCGAGGAGGGCTGATGCGAGGCACGAGCGGAGCATCCCTGGCCGCCGCCCAGGAGCGGTTCGAGCCGGTGCTGCGGTCCGCAGGGACCGAAGCCGCCACGCTGGGCGAGCAGCTGTTCGCCGTCGTGAGCGCGCTCGACGGGTCGGCCCCGCTGCGCCGCTCGCTCGCGGACCCCTCGCGGGACGGCGAGGACAAGGCGCGCCTCGTCACGGCCGTGCTGGCCGACGGGTTCGACGAGCGTGTCGTCGACCTCGTCTCCGGCCTGGTCCGGTCGCGGTGGTCGAGCGACGCCGATCTCGGTGACGCCGTGGAGCGCCTGGCGGTCGACGCCATGCTCGCCGCGGCGGAGTCGCGGGGCGCGCTGGAGACCGTCGAGGACGAGCTCTTCGTCCTGACCCGCGCCCTGGTCGGGCAGCGTGCTGCCCGCCAGGCCCTCTCGGACGAGACCTCGGCCCGCGAGCAGCGGGTCGGGCTGGTCGAGGCGCTGCTGGCCGGCAAGGCCGACGAGATCACGGTGGCGCTGGCGCGCCGCGCGACGACCTCGTTGCGCGGACGTCGGTTCGTCCCCACGCTGGTCTGGTACGGCGACGTCGCGGCCGAGCGCCGCAACCGTCTCGTGGCGTCGGTGACGAGCGGCTCGGTGCTCTCCGCGGCACAGGAGGAGCGCCTCGGCGAGATCCTCGAACGTGCCTACGGGCGTGCCGTCCAGCTCAACGTCACGGTCGACCCGGCCGTGGTCGGTGGGCTGCGTATCCAGGTCGGCGCCGACGTCGTCGACTCCACCGTGCTGTCCCGCCTGGCTGACGCCCGTCGCCGGCTGGCCGGCTGACAACTTGACGCCCAGCCGGCCGTGGGTCGGCGCAGACGAACGTTCGGTCGCAGACTGCGGCCACGACAGGAGAAGAGCAATGGCTGAGCTGACGATCCGGCCGGAAGAGATCCGCGCCGCGCTGGACAGCTTCGTGAAGTCCTACGAGCCCGAAGGAGCGGCGACCGAAGAGGTCGGCCGCGTGACCTTCGCCGCCGACGGCATCGCCAACGTCGAAGGCCTGCCCGGCGCCATGGCCAACGAGCTGCTGCGTTTCGAGGACGGCACGCTCGGCCTGGCGCTGAACCTGGACGTCCGCGAGATCGGTGTCGTCGTCCTCGGCGAGTTCACCGGTATCGAGGAGGGCCAGGAGGTCCGCCGCACCGGTGAGGTCCTGTCGGTCCCCGTCGGCGAGGGCTACCTCGGCCGCGTCGTGGACCCGCTGGGCAACCCGGTCGACGGTCTCGGCGACATCGACACCGACGGCCGCCGCGCCCTGGAGCTCCAGGCCCCCGGCGTCATGCAGCGCAAGTCGGTCCACGAGCCGCTGCAGACCGGCATCAAGGCCATCGACTCGATGATCCCGATCGGCCGCGGTCAGCGTCAGCTGATCATCGGTGACCGCCAGACCGGCAAGACGGCGATCGCGATCGACACGATCATCAACCAGAAGGCGAACTGGGACTCCGGCGACCCCGACAAGCAGGTGCGCTGCATCTACGTCGCGGTCGGTCAGAAGGGCTCCACGATCGCCTCGGTGCGCGGCGCCCTCGAGGAGGCCGGCGCGCTGGAGTACACCACGATCGTGGCGGCCCCGGCCTCCGACCCGGCCGGCTTCAAGTACCTCGCGCCCTACACCGGTTCGGCCATCGGCCAGCACTGGATGTACGCCGGCAAGCACGTGCTGGTGATCTTCGACGACCTGTCGAAGCAGGCCGAGGCCTACCGCGCCACGTCGCTGCTGCTGCGCCGCCCGCCGGGCCGCGAGGCGTACCCCGGTGACGTCTTCTACCTGCACTCCCGGCTGCTCGAGCGTTGCGCGAAGCTCTCGGACGAGATGGGCGCCGGATCGATGACCGGTCTGCCGATCATCGAGACCAAGGCGAACGACGTCTCGGCGTACATCCCGACGAACGTCATCTCCATCACCGACGGTCAGATCTTCCTGCAGTCCGACCTGTTCAACGCGGACCAGCGCCCGGCGGTCGACGTCGGTATCTCGGTCTCCCGCGTCGGCGGTGACGCCCAGGTCAAGGCCATGAAGAAGGTCTCCGGCACGCTGAAGCTGGAGCTGGCCCAGTACCGCGCGCTCGAGGCGTTCGCCATGTTCGCCTCCGACCTCGACGCCGCCTCGCGCGGTCAGCTCGCCCGCGGTGCGGTGCTGATGGAGCTGCTCAAGCAGCCGCAGTACACGCCGTACCCGGTCGAGGAGCAGGTCGCCTCCATCTGGGCCGGTACCCGTGGCAAGCTGGACGACGTCCCGGTGGACGACGTCAAGCGCTTCGAGTCCGAGTTCATCGAGCACCTGCGCCGCAACACCGACGTCTTCACCACCATCGTGGAGACCGGCAAGCTGGAGCAGGACACCGAGGACGCGCTCACCGCGGCCGTCGAGGACTTCCGCGACGGCTTCCTCAAGGGCGACGGTTCCCCGCTGGTCGGCGGCGAGCCCGACACCGACGCCGCGGACGCCGAGCAGGAGCAGCTCGTCGTGCAGAAGAAGGGCTGATCGTATGGCCGGAGGATCCCAGCGCGTCTACAAGCAGCGGATCAAGTCGACGCAGTCGCTGAAGAAGGTGTTCCGCGCGCAGGAGCTGATCGCTGCCTCGCGCATCGGCAAGGCTCGTGGCCGGACGGCCGCCGCCGCGCCGTACGAGCGGGCGATCACCCGTGCCGTGTCGGCCGTCGCGACACACACGGCGACCGACCACCCGCTGACCACGGAACGCACCGACACGAACCGGGCCGCGGTCCTCGTCATCGCCTCGGACCGCGGGATGGCGGGCTCCTACTCGGCCTCGATCATCCGCGAGACCGAGCGCGTCGTGGCCCGGCTGCAGGCCGAGGGCAAGGAGGTCGCCCTCTACGCGACCGGCCGTCGGGCGATCTCGTACTTCCGTTACCGGGAGCGCGAGATGGCGGGCCAGTGGTCGTACGGCTCGGACAGCCCGCAGGCCGACGTGGCCGGGGAGATCGCCGACACCCTGCTCGGCGCGTTCCTCGCCCCGGAGGCCGAGGGCGGCGTCGGCGAGCTGCACGTGGTCTACACGCAGTTCGTCAACATGGTCAGCCAGCGTCCCCGGCGCGTGCGGATGCTCCCGCTCGAGGTCGTCGAGGGAGTGGCCGTGCCCGGGGAGAACGACGCCCTGCCGCTGTACGACTTCGAGCCGTCGCCCGAAGCCGTCCTCGACTCCCTGCTGCCGCGGTACGTGCGCAGCCGCATCTTCAGCTTCATGCTGGAGGCCGCGGCCTCCGAGCTGGCCTCCCGCCAGCGCGCGATGCACACCGCGACGGACAACGCCCAGGACCTGATCCGTACCTACACGCGCCTGGCGAACCAGGCTCGCCAGGCGGACATCACCCAGGAGATCAGCGAGATCGTCTCGGGTGCTGACGCCCTCGCGGCGTCGTGACGCACCACGTCCGACGCCGTCGATCGACGAACTCACACCCGAACCTTTCGAAGCGAGGCAAGCAATGACCGCCACCACCGCGGAAGCAGCGCACGGCGCCGCCGCGACCGAGCCGGGGACCGGCCGTGTCGCGCGGGTGATCGGCCCTGTCGTCGACATCGAGTTCCCCGAGGACTCGATCCCCGAGATCTACAACGCCCTCCAGGTCGACATCGACCTGTCGGGCCTGGGGGAGGAGGAGAACACCTTCACCCTGACGCTCGAGACCGCCCAGCACCTGGGCGACTCGCTGGTGCGGGCGATCGCCCTGAAGCCGACCGACGGTCTGGTCCGCGGGGCCGTCGTCACCGACACGGGCGCCCCGATCTCCGTGCCCGTCGGTGACGTCACCAAGGGCAAGGTCTTCAACGTCACCGGTGACGTGCTCAACCTCCCCGAGGGCGAGACGCTCGAGGTCACCGAGCGGTGGCCGATCCACCGCAAGCCGCCGGCGTTCGACCAGCTCGAGTCGAAGACCCAGATGTTCGAGACGGGCATCAAGTCGATCGACCTGCTGACCCCGTACGTGCAGGGTGGCAAGATCGGTCTCTTCGGTGGTGCGGGCGTCGGCAAGACGGTCCTCATCCAGGAGATGATCCAGCGTGTCGCCCAGGACCACGGCGGTGTCTCCGTGTTCGCCGGTGTCGGTGAGCGCACGCGTGAGGGCAACGACCTGATCCACGAGATGGACGAGGCCGGCGTCTTCGACAAGACCGCCCTGGTCTTCGGCCAGATGGACGAGCCGCCGGGCACGCGTCTGCGCGTCGCCCTGTCCGCGCTCACGATGGCGGAGTACTTCCGCGACGTGAAGAAGCAGGACGTGCTGCTGTTCATCGACAACATCTTCCGCTTCACGCAGGCGGGTTCCGAGGTCTCCACGCTGCTCGGCCGCATGCCGTCCGCCGTGGGCTACCAGCCGAACCTCGCGGACGAGATGGGTCTGCTCCAGGAGCGCATCACCTCGACCCGTGGCCACTCGATCACCTCGCTGCAGGCGATCTACGTGCCCGCGGACGACTACACCGACCCGGCGCCGGCGACGACGTTCGCCCACCTCGACGCGACCACGGAGCTCTCCCGTGAGATCGCCTCGCAGGGTCTGTACCCGGCGATCGACCCGCTGACCTCGACGTCGCGCATCCTCGACCCGCGCTACGTGGGCCAGGAGCACTACGACGTCGCCACCGCGGTGAAGTCGATCCTGCAGCGCAACAAGGAGCTGCAGGACATCATCGCGATCCTCGGTGTCGACGAGCTCTCGGAGGAGGACAAGACGCTGGTGGCGCGCGCCCGCCGCATCCAGCAGTTCCTCTCGCAGAACACGTACATGGCCAAGAAGTTCACGGGTGTCGAGGGTTCGACGGTCCCGCTGAGCGAGACGGTCGAGGCCTTCAAGAAGATCACCGAGGGCGAGTACGACCACGTGGCCGAGCAGGCCTTCTACAACATCGGTGGTCTCGAGGACCTCGAGCGCAACTGGGCGAAGATCCAGAAGGAGTACGGGGCCTGACGGCCACGTCGCGCATCCCGACGGCGTCGCCCTGCCGTGCACCACGGTGGCGGCGGGGCGACGCCGCACCACTCTCGACTGAAGAACCCTGGAGCCCGACATGGCAGAGCTGAACGTCGACCTGGTCGCGGCGGACCGCAAGGTCTGGTCCGGAGCGGCCCGCGAGGTCAGCGCCCCGTCCGCCGAAGGCCAGGTGGGCATCCTCGCCGGCCACACCCCGATGCTGGCGGTGCTGCGGCCGGGAACGGTCAAGGTCTCGACCGCAGCCGGACAGGTCGCCGTCGAGGTCCACGTCGACGGCGGGTTCCTCTCGGTGGACGACGACGTCGTCACGATCGTCGTCGACGAGGTCACCGAGGTCTCCGGACGCGAGTCGGCGCTGGCCTGAGGGGGCGGCGACGGTGGGGTACGTGCTCTGGACGGTCCTCGCCGTCGTGCTCGTGCTCGCCCTCGTGCTCGTCGTCGGGGGCTCGCGTCTCCGCCGGCTGTCACGCCGGGTCGGGTCGTTCCAGTGCGGTGCCCGGCCCGGCGACAACCCGTCCGGCGCGTGGTCGGCCGGCATCGCACACTACGGCGTGGGCCGGATCGACTGGTTCCGGTGCTGGTCCCTGGCCCCGCGCCCGGCACGGAGCTGGCGTCGTGACCGGCTCGAGGTGACGGGCCGGGCACCTCTCGACCTGGCTGGCCAGGTCGACCAGTACCTGGTGCGCTGTCGGTACGACGGGACCGATTTCGAGCTGACGATGTCAGCGGGTGCCTATGCCGGACTCGCCTCCTGGCTGGAGTCCGCCCCGCCCGGACGACGCGACCTCGTCGTCTGACCGAGCCACGAAGGGGAGAGCGTGAGACTGGTCGTCGCCCGCTGCTCGGCCCGCTACACGGGTCGCCTGACCGCCCACCTGCCGCTGGCCACCCGGTTGCTGGTGGTCAAGGCGGACGGGAGCGTGCTGCTGCACTCCGACGGCGGCTCCTACAAGCCGCTGAACTGGATGAGCCCGCCGTGCACGATGTCCGCCGCCGAGCCCGACGAGGAGTCGGCTGCCCGGGGCGTGACGGCGGTGTGGACCGTCCAGCACCAGAAGTCGGACGACCGCCTGGAGATCGACCTGTACGACGTCGTGCACGACTCCGACCACGACCTGGGCGTGGACCCGGGGCTGGTCAAGGACGGCGTCGAGGCGCATCTGCAGGAGCTGCTGGCCGCGCAGATCGAGCTCCTCGGGACCGGCCACTCGCTGGTCCGGCGCGAGTACATGACCGCCATCGGCCCGGTGGACATCCTGGCCCGTGACGCCGACGGCGGGACCGTCGCCGTCGAGATCAAGCGGCGCGGCGAGATCGACGGGGTCGAGCAGCTCACCCGGTACCTGGAGCTGCTGAACCGGGACCCGTTGCTGTCCCCGGTCCGGGGCGTGTTCGCGGCGCAGGAGATCAAGCCGCAGGCCCGGGTGCTGGCCGGCGACCGGGGGATCGACTGCCTGGTCCTGGACTACGACGCCATGCGCGGGGTCGACGACCCGGACTCGCGCCTCTTCTAGCCGGACGAGACAGCGCGGCCCAGGTCAGCGCGGTGCGGCAGGATGGGTGCATGGTCACCGATCCCTCCGATGCTCAGGACAGCCCTCGCCCTCCGTCCGTCTTCGCGCTGCGCGGGGACGTGGTTACGCCCGACCGACTGGTCCGTGACGGCGCGGTCGTGGTCGCCGACGACCGGATCGTGTGGGCGGGCCCGCTCGAGGAGGCCGCGGCCGCCGGAGTGGGTGACGAGGTGGCCCGTGCCGAGGAACCCCCGCCCGGCACCTACGTGCTGCCCGGCCTGGTCGACCTGCACAACCACGGCGGCGGCGGGGCGGGGTTCCCGGACGCCACCTCCGTCGACGAGGCGATGACGGCCGTGCTGGAGCACCGGCGCCACGGCACGACGACGCTGCTGGCCTCGCTCGTGACGGCCGACCGGGAGACGCTCCTCGCGCGGGCCGCCCTGCTGGCGGATCTCGCGGACGCGGGGGAGATCGCGGGGATCCACGCCGAGGGACCGTTCCTGTCCGCGGCCCGCTGCGGCGCCCAGGACCCCAGCCGCCTCGTCCCCGGCGACGTCCGGCTCGTGCGCGACCTGCGCGAGGCGTCCGGGGGCCATCTGCGCACCATGACCGTCGCGCCCGAGGTCGACGGCGTGACCGGACCGGGCGGCGTCGCGACGGCGCTGGTGCGCGCCGGCGTCGTGCCGTCGCTGGGGCACACCGACGCCACGACCGAGCAGTCGGAGGCGCTGCTGCGGCAGGTGGCCGCGGACCTGGCCGAGGCCGGTGGCTCGTCGCGGATGACCGCCACGCACCTGTTCAACGGCATGCGTCCGCTGCACCACCGTCACCCGGGGCCGGTCGCCGCCTGCCTGGCGGCGGCGTCGCGGGGCGACCTCGTGGTCGAGCTGGTGGGCGACGGCGTGCACCTGGACCCCGCCACCGTCCGCACCGTGATGCAGACGGTCGGCGTGGACCAGGTCGCGCTCGTCACCGACGCGATGGCGGCGGCCGGGATGGACGACGGGGACTACGAGCTCGGCCCGATGTCCGTGGTCGTCCGCGACGGTGTGGCGCGGCTCGCCGACCCCGAGGATCCTCAGGGCGGGGCGATCGCCGGCAGCACCGCGCACCTGATCGACGTGGTCCGCTGCGCGGTCGAGGCCGGTGTCCCGCTCGTCGCCGCCGTCCGGAGCGCCTCGTGGGTGCCGGCAGGGGTGCTCGGGGCGACCGACGTCGGGGGACTGGTCGCCGGGCGCCGGGCCGACGTCCTCGTGGTCGACCGGGACCTGCGGGTGCAGCACGTGTGCCGTGGCGGCCGCCCCGTCTGACCGTCGAGGGTGAGTCGCGCCACGGCAGGGAGCCGGAGCGACCGACGCGCCGCGGACGACACGCCGGTGCGGGCGGTCCGCACCCCGTCTCGACGAACCCGAGGGGCATCCGCGGTCCCGGGTCGTCCACATGGTGTGGACACCGGCCGTCCACACCGTGTGGACCGTCGGTGGGCGGCCTGCGGACACGGCGGACCGGCGGGGACGGCCGGTCGGAGGACGGCGCCGCGCGGCCGTGTCGGAGGCTCCTGGGATGCTGGGTCCACAGGCTCGCGGCGCGTCGTCCACGGCCTCCGCGGAGAACTACACGGGTGAAATCACAGCGATGACAAACACAACATGTCGTGGGCAGGTGCGCGGCGAACACTAGGTGTAGTGTTGAGAGCACGTCGGGGCCGCAGGCTCCGACGTGAATCACATCGACGTAGTTCCACCGGTGTCGTTCCTGGTGAGGGCCCCCTCGGGGCCGCAGAGCCAGCCGCGACCGTCCGGTTCGGACGTCGAGGCCAGGTTGTCAGGGGACATCGACCGGCCGCCCCGGTGGCGGCAGAGACAGGGAGTGCGAGATGAGCGTCACGGTCTACAGCAAGCCGTCCTGCGTGCAGTGCGACGCGACCTACCGGGCACTGGACCGCAAGGGCGTCGAGTACTCCGTCGTGGACATCACCGAGGATGCCCAGGCGCTCGAGATGGTCCGTGAGCTCGGTTACCTGCAGGCGCCGGTCGTCGTCGCGGGTGACACGCACTGGTCGGGCTTCCGCCCCGACCAGATCAGCGCCCTCGCGGCGCAGCAGGCCGTCACGGCCTGACGATCTCCGGCCCGGTCGCGCACTCGACCCGCGCGACCGGGCCGGTACCACCGCAGCACGTCCGACGGGGGGAGAGCGACATGGGCTCGCTCGTGTACTTCTCCAGCGTCTCGGAGAACACGCACCGCTTCGTGAGGCGCCTCGGTCTCGAGGAGCGCGGCATGTCGGTGCACCGCATCCCGCTGCGGCCCGCCGACGGCTTCCTGACCGTCGACGAGCCCTACGTCCTCCTGGCCCCCACCTACGGCGGGGGCAACGAGGGCGGTGCGGTGCCTCGGCAGGTGCGCAAGTTCCTCGGGGACGAGGGCAACCGGTCGTTGATCCGCGGCGTGATCGCGGCGGGCAACACCAACTTCGGCGCTGCCTACTGCATCGCCGGTGACATCATCGCGGCGAAGTGCCAGGTCCCGTACCTGTACGCCTTCGAGCTGCTCGGCACCACCGAGGACGCCCAACGCGTCCGTGACGGATTGGGACGATTTTGGCAACGACAGTCACTGATCTCGGCGTGAGCGCCACGACGTCCGAGGCGTCGCCGACCACGACGGGCGCCTCTCTGCAGCAGAGCGACATGGACTACCACGCGCTCAACGCCATGCTGAACCTGTACGGGCCGGACGGGAAGATCCAGTTCGAGAAGGACCGCGAGGCCGCGTCGGCGTACTTCCGCCAGCACGTGCTGCCGAACACGATCGCGTTCGACACCCTCGACGCCAAGCTCGACTACCTCCTCGAGAACGAGTACTACGACCCGGCCGTCCTCGAGAAGTACTCCCGCTCGTTCGTCAAGGAGCTGTTCCAGCGGGCGTACGCCGCCGGGTTCCGCTTCGAGTCGTTCCTCGGTGCCTTCAAGTACTACACCTCGTACACGCTGAAGACGTTCGACGGCACGAAGTACCTCGAGCGCTTCGAGGACCGGGTCTCGATGGTGGCCCTCGGGCTGGCGGCCGGCGACGAGCAGCGGGCGCGCGACATCGTCGACGAGGTCATCTCCGGGCGGTTCCAGCCGGCCACGCCCACGTTCCTCAACGTCGGCAAGGCGCAGCGCGGCGAGCCCGTCTCCTGCTTCCTGCTGCGCATCGAGGACAACATGGAGTCGATCGCGCGCAGCATCAACTCGGCGCTGCAGCTCTCGAAGCGCGGCGGAGGCGTCGCGCTGCTGCTCAGCAACGTGCGCGAGCACGGTGCGCCGATCAAGCACATCCAGAACCAGTCCTCCGGTGTCATCCCGGTCATGAAGCTGCTCGAGGACTCCTTCTCGTACGCGAACCAGCTCGGCGCACGCCAGGGCGCCGGCGCGGTCTACCTGCACGCCCACCACCCGGACATCCTGCGGTTCCTCGACACCAAGCGCGAGAACGCCGACGAGAAGATCCGCATCAAGACGCTGTCGCTAGGCGTGGTCATCCCGGACATCACGTTCGAGCTGGCCAAGCGCAACGAGGACATGCACCTGTTCAGCCCGTACGACGTCGAGCGCATCTACGGCAAGCCGTTCGCCGACATCTCGATCACCGAGAAGTACGACGAGCTGGTGGCGGACGACCGGATCACGAAGAAGACCATCCGTGCGCGGGACTTCTTCCAGACGATCGCCGAGCTGCAGTTCGAGTCGGGCTACCCGTACGTCATGTTCGAGGACACGGTGAACCGCGCCAACCCGATCGCCGGGCGGATCACGCACTCCAACCTGTGCTCGGAGATCCTGCAGGTCTCCACGGCCTCCACGTTCCACGAGGACCTGTCCTACGACGAGGTCGGCCGGGACATCTCCTGCAACCTGGGCTCGCTGAACATCGCCAAGGCGATGGACTCGCCCGACCTGGGCCGGACCATCGACACGGCGATCCGGGCGCTGACCGCGGTCTCGGACCAGACGAGCATCGAGTCGGTGCCGTCGGTGAAGAAGGCGAACGAGCTCGGGCACGCCATCGGGCTCGGTCAGATGAACCTGCACGGGTACCTCGCGCGCGAGCGGATCCACTACGGCTCCGCCGAGGGCGTCGACTTCACGAACATGTACTTCTACACGGTCGCCTACCACGCGATCGCGGCGTCGAACCGTCTCGCGATCGAGCGTGGCCGGGCCTTCGGCGGGTTCGAGGAGTCCGCCTACGCCTCGGGGGAGTACTTCGACAAGTACACCGACGCCGTGTGGGAGCCGGCCACCGAGCGGGTCGCCGAGCTCTTCGCGGGCGCCGGCGTGCACATCCCGACCCAGGACGACTGGCGCGAGCTCAAGGCGTCCGTGATGGCGCACGGGATCTACAACCAGAACCTCCAGGCGGTGCCGCCGACCGGGTCGATCAGCTACATCAACTACTCGACGTCGTCGATCCACCCGGTGGCCGCCAAGATCGAGATCCGCAAGGAGGGCAAGCTCGGTCGCGCGTACTACCCGGCGCCGTACATGACGAACGACAACCTGGAGTACTACCAGGACGCGTACGAGATCGGGTACGAGAAGATCATCGACACCTACGCCGCGGCGACGCAGCACGTCGACCAGGGGCTGAGCCTGACGCTGTTCTTCCCGGACACCGTGACCACCCGTGACGTCAACAAGGCGCAGATCTACGCCTGGCGCAAGGGCATCAAGACGCTGTACTACATCCGGCTGCGGCAGCTGGCGCTCGAGGGCACCGAGGTGGAGAACTGCGTGAGCTGCATGCTCTGACCCGCCGCCGCTCGCCCTCGTCGTCGACCCACGCCCCGAAGGAACCCGCCATGTCACCCACCGGTCAGCTCAAGCTCATCGACCGCGTCACCGCGATCAACTGGAACCGTCTGCAGGACGAGAAGGACCTCGAGGTCTGGGACCGCCTGGTCGGCAACTTCTGGCTGCCGGAGAAGGTGCCGGTGTCCAACGACATCCAGTCGTGGCACACCCTGTCCGAGGCCGAGAAGCTCATGACGACCCGGGTGTTCACCGGGCTGACGCTGCTCGACACCATCCAGGGCACCGTCGGTGCGGTCTCGCTCATCCCGGACGCGCTGACGCCGCACGAGGAGGCGGTGTACACCAACATCGCGTTCATGGAGTCGGTGCACGCCAAGAGCTACTCGTCGATCTTCTCCACGCTGATCTCCACCAAGGAGATCGACGACGCGTTCGCCTGGTCCGAGCAGAACCCGCACCTGCAGCGCAAGGCCGAGATCGTCCTGGAGTACTACCGGGGCGACGACCCGCTCAAGCGCAAGGTCGCCTCGACGATGCTCGAGTCGTTCCTGTTCTACTCCGGCTTCTACGCCCCGATGTACTGGTCGAGCCGGGCCAAGCTGACGAACACGGCCGACCTCATCCGCCTCATCATCCGCGACGAGGCCGTGCACGGGTACTACATCGGCTACAAGTTCCAGAAGGGGCTGGCGAAGCTCTCGCCGGCCGAGCAGGACGAGATGAAGGCCTACACCTTCGACCTGCTCTTCGAGCTGTACGAGAACGAGGTCGCGTACACCGAGTCGCTCTACGGGGAGCTGGGGCTGACCGAGGACGTCAAGAAGTTCCTGCGGTACAACGCCAACAAGGCGCTGATGAACCTCGGCTACGAGGGGCTCTTCCCGAAGGACGAGACCGACGTCAACCCGGCGATCCTCGCGGCGCTGAGCCCGAACGCGGACGAGAACCACGACTTCTTCTCGGGTTCCGGCTCGTCGTACGTGATCGGCAAGGCGGTCGAGACCACCGACGACGACTGGGACTTCTGACCCGCTCCGAGGTGCTCGTGACGAGGGCCCGGCGACGGCATCGGCCGTCGCCGGGCCCTCGCGCGTCCGGGGTGCCCCGCCGGTGACCCCTCCGGTGTCAGGCGTGCCCCCGGTCGTCCGCGCCGGCCACCGGAGGTTCGGCCGACCAGGGGAACGTGATCCAGCGGTCGGTCTCGCGCCAGGTGTACTCCGGCCGGTACACCGACCGCGGCTTCGTGTAGAGCACGGCAGCACGCGCCTCGGCGCCCTTCTCCCGGACCAGACGCATCACGAGGTCCAGCGTCCGGCCGGAGTCCGCGACGTCGTCCACGACGAGCACCCGCGAACCCGGCAGCTCCGCGGTGTCCATGAGCGGCGGCAGGACGCGTGGGTCGTCGAGGGTCCGCCCGACGTCGGTGTAGAACTCGACGTTCATCGTCCCGACGCCCTTCGTCCCGAGGGCGTAGGCCACGGCTCCGCCGGGGATCAACCCACCGCGGGCGATCGCGACGACGACCTCGGGACGGAAACCGCTCGCCACCACCTGCTCGGCGAGCCGGCGCACCCCGTCGCCGAAGTCGGACCAGGTCAGCACCTCGCGGTCGGTGGTGTCCATGGCTCCGACACTACGACGACGGCGGGCCACCCGTGCAGGTGGCCCGCCGTCGCGGGGGTCAGGTCCGGTGCGGAGCCCGCATCACTCCACGTCGAGGATGTCGACGACGAAGACCAGGTCCTCGCCCGCCAGCGGGTTGCCCTCGACGGCCTCGGCGCCGTAGGCCTGGTCGGCCGGGATGACGAGGAGCACCTGGCTGCCGACGGTCTGGCCGGAGATGCCGTCCGTCCAGCCCGGGATCACCTGCTGCAGCGAGAACGCCGAGGGCTCGCCCCGCTCCCAGGACGAGTCGAAGACCTCGCCGTCCAGGGTCCAGCCGGTGTAGTGCGCGGTCACGGTCTGCTCGGGCGAGACCTCCTCGCCGTCCCCGCGGATGAGGGTCTGGGCGACGAGCTCGTCCGGGGCCTCGTAGCCGTCCGGGATCTCGACGGACGGGGCGCCGTCCTCGCCCAGCGTGACGGTGGGCAGACCCTCCTCGGGCTCGACGGCCTCTCCCTCGGCGCGCTCCGGGATCTCGTAGGCGTCGACGACCTCGATGAGGTTCACCGCGGTCGTCGGCTCGCCCTGCTGGTCGGCGATCGGGTTCGCCAGCAGGAAGCGGGTGCCGACCGACTGGCCCTCGAGCGGCGAGATGAGCAGGTCGGACTGCTCGCCGAGGACGATGCTCTGCGGGGAGTCGACCTCCCAGGTCGAGTTCATCTTCTGGCCCGTGGCGTCGTAGGTCACGTAGTGGATGGTGAGCTTCATGCCCTCGCTGATCTCGGTCCCGTCACCCTCGTCCACCACGCGGTGCGTCGGGACGGAGACCTCGATGTCGTCGAAGGAGAGCTCCGGTTCGGAGCCCGGCTCGCCCGTGACCTCGATCGACTCGACGGCGGCGATGTCCTCCTCGGTCGGCTCGGCCTGCGCGGTGGAGTCGGCGGAGGCCGACGAGGGTGCCGACGGCTCCGTGCTGTCGGGGGCGTCGGCGTCGTCGCTGCAGCCACCCAGCACGAGGGCGGCGGCGAGCGCGACGCCGAGGGCTGCGGGGGTACGGAGCTTCACGAGTAGTCCTTCGGTCGCGGGGTGGTTCGTCCGGTCGACGGACCCCGAACACTCTAACGGCCCGGCCCGGCCGGTGGTTCCTCCCCCCGCACGCCACAATGGGGACATGCCGTCACGTCGACCCTCCCGCAAGCGTCCCTGGGGTGCCGAGCACCAGCCCCTCGACATGGACCGAGCGCTCGGCGGCATCCGGCACGAGAGCGCCGACGACGGCGAGTGGACGGTACGGCGGGTGACGGGCGGCGACAAGGCCTACACGTGTCCCGCCTGCCGCCAGACCATCCCGCCCGGGACGCCCCACGTGGTCGCGTGGCAGCGTGACGCGTGGGGTGGTGAGGCGGCCGGCCTCGAGGACCGCCGGCACTGGCACGCGTCCTGCTGGCAGCGGCGCCGACGTCTGCTCTGACGTCGCAGGACGCGCGCGTCCGGCGGGCAGGAGATCGGGCGCGAACTAGGCTGGTCAGTGATGAACGAGGACACCGCCACCGGCCACCAGATCCGCTCGATGACCGTCCTGCCCGCCCGTCGGGAGGACGTCGACCTGCACACCGCGGACGGGCTGACGCTCGTCGGTGAGCTCGCCCAGCCGCAGGGCCGCGACCCGGTGGCGACGCTGCTGACCTTCCACCCGCTGCCCACCCACGGCGGATACATGGACTCCCACGTGTACCGCAAGGCCGCGTGGCGCCTGCCCGAGCTGGCCGACCTCGCGGTGCTCCGGTTCAACACCCGGGGCACCTCGTCGCCGCGGGGTACGTCCGAGGGCGCCTTCGACGGCGGCGACGCCGAGCGGTACGACGTGGCGGCGGCCCTCGAGCTCGCCGAGTTCCGCGAGCTGCCCCGCCCCTGGCTGGTCGGCTGGAGCTTCGGGACCGAGCTCGTCCTGCGGCACGGGGCCGACCCGAGCATCGAGGGGGCCGTCCTGCTCTCGCCCCCGCTGCACCGCGCCACGGACGAGGACCTGGACCGCTGGGCCGAGTTCGGCAAGCCGCTCGTCGTGCTGGTGCCCGAGCACGACGACTACCTGCAGCCCGCCGAGGCGCGCGAGCGTTTCGCCCGGGTGCCGCAGGCCGAGGTGATCGGCGTCGACGGCGCCAAGCACCTGTGGGTGGGCGAGCCCGCCGTCCGCCGGGTGCTCGACGAGATCGTCCAGCACGTGCTGCCCGGGCACGCGCCGCTGCCGACCCACTACGACGGAGAGGTCGAGCACGCCTCGGACCTCCGCAACGCTCCGACGAGAGGATGACGACCATGACGCCCTCGACCCTGGCGACGCACGTCCTGCACGACGGGGCGGGCGTCCCGCTGGTACTCCTCCACGGCTTCCCCCTGGACCACCGGATGTGGAACCCGGTCGTCGCGGAGCTGCCGCCCGGCCTGCGGGTGGTCGCCGTGGACCTTCCCGGCTTCGGCCACAGCGACCTGGGTCAGCTCCCGCCCACGCTCGAGGCGGCCGCGGACGCCGTGCACGCGGCGCTGCGCGCGGCGGGGGAGGGCAACGGCGCCGTGGTCGGCATGTCGATGGGCGGCTACGTCGCCCTCGCGCTCGCCGAGCGCCACCCGGAGATCGTCCAGGGGCTCGGGCTGGTGGACACCAAGTCCACGGCCGACACCGACGAGGCGCGGGCCGGACGGCTGGCCGCCGCGCGGACGGTGGCCGACTCCCAGACGCTGGACGCGGTCATGGGGATGCCGGACAAGCTGCTCGGGCCGACCAGCCAGATGGAGCGGCGCAGCCTCTACCCGACGGTCTACGACTGGATCCGCTCCCAGTCCCCGTCCGCGGTCGCGTGGGCGCAGCGGGCGATGGCGGCCCGGCCGGACCGGACGGACGTGCTGCACCGGTTCCCCGGTCCCGTCGCCGTCGTCGTCGGTGCCGAGGACTCGATCACGCCGATCGACGAGGCCAAGCACATGGTGGACGCGGCGTCGGACGCGACGCTGCACGTGGTGGCGAACGCCGCGCACCTGAGCACGATCGAGGAGCCCGCCGCCGTGGCGCGCGCTCTCGCCGCGCTGCAGGAGCGGGTCGTCGCCCAGCTCTGAGCCGCCCCGGAGACACCGAGGGGCCGTCGCCACGGCGACGGCCCCTCGACGGTCCGGTCAGTTCCGGGACGGCGCGGAGCTCTCGGCGGCGGGGGAGTCGCCGGGCGCGGGAGCCGACGATGCGCTGCCCGGGTCGGCCGACTGCGTGGACGCGAAGCGGGCGCGCTGGGCCGGGGTCAGGTCCCGGGAGTAGCTGTCCTCCTCGGCCGGCTCCTCGTCCTCCTCGGCCTCCACGACAGGGGCTGCGGGCTCCTCCGCCGCGGGCTCCGCGGGGGACTCCGCGGAGGAGGCGGCAGGAGACACGACGGGCTCCTCGACGGGCTCCTCGACGGGCTCGTCGGCCGGTGCCTCGGCGGCGACCTCCCGGGCCTTCTCCGTGCCGAGCAGGCCCCGCAGCTCCTCGAGGTAGGAGTTGATCGAGTCGTGGCGGCGGGTGAGGTCCTCGAGCTGGCGCTCGGCGGCGGTCCGGTTCTGGTCGGCCTCCGCCTGGGCGTCGGACATCGTCTGCTCGGCGAAGGTCCGCGCCTCGGACACGATCGAGTCGGCCGTCCGGCGGGCGTCCGCCACCAGCTCCTTGACGTAGGCGTCCGACTCGGACCGGACCTTGTCGGCCTGCTGCAGGGCCGCGGCCACCCGCTTCTCCGCCTCCGCCGCGTGCTCCTCCGCCTCGCGCACGATGCGCTCGATCTCGGTGCGTGCGGCGTCGTGCCGCTGCGCCGCCTCGGTCTCGACGCGCTCGCGGGTCTGCGCGGCCTGCAGCTCGGCGTCGGCGAGCGTCGTCCGCGCCTGCTCGCGCAGGTCCTCGAGCTCGGAGGTGACGGAGTTGGCGGACTCGGCCGCCTGGTGCTTGGCCTCGGCCACGATGCGGGCGGCCTCGTTGCGGGTGCGTTCCATGAGGTCGTTGGCCTCGCGCTCGGCCTCCTCGCGCAGGGCGGCCGACTCGGCGGCGGCGGAGGCCCGGAGCTGAGCGATCTCCCGGTCCGCCTGCACGCGCGCCTCGGTGACCTCCCGCTCCGCCGTCGTGCGCAGCGTGCCGATCTCGTGCTCGAGGCCGGCGCGGCGCTCGTTCTCCTCGGTGGTCAGGCTGCTGGTGATCAGCGCGGCCTCGCGTTCGGCCGACCCGACGAGCTCCTCCGCGCGACGCTGGGCCCCCTGCAGCGCGCCCTCGGCCTCCGCGGCCGTCGTCGAGCGGATCTCCTCGGCCTCGCGGCGCGCGCTGGACAGCAGCTCGGAGGCCTCGGACTCCGCCCGCTGGCGCACCTGGCCCGCGGCGAGCTTCGCGCGGGCCATGATGTCGGAGGCCTGCTGGTTCGCCTGCGTCAGCACCTCGGCCGCCTGCTCGTCCGCCGAGCGGAGCAGCCGTTCGGCACGGGCGCCGAGGCCCGCGTACGACGGTTTGTCGCTCTCGCGGAGCTGCCGGTGGGCGTCGGCCAGCTCGGAGGACAGCTGCATCGCCCGCGAGTCGGTGGCCTCGACGTTGCGGCGTGCCTCCTCCAGGGCCTGCTCGAGACGGGAGATCTGGCTCTCCACGGCCGCGCGGTCGTATCCACGCATGGTGATCGGGAAGAGCGTGCGCTCGTCGGACACGGGAGGACCTCCGGACGTCGTGGGTGCCCCGGCACCGCTGAGAGTAGGGGAAGGCACCGATCAGAATAGTGGCCCGGGAGGCCCACCGACACCCGTGGGCGGGTGAGGTACGGCGCTGGGACGTGCCGCCCCGGCACCTGCGCGGCCCCGTCCGGGTGTTGTCGGTGGTCGAGGCGTGGGAGGGTCGAGGATGCTGGTACCGGACTCGTGAAGGGTTCGTGAACCGATGCGGCCGAACGCCACCCGGCGTCCGGCCGCTGCTCGCGCGTCCTTATCCTGAGGTGTCCACGTCGAAAGGGAAGCTCGGTGCTGCAACGCATTCTGGGTGTCGTCCTGGTCCTTGCCGGACTGGGAGCCATCGCGTTCGGGGTCGCGACCGCGACCGTCCTGCGCGAGTCCGACTCCGTCGTCGCCACGGCTCGACCCGCCGGTGACGGCACGCTCGTCGTCACCGACCCGGGTGTGCTCGGGTTGGTCGACTCCGAGGTCACCGTCACGGCCTCCGTGCCCGAGGGGCAGGAGGTCGCCGTGGTGGTGGGCCGCGAGGTCGACGTCGCGGGGTGGCTCGGTGAGGACGCGTACACCCGGGTCACCGGGCTGAGCGACTGGGAGACCCTCTCCACCGAGCAGGTCGCCGGTGCCGCGGACGAGGAGGCCGAGTCCTCGGAGGACGGCGAGGAGGGTGCGGAGGCCGAACCGCCGCCGAACCCCGCAGGTTCCGACATGTGGGACACCGAGCTCGTCGACGCCGAGCAGGTGAGCCTGCGCTGGACCGACCGTCCGGGCCGCTGGGTCCTGCTTGCCGCGGCGACCGGTGCCGCCCCCGCCGAGGAGTCCGAGGGTGAGGACGCCGAGGCGGCGGAAGCCGACGAGGCGGCTCCGGCCGAGGCACCGACGCTCGAGCTGACCTGGGACCGCGACGTCTCGACACCGCTGCTGTGGCCCGCCGTCGGTGTCGGTGGTGTGCTCCTGATCATCGGCCTGGTGCTGCTGGCCATGTCGCGGCGCACGACCCGGAGCCGCAAGCGCCGCACCGCCGGCGCGGCGTCGACCACGGTCTCCTCGAGCGGCACGACGTCCCCCGGGACCGGCACGCCGTCCGGCACCTCCCCGTCCGGCGCCTCCCCGTTCGGGCCGGCCGTCGGCGCGGGCGCGGGCGCGGCGACGGCCCGCTCCGGCGGGACCTGGCCCGGCGCGGCGGCCGCGTCACCGAACGCCCCGCACGACGACGGCACGACCGCGGCCGCGGAGGACGCGCCGACGCAGGGCACCGACCCGCGGGACGCGGCCGGCGGCACCGACCAGGTGCCGGTCGCCGGGCGCTTCCGGCGCCGCACGCGCCTGCGTCGCGACGCCGACCCGGCCGACGCCCGGGACGCCCCCGTCCCGGCACCGGAGCCGTCCGCCGGCGGCGCGCCGGTGCCCGCTCCCGCGCCGGCGCTTCCCACCGCTCCCGCGTCGTCGGCGGACACCGCCGGGTCGGACGACACGGCCGCGCGGCCGCTCACGCGACGTGAGCTGCGCCGTCGCGAGGAGGAGCGCAAGGCCGCCGAGCAGTCCGGCATGGGCGGCATGGGCCGCGCCCTGCGCGCCCTGACGGGCCAGACCCCCGTGGTGCCGCGCCCCGGAGGAACCTCCTCGCCGTCGGCCGCGGACCCCGGCGCCGCGCAGTCCGCCGCGGACCGCAGGGCCTCCGCCTGGCGGGAGACCTGGGGTTTCGGCGGGACGACCGCCGCCGGCACGCCGACGAGCGACGACGACACGAGTGACGAGGACAAGCGATGAAGGACTCCACCCGCCGGCCGGGGCGCCGGCGCGCGACCGTCGCCGGTGTGGCGACCACCGTCGTCCTGCTGGCCGGATGCGCCGAGGAGCTGCCGACCCCGGAGCCGGACGAGCCCGTCGCCGGACCGGCGCTGACCGCGGCGCAGCAGACCCGCGTGGTCGAGGAGGTCGCCGGGTCGCTGACGAAGGCCAGCGAGAACGAGAAGCCCGACCAGCTGCGCCCCCGCGTGGAGGGCCCGGCGCTGGAGGTGCGCCGCACCCAGATCGAGGTCGCGAAGAAGAGCGGTGACGACTCGCTCGTCACGAGGATCCCGACCGAGCTCGAGGCGATGATCCTGCCCACGACCGAGTCGTGGCCCCGGGTGAGCTTCACCATCACGCAGCCGACCGAGAACCTCGAGGTGCCGCGCCTGGTCGCCTACCAGCAGGACTCGGCCCGCGACAACTACAAGCTGTGGTCGTGGGTGCAGCTCATCCCCGGCACGACGCTGCCGAACTTCGCCGACCCCGAGGCGATCGGCTCCGACGCCGTGGCGGCGGACGACGACTCGCTGCGGGCCACCCCGCGACAGGCGCTCTCGCAGTACGCGGACCTCGTGGCCAAGGGGCCGGACGACTCCGAGCACGCCGGCGCGTTCGAGCTGCCGGGCGAGAGCACGGACCTCGTCAAGCGGGTCCAGAAGGACGCCAGCAGCGTGCGCGGTGCGGACGCCTTCAAGGAGGCGGACGGCGAGTACAAGATCGCGTTCGCCTCCCGGGACGACCAGGTCGTCGCGGTGCGCACGTCCGACGGCGGTGCGGTGGTCATGGGTGCGCTCGACGGCAACATCCGGGTCACGGTCGAGGAGGACGGCGAGATCGGTCCGCTGACGCCCTCCCAGAAGACGCTGATGGGCGACGCCGACAACACCGACCAGCTCTACGTGGAGTACACCGACCAGGTCGCCCTCTACGTGCCGCCGGCCGGGTCCGAGGAGCCGATCCGCCCGCTGGGGTACTCGCACGTGTCCACGGCTGCCGCCAACGACATCCCGGGCGAACGCAACACCGACCGGAAGAAGGACGACGGCTGAGACGTCGGCGCAGACTTCGTAGGATGTGCCCATGAGCACTCCCACGCCCGAGCCGAGCTTCAGCCCGCGCGGCGCCGTCGACCTGTCGGCCCTCAACCGGCCCCAGTCCCCGCCTCCGGGGGAGCCGGGAGGCGCCCCGACGGCCGGCGGGTACGTCGTCGACGTGACGGACGCGAACTTCCAGCAGGTCGTGCAGGACTCGACGACGTACCCGGTCGTGATCCTGCTGTGGATGCCCACGGACCAGGCCAACGCGGACCTCGGCGCCACCTTGGGCCGGCTCGCCGACGAGTACGCCGGCCGGTTCCTGCTGGGTCGCGTCGACGCCAACGCGTACCCGCAGATCGCCTCGGCGTTCCAGCCGCAGGGCGTTCCCACCGTCGTCGCCGTGCTGCAGGGTCAGCCGCTCCCGCTGTTCGCGGGGACGGCCTCGGAGGAGCAGATCCGCGGCGTGCTGGACCAGGTCCTGGCGGCCGCCGAGCAGAACGGCGTGACGGGCCGGGTTCCCGCCCCGGGCGGGGCCGAGGAGTCCGACGAGCCGGCCGAGGAGCCGGAGGAGCCGTTGCCCCCGCTGCACCAGGAGGCGTACGACGCCATCGAGCGTGACGACCTCGAGGCGGCGGAGACCGCCTACTCCCGCGCGATCACGCAGGACCCCACCGACGCCCAGGCCGTGGCCGGCCTGGCCCAGGTGCGTCTGATGCAGCGCACCCGCGGTGCCGACCTGCAGCAGGTGCGCACCGCGGCGGCGGACGCCCCGGCGGACGTCGAGGCCCAGCTGGCCGTGGCCGACATGGACATGCTCGGCGGCAAGGTGGACGACGCGTTCGACCGCCTCCTGCAGCTCATGCCGACGGCCGACGCCGAGGGCAAGGAGAAGCTGCGGGCGCGGCTCGTCGACCTGTTCGAGGTCGTGGGCACGTCCGACTCCCGCGTGGTCAAGGCCCGCAAGAAGATGATGATGTACCTGTACTGACGCCCGCCGTGGTCAGCGGGGCGTGAGCACCAGGGCGCCGAGCGGGGGGACCCGCACCGTCGCCGAGTGCTCGCGCCCCTGCCACGGGACGTCCTCGGCCACGACGTCACCCTCGTTGACGACGCCGGAACCGCCGTAGCGGGGAGCGTCGGTGTTGAGGGCCTCGGACCAGGCACCACCGTGGGGGAGCCCCAGCCGGTAGTCCTCGTGCGGCACGCCCGCGAAGTTGACCACCACGACCACCGGCGAGCCGTCCGCCGCACGGCGGACGTAGGCGACCAGGTTGCGGGCGGCGTCCCCGCCCTCGATCCACTCGAACCCGGAACCGTCGAAGTCACGTTCCCACAGGGCCGGCGTCGCCCGGTACAGCCCGTTGAGGTCGCGGACGAGGTGCTGCACGCCCGCGTTGCCGGCGTCCTCCAGGCTCCACCAGTCCAGACCGGCTCCCTCGCTCCACTCGGCCTCCTGGGCGAACTCGCAGCCCATGAAGAGCAGCTGCTTGCCCGGGTGGGTCCACTGGTAGGCGAGGAACGAGCGCACGCCGGCCAGCTGCTGCCACCGGTCGCCGGGCATCTTGCGCAGCAGCGAGCCCTTGCCGTGCACGACCTCGTCGTGGCTGATCGGCAGGACGTACTGCTCCGAGAACGCGTAGACCAGCGAGAAGGTCAGCTCGCCGTGGTGGTGGCTGCGGTACATCGGGTCCTTGGAGACGTACTGCAGGGTGTCGTTCATCCAGCCCATGTTCCACTTCAGGCCGAACCCGAGGCCGCCCGCGTCCGTCGGTCGGGTGACCCCCGGGAAGGCGGTGGACTCCTCGGCGATCATCAGCACGCCGGGGGAGCGCCGGTAGGCCGTGGCGTTGGCCTCCTGCAGGAAGCTGATGGCCTCGAGGTTCTCCCGTCCGCCGTGGACGTTGGGGGTCCACTCGCCCTCGTTGCGGGAGTAGTCGAGGTAGAGCATCGACGCGACGGCGTCGACGCGCAGGCCGTCGGCGTGAAACTCCTCGAACCAGTAGGTGGCGTTCGCGACGAGGAAGTTGCGCACCTCCCGGCGGCCGAAGTCGAACACGTAGGTGCCCCAGTCCGGCTGCTCGCCGCGGCGGGGGTCGGCGTGCTCGTACAGCGGGGTGCCGTCGAACCGCGCCAGGGCGAACTCGTCCCGGGGGAAGTGGGCGGGCACCCAGTCGAGGATGACGCCCACGCCGGCCTGGTGCAGCCGGTCGACCAGATACCGGAAGTCGTCGGGGCTGCCGAACCGGGACGTCGGTGCGTAGTAGCTGGTGACCTGGTAGCCCCACGACCCGCCGAAGGGGTGCTCGGCGACCGGCATCAGCTCCACGTGCGTGAACCCCTGCTCGACGACGTAGTCGGTGAGCTGCTCGGCCAGCTCGCGGTACCCCAGGCCGGGACGCCAGGAGCCGAGATGGACCTCGTAGACGCTGATCGGTCCGCCGTGCTGGTCCCGGGACGCACGCTGCTCCATCCAGGCGTCGTCCTGCCAGGTGTGGTCGCTGTGCACGACGACCGAGGCGGTGGCGGGCGGCACCTCGGTGCCCTTGGCCAGCGGGTCGGCCTTGGCCCGCCAGATCCCGTCCGGGCCGCAGATCTCGTACTTGTACCGCGTCCCCGGCCCGACGTCGGGCACGAAGATCTCCCACACGCCGCTGGAGCCGAGGGAGCGCATCGGGTGGATGCCCGTCCAGCGGTTGTGGTCCCCGACGAGGCGGACACCCCGGGCGTTCGGCGCCCACACGGCGAAGGACGTCCCGACGACGTCACCGCGCGCGCTCGGGTAGACGTGACGGTTCGCCCCGAGGACCTTCCACAGCTCCTCGTGCCGGCCCTCGCCGACGAGGTGCAGGTCGACCTCGCCGAGGGAGGGCAGGAACCGGTACGGGTCGTCGGCCGTGTGCACGTCGTCGGCGTAGCGGGTGCGCACCCGGTAGTCGGGGGCGTGCCGGGTCCCGTCGTCGTCGGTCGGTGCCGGCACCACGGCGCTCCACACGCCGCCCGCCTCGTGCGTCGCCGGGTGCTCCTCCTCCCCGTCGGGGCCCACCGTGAGCACCACGACCTCGTCGGCGAGGGGTCGCAGCACGCGCACGACGGCGGCGGGGGCACCGCCCGCCTCGGCGGGCAGCAGATGCGCGCCCAGCACGGAGTGCGGGTCGTGGGTCGTGCCGCGCGCGACGGCGGTGAGGAGTTCCGGGTCGACAGCTGCTGGCACGGGCGTCATGTCGTCCACCTTTCCACGTCCTTCTCCGGGCCGCGTCCGCAACACGCACGCGTCACCGGCGGTCAGTCCCGCAGCAGCCGGTCGACGGCGCCGAGGGGGATGGGCAGCCACGTCGGGCGGTGGTGCGACTCGTACACCACCTCGTACAGGGCCTTGTCGAGCACCAGGGCGTCGAGCACGACCGCCGCGGTGTCCTCGTCCATGCCCGCGTGGTCCACCACGGTCTTGCGGTAGCCGGCCAGGAAGGCGTCCGCCGCCTCGGCCTGCCAGCTCGCGGGTTCGGGGGCCTCGCCCACCGCGGCGGCGTAGTCGAAGGAGCGCAGCATCCCCGCCACGTCGCGCAGCGGCAGGTCGGGCGCCGTGCGCTCGTCGACCGAGCGCTGGGGCTCGCCCTCGAAGTCGAGCACCTTCCAGCCCTCGCTGAACAGGGTCTGGCCGAGGTGCAGGTCACCGTGGATCCGCTGGGTCGTCACGGGTTCCGGCAGAGCGGCGAGCCGACGCTCGAGATCGTCCAGCAGACCCGTCACCTCGGCCGCCCGCGGCGCGAGCACCTCGGCCTCGGCGACGGCGCGGTCCGCGCGGCGGCGCAGCCCGGCCACGAACCGTGCGGCGTCCAGCGGCGGCCCGGTCGGCAGCAGCGTCGCCATGCGCTGGTGCAGCTCCGCCACCAGCCGGCCCAGCGCGTCGGCCTGCTCGACGAACGGCTCACCGCGGCTGGCGACGTCGCACGCCATCTCGAAACCGTCCTCGGCGTGGGGCACCAGCTCGGACAGGATCGCCAGGTGCACGGCGCCGTCGTCGGTGTCGATCTCGAGGGCGCCGAGGAACCGCGGCACGCCCTCCCAGCCGTCGGCCGTCAGGGCCTGGGGGACGACGACGTCCGGGTGCGGGCCGTCGGCGATGGTGCGCAGGATCTTCAGCATCCCGCCGGCGCCCGAGGGCGACGGCACGCCGGGCAGGATCACCGAGGTGTTCGACTGCTCGCCGGCCAGCACCCGGCCGCGCTCGGTGAGGGTGGTGGGGTCGCCCGCCACGCCCATCGCGCGCAGCAGCGCGACCCAGCACGCCGGGTTCGCCCCGCCGTCGTGCACCGCCACCTCGCCCGTGGCGGTCTCCACGGTCCCGATGTGGCCGAGACTGACGTCCTCCGGGTCGCTGAGCACGAGCGGGACCTGCGCCACGACCTCCCCGCCGGGCAGCTCCGGGCCGCGGAGCCGCGTGAGCAGCAGCACGACGTCGCCGTGCGCACCCTCCGGGGGTGCGAGGTCGACCTCCTCCTGGTCGAACGTCACCGCCAACCAGGGCTCGGCCTGGACCGACGCCCCGCCGGGGAACCAGCGTTGCGTCGGGAGCCAGGCCGCGAGCAGGTCGCCGACGCTCGGGTCGGGTGCTGCGTGCTGGACGGAGACGTCGATCATCTGGTCTACCCCTCGTCGTCGTGCTGGTCCGGTGGTGTGGCGATGAGCCAGTAGAAGTCGCGCGAGCCCCAGGAGAGCCGCACCGTGCCGTCGTCCGACACCTCGGGGAAGCGTCCGCCGCCGAACAGGTCGGTCAGCGACCAGCCCTCCATCCCCGGCAGTGAGATCGTGGCCGAGCGGGCGGTCGTGGACAGGTTGGCCGCCACGACGAGCTGTTCGTCGTCGGAGCGGACGAAGGCGAGGATCGCCTCGTCGTCGACCTCGCAGGCGGTGAACGTCCCCGTGCCGAAGGTGGGGTGCAGGCGGCGCACGCCGAGCATGCCGTGCACCCAGTGCAGCAACGACGTGGGCTGGTGCAGCTGGGCCTCGACGTTGATGTGGTGGTAGTGGTTCACGAGCGACTGGTTCAGCGGCAGGTACAGCTTGCCGGGGTCGGCCGTCGAGAAGCCGGCGTTGCGGTCCGGCGTCCACTGCATGGGGGTGCGCACGGCGTCACGGTCCGGCAGCCAGATGTTGTCGCCCATGCCGATCTCGTCGCCGTAGTACAGGCACGGGCTGCCCGGCAGCGACAGCAGCAGGGCGTGCGCGAGCTCGATCTCCTTGCGGGAGTTGTCCAGCAGCGTCGCGAGCCGACGGCGGATCCCCACGTTGGCGCGCATGCGCGGGTCCTGGGCGTACCACCCGTACATCGCGGCGCGCTCCTCGGTGGAGACCATCTCCAGGGTGAGCTCGTCGTGGTTGCGCAGGAACGTGCTCCACTGCCCCCCGACGGCCGGGATCTCCGGGGTGTCGGCCAGGATGTCGAGCAGCTGGGTGGCCCGCTGGTCGCGCAGCGCGTAGAAGATGCGCGGCATCACCGGGAAGTGGAAGCACATGTGGCACTCGGGGTCCTCGCTCGTCCCGAAGTAGTCCACGACGTCCTGCGGCCACTGGTTCGCCTCGGCCAGCATGATGCGCCCGGGGAACTCCTCGTCGATCATCCGGCGCACCTGCTGCAGGAACTCGTGCGTGCGCGGCAGGTTCTCGCAGTTGGTGCCCTCCTCCTCGTACAGGTAGGGCACGGCGTCGAGCCGGAAGCCGTCGACCCCCGAGCGCAGCCAGAACCGGACGACGTCGAACATCGCCTCGGCGACCTTCGGGTTCTCGTAGTTGAGGTCCGGCTGGTGGCTGAAGAACCGGTGCCAGAAGTACTGCCGGCGTACCGGGTCGAACGTCCAGTTCGACGTCTCGGTGTCGACGAAGATGATCCGGGCGTCCTCGTACGCGGTGTCGTCGTCCGACCACACGTAGAAGTCGCCGTACGGCCCCGCCGGGTCCGAGCGGGAGGACTGGAACCACGGGTGCTGGTCGCTGGTGTGGTTCATGACCAGGTCGATGATGATCCGGATGCCCCGGGCGTGGGCCGCCTCGATGAGCCGGCTGAAGTCCTGCAGCGTGCCGTACTGCGGGGCGATCGCGGTGAAGTCCGCGACGTCGTAGCCGCCGTCCCGCTGGGGCGAGGGGTAGAACGGCGGCAGCCACAGGCAGTCGACGCCCAGCCACTGCAGGTAGTCGAGCCGGTCCATCACGCCGCGCAGGTCACCGGAGCCGGCGCCCTCGGAGTCGGTGAAGCTACGGACCATCACCTCGTAGAAGACCGCCTTGCGGTACCACTCCGGGTCCTCGGTGAGGCCGGGCTTCGGCAGCGGCGGCGGCTCGGGCTGGCGGCGCGGCGGGAGCGCCTGGACGGGGATCTGCCGGGTGATGGGGCGAGGGACGTCCACGCCGCCGGTGCTCGTCGAGGAGCTCATGCCGGCACCACCTTCAGCACGTGACCGACCTGGACCTGGGGATCGAGACGGACGTACGGATGCGCGCCCCAGGGATAGCTCGTCTCGGACAGCTCGTCGTGGGCCGTGAAGAACGGCTGGTCCTCCACGTCGTCGGGCTTGCGGAGACCGAGGGCCTCGAGGTCGAGCAGCACGGTCGACTCCTGGGTGTGGTGGGGGTCGAGGTTGACCACCATCAGGACGATGTCGTCCTGGGTGGCTCCGGGCCGGCCGGCGGCCGGCAGGTGTTCGGCGCGCACGCGCCGGGAGTAGGCGATCACCTGGTCGTTCGTGGTCGGGTGGATCGTGACGTTGCGGAGCTGCTGCAGCGCGGGGTGGTCGCGACGGATCTCGTTGAGCCGCCGCAGCAGGGTGGCGATGCCGATGTCGTCGCCCTGCGACCAGTCCCGGGGCCGGTACTCGTACTTCTCGTTGTCGATCTGCTCCTCGACCCCCGGGCGGGGCACGTTCTCCACCAGCTCGTAGCCGGAGTAGATGCCCCAGGTCGGGCTGCCCGTCGCGGCGAGCAGCGCGCGGACGGCGAACCCGGCGACCCCGCCGTGCTGCAGGTACGGCGGCAGGATGTCGTGCGTCGTGGGCCAGAACGCCGGGCGCATCACGGCGCCCTGCTCACCGGCGACCTCGGCGAGGTACTCGGTGACCTCCTCGCCCGTGTTCCGCCAGGTGAAGTACGTGTACGACTGGTGGAAGCCGATCCGGCCCAGGGTCTGCATCATCGCGGGCTTGGTGAACGCCTCCGACAGGAAGATCACGTCCGGGTCGGTCGCCCGGACCTCCGCCAGCAGCCACTCCCAGAAGTCCAGCGGCTTGGTGTGCGGGTTGTCCACCCGGAACAGCGTCACCCCGCGGTCGATCCACAGTCGCACGATGCGCAGGACCTCGTGGGACAGGCCCGTCGGGTCGTTGTCGAAGTTCAGCGGGTAGATGTCCTGGTACTTCTTCGGCGGGTTCTCCGCGTAGGCGATGGAGCCGTCCGCCCGGACGGTGAACCACTCGGGGTGCTCGGTGACCCAGGGGTGGTCCGGCGAGCACTGCAGCGCCAGGTCGAGAGCGACCTCCAGGCCGTTGCCGCGCGCCGCGTCGACGAACGCCTTGAAGTCCTGCTCGTCGCCGAGGTCCGGGTGGATGGCGTCGTGGCCGCCGTCGGGGGAGCCGATGGCGTACGGGCTGCCGGGGTCGCCGGCCTCGGCCTCGAGGGTGTTGTTGCGGCCCTTGCGGAACGTCGTGCCGATCGGGTGGATCGGCGTGAGGTACACGACGTCGAACCCCATGTCCGCGATGGCCGGCAGGCGTCGGGCCGCGGTGCCGAACGTGCCTGACCGCCAGGTGCCGTCATGGGACCGGGTGGCACCCTCCGAGCGGGGGAAGATCTCGTACCAGGCGCCGGTCTGCGCCAGGCGGCGGTCCACCCGCAGGGGGTAGGTGGCGCTGGGCGTCACCAGCTTCCGCAGCGGGATCCGGCGCAGCGCGTCGCGGACCGCGTGGGTGGTCGCCATCGCCAGCCGTGCCTCGGCCGGCCGTGCGGTGTTCGCCAGCTCGCGGGCCGCCCGCTCGAGGAGCTCCGCCTCCTCGGGGGTCCGCCGGCGCTGCAGGCGTGGGGTGATGATCTGCTCGAACAGCAGGGCGCCCTCGGTGAGCATGAGCTCGACGTCCTGGCCGGCGTGGATCTTGATGGTCGCGTCGTGCGCCCAGGTGGCGTACGGGTCGGACCAGGCCTCGACGCGGAAGGACCAGTCCCCGGTGGCGTCGGGCTGCAGGAACCCTTGGAACCGGTCCAGACCGGGGGCGATGTCCTCCATCGGTGCCCAGGAGTGCAGCCGTCGGTCCGGCGTGAACAGCACGGCCGTGGCGTTGACGGCGTCGTGGCCCTCGCGGAACACGGTGGCCTCGACCGGGACGACCTCACCGGGCGTCGCCTTGGCGGGCCAGCGCCCACCCTCGACGACGGGGGAGACCTCGAGCACGGGGATGCGACCGATGGGCTGGGGCGGGGCGGGCTTCGGCGACGTCACGCCCCCCACGCTAGCCAGGCACGCAAGGGAGTGCGCGCCAACATGCCCGGACCCCGGTCAGTCGGCCCTCCCGAGGACCACCAGGCAGCTCGACGGCCGCCGCTCGCCAGGGATCGGGCACGAGGGGCGGAGTGACGGGCATGCCCACCCGCCCCCGACCGTTCTGCACCGCGACCTCGCACGCGTCCTAGTCCGTCGCCACCTCGCCGCACGGCACCGTGCCGGCTGACCCCCAGCACACTGCGTCGCCGAGCAGGTACCCGCCCTCTTCGCGCGTCAAGGGAAAGTACACGGTGGTGGTCGAACCCTCGGCGGGGACCGTTCCGCGGACATAGAGGTCGGTCTCGTCCATGAGCAGCGAGACCCGTCCCGATGGCCTCGGTGAGGGGGCGTTCCGGATCGGGTACCAGGCGCTGGAGCGTCCGCCCGGTGTCGAACTCGATGACTTCTGCCCATCCCGGACCGTCGGAGGCAGGGCGACATCCGCCGGTGACGATTCCGATCGCCGTGTCTCCGTCCCAACCCACGCGGTGTTGTTCCCGGAGCTCGGGCGGTCTGGTGGGGTCCGGGCACTCGTCCCGCTCGCTGCTCGCCACCGGGAACGCGGTCGATGTCTTCGAGGCATCAGCATCCGCCATGCCGGCCTGCGAACGGGCCCGGTATCGTTCGAGGAGCTCCGCGAAGTCCTCGGCGACCGAGTTCTCCGCCAGCGACTCGGGCCAGCCTGCATCGGCGACACTCGCCGCGTGGGTCGCCGCCGCGCGCTCCAGCACGTCGACATGCTGCTGCAGCGTCGAGGTGCAGTCGACGTCGTCGATCTCGGACGGTCCGTCCAGCGTCCAGAACGGACGCGCAGAGCTCGACCAGAACGGCATGCCTCGGTAGTCGCCCAGCAGCGACAGCGGCGAGACGAGTGCGACAGTGCCGAGGTCGACCTCCGTCTCCTCGTCGCCTGCGATGGTCGCCCGCAGCTCGACCACGGAGACGTACGGCACGGTCTTGGTGCCGTTGCCCAGCGTCAGGCCCATCGCCTCGATCTGCCCGGCCGGGATCTCGAAGTCTCGCGGCTGGCGTGCGACGCCGATCACCCGCCCCTCGTCGTCGGGCGGTTCCTTCAACGTGCCGGGGTCCAGCGGGAGGTCCGGGAACTCGGATGCGAAGACGCGTCCTCCCTGGCCCAGGCACACGTAGAGCGCCTCGCTGTACAGGACGTCCCCGGAGACGCTCGTGACGAGAGCGGACCGGTCGCCGAGATTCTCGAAGGTCACCGTGACCTCGACGCCTTCGTCCGTCCACTCGTCCGCGCCCAGGCTGCTGTCGACCGTGCCGATCCCGACCGACAGATTTCGGACCACGACGTCGGCCCCGGTGCGGCTGACCGTCGGTGCCGAAGACGCCGACGGCTCGGACTGCGAACGGGAGGTCCACCAGTCCAGCGACAGGCCCAGCGCCGCGATGAGAACGCTCAGGGCCGGGACGACGACGGCTGCTACCTTTGCGGCCCGAGACCAGGCGTCGTGATCACTTCCACGGTCGTGGGTATCGGCGCGCTCGTCGCCCATGAGACTGCACCTCCCGCCGCCTCGTCAATCGTCCGGCAGGCCTCCGACGCCCGCAACGCCCGGCAGTGCTCGACGCGTGCGCGGGCGGGAACCGGCGAGAGCCCGAGGCGGCGCGGTGACCGCGGCCGGTGGAGGTGGGGGTCAGGGAGTCTCAGCCGTCGGCGGCCAGCGCCCGGCCGGTGACGCGGCCGGTGTGCAGGCACCCGCCCAGGAACGTCCCCTCCAGCGCCCGGTGCCCGTGGACGCCGCCGCCGCCGAAGCCCGCGGCCTCGCCGACGGCCCACAACCCGTCGACGACGGAGCCGTCGTCGCGCAGGACCCGGCCCGACGGGTCGCACCAGAGCCCGCCGAGGGTCTTGCGGGTCAGCACCGACAGCCGCACCGCGAGCAGCGGGCCGTCCTTCGGCGTGGTCAGGGGCCGCGGCGGCGAGACGCGGATCATCCGGTCCACCCGGAAGTCGCGGGCGGCCCGCGTGGCCACGACCTGGGGGTCCTTGCCGAGCCCGGAGGCGACCTGGGCGTCGCGGGCACGGACGACGGCGGCCAACGCTGCCGGGTCGACGTGCCCGCGCGACCCGGGAGTCGCCGCGGTCAGCGCGTTCATCCGCCCGGCGAGCTCCTCGGGGGTGTCGGCCCAGAGGAACTCCGGCGACTCGGCGGCGAACCGCGCGACCGGCCCGACGGCGCCGGGCAGCACCCGCTGGGCGAGCAGCCGCAGGTCCTTGCCGGTGAGGTCGGGGTTCTGCTCGGACCCGGACAGGGCGAACTCGGACTCCATGATCGCCTTGTTGAGCACGAACCACGAGTGGTCGTCCCCGCGGGCGGTCACGTGCTGCAGCGCGCCGAGCGCGTCGAACCCGGGGAACAGGGGCGCCGGGAGCCGTCCGCCGTCGGCGTCCAGCCAGAGCGAGGACGGTCCCGGCAGGATGCGGATGCCGTGGTTCGTCCAGACGGGGGAGTGGTTGGCGATGCCCTCGGGGTAGTGCCACATGCGGTCCTCGTGCACGAGGGCAGCCCCGGCGTCGGCGGCGTGACCGAGCATGAGCCCGTCGGTGGAGTCGGGGACGCCGGACAGCATCCGGGCGGGCAGCTCGCCGTGCCGCGGGTTCCAGCGGGCCCTCGCCAGGTCGTGGTTCGCACCGATGCCGCCGGAGGCGACGACGACGGCGGCGGCGGAGAGCTCCTCGGTGCCCACCACCTCGCGCGACGACGGCGCCCCACGGACCGCCTCGTCGTCGGCCAGGATCTCCGCACGCACCCCGGTGACCCGGCCGTCGGTGACGACCAGCTCCGTGACCCGACGGCGGAGGCGCAGGTCCAGCAGCCCGGCGGAGCGGGCCTCGCGGGCGGCGGCGACGAACGGTTCGACGATCGCCGGCCCGGTGCCCCAGGTGACGTGGAACCGCGGCACCGTGTTGCCGTGCCCGCCGGCGGGATACCCGCCGCGCTCGGCCCACTGCACCAGCGGGAACCAGCGCACCCCCTTGGCGTGCAGCCAGGAGCGCAGGTCCCCCGAGGCGGCCTCGACGAAGTGCTTGGCCCAGGCGTACCCGTGCCGGTCGGGCCCCTCGCCGTCCTCGGCGCCCGGGGCGAAGCGGGCCGAACCCAGCCAGTCCGCCCAGGCGAGCTCGGCCGAGTCGCGGACCCCGAGCCGCCGCTGCTCGGGGGAGTCCACGAGGAACAGCCCCCCGAAGGACCACCAGGCCTGCCCGCCCAGGGAGGCCTCCGGCTCCTGGTCGAGCAGCACCACGCGCCGCCCGGCGGCGGTGAGCTCGGTGGCGGTGACCAGGCCGGACAGCCCGGCCCCGATGACGATCACCTCGGCGTCTGTCATGCGCGCAGTCTGGCAGAGCCGGGACGGCTCGCCCAGGGTCGTGCCGTCAGCGGCGCGCCACGAACACCTCCACGCTCAGCGACTCCACCAGCGCCGTGCCCGGGGTCTCCTCCTCGTCGGCCTGCTCCGGTCCGTCGGGGGTGTCCCAGGTCGAGCTCCAGACGCGCTGCCACGGTCCGGCGCCCTCGAGCGGCTCCGGGAGCGTCAGCACGACGTCCTCCAGCCCGCCGTGCAGGACGCACAGCACGTCGGCCTCGTCGTCGCCGGGGCCGGGACGCAGCATCTGGATGAGGCGCCGCCCGTCCACCGCCCAGGCCTCGGCGTCCATCAGAATGCCGTCGGTGCCGAACCACAACAGGTCCGGGTGGTCCTCGCCCGGCCGCGGGGTGCCGAGGAAGAACGACTCCGCGCGCAGCGCCGCGTGCTCGCTGCGCAGGCCGACCAGGTAGCGGGCCGTGGCCAGCAGCTCCCGGTCGGCGGCGTTTAGGTCCCAGTCCACCCAGGAGATCGCGGTGTCCTGGGCGTAGGCGTTGTTGTTCCCGCCCTGCGAGCGACCCATCTCGTCACCGGCGGTGATCATCGGGGTACCGGCGGCGAGCAGGAGGGTGGCCAGCAGGTTGCGCTGCGAGCGCCGGCGCAGCGGGACGACCGCGGACCACGGCTCGGTCGTGGCGTCGTCGCCCTCGGGCGTGTGCCCCTCGACACCGTGGTTCCAGGACCGGTTGTCGTCGGTGCCGTCGCGGTTGTCCTCGCCGTTGGCCTCGTTGTGCTTGTGGTCGAACGCCACGAGGTCGGCGAGGGTGAAGCCGTCGTGCGCCGTGACGTAGTTGACCGACGCCACGGGCCCCCGCATCAGCGGCGGGTCGGAGTGCCCGAACAGGTCGGCGGAACCCGCCAGGCGCGTGGTGAGCTCGCGCAGCCCGTGCATGGGGGCGCCGTGCGACCCGGCCCGGGCGGCCTCCAGCCAGAACGACCGGGCGGCGTTGCGGAACCGGTCGTTCCACTCCGCCATCGGGGCGGGGAACCGGCCGGTCCGCCAGCCGCCCGGTCCGACGTCCCAGGGCTCGGCGACCAGCTTGAGCCCCGACAGCACCGGGTCGGTGCGCAGCGCGGACAGGAACGGGTGGTCCGGGTTGTAGCCGTCGTGGTCGCGCCCGAGGGTGACGGCGAGGTCGAACCGGTAGCCGTCCACCCCGACGACCTCCGCCCAGTACCGCAGGGAGTCCAGGGCCATCTGCACCACCCGGGTGCGCCGGAAGTCCAGGGTGTTGCCCGTGCCGGTGACGTCGGCGAGCCGGGCCGGCGTGCCGCCGTCGTGCAGGTAGTAGAGCGTGTTGTCCAGGCCGCGCCAGGACAGGTGCAGGGCGTCGTCGCCGCCCTCGCAGGTGTGGTTGTAGACGACGTCGAGGATCACCTCGATCCCGGCCTCGTGCAGCAGGTGCACCATGCCCCGGACCTCGTCCAGGACGGCGGCGGGACCCGCCTCGCGGGCCGCCGCCGTGGCGTAGGCGGGGTGCGGGGCGAAGAACCCCATCGTGGAGTAGCCCCAGTAGTTCGTCAGCCCGCGGCCGGCGAGCCAGGGCTCGGCGGTCGAGGCGTGGATGGGCAGCAGCTCCAACGTCGTCACGCCCAGCGAGGTCAGGTGCTCGATCACGGCCGGGTGCGCCAGCCCCGCGTAGGTGCCGCGCAGCTCCTCGGGGACCTCCGGGTGCAGCAGCGTCAGGCCCCGTACGTGCGCCTCGTACACGACGGTGTCCGCCCACGGCACACGGGGACGCTGCGAGGACCGGGGTCCCTGCTCGGCGGGCATGACCACCGCGTGCGGCACGTACGGCAGGGAGTCCTGCTCGTCCGGGCCGCCGTCGTCGCCCGCGCCGCCGCCCAGCGTCGCCGGGACGTAGGCGACCTCGCCCTCGATGCCCCGCGCGTACGGGTCCAGCAGCAGCTTGGCGGGGTTGTGCCGCATCCCGGCGCCCGGGTCCCAGGGACCGTGCACGCGGAACCCGTACCGCTGGCCGGGTGAGACGTTCGCCACATGGCCGTGCCAGACGCCGTACGTCGGCCCGTCGAGGGTGATGCGACGTTCGGTGTACCGCTCGGGGTCGTGCTGGTCCTTGTCCGGGTCGACGACGTCGACCAGGCACAGCTCGACGCCGTGGGCGTGCGAGGCGAGCACGGCGACGTCGATGCCGCCGTCGGGTGTGGGACGGACCCCGAGCGGGGGGACGTGGCTCCGGGTCCGGGTGGGACGGGTGAGGGGTGTGACCTTCGGTCTGGCGGCCTCCATGGACCCATGGTGGACCGTGGGAGGCCGATGGTCACGTCGACGTCGCCCGACGTGGACTCGTGTCGGAGGGTCGCGCGGCGACGAGTAGGCTCGGGCCGAGGGTGGTGTCCGCCACCCCGACCCTGATCCTCGAGACCGTCGGAAGGGTTCCTCGTGCGCATCGCCGTTCCCGTGAAGTACGTGCCGGACATCAACGCCGAGCGGAAGTTCGTGGACTGTCGGGTCGATCGTGACCCGGGCGTGGGGACGCTCAACGAGCTCGACGAGAACGCGCTCGAGGCGGCGCTGCGCCTCGTCGAGTCCCTGGACGAGGCCGAGCAGGCGTCCAGCGAGATCGTGGCCGTGACCGTGGCCCCGCCCGAGGGTGACATGGCGCTGCGCAAGGCCTTCCAGATGGGTGTCGACCGCGGCGTGCGGGTCTCCGACGACGCGCTCGCCGGGTCGGACTACTTCGGCACCGCCACGGCGCTCTCCGCCGCGGTCCGCCGCCTGGAGACCGAGGGACCGGTGGACCTGGTCATCACCGGCATGGCCGCCCTGGACGGCCTGGGTTCCGTGGTCCCGGCACTGCTGGCCGCCGAGCTGGACCGCCCGGCGGTCACCTTCGCCAAGCAGATCGCCCTGCTCGACGGGTCCGTGGAGGTCACCCGCGAGACCGACGAGGCCGCCGAGTCGCTGCTGGCCCCGCTGCCGGCCGTGCTGTCGGTCGCGGACACCGCGAACCGGCCGCGCTTCCCCAACTTCAAGCTCATCATGGCCGCCCGCTCCAAGGAGATCGAGGCGTGGACCGCGGCCGACCTGGGCCTGGACCCCGGCCAGGTGGGCACGGCCGGTGCCCGCACCGAGACGACGCACGCCGCGCCCCGCCCGGAGAAGCCCGCCGTCGAGCTCGTCCAGGACAAGGGCGAGGGCGGCAAGGCCCTGGCCGAGTACCTCATCCGCCACGAGCTGGTCTGAACGGAGTCGACGACATGGCTGAACCCACCCACAACCGCACCGTTCTGGTCCTGCTCGACCCGGCCGGCGAGGTCCGCTCGAGCGTCCTGGAGCTGCTCACCATCGGCCGCACCCTGGGCCGCGTCGAGGCCGTGACCCTGGAGGCGCCGAGCGTCGAGGCGCTCGCCCAGCTCGGGGCGTACGGGGTCGAGACCGTCCACCAGGCCGAGCTGCCCGCCGACCTGCGGGGCGACTCCCGTCACCTGTCCGCCGTCGTCGCCGCCGTGCTGGCGGCCGCCGTGCGTCTGACCGACGCCGACGTCGTGCTCGCGCCGGCGACGTTCGGCGCGAAGGAGGCGGTGGCCCTGGCCGGGCGCGAGCTCGGGGCCGGCGTCATCATCGACGCCGCGGGTGTCTCCGAGGACGACCAGGGGCACATCGTCGGCACCAAGCGGGTCTTCGCCGGGTCCTGGGACACGGCGAGCCGCGTCACGACCGACGTCGCCGCGCTGACCGTCCGGGCCAACGCCGTCGTCCCGCAGCCGGCGGAGACCGCCGTGGCCACCGAGGTCGAGGGGTTCGTCGTCAACGTCGCCGGAAACCTGCCGACGGTCACCTCCCGCACCGAGACCGTGCGGGACACGGACCGTCCCACGCTCGAGGAGGCGGCGATCGTCGTCGCCGGCGGGCGGGGCACCGACGGCGACTTCGGGCCCGTGCACGAGTTCGCCGACGCCGTCGGCGCGGCCGTGGGCGCGACCCGCGACGCCGTGTTCGAGGGCTGGTACGACCGGTACATCGGCCAGACGGGCGTCACCGTCGCCCCGCGCCTCTACGTCGGTGCGGGGATCTCCGGTGCGCCGCACCACCGCGGCGGCATGCAGGCCTCGCAGGTCATCGTCGCGGTGAACAACGACCCCGAGGCGCCGATCTTCGAGATCTGCGACTTCGCCGTCGTCGGGGAGCTGTCCGACGTGCTGACCCAGGCCGCCGAGGTCATCCGGGAGCACAAGGCCGCCCGGTAGCCCCGTCTCTCCCGCTGTGGGCATGAATTCTGCGGCCGCGGAGCGATCCGCGACCGCAGAATTCATGCCCACAGCGCTGTCCGGGCGCGGAGCGCCCGGCGCCCCGGGCTCAGCCGCCGGCGAAGGGCGGCAGCAGGTCGACCGTCGCGCCGTCGGGCACGACGTCGTCCGGTGCCGCCCGGCGGCCGTCGACCAGCACCGAGCAGCGGGCCAGCACCGGCGTGGCCCCGGGCGTGCGGGTGCCGAGGCGCCCGACGACGTCGCCGACGGTGGCCCCGTCGGGCATCGTGAGGGACTCGCCCGAGAGTCCCAGCGCGGCCCGGGCCGCCGCGAAGTAGCGCAGCTCCAGCACGTCCTCAGCCTCCGATCGCGCTCATGGTCCGCTCCGGCTGGACGAACGACGCGTCGTCCATGCCGTGACCGGCCCGCTTGCCCCACATGGCCGTGCGCCACAGGTCCGCGACGACGTCGTCCGGTGCGCCCTCGCGCAGCGGCCCGAGCAGGTCGGTCTCGGTGTGCGCGAACAGGCAGTCGCGGATCCCGCCCTCGGCGGTGAGCCGGGTGCGGCGGCAGTCGCCGCAGAACGGCTCGGTCACCGAGGCGATGATGCCGACGCGGCCGAGCCGCTCGCCGGTGTCGCGGGACCGCACGACGAACCGTTCCGCCGGGGCTCCGTCGCGGGGCTCGGCGTCCGGTGCCAGGGTGAACCGCTCCCTGAGCAGCTCGCGCACCTCGGCCGCGGTCACCATCGCGGTGCGGTCCCACGCGTGGTCGGCGTCCAACGGCATCTGCTCGATGAACCGCAGCTCGAAACCGCGCTCCAGGCACCAGGACAGCAGGTCGGCGGCGTGGTCGAGGTTGACCCCCCGCACGAGCACGGCGTTGATCTTGACCAGGTCGAACACCCGCGCCGCCGCCTCGATCCCGGCCAGGGTGCGCTCCAGGAACGGGCGCCGGGCCAGGCGGGCGAAGGTGTCGGGGTCGAGCGTGTCCAGGGAGACGTTGACGCGGTCCAGCCCGGCGTCGCGCAGCGCCTCGGCGCGGGAGTCGAGGCCGACGGCGTTCGTGGTCAGGCTGATCTCCGGACGGGGGTCGAGCGCCGCGACGTCGGCCACGATCTCGGTGAGGTCTCGGCGCAGCAGCGGCTCGCCGCCGGTGAACCGCACCTGCCGGACCCCGAGGTCGCGCACGGCGATGCCGACCAGCCGGGCGATCTCCGCGCGCGTCATCACCTTCTCCCGCGCCAGGGCCGGCAGCCCCTCGGCGGGCATGCAGTAGGTGCAGCGCAGGTTGCACCGGTCGGTGAGCGAGACCCGCAGGTCCGTGGCGACCCGGCCGAAGGAGTCCACGAGCTGCGGGGTCCTCGGCCGGTCGCCGGGCAGGGAGGTGTCCCGCCGGGACGTCGGCAGGCGGGGGATGCCCAGGTCGACGAGCGTCATGGCCTCACGTCCCCTCGGGCCGCCAGCCCAGGGCCAGGCGGGCGGCGCGTTCGGCGGTGTCGTCGTCGGGGGTGGCCCGGCCGGCCGCGGCGGCGAGCCCCCGGGCGTACCCGACGAGATAGGTCGTCACCGGCGCGGCGGGCCGCGCCACGTGGTGGGCGGCGTCGCGGGCGAGGTCGAGCACCTCGCCGACGTCGATGCTGTCCGCGGGCAGACCGAGCTCCTGCTCGACGGCGGTCACCCAGCCCGCGAGCACGGCGGGGATCTCGTCGGTCATGGCGTCTCCTCCTCGCTGCCGCTCCCCGCCGGGCGCCCGGAGAGCCTGCGTACATCGTCCCAGGTATCCACGTCGTCGCTCACCCCTGTCTCGTCGGGCAGCGCGAGCAGCCGGAGGTCGGCGACCAGCCGGCGGACGGGAGCGCCGTGCGGGTCCGTCCCCGCCAGGGTGCGGGTCAGGGCCGCACGCCGGTACAGCCCGGTCAGCCACTGCGCCCGACCGCCACGGTGCAGGTGCACGCCGTCGACATCGGCGGCGGCGGAGGCCGCCGCGACGAGCGGACCGACGGCGTCCGGCGCGCCGGGGACGTCGACGGCGAGCACGAGGAGCCAGGCAGGGGCGTCCGGCCGGTCCAGCGCGGCGAGACCCGCCGCCAGACCCGCCACCGGACCGCCGAAGGGCGGGTCCTCCCGGGTCAGGACGACGCCCGTGCGGTCGGTGGCGTGGCGCAGGGATTCCGGCCCGACGACGGCGGTGCGCTCGGCGGCCGTGGTCGCCGCCAGGACGTGGTCGAACAGGGGTCGTCCCCGCACCACGACCCCGGGCTTGGCGGCACCGCCCAGCCGGGAGGCGCGGCCGCCGGCGAGCACCACGGCGTCGTACCTCATCGCGCCCCCGGGATCGGGACCAGGGGGAGCCGGTCGCCCGGGGCGACGTGCTCGACGTCGGCGGGGACGACCACCAGCGCGTCCGCGGCGGTCAGGGCGGACAGCCGGTGCACGTCCGGCCCGGCCGGGGCGACGCCGTCGGGTCCGGTCACGACGGGGACCACCTGCTCCGTGCCGGACGGGCTGGGCCACCCGACGGCGGCGCGGGCGGTGGCCGCGGGCGGGACGTCGAGCCCGGCCAGGCGCCGGACCGCGGGCAGCGCGTAGAGCACGGTCGAGACGAAGGCGCTGACCGGGTTGCCGGGCACGGCGATCCACGGTGTGCCGCGCCAGGTGGCCAGGGCCTGCGGTTTGCCGGGGCGCACGGCGACGGTGGCGACGTCGACGTCCGCGACATCAGGGGAGTCGAGGAGCTCGCGCACGACGTCGCTGGCCCCTGCCGACACCCCGCCGGACGTGACGATCAGGTCCACCACTCCCGTTGTGGGCATGAAATCTGCAGCCTCGGGCCGGTCCGGACCCGCGTTTTTCATGCCCACAACGTGGTCCAGGGCGGCGCGCAGGGCGTCCGCGTCGTCGGGGACCGCGCCGATGCGTACGACGTCGGCGCCGGCGGCGCGCACGAGCGCGGCGAGCATGAGGGAGTTGGAGTCGGCGATCGTGCCGGTCTCGGTGGTCCCGAGCGGGGCGAGCTCGGAGCCCGTGGACAGCACGGCGACCCGGGGACGGCGGCGCACCGGTAGCTCGACGAGCCCGGCGGCGGCCGCGGTGGCGACCAGACCCGGGCCGACGACGTCCCCGGCGCGGGCGATCGGGTCGCCCCGGCGCAGGTCCGTGCCCGCGCGACGTACGTGGTCGCGGGCCTGTCGGGAGAGGGTCACGGTGCGCTCCGTCGTCGGCCCCCCGGCCACGAAGTGCCCGGTGGAGGTCCGCTCGACCGGCACGACGGCGTCGAACCCGTCGGGCACGGGTGCTCCGGTCATGATCCGGACCGCTCCGCCGTCGGCCGTTGTGGGCGGGAAATCTGCAACTCCGGGTGGGTCCGGAGTTGCAGATTTCATGCCCACAACGTCGGTGGGGGTGGGAGTGGGGGAGGGTCGGCCGGGCCGGCGGTCGGCGAGCACCGGCAGGGTGACGGCCGACCCGTCGGCCGGCAGGTCGTCGAGCCGGACGGCGTACCCGTCCATGGCCGCGTGGTCGAACGCCGGGACCGGGGCCGCCGCCGCGACGTCGTCGGCGAGGACGAGGCCCACGACCGTCGGGTCGTCCAGGCGCACGGGAGTCACCGGCAGCGGCTGCACGCGCGCGAGCGCCGCGCGGGTGTGCTCGGCGATCGTGCGCGGGCGTCCGGTGGTCATGTCCGTCACTGTAGGGACGCCGTGTGTCGCGGGTGCAGCACCGATCTCACAGCACGATCGGGGCCGCTGTGAGACGCTCGGTGCTCCGGCGGCCATCCCGACGCCCGCCACCTGCGGGAGCGCCGATCCGGTCGGCGCGGGACCGCGGCACCGCTGTCCGCATGGTGGGCGGACTTCTCACAGCACCCCGGGAACCCCTGAGAGTTTTGGCTCATGGGAAGTTCACGGCCCGAGACCGTGACGTGAAACACCCGCTTCCTACGGTCGTCCCACCGGCCCGACGTCGAGCCGGTCCGGACCCCGGCACCCGCCGGGGACCGTGACCCTCACGCCCGGCGCCGCCGGGTACGACCACGGATGGGAGAACGTCGATGGTTGCACCGACGAGTGGCACCACCGAGTCCGAGCCGGCGACCGCCGGCCCGGGGATCGACACCGGCGAGGCCCCGGCCCGCCCGGTCCACCGCTCCGGGCGGTGGATCGACCACTGGGACCCCGAGGACCCCGTCTTCTGGCGCGACGGAGGACGCGCCATCGCGCGGCGCAACCTGTGGATCTCGGTCTTCGCGGAGTTCCTCGGGTTCTGCGTCTGGGCGATCTGGTCGATCGTGGTCCCGCAGCTTCCCGCGGCAGGCTTCGCCCTCACCGCCGACCAGATGTTCTGGCTCGTCGGTCTGCCGGCGCTCGTCGGCGCGACGCTCCGCATCCCGTACACCCTGGCCGTCCCCGTCTTCGGCGGACGCAACTGGACCATGATCTCCGCGGCGCTGCTGCTGATCCCGACCCTGTCCCTGGTGTGGGTGGTGCAGCGACCCGAGACGTCCTTCGGGCTCCTGCTGGCCGTCGCGGCGCTCGCGGGCTTCGGCGGCGGCAACTTCGCCTCGTCGATGGCGAACATCTCGTTCTTCTTCCCCGAGAAGGAGAAGGGTGCGGCGCTCGGCTGGAACGCGGCCGGCGGCAACATCGGCACCGCGGCCGTGCAGTTCGTCGTCCCGCTGGTGATCGTCACCGCGGCCGGCGTCTCCCTGCCGAGGGCCGGCTGGGTCTTCATCCCGTTCATCCTGCTGGCGGTGCTGCTCGCGTGGCGGTTCATGGACAACCTGTCCACCGCCAAGGCCGACCCCCGCTCCTTCGGCGTCGCGGCGCGGGAGAAGCACACCTGGCTGATCTCCTTCATCTACATCGGCACCTTCGGCAGCTTCGTCGGCTTCGCCGGTGCCTTCCCCACCCTGCTGGCCCGGGAGTTCCCCGAGGTCACGCTCTCGCTGGCCTTCATGGGTGCCCTCGTCGGGTCCGTCACCCGCCCGCTCGGCGGCTGGATCGCCGACCGCACCGGCGGTGCGGTCATCACGGTGGCCAGCTTCGTGGTGATGATGGTCGGCGCCTTCGGTGCCATCCAGGCGCTCGGCTCCGGCTCCTTCGGGCTCTTCTTCGGCTCGTTCATGCTGCTGTTCGTCGCCACCGGCGTCGGCAACGGCTCGGTCTACCGGATGATCCCGGCCACGTTCCGGATCGCCGACGTCGCGGGCGGCGGGGCCGGGACGGCGAAGGCCGCAGCGGGCTGCATCGGCATCGCCGGCGCGGTCGGCGCCTTCGGCGGGTTCCTCATCCCCCGCGGCTTCGCGATGTCGACGACGGCGACCGGCTCCCTCGTCCCGGCCCTGTGGGCGATCATCGGGGTCTACGTGGTGATGGCGCTGGTCACCTGGACCGTCTACGGCCGCCGCGGCAGCACGATGGGGGCTGCTCGGGTATGAGCAGCGCCGCTCCGACAGCGTCCGCGGCGACGCACTGCCCCTACTGCGCCCTGCAGTGCGGCATGGAGCTCACGCCCGTCGAGGGAACGGCGTCGTCGACGCCGGCCCCCGGCGGGCGTGCGCCCCTGCCCGTGGCCGTGAACCCGCGCGACTTCCCCACCAACGCGGGACGGCTGTGCCAGAAGGGCTGGACCAGCGCCACGGTGCTGGACGTCGCGGACCGCATCACGACCCCGCTGGTCCGGGGCGCCGACGGGGAGCTCGCCCCGTCCACCTGGGACGAGGCGCTCGAGCTCGTCACCGCCCGGGTCCGCGCGATCCAGGCCGAGCACGGCCCCGAGGGCGTGGCGATCTTCGGGGGCGGCGGGCTCACCAACGAGAAGGCGTACGCGCTCGGCAAGTTCGCGCGCACGGTGCTGCGCACGCCGAACATCGACTACAACGGGCGGTTCTGCATGTCGTCCGCGGCGGCCGCCGGCAACCGGGCGTTCGGCGTGGACCGGGGCCTGCCGTTCCCCCTCACCGACCTGGGCGGTGCCGAGGCGATCCTGCTGCTCGGCTCCAACCCGGCCGAGACGATGCCCCCGTTCGTCCAGCACCTGGCCGGTGCCCGCGGGGCCGGCGGTCTCGTCGTCGTCGACCCGCGCCGGTCGGCCACCGCCCGGCTCGCCGAGGACGGCCAGGGAGCGCACGTCCAGCCGGTCCCCGGTACCGACCTGGTGGTGCTGCTGGCCCTGCTGCACGTCGTCGTCGCCGAGCAGCTCGTCGACAGCGCTTACCTCGCCGAGCGGACCATCGGATACGACGACGTCGTGCGGTCCGTGGCCGCCTGGTGGCCGGAGCGTGCCGAGACCGTCTGCGGCGTCCCCGCCGAGGAGCTGCGTGGACTGGCGCGGCGGCTCGCGGCCGCCTCCCCGGCACGCGGTGGGCGCGGTGCCTACGTCCTCACCGGCCGCGGGGTGGAGCAGTCCACCCAGGGCACCGCGACGGTGACCGCGGCGATCAACCTGTCGCTCGCGCTCGGCCTGATCGGCCGCGAGGGCTCCGGCTACGGCTGCCTGACGGGGCAGGGCAACGGCCAGGGCGGGCGTGAGCACGGGCAGAAGTCGGACCAGCTGCCCGGATACCGCAAGATCGACGACCCGGTCGCGCGTGAGCACGTCGCCTCCGTGTGGGGCGTGGACCCCGCGACGATCCCCGGGCCGGGCAAGCCCGCCGTGGCGCTGCTCAGCTCGCTGGCCACCCCCGGCGGGCCGCAGGCGCTGTTCGTGCACGGCTCGAACGTGCTCGTCTCGGCGCCGAACGCCGACCGCGTCCGCGAGCGCCTGGAGGCCCTGGACCTGCTGGTGGTGTGCGACTTCGTCCCCTCCGAGACCGCCCGGATCGCCGACGTCGTCCTCCCGGTGACGCAGTGGGCCGAGGAGGAGGGCACGATGACGTCCCTGGAGGGGCGCGTCATCCGGCGGCGGCAGGCCGTGGACGCGCCGGGCGAGGCGCGTTCGGAGCTGTGGCTGCTGGCCGAGCTGGCGCGGCGCCTCGGCTCGGACGTGCACTTCGGCACGGACCCGGCCGAGGTCTTCGACGAGCTCGCGCGCGCCTCAGCCGGGGGACCGGCGGACTACTCCGGGCTGTCGCACGCCCGGCTGGATGCCCACGAGAACAGCGGCGGCGCGGGGCTGTACTGGCCCTGCCCGGCCCCGGCGGACGGGGCCGAGCACCCGGGCACCCCGCGGATGTTCCTGGACTCCTTCGGTACTCCGGACGGGCGGGCACGCATGGTCCCGGTCGACCACGGCGGCCCGGCCGACGACGTGCGCGGCGACGCCCCGACCTACCTGGTCACGGGCCGCGTCCTGCAGCACTACCAGTCCGGCGCCCAGACGCGCCGGGTGCCCGACCTGGACCGGCTGGTCCCCGAGCCGTACGTCGAGCTGCACCCGCAGCTCGGCCTGCGCGTCGGGGTGGCCGACGGCGACCGGGTCCGGCTGACCTCGGCCCGCGGCGTGGTCGAGGCGGTCGCCCGCTGGACCGACGCGGTGCGTCCGGAGGTCGTGTTCATGCCGTTCCACTGGGGCGGCCTCGGCGGCGTCAACCGGATCACCAGCGACGCCGTCGACCCGATCAGCTCCATGCCCGAGTTCAAGGTGTGCGCGGTGGCGGTGACCCCTGCCGGGCCCGCTACCGCGTCCGCGCAGGACGACCACGACACCCAGGAGGTGCCGGTATGACGCTCCACGTACCGACGAAGATCGTCGTCGTCGGGAACGGCATGGTCGGCTCCCGGCTGGTCGACGAGCTGGTGCGCCGCAGCACGGGCGCCTTCGACATCACGGTGCTCGGCGCGGAGCCGTACGAGCCGTACAACCGGGTGCTGCTCAGCGACGTCGTGGCGGGGCGCACCGACGTGGCCGCGATCTCGATGCCGCAGGTCGGCGGCGAGCACGTGACCACCCTGCGGGAGGTCACGGCGGTGTCGATCGACCGGATCCGGCGCACGGTCACCGACGACGCCGGTGCGGTGCATCCCTACGACCACCTGGTGCTGGCCACCGGCTCCCGGGCCCGCGTCCTGCCGCTGCCGGGTCTGCGCTCGGCCGACGGCGACCCGTACCTGCCCGGCGGTGTGCACGCGCTGCGCACTCTCGACGACGCCCGCGACATCGTGGCGGGCAGCCTCCACAGCACGCGCGCCGTCGTGGTCGGCGGGGGCGTGCTCGGGGTGGAGTCCGCCTACGGGCTGGCCGCTCGCGGGCTGGCGGTGACCCTGGTGGACACCGGGGAGGCGCCGATGCACCGCCAGCTCGACACGGACGCCGGCGCGGTGCTGGCCGCGGGGCTGGAGGCCCACGGTGTGACGGTCCGGTCCGGGGTGCGGCCCAGCGAGGTGCTCGTGGCCGGCGGCCGGGCCGTCGGGGTGCGGATCGACACGGGCGCCGACGGCGACGGCGAGGTGCTCGCCGCCGGGCTCGTGGTGCTGACCACCGGCACGGTCCCGGAGACCGGGATCGCCGCGGACGCGGGTCTGCCGACGGACCGCGGGATCGTCGTCGGGCACGACCTGGCGAGCCCGGCCGACCGGAGGGTCTTCGCGATCGGCGACTGCGCCCAGCCGCCGCAGGGCTCGCGCGGTCTGGTCGCCGAGGGCTGGGACCACGCACGTCGCCTCGCCGACCACCTGTCCTCCCTGGTCACGGCCCGCGAGGACGCTTCCCGGCGGGCGGCGGACCGGCCCCGCGAGCACCTGCGCTTCCCGCACGAGGGGGAGCGGCCCTCGATGGCGGTGCGTCTCGGCACGCTGCTCGCGACCCGCGCCCCGACGGAAGACGGCATCGACACCCGCGGCACCGACGTCGTCAAGGTCAAAGCCGGTCCGTTGAGCGTGGTGTCCATGGGGGCGGCGGGCACGGATCGACAGCCGCGTCCGGGGGAGCGGGCCGTGCGGCTGGCGGACCCGGCCGGCGGCCGGTTCGTCGAGGCCGTGGTCGCCGGCGGACTGCTCGTCGGGGCCACCTGCGTGGGCCACGCCCGGGTGGCGGCCGACCTCACCGCCGCCTACACGCGGCGCACGCCGGTCCCGGTGGACCCGGCGTTCCTCCTGCTCACCCCCGTGATGCCGAGCGCGGAGCCGGCCACGTCGCCCGAGCACATGCCCGACGACGCGATCGTGTGCCGGTGCAACGGGGTGAGCAAGCACGACATCACCGCCTGCTGGGACGACGGGGCCCGCAGCACGGACGACATCGCGGCCGCCACCCGGGCGACCACGGGGTGCGGCAGCTGCACCGAGGCCGTGTGCGGGCTCGCCGACTGGCTGGCCGCCACCCGCGGCGCCGACGTCGAACCCGACGCGGACCCCGCACCGGCCGGACTCGCCACGGTCTGAGCCGCCCCCGAGCTCCGGGGCGCCCGACGGACCCCTCGCCGTCGGGCGCCCCGGACGTCCGTCCGCTTCTCTCACCGTGCCGCCCGCCGGCGTGAGCAAGATGTTCGCATCAGGTAACCCCTCCCTGACGGCGCGGTCACGGTGGCTGCCTACCGTCGACGACATGAGCAGCGAGCCCACCACCTCCCAGCAGACCGACGGGCGCCGGCACGTGGTCGTCGTCGGCGGCGGCCCCGTCGCGCAGCGTTTCGTCGAGGCGCTGCGCTCGCGCGACACCGACGGCGCGTGGCGCGTCAGCGTCTTCGCCGACGAGCCGCGCAAGCCGTACGACCGGGTCGGCCTGACCCGCTACTTCGAGGTCCGTGACCCCGAGGAGCTCACCCTGGGCGACCCGGCGCTGTGGGACGACCCGCTCGTCGAGCTGCACCGCGACTGCCTCGTCGAGTCGATCGACCGCGAGCACCGGACCGTCACCGACCGGCTCGGGCGGGTGCATCCCTATGACGAGCTGGTGCTGGCGACCGGGTCGAACGCGGCGATGCCGCCGATCCCCGGCAACGACCTGCCCGGCGTCTTCGTCTACCGCACGATCGACGACGTGGCCGCCCTGCGCGGCTGGGTCGAGGCCAAGCGCGAGGCAGGTCGGGTCGAGACCCGCGGCGGCGTCGTCGAGAAGCCGGTGCGCGGCGCGGTCATCGGCGGCGGCCTGCTCGGGCTCGAGGCCGCCGGCGCGCTCAAGGCGCTCGGCGCGCAGGCCACCGTCATCGAGTTCGGCACCCACCTCATGGGCGTGCAGTGCGACCTCGGCGGCGGCCAGGCGCTCCAGCGCCTCATCAACGACAAGGGCATCGCGGTCCGTCCGGAGACCGCCACGAAGAAGATGGCGCCGCACCGCCGCACCGGGCACGTCGGACGGCTGGACTTCGGCGACGGCGGCCGCCTCGACGTCGACGTCGTCGTCGTGGCCACCGGCGTGCGCCCCCGTGACGAGCTGGCCCGCGCCGCAGGCCTGCCGGTCGGCGAGCGCGGCGGCGCCGTCGTCGACCTGACCTGCCGCACCGAGGACCCGCACGTCTGGGCGATCGGCGAGGTCGCCTGCATCGAGGGACGCTGCCTCGGGCTCGTGGCTCCGGGCAACACCATGGCGGAGGTCGTGGTCGATCGGCTGCTGGGCGGCGAGGCCGAGTTCCCCGGCGCGGACACCGCCACCAAGCTCAAGCTCTCCGGCGTCGACGTCGCCTCCTTCGGTGACGCCCACGGTCGCACCGAGGACTGCGTCGAGGTGGTCTGGGCCGACCCGACCGCCGGCGTCTACAAGAAGCTCGTGCTCTCGGACGACGCCACGACCCTGCTCGGCGGCGTGTTCGTCGGTGACGCCACGCCGTACGCCTCGCTGCGCCCGATGCTCGGTGCCGAGCTCCCGGGGGACCCGGCGGCGTTCCTGCTGCCCGAGGGCGCGGGCGCCGCACCGGACATCGAGCTGCCCGACGACGCCAACGTCTGCTCGTGCAACAACGTCTCGGCCGGCACGATCCGCCGGGCGGTGACCGAGCACGACTGCTCCTCCGTCGGGGACGTCAAGAGCTGCACCCAGGCCGGCACCACCTGCGGCGCCTGCCTGCCGCTGGTCAAGAAGATCACCGAGACCGAGATGGAGCGCGCCGGCATCGAGGTCTCGACCGCGCTGTGCGAGCACTTCGCGATGACGCGCGCCCAGCTCTTCGACGCCGTCCGGGTGGCCGACCTGCACTCCTTCAGCGACATCATCGAGCGCTTCGGCACCGTCCCCCAGGGCGCGAGCAGCCCGGGGCGCGGCTGCGACATCTGCAAGCCCGTCGTCGCCTCGATCCTGGCCAGCCAGGGCAACGGGCACATCCTGGCCGGCGAGCAGTCCGCCCTGCAGGACACCAACGACCACATGCTCGCCAACATGCAGAAGGACGGCACCTACTCCGTCGTCCCGCGGGTGCCGGGCGGCGAGATCACCCCCGAGGGCCTCATCGTCATCGGGCAGGTCGCGAAGGACTTCGGGCTCTACACGAAGATCACCGGCGGGCAGCGCATCGACATGTTCGGCGCCCGCGTCGAGCAGCTCCCGGAGATCTGGAAGGTGCTGGTCGAGGCCGGGTTCGAGTCCGGTCACGCCTACGGCAAGTCGCTGCGCACGGTGAAGTCCTGCGTCGGGTCGACCTGGTGCCGCTACGGCGTGCAGGACTCGGTCGGCATGGCCGTCGAGCTCGAGCTGCGGTACCGCGGCCTGCGCAGCCCGCACAAGCTCAAGCTCGGTGTCTCGGGCTGCGCCCGCGAGTGCGCCGAGGCCCGCGGCAAGGACGTCGGCGTCATCGCCACCGACAAGGGCTGGAACCTCTACGTGGCGGGCAACGGCGGCCAGACGCCCAAGCACGCCCAGCTCCTGGCCGAGGACCTGGACTCCGCGACGCTGCTGCGCACCATCGACCGGTTCCTCATGCTCTACGTCCGCACCGCCGACCGCCTGCAGCGCACCGCGCCGTGGGTCGAGGAGTACGAGGGTGGCCTGGAGGCGATCCGCGAGGTCGTCCTGGAGGACTCCCTCGGCATCGCCGCCGACCTCGACGCGGCGATGGCCGCCCACGTCGGCGCCTACGAGGACGAGTGGAGGGCCGTCCTGGAGGACCCGGACAAGCTGGCCCGGTTCGGCTCGTTCGTCAACGCGCCGACCACCCCGGACCCGGACCTGGCCTACGTCGCCGAGCGCGGCCAGAAGCGCCCGGCCACCCCCGAGGAGATCGCCGCCGGCCCCGCCGGCCCCGTCGACCCCGAGCTCTCCGGCCCGGTCCTGGTGACCGGTCCCACGTTGGAGGTCCGCGCATGAACCCGACCGAGCTGTCCACCGACCGACCGACCGACCCGGAGGCCACCATGACCGCGACCGACACCGCCGCGCCGACCTGGACGGCCGTGTGCGGGCTCACCGACCTGGTGCCCGAGCGAGGCGCGGCCGCTCTGCTGGAGCGCGCCGACGGCTCGCCCGTGCAGGTCGCCGTGTTCCGGCTGCTCGACGACGCCGTGCACGCCGTCCAGCAGCTCGACCCGTACTCCGGCGCGAACGTCATGTCCCGCGGCATCGTGGGCACCCGCGGCGGCGAGCCCACCGTGGCCTCACCGGTCTACAAGCAGGTCTTCGCGCTGCGCACGGGCGAGTGCCTCGAATCCGGCGGCAAGAGCCCGCAGGCCGGTCTCGGCGTGCACCTGGAGTCCTTTCCCGCCGAGGTGCGCGACGGCGTCGTGCACGTGCGGGTGACCTGAGATGGCCGCGCAGCCCGGGCACGTCTCCCTCGTCGGCGCCGGCCCCGGCGCCGCCGACCTGCTGACCTACCGGGCCTGGCGGGCGATCGCGCGGGCCGACGTCGTCCTGCACGACCGCCTCGTGCCGCTCGAGGTCCTCGAGGACCTGGGGGACGACGTCGAGGTGATCGACGTCGGCAAGGCCCCCGGGAAGCACAAGGTCCCGCAGCCCGAGATCGACGCGCTGCTGGTCGACCGGGCGCTCCGGGGGCGGCGGGTGGTGCGGCTCAAGGGCGGCGACCCGTTCGTCTTCGGCCGCGGGGGAGAGGAGTACGCGGCCTGCCGACGGGCCGGGGTCGCCGTCGAGGTCGTGCCCGGGGTGTCCGCGGCGCTCGCGGTCCCGGCGCTGGCCGGGATCCCGCTGACCCACCGGGGGACGACGACGGCGTTCCACGTGGTCACGGCGCACACCCGCGTCGGGGAGCAGCAGCTGGACGACACCGCGGTGTCTTGCGTCACGGACGGGACGGCTACGCTGGTCATCCTCATGGGAGTGTCCTCCCTGCCGGCGATCGTGACCAGGTTGCTCGACGCCGGGGCGGGTCCGGAGACGCCCGTGGCGGTGGTCGAGCGGGGCTCGACACCCGACCAGCGGGTCACCCGGACGGTCCTCGACCTGGCGGCCAAGCGGGCCGACGAGGTCGGGGTCCGGGCGCCCGCCGTGATCGTGATCGGTGCCGTCGCGGCACCGGGACTGCTGGAAGGGGCGACGAGTGCCGAGCCCGGGGACCCCGTCGTGGGGAGCACGCGTGGCTGAGACCGCGGCGCGACCTGCCCTCGGACAGGTCATGGCCGGCTGCACCGTGCTCGTCACGGCCGACCGGCGCTCCGGTGAGCTCGCCGCCGCCCTGGAGCGCCGGGGCGCGACCATCCGGCACGCGCCCGCGCTGAGCATGGTCCCGCACGTGGACGACGACGCCCTGATCGCCGCGACGGGGACCCTCGTGGACGACCCGCCGGACGTCGTCGTGGCCACCACCGGGGTGGGTTTCCGGGCCTGGATCGAGGCGGCGGACGCCCACGGGCTCGCCGACGACCTGCTGCGCGTCCTCGGCGAGGCCCGCATCGTCGCCCGGGGCCCCAAGGCGCGCGGCGCCGTCCAGGCCGCCGGGCTGGCCACCGACTGGGTGGCGGAGTCCGAGACGTCGGCCGAGGTCGCCGAGGTGCTGCTCAGCGAGGGCGTGCAGGGGCTGCACATCGCGATCCAGCACCACGGTGCCGGGGCCGACGGGCTGGACGAGGTGTTCGCCACGGCCGGTGCGCGGGTGTCCCCGCTGGTCGTGTACCGCTGGGGCCCGGCGCCCGACCCGGAGGCCGTGACGGCGTCGGTCCGGGCCGCCGCCGAGGGTGAGATCGACGCCGTGGTGTTCACCTCCGCCCCGGGGGCCGAGGCCTGGATGGAGGCCGTGGAGCACGCGGGCGTCCTCGACGAGGTCGTGGCGCGGTGCGCGAGCGGCGAGATGATCGCCGCCTCCGTCGGCCCGGTGACGTCCCGGCCGCTGGCTGCCCGCGGCGTGGCGCCGCTGGAGCCCGAGCGCGGCCGGCTCGGGGCGCTGGTGCGCACGTTGGTCGGGCACTACGAGCACATCGACTCCGTCGCGCTGGGCACGGTCGCCGGCCCGCTGGTGATCCGGGCCCGCGTCGCCGTGCTGGACGGGCAGGTGCTGCCGCTGTCACCGACGGGGGTCGAGGTCCTGCGCCTGCTGGCCGCGGCCGGCGGGGACGTCGTCACGCGGGACCAGGTGCTCGACGTCCTGCCGGGCGTGTCCCGCGACGGGCACGCCGTGGAGGTCGCGATCGCCCGGCTGCGCGAGGCCACCGGGCGCAAGGACCTGGTCAAGACGGTCGTCAAGCGCGGCTACCGCCTCGAGCTGGCGCACCGCTGACCACCGCCGGCCAGCGCCGCTCAGGTGTCCTGGTCCGCGCTCGTCGGCAGGGTCACCGTGGCACGCAACCCGCCCAGGGGGCCGTCGTCCAGCGTGACCTCGCCGCCGTGCTCGCGGGCGATCTCGCGGGCGATGGCCAGTCCCAGGCCCGCCCCGCCCGCGTCGCGCCCCCGCCCGGACCCGAGCCGGGTGAACCGGTCGAAGACGCGTTCGCGGTCCGCCGCCGGGATGCCGGGACCGTCGTCGTCGACCGTCACGACCCCGTCGCGCACCTCGACCCGGACCCGCCCGTCGGCGAACCGCCGGGCGTTGTCCACCAGGTTGCGCACCACCCGCACGACCGCCGAGGGGTCGACCACCGCCCGGCCCTCGCCGCGCAGGTCGACGTCCCCGGCGGCCTCACGGACGACCTCGCGCAGGTCGACGTCCTGCACCTCCAGCGGGGACGCGCCGACCCGGGCGAGGACGAGCAGGTCGTCCGCCAGGTTCTGCAGACGGACCACCTCGTGCTGGAGGTCGGCCATCAGCTCGGCCCGCTCGTACGCCTCGGGGTGCTCTCCGGCCACCTCGATGCTGGTACGCAGCGCGGCGATCGGGGACCGCAGCTCGTGGGCGGCGTCGGCCACGAAGTCGATCTGCCGCTGCGCCGACGTCTCCAGCCGGTCGAGCATCGCGTTGAGTGTCCGGGCCAGCGCGGCGAGCTCCTGGGCCTGCGGCACCGGCAGCGTGCCCGGACCACCGACACCGCTGACGCGGTCCGCGGCGGCGCGCAGCTCCTCCACCGGTCGCAGCGCCCGCCCGAGCAGCACCCACGTGACCAGGCCCAGCGCCAGGGTCAGCAGCGGGACGACGAGGCCCAGGGAGAGGCGCAGCGCCCCGAGCACTCCCTCGACCGTGGCCAGCGGGAGCGTGGCGACGACCCGTTCGCCCGTGGGCAGCGTGTCCACGAGCACGCGCACCGGACCCGACCCGTAGGCCGAGTCCTGGCGGGTCTGCGCCCCGTCGGACGTCGTGTCCAGGACGGAGGGGGCCAGCAGGGGGAGCGTCCGGCTCGCGTTCGGCGACGACGCGACGACGCGGCCGGACGCGTCGACGAGCTGCACGATCTCGCCGGGCTCGTCGGCGGCCAGCACCCGGGGCAGCCGGTCCTCGGCGACGAGCTCGGCGACCTGGTCGGCCGTGCCGGCGAGCACGGCGTCGGTCGCGGCGATGCGGCTCTGGGACACCACGGTCGTCAGCGCCAGCGCACCGAGGGCCAGGGCGGCGCCGGTCAGCCCGGCGGCGACCAGCGTGAGCCGCAGGCGCAGCGACGAGCCCGAGGCCCCGGCCCGGCGACTCACCGTCCCACGACCCGGTACCCGGCGCCGCGCACGGTCTCGACCGCCGCCCGGCCGAGCTTGCGGCGCAGGTAGCCGACGTAGACCTCGACGACGTTGAGGTCGTCACCCGCGGTGTCCCACACGTGGTCGCGCAGCTCGACCTTCGTCAGCACCTCGCCGGGCCGGCGCATGAGGTGCTCGAGCAGCGCCGTCTCCCGCGTCGTGAGCTCGACGGGCACGTCGCCCTGTCGCACCTCCCGGGTGGCCGGGTCGAGGGTCAGGTTCCCGACCTGCAGCACGGCCGGGCGTGGCGGTGCCCCGCGGCGCAGCAGCGCGCGCAGGCGGGCGAGCAGCACGCTGAACGCGAAAGGTTTCGCCAGGTAGTCGTCGGCGCCGACGTCCAGGCCGCGGGTCACGTCGTCGTCGGAGTCCTTCGCGCTGAGCACGAGCACCGGCGTCCAGATCTCCGCGCGCCGCATCTCCCGCAGGATCTCCAGGCCGGACCGTCCGGGGAGCATGAGGTCCAGGACGACCGCGTCGTGGTCGTCCTCGAGGGCGAGCTGCAGCCCGGTGTCGCCGTCGGTCGCGACGTCGACGGCGAACCCCTCCGCCTGCAGGCCACGACGCAGGGCCCGCGCGAGCACCGCCTCGTCCTCCACCACCAGGATGCGCACCACCGCAGCATGGCACCGACGGGAACCGTCCGCGTGCCCAGGCCGGTCGTTCTCAGCCTGGTCTCAGGCACCCTCGGCCACAGTGGTCCCATGGACACCACGCGCAGCCTCTCGCCCCGGGTGCGGTGGGCGGTCCCGGCGGTCGCCGCCGGCGCCGTCGCCGCCGCCTTCCTCGTCCCCGCCACGGTCGGTGCCGTGGCGAGCGACGAACTGCCCGCGGTCACCGCCGACGAGCTGGTGGACCGCGTCGCCGCCGCCGAGAAGGTCCCGGTCTCCGGCACCGTGGTCTACACGGCCCGCCTCGGGCTGCCGGACGTCACCGTCTCCGAGCTGCAGGGTGCCGGCCCGCTCGACCTGCTCGGGGGCAGCACCACGATGCGGGTCTGGTCCGACGGCGAGGACTCCTCGCGGGCCGCGCTGCTCGGCGACGTCTCGGAGTACTCGGTGGTCCGCTCCGGGCCGGAGGCGTGGACGTACTCCAGTGCCGACGACGAGGCGGTCCACTACGTCGTCGACCCCGCGGACCTCGAGCGGTACGAGGCGCTCGCGGACGAGGCGGCCGAGCCGAGCGTGGAGGGCGACGTCCCGACGCCGTCCGAGGCGGCCGACCTGGCCCTGGCCCAGGCACGGATCTACACCGACATCACCACGACCGACCCCGTCGAGGTCGCCGGGCGTTCCGCCTACCAGGTGGAGCTGCGCCCGCAGACCGACGGCACCCTGGTCGACCGGATCCGTGTCGCCGTCGACGCCGAGACCTCCGTGGTGCTGCGCACCCAGGTGTGGAGCGTCCAGGACACCGAGGACCCGGCGCTCGAGGTGGGCTTCACCGACGTGTCGTTCGACGCCCCCGACCCCAGCGTGTTCGACTTCTCGCCGCCGGCCGGTGCGGAGGTGCGCGAGGTCGAGGTCCCGCTGCCCGAGCCGGGCACGATGGAGAAGCCCGGCAGCGAGGCGCTGGGCGAGGACGCCGGGTTCGCGGTCTCGGGCACCGGCTGGGAGACCGTGGTCGAGGTCTCCGACGTGGACGTCGAGGAGATCCTCGGCGCGACGGCCGAGGGCCGGCTGCCCGGGGGCAGCACCGGGTCCAGCGGTGCCGACGACCTGCTCGAGGAGTTCACGGACGCCGAGGAGGGCGAGCTGCCGGGCATCCCGGAGCTCGACACGCAGGCCCTCTACGACCAGCTCACCACGCCCGTCGACGGCGGGCGGCTGCTGACCTCGGCGCTGCTGTCCGTGCTGGTGACCGACGACGGCCGGGTCCTGGCCGGGGCGGTGCCGCCGGCGACGCTCGAGGAGCTCGCCGGATGACGGCAGGCGGGCCCGCCGCGGAACCCGCGGTGCGCACCCGTGGCCTGACGAAGCGGTTCCGCTCGGGGCAGGTCGCCGTCGACCACATCGACCTGGTCGTCCCGCGGGGTGCCGTCTACGGGTTCCTCGGCCCCAACGGGTCGGGCAAGACGACGACGATCCGCATGCTGCTCGGGCTCGTGTCACCCACGGCCGGGTCGGTGGAGCTGCTGGGTTCGGCGATGCCCGGCGGGGGGCCGGCGGTGCTGCCGCGCGTCGGCGCCCTCGTCGAGGGTCCGGCGTTCCACCCGTACCTCTCGGCGCGGGCGAACCTCGAGCGGCTGGACGCCGTGGACGCCACCGCGCCGCAGCGGTCCCGCCCGGGCCGGATCGACGCCGCGCTCGAGCGGGTCGGGCTGATGGCGGCCGCGGCCAAGAGGTACCGCCAGTACTCGCTGGGGATGAAGCAGCGGCTCGGGCTCGCGGCGGCGCTGCTGCGGCCACGGGACCTGCTGCTGCTCGACGAGCCCACGAACGGCCTGGACCCGCAGGGCACGCGCGAGGTGCGGGCGCTGGTGCGCGAGCTCGCCGACGGCGGGGCCACCGTGCTCGTCTCCTCCCACCTGCTCAGCGAGATCGAGCAGGTGTGCTCGCACGTCGGGATCATGAGCCGCGGCGAGCTGCTCGCGCAGGGGACGCGCGCCGAGATCGCCGAGACGGGGACCACCGAGGTCCGGGTGATGACCCGCCCGGACCAGCGCGGTCATGTCGTCCGCGTCCTGACCGGGCTCGGGCTGGAGGACGTGCGCGTCGACGGCGAGGTGGTCGCCGCGCCGCTGGGCGGGACCGCCGTGGAGAAGGTCGCCCAGGCGGTGGTCGGCGACGGCATCGACCTGCTCGGCCTGGAGGTCCGCCGGCCCACCCTGGAGGACGTGTTCGTCCGGCTGACGGGGGAGGGTTTCGATGTCGATCGTTGACGCGCCCGCTCCCGTGGCCCCGGCGGCACCGGCCCGCGCGACCGCCCGCCTGCTGCGCAGCGAGCTGCGCCTCGTGTTCGGCCGGGTGCGCAACCTGGTGCTCCTGGCGGGCCTGGCGGCCGTCCCGCTGCTCATCGGGACCGTCCTGTTCGTCACGCAGAGCACGCCGGTAGCCGGCCAGGGTCCGCCGTTCCTGGACCGCGTGACCGGCAACGGGGTGTTCCTCGTCTTCGCGGCGCTGGTGAGCTGCCTGCCGTTCCTGCTGCCGCTGTGCGTGGCGATCGTCTCCGGCGACGCGATCGCGGGCGAGGCCTCGACCGGCACCCTGCGGTACCTGCTGGTGGTGCCCGTCCCACGCACCCGGCTGCTGCTGGCCAAGGCGGTCGCCGCCCTGGCGTTCGCGGGCGCGGCGGTCGTGGCGATCGCGGTCGTCGGCCTGGCGGCGGGCGCCGCCTACTTCGGGGTGGGCGACGTCGTGCTGCTCTCGGGGGACACGATCCCGCTGGCCGAGGGGATGCTGCGCACCCTGGGCGTGGTCGGCTACGTCATCGCGTCGCTGACCGGTCTGGTCGCCGTGGGCCTGTTCCTGTCGACGCTCACCGAGGTCCCGGTGGCCGCGATGGCCTCGACGGTGGTCGTGGCGATCGTCAGCGGGGTGCTCGACGCCCTGCCCCAGCTCTCCGCGATCCACCCGGGGCTGCTCACGCACCACTGGCTCGACTTCGGGGAGTTCCTGCGCCTCGAGGTGGACGCCTCGACGCTGCTGGCGGGGCTGGCCGTGCAGGGGGCGTGGGTCGCGATCTTCGGGGCGCTCGCCTGGAGCCGGTTCACGACGGCGGACGTGTCGTCCTGACGCTGGTATTGCTCACCAGATGAGCAATATACTGGGGCCGTGACGACGACCGCACCGCTGTTCCGCTCCGACCTCCAGGAGCAGGTGCTGCGCGAGATCTTCCGGTCGTCGAGCGCGCTGACGTCGTCCGACATCGCCCGTCGGCTGGGGGAGCCCGTGTCCTCGGTCTCCCGCGAGGTCCGATCCCTGATGGCAGCCGGTGTGCTCACGGGGCGTCGGGCCGGGCGGCGGATACTGGTCTCGTTCGACGAGTCCTCGCCCTATGTGCCTGGCCTCCAGATGATGCTCGGCGCGACGGCGACCGGCAGGTTCAGGCCCTCGTCCCCGCTCGCCTGGGTCGTGGCGCGACATCGGTCACGGCTGCGTGAGCTCGCCGCGACGCACGGTCTCCTGCGGCTCCGCCTCGTCGGGTCGGTGGCGCGCAACGAAGATCGTCCGGACTCGGACGTCGATCTGCTGGTCGACGTCCCGCGGGGGCGCTCGTTCGCTGACCTCGGTGCCTTCGCGGCTGATGCCGAGGACCTTCTGGGAGTTCCGGTCGACATCATCAACTCCCGAGCGGTGCGACCCGAGGTGGCCGAGACGATCTCGCGAGAGGCCGTCGAGCTGTGAGTGCGGCGCGCCGGAGCCCGGAGTGGCATGTCGACCGGGCCCTGCAGCACGTCGGACAGCTGCGGGAGCATCTGCAGCGTGGCCTCGACCTGGATGATCCTCTGCTCCAGGATGCGGTGGCGATGCAGCTCGTGGCGACCATCGACGCCCTGATCGCCGCCGAGACGGTCGGTGCAGGAGAAGTGGCCGGGGCCTTCGGGGACACGTGGCGCAGGATGGTGGGGATGCGCAACGTCCTGGTCCACGAGTATGCGGTGCTGGATGTCGAGCTCCTGCGCACGGCGGTGACCGTCGACCTGACCGCGGTGGAGGAGACAGCCCGCGCGCTTCGCCGGACGTGGACAGACCCTCACACGGGGTAGACGTCGACCTCGGCGGCCTTGACCGCCAGCCACACCTCCCGCCCCGGGGTCAGGCCGAGCTCGGCCACTGATCCGGGCGTGACGTCGGCGGCGAGCCGGTCGGTGCGCACCCGGACGAGGTCGCCGTGCGGTGCCAGGGACCGCACCGTGGCGCGGAAGGTGTTGCGCGGCGAACCGTGCGGAGGCTCGAGGTGGACGGCGACGGCCGCCGGGCGGCACACCGCCGTCATCGCGGCGCCGAGGGCGACGTCGGGGGCGCCGTGCCCGTGGACCACCTCCCCGCCCGCGGTCGCGACGCCGTCGGACGTCCAGGTCCCGGACAGCAGGTTGAGGCCGGCGATCGACGCGGCGAAGGCGCTGCGCGGGCGGGACAGCACCTCCGCCGTCGGGCCGCGTTCGACGACGCGCCCGCCGTCGACGACGGCGACCTCGTCCGCGAGCAGCAGCGCGTCCAGGACGTCGTGGGTCGCCAGGATCGTCGTCTGCTCGGCGAGCAGGTGCTGGAGCGTCTGGCGCAGCGCGGGGGTGACGTCGACGTCGAGGGCCGCCATCGGCTCGTCGAGGAGCAGCAGCCGGGGCGCGGCGGCCAGCGACCGGGCGATCGCGACGCGTTGCGCCTGCCCGCCGGACAGCGCCGCCGGGCGGCGGTCGGTGAGCTCCGTGAGGCCGATCTCTGCCAGCCACCGGTCGGCCCGTGCGACGGCCTCGCGGCGGGTCGCGCCCTGGGCCCGGGGGCCGAACGCGATGTTCTCGCGCACGCTGAGGTGCGGGAACAGCATCGGGTCCTGGGCGAGCAGCGCGACCCGACGGCGGTGCGGGGGCACCCACGCGGTGCGGCGTCCGTCCCGCGCGCCGGCGAGCGCCCGGCCGTCCAGGGTGATCTCGCCGTCGTGCGGGCGCAGCGTCCCGGCGGCGAGACCGAGGGCCGTGGACTTGCCGGCCCCGTTGGGTCCGAGCAGCGCGAGCGTGCGGCCCTCGGCGACGTCGAGGCGGACGTCGAGCCCGCGGGAGGGGACGGTGGCGGTCAGGGTGAACGTCATCGCACGACACCTCCAGCGCCCCGGCGGTGCGTGGCGGCGATGACGACGACGGCGACGGCCACCAGCAGCAAGGACAGCGCGACGGCTGCGTCCGGGTCGGTCTCTCGCTGCAGGTAGACCTCCAGCGGGAGCGTGCGCGTGACGCCCTGCAGGCTGCCCGCGAAGGTGATGGTGGCGCCGAACTCGCCGAGCGCCCGCGCGAACGCCAGCACCGTCCCGGAGACCAGGCCCGGCCACACCAGCGGCAGGGTGACGCGCCGCAGCACCGTCGTCGGGCTCGCGCCGAGCGACGCCGCCACGACGTCGTACCGCCCGCCGGCCGTGCGCAGGGCTCCCTCCAGGCTGACGACGAGGAACGGCAGGGCGACGAAGCTCTGGGCGAGCACCACCGCCGTCGTCGAGAACGCGATCTGCAGGCCGAGCACCTCCATCGACTCCCCGAGCAGGCCGCGGCGGCCGAAGGTGGACAGCAGCGCGACGCCGCCGACCACGGGCGGGAGCACCAGGGGGACGAGGACGAGGGAGCGCAGCAGGCGCTGGCCGGGGAACCGGCCACGCGCCAGCACGAGTGCCATCGGGATGCCGAGCACCAGGCACAGCAGCGTGCTCGCCGTCGCCGTCTGCAGGCTGAGCACCAGGGCGGCGCGGGCCGACTCGCTGGTGACCAGGGCCCCGTAGTTCGACCAGTCGACGCGGGTGCCCATCGCGACCAGGGGCAGCACGATGAACAGGCCGCCGACGACGGCGGGCAGGTAGGCCCAGCGGGGGAGCCCGGCGGGGACCTCGGCCGGGTCGTGTCGCGCGCGGGCGGTTGCGGCGCGCTCGGCGGTGGCCGGGGCGGTCATGGTGCGGTGAACCCGAGGTGGGCGAGCACGGCCTGGCTGTCGGGGGAGAGGACGGCGTCGACGAACTGCTGGGCGAGGTCGGCCTGGTCGGGGTTCTGCCCGGTCCGGTCGACCGTGGCGATCGGGTAGGTGTTCACCGCGGCGTCGGACTCGTCGAACGCGATGCCCTCGACCTGGTCACCGGCCCGGGTGACGTCGGTGACGTAGACGAGCCCGGCATCGGCCTCGCCCGCGCTCACCTTGCCCAGCACGTCGGTGACGCTCTGCTCCTCGCTGACCGGCTGCAGCGTGAGGCCGGCGTGGTCGACGACGGCGGTCGTGGCGGCGCCGCACGGCACCTCCGGGGCACAGACCACGAGGTTCACGGTCGGGTCCGTCAGGTCCTGGAGGTCGGCGATGCCGGCCGGGTTGCCGGCCGGGACGGCGATCTCGAGCGTGTTGGTGGCGAAAGCCTGGGGGGTGCCGACGAGCTCGTCCGCGACGAGCGTGTTCATGGTCGCGGTGTCGGCGGTGGCGACGACGTCGGCGGGGGCGCCCTGCTGGACCTGCGCGACCAGGTTGGACGACCCGGCGAGGCTGAGTCGGACCTCGACGCCGGGATGGTCGGCCTCGAAGTCCATGGCGATCTCGTCGAACGCCGCGGTCAGGGACGCGGCGGCGAAGACGGTCAGCGTGGTGTCCGCTTCACCGTCCGAGGTGGCCGCCGTGCCGGTGCTGCAGGCCGTGAGCGCGACGGTGGCGCTCGCGGCGACGGCCAGCGTTGCGGTGGCGCGCGTCGTGCGGCGGGGGAGTGCCGTCGTCATGCGTGGCCCCGGTGGGGGGTCTCGATGACGACGTTCGTCGACTTGATGGTGGCCACCGCGACCGAGCCGCGTTCCAGCCCGAGGTCGCGGACGGCCTCGCTGCTCATCAGGGAGACGACGCGGAACGGGCCGCACTGCAGCTCGACCTGCGCCATGACGGTGTCGACCGTCAGGTCGGTGACCAGCCCGACGAACCGGTTGCGGGCCGAGCTCTTCATGCCGTGTGGCAGCCCGGGCGGGGTGGCGTGCTCGCGGGCGACCACGGCCACCTCGTAGCCGTCGACGACCTTGCGGCCGGAGTCGTCGCGGTCGGCGGTGAGCAGCCCGCGGTCGACCCAGCGGCGGACGGTGTCGTCGCTGACGCCGAGGTAGACGGCGGCTTCGCTGATCCTCATCTGCGGCATTCCTCGAGGATACGCGGCGCGATTGCGTGCCGTGGCCTCGGTCGGGCTGCGGCTGAACGTCGTTCCTGCAGGCGGCGGCGTCGAAGAGCGTCAAGGAGTGTTGAAGATTCCCTTGTGCCGAGTCCAGGGCATGGCTAGGTTGTGGCCGGCAACCGGGCGGAAGCGATAGGGCGTCATCCTTCACGGAAGGTGCGTGTGCGTCCGGTGTGTCCACGACGGCGAGCGGGAGATTCGAGAAGAATGGTCACTGCTGACGAGTTCTGGGCCAGGCAGCACGCGCGAATGGCGAGAATTAACCATGCCAGCAGATTGGCGTCTTCACTGGTTGCGGCGGCCGCCATCGTGATGTTGGTAGCGATAGACTGGGCGGGTGGGATTCCGTGGATTGCGTTCGCCGGAGTGTTTCCGGGGACGGCGCTCGCCAGATCGTACGCCGTCAGCAAGAAGGCCTCACGACCATTCCCGGCGCTCAGGAATGGCTTTGTGTGGTTGATAGCAGTTTCTGCACTGGTGTCATCAGTGGGCGTCGTCTATCTCGCCTCTGAATTTTGGGGAGCGGCGGCGGCTGGTGTCGCATGCGTCCTCGTCGGGCTGTCGACGTTCCTCCTGGGAAGAATGATGGCAACATCCTCGCGCGGTGCGGCCTGAAGGGCCTGCCCTCGTTCCGCGCCATGAATTCTTCGCGCGAAGAACGTGTTGAACCCATGAGCGCACATCTCGATCACCGAAGCCTCCTGGAGTCTCTTGTCTCGTTGAACGGGAATATTACCCACCTTGTCGAGGCTCCGAACTTCTGGTCCGCTCGACGCGGGTTCCGCGGTCCAACTTGGTCGCGCAAACATTCGACTCGCACTCGATGCTTTCCTGAACAGGGACCTCTCGGCTGATCTTCTTGAGCGTTGGGCGGAGGTTGTGCACAGCGGGCCCTGAGAGGTTGAAAGAACCTCGAAGATTCTCTTGTGCAGATGTTGGCGCCGCTAGGTTGAGATGGAAGGGAATGGATGGACTAACGTATGGGCAAGTTCGAATTGATGCTAACCTCTCCAATCCACAGGGCTCTGTGGTTGGTTGCGGGGGTGCTGGCGGTCCTGGTAAGTGTTTATGCAATCGGCGGCGGCGTTCTACGAGCCTTTGGTCCAAAAGCGGGCCGCATTGACGTGGCCAGGTTTGCCTCAGAAATTGGCGCCGGAAGCGTGGAGGTCGCCCTAGTCCTGGTAAGGATTAGGGCGCAGGCATCTCTTATCATGCTGACGTGGGGATTGCTCCTGGGTTGGACCGGGATCTTGGGGCCAGCGGTGTTGCCCATGTATGACAAGGCTTTGGTCGTGACTTTGGCGTTCACCGGGCTCTTTTGCCTCTGGGCGGTGATCGAAGGCCTGTTCGCCTGGCCCAGCGTGCTGGTACCCCCCGAAGGGCAGGGTACGCCAGGATATCTTGCCTACCGGCGCCGGCGGGATGCTGACGAAAGTCTAGATGAATAGTGCGACGGTCCGCGCGGCGGCGTGGCATGTCTTGGCCGACGAGCTGGCGTGCGCTAGCGTGATGATAGGTGGCCCACAAGGCGCATTGGCTGGTGCTTGATTTTCGTGTCGCTGGAGAAAGTCGGCGGGCTGAGTGCAGGCATTCGGCCTGCGTCTGCTCTATCAGGACCTCTTCAGTTCGCCAGCGGCCAATCATTGGCGGATCGTTCGAGATGCGCGATCAGCGATCTGAGTTTTGGTGTTCGACTGCATCTTGCAGGGCCATCATGGCACTCCATGCGAGTCGTGTATCTGCGGCCTCGCGGGCAGCTTGCGGCGACTGCCGGGAAGGAGTGCTCCTCGGGTCGCGTGTGTGGCGCTCGTATGCTTTGCCTGTGGATCACGAGGCTGGCCGGCGGACTGTGGAGAGGCATCAACGAGCCGTCAGAGAGGCGGTGTGTGCCGGTCTAAAGGCCCCGCGGCGCTCGACGGTTCAGTTGACGGGACTCCTTGCCGTCCAGCGGCCAGGCGTAGGGAAGGCGCCGCGATTCCTGACTGCCGATGCCGTTGCAGTGATCAACCTGCCGGGCTTCGACAACTCGCAGATGGACGGGTACGCGGTCCGCGCCGCAGACCTCGCCAACGCCACCCCGTCGGACCCGGTCGAGCTGCCGGTCGGGGCGCCGGTCCCGGCGGGCACGCAGCCGCCACCTCTCACGCCCGGCACCGCGGCCCCCGTGATGACGGGTGCCCCGATCCCTGACGGCGCCGATGCCGTCATCAAGATCGAGGAGGCCGACCCGCCGGCCTTTCCCGAGCCCGGCATGGCAGCGACGGTCCGGTTCAGCGCACCGGTGGCGCCGGGCACCTTCGTCCGCCGCGCGGGTTCCGACGTCGCCGCCGGTGACGTCGTCGTCCCCGCGGGCACCCGGCTCGGTCCGGCACAGCTCGGCGTCCTCGTCGCCGCGGGCGTCACCGAGGTCGAGGTCGCCGAGCCGCCGCACGTGCTGCTGATCTCCACCGGGTCCGAGCTCGTCGCGGCCGGCGAGCCGCTCGGCCCGGCACAGCTCTACGACGCCAACGGCGCCGCCCTGACCGCCGCCCTGGCCGAGGTGGGGTGCCGCGTCACGCACCGGGTCGTCCCGGACGACCCGGCCGCGCTGCGTGCGGCCCTGGCCGAGCCGCCGGACGACGTCGCGCTCGTCGTCACCAGCGGCGGTGTCTCCGCCGGTGCGTACGAGGTGGTCCGCCAGACCCTCGCGGATGCCTGGTTCGGCCACGTCGCCGTCCAGCCCGGCGGGCCGCAGGGACTCGGCACGATCGCGCTGCGCGACCCGACGGCGCCGCGCGACGTGCCGCTGGTCGCGTTCCCCGGCAACCCGGTCAGCGCCCTGGTCTCCTTCGAGCTGTTCCTGCGCCCGGTGCTCGCCGAGGCCACCGGCGCCGTCCCCGCCCACCGGCCCCGCGGCCGGGCGCCGCTCGCCGAGGCGATCGACTCACCCGAGCACCTGCACCAGGTCCGCCGGGGCCGCCTCGACGCCGACGGCCGGGTCGAGATGGTCGGCGGGCCGGGATCCCACCTCCTGGCCCACCTCGCGATGGCTACGCTGCTGGTACACGTACCGCCCGGCGTCGCGCACCTCGACGCGGGGGACGACGTCGACTACTGGGAGATCCGATGAGCGACCTGTCCCACTACCGCGACGACGGCGCCGCCCACATGGTCGACGTCACCGCGAAGGACGTCACGAAACGCCGCGCCACCGCCCGGGGCGTGCTGCGCACCCGGGCCGACGTCGTCGACCGGATCGCGTCCGGCGACCTGCCCAAGGGCGAGGCGATCGCGACGGCTCGTATCGCGGGGATCATGGGCGCCAAGCGCACCCCGGACCTCGTGCCGCTGTGCCATCCGCTGCCGCTCTCCGGTGTCGACCTCGACCTCACCCCCGTCGGCGACCACGTGGAGATCACCGCGACCGTGAAGACCACCGGCCGCACCGGCGTCGAGATGGAGGCGCTGACCGCCGTCACCGTCGCCGGGCTCACGCTGTACGACATGATCAAGGCCGTCGACAAGGCCGCCGTTCTCACCGACATCGAGGTCGTCGCCAAGTCCGGTGGGAAGTCGGGCGACTGGACCCGGGAGGAGCAGTCATGAAGGCCGCGATCATCGTCGCCTCCGAGCGCGCCGCCGCCGGCGTCTACACCGACCGCTCCGGACCTGCCGCCACGGAGTGGTTCACCGCCCGCGGCTGGGAGGTGCTGCCCGTCGTCGTCGTGCCGGACGGCGAACCCGTCCGCGACGCCCTGCTCGAGCTGGTCGAGGGGGACGACGCCGCCCCGGACGTCATCGTCACGTCCGGCGGGACGGGGATCTCGCCGACGGACGCCACCCCCGAGGCCACCCGCGCCGTGCTGGACCGCGAGGTGCCCGGCATCGCCGAGCTCGTGCGCGCCAGGTCGCTGGCCCCCACGGACCCGTACAAGAAGGCCGTCCCCGGTGCCGCGCTCTCGCGGGGGATCGCCGGGGTCGCCGACCGCACGCTGATCGTCAACCTGCCGGGGTCGGTCGGGGGAGTGGTCGACGGTCTCGACGCCCTGGCCGACGTGCTGCCGCACGCCGTCGACCAGCTCGCCGGCCGTGACCACGACGGCGGACACCCCCAGGGTCATGGCCACGGCCACCACCACGAAGTCGCGCCCGGTCGTACCGTCCGTCACGGGGTCGCACCCGCCGGGTACGACCCCGGGACGGTGGGTACGACCGCGGCGGTCGGGGGTGAGGCAGGAGTCGCGAGCGAGGCCGCCACGGCGACGGACCGGGCGACCGTCCTGCGCGCCGACGTGCTCGACGCCCCGCTCGACGGCCTGCTGGTCGAGCTGAGCGACCTGGTCCGCGACGACACCTGCGGGGCGGTGGCCACGTTCGTCGGGCACGTCCGCGACCACGACGAGGGCCGCGGCGTGACCGCCCTGCACTACGAGGCGCATCCGCAGGCCGCCGAGATCCTCCACGAGGTCGCCGAGCGGGTGACCACCCGCACGGCCGCGGTGACCGGTGACACCGTGCGCGCCGCCGTCGTGCACCGCACCGGGGACCTGCAGGTCGGGGACGTGGCGGTCGTCGCCGCCGTGGCCGCCGGGCACCGCCAGGCCGCCTTCACCGCCGCGAGCGACCTCATCGAGGAGCTCAAGGCCGAGGTGCCGATCTGGAAGCAGCAGGGGTTCACCGACGGCTCCAGCGAGTGGGTGGCCTCGCTCGGCTGACCCCGGGCACTCATCCGCTGTTTACCCTGGTGACAGGCGGTTGACGCCGTCCCGCCACGCAGCGTTCCTAGCGTCAGGGCTGGTCATGCCCCCTCTGCCCAGGAGAGCCCCGATGACGATCACGCCCGAGTCCCGCCCGCAGCTGCCCGTGGTGGCCACGCCCCACTACGCCCGCGGCAAGCGTGCTGCGGCGACGTGCCGGTTCAAGTGCGCCGACGCCTGCGCGCACCCCGCGCCGAACCTCAGCGCCAACGAGTACTTCCGCGACATCGCCTCGCGGGCGCTGAGCCGCCGCGTGATGCTCGGCGGTGCTGCCGCTGCGGCGGCGGCCGTCGTCGTCGGTGCCCAGGCCCTCGGCGCCCCGCCCGCTGCGGCCTCCGTCGCGGGGAAGAAGCCGATCAAGGGCCTCGCGTTCGGCGCCATCGCCGCCCAGCCCATGGAGCAGGACGCCGTCGTCGTCCCCGAGGGCTACGCGTGGTCGCCGATCATCCGGTGGGGCGACCCGATCCTGCCGGGCGGACGCGCGTTCGACCCCGCGCACCAGACCCCCGAGCAGCAGGCCCGGCAGTTCGGCTACAACTGCGACTACCTGGACATCCTGCCCGAGGACCCGCAGCACATCCGGTCCATGGTCGAGACCCGCCGCGGGACGAAGGGCGTGCTCGTGGCCAACCACGAGTACACCAACCCGGACATCATGTTCGACGCCTCCTACGACGCCGCGACGCGGCGGGCCATCGAGCGGGCCGCGCACGGCATGTCCGTGGTCGAGGTGACCCGTGACAAGACCGGTACGCCGTGGGAGTACTCGCGCATCGCCCCGCTGAACCGCCGCATCCACCTGGGCACCGAGTTCACGATCGACGGCCCCGCCGCCGGCGACGACCTGCTCAAGACCGTCGCCGACCCCACGGGCACGAAGGTCTTCGGGACGCTGAACAACTGCGCCGGCGGCACGACCCCGTGGGGCACCGTCGTCTCCGGCGAGGAGAACTTCCACGGGTACCTGCGCGTCAACGGTCAGGACGCGCGCGACGCCCGCTACGGCCTGCGCAACACGGCCACCCGCTACGGCTGGGAGCTGGACGACCCGCGGTTCGACGGCAACAACCCCGGCTACGAGAACGAGAACCGCCGCTTCGGCTGGGTCGTCGAGATGGACCCGTACGACCCGACGGCCGCGCCGGTGAAGCACACCGCGCTCGGCCGGTTCAAGCACGAGGGTGCCAACGTCATCCTGGCCGCGGACAAGCGCGCCGTCGTCTACATGGGCGACGACGAGCGGTTCGACTACGTCTACAAGTTCGTCTCGACCGACCGCATGCGCGAGGGCAACAGCGCGGGGGCGCGCGCCCACAACAAGACACTGCTGTCCTCGGGCGACCTGTACGTCGCGCGGTTCGACGGCGACTCCCCGGCCTCGGAGATCGACGGCTCGGGCGCGGTGCCCTCCGACGGCGCCTTCGACGGCACCGGCGAGTGGCTGCCGCTGGTGCTCGACGGCGAGTCGCAGGTGGACGGCATGTCCCTGGCCGAGGTGCTGGTCTTCACCCGCGTGGCGGCCGACACCGTCGGTGCCACCAAGATGGACCGCCCCGAGGACGTCGAGCCGAACCCGTTCACCGGCCGCATCTACGTCGCCTGCACCAACAACTCGAACCGCGCCCGCGACGGCTACCCGGGCGTCGACGAGGCCAACCCGCGCGGGTCGAACCGCGACGGCCACGTCGTGGAGATCATCGAGGACGGCGGCGACCAGACGGCCACCACGTTCACCTGGAACCTGCTCATCGTGGCCGGCGACCCCGAGGTCAACGACTCGACCTACTTCTCCGGCTTCCCGGCCGACAAGGTCTCGCCGATCTCCTGCCCGGACAACGTCGCCTTCGACGCCGACGGCAACCTGTGGATCTCCACCGACGGCCAGCCGTCGTCGATCCAGAAGAGCGACGGCCTGTTCAAGGTGACGCTCGACGGCGCGCAGCGGGGCCGGGTCGAGCAGTTCCTCGCCGTGCCGCGCAGCGCCGAGACCTGCGGTCCGGTCGTCGACGTGCGGGACTCGATGGCGTACGTCAACGTCCAGCACCCGGGCGACGACGGCAGCTGGGGCGCGCAGACGTCGTACTTCCCGGACTACCTCGCCGAGGGGGAGCCGGTCCCGGCCGGTGCCTGGCGCGGTCCGCGGCCGTCGACGATCCAGGTGTTCCCGGCCGGTGCCGGGGAGACGCCGCGCGGGCAGCACCAGGGGCCCGGCCCCTTCCGCGAGCCCCGCGGCGGCCGCTGAGTCAGGACACGCTTCGCCGAGTCAGGGCGGATCCGCACGAGTCAGGGCCCGGCCCGTGCGGATCCGTCGGCGGTGGCCGGGGAAGGGCCCCTGACTCGCCAGGACCGGTACTGACCCGCGAAGATTTGTCCTGACCCGCGGAAAAGTGCCCTGACCCGGGGAAGAGTGCCCTGACCGGGTGAGATCGGTCCTGATTCGCGGAATGCGGGACGGGGGCGTCACGGTTCGTAGACTTGATGACCGTGACAGACCCTGGGGCGCCCGGCGCCTACCTCGACCACGCCGCGACGACACCCATGTCGTCGGCGGCGCTCGAGGCGTACGTCGCCGAGGCCTCCCGCACCGGGAACGCCTCGTCCCTGCACTCGGCCGGCCGCTCCGCCCGGCGCACCGTCGAGGAGTCGCGCGAGTCCGTCGCCGCCGCCCTCGACGCCCGCCCCAGCGAGGTGATCTTCACCGGCGGCGGCACCGAGTCCGACAACCTCGCCGTCAAGGGCATCTTCTGGGGGCGTCGCACCCAGGACTCCCGCCGGCGGCGCGTGCTGATCTCCGCCGTCGAGCACCACGCGGTGCTCGACCCCGCCTTCTGGCTGGCCGGGCATGCCGGGGCCGAGATCACGCTGCTCGACGTCGACGACGAGGGCCGCATCGACCTCGACGCCCTCAAGGCCGAGCTCGCGAACGCCCCCGAGGAGATCGCGCTCGTCTCGGTGATGTGGGCGAACAACGAGGTCGGCACCGTCCAGCCGATCCGCGAGGTCGTCCGGCTGGCCCACCAGCAGGGCGTCCCCGTGCACACCGACGCCATCCAGGCCGTCGGCCAGGTCGAGGTCGGGTTCGCCGCCTCCGGCGTGGACGCGCTGACCGTCACCGGGCACAAGCTCGGCGGACCGGTCGGCGTCGGCGCGCTGCTCGCCCGCCGCGACCTCCCGCTGGAGGCCGTCTCCCACGGCGGCGGCCAGGAGCGCGGCGTGCGGTCCGGCACCCTCGACGGCGCCGCCATCCACGCGTTCGCGGTCGCGCTGCACGACGCCGTCACCCACCGCGCCGAACGTGCCGAGCGCCTCGCCGAGCTGCGCGACGCCCTGGTCGCCGGCGTCCGCTCGGTGGTGCCCGACGCCGTCCTGCGCGGTCCCGACCCGGCCGCCACCGCGGCCTCGGGCGGCCCGGCCCGGCTGCCGGCCAACGCGCACTTCACCTTCCCGGGCGCCGAGGGGGACTCGCTGCTGTACCTGCTCGACTCCGCCGGGGTGCAGGCGTCGACCGGCTCGGCCTGCCAGGCCGGGGTGCCGCAGCCCAGCCACGTGCTGCTCGCGATGGGGGTCGACGAGGCCGACGCCCGCGGTGCCCTACGGTTCTCCCTGGGCGCCACGTCCACGCGCTCCGACGTCGACCGGCTGCTCGAGGCGCTGCCCCAGGTCGCCGACCGCGCCCGTGCCGCGGGTCTGGTCTCCACCCGCCCGCTGACCGGAGGTGCCGCATGAGGGTCCTGGCCGCCATGTCCGGGGGAGTGGACTCCGCCGTCGCCGCCGCGCTCGCCGTCGAGGCCGGGCACGAGGTCGTCGGGGTGCACATGGCCCTGAGCCGCAACCGCGACCAGTTCCGCACCGGGTCCCGGGGGTGCTGCTCCATCGAGGACGCCGGGGACGCCCGCCGCGCCGCCGACGTGCTCGGCATCCCGTACTACGTGTGGGACCTGTCCGAGACCTTCGAGGAGACCGTCGTCGCGGACTTCCTGTCCGAGTACTCGGCCGGCCGCACGCCCAACCCGTGCGTGCGCTGCAACGAGCACATCAAGTTCACCGCGCTGCTCGACAAGGCCACCGCGCTGGGCTTCGACGCCGTGGCCACCGGCCACTACGCGCGCATCGAGCACGGCCCCGCCGGCCCCGAGCTGCACCGCTCGCCGAACGACGCCAAGGACCAGTCCTACGTGCTCGCCGTCATGGGCCCCGAGCGGCTCGCCCGCTCGGTGTTCCCGCTGGGCCACTTCGCCACCAAGGACGAGGTGCGCGCCGAGGCCGAGCGCCGCGGGCTCTCGGTCAGCGCCAAGCCGGACTCCTACGACATCTGCTTCGTGGCCGACGGCGACACCCGCGGGTTCCTGCGCGACCGCCTCGGCGAGAAGCCCGGCGAGGTCGTGGACACCGACGGCACCGTCGTCGGCGAGCACCGCGGCGCCTTCGCCTACACGATCGGCCAGCGCAAGGGCCTCGGCCTGGGCCGCCCCGCCGCCGACGGCAAGCCCCGCTACGTCGTCGACGTCGACACCGAGTCCAACACCGTCGTCGTCGGCCCCTCCGAGCTGCTCACGGTCGACCACATCGACGCGGGCCGGGCGACGTGGCTCGTCCCGGCCCCGAACGACTGGACCGACGTCACCGTCCAGGTGCGCGCCCACGGCCGGGCGGTCCCCGCCCAGGTCCGGGCGACGTCCGACGGCGCGGCGGGCCTGGAGGTCCGGCTCGGCGAGCCGCTGCGCGGGATCGCGTCCGGGCAGTCGATCGTGGTCTACCGCGGCACCCGGGTGCTGGGCCAGGGCACCGTCTCCGGCGCACGCCGCGCCGGTGCCGTGTCCAGCGCCGCCCCGACGGCCACCGTGGCGCACGCGTGACGGCGGTCAGCGGGCACGGGCCCTGGCCCGGGGGAGAGCGCGACGTGCTGGATGCCCAGCAGACCGTGCTCGGGGACCTCGCCGACCTGCCCACCGGCGTCGAGCCGATCCCGTTCCTCGTCCAGCTCGCGGGCCGTGGTCCGGGTGCGGGGGCGACCGCCCGGACCTCGCTGCTGCTGGCCGAGCACGCCGTCGAGCTCGGCCCGCACGGCTGGAAGCTCGCGGACCACGACGGCGTCGACGCCCGCCGCGCTCGGTCCCTGCTGGCCGAGGACCTCACCACCCTGGCGATCGCCGGGCACGGGTACACGGGGCCGCTGGCCGTCGAGGTGACGGGCCCGTGGACCCTCGCCGCCGAGCTGTGGTCCGCGCGGGGCGACCGGGTGCTGGCCGATGTCGGCGGGCGGGCGGCCCTCACCGAGGCGCTGGCCGTGGGACTGGCCGTCCATGTCGCGCAGGTGCGTGACCAGGTGCCCGGCGCGGACGTCGTCGTGCAGCTCGCCGAGCCGCTGCTCGGGCAGGTGCACGCCGGCGTGCTGCCGACCTTCTCCGGCTTCTCGCGCCTCCGCGGGGTGCCCGGTCCGGACATCGTGGAGGGTCTGCGCCCCGTGGTCGAGGCGGTGCACGACGCCGGTGCCCGGGTCGTCGTCCACCTCGGCGGCACGTGGGTGGGGATCCCGCCCGTGGTGCTCGCCGGAGCCGACGCCATCGGTCTGGACCTGGCCGACGTCGCCCCCGAGGGCTGGAACGAACGTGCCTGGGAGCTCGTGGCGCGGGCGACCGAGCGCAAGGTCGGGCTCTGGGCGGGCCTGCCCCCGGCCAGGGTGTCGCAGTGCGCAGGCCCCGAGCTGGGCGGTCTCGTGCGGCTCGTCGCCGAGCCGTGGCGCCGCATCGGGCTGCCCGCCGCCGGGCTGGAGTCGGTCACCGTCCTGGCGGCCCCGCGGCGCACCCCCGGCTCGGTGGACGACCACCGGGCGGGACTGGCGAACCTGGGCCGGGTGGCCGAGGCGCTCGCCGAGCGCGCCGCGGACTGACCCCGCGCCACCCCTCGCAGATGGTTGCCTCAGCCATCTGACCTGCGGATGTGTCCTGTCTCTCGCCCTGGGCGCCTTGTGGTCTGACCACATCTTGTGAAAGTCTTCACTTGTCAGATCCGGAGGCCGAGGAACGGCCACAGCCCCACAGGGGAGGGCGACATGAGCACCGACACCACCACGACCAGCGCCGCACCGGAGGTCACGCCGACCGACGTCCCGGCAGTCGAGCCCCCGGCGCCGGAGGTCGCCGTCGACGCGATGGTCCAGCGCGGGCTCAAGGCGCTGGCGGCCTACGCGACGCTGACGCAGGAGGACGTCGACCACATCGTCAAGAAGGCGTCGGTCGCGGCGCTGCGGGAGCACGGCAACCTGGCCCAGCTCGCGGTCGACGAGACCGGGCGTGGTGTCTTCGAGGACAAGGCCACCAAGAACATCTTCGCCTGCGAGCACGTCACCCACTCGATGGCCGAGCTCAAGACGGTCGGGGTCGTCGCGCGCGACGAGCTGCGCGGCATCGTCGAGATCGCCGAGCCCGTCGGGGTTGTCGCGGGCATCACCCCGGTCACCAACCCGACGTCGACCGCGATCTTCAAGAGCCTCATCGCCCTCAAGACGCGCAACCCGATCATCTTCGCCTTCCACCCCAACGCCCAGCGCTCCTCCGCGGAGGCCGCCCGGATCGTGCGCGACGCCGCGATCGGGGCCGGCGCGCCCGAGGACTGCATCCAGTGGGTCACCGAACCCAGCCTCGCCGCGACCAGCGCGCTGATGCACCACGACGGCGTCTCGCTGATCCTGGCCACCGGCGGCAACGCCATGGTGCGCGCCGCCTACTCCGCCGGGAAGCCCGCCCTCGGCGTCGGCGCCGGCAACGTCCCCGCCTACATCGAGAAGACCGCGAAGATCGGCCGTGCCGTCAACGACGTCGTCCTGTCCAAGGGCTTCGACAACGGCGTGGTCTGCGCCTCGGAGCAGGCCGTCATCATCGACGACGAGGTCTACGACGAGGTGATGGACGGTTTCCGGACCATGCACGCCCACGTCGCCTCCCCCGAGGAGAAGGCCCGGCTCGAGGAGTACCTCTTCGGCGCCTGCGCCGACACGGCCGCCTGCAGCGGTGCCAAGCTCAACGCCGCCGCCGTCGGCAGGTCGGCGGCCTGGATCGCCGAGCAGGCCGGCTTCGAGGTCCCGGAGGACACCTCGGTGCTCCTGGCCGAGATCTCCGGCGTCGGGCCGCAGGAGCCGCTGAGCCGCGAGAAGCTGTCGCCCGTGCTCGCCGTGCTGCGCTCGCGCAGCACCGACGAGGGTGTCCGCCTCGCCGAGCAGATGGTCGAGTTCGACGGTCTCGGCCACTCGGCGGCGATCCACACCACGGACGCCGGGCTCGCCGAGCGGTTCGGGCACGCCGTCAAGGCGGTGCGGGTGCTGTGGAACCAGCCCAGCGCCCTGGGCGGCATCGGGGACATCTACAACGCGCTCATCCCGTCGCTGACGCTGGGCTGCGGCTCCTACGGGCACAACTCGGTGTCGAACAACGTCAGCGCCGTGAACCTCGTCAACATCAAGCGGGTCGCGCGGAGGAACAACAACATGCAGTGGTTCAAGGTGCCGCCGAAGACGTACTTCGAGCCCAACGCGATCCAGTACCTGGTCGACATGCCGGACGTCGAGCGCGTCACCGTGGTGACCGACGGCGTCATGCAGTCCCTCGGGATCGTCGACAAGATCCTCGACGTGCTCCAGCGCCGCGCGAACAAGGTCGCCGTGCAGATCATCGACACCGTCGAGCCCGAGCCGAGCGTCGAGACGGTCGAGCGCGGTGCCCTGCTGATGCGTGACCACCGCCCGGACACGATCATCGCGATCGGCGGTGGTTCGCCGATGGACGCCGCGAAGGTCATGTGGCTCAAGTACGAGCACCCCGAGGTGGCCTTCAGCGACCTGCGCGAGAAGTTCTTCGACGTGCGCAAGCGGGCGTTCCGGTACCCGGAGCTCGGCGAGAAGGCCCAGCTGGTCTGCATCCCGACGTCCTCGGGCACCGGGGCGGAGGTCACCCCGTTCGCCGTGATCACCGACCACTCGACCGGGTTCAAGTACCCGCTGGCCGACTACGCACTGACCCCGTCGGTGGCGATCGTCGACCCGGTGCTCACCGCCACGATGCCGGCGAAGCTCGCCGCCGACTCCGGCATGGACGCGCTGACCCACGCCACCGAGGCCTTCGTGTCCGTCTACGCGAACGACTTCACCGACGGCCTGGCGCTGCACGCGATCAAGCTGGTGTTCGAGAACATCGGCACCTCCGTCCTCGAGGGCGGCGAGGCGATCGAGGCGCGGGAGAAGATGCACAACGCCGCGACGATGGCGGGCATGGCGTTCGGCAACGCGTTCCTCGGCATCGTGCACGCGATGTCGCACACCGTCGGTGCCACGTTCAAGCTCGTGCACGGGCGCACCAACGCGATCTTCCTGCCGCACGCGATCCGCTACAACGGCCTCATGCCGGGCAAGGTCACCGGCTGGCCGAAGGCCGAGCGGTACGTCGCCCCGGAGCGGTACCAGCAGATCGCGAAGCACCTCGGGCTGCCGGCCGCCACCCCGGCCGAGGGCGTCGAGTCCTACGCCCGGGCGGTCGAGGAGCTGACGCGGAGCATCGGCATCGAGCCGTCGTTCCGGGCGCAGGGTGTCGCCGAGGAGGCCTTCATCGGCGGGCTCGACACGCTGGCGATGCGGGCCTACGAGGACCAGTGCGCACCGGCCAACCCGCGGCTGCCGATGCTGCAGGACATGAAGGACATCATGGTCGCGGCCTACTACGGCACCACCCAGAAGGCGGCTGCCGAGGCGCGGAAGTCCGACGGCGGGTACACCTCGCTCGGTCGCTGACCACGACGCCCCCCGCACGTCCCGGCAGGGCACCGGACCACGAGCCGGTGCCCTGTCCCGTGCGTGCGCGGCGTGCTTCACCGGCGGTTCGCGCCCCAGGTGCCGATAACCTGGGGTGGGGGCCGGCCGGTTCCCGTGCCGACCCGAAGGACCCCGGATGCCCGCCCTGCGTGCCGTGCTCTTCGACCTCGACGGGGTCCTGACCCCGACGGCCGAGGTCCACATGCGGGCGTGGGAGCGGCTCTTCGCCCCCTACGCCACGGCCCACGGCCTGGAGCCCTACACCGAGGCCGACTACTTCGCCCACATCGACGGCAAGCCCCGCTACGACGGTGTCGCGACGTTCCTCGCGTCCCGGGGTGTCCGGATCCCGCACGGCACGGCCGACGACCCCCCGGGCGAGGACACGGTCTGCGCGCTCGGCAACCGCAAGGACGAGATCGTCAACCGGATGTTCGTCGAGGAGGGTGTCGACCCGTACCCCGGCTCGGTGCGGTTCCTGGACGCCGTCACCGGCGCGGGTGCGCGGGTCGCCGTCGTCTCGTCGTCCAGGAACGCGCCGGCCGTGCTCGCCGCCGCGGGCCTGGCCGACCGGTTCGACGTGGTCGTCGACGGCAACGTGGCGAACCGGGAGGGCATCGCGGGCAAGCCGGCGCCCGACACCTACGTGCGCGCCGCTGAGCTGCTCGGCGTCCCCGTGGCGGAGTCGGTCGTCGTCGAGGACGCGATCTCCGGCGTCCGCGCCGGCGCCGCCGGACCCTTCGGCCTCGTCCTGGGGGTCGACCGCGGAGTGGGCGCCGAGGCGTTGCGCGAGCACGGCGCCGACCTCGTCGTGGCCGACCTGGGTGAGGTCGACGCCTCGGTGCTCGACGGACCCAGCCCCCGGGGTGCGGCGTGAGCTTCAAGACCCCTGACGAGGAGAGGACCGTCGACCGGCAGCGGTTCCCCGCGGAACCGTGGCGCCTCGTCGAGACGAGGTACTCCGACGAGGACCTCGGCACGACGGAGACGCTGTTCGCCGTCGGGAACGGCTACCTCGGCATGCGCGGGAACGTCGAGGAGGGGCGCGAGTCCTTCGCGCACGGGACTTTCGTCAACGGCTTCCACGAGACGTGGCCGATCCGCCACGCCGAGGAGGCCTACGGGTTCGCCAAGGTGGGCCAGACCATCGTCAACGTGCCCGACACCAAGGTCATCCGGCTCTACGTCGACGACGAGCCGCTCCTGCTGTCCGTCGCCGACCTCCTCGAGTACGAGCGGTCGCTCGACCTGCGTGACGGGATGCTGCGTCGCGACCTGCTGTGGCGCACGCCGTCGGGCAAGCTGGTGCGGGTGCGCTCGGACCGCATGGTCTCGTTCGTCGAACGGCACCTCGCCGTCATGACCTTCGAGGTGACCCTCCTCGACGCGGCCGCGCCGGTCGCGATCTCCTCGCAGATCCTCAACCGGCAGGACGGGGAGGACGAGTACCACGTCAGCTCCGCCGCCCTCGGCGAGGGGTTCGACCCCCGCAAGGCGGAGGACTTCCGGGGCCGGGTGCTCCAGCCCCGTGCGCAGTGGGGCGACGACGAGCGTCTCGTGCTGGGCTACCGGTGCACCAACTCCGGGATGACCCTCGCGGTGGCGGCGGACGACCGGTTCGAGACCGAGAACCAGTGGACCGTCCGCACCCAGGTCGAGGAGGACCTCGCCAAGCACGTGTTCCGCGTCCAGGCGGAGCCGGGACGTCCGATCCGCCTGACGAAGACCGTCGCGTACCACACCTCGCGCGGTGTCCCGCCGCGCGAGCTGGTCGACCGCTGCCGGCGCACGCTCGACCGGGCGGCGGACGGCGCGCTGGCGGCGCGGTACGCCGACCAGCGGGCCTGGCTGGACGCCTTCTGGGAGCGGTCGGACGTCGAGGTCGGCGGCCAGGAGGAGATCCAGCAGGCGGTGCGCTGGAACCTGTTCCAGGTCGCGCAGGCCACGGCGCGCAGCGAGGGGAGCGGGGTGCCGGCCAAGGGGCTGACCGGGTCGGGGTACGGCGGCCACTACTTCTGGGACACCGAGATCTACGTCCTGCCGTTCCTGACGTACACGAGCCCGCGGTTCGCCCGCAACGCGCTCCGTGTCCGCTACCACATGCTCGACGCCGCCCGCCGGAGGGCGCGGGAGCTGTCCCAGCGCGGTGCGCTGTTCCCGTGGCGGACGATCAACGGGGAGGAGGCGTCGGCCTACTACGCGGCGGGCACGGCGCAGTACCACATCGACGCCGACGTCAGCTATGCGCTGCTCCAGTACGCCCGGGCGACGGGTGACACGGACTTCCTGCACCGCGAGGGCGTGGACATCCTCGTGGAGACCGCCCGGCTGTGGGCGGACCTGGGGTTCTGGCGTGCCAACGGCGACCACCTCTTCCACATCCACGGTGTCACCGGCCCGGACGAGTACACGACGGTCGTCAACGACAACCTCTTCACGAACGTCATGGCCCGCTTCAACCTCCGCGCCGCGGCGCACGTCGTGGGAGCCCTGCGCAGGGAGGACCCCGACGAGTACGAGCACCTGGTCAAGCGGCTGGGGCTCGAGCCCTCGGAGCCGATGGAGTGGGCGCGCGCGGGCGAGCGGATGGCCATCCCGTTCGAGGAGGGCGTCGGCATCCACCCGCAGGACTCGCACTTCCTCGAGCGGGAGATCTGGGACCTGGCCCGCACCCCGCGCGACCGGCGGCCGCTGCTGCTGCACTACCACCCGCTGGTGATCTACCGCTTCCAGGTGCTCAAGCAGGCCGACGTCGTCGCCGCGATGGTCCTGCAGGGCCACCTGTTCACCCCCGCGCAGAAGCTCGCCAACTTCGAGTACTACGACCCGCTGACGACGGGGGACTCGACGCTGTCCGGCGTCGCGCAGTCGATCATCGCGGCCGAGGTCGGGTACCACCGGCTGGCGCTGGACTACTTCCTGTCGTCCCTCTACGTCGACCTCGCGAACCTGCACGGCAACGCCGCCGACGGTGTGCACGTGGCCTCGGCCGGCGGGACGTGGGCCGTCCTGGCCAGCGGGTTCGGCGGCATGCGCGACCACGACGGCGACCTGACGTTCGACCCGCGGCTGCCGCGCGGCTGGGAGTCCCTGAGGTACCGCCTGACCTGGAAGGGCACGCGGCTGCGGGTGACCGTGCTGCCGGGATCGATCGAGCTCGTGGCCGAGTCGGGCGACGAGGTCACGGTCGCGGTGCGGGGCGAGGAGGTCAGGGTCCGTCCCGGGGTGCCCGCGACGGTCCCGCTCGCCGGCCAGGGACCCGTGCGCCACGGGCGTCCGGGCCGCCGGGCGCTGGCGGGTCACCGCCGTGCGGACGGCACCCTCATCACGGCGATCGTCCCGCACGCCTGACCGGCGGCCCGCCGCGCGGGCCCGTCAGGAGAGCCGGTCGCGCAGGAACGTCCACGCGAGAGCGGCCATGTGCGCGGCCTGGGCGTTGTTCGCCGCGCCGCCGTGCCCGCCCTCGATGTTCTCGTAGTACGTGACGTCCTGGCCGGCGGCGAGCATCTTCGCCGCCATCTTCCGCGCGTGGCCCGGGTGCACCCGGTCGTCCTTCGTCGAGGTCGTGAGCAGCACCGGGGGGTACTCCCGTGCCGGGTCGTGCCGGTGGTACGGCGAGAAGGTCTGCAGGAAGTCCCAGTCCTCGGGCACGTCCGGGTCGCCGTACTCCGCCATCCACGAGGCGCCGGCCAGCAGGTGGGAGTACCGCCGCATGTCCAGCAGCGGGACCTGGATGACCACGGCACCGAACAGCTCGGGGTACCGGGTGAGCATGTTCCCGGCGAGCAGGCCGCCGTTGGAGCCGCCCTGCGCACCGAGGTGCTCGGGCGTGGTGACGCCACGCGCGACGAGGTCGCGGGCCACGGCGGCGAAGTCCTCGTACGCGCGGTGCCGCTTCTCGCGCAGGGCGGCCTGGTGCCACGACGGCCCGTACTCGCCCCCGCCGCGGATGTTCGCGACGACGTACACCCCGCCCCGGGCGAGCCAGGCACGGCCGACCGTGCCGGAGTACCCGGGCAGCAGCGGGATCTCGAACCCCCCGTACCCGTACAGCAGCGTCGGTGCCGTCCCCGGACCCGACCCGTCGGCCGGCCGCACGAGGTCGGAGCGTCCGACGACGAAGTAGGGCACGCGGGTGCCGTCGTCGGAGGTCGCGAAGTGCTGCTCGGCGACCATCCCGGAGGCGTCGAAGAATGCGGGCGCGCTCTTGAGGACCTCCGGGTCGCGTGGTCGCTCCCCAGGCCCGACGACGGTGGCGAGCGCGAGCGTGGTGGGCTCGAGGTACCCGCTGCGGGTCACCCAGACGTCGTCGCTGTCGACGGCCGAGACCGCCCGGACGCCGACGGTGAGCAGCTCGCCCCCGACGGGCAGGTCGCCACGGGCCCAGGGGGACCGGGGGTCGTCTCCGGTGTCCAGGTCCGGCGGGGTGAGGGTGTACGCGGAGTGCGCGACGTCCTCGAGGACCGTCACCACGAGGTGGTGCCGCGTCCAGGCACCGCCGACGAGCGACGTCGACGGGGTGGGCTCGAAGAGCACGGTGAGGTCCCGCGAGCCGGCGAGGAAGTCGTCGAGCACGACGGCGAGCAGGGCGCCGCCGGGGTAGGTGCGGCCGTCGACCTCCCAGTCCTCGCGCAGCTCGATCGTCAGCCACTCGCGATGGAGACCCGTCTCGGCGCTGAGGGGCACGTCGAGGCGCACGAGCTCCTGCCCGGGGGTCCCGACGCCCTCGACGAGGTACGTCTCGGACCGGTAGAACGCGATCGACCGGCGGACCAGGTCGCGTTCGAAGCCGGGCGTCCGCGAGCGGCTGCCCATGACGGCCATGTCGTCGGTCGAGCCCTCGTAGACGACCGGGGCCGACGTCAGTTCCGTCCCGCGGCGCCAGAGCACGACGGTGCGCGGATAGCCGGACGACGTCGTCGTGCCCTCGCCGAGGTCGGTGAACGCGTACACGGTGTCCTCGTCCGCCCACGCGAGCCCGCCCTTGGCCAGCGGGCGGTGGAACCCGCCGTCGGCGGCCGGGACGAACCGCTTCTCGACCAGGTCGAACTCGCGCGTCACGTCGGCGTCCGACCCGCCGGGGGACAGGTCGACCAGCGCCCGGCGCCACGGCTCCCCGGCCGCCAGCTGCTCCGGGGTCGGGCGCAGCACCGAGGCGCCGTGCCAGACCCACGACTCGTCCTCGGCCTCCGCCAGGGCGTCGAGGTCGAGCACCGTCTCCCACGCGGGGTCCTCGCTGCGGTACGAGTCCGGCGTCGTGCGACGCCACAGACCGCGCTCGTGCGTGGCGTCGCGCCAGAAGTTGTAGAGGTGGTCGCCGATCAGGGACACCGCGGGGATGCGGTCGTCCGAGTCCAGCACCTCGCGGACCGCCGCTCGCGTCCTGGTCAGGTCCGCCCCGCCGAGCGCCTGCTGGGCGTGCTCGTTGCGCTGCCGGACCCAGTCGAGCGACTCGTCGCCGACGACGTCCTCCAGCCAGGCGAACGGGTCGGTGTCGGGGTCCGGGGCGTCGGGACGGGCGGCTGGCGGGAGCGGGTCGGCACTCATGCGGGGACCCTATCCCGGTGTCGTCCGCCCGACGGTGGGGCGCCCTTTCGCGCGCGGGTCCCCTGTGGTAGAAACACCCTGGTCAGGGGGCCGACACCCCCACAGTCCGTCCGGGGGGTTCGCGGAACCCGCCATCCTGCCGACCGGGGGTGCGGTGAGCACGACGACCTCAGTCAGACCGCCCGTGATGGGTCGCGTCCTGGCGGCCGTGTGCGTCGCCGCGATGGTGCTGTGCATCGCGGCCCTGCCGCTGCTCGGCCAGCGGGGTCCCGGCTGGTCCGTGTGGGTCGTGGGCGCCGCCGCGCTGCTGCTGCCGGTCCTCGCCGCCGTCCTGCTGTCGGGGGCGGCACGCCGCGAGGACGCCGCGTTCCGTGCGCTGGCGGCCGAGCGCGACGAGCTGGCGGTCGCCCTGGACGAGACGTCCCGCGACCTGGAGGACACCCGGCGCGCCGCGGAGGCGTTGGAGGCGGAGCGGGCCGGCGAGCGGGCCGCCGTGGAGACGGCGGTCATCGCGCTGAGCCGCAAGGTGCAGGCGTCGGCCCACCGCATCCAGGAAGAGGCCACCCGCATGGCGCAGCGGCACGCGGCCGACCACGACGTGCTCGAGACCTCCATGCGTGTCGACCACGCGGCCGCCCAGCACGCCCGCCAGGCGCAGAGCCTCGTCGCGCTCTGCGGCCAGCGCCGGCCGGGCCAGGCCTGGGACGCCCCGCTCGCCCTGCCGGACGTGGTCCGCGGGGCCGCCGGGAGGATCACCGCGTACGGGCGGGTCGAGGTCTCCGGCGACCCCGGGCTCGCGGTGACCGGTCGGGCCGTCGAACCGTTGATCCACGTGATCGCCGAGCTGCTCGCCAACGCCACGCAGTGCTCCCCGCCCAACACCCAGGTGCTCGTCGTGATCCGGCAGGTGCAGCGCGGCGCCGTCATCGAGATCGACGACTGCGGCGTGGGCATGGACCCGCGGGAGCTGGACCGCGTGCGGCGCATCGCGGCCGGCGAGCACGAGATCACGATCTCCGACCTGGGCGAGGTCCCGCAGACCGGGCTCGCGGTCGTGGGGACGTACGCCCGCTCGCTGGGCCTCCGGGTCGAGCTCGCCGACTCCGTCTACGGCGGTCTGCGAGCGGTCGTCCGCATCCCGGAGGAGATCACCGAGACGGTCGACAACGTGCCCGACGTGCTCGCGGCGAGCGTCGACGAGCCGCCGCCGGTCCCCGCACCGGTCGGCGCCGACGTCCCCGAGGCGCTGACGGACCCCCGGTCCGCCTCCGACCCGGTCTCCTCCGCGGGCCCGCCCGTGCTGCCGCAGCGCCGTTCCCGTCGCGCCGCGACGGACCGCACCCCGACCAGCGGCCCCGGCATCCCCTCTGTCCAGGCACCTTCCACCGCACCGTCGGCGCCCCCGGCGCCGGAACCGACGGCCGAGGAGGCCGGTGCCTGGATCGGCGCTTTCTTCGCCGCCACCGACGCAGCGCCGCTGCAGGACACGGACACCCATGATCCGTCCGACGCGACGGGACCTCGGAGGACAGATGACGACGCAGAGCAGCGCTGACACGCCGCCCGCGACCGACCACCCGGACAGCTGGATGCTCGACCTGGTCTCGGGGGTCCGCGGGGTCCGGCACGCCGTCGTGCTGAGCTCGGACGGCCTGGTCAAGGTCCGCACGGACGTCACGGACCCCGACACCGCCGACAAGGTCGCCGCGGCCTGCGCCGGCCTCGTCGCGCTCGGGCTGTCGATGGGCCGGGAGTTCGGCGAGGGCGACCGGCTGCGCCAGGTCGTGGTCGAGTTCGGCGGCGGGTTCCTCTTCGTCCGCGGTGCCGGCGACGGGTCCCGGCTCGCCGTGGTGACCGACGCCGGCGTCGACCCGGGCCTGGTCGCCCAGCAGATGCAGGCCCAGGTGCTCATGATCGGCGAGCGGGCGCTCGGCACGGACCCGGTCGGGGCCTGAGGGGGGCGGACGATGGACACCGAGGGTTACCGCGACCACCCGGTGCGTTCGTACGTCCTGACCGGCGGGCGGTCCCGCCCGACCCGGAACACCCTGCGCCCGGAGACGCTGCTGTGCACCGTCGACGACGGGCGCGAGCTGCCGAGCCACGCCGGCCGGCACCAGCACACGCTGCTGCGCACCTGCCGCGGGACGCTGGCGCTGGCCGAGGTCGCCGCCTACCTGCGTCTGCCGGTGAGCCTGGTGGCGGTGCTGGCCTCCGACCTGCTCGACGGCGGCTTCCTGGCGCTGCGCTCGACGGCGACGCACGACCTGCCCGACACCGAGCTGCTCGAGGAGGTGCTCGATGGACTCCGCAGCCTCTGACCCGGCCGGCACCGCACCGGCCCGGGCGCGACACCTCGCCGCGACGGTCAAGCGATCCGTCAAGGTGCTGGTGGTCGGCCCGTTCGGCGTCGGCAAGACGACGCTGATCCAGTCCGTCAGCGAGATCCCGGTGCTCAGCACCGAGGAGAGCATCACCACGGCGAGCGTCGGCGTCGACCGACGCACGGGGGAGAAGTCCACCACCACCGTCGCGATGGACTTCGGGCGGGTCACGGTCGGCGGTGACACCGCGCTCTACCTGTTCGGCACCCCGGGGCAGCGCCGCTTCTGGGACCTGTGGTCCGGCCTGGCGGACGGGGCGGTGGGCGTCCTGGTGCTGGTCGACACCCGCAATCTCGCCGACAGCTTCGAGGTCCTGGACCAGCTCGAGGACCACACGCAGCTGCCGCTCACCGTCGTCGTCAACGAGTTCCCCGGCGCCCCGCGGCACAGCGTCGAGGAGGTGCGCACCGCGCTGGACCTGCCGGCCGGCACGCCCGTGGTCAGCGGTGACGTCCGGGGTCGCCCGCGGGCCGTCCAGGCGCTCACCACGCTGGTCGCCCACGCGCTCGAGCAGCGTGCACGCCAGGCCGCGGCGGCATGAGCATCACCGCCGCGGGACGGGTGGTCCGCCTCGAGGACGTGGCGGACCGGCCCTTGCTGGCCGATCTCGCGGGCGCACCCGACCCGCACCAGCGCTACGACGCGCTGCGGTCGCGGTGGGGTGCCGTCGCCCCGGTCGACCTGGAACCGGGGGTGCCCGCCTGGCTCGCGCTCGGCTACGACGAGGTCAGCAGCCTCCTGCGCGACGAGGTGCACTTCACCCGGGAGTTCCGCCGCTGGCGCTACGAGCAGGAACGCCTGGTCGCCTGGAGGTCGCCGGTCCGGGCCGTCCTGGCCTCCCGTGACTCGCTCCTCGACGTCGACGGGGCCGAGCACCGGCGCTTGCGCGGGCCGGTCCAGGACGCGCTCGCGACGCTCGACGAGCGCCGTCTCGCCCGCACCGTGACCGTGGCCTGCACGTCGGCCCTCGACCGGTTGGCGGCGCGCGGCGGGGGTGACCTGGTCGCCGACTACGCCGTCGACGTGCCGGTCCGGGTCCTCGCCGACCTGCTGGGGATGAACCTCGCCGACGCCCGCCGGATGCACGAGCTGACCGTCGCCCTCGGCGCCGGCGGCGAGGACGCCCCGGACGCGGCGGACGAGATGGAGAACCTGCTGGCCACGATGGTCGCCGGTCGGCGCGCCGAGCCCGGCGACGACCTCGCCTCGGCCCTCATCGCGGACCCGCGCCACCAGCACGACCTGGAGCTCATGGGCGCCGTCGGCGCGCTGTTCCGGACCGCGCACGACGCCGCGACCGCCGCCGCGGCGAGCGCGATCCGTCGGGTCGTGGCCGACCCGGCGTTCGGCGCGCGGCTGCACGGCGGGCGGCTGTCCCTGGACGACGCGCTGGACGAGATCTCCCGCCGGGAGCCGCCGATGCCGCACCTGCTGCCGCGCTACGCGATCACGGACACGGTGCTCGGCGGCCAGCCGATCGCCGCCGGCGACGCGGTCGTGCCCGCAGTGGTGGCGGCCAACGGGGACGACGCCGTGCAGGCGGTGGACCCGTGGGAGCAGGTCGACTCCCGGTTCCACCTCACCTGGGGCCTGGGCGCGCACGCCTGCCCGGCGCACCGCACCGCCCCGCTGATGACCCGGCTGATCGTCGGGCACGTCGTGGCGCGCGTCGACGAGATCGAGCTGGCGACGGAACCGGACCAGGTGCCCGTCGTGCGTTCCGCGTGGTTCCGCTACCCGCGCGAGCTCCCGGTCCGGTTCCGCTGACCGCGGCTCAGGCCGACGTCGTGACCCGTTCCCGGACCGTGTCCGCGACCCGACGGTAGGCACCCGGGTCCACCGGCAGCAGCCACTGGGCCACCCGGGTCCGGCGCGGCAGGTCGACGTCGAGGTCGCGCATCATCTCGTCGATCTGGTGCAGGGAGAAGGGGATGACGTTCGTGCCCCGGGCGTGCCGGCCCTCGGTGCGCTTCTCCATCCAGTCGACCCTGTCGGCGACGTGCTCGCGCCGGACCTCGTCCGGGGGCAGGTCCATCGCGCCCGCGAGGTGGGCGGCGGTCCAGACGGCGGCCATCTCGGCCGACAGCGGGCTGAACAGGGACGAGTTGTACCCGGCGAAGGTCAGGTGCGGCACGTCGTGGGGGAGCACCTGCCGGTAGAGCTGGAAGTTGCCCCGGTCGTCGAGGAGCCGCGCGGTCAGGTCGGCGTCCAGGAACGGCACGCGCTGGTGGAACCCGGTGCCGCACACCACGAGGTCGGCGCGCACGGTGTCGCCGTCGCTGAGCACGGCCACGGGGGCGCCGTCGTCGTCCGTGGCGAACCGCTCGATCTCGGTGTCCCGGTGGACGACGATCGTGCCGTCGGCCACCTGCTCGTAGAAGCCGTCCGTGGCGAGGGAGACCGTCGACCGGGCGATGTCGGAGAACTCGCCGCGCGGGACCAGACCCAGCTCGTCCAGGTGCAGCTGCTTGCGCGAGACGGTGCCGACGCTGGAGACCATCGACCGCCGGACCGGGTCGCCCGCTCCGTGCAGGAAACGCTCCATCGAGCCGTCGAGCGTCTGGTAGCGGAACAGCGCCTCCCCGAGGCGCGTCAGCAGCAGGTACTTGTAGTTCAGCGCCTTGCCCAGCTTCTTGGGCAGCTTCCACAGCAGCTGGCGTGCGACGACGGAGGTCGAGGCGGCGACGGGGCCGATCTCGGCCGCCACGTCGCAGGCGGACTTGCCGTAGCCGACCACCACGACGTGCTTGTCGCGGGCGTCCTCGACCGACCCGATCTGGCCGGAGGCCACGACCTTCCCGCCGGCCCGCAGGAGCTGCGCCATCCCCTCGAACCGGGGGATGACGGGGTCGGAGAAGATCCCGTTGGCCACCACCAGGTGGTCGAAGCGCTCCGGGTCGCCGACCGCCTCGCCGCTGCGGCGCGCGGTGACCAGCCAGCCGTCCTCGGCGTCCGTCAGCTCGGCGCGCACGACCTCGGTCGACAGCCGCAGCGACCCGGCCAGGTCGTTCACCGCGACGTACTGCTCGAGGTAGGCCTGGACCTGCTCACCGCTGGGCCACTCGGGGTAGTCCTTCGGCATGGGCAGGTCGGTGAAGGAGTACGAGTCCTTGTTGTTCTGGGTGAACAGACCCTGGTACCGGCGGGTCGAGCTCCAGACGCCGCCGACGTCGGGGGCCTTCTCGAACACGGCGACCTCGTGGCCGAACTCGCGGAGGGTCTTCACGCTGGCCAGTCCTGCGAACCCGGCCCCGACGACAGCGATCTTCATGAGCGTCCTTGGATCGATTCGGTCTCAAACGCCTGAATCGTAGCGGGGCGGACACTCCGGGCGATAGGTCTGACCAGCGATGATCTCCTCAGGCCGCGGCCGCGAGCGACTCCAGGCCGGTCCCGGTGACCCGGCCGCGCTCGAGGAGGTGGCGGCTCACGCGGTCACGGCGACACCGGTCGGCGGCGAGCCGTCGGGCGACCGCCCGGTGACCGCCCCGGCCCGTCACCGCCGCCAGGTCGGCGTCGACGTGGAGCAGGTCCCACAGCGCCGACTGGGTGCCCAGCGGCACGGCCGCGCCGTCGGCGCCGGAGATCGCACCGATCGTGGAGACGTACAGCGACCACGGCCCGTCGTGCCCGGCCAGGTGCAGGCCGTCCGCGCCCGAGCGGCGGACGTAGCTGTGCTCGGTCACGTCCAGCGCCACGACCTGCTCCGTCGTGAGGAGGGAGACGACGACGGCGCTGCGGACGTCGGACGCCCTGCGCGGGACGGCGGCGACGTAGCCCGCCGGGTTGACGCGGGGGATGTGCCCGACCGACACGTGGGAGAGCGCGCCGTGCAGCATGGGCACCGTCGTGCTCACGCCCAGCCGGGTGAACTTGCGGTGCATCACCCCGGGAGCGGCGTTGGAGCCGATGGCGACCACCGCGTGCCGGTGGCGTCGCGCGGGGACGCGGGCGCGTGCCAGCAGCTCGTCCAGGGAGGTGCCGTCCTCACCGACCCAGGTGCCGCCGTCGTGCCGGAGCGCACCGAAGGTGCCGTCGTGCAGCAGGCCCGACGTGGGAGCGGCCGGGCCCGGGTAGTGCCAGGGCGTCACCCGCAGGTCGACGTCGATGCCCAGGTCGGCGAGCGTCGTGGACATGGCTCCATCCTCCCAGAGGTGCACCGTGGGCCGGCTTCACCCGGGTGAGATCTGCGCGAGGGGCCGTCCCGCCCGACCGTGGCGCAGATCACATCCGTAGTCTCGAGAGAGGTCGGGCGGGCGTTCGGCCGTGCGAGAGGGGACTCCCATGGCCGCAGGACCTGCCCGGCGCGAGCGACGCACGGCGGCACGACGATGGACCACGGCCACCGCGATGGCGGCCTCGGCCGCCCTGGTGGTGACCCTCACCGCGGCACCCGGCGTCGCGGAGCCCCTCGCGGACCCCGCCGTCGGGACGCTCGACGACGTCCCCGGCACGTCGCCGGACGACCTCGGGGGCGTCGACCTCGCCGAGCTGGACTACGGGGACCCGACCGAGGCGCTGTCCCTCGTCGAGCCGCCCGACCCCACGAGCGCCGGCGCCGCGCAGATGTCCTACCCGGTGCTCGTGCCGCCCGGCCGCGCCGGCGTCGAGCCGGACCTCGACCTGACCTACGACTCCTCGGGCGGCAACGGCTGGCTCGGCCTCGGCTGGGACCTCGACGCCGGGGCGATCGCGGTCGACCCGACCTACGGCGCACCCCGGTTCGCCGCCGACGTCGAGACCGAGACCTACGCGCTGGACGGCGCACGGCTGTTCCCGCACTCCATCCGGGACGGCGGCGACTACGGGGCGCGCGAGGCCGGGCCGCGCACCGACTTCGTGCGGCAGGTCGAGACCGAGTACGAGCGCATCGTCCGGCACGGGGACACCCCCGGCGCCTACTGGTGGCAGGTCACCGACAAGGACGGCAACGACCGCTGGTACGGCGGCGACCCGGACGGCCAGGGACAGGTGCTGACCACCGCGGCCGGGAACGCCTTCCACTGGCCGCTGACCTACGTCGAGGACATCTCCGGCAACGTCATGCGGTTCGAGTACGACACCGCCACCGGCGTCGGCTACGGCAGCTCGTCGAGCGGGCCGGGCCTGGAGATGTACCTGCGGGAGATCACCTACACCGGGTTCGACGTCGAGCCGGACTCCGAGGGCGTCGTCGACGACCCGCCGTACAGCGTCTACTTCCTGCGCGACGGCGACGTCGGCGGCACCACCGTCGCCTCCGGCGGCTCCGTGGACGCCCGGCCCGACCCGCTGGTGGACGCCTCCGGAGGCGCCCCCGTGGTCACCGCGGACCTGCTGCGCGAGATCCAGGTGCGCTACCACGCCCCCGGCGCGCGCACCGACGACGGCCCGGGCGAGATCGACGCGGGCAACCTCGGCGAGCTGCTCGGCGGGTACGCGCTGGAGTACAAGACCGGTCCCTTCGACAAGAGCCTGGTCAAGCGCGTCGGCCAGTTCGGCGGTGACGGCGTCGTCGAGGCGTGGCACCGCATGAAGTGGTTCGACGACGTCCCGCGCGACGGGGACGCGTTCGACCTGTTCGGGGACCCGGTCCGCTGGGACACCGACACCGACTCCTCGGTGAGCACGGGGTCGAACGTGTCGGCCTCCAGCGCGCTGGCCACCTCGTTCCGCGGCGGTGCCGAGGGCGGCTCGTACATCGGGTTCAACCCGGTCGCACCCAGCAAGATCGGCTCGTTCGGCGGCTCCTTCAACCTCTCGGGCGGCAACAGCGAGGACGTCACCACGTTCATGGACATGGACGGCGACAGCCTGCCGGACCGTGTCTGGGTCGAGAACGGCGCGGTGAAGTACGCCCGCAACCTGTCGCGCCCCGGTGACGACCTGTCCGGTCACGCCGACCGGTTCGGTGCGCCGATGACGATCGACGAGGCCAAGATCGGTACCGGCACCGACTTCGGCGTCGACCTGCACGCCGAGTTCTACCCCGTGGCCTCGATCCAGGTCGGCGGCTCGTTCGGGTTCGACTGGGCGGACCGGTACTTCTCGGACGTCAACGCCGACGGCCGTCCCGACCTCATCAAGAAGGGGTCGAGCGGCTGGCAGGTGTTCTTCAGCGTCTACGACGAGTCGGACGGCTCCATCGAGTTCGTGGCCTCCTCCGCCGGCACCGCGGTGCCGATGGGCAGCTTCTCCTCGGAGCTCGCCAGTGCCGAGCCGGAGGGGGTCGACGAGCTTCTCGAGGCCTCGGCGCCGCGCTACGACACCGTGCGGCGGTGGGTCGCGCCCTACGACGGCGTCGTCGACGTCACCGGGACCGCGACCCTGGCCGACGCCGGCAACTACGACGGCGACGGCGTGCGGGTCATGATCGAGACCCTGGACACCACGCCGAAGCGCCCGCTCGACGAGACGCTGACCGGCGCGAGCCCGAGCGTCGACCATGCCGTCTCCGTGTCCGTGGACGCCGGTGACGAGATCTTCTTCCGCACCCACGTCATCGACAACGGCACCGACGACCTCGTCGAGTGGGCACCGGCGGTCACGTACTCGTCCGTCGGGTCGGGCGTGCCGACGAGCGACCCGCTGCCGGACGCCCAGGGACGCGACGTCCTCTCCTACGACGCCGCCGAGGACTTCACGACGTTCGGGCGGGACGGCGGCCGCACCCTGCTGCCGAACCCCGGGGAGGCGACCCTGACGGTCACCCTCGAGCGCACCGGCCTGCTGACCGACGACGTCGAGGTCGTCGCGAGCCACGGGCTCAACGCCGGCTCGACCGAGGGCACCTCGTCGGTCGTCACCCTCACCCCCGACGGAGGTGCCGAGGGGCTGCTGGGCGCCGGCCCGGCCCCCGGCGACGAACCCGAGGCACCACCCGGGGAGGACCCCATCGAGGTCGCCCCGACGTCGGTGGAGCTGACCTACACGTTCGACGTCTCCGAGGTCGGTCAGGTGGCCGAGCCCGCCGGTTGCTTCGACGACGGCGACGCCGAGGACTGCGACAGCGTCGTGGACAACCCCGACTGGCTCGCGCTGGAGGTCGCCTCGGACTCCCCGGTCGACCCGCGGTCGCTCGCGCTGGACGTCCAGCTCGAGCTCGCCGACCCGGTCGCCGAGTCCGGTCCGAACGGCGAGGCCACGCCGGACGACCTGCCGGCCGACGCCGTGCTGCCGTCGTCGACCGGGCCCGTCGTCATCCCGTCGGTGCGGGTCTTCTCCGTCTCCGACGAGGTGACGGGGCCGTACCTGTCCTGGTCGCCGGACGCGGCCGGGACCTTCACCCTCGACGTCGGCGTCGTGGCGGACCGGATCTGGGACTACCTCGAGGTGGAACCCGACGACGAGGGCTGGGCGTCCTCGCCCGCCGTGGTGACGGTCAAGAGCGAGGACGAGCACGGCATCGTCGGCGTGGTGGCCAAGTCCGACGAGTTCACCGTCGAGCACAACCACGACGACGGGCCGTTCGTGCTGCCGTCCGAGTACCGGGTCGAGGGGGAGACGACCCTGGACTTCGACGCCGAACCCGGCCAGGACTACTGGGTCGAGGTCTCCCTGCACGACGCCCCGATGGCGGCCCACGTGCTGGAGAACGGCAGCCTGAGCGTCGTGGCGACGTCGGACGACGACGAGGACGACAAGGGCGCCGGCGACCTGACCGCCCGGCTCGTGGCCCCCGACGTCCAGTCGGTCTTCGCCTCCGGCAACCGCGGGTGGACCGCCGCCGGCTACGACGCCGACCACCCCGACATCCCCCGCGACGACCCCGACGAGCCGCGCGGCGACGCCCTGCTGCAGCGCGACCACTTCGAGCTGGAGCCGGAGGGCGTCGACGACTTCGACGAGGACACCGAGATCCCGGACGCCCCGGACGCGACCGAGGTCGCCGGCGAGCCCGGCGACCTGGGGTCGTCGGCCGACAAGGTGGCGGACTCGTTCGACAAGGCCCTGCCCTACTTCCCGCTGCCCGGTCCGGACGGCGGCGCCGCCGACCGCTGGCGTGCGGCGTCCGAGGAGGGGCTGTTCGTCACGGCCACCGGTATCCGCTCGACCCGTATCGGCGAGGAGATCGCCGTGGTCGACCCGGGCGGCACCTCCGGCGGCTCGACGAGCCCGGGCAGCAGCGACGACGCCCGCCCGGCACCCCGCGTGCTGACCATCGACGGGGACTTCAACGCCGCGCTCGGTCTCGGGCCGGCCAGCCTCAGCGGGGCCATCGGCGGCGGCCGGACGGTCACCGACTTCCAGGACCTCAACGGCGACGGCTTCCCCGACGTGCGCTCCGGCAGCGACGCCGACTACACCGGTCCGCGCGGCGGCAGCCTGGACAGCGGCAGCGAGGTCGAGAACACGATCTCGACGGCGGTCTCCGTCGGCGGCGGTCTCGGCGGGTCGCCCGTCTCCATCGAGGGCAGCGAGCAGACGAAGACCTCCGCCGGCAGCCCGACGGTCGGGGCCCAGAACGGGACGTCCAAGAACAAGACCCGGGGCATGAGCATCGGGCTGGGCTTCTCGATCCAGGGCCAGTGGACCAACCCGTTCGGCGACAACACCGACGGGCTCGACGGGGGCGTCGACGACCTCCTGCCCGACGGTGACAGCACCGGTCAGGGCGTCCAGGTCAGCGTCGACCTCGACGACGTCAACGGGGACGGCGTGACCGACCTCGTGGAGACCTGGTCCGAGAGCGGTGTGCAGGTGGCGCTCGGCACCGGCTACGGCTACGCCGACCCGGTGAAGTGGTCCGGCGGGGTGTTCGAGGCCTCCGAGAGCGTGTCGGGGGCGCTGTCCGGCGGCTTCCAGCTCAACGCCTACGAGTTCGGCGGTGGCGTCGGGGGTGCCGAGGGCGGGACCCTGTCCGAGGCCTCCTGGATCGACGTCGACGGCGACGGGGTGCTGGACCGCATGGTCTACGCCGACGGCAACGAGAGCGCGCCGAAGACCGTCTTCGGCGCGGCGGACGGCAACGGCCGCACCGCGAAGGTGCTGGGCACGTACCCGTCGCCCGACTTCGGCGTCGGCGACCTGACCATCGACAACCGGGCCGACCTGGCCCGCAGCACCTCGGTCAACGGCGGCTTCGACTTCACCGTCTCCGTCGGCCCGATCTGCCTGGTGGCCTGCTACGTCATCATCAACCCCGGCGTGCACGGTGGCTACGAGCGCTCGCGGACCGTCGTGGACATGACCGACATGGACGGCGACGGCTACCTCGACGTCGTGGAGAGCCTGACCGACGAGCACGTCGAGGTCCGGCTGAACCAGGCCGGCCGCACCAACCTGCTCAAGGCGGTCGACAACCCGCTCGGCGGTGCTGTCCGGGTGGACTACGAGCGCACCGGCAACAGCATCGTCCAGCCGAACTCGCTGTGGGTCATGAGCGAGGTGGAGTACGACGACGGGCGCCCCGGCGACGGCACCGACGTCCAGCGCCGGGAGTTCTCCTACTCCGGCGACGCCTACGACCACCTGCACCGCACGATGCTCGGGTTCGACGCGGTCGAGCAGCGCGAGTACGACGTCGACGCCGACCCGGCCGACGGCCCGTCCTACGACCCGGGTCTGCAGCGCATCACCCGCTGGACGTACCGCAACGACACCCCGTTCGACGACGGGCTGGCCGAACGTGTCGACCTGCTCGCACCGGGTGACACCGAGGGCGACGACCGGCTGCTGGAACGGACCGACACCACGTGGGAGCTGGCTCACGTCGTGGTCGGCGAGCCCGGTGCCGGCGAGCCCGCCAACGGCGACGAGTTCACCGGTGTCGTGCCCGACGTCGGGGACCCGGCCCGCACGGCGCTGTTCGACCTGGCCCTCGCCCCGCGGCTGACGTCCGAGACGTTCACGCGGTTCGACGCCGACGGCGACGGGCACGCCCGCACGACCGACTTCACCTACGACGGGCTGGGCAACACGCTCACCGCCGTCGACCACGCGGAGACCGGCACCACGGGTGACGACACCACGACCGTGACGACGTACCCGCCGTGCACCACGCCGCGCTACGGCGGCGACGACAGCTCGTGGGTGCAGGTGCCCGCCACCGTGGCGGTGCACGCCGGCACCGACGACTCGGGTGAGGTGCTGAAGTACCGTGACGGCAGCCTCGACCTGTGCGGCAACGCCGTGCCGATCCGGATCGTGGAGACGCAGGGCCAGGACGTCTGCGGCGACGACGTCGTCGCGGTGACCGAGATGGCGTTCGAGCCGTACGGCAACTACGACGCCGTGCGGTACCCGGCGAACGTGCTCACCGGCGAGACCGACTCCTCGGCCTGCGGCGGCACGCCGCCGGCGCTGCCCGAGGAGTCGGTGTTCGAGGGCTGCGTCCCCGCGGCAGACGCCCCGCAGGACGAGGTGGACGCCGCCACGCGCGCTGCGGAGGAGCAGCGCTACTGCGTGGACTACGTCTACGACGACCACCGCGTGACCGACATCGCCCAGGTGACGGACTCGCACGGGGTGACCTCGACCGCGACGTACGACTACACGGTCGGGCTGCCGGCGACGACGACGGATGCGAACGGCAACACCACCGAGTACTGCTACGACGCGCTCGGGCGCATCGCCGCGGTGGCCACGCCCCGCGAGTCCGGGGACTTCGCCTGCGACGGCAGCGGGTCGGGCCCGGCGACGGTGACCTACGCCTACGGCGGGTTCAACTCCGACGGGCACGCGTGGGCGGCCGCACGCCACCACGACGCCGTGCTCACGGACGGCACCCCGGCGGCCGACACCCTCGACACCGCGGCGTTCGTCGACGGCATGGCACGCGTCGTCCAGCGCAAGCGGGACGCGCAGGTCGTCGCGCTCGGCGACACGCCCGCGATGGTCGTCGAGGGCGCCGTCGACTTCGACGCCCTGGGGCGCGAGGTGCGCGAGTGGTACCCGGTCGTCGAGGAGGCCACGTATCCCGGGGGCGGCGACCTGCCGCCGGGCCTGACGACCTACAACACCCGGAACTCGTCCGGGGACCCGGCCGACACGCACGTGCCGGTGACGGACCCGACCCAGCGGCGGTACGACCTGCTCGACCGGCTCACCCGTGTGGTGCTGCCCGACGGCAGCGTCGAGCGGCGCGCCTACGACATCACCGAGCCGCCGCACCTGAGCCACCAGGTCGCGAGCGTCACCGTCACCGACCCGCTGGAGCGGGAGGTGCAGCGGTTCTCCGACGTGCGCGGCGCGGTGCTGGCCGTGGTGGAGAGCCCGGCGCCGACCGGCGGCACCACGGACGGGCTGCTGGACGCCCTGCCGGCCGCCGGGATCGGCGACGAGCGGATCGTGGAGTCCGCCCGGACCGGGACGACGCCGCTGCTGACCACGTACGCCTACGACCCGTTGGCCCGCCTGACGAAGGTGACCGACACGGCCGGCGCGGTGAGCCGCTACGGCTACGACATGCTGGACCTCGGCACGTCCGTCGAGACGCCCGACTCCGGGCTCCTGGAACGGGCCTGGACCCCGGCCGGGGACGTCGCGGAGACGGTCGACGAGGTGCGCCGGGCCGAGGGCACGTCGGTGGTCCACGCCTACGACTTCGACCGGCTGCGCAGCATCACCTACCCGGACGACACCGGCGACGTCGAGTACACCTACGGCGACGAGCTGGGGGCCGGGGCACCGGGCAACAGCGAGGGCCGGGTGGCCCGCGAGGCGACGCCGGCGGTGGCCCGCGAGTACGCCTACGACGTGGACGGCAACGTCTCCACCGAGGCGGTCACCCGCGGCGTCGACCCGTTCGGCATCGGCCAGGACGAGCCGCAGCCCACGTGGGCCACCCGGTGGCAGTACGACTCGCTGCAGCGCGTCGTGACGCTCACGTACCCGGGTGACGACGGCGGCACCGGCGAGGTGCTGCACCACGAGTACGACCTGGGCGGCCAGGTCTCCGGGCTGTGGTCCCTGGCGCCGCAGCACGACGCCTACACCGTCGAGGGCGACCCCGTACCGCGTCCGGACCGGGAGATCGTCTACGTCACCCACGCCGGCTACGACGAGTTCGGCGAGGTGCGCACCGTGACCACCGGCACGGGGGTCACCACGGAGAAGGACTACGACCCGGACCGCCGGTTCCTCACCGGGATCGCGACGGACGCCGCCGCGCAGGAGCAGTGGGACGGCACGACCTCGGTCGCCCGCGAGCTGCAGGAGCTGCGGTACTCCTACGACGTCGTCGGCAACGTCACCGACGTCGCCAACGCGCTCTACGACGGCGGGTCCGCCGGGTCGCTCGACGAGCTCGGCGACATCCCGGCGAACAACCTGCCCGGGCCCGCCCAGCAGGCCTACACCTACGACCAGCACTACCGGCTGGCCGGGGCCGAGGGGCGCTACGTCGACCGGCAGGAGGACCGCACCTACGAGTACACCGCGGACCGGACGCCGAACGGCAACCTCGTCGACGTCACGCAGGCGACCGCGACCGAGTCCACGACCGGCAAGGGCGGGGGCAAGGGTCCGGGGCGCTCGCAGCAGAAGACGAACTCGAAGAAGGGCGACGGCTCGTTGCCGGACTCCGGGTCGACGGACGAGCCGCAGTGCGACCCGTACAGCGGGTCGGGCGGCGGCTCGGACAACCAGGACCCCGAGTCGACGTACGCGTGGCTGGACCAGCAGTTCGACCCCGACCACCCGCACCAGGTGGTCCAGGCGGGCGGCCGCAGCTACGAGCACGACGTCAACGGCAACATGACCGGGTGGACCGAGCCCTGCGCGAGCTCGGACTCCTCCGAGCTGGACCGCCGCATGGAGTGGGACGCCGAGGACCGGCTGGTCGAGATCGGCGAGGACGGCAACGACACCTCCTACCGGTACGACGCCGACGGCAACCTGGTGCTCGAGCGAGGGCCGGGCGGCACGTACTTCTTCGTCAACGAGGCCTGGCGCCTGGAGAACGACGGTCACCGGTACGCCGAGATCTACCTCGGCACGACGAAGGTCGCCAGCCACCGCACGGCCCCGGCGCCGCAGCCTCCCGAGGGCTGCGACCCGACCGTCGACGAGAACTGCGTGTGCGACCCCGAGACCCAGGCCTGCGCCTGCGACGTCGGGGCCGCCGACCCCGACGGCGACGGGCTGTGCCCGCCGGTCGAGGACCTGTACGTGCAGTACTTCCACACCGACCTGCAGGGCAGCCTGCGAGTGGTGACCGACGAGGTCGGCAGCGTCTTCCAGTACCTGGAGTACCTGCCGTCCGGTCAGAAGTGGGTCGCCGGCCAGAGCCGGATCAAGGACACCCCGTACCTGTTCGCCGGCGGGTGGAACGACAGCACCTACAAGACGGTCAACTTCGGCGAGCGGTGGTACTCGTGGCGGGACCAGCGGTTCCTGTCCACCGAGCCGCTGCTCACCGAGGACCCCGACGCCGTCGTCGCGGACCCCGGCCTGCTCTCGGCGTACACCTACGCGGCGGCGAACCCGCTGCGGTACGTCGACTCCGACGGGCGGGCACCCGTCAGCGCCGGCCAGAACTTCGAGAAGAACAAGCAGGGGACGTTCACCGTCTCCGACACCACGCGGGCGAACCGGCCGTCGCCGGCCCGGTTCGGGCAGCTCCTGCTCAGCTACGACGCCGCGGGCCAGGCCCGCCAGCAGAAGTGGCAGGACGCCTCCGACAAGGTGGACAAGTTCTTCACCCTGCTGCGGTTCAAGGCCTCCGGCTCGCTGCGCAGCCCGTCGATCAAGCTCGAGGGCATCTCGCTGTGGGACATCGGCAAGAGCTCCGACTCCGCCGGTGCCCAGGCCGGGGGCGGTCAGCAGGGCGGGGCCGCGAACGGGCCCAACCCGGGCCCGGGCAACGCCGGGAACCAGGGCGGGGCCGGCGGTCCGGCGGCCGGCGGCGCGGCGCCGGGCGGCCAGGGCGGCCAGGGCGGCCAGGCGGCCCAGGGCGGAGGCGCCGGCGGCGGGGGCGTGCCCGCGGCCGCCAACCGCGGGCGGTCGGCGTCCTTCGACGCCGCGGGCGGCGGGGGTGCGCTCCCGCCGCCGGCGTCGGCCACCAGACCCCGGTCGGCGTCCTTCTGAGCCGCGGACGCGCGGTGTGGGTGTCCCACGGCAAGATGGGGGCGTGACCGACACCGACGCCACCCTCGACCCGTCCGCGCTCGACGAGGCCTCGGCCCAGCGTCGCTGGGCCGAGCTCGTCGCCCTCGTCGAGGAGGACCAGGCCGCCTACTACCAGCACGACGCGCCGAAGGTCTCCGACGCGGAGTACGACGCGCGCATGCACCAGCTGGAGGCGCTCGAGGCCGCCCACCCGGCGCTGCGCCGGCCGGACTCGCCGACCCAGCGCGTCGGCGGGCAGGCCTCGACCGCGTTCGCGAACGTCGACCACCTCGAGCCGATGCTGTCGCTCGACAACGTGTTCAGCACGGACGAGCTGCGCGCCTGGGACGCCCGGGTCGCCCGCGACCTCGACGTGCCCGGAGGCGCCGTCGGCTACCTGTCGGAGGTCAAGATCGACGGCCTGGCCATCGCGCTGCTGTACGAGCAGGGGCGCCTGGTCCGTGCCGCCACCCGCGGGGACGGCCGTACGGGCGAGGACATCACCGCCAACGCGCTGCGCATCGCGCAGATCCCGCACCGGCTCGACGGTGACGAGCACCCGGACGTCGTCGAGATCCGCGGGGAGGTGTTCATCCCGACGGCGTCCTTCGCGCGGCTCAACGAGCTGCAGGTCGAGCTGCGCGACCGGGCGGTCGCCGAGGCGCGGGAGCGTGCGGCCACCCGCGAGTTCGACGAGGAACGCGCCCGCGTGGCCGCGCTGCGCCGCTTCCCCCAGTTCGCGAACCCGCGCAACGCCGCCGCCGGCGGGCTGCGTCAGCTCCTGGACAAGAAGACCGGGCTCGAGCACGAGGCGGGGCTCGCCCGCATCGAGGCGTTGCGCCTGTACGCGCACGGTGTCGGCGCGCTCCAGTGGACGGAAGGGCAGCACGAGGAGCTGGCCAACCTCTCGGACGCCTACGACCTCTTCGCGCGGTGGGGCATCCCGATCTCGCCCCACAACCGGGTCGTGGAGGGCGTCGACGCGGTGCTCGAGATGATCGACCACTTCGGCGAGCACCGCCACGACATCGAGCACGAGCTGGACGGCATCGTGGTCAAGGTCGACGCCCTGGCCGACCAGCGCCTCCTGGGCGCCACCAGCCGCGCGCCGCGCTGGGCGACGGCCTACAAGTACCCGCCCGAGGAGGTGAACACGCGCCTCCTCGCGATCCAGGTCGGCGTCGGGCGGACCGGTCGCGCCACGCCGTACGCCGTCATGGAGCCCGTCCTGGTCGCCGGGTCCACGGTGCGCCAGGCCACCCTGCACAACCAGGACGTCGTGAAGGCCAAGGGCGTGCGCATCGGCGACATGGTCGTGCTGCGCAAGGCGGGCGACGTCATCCCCGAGATCCTCGGCCCGGTCACGGCGCTCGCCGACGACGGCTATCCCCGCGAGGACTTCGTGATGCCGGCGGACTGCCCCGAGTGCGGGACGCCGCTGCGGCCCATGAAGGAGGGTGACGTCGACCTCCGGTGCCCGAACGCCGAGTCCTGCCCCGCCCAGGTGCGGGGCCGTGTCGAGCACATCGGCTCCCGCGGCGGGCTCGACGTCGACGCGCTCGGCGAGGTGACCGCGGCCGCCCTGACGCAACCGCTTGAGCCGAAGGAGCCGCCACTGCGCACCGAGGCACGGCTGTTCGACCTGACGCTCGACGAGCTGGCGCCGATCCGCGCCGTGGTGCGGGACTCCGAGACCGGCCTGCCGAAGGAGTGGGACGGGCGCGGGGAGTCGGCCGAGTTCGAGATGCCGGACGGCTCGGTCCAGACGGTCAAGGCGGTGCGCCCGTTCCAGAAGAAGCGCAAGCTGTCCAAGGCCGACGAACGAGCAGCCGTCGAGGCGGGGGAGTCGTTGTACGAGCCCAACGCCCAGGCCACCAAGCTCCTCGACGAGCTCGACAGGGCGAAGGTCAAGGACCTGTGGCGGATCCTGGTCTCGCTCAACATCCGGCACGTCGGCCCGGTCGCGGCCCGCGCGCTCGCGGACTGGTTCGGGTCGCTCGAGGCGATCCGTGCGGCGTCCCGTGACGAGCTCGCCGCCGTGGAGGGTGTCGGCCCGGTCATCGCGGACGAGGTCCAGGCCTGGTTCGAGGTCGACTGGCACCGGGAGATCGTCGAGACCTGGGCCCGCGCGGGCGTCCGCTTCGAGACCCCGGGACACCCCGGCCCGGCGGTGATGGCGGAGAAGGCCGCCGAGGGGCCGACGGGACCGCTCGCCGGGCTGACCGTCGTCGTCACGGGGTCGCTGGAGAACTACTCGCGGGACGGCGCGAAGGAGGCCGTCGTCGCGGCGGGCGGCAAGGCCGCCGGGTCCGTGTCGAAGAACACCGACTACGTCGTGGCGGGGGAGAAGGCCGGTTCCAAGGCCACCAAGGCCGAGCAGCTCGGGGTCCCGATCCTCGACGAGGCGCAGTTCACGGTGCTGCTCGACGGCGGCCCGGAGGCGCTCGGCGCCTGAGAGACGAGGTCCGGACGTCGCGGGCCGGTCAGCGCGGGCTGCGCGCGGCCCAGAGCAGGCCGCGCGAGATGACCTCGTGAATCGTCGGTTCCTGGACGTCCGCCACGGTGTGACCGACGGAGCAGGCGAAGACCCTGCCCCGTCCCCAGGAGCGGGTCCACGCCACCGGAACCGTGACGTCCTCGTGCCACGGGGTGCCGGGGCGGGACGTGTGCGTGGTCGTCATCAGCACGTCGCACGCCGTGTCGTGCTGTACCCAGTACTGCTCGGTGGTCAGCCGCGTGCGGGCGGGCAGGCCGGCGACCACCGGGTGGTCGGCACGGTCGGGGTGGACGGCGATCTCGTGGTCGACCACGTCGTCGGGGTGGGCGACGAACTGGCCGCCGACCAGGTGCTGGAAGTCGGTGGCGCCGCGGAACGCGTCCAGGAGGCCGCCGTGCCAGCCGGCGAGGCCGGTGCCGTTCTCGACGGCGACGCGGAGGCCGTGCATCTCCTCGACGAGGATGTCGCCCATCGTCCACGACTGGACGATCAGGTCGCTGCCGGCCATGACACCCTCGTCGGCGTAGACCTCCAGCGACTCCTCGACGGTGACCTCGAAGCCGGCGTCCTTGAGGACCGGGATGAAGATCTCGGTCGTCCCGACGGGGTCGTGGCCGTCCCACCCGCCCCGGACGACCAGGGCGTTGCGCGTGCTCACGCCTCCTCCTGGGCGATGAGCGCGTCGACGGACGGCGCCGCGAGGTACTGCTCGGTGACGAGGAACGCGGCCCCGACGACGCCGGCCTGGGCACCGGCACCGGTGGTGGCGATCCGGAGGTGCTGCGTCGCCAGCGGCAGCGAGCGCTGGTAGACGATCTCGCGGATCCCGGCCATGAGGTGCTCGCCGGCGTCGGACAGGATGCCGCCGATGACGATGCGGGCGGGGTTGAGCAGGCTCACCGAGGCGGCCAGCACGCTGCCGATGTCGCGGCCCGCCTGGCGCACGGCCTGCCCGGCCGCGACGTCGCCGGCGCGGACGAGGTCGACGACGTCACGGGTGGTGCTGACGTCGGCGCCGCGTGCCCGCAGGTCGGCGACGATGGCGGCGCCGCCCGCGACGGCCTCGAGACATCCGGTGTTGCCGCAGCGGCACGGGATGTCCGAGGCGCGCGGCACCGTGATGTGGCCGAGGTCGCCCGCCGCACCCTGGGCGCCGCGCCGCAGCTCGCCGTCCATGATGACGCCGGCACCGATACCGGTCGCCACCTTGACGAACAGCAGGTCGTCGACCTCGGAGCACAGGGTCCGGTGCTCGCCCAGGGCCATGATGTTGACGTCGTTGTCCACCTGGACCGGGGCGCCGAGGCGCGCGTGGAGCTCGGTGGGGACGTCCGTGCCGTCCCAGCCGGGCATGATCGGCGGGTTCACGGGCCGTCCCGTGGTGTGGTCGACGGGGCCGGGGAGGCCGATGCCGACCCCGGCGAGCTCGTCGAGACGCCTCCCGGCCTGGGCGACGACCTTGGACCCCGTCTCGGCGACCCAGTCCAGGACGTGCCCGGGCCCGTCGGCGATGGAGACCGGTTCCTCGAGGACGCCGATCGGTTCTCCGGCGAGGTCGGTGACCGCGAGTCGTGCGTGCGTGGCGCCGAGGTCGACGCCGAGGACGATCCGCGACGTCGGGTCGAAGGCGAAGGTCGACGGCGGCCGGCCACCCGTGCTCGTCGCCTCGCCGGCGGGGGCGAGCAACCCGATCGCACGCAGCGCGTCGATGCGTCCGGCCACGGTGGAGCGCGACTGCCCGGTGGCGGCGACCAGCGACGCACGGGTGCGCGGTCGACCGTCCCGGAACAGCTGAAACATCGCTCCGGCTCCCGTGGGACGCGGGGGAAACTTCGCCAGCCCTTCCATGAGCACAGTGAACCACGCCTTCATTCCCCATCGCATGTGTCGACGGAGTTCGCATCACAGCGAGGTAACGATCCGAAAGTCTCGGAACTTATGATTGACGACGAGCAGAAGTCTCTCTAGAGTCGTCGCATGGTCACCGAAGACCCCGCAGCGCCGCTGCTGCAGATGCAAGGGATCGTCAAGCACTTCCCGGGTGCCAAGGCGCTCGACGGTGTGGACCTCGACGTCCTCCCCGGCGAGGTCCACTGCCTGCTCGGCCAGAACGGCGCCGGGAAGTCCACGCTCATCAAGGTCCTGGCCGGGGCCCACCAGCCCACGGCCGGCACCATCCTGCTCGACGGCGAGAAGATCGCCATCCCGCACCCCGACGCCGCGCTCGAGCACGGCGTGGCGACGATGTACCAGGAGCTGGACGTGGTCGACGGCCTGACCGTCGCCGAGAACATCTACCTGGGGCACGAGCTCGCCTCCGCCGGTTTCACGCGTCGCCGCTCGGCGGCGCAGCGGACCCGGCAGCTCATGGACCGCCTGGGGCACCCGGAGATCTCACCGCACCAGGAGGTCGGGGAGCTGCCGGCCGCCGGCAAGCAGATCGTCTCGATGGCACGGGCGCTCTCGCGGGACGCACGCGTCATCGTCATGGACGAGCCGTCGGCCGTCCTGGACTCCGGCGAGGTCGACAACCTCTTCCGGGTCGTCGACGAGCTGACCCGCCAGGGCATCGCCATCATCTACATCTCGCACCGTCTGGAGGAGATCCGGCGGATCGGCGACCGCATCACCGTCCTCAAGGACGGCCGCACCGTCGGTCGGAACCTGGAAGTGTCGACCACGCCGACCGACGAGCTCATCAAGCTCATGACCGGCCGGGAGATGGAGTACGCGTTCCCCGACCGGCCCGGCGTGCCCGAGGAGGCGCCGGTCCGGCTCGAGGTCACCGACCTGGCCCTCGCCGGGGTCTTCTCCGACGTCTCCCTGTCGATCCGTGCCGGGGAGATCGTCGGCCTGGCCGGCCTCGTCGGCTCGGGGCGGTCCGAGATCCTCGAGACCATCTACGGCGCACGTCGGGCGACGGGCGGGAAGATCACGCTCGACGGGAAGAGGCTGCACCGCGGTTCGGTGTCCGGGGCGGTCGCCGCCGGCATCGGGCTCGCTCCCGAGGAGCGCAAGAGCCAGGGTCTCGTGCTCGACGAGCCGGTCTACCGGAACATCACCCTGTCGACGTTCGCGGGCATGGCACGCGGCGGCTGGCTCGACGAACGTGCCGAGAAGAAGGCCGCCCAGGAGCAGGCCACGGCGCTCGACCTGCGTCCGCCGGACGTCGACCGGGCGATCCGCACCCTGTCGGGCGGCAACCAGCAGAAGGCGATGCTCGCCCGCTGGCTGGTGCACGGCGTCGAGGTCCTTCTCCTCGACGAGCCGACCCGGGGCGTCGACGTCGGCGCGCGGTCGGAGATCTACTCCCTGATCCGCCGCCTCGCCGACGCCGGGACCGCCGTGCTCGTCGTCTCCAGCGAGATCCCCGAAGTCCTGGGCCTGGCCGACCGCGTCCTCGTGATCTCCGAGGGCCAGGTCGTGCACTCAGGGCCCGCCGAGTCGATCGACGAGCACCAGGTGCTCGACATGGTCATGGAAGGAAGTGTCGCGTGAGCGAGCAGAAGGTGTCGTCACGTCCGACGACAGAAGCATCGAGCGCACGAGCAGGCGGCCGCCGGGCCCTCTCGGGGACCGTCGTCCGCAACCTGGGGCTGGTCGCCGCGCTCCTCCTGCTGTGCCTCGTCGGGTTCCTGACGGGCGGCGAACGGTTCGCGAGCCTGACGAACCTGACGATCATCCTCAGCCTGGCGTCCGTGACGGGGGTGATGGCCATCGGCATGACCTTCGTCATCACCACGGGCGGCATCGACCTGTCGGTCGGTTCCGTGCTCGGCCTGACGACGGTGTGGGCCACGACGCTGGCGACGCAGGACCTGGCCGGCCAGTACGGCTGGATCGTCATGGTCGGCTGTGCGCTCCTCGTCGGGCTCGGAGCCGGGCTGGTCAACGGCGTGATCATCGCCTACGGGAACGTCGTCGCGTTCATCGCGACGCTCGCCATGCTCGTCGCGGCCCGCGGGCTCGCCGAGCTCATCGCGAACCGTCGTACCCAGCTCGTCCAGACGTCGTCGTTCGAGAACACCTTCGAGGGCAACCTCCTGGGCGTGCCGAAGATCGTGTGGATCTTCGCGCTCGTCGTCGTCGCCGGCTGGTTCCTGCTCAACCGCACGACGTTCGGTCGCCGCACCGTCGCGGTCGGCGGCAACCCGGAGGCGGCGCGCCTGGCCGGCATCAAGGTCAAGCGTCACCTCATGTACGTCTACGGGCTCTCCGGTCTCACCGTCGGCATCGCCGGCACGATGATGCTCGCCCGGACCGGGGCCGGCTCGTCGACCAACGGCCTGCTCTACGAGCTCGACGTGATCGCCGCGGTCGTCGTCGGCGGCACGCTCCTGGCCGGGGGACGCGGCACGATCATCGGCACCGTCATCGGCGTCCTCATCTTCGCGACGCTCTCGAACGTCTTCATCATCAACAACCTCGACAGCTCGGTGCAGCAGATCGCCAAGGGCGCGATCATCGTCGGCGCCGTGCTGCTGCAGCAGCGGATCTCGGCACCCTCGAGATCGAGCTGACCCCACCCCCGCACACACCACCACACCCACCCAGCACGATCCGGACCGAATCGAGGAAGATCCCATGTCCGCACGTATGAACCGCCGCCAGCGCATGCTCGGCATCCCCGCTGCCCTCGCCGCCTCGGCGCTCCTGCTGACCGGCTGCGTGAGCAACGAACCGGCCGAGGAGGAGAGCGAGGCGTCCTCCGAGGAGGGCGGCGGCTCCACGGCCGTCTCCGACAACGACGAGGCCGGCGAGGAGGTCGTCATCGGCTTCTCCGCCCCTGCCGCCGACCACGGCTGGATGGGCGCGATCACCTCGGCCGCCGAGGCCGAGGCCGAGAACTACGACGACGTCGACCTCCGTGTCGCCGAGGGCACGAACGACGTCAACGTGCAGATCAGCCAGATCGAAGGCTTCATCGCCGACGGTGTGGACGCCATCGTGCTCCTGCCGTTCGACGGCGCCGCGCTGACCGACGTCGCGATCGAGGCCATGGAGGCCGGGATCCCGGTCATCAACGTGGACCGCGAGTTCTCCGACCCGTTCGCCGCCCGCTCCACGGTGCTGGGCGACAACTACGGCATGGGCGTCTCGGCCGGCCAGTACATCTGCGAGCAGCTCGGCGACCAGCCGGACGCCGTCGTCGCCGAGATCCAGGGCATCGCCTCGCTGCCGCTGACCCAGGACCGCAGCCAGGGCTTCGAAGACGCGCTGTCCGAGTGCGGGCTGGACGTCGACAACCAGGTCGCGGCGGACTTCACCGTCCAGGGCGGCGAGTCGGTCACCTCGAGCCTGCTGCAGGCGGCCCCCGAGATCGACGCCATCTGGAACCACGACGACGACCAGGGTGTCGGCGTCCTCCAGGCGATCGAGAACGCCGGTCGTGACGAGTTCTTCGTCGTCGGCGGTGCGGGCTCGGCCAACATGATGCGCGAGATCCAGGAGGGCGACTCCGTCGTCCAGGCGACCGTCATCTACCCGGCGACCCAGGCCGCCGACGGCATCAAGCTGGCCCGCCTGGTGGCGCACGAGAAGGACATGAGCGACCTCGCCTCGTCGAGCGTGCCGCGCACCGTCCAGCTCTTCGCCCCGGTCGTGACGGCGGACAACGTCGACCAGTACCTGCCCAACGCGTTCGAGTCCTGACCGGACCGCACCCCGACGGTGGCGGGGCCTGCGGGCCCCGCCACCGCGGCTCGTCCGCCCGCATGGGCGCCCGGGCCGCACGAGGAATGAAAGGACACTCCAATGGCTGCAGCAGACGGCGCCCGCCTGGGCGTCGGCATGGTCGGCTACTCGTTCATGGGTGCGGCGCACTCCCACGCCTGGCGCACCGCTCCCCGCTTCTTCGACCTGCCGCTGCGCACCGAGATGACGGCGGTCGCCGGACGGAACCGCGAGAAGGTCACCGCGGCCGCGGACCGGCTCGGGTGGGGGTCCGCCGAGACCGACTGGCACCGGCTGCTCGAGCGGGACGACATCGATCTCGTCGACATCTGCACCCCCGGGAACACCCACGCCGAGATCGCCGTCGCGGCCCTCGACGCCGGCAAGCACGTGCTGTGCGAGAAGCCGCTGGCCAACTCCGTCGCCGAGGCGGAGCAGATGGTGGCCGCCGCGGACCGCGCCGCGCGCCGCGGGGTGCACGCGATGGTGGGGTTCACCTACCGGCGTGTCCCCGCCATCCAGCTCGCACGGCAGCTCGTCGTCGACGGGCGGATCGGCGAGATCCGCCACGTGCGTGCGCAGTACCTGCAGGACTGGCTCTCCGACGCCTCGACACCGCTGAACTGGCGGCTCGACAAGGACAAGGCGGGGTCCGGCGCGCTGGGCGACATCGGCGCCCACGTCGTCGACCTGACCCAGTTCATCACCGGCGAGCGGATCACGGGCGTGGCCGGGATGCTCGAGACCTTCGTGCCCGAGCGTCCCGTGGCCACCGAGTTCTCGGGGCTCTCCGGGACCGGCGGGACCGAGACGGGGCCGGTGACGGTCGACGACGCGGCCGTGTTCTTCGGCCGGATGTCCGGGGGCGCCATGGCGAGCTACGAGGCGACCCGGTACGCCGTCGGGCGCAAGAACGCGATCCGGATCGAGATCAACGGGTCCGCCGGGTCGCTGGCGTTCGACTTCGAGGACATGAACGTCCTGCACTTCTACGACGCGTCCGAACCGGCGGTGACGGCCGGGTTCCGACGGATCGTGGTGACCGAGGCCGAGCATCCCTTCGTCGCGGCCTGGTGGCCTCCGGGACACGGGCTCGGCTACGAGCACGCGTTCACCCATCAGGTCGTCGATCTGGTGGGAGCGCTCGCAGCCGGTCAGGCGCCCGCGCCGTCCTTCGCGGACGGTCTCGCCGTGCAACGGGTGCTCGATGCGGTGGAGCGGAGCGCGTCGGACAAGCACCGTTGGATCGAGCTGGCCTGAGAACGAGAGAGGAACGACCATGACACGACCGATCAGCCTGTTCACCGGGCAGTGGGCGGACCTGCCCCTGGAGGAGGTGGCCGGACACGCCGCGAAGTGGGGGTACGACGGCCTGGAGCTGGCCTGCTGGGGTGACCACCTCGACGTCTCCCGCTGGGACGACGCCGACTACGTCCAGGGGCGCCAGGACCTGATGGCCCGGCACGGGCTGCAGATCGTGGCGATCTCGAACCATCTGACCGGCCAGGCGGTCTGCGACGACCCGATCGACCGGCGGCACCAGGAGATCCTGGCGCCGGAGATCTGGGGCGACGGCGACCCGGAGGGCGTCCGGCAGCGGGCGGCCGAGGCGATGAAGGACACCGCGCGCATGGCGGCGAAGCTCGGCGTGCGGACCGTCGTCGGCTTCACCGGGTCCTCCATCTGGAAGACCGTGGCGATGTTCCCGCCGGTCCCGGCCGACATGGTCGAGGCGGGGTACCAGGACTTCGCCGACCGTTGGAACCCGATCCTCGACGTCTTCGAGGAGGTCGGCGTCCGCTTCGCCCTCGAGGTCCACCCGAGCGAGATCGCCTACGACTACTGGACGACGCAGCGGACGCTCGAGGCGATCGGGCACCGGGAGTCCTTCGGCCTCAACTGGGACCCGAGCCACATGGTCTGGCAGGACGTCGACCCCGTGGGCTTCCTGTGGGACTTCCAGGACCGCATCTACCACGCGCACTGCAAGGACACGAAGAAGCGCCTGAACGGTCGCAACGGTCGGCTGTCGTCCCACCTGGCGTGGGCCGACCCGCGGCGGGGCTGGGACTTCATCTCCACCGGCCACGGCGACGTGCCGTGGGAGGACGCCTTCCGGATGCTCAACGCCATCGGGTACGACGGCCCGCTGTCGGTGGAGTGGGAGGACGCCGGCATGGACCGCCTCGTCGGGGCGCCCGAGGGACTGGAGTTCGTGCGCCGGCTCGCGTTCGACCCGCCGGACGCAGCCTTCGACGCGGCCTTCTCCACGAAGGACTGAGGCCGACCCGCTCACTCCACGGGGGTGTGCAGCATGACCACGTCGTCGTGCTGCACACCCCCGACGTCATAGGTGCGGGCGCCGATCACGGCGAACCCGTGCTTGCGGTAGAAGGCCTGGGCGCGGGCGTTGTCCCCGTTGGTCCCCAACCACAGCGGCCGGTGCGGTGCCAGGACGCCGGCGCCCTCGACGGCTCCGGTCATCAGGGTGCCGGCGGTGCCGTCACCCAGCCGGTCGGGGTGGACGTAGATCTTCGAGAGCTCGACGTACGGTCCCGCGCCGACGGTCGTCCGCAGCGCCTCGCGCTCGGCGACGCCCTCCGGCTCGCCCCGCAGCAGCAGCGCGTAGCCGACGAGTCCGCCGGCGTCGGCGACGAGGAGGGAGCAGTCGTCGGCCCTAATCCAGCTGCGGAAGGTCTCGGGCGTGAGCCGGTGCGCGATGTGGTGGGCCATGGTGACGGCCGAGGTCCCGGGCGGGCAGGCGAGGGGGAAGGTCAGGGCCCCGAGCCAGGCGACCTCGGCGGCCTCCTCCTCCCGGCCGGGACGGACGACGACGGGTGGTGCGCTCACGGTGCGAACCTAGCGCGAACGGCCTCGTTCCGCGGCTCAGCCCACCCTGCACGACCTGCGACGACGGTGTCGGCGGTCACTGTGCGCCGGGTCACCCCGCACGGGCTTGGACTCGCTGCCGGGGACGTGTAATGTTCTTTCACGTCAGCCCGACAGGGAACGGACACCGCGAGGTGGCCGCCGGGGTTGAAACTCTCCTCGAACGGACAGGGCGCTTCGTGCGCCCCTCGGACGAGGCAGGGGCCTGACCTCGAGCAGGTCGCTCACTGATTTGCAGCAGCGAGTTGGACAGGGCGGATCGGTTCGGGTAAGGTTGAAGGGTTGCCCCGGACGGGGTCGGAACGGAAAGTTCCGGCTTTCGGATGGTGTGTGTCGGTTGTTTGAGAACTCAACAGTGTGCTTGATAGTCAATGCCAAATTTTGAACCTTCATTGGTTCCTTTGGATCGGACAACTAGTT